>NZ_VKAD01000001.1:0-1200000 GCF_008041945.1 Reinekea thalattae | reverse complement strand
TCCTACTTCTGTAGGTTGTTGCACTTAAAAAGATGATGTCGATCAATAGATGAATAGTTTTCCATCTTTTGGCTAAAACATAGCCAAAGTCATCTAGGGCGGGGATTATATATTTTATGGATTCCGATTATAAGAATTATTTATTTTAGATCATCCTAATGTATGGGTTGGGATTGCAATTAATGCTATCGATGAACAGCAGCCTTTGAGTAGAGCTTTCAGTGTTAATGTTTTGGAAGCAGTCGTCTTCTAAAGTAGTAGTAGAAATGCGATCTGAGAAATAAAAGTTTCTGAGTAGTAAGGGGTGCTGTTTCTAAGCAGTAAGGATTGTTTAGGAAGCGGCAGTGCTAGAAGTGAAACAAATTAGAAGGGCAGAAATAAAAAAAAGCGTGCCAAATGGGCACGCTTTTTAAAATGGCTCCTCGAGCTGGACTCGAACCAGCGACCAATAGATTAACAGTCTACTGCTCTACCAACTGAGCTATCGAGGAAAAGTTGGTGCTATACCGCCAAACTAAATTGACGCTATAAGAAATAAGTGGCTCCTCGAGCTGGACTCGAACCAGCGACCAATAGATTAACAGTCTACTGCTCTACCAACTGAGCTATCGAGGAACAACGGGGGCGTATTGTAGTGTCAGTTGTTAAAGAGTCAATACCTAATTGTTTGTTTTTTTTGACTTTTTTCTGAAAATCGCCGCTTAGCGATGAGCTGCTTTTAAATCAATTAAAAATAGGCACTGTTTTTGCTGAGTTACTGTCAGTATGTTTATAACGTCAAAAAATTGTGAGGTTTGCCATGGTAACTCTGGAAATGGTCGATGCTGGTGTCAAAATTGCCACAGGTATGTTGGTCAGTGGGTTATGTTTTCTTATCTACTTAAAGCGCTATCAATCATTAGACAGCCGCAAAGAAGCCGAAATTACACGCCGCCGTCAGCTGTTTGAAGATGTCGCCGCTCAGGTTGGGCGCGTACATTATGTTTATCAAAAGTATCTATCGTTAGCGACTGAGTTCACCCGCTACGGTCAGCACTGGCCGCGCAGTCGACGTGACGAACTGGCCAAGGTCGGTGAGGAGTTGGCGGAGGTTTTCCATGAGCTAACCAAAGCTGAAAGCACCTTGCTGCTGCTGGGTGAGAAACGTCTTGAGCGTTCATTACGTATTTATGGCGCTAGAATCGTCAATTTAAGACGTCAAATTTATGCCGAAAAGCAGACCTTGACCGGCGAAGAGATTCATCTAGTGGATGAAGTCAAAAAAGACATTGCGCAATTGAAGGAAGGCTTTTTCGATGCATTGAGCCTACGTTATATGCCAAAAAAGGTGATGTCATAATGGCTAAGAAACCTTGCCCTTACTGTCAGCAAATCCGCTATGGCGGCTTAATTTTGGCGCTTATTCTATTGTTAGGTTACGGCCTGATGATGGCCATGGGATAAGGCTAGTAAAAGTCACCAAAGAGCCAGTGCATTTTTTCTACAAAGGAGTATGATTCCGCCTTTTTTTACAGTGAGAGGCGGTTTTGTGACTGAAGCATTCGTCGACTTTCCTGCATATACCGCAGGCTATGGACTATCTAACGGCCATATTCAAACGATTTTCCCTCACCTGATGCGTCGAGTCGACGTGCCCTTTCAGCGTAGCCAACTGGAATTACCGGATGGCGATTTTTTGACGCTGGACACGCTGGCTCAAGCAGATCGCTCTGCTCCTTGGTTGGTTGTTAGCCATGGCATGGAAGGTTCCAGTCGTGCCCACTATATACAGGGGCTGGCTAAATATTTTTATCAGGCTGGCTGGAGCGTTCAAGCCTGGAATTTCCGCAGCTGCGGCGGTTCGATGAATCGTCTACCTCGCCTTTATCACAGCGGTACTGTTGATGACTTAAACAGCGTCATCGAGCATGTTGTCAGTCAGCATCAAGCTGAACAGATATTTTTAGCCGGCTTCAGTATGGGCGGTAATCAAACCCTCTTGGCATTGGCCGACCCTAATTTAGCTGCCCAAGTTGTTGGTGGTGTTGGTTTTAGTGTGCCGCTGGATTTAACCAGTTGCGCTGAAGAGCTGGCCAAGCCTGCCCAGCGAATCTATATGAAGCGCTTTTTAAAAGATCTGAAAGTGAAGATTGAACACAAGGCGCGTCAATTCCCAAAATTAGTTTCCAGTACCGGCTTTGATGAAATTCAAACCTTTCATCAGTTTGATGAGCGTTACACCGCACCGTTGCATGGTTTTGACAGCGCGGCGGACTATTGGCAGCGTTGTTCCAGTAAGCCTGCATTGAGTCAGTTGCAGCGACCAACCCTGGTCGTAAATGCAGATAACGATCCGTTCTTATCGCGTCAAAGCAAAGATTGCCGTTGTTTAGAACGTTGTAAGCATTTGCAATTAGAAATCCCAATGTCGGGTGGTCATGTTGGCTTTGCGCGCTGGCGTATTAATAAACCCTTATGGACAGAGATGCGTGCGCTGTCTTTTGCCCAATCCTTACTACAACGAAACCATTAGATGACAGCCTTATTATTGTATTGCCGCCCTGGCTTTGAAAAAGAATGCCTCGCTGAGGTCGTCGACGCCGCCAGTCACAAAGGGGCGTTTGGTTGGGCCAATTTGCAGCCTAACTCTGGTTTTGTGTTATTTGAAACCGAGCAGGCGGAGCAAGTCTATCCACTATTACCTAAGTTGGTTTTTACTCGTGATGGCTGGCCGGTAACTGAGCGCTTAACGGAATTAGATACGCAAGATCGGTTGACGCCGATTATTGCTGCCATTGCTCGACTTGAAAAACGAAACAAAGCCGGTTTTGGCAATGTTAGCTGTGAATATGCAGAAGGCGATGAATTCCATTCAACCTCTCGTTTTGCCAGTAAGTTTGTTAACCCGTTACGCCAAGCCTTGCGTCGGGAAGGACTGCTGACTAAAAAAGAACGCGCCGACTTACCTGCCTTAAGACTTTTTTTTAGTGACTCTAGCAATGTGATTATTGGCGTTGATTCGCCAAACTGTCGAGCCAGTTGGCCGATGGGTGTTGCACGGCTTAAATTTCCAGCCGGTGCGCCCAGTCGTAGTACATTAAAATTAGAAGAAGCCTTTATTCATTTTTTAGGTTCCGATTGGCGTGAACAATTAGCCGATCATCATACTGCTGTCGATTTAGGTGCAGCGCCAGGTGGTTGGACTTGGCAGTTAGTGAACCAAAAAATATACGTTCATGCGGTCGATAATGGGTCGATGGATACGCAACTGATGGATACCGCTCTTGTTGATCATGTGCAAGAAGATGGCTTTATCTGGAAGCCTAAAAAGCGAGTCGATTGGCTGGTCTGCGATATGGTTGAAAAGCCAGCTAAAGTGGCTCGGTTGATGTATCAGTGGCTGCACCAACAGCATGCCAAGGCGGCAATCTTCAACTTGAAATTACCGATGAAAAAGCGCCTGCATCAGTGGCAGGAAATTAAAGAAGAGTTGGATAATTTGATTGCTGAGCAGCATCCGTCTGCGATCTTCCAAGCGCGCCATCTATATCACGATCGTGAAGAAATTACCGTCTACCTGAATCTTAGGAATCAAAACGGATGAGTACAGATACCGAATTAGATACCCGAGGCTTACGTTGCCCTGAACCCATTATGATGCTGCATAAAGCCATTCGAAATATGGCGGTTGATGAGGTTGTGCATCTATTAGCGACTGACCCTGCAACCGAGCGCGATGTCGCTAAGTTTTGCGAGTTTTTACCGCATCAGTTGATCAAAACCGAAACGCAGGATGATGAATATCATTACTGGATTAAAAAAGGCAGCCGTTAATCGCTGCCTTTTTTATTGCCGACTCTTTTAAACCGCAAGTTTAAACAGCAAGCTTATGTTTTTTGGTGATTAACCGGAATAACAACCAGCAGGCTGCATGCGACAAACCTAAAATCAGACCAATCCAAAAGCCTTTTGGCCCTTGCGCCGGTAATAACCAGTTCGTGTTGGCAAGGATGTAGCCCAATGGAATGCCGACGATCCAGAATGATGAAATCATAATAAACATCGGTATTTTGGTGTCGCGATAGCCACGCAATGCGCTGATCGAAGAAACTTGGACACTGTCGGCCACTTGGAACATGGCCGCAAAGCTAATCAGTTTTGCTGCCATCGCGATGACATCAGCCTCGTGACTGTAAAGTCCAGCAATCTGGCGGGAGAACGTTAGTAGTAGCGCACAGTAAAATAGCGCAATGACGACGGCTAAAAAAACTGTGCTACGAGCAGCGAGTTTGGCTTCTTTGGGTTGTTGAGCACCGAGTAAAAAAGAGATTCGCAAGGTGAGTGCAAAGCCTAAACTGAGCGGCACCATAAAGAGCACGCTGGTCACGTTAAGTGCAATTTGGTGGCCTGCAACAGCCACAGAACCAAAGGGCACCATAAGTAAAGCAACCACCGAAAACATCGTCGCTTCAACAAAAATAGTAAAGCCAATCGGTATACCAAGGCGGATAATTTCTAAGATCGATTGACGATTAGGCAGTGTGCGATGTTGCCACAAACGAAGCTGTTCAAATGCTTTGGCGCGGTTCAAGTAAAGGACTAACAGTAGCAGGCTGGCCCAATTCGCAATGGCAGTCGCCCAGCCACAACCAACACCGCCAAGCTCGGGCATACCGAATTTGCCAAAAATGAAAATGTAATTTAACGGCGCGTTAATGCAGGCGGATAAGATTGAAAAGGCCATAAAAATTTTGGTTTTGCCAAGACCATCGGTCAGGCCTCGCAGCGTCACTAGAGTGAATACCGCCGGCACACCCCAAACAAACGCATTAAGATAACCCACTGTGATGTCAGCTGCGGCGGCTTCCATATCTAGCCCATTTAGCACTGGCGAAACATGCGTCAGCAGGGCGATCGTTATCGCTGCGGCAATCAGCGCAATATAGAAGGCATTCCAGGTCACCGGCATGATTTTATCAAACTGCTTTGCACCGCGATGGCCAGAAATAATCGGTTGAGTCGAATTGAGTAAACCCATCATGAATAAGAAAAGCGGCACCCACAGGCTGTTGCCAATGGCGACGCCGCTGAGATCTTCAGCACTGGCGCGACCTGCCATAAGGGTATCGATAACGCCATTGGCAATTTGCGCCAGCTGACCAATAAGAATAGGCGCGCCTAAAACAGCAAGCGTTGACCATTCTTTTTTTATTCGGCTAATTAGGGATTCGTTTTTTCCAGCCAACGGCTGGTGACTTTCATCTATTTGCATGCGTGCGGTTCAGTTTGGTTATCTGTAGAGGCCGGATATTAGCAGACGCCGACCAACGATCAAACGGTTCTGTTTTACAAGTGATACTGTTTTATTGTCTGCCAATGACTCAATGGCCTGTTTTGTCGGTTTTGGTTTTAAGCTGGTAAACTGGCGCGCATTACGAATGAGTGAGAGTTAGGGAATTAGAAACTAATGAAGCATCTTTTGGCAGCCGATTTATGGGAAGCAGGTGTCGAGCATCTGTTGCAGCAATTAAACCCTTGGCTGCAAGAACATTGGCAGACTGCTTTAGTGGCTTCAGATGCCGAGCCGCTTTATTTACCGGCTGATGCGTCGCGTCCATACCACGAAATCCATTTCGCTCACGGCTACTTTAATAGTGCATTGCACGAGTTGGCGCATTGGTGTGTGGCCGGCGAAGCTCGGCGGCAGTTACTGGATTATGGCTATTGGTATGCTGAAGACGGCCGTAATGCTGATCAGCAACAGCAATTTGAGCAGGTTGAGGTTTACCCGCAGGCGATTGAATGGCATCTCGCCTTGGCTTGCGGTCGTACATTTCGCGTCAGTGCGGACAATCTATCGTTGCCAAATTACGACACCTTGCCATTTGCCATGCGTGTTTATGACAAAGCAATCAGCTTGAGAGCTTCAGGTTTATCGGCTCGAACGGCGCGTTTACAGCAAAAATTGGCCGAAATTTACCAAACCGACTTAGCAAAAATAGAATTTGTCGCGCCCAGTCGTTGAATCTTGGCCTTAGGCTGTCGTGATTAGCTAAAAAATGAGCTACAATCTTGCGCGTTTTTAAAGTAGGTCAGAACGCCTGACGATCAACGTCCGTTTTGCCGCTGCTTTAAGCTCCGATGTTCGATAAATCCGGAGCCGTTAATTTACTAGTCTACACTAGTAGTCAATTAAACCAGGGTATGAATGCTGCGCGCTCAACCCATAGCAGAGAAATATAACTTAGTGTCTACTCAAAATAAGCGTTACCGTCGCCCTCGTTGGCATATCTCCCAATTCAAAGTCAAAGAAGAAGCGGGCAAGGTTCGTTTTCACGACCTGTTTTTACCGATTGCACTGATGCGTGCTATTCAAGAAGTTGGCTACCAATATTGCAGCCCGATCCAAGCGATGACCTTACCCTATTCATTAGATGGTCATGACTGCATTGGTAAAGCTCAAACAGGTACTGGTAAAACAGCAGCCTTCTTAATCACCGTGATTACCGATTTGCTCGAACATAAGTTAGAAGAGCAGTATGCCGGTGAGCCTCGCGCTTTGATTTTAGCGCCAACTCGTGAGCTGGCTTTGCAAATTGAAGAAGATGCACGTTCGCTAACCAAATACAGCCGCTTAAAAGTTGCTGCTGTTGTTGGCGGTATGGACTTCGACAAACAGCAGAAGCAATTGACTGAACAGCGTTGCGATATTCTAGTGGCAACACCAGGTCGATTGATCGACTTTATGAACCGCAAAGTTGTGTTCTTAGATCAGGTTGAAATGTTGGTCATCGACGAAGCCGATCGCATGTTAGACATGGGCTTTATTCCAGACATCAAAACCATTGTTCGTGCCACGCCGCGTACTGAAGACCGCCAGACATTATTGTTCTCGGCAACTTTCTCACCAGATATCTTGAATTTGACTGAGCGTTGGACCAACGATCCGGTCAGAGTCGAAGTTGAACCTAAAGTTAAAACCTCTGACGATGTTGAACAGCACGTCTATTTGGTTTCAGCAGATGAAAAATACGCCGTATTACGTCGCATCGTAAAACAAGAGGGCGCTGATCGAGTCATGGTTTTCGCTAATCGCCGCGATATCGTACGTGATCTGTCTGAAAAGCTAAAAGCCGATGGCATTGCCTGCCAAGTACTTTCTGGTGATGTACCGCAAAACAAACGTGTGCGTACATTAGATGGCTTTAAAGAAGGTAAATTCAGCGTGCTTGTAGCAACCGATGTTGCTGGCCGTGGTATTCATGTTGATGGTGTTTCTCACGTCATTAACTTTACCTTGCCTGAAGATGCCGAAGATTACGTACACCGTATTGGTCGTACTGGCCGTGCTGGTAAAAAAGGTGTTTCGATCAGCTTTGCTTGTGAAGATGATTCGTTCCAAATCCCAGCAATCGAAGAATACATTAAGCGTAAAATCGACCTAGAACAGTTGCCAGAACACCTGTTTAAAGATGGCGTTGCTGCGCCAGTGGTTGAGGTTGAAGAAGTAAGTGTCGAGTCTGAGTCGGTTAGTGATACTGATTCTGTTAATAAGCCTGAGCCAGCCAGTGAAGTTGAGCAAATTGCTGAATTAACGGCAACTCAAACTGTTGCTGAAGTTTTAGGTGAGCCAGTTGGTCAAGTGACCCAAGTTGTGGTTGATGAAACCGAAACAGGTCCTGAAATCACGGTTGAAGTGTTTGTCGATGAACAGGCTGATGACGAAGCCAAGGCTGACGATGCTTCAGAGCAAGAGTCTGAGAGTCTACCAAAAGCATAAGGTTTACTACGTTGCGTATCATCGCCGATGAAAACATGCCCAACGTTGAAGAGTGGTTTGCGCCAGTGGCCAGTTCCATTGTGCGCAAACCCGGTCGTTCACTGACGGCCGATGATTTAAGCCAAGCCGACGCTCTGTTGGTGCGCTCCGTCACTCAGGTAAACCAAGCACTTCTTGAGAATACCCTGATCCGTTTCGTTGGCAGTGCGACCATTGGTACGGATCATATCGACCTTGCTTATCTAAATTCAAAATCCATTCAGTTCCATCATGCGCCCGGCTGTAATGCGCAATCGGTTTGCGATTGGCTGCTGTCTGTTTTTGCCCGGTTGTATTTAGACCGTCAACTGGATTGGCAACATAAAACCATTGGCATTGTCGGCGTTGGCAATGTTGGCGGCAAGGTCGCCGAGCGTTTGCAGCGGTTAGGTTGCAAGCTGTTACTGTGTGATCCTATCCGCTACCAGAAGGGTTCGCTGCCGGAGCATGTGGAATTACAAGAGCTATTGCAGCAAAGCGATATTGTTTGTCTGCACACGCCGCACACAACCAAAGGCGATCACGCCACTCATCATCTATTTAATCAGCAACAGCTTAATCTCTTGCGCCCAGGCTGTTGGATTATTAATGCCGGTCGCGGTCCGGTTATTGAAGGGCCTGCGCTAGCGCAAAAAATAGATTCTGGTGAGCTTAATGCGGTACTCGATGTTTGGCCGCAAGAGCCGGTTGTCACTGAGCAGCAGCTGCAACAGGTTGCGTTAGCCTCACCGCACGTTGCCGGTTACAGCTTGGAAGGTAAGTTTGAAGGCACGCGCATGCTGGCTAAAGCTTTTTACCAATGGCTTGGTGAGACCTTTGTCAGTGAACAGGTAAGCGTCCCCAAGGCTGGAGTGGTCAATGCATTGCAACATCAGCATGCTGATATCGATACTTGGATCAGCCGATTAGTGTTAGCGGTTTATGATCCAGCAGAAGATACTCAAGCCTTAAAGCAGGCGTTGAATCAGGGTGTGGTCAGTGCGCAGGCGTTCGATGCTTTGCGTAAAAATTACCCAACACGCCGAGAAATTGCCTCTGTCGTTATCGAACAAGCTCCCGCAGAATTAGCACAACGATTACGGCCGTTCGGCTTTAGTGTTTGACTGATAGGCCGACTGTCGTAATTGAAAGTCGGCCTATAGGTTTAAGATTGCTGATAGTTGTTATTGTTTATAGTTATTAAAGAAACGCTGCATACGTTCAGCAGCATCGTTTAGTGTTTCTTGCGAAGGTAAGAATACCATTCGGAAATGATCAACATCGTGGTAGTTAAAGCCGCGACCATGTACCACTAAAATCTTTTCTTGGCGCAGTAAATCGAGTGCCATCTGTTCATCGTCTTTGATGCCAAATTTCTTTTTATCCATTTTAACAAACAGGTAAAGAGCGCCTTTCGGTTTAACAACCGAGAGTCCGTCGATCGAATTGATAATGTTAACCGCGAGGTTACGCTGCTCGTACATTCGGCCTTGCGGTGCCACCAAGTCGTTAATGGTTTGGTAGCCGCCAAGTGAGGTTTGAATGGCATATTGCGCCGGTACGTTAGGGCAAAGGCGCATGCTGGCGAGCATATTAAAACCTTGGATTAAATCCTGTGCTAGATGCTTAGGCCCTGACACCATCATCCAACCAGAGCGCCAGCCACATAAGCGATAAGCCTTAGAAAGGCCATTAAAGGTCAGCGTTAATACGTCGGTCGACAACGCTGCAAGCGGGTGATGAACAACACCATCAAAGACGATCTTGTCATAAATTTCATCAGCCAAGATGATCAGCTTATTTTGTCGAGCAATTTCGATCAGTTCGAGCAAAACTTCTTTCGAATAAACCGCACCGGTTGGATTATTGGGGTTAATGATCACCATGGCTTTGGTATTCGGCGTGATTTTACTGCGAATGTCATCAAGGTCAGGGAACCAATCCGACTGTTCGTCGCAAACATAATGCACCGCCTTGCCGCCAGTCAGGGTGACAACGCCGGTCCATAACGGGTAGTCCGGCGATGGAATTAACACCTCATCTCCGGTATTGACCATGCTAGTACAAGCCAAATGAATCAGCTCGCTAGCGCCGTTGCCTAAGTAAATATCATCGACATCAACATTGTGTACGCGCTGCTTTTGGTAGTACTGCATAACCGCTTTGCGCGCCGAGTAAATGCCTTTAGATTCTGAATAACCCTCAGAGTGAGGTAAGTTTTTAATAACATCGGTGATGATTTCATCGGGCGCGTCAAAACCGAAGGGTTTTGGGTTACCAATGTTTAACTTTAAGATGCGATGCCCCTCATCTTCTAAACGGGCTGCTTCGTCCATGACCGGGCCTCGGATTTCGTAAAAAATATTTGCCAATTTGTCGGACTTTTTAAAATCGGTCATGGGGTGCTCTTTAATAGTCTAGATAAAAGTTAAAAGTTTAGATAAACGAAATAGCTGCAGCGATTCACGTTTAAACATATAACGTTTTGCAACTAACTTAAGTTAACGCTGGTCTCAGAGTTGCCAGTTTTGTGTTTTATAGTCAGTCAGTTTAATTGACTTAAATGTTAACGACAAATGCGAGCAAACCCTAATGATAAATTGGCACTATAGCATTGTCGTTTGGTGCAGTGACTTTAGGTATAGTGAGCTTAATGAGCATGCTCGATAAAATAGATCAGAGATCGATCAGAGTATGCAATAACAAACGGAGGTAATGAACGGTGACTGACAAGGTAACCAAGACCGATGACCAATGGCGAGCGCAGCTTGATGAAGAACAGTTTTTGGTAACACGCAAAGCGCATACCGAAAGGCCTTTTACCGGCGTTTACTGGAACGAAACCGCACAGGGTACTTACCGTTGCATTTGTTGTGAGGCACCGCTGTTTGAGTCGTCGACAAAATACGATGCCGGTTGTGGCTGGCCAAGTTTTTATGACAGTCTTGATAAGTCTGCCATTGTTGAGCGTGAAGATCGCTCGCACGGTATGGTTCGGGTGGAAGTGCTTTGCGCCCAGTGTGATGCGCATTTAGGCCATGTTTTTCCTGACGGGCCGGAGCAACACACAGGCTTACGTTATTGCATCAATTCTGCATCATTAAATTTGGATACATCGGATAAATGAAGTTTGAAGACTATTGGCAGCAAGCCTTAGCGCATCATCAGAGCGAAGCAGCCATTCGCGCTCGCTTACCGGTACCACACTCTAGTGAACAGTTGCAGTCGGTTAGCGATGCGCAATACCTCAGTGATATCAGTCGGCGGGTGTTTCGCGCAGGCATGAAGCATTCACTGGTCGATAGCAAATGGCCAGCCTTCGAAGAGGCTTTTTGGCAGTTTAATCCACAAGCCTGTCGGCTTATCGATGACGACCGTTTTGAACAGCTGATGCAAAACAGCGACCTGATACGTCATTGGGGCAAGATGAAAACCATCCCGATCAATGCGCAAATGGTGCTCGATGTTGCCGCCGAGCATGGCAGCTTTGGTGCTTTTTTAACCCAATGGCCTTGCGACGATATTGTCGGCCTGTGGGCTTATTTAAAGAAACACGGCAGCCATTTAGGTGGCGACGGCGGTGCACGTTTTTTGCGTATGGTCGGCAAAGATACCTTCACGCTCACCGATGATGTGGTTCGTGTATTGGTCAATGAAGGCATCGTCACTAAAAAACCAACCAGCCAGCGAGATTTAAAAGCAGCCCAGCAGTTTTTTAATCAGTTGCATGAACAGTCCGGTGAAGATTACGCCACCTTGAGTATGGTGTTAGCCATGTCGATTGGGCCTTAAAATAAGCTGTTACTTAGCTGGTTAGGAGTTATCGCACTTCGGGGTTGAGTTTTTAGTAATAACCTTATAACTTCTTTGCATATCAAAAAGAAGTCTAGTGTGCGCCTCCATTTCACCATTACGGCACTGTAAATCATGAAATTAGCAAAACTCTTACCTGCTGCAGCTTGGCTGCAAGGCTATTCAAAAATAGATTTGCAGCAAGATATCATTTCGAGCCTTGTTTTTACTGTCATGGTGATACCGCAGAGTTTAGCCTATGCCATGTTGGCAGGCTTGCCAGCCGTGACTGGCCTGTACGCCAGTATTTTGCCATCCATTTTGTATTCTTTGTTTGGGACGAGCCGCACCCTAGCGGTAGGCCCAGTTGCGTTAACCTCGCTAATGACTGCTTCAGTTGTCGCCCCATTCGCGGTTTCAGGCACTGAGCAATACGCAGCAATTGCTATGCTACTTGCGCTTTTATCTGGTGGATGTCTGTTAATACTGAGTATTTTGAAGTTGGGTTTTTTAACCAATTTATTAAGTCATCCTGTTATCTCAGGCTTTATCAGCGCTTCTGCATTATTGGTGATTTTGGGGCAGTTAAAGCATCTACTTGGTATTCAGGCGCAAGGTGACACCCTTATCCCTATAGTCATGAGCCTGTTTGCTCATCTATCTGATACACACTATCCAACGCTGTGGTTAAGTCTTTGTTCACTCGCTTTATTGCTGTTGATGCGGCGATACTTTGCGACCTTCTTACAGCGTATCGGTTGTGCAAAAACAACGGTTTTATTATTGGGCAAGTCTGGCGCTGTATTTGTTGTGATCCTGATGACACTCGTCGTTTGGCTCGGCTCATTAGATAAAACGGGTGTGCATATTATTGGCTATATTCCGACAAGCATTCCTACTATTCCAACTGAAATGATCAGTTTCGAATTAATATTAGGCTTGCTGCCAGGGGCATTTTTGATCAGCATTATTGGGTTTGTTGGTTCGATGTCTGTTGCTCAATCTTTTGCCGCAAAACGTCGTCAGGATATTGATCCCAATCAGGAACTTATTGGTCTGGGTTTAGCCAATATCGGTTCTGCATTGTCTGGTGCCTTTCCAGTTACCGGAGGTTTTTCTCGTTCGGTACTGAATGCCGACTGCGGTGCAAAAACGCCCATGGTTGGTATTGTAACTTCAGTATTTATTCTGCTGATCTTATTATTTTTAACACCATTGTTTTTCTATTTACCAAATGTGCTACTGGCGTCGATTATTTCTATATCGATGGCAAAGTTGATTAGCGTTGAAGATTTTCTTAGCTTATGGCGTTATTCAAAAAAAGAAGCCTTTTTATTGGCGATCACCTTTGTCACAGTATTGGTTGAGGGAATGCAAGCCGGTTTGATTGTTGGTGTAGTTTTATCGTTATTGTTTTTTCTTTGGCATACCAGCCATCCACATATTGCTGTAGTGGGGCGGCTATCAGGTACTGAAAATTTTCGGAACGTTGATCGTTACGAAGTTGAAACGCACCCTAGTATCTTAACTGTCCGTATTGATGAGAATTTATTTTTTGCCAATGCTCGCTCACTAGAAGAACGATTGCAGACTCTGGTGTCACAAAACCCCAAAATTGATCATTTAGTTCTTATGTGCAGTGCCATTAATATGATTGATGCAAGCGCGTTACAAAGCTTAGAGAAAATTGCAGATCGTTTAGAGAATGCCGACATTAAACTTCATTTATCTGAAGTTAAAGGGCCAGTCATAGATAGGCTACAGGGTTCGGATTTAATTGAAAATTTGAGTGGGCAGATCTTCATGACTCAGCATCAGGCAATAGAGGCGTTAAAGGACTGATCGGTAACCAGCTTGCCTTCTTATCGCTAATTACTCTCGGCAGATTCACAGCAGATTTTATGCCTACCGTCGATGCCTATTTTTTGAGCGATCTTTAAATTAACGCTATTAAAAAGCCAGCGAAAGCTGGCTTTTAGGTTTTGGCTTTGAGCCTCTGGTTTGTCGTTCTCGTTTGAGTCTTTTGTTTGCTTACTTACCGGCTTCGGTCAACAAGAATTCCATCAGTGCTTTTTGCGCGTGCAAACGATTACCGGCTTGCGGGAAGACAATAGAGCGAGGGTCATCAAGCATGTCTTCGCTGATTTCTTCGCCTCGGTGAGCCGGTAGGCAATGCAGGAATACCGCTTCTGGGTCTGCAGTATCCATTAATGCAGGCGAAACCTGATAGCCTGCAAAATCGGCCATGCGTTTTTTCGCTTCTTCCTCTTGGCCCATGCTGGCCCAAACATCGGTGGTGACAAGATGCGCGCCCTTTGTCGCCTCTTCAACCGAACGATAGATGGTGACGCGATCACCAGCTTTTTCTAGCAATTCAGCCATTGGCTCATAGCCTTCTGGGCAAGCGATGTTGAGTTTAAAATCAAACAGCATGGCGGCATTGATGTAGCTGTTGCACATGTTATTGCCATCGCCAATCCAAACCGCTGTTTTACCCTGAATGTCGCCGCGCGCTTCGGTATAGGCTTGCACATCGGCCAATAGCTGGCACGGGTGATAATCATCGGTAAGGGCGTTGATGACTGGCAGACTGCTGTACTCGGCAAATTTTTCGATTTTACTGTGTTCGAAAGTACGAATCATAACGATGTCGACCATCTCCGACAGCACGCGAGAGGTGTCTTCGATCGGCTCACCACGACCGAGTTGGGTGTCGTTAGGCGATAAAAAGATCGCACTGCCACCAAATTGGTTCATGCCTGCTTCAAAAGAGACGCGAGTACGGGTCGAGGATTTTTCAAAAATCATCGCCAATACGCGGCCTTTATAGGGCTCAAAGACGGTCCGGCTTTCATGCATTTGGCGTAATTCTGAAGCGCGCTTTATAATTTGCTTAGCTTCAGTAGGGCTCAAATCATTTAATGTTAGAAAGTGTCGGACTGCCATAGTGGATGCTCCATATTTTTTGGCGGGAAAACGAACAGGCTAACACGCCTAATAGTGGGCTTCAATAAGTCTGATCAGGTGCTGGCAGATAAGCGCGAAATCAGTACAATAGGCTTAAATATCTGACCAAATTAGTAGGTTATTAAAATGAGCGAAACTCTCGATAATATTCAACAGCAAATTTCAGAAAACACCATTCTGCTTTATATGAAGGGTAACCCAAACCAACCTCGTTGTGGCTTTTCGGCTAAGGCGGTACAGGCTCTTATGTCATGTGGCGAGCGTTTTGCCTATGTCGACATTCTAGAGCATCAGGATATTCGCGCAGAATTACCTAAATTCGCTAATTGGCCAACCTTCCCGCAGTTGTGGGTGAAAGGTGAGCTGGTTGGTGGTTGCGATATCATTACCGAAATGTTTGAAAACGGTGAATTAAAGCCGTTGGTTGAACAGGCCGCAAAAGAAGCTTAGTCGCTTCTGCTCGCCGTTTTAGCGTGTAACGGCTGTCCTGTTAGCATTGCCATTAGGTAAAATAAAAAGCCCGAACGATCGCCTCGTTTGGGCTTTTTATTTTTTAGCGTTCAGCGGTTAAAAAATGCTAATGTTTGTTTTTTTGTAATATGAAAAGAATACTATGGCCGACCTAAACGATACCCAATTACTTCGTTATGCTCGAAATATTCTACTCAACGATGTCGATATTGCAGGCCAGCAGAGCTTGCTTGCGAGTCGAGTTGTGGTCGTGGGTGCCGGTGGCTTAGGCAGTCCCGTTTTACAGTATTTAGCCGCCGCCGGTGTTGGTCAGTTAATACTTATCGACGACGACAGCGTCGATGAAACCAATTTACAGCGGCAAGTACTGTTTAACGAACAGCAAGTCGGGCAGGCCAAAGTAAGTGCCGCAAAGAGCAATTTACAGGCGCTTAATAGCGGCATAGAAATAACAACGCACCAGCTTCGTTTAACTGCCGATAATGTTGAGCAACTTTTGCAGCAGAGCGATTTAGTGATTGTCGGTACCGACAACATCGCCAGCCGTTTAGTTGTAAATCAGTATTGCCGGGAGCATAAAACCCCATTGGTTTCTGGTGCGGCGATTGGCTTTTCTGGGCAAGTGACCAGCTTTGATTTTCGCCAGCAACAAAGCCCTTGCTTAGCCTGCGTTTATCCAAATACAGAAGAAAATTTATCTTGCGCCGAAAGCGGTGTACTGGGGCCGGTGGTTGGAACCATTGGCTCAGTGATGGCAGTTGAAGCCATTAAACTGTTGTTAAATATTGGCCAGCCGCTGCTTAAGCGGTTGCTGGTTTGGGACGCCATGGCGATGCAATGGCAAACTTTTGAATACGGAGCATCGGCTTCTTGTCGCGTCTGTGGAGAGCATTAAATTGTTTGATAAAAAATCAGAAAACCATCACCAGAATGACCAAAAACTAAGAGAGCACTTTTTGTTGTTGGTTGCCTTTGCCATGCCGATTGCATTTTCGACATGGATGGCACTGTTAAATAACTTTTCGATTGAAGCGGCCGCCTTTACTGGCCGTGAAATTGGTATCTTACAGAGCTTACGAGAAGTGCCGGGCTTTTTAGCCTTTACCGCAGTGTTTTTACTTTGGTATATCCATGAGCAACGCTTTGCCGTGGTATCGCTTTTCCTATTAGGTTTTGGTGTTTTTATTACTGGCTTTTTCCCGTCGGTATTGGGGCTTTATATCACCACGGTGATTATGTCGATTGGCTTTCATTATTTTGAAACCATCAATCAATCGCTCACCCTACAATGGATCTCGAAAGACCATGCGGCAGAATTTATGGGTAAGGCGCTTTCTATTAAGGCGATTGCCGCGATCATTTCGTTCGGCGGAGTTTGGCTGTCGATTGACTATTTTCAGTTAGATTATCGTTATGTTTACGCCCTGTTCGGTGGGCTAACGCTGATTGCGGTTATCTATATGGCGTTGCGCTATCCGCTGTTTCCTGCAAGAGAAATACAGCAGAAAAAATTGGTGCTAAAAAAACGCTACTGGCTGTTTTATTGGCTGACTTTTTTAAGTGGCGCGCGTCGGCAAATCTTTGTCGTTTTTGCTGGCTTTTTAATGGTTGAAAAGTTCGGTTACAGCGCTGGTCAAGTTGCGTTACTGCTGTTAATTAATCACTTCTTTAACATGCTGTTTGCTAAAAAGATTGGCGCTTGGATTGGCCGAGTCGGTGATCGCAAAGCACTGACCATTGAGTACATTGGTTTGATCATCGTGTTTGCCAGTTACGCCGTTGTGGAAACAGCCTGGGTTGCGGCAACACTTTATGTGGTCGACCATTTATTTTTTGCCTTTGCGATTGCCATTAAAACCTACTTTCAAAAAATCGCCGATCCAAAAGATATGGCCTCATCAGCAGGTGTTTCCTTTACTATTAATCACATCGCTGCGGTTGTATTACCGGTGTTGTTAGGTTTGGTTTGGTTGGTGTCGCCTAGTGCGGTTTTCTATTTGGGGGCCGTCATTGCATTGCTGTCGCTGATTAGTAGCCAGCTGATCCCTTCATTGCCGGTACCTGAGCGACCGGTTCGTTTGCCTGCCGCTGAGGTTAAGGCTCCGGTCTAGTTTGCTGAATGCTAGCGCCGCTGTTTTAAGTCGGCGCTAGTGTTAAGCAATGATCAACGGACTAATTTGCAAGCGCGGGTTTAGGGTCATCTTCTGTTTCAAGATCACCTTGATCACCGCGAGCCTGCAATGCCTCTGTCGGTTCAGACGTTTGAGGCAGCTCAGAAGCTTGAGAGCTAACAATAAACTGACTGACCAATTCCGATTGCGTATTAGACAACTGATTTAACGACTGGCTATTGCTCGCAGCGCGCTCAGCCGAGTCGGCAATGTTTTCGGTCATATCAGAAATATTCACCACACTTTCTGCCACCTCTTTGGCAACCGAACTTTGCTCTTCTGAGGCCGCTGCAATTGAGCGACTCATGTCGTTAATGGCGGCTAAACCTTGCAGCATCTGTTGCAGCGTTTCGTTGGTTTCTTTTGTTTGACTCAAAGACTGATCGGCATGGCTCTGGTTGCTTTCAACAATAGTCACCGCCTGTTTAGCTTTGCTTTGCAAGCTGTCGATCATCTCGCGAATTTCTGTCGCCGACTGCTGAGTGCGTGTAGCCAAGGTGCGTACTTCATCGGCCACAACAGCAAAACCACGACCTTGCTCACCAGCACGCGCGGCTTCAATGGCGGCGTTCAGTGCTAGTAGATTGGTTTGTTCTGCAATCTCTTGGATAACATTTAAAATGTCGCCAATGTGCAGCGATTGATCAGACAGTTGCTTGATGATATCTGACGCGTCATCTAACGAATGTTTTAGCTGGCTAACAAATTCTAAATTTTTAGCCATCGCCGCCATGTTCGATTCTGCCTGATCGGTAATGGTCGCCACTTCGGTGCTGGCTTCGTTGGCGTGAGTTGCAACTTCGTTCACCGCCGATTCCATTTCTGTCACAGCCGCGGCAACAGACGCAGCCTGTTCGCGCTGTTTAGAGACACTGGCGTTGGTGCGGTTACTCATTTCATAGTTTTGGCTGGATACATCGCTGATGGTCGCTGCGGCTTCTTGTACTCGAGTAATCAGCGCGCCGAGTTTTTCGATCAGGCTATTGATGGAGTTAGCAACCATGCCAAGTTCGGAGCCATATTTCTTTTTAATCGGTTTGGTTAAATCGCCATCTGCCAGCGCCTTTAGCGATTGCACAATATCCGCCAGTGGTTTTCGTATCGAAGCGACAACAGAGGTAGCAATAACCAAGGCTAGGCTAATGGAAATACCGGCCATAACCAGCGTAACGAGTAACGAGGTTTGTACCGAGGCATTGGACTGCTGAAACGTTCGATTCGAAATATCGCGCACACCGGCGACAATATTATTGAGCGCCGTGGTCATCTGCGCCATTTGCTCTGCTGCCGCTTTGAAGATGACGATACTTTGTTCGTTGTATTCTAAATACGCCAACCTCTGTTGGAATGCGCCCAATGGCTCGTTGATGGCGCGATTAAAATCATCACGATAATATTCTAGGTCGATGGCGTAGTCGGGCATCGCGCTGATGATGACACTCAACTCATCGACAAAGGCGCCGTGTAATTCGCTAAGTTGCTCCACATAGGTTTTTGCTTGTGCGGATGTCACCAAGGTCGGAGTATTTTTTAGCAGCTCAACGGCAGCTAAGGAATGATTCAACGCGGTTTCTGCACTGGCAGTGACATTGCTTATCCCTTCTGCCTCAGCGCTTTCTGCGATATAGCTCAGGTCGTCTTCAAAAAACGACCAAACATCGAGAAAGTTATTCAGCTCGGTAATCGATTTTTCATTCGCAGTAATTCGATTATCGTGCAGTTCTAGATGCTTTTCTGACTGCTCAAACATTTTTGATGCAGCACTGTCGACGTCGATCATCTCCTGCTGCAATTGCGGGTAGTCTGTTAAGTCTTCAGTGAGTTCTGCCGCAGCATTGAGATAGTCTGCCTTGGCGGCGGTGTAATTGTCTCTGAGCAGCTTTCGGTCTGCCGGTAATTGAGTGTTTGCATGCAGCAGCATCGACTGATTCGCGAGCTGAAGATCGACTAAAACGCTGTTGGCTTCGTCGAGTAGGTGTGTCAGCTTATTAGCTGTTAAATCCAGCTTCGATGACATCTGAGTTTGTGAGAGATAGGCTGTGGTTGATATTGCAATTACCAACGCGATGATGGCAAAAAACCCTAGCCGTATTCGTGCTACAACCGATAAATTCATACCAATACCTCTATTATTGTACTTCTTTGTGTTTTGAGGGTGTCGGAAAATAATTTGTGTTTGCTGGATATTTTATTTTTATATATCAGCCAGCTTTTAATATTCTTGAATAGAAAAATAATTCTATCAATGGTCTATTAGTAAATGGATTAACAAAGGGATGCAAGCCCTAATTGCTAGGGCTTGTTGTTTGGCGTTATTGAGCCGATGCTAGAAAGCTACAAAAAGTCGCTATTGTCGGCTAATTACTGCTCTCGAACGGTGTTATAGGCCCATTCTAGCCAAGGCAGTAAAGCGCTTAAGTCGGCCTGTTCTACCGTAGCGCCAGCCCATATTCGCAGGCCAGCGGGTGCGGCCTTGTAGGAGCCAATATCGAAGGCGACTTGCTCTTCGGCCAGTAGACGAATCATCTGTTTGACCTGTGCTTCAGCCAAATCTAATTTAAAGCAAACACTGGTGTTTGAGCGAATCGCAGCATCGCTGGCTAAAAACTCGATCCACGGCGTTGCGGCGACAAATTCGGTTAAAACAGCTAAATTCGCCTGCGATTTTTCGATCAGTTTGCTGACACCACCTAGCTGTTCTACCCAAGCCAGCGCGTCGAGATAGTCGGCAACGCACAGCATCGAAGGCGTGTTAATGGTCGAGCCTTGGAAGATCCCTTCGATCAGTTTTCCGTTTTGCGTTAAGCGGAATATTTTTGGCAACGGAATGCTGGGGCTGAATGACTCCAGTCGGGCAACAGCTTTAGGTGATAAAATCAACATGCCGTGACCGCCTTCACCGCCGAGCACCTTTTGCCAAGAGAAGGTGATTACATCGAGTTTGTGCCACGGTAATTGCATAGCAAATACCGCAGAAGTAGCATCGCAAAGTGTTAAACCGGCTCGATCGTCGGCAATCCAGTCGGCATCTGGCAGCTTAACGCCGGAAGTTGTACCGTTCCAAGTAAACACCTGATCATGCTCAGGGTTGGCTTGTTGCATATCCGGCAGTTCACCGTAATCGGCGCTGAAAATATTAACGTCGCGCAGATTCAGCTGCTTGGTGATATCCGTCACCCAGCCTTGACCGAACGACTCCCAACTGAACACGTCAACTGGGCGCTCACCCAGTAGATTCCACATTGCCATTTCCATCGCGCCAGTATCGGAAGCGGGCACCACGCCAACTCGATAACCTTCTGGTAAACCGAGCAATTCGGCTGTTTTAGTGCAAGCCAATTGTAGCGCTTTTTCGCCAACGTCAGAGCGATGCGAGCGGCCTAATAAAGATAAATCGAGCTGGTTAATGTCGTACCCCGGACGCTTGCTACAAGGCCCAGAAGAAAAGTTAGGGTTGTTTGGTTTAACGCTAGGCTTCATTGGAAAACACCTATAAAAATGGCTAAAGCATGACTTAATCTGTCATGCGGAAGTGTTGGGTTAATCTTGATTTGTAGGCTTAATGTTGATTTGTCGGACTCATGTTGATCAGTGGTTTGGCATATCACCGACGACGGTGGCTGGGTCTAAACGCTCCGCAAACCAGTTGATTCGCCAATCCAAGTGTGGCCCAGTAGAGCGGCCAGTTGAGCCGACCTTTGCTACCGCTTGGCCTTGGCTGACTTCATCGCCCACCTCGACCAGCGCCGCGCTTAAATGCAAAAAGCTGGAGCTGACACCATAACCATGATCGATCACCATTGTACCACCAGAAAAGAACATGTCAGGCACCCAAAGTGATACAACGCCATCGGCTGGGGCTTTGACATTGCTGCCCGTTGGCGCGGCGATATCAATACCAAAATGCGGTCGGCGAGGTTGGTCATTGTAAACTCGTTGGCTGCCATAAACGCCGGTAATTCGGCCGGTTAGTGGCCAGATAAAGTCAGTTAAAAAGTCGGTTCGGCTTGAAGCTACAGCGCGGGCTTCTGCGACCATAACGGCATCTTTTTGTGCGCGGGCGATATTTTCTGCGCTCGGCTGCATGATCTCCGGTGCAATACCGTTAATGCGTTGAATATTGTAAGTGCGCGGGGTTAATTCAATAGTGTGGTGCAACTCAACACCGTTGCTCTGTTTGGTAACGAGATCGTGGCTGAGTTGTGCATCGCGACCAAAGCCAATAGCAAAGTCTCCTGCCGGAGTCACTGCAACGGCGGTGTCATTTAGAAACACCGCAGTGCCAGGCTCAACCTTACCTCGAATCAGGCTGCCTTGGGTAAAGTCTCCGCGCAGTTCCATGGCGTAGGCCATCGACGCGAGCGAAGCTAAGCAGGTGATTAGTAGTCTTTGGGCGATAGGTTTCATTGCGGTGTTTATTCTAAATTTCATAGGAGCACTCAAACAGCATCGAAGACAAGCAGCGATATTACCTGTTTGCCATAAAGCTTTGCACGTTTTTCAGCAGAATTCCTACCTATGCTCGGTTCCTAATGCGGCAATCGGTTTTGTCTATGGATAAGCCGGATGATGTTGTTGTGAGTTCAAAATGAGAGACCGTCGCCATTTTTAATAGCGATGTGACATTAAACTAGCCACTGTATATTATTCTAGGTTATTAAGGGCTCTGGGTTATTAAGAGCTCTGGTTATTGGGTTTCCACTGAGGTTTAGGTTAATAACGCCTCGGTGCTGGATAACCCATGTAGGGTGTATTTACTGCTTAAATGAAAAGGAATGTAGCGTGTCTGATAAGAATGAAGTCGTTGAGAGTGAAGAGCATAAGGATGACTCTGCCGAAGTTTCTGAAGTAACGTCAGCCACCAAAGGCGGTCGAGCCGGCAAAATAGTGGCTGGCATCGCAGCGCTGATCTTTGTGTTAATCGGTGCTTTGTGGTTTTACATCCAGTACAGCCAAGTGCAAGGGCTTGTTAGTATTAGCTCGCTTGAGTCGGTCGATCCAGACGACGGCGAAATAGTGCTAACCTATCGTAAGCCAGTCAAAACCGCTAAGTTCAATCCACGCTTAACTACCGTTACCGACCTCGATGGCAATACTGTTAAAGCAGCTTATCTAAGCCAGTTGGATAAAACCAAAACCATAGAAACCATTCGCTTTAAGACGCCAACACCATACAACCAAAGCTTGATTCTTAAGCAGAAAAACCCGACAAAATATACCAACCTTATTTATAAGCTGGGTATAAAACCGATTCCATCCAGCATTGAGTTTTCAACGCCCATTGAAATTGTCGCCATTGAAGACTTATTGCCGACCGCAAGCCAAGAGCACGCGCCAGAAGTACTGAACAACCAGATCGGGATTTTATTTACTGGCTCAGTAGGGACGACCTATAAAAAACGCGTTAAGTTAGAGCCGAGCGATGTACCCTTTATTGAATTATCGCCAATGCCAAGCGGTTACTTCCAATGGCAAGACGATAAAACTCTGACCTTTAACTTTACCCAGCAAAAGCCCCAGTTTGATACCCAATACCGAGTCAGCATTAATCCTGAGGCGCTGATTAACCCTGACTTTCAAGAGTGGCAGGGCGAGCAAGAAATTACCCTGACAACCTCATCGAACGATGTCTATGTCAATGATGTTTCAATTGATAAAGAGGTGGAATGGAACACGCCAATCACCTTCGAATTTTCTGGCAACATGGTAAACGTGTTTGACCTAAATAAACTTAAGTCGAATTCGGTTATGCCAGTGTTAATGCGCCCACTGGTCGATGGCCATTGGCGTTGGATTAATGCCCGCACAGTAGAGTTTAAACCGAGCAGCGATGGTTGGCCGGTTAAGCAGAATGTATCTATTGAGTTTTTGCCAGAAGTGAATACTCAGCAAGATCGTAACTGGACTGATAATCGCGGCCTTAACAGCATTGAGTTTTATGTTGAGCCTCGCTTGCAGTCGATCAGCAACATCAATTTACGTGGCGATAAAGTTGACCCAGAATCTGAGTTAGAAATTCGTTTTTCTCGTAGCCTAGTTAACAGTGATCAGCTAGATACCTCACACACTCTAAACGAATACGCCAATGCACCGGTGAAGATTGAACCGGCGATTCAGGGTTCGTATCGTTGGAGCAACGGCCGTACGTTAATCATTGAGTCAGAAACGCCGTGGTCGGAACTGACAGAATATAAAGTTTCGATACATCCAGACTTTAATCCAGATCCTCGCTTTGAATGGTCAGGCACTAAGGAGTTTAGCTTTAAAACGGCTGAAAACCTGATTACGCCGCGCTTCTATTTTATTCCTGAACATGCACCGAGCGGCGCTGAATTCTTTGGTAGCAAACCTCAGTTTGCCGTCGAAAAATCACTGCAACCAGAACAGTCCATTTGGATTGAGTTTAATCGACCCATTGGTAAGCGCTTAAAAGATGTTGCAGACATCGGCGATGCGATTCAAATTGTGCCAGCTGTTGAAGGTGAATACAGCTGGCTGTCTGACCGACTGTTGAGCTTTACGCCAGAAGTCAGCTGGGCACCAGAAACAGATTACAGCATTACACTGACCAACGACTTATTGTATTTCCATGAGCAGCATTACGCCGAAGGCAGTTCAGTCATTGAGTTCGAAGTACCCGAAGATGCGGTTCACTTAACCACCAAAGAAAAGGTTCTGCCTGAATCGGATTTATCGTTTGTCTTTAATAAAGATATTGATGTTAGCGTCAGTGTTGGCCGCCGTTATGAAAGCGCAGATTTGGCCGCTGAATTTTTGCCATTAACGTGGCAAGGAAACGATATTGATTATGAATTTGAATGGATTTCGCAGCGAGAATTAAAGCTATATGCCAAGCCCTATTGGCCTGCGGATAGCGAATTAGCCTTTGAGTTAAACAAAAATATTTTACCAAGACCGAGCGCCTTCTTTGCCAAAGAAAACGCGCGGCAGATTAAAACCGAACGAAACATTGTAGAGCCTTACAGTGTTTCTCCGGTAGGTAAAACCTCCAGTTACAGCACTATTGAAATTTTATTTTCTAAGGCGATTCGTCCAGAGAGTATTGATACCGGAGGCTTAGACTTCACTAAGTTGGTTTCTATAAGCCCTGAGCTGGATGGCAAGTGGTTCTGGCAGGCCGATAATAAATTGGTTTTCCAACCGGATGGTGAACTTGCGCCATCGACCGATTACTTGGTGACAATTAACCCAGAAAAAATAGCCAGCGCTGAGTTTTCTTGGTTCGAACTGGATAGATCGGATAAACCTGAACCTTACAGCTTTGCATTCCATTCGCCGTACCAGCGAGTTGTTCGTTCCAGTTCAACCTTCGAATTTGCAAACGATGACCCACTGAAGCAGCGCTTCTTAATTGATTTTGAATTGGCAGAAGCGACCACCTTAGCCGAAGTTGAAAAACGCTTTACCCTTTGGACCGATAATTTTGTCGATGGTAAATCGGTCGAAGTGCCGCTGATTTATCAGTTGACGACCGAAGATACTGAAGACAGAGCGCGCCGTTTTAGAGTGATCAGTGAATACATTGATCGACCAAACGAAGACCGCTTGGTTAACTTCCAAATAGAGCGTGGCGTTCCGGCAATTGGCGGTAATGCCACCATGGCCGATCACTTTAACAGTGACTTTTTACAAGAGAAGCCGCGCTTTATCAGCATTGAAGACATCTCTTGGCCGCGTGAAGATGGCCGCTTTAATGCCAGCTTAAAACTTAACGCTCCGGTTGAACCTAGTAAGCTTAAGCAATTAATGACTGTGTTCGATGACGATGCTGGCGAAGCGTTAGACTACCAAGTTTCAGTGGATGCCAACTACAGTTCTGACCGCCAGTTCGCTTACCTTGTGGAAGCGACCTTTAAGCCAGATACCGAATACGAATTTGCCATTGAGCAAGGCTTGTTAGCTGCCGACGGCGCGTTAACAAATGCCGACATCAGCGATACATCGACCACGCCAAACTTAGAACGCCTAGTCGACTTTGTGAATCAGGGTAATTTGATTTCCAGATACGACGCGCAAGTGTTGCCGATTATTACCTCCAACATGACTAACTTTAATCTGTATATCGATCAAATTTATCCAAATAACGTGCGCAACTATTTGAACCAGGGTTTAAATAATTACGGCAGTTTGGATACGGCGGGTAAATCGGTTTACACCAAAAATTATAAGTTAGCTGATATTTATACCGAAGAGGCGAACGAAGATCGCACCACCACTGTGGGTGTGAATGACGAGTTTATTACCAATGTCGACTTGTCTGATTTTTTCCAAGACAACCGTAAAGGTTTATATCGCGTTGCTGTTTCAGGTGCCGGCACTAAGAATTACCGTTGGCTGTTATCGACCGATATAGGTTTGGTTGCTCGCGCCACAGCAGACTCGGTTTATGTTTGGACTATTTCGCTAGCAACAGGTTTACCTCTACCGGGTGTACAGGTTGAGTTGGTCGACTATTGGAACCAAACGACTTCCTCTGGCCGTAGTAATTCTTCTGGTTTTGTGAAATTAGATAACCTAAGCCCAGAGTACACCTATACCGTTTTAGCTAGCCGAAACGATGACTTTTCGTTCTTAGATTTAAGAACCCATTATGAATCTTTGAATGGCTTTGATGTGGGTGGCCTGATCAGTAGTGAAGATGCGTATTTGTTACAAGCCTATCTGTATTCTGAGCGCGGCGTCTATCGCCCTGGCGATGATTTGCACCTTGTCGGTGTGGTTCGAGATCAGTCCGGCGCGTTACCAGAAAACGATGTCGTGACTCTACGTTTAAAAGACCCAACAGGATCTGAACGTCTTAGCGAGCGTTTCACGTTAGACGCCAGTGGTGCCGTAACCATCGATTACGCCATACCAACCGATGCTAAAACTGGTAAGTGGTCGGCAACGGTGCAATGGAAAAACGATGTCATTGGCTCGGTGAATTATCAGGTTGAAGAGTTTATTCCGAATAAAATTAAGGTTGAACTGGAACCACAAACGCCGGTGGCAATATCGGGTAAGTTGTTTGAGTTTGATGTTCAAGCCAATAATTTATTTGGCCCGCCAGCCAGCGGCCGAAAAGTGAATGCGCAGGTCAGTCTACGACCGGCTTATTTCAAACCAAGTGGTTATCAAGACTACGAATTTGGTCACGACGACTATCGCTTCCAGCAACTTAACAGTGACCTGTTAGAGACTCGCCTGGATGAAGACGGTCACTACCGTTACGAATACCAAGTGCCAGAAGGTATTGATTCGCCTATCGGTTTGAACCTGCACTTCAGTAGTACCGTTATTGATGACAGTGGCCGTGGTGTTGCTCAGTACGCTCAAGTGCCAGTGCATTTATACGATCAATATGTTGGTGTTCGCCGTACCAATAGTTCAGCGATAGAGCTGGGCGATACGGTTGTTTTCGATATTGCTAACGTGCGAGCTAATGGCGATAAGATCGCTGCCGATGCGCAATCCTTTGTCTATCAGGTTTATCGCAAACGCAAAGTGACACACTACCGTAAAAATGAGCGTGGCTATTATCGTTATGTCACCGAACGTATTAACGTTGAACTGCAATCGCAGCAAAGTGATAGCAGTCGCTTTGAATATTTAACCGAACATTCGGGTGAACATTACTTACAGGTGACCGATTTAAATGGCGGTCAGGTAACACGTTATTATTTCCAAGTACGTGGCGATCGTGATGCGGTCAGTATTGTTGAAGCGCCAGAGTCGGTTGTATTAACACCGCGTCAACAGACGTCACTGGTTGGTGATAATTTGGTCGTGGATGTTCAAGCGCCTTTTGCTGGTCAGCTATTGTTGATTGCTGAAAGAGACGAAGTCATGTGGTCGCAATCGGTCAACATGAGTTCTAACTCGACTACGGTTCGCATACCTATTAAAGCCGAGCACGTACCTAACTTCTACTTGAGTGCGGTTGTTGTGCAGCCTGCAAGTAAAGGTACTCGGGCTAAACCTGTTTATGCTACTGGGTTGTTGAATATTAATGTTCGTGATTTAAAACAGAACCCAGAAGTTACCATTAGCGCTCCTGCAAAAGTATCGCCTAATGGCCAGCTAACGGCAGAGTTATCGATTGATGAACTATCGAATGGTGATGTTTACTTCACATTGGCCGCGGTTGATGAAGGTATTTTGGATTTGACTCAATTCAAAACACCAAATATGCGCGAAGCCTTTGTGCAGAAACTTCGCTTAAAAATGGCCCATTTCAGCCTGTACCCATGGGTAATGCCTTATGAAAGTCAGCAGCTGAAAACGATTACACCATCGGGTAGTGCGCCAGCGCGTGCCTTGATTAAGAAAAAGCGTGAAAACCCAGACTCTTCTTCACGGGTGAAAAGTGTTGCTCTATGGTCGGGCTTACAGAAGTTTGATGCCGATGGCACCGCAACGGTCACCTTCGATATACCAGAGTTTGATGGCAGCTTAAGGCTGATGTTAGTGGCGTTTGGTGACCAACGATTCAACTCAGCAGAAACAACGGTTACGGTTCGAGATGATTTGGTGCTTAAGCCATCCTTACCACGCTTCTTAGCGACTGGAGATCACTTTGAACTGCCGTTTAACGTCTTTAACAGTACCGAACTGCAAGGTGATGTCACCATTACCGTCGAGCACAGTGACCATATCGCATTGCTTGGTAATGCATCGCAGACGGTCACCGTTGCTGCCGGTGGCGAAGCGGAAGGTCGCTTCTCGTTTAACGTGCAAGATGACCTTGGCTTAGCGGACTTTAAAATTACAGCCGAAGGCTTAAACGAAAAAACCATTAAGCATATCCAAGTGCCGGTACGAACCTCGGGCAATTACATCAGCCTCAGTGATGGCGGTGTAATCGATGCGGCAACGCCAAAAACCATACAGATTCCAGATGTCTTTAAAACAGGTACCGAAAACCAAGCGCTTTCGATTGCACCTGCTGGCATGACGGAATTTGCAGGTAGCTTGCAGTATCTATTGCAATACCCGCACGGCTGTTTAGAGCAAACAACGTCTAAGTTATTCCCGTTGTTGTACTTTGAAGACTTTGCCAAGAGTGCCGACTTTGTCGAATTTAATACCACCACGCCTCGTTATTTATTGCGTGAAGGTGTCGATAAAATTGAGCGCATGCAATTAGAAAACGGCTACTTCTCTTACTGGAGCGGCGGCGAGTCGGTTAACTATTACGCCTTCTTATACGCATCGCACTTTATGACCGAAGCAAAAAATAAAGGCCTAGAAGTTAACGAAGCAGTATGGAATAACATGCAGTACCGTTTGCGAGAAAGTGCGCTTAACCTGTACAGCCGAGGCTCAGACTATGATGGCGATTACAACTTAAGCCATCAGGTTTATGCACTGTATGTGTTAGCACTGTCGGGCAATCCTCTGGTCAGTGAAATGAATTACCTGCTAGAAGATAAGAGCAAGAAACTTCGTTTACACGACCGTGCTCGTTTAGCGGCGGCTTACCATTTAGCGGGCCGTGAAGCGCAAGCAACGGAATTGTTAAGCGACATTACTTCGCTAAAAGAATACGACGACAGCTACACCGAAACCTCAGGAAGCTTTGGCTCTAACGCTCGTGACTTAGCAATTCTGTTGGATGCATTACTAGAGGTAAACCCAGAGTCAGACGCCATTCCGTTAGTGGTCGATAAACTAAAAGGTTATCGTAATTCTGGCCGCTGGGGCTCAACACAAAATAACGCCGTGGCATTAATGGCGTTGGGTAAGAGCATCGCCAAGTCAGCTAAAACTCAGCAGGGCGACGTTATTGTTACTCTAGCCAACGGTGATGAGCTGGTTAACCAGACGGTGCGTTTATCAACAGTCGATCTGCTTTCTGGTAACGTCAGCGTACGTACCACAGGCAGTGCTGAGGCAAACTACTTCTGGCAAGCGGACGGTGTTTCATCGAACCCAGTACAGGCCGATGAAGATAACGGCATTCGTATTCGCCGTGAGTTCTTTAATGCCAAGCAAGAGCCTGTTGACCTCAACAACATCCGTCAGGGTGAGTTAGTGGTTGTTAAGCTGACGATGGAATCGTTAAAAGATCGCTTAGATAACGTAGCCATTGTCGATTTGCTACCTGCCGGTTTAGAAATTGAAAACGCGCGTTTGAGTACCAGCGCCGACATTCAATGGCTTAAATCAACAGCAGAGATTGATCACATCGATATCCGAGACGATCGCATGAACCTATACATGAGTTTGACTGAGCGCGAAGTGGTTTATTACTACACCACGCGTGCGGTGACCATTGGTAGCTTTGCGATTCCGGCGGTTCGTGCAGAAGCCATGTACGATGAAAGTAAGTATTCATTATCTGGCCAAGGCTCGATGAAAGTGCTTCCAGCTCGATAAGGTTAATTGCAGACAATGAAGTTTGTTGTTCACAAAAAACTATTGACCAGCATCGCGCTGGTCATTTTTTTTGCTATAACGCTGTTTGCCGTTTTGTTGGCGGTAGTGCCCGTTCCGCTGGCAAAACTTAACGCGCCACAGGCCAGCCGGTTTTACGATCGCAATGGCGAACTGTTACAGGTGATCATCTCGGACGATCATTTTTATCGCCTGTCGGTTGATATCGAAGAGTTGCCGCCATTGTTGATCGAGGCATTATTGCTGCAAGAAGATCAATACTTTTATCTGCATCCGGGTGTTAACCCAATCGCCATTGGTCGCGCAACGCTTTCAAATGCTATTAGTGGTCAGGTGGTTTCGGGTGCCAGCACAATCACGATGCAATTGGCGCGCATGTTAGATCGAAGGCCCAGAACGCTTTCTGCCAAGCTGTTAGAAATGTTTCGCGCTATACAGCTAGAGCTGCGATATTCAAAGCAAGAAATCCTAGAAAGCTATCTTTCAATTGCGCCTTACGGCGGCAATTTAGAAGGCCTAAACGCCGCCACCTATGCCTATTTTGGTAAGCCAGCTAAACAGCTGAGCGTTGCCCAAATAGCGCTGCTAGTCACCTTGCCTAAGTCGCCTAACCGCACTCGGCCAGACCGCCATCCAGAATACGCCAAGCAACAACGCGACGCGCTGCTAGAAAAAATGCTGGCTGCTGAGTTGATCGACCAAGCCTCGTTCGCGCTTGCCATTGATGAACCGGTAATTAAACAGCGACTAAGCTTTCCGCAAAAAATCCCTCATTTGGCTTGGTATTTAAAATCCCAAAACCCAACGCAGGACGATTTTTATACGACGGTTGATTACAACATTCAAAGCCGTAGCCAAGCGATTGTTCAGCAGTATTTAGAAAGTTTATATCAGCAGGGCATTAGCAATGCCGCCGTGGTTGTTATGGACACCAAAACGCACGAAGTGCGTTCGTTTTTAGGCTCTGCCGATTACTTTGACCAACAGCATGAAGGCGCCAATAATGGAGCCACGGCTTTGCGTTCACCGGGCAGTACTTTAAAACCCTTCTTGTATGGCTTGGCAATGGACGAAGGTTTAATCGCTGAAAAAACCCAGTTGCCGGATATCCCGATGACCGTCGCCGGTTACAGCCCACAAAACTACAGTAAGAGTTTTCGCGGCCAAGTCACGGTGAGAGAAGCCTTGGTTGACTCGCTCAATGTGGTTGCCGTGCGCTTAAGCAATCAGCTGGGAATAAACAAGCTGTACCAGCTGTTAAAGCAGGGCGGCATTAGCTCCATGGATAAACCCGCCAGCTATTACGGCTTGCCGCTTATTTTAGGCGGGGTCGAAGTAAACCTACTGGAAATGACCAACCTGTATGCCAGCTTGGCAAACTATGGCCAGTACCAACCTTATCGATTCAACTCGCAACAACCCGTAGATACAACGCAAGAGTACGCCAAGTTTTTAAGCGATGAAGCCAGCTGGTTAATCAGTGATATTTTAACCGATGTAGAAAGGCCAGACTTCCCATCTACTTGGCAGTATTCCAGTTCCAGACCGACCGTTGCTTGGAAAACCGGCACTTCTTATGGTCACCAAGACGCGTGGAGTATTGGCTACCATCCTGAATTTACCGTTGGCGTTTGGGTGGGTAACTTTAACGGCAAACCTGCAACAGGTTTATCGGGCAACACCGCAGCCGCGCCGTTATTTTTCGACATCATGCAGGCCATTGTGCAGCAGCCAACAGATTGGTTTGCCAAACCGGCAGGCATTGCCGAGCGTAAAGTCTGTGAGCTTTGCGGTTTACCCGGCAATAGCTTTTGTGAAAACAATACCATCGAACAATACATACCGGCGGTTAAAGGCTATGTGAATTATGAAACCTGCCAAGTGCGTCAGCCGGTTGCAACCGAAGAGGGCGTTCGCTTAGTCGATGTTTGGCCTTCGGAGCTCGCCGCCTTTTTCCATCTACATGGCTTACCGGTTACAGATGCACCAGCTTACAATGTGTCGAACATGGCTGGCGCAACCTATTACCCGCCAGTTATTCAATCGCCCGTAGCAGGCGCACAATACATTCGCCGTTACGAAGGTTTAGCCAGTGACGACCAACAAATTAAATTGCAAGTTGCAGTGACCAACCGAGTTAAGCAGGTGCAATGGTTTATGGATGGCAAATTATTAGTCACAACCGATAAACCCTACGAGCCAATTTTTATCAGCCCGCCTCCGGGCCGCTACCAACTGATGGTGATAGACGACACCGGCGGCAGCGATTCAGTATGGTTAGATGTTGAAGATTACCGCAAACTTTTACCGGAAAACGTGAGCCAATGATCGCACTGGTTGCGCGCTGTCGAGCAACGGCTAATAAAAAACGCATGCTAAGTTGCAGTAAATTATTGGCGGGTTTTTTATTGTTACAAACGCTATGCATTAACGCGATTGCCGACCTAACTCTGAATGATCAGGGCATTGAAGAGCAGGTTATCGAAGAGCTAAGCACAGATAACCAAATAGAGGTGATGATACTCAGCAAGTTTCACCCTCAACAGGTGGTGATAGAAACCCAATCGCGCCTGTTTGAATTTGGCCCCAATCAGGTAAAAAATTTCCAGTTTAGTGAACAACTCAACCAGCCAATTAGTATTACCGTTAACGGTGTCGAAACAAGGTATTACCGAGGCGCAATCCAACTGCAATGGCAAGGTTCCGAGTACCGCATTATTAATACCACACCGCTAGAAATCTATGTTGCAGGTGTTGTTGTCGGTGAGTTGGGTGCGCACGCCAGCCGCGAACTGGTTAAAGCACAGGCGATTATCGCCAGAACCTACGCGCTTAAAAAAAGCCAATCGGTTCGTTTATCAGATTTAGCCTATCATCAGGTGTTTCATGGTTTTAATCATTATGCTGAGGCGGTTTATAGCGTCTCTCGGCAAACGCAACATCAGGTACTTAAAACAGAAGGGCGCTTAACCGAAGCTTTGTTTCATGGCGAATGCGGTTCAAAAATATTCAGTGCCGCGCAGTTTTTTGACTCCGGCGATTTTTTTACCGCCTTAGATCTGCCCACACAAATGCAACAAGGCCAGCGTTGGCAAGTAAGACTCAATGCAGCGCAACTAGCCAAAGTATTTACAACCGCTTCGGCTGTTAGCTTACAGCCTGGCACGCCGACAAAAGTGGTGGTCGATAACCAAGCCTTTGCCGCAGAAACCTTTAGGCTAATGGTAAACCGAGAGTACGACTGGAACACCATTCCCTCTAACGATTTTAAAATCACCAAGATAGCAGGCGGTTGGCAACTAGAAGGCTTTGGCCGTGGGCATCTTGTTGGCCTATGCCAGCAACAGGCCAACGCTTTAGCCAAGCAAGGTTGGAGTGCATCACAGCTATTGGCTTTATTCTACCCAATGGCCTCGATAGAACTTTATGATCGATGATAAGCTAAAACCCAATATCTAAAGCCCAGCAGTTAAAATCCAGCATCTAAAAAGAGTAGCCTCTTTTGCATTAATCGTTGCAACTTAAAGCCGTTAATGTTGTCTTACCGTGGTTTTTATGTGTTTAGCTAAGCAAGTTTATACAATTTAATAAAAGGCGATGATTATGAAAAATAAGTTATTGTTAACCGTTTTAGCGATGTTGTTTTCTGGCAGCGCATTAGCGTTAGAAGTCAAAGTTGCAGACAAAGCATGGGACGGCATGATGGTGCCAGAAGGTCAGCAATGCCAAAAATTTGGGGGCGACTCACCGATGACGCCAAAGCTTAAAATCAAAGGTATTCCTAAAGGTTCCGACAGCCTATTGCTTGAATACAGCGACCGTGATTCAGAGCGTATGAACAATGGTGGCCATGGCCGCATGCAATTTGCGCTTAAAGCCAATGCAAAAAAAGTTACCGTTCCTTCAGTGCCAGGCCACTCTTACGAGTTACCAAAAGGCTTCACAATGGTTGAAGCTCACCGAGGACCAGGTTGGGATAAAGAAGGTGCCTACATGCCACCTTGTTCTGGCGGTAACGACCACGCCTACTACGTCACCGTTAAAAGCCTACAGGGTGACAAAGTGCTAGCAGAAACTGTAGTCGAGCTAGGTAAATACTAAACCTCTCGTTACCTGTTTAAGTTAACTATTCAGCTAAGTAGTTAAGTTAAATAGTTAAGTTAATTATTTAAAAGCCCCGTCAGCTAATCGCTGGTGGGGCTTTTTTATTGCTTGGTTTAAATTGCTGAGTGGTTAAGCCGCTCTAGTTAAGCTAATAACCACAATACCTGAACATCAGCTTTCTTTGTCTGGGGAACGTGCGCTAATAGAGAACCCTTAACTCACGCGGCAAAACCCCGAGAATACCCATACAATGCCGCTTGCGCCGTAAAACATGGAAAGCACAGCAAATAGTGCATTTTAAATATCAACAGAAAAACTAAACCCCCGATGTTTAAAGGCCTAGCGGCGCGGCAATAACAAGGAAATAACCGCGCACGCGGCTTTTTCTGGAGACTCAAATTGACATGCTAGTCTAAGAGATAGCATATTAGGGCTATTCAGCGGATTCGGTCGATTTAAGTAACCGTAAAAAACCGCTCCATACAATGCCGCTTAAGCGGCAGAATAAACTGTTATACGTCAAAAATGTACGTGAATTAATAATATGAATGAATTAATAGATATACTTGCTTTGGCAGAAAATGACATTGTAAAAATCACATGGGAAGGACATCATCCAGAATACCCCCAAACAATTATTGAATTAATGAACGTATTGGGTAAATCAAATTTTATTGTTAGTGATTATCGCAAACATAATTTTAAAGATGTAATTTCAAATATCGATAGCTCAAGCTTGGAACAATTAAGTTGTGTAATTACTTGGATTGTTCGGAGTGAGAGGTTTATTACTGGCGGATGGAAAACTCAGCTAGAAAATAAAAATTTGCAAAACGCAGTAAGAAAAGCCATAGAATTGTCGGCTGACAACGTATAACAAGGCCAGTCAATCTGACCGCTAAACTTGCAGCTTTTTTTGCAATAAAGAAGAAGCCGCAAAAAAATCCACAAGCTCACCGCCAGTTGCTGGCGGCGTTAGCTTCTCCCAAATATCGAATATGGAGTATAAAAAATGGATCAAAAGGCTTTAATTCCTAGAGTTGAGGAAGGCGAAATTATTCCTCAAAGGGTTGGTGATGGTTATATTAGTGCAACAGCATTATGTAAATCTGTTGGGAAGCGGTTCTCTGATTATCACGCGCTAAAGTCAACTCAAGAGTTTATTGCTGAACTAAGCCAGCAGACACAACTCCCAAAAGAACAATTAATACATATTATTCAAGGTGGAAACGCACAGGGAACTTGGGTTCATCCATATCTAGCAATAAATCTTGGTCAATGGCTTTCTGTTAAGTTTTCCGTAAAAGTTTCGCAGTGGGTATACGAATGGCAGAATGGAAAAGCCAAGCCAGTCATGCCTGTCCATATCGAAAGGTACATGATTAACAGAAACAAAGTTCCTCATACACATTTTTCAATGTTAAACGAGTTGATTTTTAACCTTGTAGCCCCACTGGAAAGTGCTGGTTTTACTATGCCCGCAAACCTTCTTCCTGATGCGTCTGAAGGTAAAATGTTTTGCAACTGGCTCAGAAAAAATAGAGGAATAGAGCCTAAAAATTTCCCAAGCTATGATCATGAGTTTCCTGATGGCCGGGTATTTCCAGCAAGACTTTACCCAATGGAATATATGGAAGATTTCAAAAACCATTTTCATACAGTATGGTTGCCGCAAAAAGCTCCTGAATATTTTGGTCAGCGGGCGCCGGCAGCACTTGAATATGTTGGCCAAATATTACTTCCTAACCAATCATGAAGCTAACAAGCGGCTGCATTTCGTTCCGGCCTTCGGCCTTTACCGGACTCGCCTCGCTCGCCGATGAGCCGAGCGTTATGTGTCAACAAGGTGACCTGAGAACATGATTGAAATTAAGATAGGCTTAAACGTAACTAATGAAGGTTTAAAGTTTTACGGCTCTGATGAAGTAAATGAAAAAATTGAAAAAGGAGCAAAGATTCTATCTATTAACCCTAGTCAGTTTTTCATTAAAGAACATCCTGAGAAAGATACAGATAAAACTAAAAGTATCACACTCAGAGGTTGGGAAATGGTTGTTGAGCTGGAAGAATGAATATTGTAATTAGCTATCTACTGTTTATCTAATTACACATAACAAGCGCATTAAATCTGACGTTATATATTGTCCGATTTTTTGCTTAAAAGAAAATGACGCAAAAAAGCGTCCAACATGCTCCGCAGCTTATGCGGGCGTTATACGCTATTCATAAATTGGAAGCACTATGGAAATAATTAGAAGTAAAGCCTTTAAATCTGAACGCGCTTGGGGAGCAAAAGACATTGTAAATATGAATGGCATTACTACTCGCTTGCATTGGACAGATCAGCCTTATAAGTGGCATGTAAACGATGGCGAAGAAGTTTTTGTTGTTTTAGATGGCGTTGTTGAAATGTTATTTAAAGAAAATGGAATTGAGCAATCAGCCGTGCTTGAAACTGGTGATATATTTTATGCTTCTATTGGAACTGAGCACGTTGCACATCCTCGCGGTGAAGCAAGAATCTTAGTAGTAGAATCAGAAGGCAGCGTATAACAAGCGCTTCAAAACGGAACTAAAACAGCTGGCTTTGTTTCGTTCCTCAACAAGTTTAGCCAGCAATTTTAGTCCGCTTAAGCGGACGTTATGTGAGTTAATATGAAAGCTCTAAGTATTTGTATTCTGACGATAGGAATAATTTGCTCTACCGAGGGTAGATTAGAGCGCATACAAGGAAAACCTGAAAGCCCTATAATAGTTACTTTGCCGCTATGGAGTTTAGATACGCCTCTAAAAAAATTTGAATCCGGAAGGTTGAAGGTAAATTTCGAGGGTGATGAATGGACTGGGAAGTACTCTACATATATCGAAGAAAATAAATATCACTGTTCACAGGGAACTCTCAATTTTTTATTATATTTTAACTCTAATGGTTCACTGTATGACGCAAAGACTGAAGGCAAGGTGGTTTTAAAGAATGCGGAGGGGGTTGAGTTGACCTGTGATTATGAATACACCGCATGCACTGAAGTTAAAAGGAAAGGTTATTGCGTTGGAGTCAATGACGAATATTATAAGTTGTTGTTTTAAATCTCACATAACAAACGCATCAAACCTGACGGCTCATATTGTCGGTTTTTTTGCTTAAAAGAAAACGGCGCAAAAAAAATCGTCCAACATGCTCCGCAGCTTATGCGGGCGTTAGTGTGAAAAATGAATATTGAACTAGTGCCAGCGTTAGAGATTGATATTGATTTCGCTTTTGAAGTAAAACGTCAAGCAATGGGAGAGCATATTAAGTCTAAATGGGGCTGGGATGAAGCCTTTCAGAGAAGTGTTCACGAGCAACGATACATTGAAAAGCCTTGGTTTATAGTGTATTACAATGGTGAACCTATTGGTACGGTATCAGTACATCACTTAGAAAACTATGTAAGATTTGGTGAGTTTTATTTGATGACTAAATATCGTAATAAAGGTATTGGCTCATATATATTGAAGAATTTCTTATCTGAATGTGACAAAAATACACGAGTTGTTGTTCTAGAGTATTTAAAATGGAACCCTGTTGGTGCACTGTATAAAAGAAACGGTTTTGAAGTGACTTCAGAGAGTGATATTCACTATTTTATGGAGCGCAAGCCAAAATCACACTAACAATCACAGGCAGTCGACGCGAAAAAGACCGCGCAACTGCTGCAAGCGTTATAACTTAAGGTATTGGTAGCTATGTCATCAGATAAACTGAAAACCAATAAACTTGATATTGGACTAGCCGTTTCTAGGTCAGTAGTTGGAGCAATTCCTGTTGCAGGCACTGTATTGAATGAGCTTCTATCAATGACTATACCCAATCAAAGGCTTGACAGAGTAACAGACTTTATTCGTCAGCTTGAACAAAGGATTGAGAATTCCGAGCTGGAAACCTTAAAAAATAATCAGTACTTTATAGATTTACTAGAAGATTCAATACAGCAATCAATTAAATCTCTTACCAATAAACGTAATGAATATTTAGTGACATTTCTTTCACTAAATAAAGACATTGATCAAAGCGACTTCAGTGTTAAGAAAAAACTTTTGAACACATTGGAAGCACTCACTGACAAGGATATTGAGATATTGATGTCATTTCGAGACATTGGATACCATGGGACACGAAATGATAATTATATAAGGCAGGAAACAATCGGTACTGTAAGGAACTATACAGATAGAGAGCGCTATAAATATGAATTAGGCCAGGCGACCTGGAGTGCTCATATAAATGCTTTAGAAAGTTACAAGCTGATTTTTCCCGTTCATAAATTACAGCCAGAAGATGACCCTGATATCATTCAGGATTATATAGACCCAGAGACCGGACTAGCTGAAATTGACCAGTATAAAATCTCGGAGTTAGGGAAAGTTTTACTGATAGCTATTGGTCTTTAAATTATAACAAGGCGCGGTTGTACAGGCCCGAACCCCCCTCGTAAACTCGGGCTGGCCTCGGACTCGCAAGCTCGCCGCAACGCTTGGCGTTAACTGCACGATGAAAATAACCACCGATTTTGACAAACTAGGATTTCATGACGCATCAATTGAAAAAATTGAGCGTCAATTGGGATCTATCATCTTAGAGATCAATGGTGCCTTTATTAGCAAAGAGCACCCGAACTCTGAAGGTTATGATTGGAATATTGAAGAAGCAACACTAAAGATTCTCGGCGTAACTAAAGAACGAGCTACGTTTTGGGATTATGACAAGGCTGCAAAGGAACATCCTGAGCCAGATTTCCCGCTAGATGAAATCATGCATGCCCATTTCGTAGAGGGTGTGTTTTCATTTGATGGGTTTAAACAAACCGTACCGTGGTACGAGTGGTTTATAACTGCAAATTCATTTGTTTTGGAAGTTAAAAATGCGTCCAAGATCAGCAGTTAACAAAGTAATCAACCGGACTCCGCATTGCGTGGTTCGCTTCGCTCACTTTACCACGCAATGCTCCGCTCGGTTATTACGGCGTTATGTATCAGGGTGAGCTATGGAAGAACATATAAAAATCTTGGAACTCATCAGAGATAATGGGTTTATTCGGCACCTTGACGATTCATATGGCGTAGATCTTTCATGTGCAAAAGAGTTGTATGACCAAAACTTATTTGATGCGGTTGTTTCAAAGCACTTGAGCGGAAATATTGGATTCAACGATGTCAGAATAAACATGCTAGGGCGTGAATGGCTTAATGCTAAGAGTGGTAAAAACACAATAGCTCTAAAGGAAGATGTCATTGAATTGAAACCAAATTTTATGGGTTTAGGGGTTAACCTTAATGCATTGTGCCGGCGGTTATTTAGGAAAGATACATAACAAACGCATCAAATCTGACGGTTCAAGTTGTCCGATTTTTTTGCTTAAAAGAGAATGACTCAAAAAAGCGTCCAGCATGCTCCGCAGCTTATACGGGCGTTATGTGCACGTCGAAATTTGGTTGAATTTCATTATTAAGGAATAAAAATGACAAAAATAATTACTTTATATAATCATAAAGGTGGCGTATCTAAAACAACTACATGTTTTAATCTTGCTAAGTTGCTTTCGACAAATGGCAAAAGAGTGCTTGCTGTTGATGCTGATCCACAGTGTAACTTAACTGAGTTAATGCTTTCTCCACAGATAGCTCGATTAGATGAACTTGAGCTTGAGACTCATCAAGAAAACGATATTCAAGGGACTAGTTTGTTAGAGCTGTTAAAACCTAGAATAGAAGGTGAGGTAGCGGAAATTCCTTTAGAATCGGTAGAAACAATATCGATTGACGAAAATCTAATGTTATTGAAAGGGGATGTGAATTTGAGTTCTATTGAAGACTCTTTAGCTGAATCTCATATACAACGATTTTCAAACAAAACTCATGAAAAAAGAACGTATGTTGCCATAGCTGATTTATTAAGAAGATATGGTGATGAAAATAATATTGATTATATCTTGATTGATGTAGGGCCTAGTTCTGGAGCGCTAACTCGGGCATGTTTCCTATCGTGTGACGCTTACTTTGTACCTACTTGTCCTGACCGATTTAATGTACAAGCTATTGGTACTTTATCGACTATCATTGGTAAATGGATAAAAGACCATCAGCAAATAAGAAGCGATTTTGAAGAAATAGGGCTACCAATACAACACGGGCTGCCAAAATTTTTAGGTGTTATTTTACAAAGCTTTAAAATCAGGGGCGGACAGCCTAAGCCTACATATCGAATGTGGATGGAAAGAATTCCAAGAAAAATTGAACAATCACTATATCCAATTATTTCAAAATTTAATCATGGGGACTATGACCTTACATTAGGGTTAACTGGTGAGGAAATTGTTGTATCAAAAATTAGAGACTTTGAAGGTCTTGCTCCAATAATGCAGGAACATGGCAAAGCTATGTTTGCCTTGAGTCAGGATGATACTAGAGTTATGGATGCTAATAATAGGGCGTGGACAGGTGCTGCTTGGACGGGAGCACAAGAGCGTATGGCAGATTATAAGGAATGTATTGCAGAGTTAGAAACGCGTCTTATGGAATTGGATTAATGAGCTTAAGTTTAAAAACACACATTGTCGCATTTATCGACTTATTAGGTTTTAGTTCAATGGTTTCACATGATTGTGAAAAACCAGATGGTGAGCAAAAGTATATTTCAAAACTTTTTGATATCCATACGAAAACAAAAGAAATATCGGCCAGTCTACCTGGCATGTCCTTGACTCAGTTTTCTGATTCTGTAGTTCTTTCGGTTCCATATAGTGCCGATAATTTCAGCTCAATATGTAAGATTATTTCTGATTTTCAATATGATTTACTTTGTTCTGGTATTCTTTGTCGTGGCGGTATTTCTTACGGTAAGCATTTTTCTACAGAAGATTTTTTATTTAGTCATGGGTTAATCGATGCATATAACATCGAATCAAAATTAGCTCTAAACCCTAGAGTAGTTATATCCAAAGCACTTATTGAATTGGTATTTGGGAGTACTGGAAATGTAAATAGCGAATTAATCCTAGAGGAAAATGATGGGCTATTCTTTCTTGGTTATTTAAATGGGGAATCAGCAGCTGGCAATCTAGTAGTGCTAGAAAATGTTTTGCCTGAAAAACTGAGTGAACACCCTTCAATTCGTGCCAAACAGATTTGGCTAATTGACTATTTCAACAATAAATATCCAGAAAATAAAATTAGAGAATCTCACCGATTTAGCTTATGTCGCGCATAACAATGCGTTTAAGGGCGGACACAATAAGCTTGGCTTGTACTCCTTCGTCGCCAATTATAGCCAAGCTTTTTGTGCCGCTTAACGCGGCGTTATGTCTTAGGAGTAGTCATCGATAATGGGTAGTAATGACAGAAACAAACCATGCTGGTGTGGTTCGGGGAAAAAGTATAAAAAATGTCACTTAATCCGAGAGGAACAGGATTCACTAACGCGCAGAGAGCTAGAAGATTACGCCAAGAACCAAAAGTCAAAGAAGGTTTGCAGTGTTAATAACTTGTACCCAGATGACTGTTCAAAAAAAATAATTAATGCACATACCATCTCTAAAAGCGGATCTCTGAAAGAGATATCTGAAAATGGCCACGTAATGGGTGCAAAGCCGAGTTTGTCTGGTTTAATTAAAAGTAATGGAAAGCTAGAACTAGAATAGAGTTGGCATAAAGAAAGCTTCTACATTTACGGGTTTTTGTTCCGTTCATGACAAAGAAATTTTCTCACCTATTGAAGATGAAGCTATAACCCTAGATGACAAACAGCTATTTTTGTTGGCGTATAGAGGGATGTGTCGTGAGCTCTATCACAAGGAGCAAAATAAAGGTACTGCTGAGCTCATGCGTGAGGCCGACCGAGGCCAAGATGAAATGATGCAGCAGCATATTCAAGGACAAGCAAATGCATTCGGAATGGGAGTGGATCTTGCGTTGCGAGACCTGAGGTATCTTAAGTCTGAGATGGACACCATTCTTACTGAATCTGACTATTCTAAAATTAAACATTGTGTTTTTGAGCTAAGCGAAACCCCTAAAATCTTAGTTAGCGCAATGGTAGTTCCTGAGATGGATTTCCATGGTAACGCTCTTCAAAAACTAGGCCTCCAAGACGAGGTATATAGCTACATATTTTTCAACTGTATAAGCTACGAAGGGAAAGGGTGTTTTGTTTTTTCCTGGCTTACTGATCATGATGGGTATTGCAGCAAGTTTATAGATTCTCTTTTGGCATTAAGTGATGACCAAGTGTCTGATGCAATTGTAAGATTTTGTTACTCTTTTAGTGAAAATACTTGGGCCTTACCTTCGTGGTGGGACTCATTATCTAAACCAGCAAAAGAATCAATTGGCGACAGGCTAATGCAGGGCACTCCTATGGCGATTCATCCAATAGATTGTCTGAAGGATGATAATCATAGATTTAACGCAATGAGGATATCCAAACGTGAGCTTCGGGTTCATGAAAAGACATAACAAAAACAGTCAATGCGACGCAAAAAAGCAGCGCGCTTGCTGTTGGCGTTATGTTTACATCAGGAGTCTATCGCTTTGACATTAGAGCCAAGCATTAAAAGTGAGGTTGTATATCGGGATTTATCTCGGTTATACACAGAGTTGAACAATATAAGAAGAGACCGAGTCGCTTTTCGAGCATCCTTTGAGTTGTACGTGCTCAAAAGTCAGCAGTTAACTGAAACTATGCGAAGCGAGTTTAGTGCCATGACTGGGTTAAAGTGGGAAGCGTCTAAGTTTCAGGGTTGGAACGTATATACAGCCGCATTGAAGAAGCTCAGAAACGCAGCAGTGCATGGGTATCCTATTGTCCTGTATGATTTAGTTCTTAGTGTTTACCCGAATGTTAACTTTGCACTAGATAGTGATAGTTCAGATTATTCACTAGGCAATAAAAGTAAGTTCAGGATAGTATCAACTCGCTCTTTCACAACAGCCCCTTTCCTTCGAGAATCGCAAAGTATTACCCCCTCATTTTTGAGTGTTAACAAAGAATATATTTCACCTATAAAAGAGTTCTATTCTTATGAAATATGGTTAGATATGATGAATATAAAGAGTCTATATGGCTACGAAATAGCTAGGGTTGATGTGATTAAATTGCTACTTCATTCCTTCCCAGTTTTCAAAAAATACATGTCTTTTTATAAAAGGGAATTAAAAAAAAACCTACTTGATTCATATAAATCAGACTTCTTTGTCAAAGATGAAAATGATAGATGGTTCATCAACAAAAAGTATCAATGAATTGTAACAACAAACTAAGACACCCACTTTAAAGAAATAGCCTAGCTAATTTAGAAAAGAATCGATTTCATAATCGAGTGCATGGTTTATCTGAGTGAATATGAACTGAATTATCGAAAAGGTATATTTCAGCCACAGCAAAGTATCATCCTTGCTGAATAATTTTAATTTCTAAGATTATCTTTTTAGGTGAGTAAATCACCGACGTTTGGCAGTCTTTGGTAGCCGAACTTAGGTAAGGTTTGTTTTATAACTGCTAAAGTGGGTGTCTTAGTTAACTGCTAGTTAACCCAGATTCTGTAATCAGATTTTTTCGTCGATAATAACCATCTTTAAGTGGTGGTCGTATTTTTCATACTCAGCGCGGGTTGTATTCGGCTGAATCTAACATTGAGTAACTCTAATTCTAAAAAATCGTTGCTATTTTACGATATTTTGCGCCAAGTTCGTGCTGCAATTACAGCGCCCAAAGGCTAGAGTTATTCGATGAGGGCCGTTGCTACTTTTTGTACCGCTGTTATAGCCTTCCTTTGTTCAGTAATAGGAAATTATAAAATGAAAAAAACAAACGTGGTTACCTTATTGCTCCTAATGTTAGTGAGTGTCAGTGCTCACAGTGAGGTTGCACAAAGTGCCGATACTCTGCTTATCAATGGGAAAATTTTAACGGTTGATGATGATTTTAGCATTGTTCAGAGTTTGGCTATCCGCGACGGGCGAATAGTGGCAGTGGGCAGCAACGCCGAGACCAACGCGTTGATTGGCACGCAGACAAAGCTCATTGACCTTAATGGTAAAACGGTTATTCCGGGGCTTATCGATAATCACCTGCATTTTATTCGAGGCGTCTGGAACTTTCAGATGGAAGTTCGGCTCGATGGCATAGAATCACGCACAGAGGCGATGAATAAAATCCGCGATAAGGCAAAGCAATTGGAGCCGGGTAAGTGGATCACGGTTATGGGTGGCTGGAGCTATAATCAGTTTCTCGATAACAGTGATCGGTTTAGCCTACAAGAACTCGACGACATCGCGCCGGATAATCCGCTGTTCTTGATGATTGGCTATTCAGAAGGCTTTGCCAATAGTAAGGCGCTTGAGCTGGCGAATGTGGAGAGCAGCGGTCAGGCTCGAGTGCAAGGGCGCGACAATGTTGGTGAGTTTATTAATCTCGTTAGCTGGCGAAACAAGAGCTCTGATGAGAGCGCAATCCGTACATACATGGAAGAGCTGAATCGAGTTGGCTTGACGACCGTTTATGATGTGGGCCGACCTTCTGAAGGTGAACTCGCGCCACTTGAAGCCTTTGCTAAAAGCGGTGATATGCCGTTGCGGGTTTTCCACACATTGCGTTACAACGCTCGTGATGCTGAGTCCACAGCGAGTGCTTTAAAGATGTTTGAATCTGAAAGTACAGTGCCTCGCTCTAACGATGAACAATTTGGCTTGCTGGGTTTAGGCGAGCACATCTATTCACCTGTTACGGATAACCCGCGCAACTCGAGCTATTGGAAGGAAGAAGTCTGGGCGCCGTTCTCGCAGATTTCATTTGCCGCCGCTCGCAATGGTTGGCCCGTTCATGAACATGTAATGAGCCGAGTCATGGCAGTGCAGTTTCTCGATCTGGTGGAAGATATTTCAGCAGAGGTTCCGAACGTTAAAGACCTTCGTTGGACCTTCGCACATGCCAATGGAATGAGAGACGAAGACATCAAACGAGCGGCGGATCTCGGCATTGCCTTCGCTATACACAACCAAGCCCGCATGAGTGTTTTTGCAGTCGACGCCCCTCGAATTGGCAGCATTGCAAAATCTGGCGCGCTGTGGGGTTTAGGCTCTGATGGCGGTATCGTTGCGCCGTACCAACCGTTCATAACACTTGAATGGGTGGTTGCAGGAACCAACGTCGCAGATAAAGAAGGCTGGAGCGAAGACCAACGCGTTAGCCGAGAGCAGGCATTGATAGCACACACACGAAACAACGCCGAGCTACTTTTTATGGAACAACACATCGGCTCGCTTGAGGTCGGTAAACTCGCCGACTTAGTGGTGTTGGATAAAGACTACCTGACGGTTGAGGAAAATAAAATTTCCGAATTAACCCCCTTACTGACGATGACCGGCGGTAACGTTGTCTACACTCAAGGCGAGATGGATTAAAAATTGTTGGCCCGAAAAAAGACTGCACAACTGTTATAAGCGTTAAGCCTTTTGTGCTCTCCTATTGACAGTGTAACCACTTGGGTTACACTTGTTCTATGATTATTAGCTTTATACACAAAGGACTTGAGCGATTCTATCGGTCAGGGAAAACGTCTGGTATTCAGTCTAACCATGTAAAACGCTTACGTTTGATTCTTACCAACTTAGATCAGGCTGAAACTCCTATGGATATGGATTTACCGGGCCTTCGACTACATGAGCTAAAAGGTAATCGAAACGGTGTTTGGTCAGTATCCGTTAGTGGTAATTGGCGGGTTACTTTTCGGTTTAAAGGCAGGGATGCAGAAATTGTTAATTATGAGGATTATCACTAATGAGTATGCATAATCCGGCGCATCCGGGTGAGATACTAAAAGAGCTGATTATAGAGCCAACGGGTGCGACTATTACCGATGTTTCTGAACATCTGAATATTAGTCGCAAAACCTTATCGAAAGTTCTAAACGGTCATGGCTCAATTACACCGGAAATGGCCTTAAGGTTAGAGCTTGCTTTTAAGAAGCCAACGGCTGACCACTGGTTACGCTTGCAGAATGCTTTTGATCTTTGGCAAGCGCGTCAACATAAAGCCTCTTTGCATGTTCGCCCATATGCCTTTGTAACACAGGCTTAATAAACTGTTGCATAGGGTTAGGTAGTAATCAAATGCAATTAAAAGATTCTAAACCAAGTATTGATGATGTGATGAGAGCTTTACGTGAGTCTTGGTCATTAGAAAGCACAGAAGAACCGGAAAATTGGCAACCCTCGAACCCAAGTCGAGGGCAATGTGGTATTTCTTCTTTGATCATTAATGACTATTTCGGTGGTAAATTAGTTCTCTGGAAGGTCTTTGTCGGTGAAGAACAGATTGGTTTTCATTATTCAAATGAGTTACCCGACGGTACCCAGTTTGATGCTACTGGAGATCAATTTTGGCAAAGCGAAGAACTAAGAGAACCTTCAGTATTTGATCGCCCTGCTAAACGACCAAAAAATGGAGCTGGCCGATATTTGAAATTATCGAGTTTGGTTAGAAGTAAGTTAGAAAGTTACTAGGTAGCGGCTTCCACTTAATACTTATGTCTCTTAATGTGTTTAACAGTGACGGTTTTTCGTTGTCTTATTTTATGTTGAGTAACTCATGATCACTAACAGAATAATAGAAGTCTCTGATTATAGTGAAAGCTGGGAAGCAGATTATCAGAAAGAGTCGAGCGATATTGCTAAAGCGCTAAATCAAACGAATGTTGTAGCCATTCACCATATTGGCAGCACATCGGTTATTGGTTTGGCGGCAAAACCTATTATCGATATTCTCATTGAAGTTCATAGTTTGGCCGTGCTCGATAGCGATTCAGAAAATATGACCGAGCTTGGTTATCTTGTTAAAGGCGAGTTCGGAATAAAGGGTCGAAGATATTTTCAAAAGGGTGGTGTACAACGTAGCCATCAAGTTCATGCGTTTGTTAAAGGCTCTGAAGAAGTAAAGAGGCACATTGCTTTTAGAGACTATTTACGAGAGTTTAAAACCATTGTGAATGAATACGGCAGCATAAAAAAACAAGCAGCTCTAGAGTGCAACAACGATATTGAGGTTTATATGAGCCTAAAAAATGCATTCATTAAAGAGCATGAAGCCAAAGCTTTATTATGGAAATACTCTTAACGAACTTTTGTTGGTAATTTAATTAGTTAGACCAACAGGGTTAGCTGTTAACTTTGTTTGAAGCCAATCTTGCCAGTTTAAAATAATCATCCACTTCAAAAAAATTAAATAAAATTATTTTTAGTGTATAAAAAAGCCCCGCCAGTTATTCACTGGCGGGGCTTTTTTATAATTAGAGTCGCTAGAGTTTTACGATAGGACGTCATGAATCGTAGTGTCAGTATCCCATAATTGGCCAAGCTTAAAGTCAACGCTGTCCGGTTCGAACGGTGATATGCCATCACCGGGATACTGGGTTATTTCACCCAGATAAATTCGATCATTAACTGCATACCAATCAATGCGCGAATACTCAAATGGTTTTGCTAGCTTAATCGAAAGCTCTATCATTTCTTTGAGCCTTTTAGGAGCGTCAGTTACTTGGCTACTTCCATAGCGTTGCATTGAGAATGGCAATACATTCCAGTCAGTATCGTAGTGTGTTCTAGTTCGGTTTTCACCGTGGCGCTCGTAGTCGACCTGAATGAATATGCACTTACCATTCAAAATGTGAAATTTATAGTCTTCAGGAATATCGCCAGTATCAGTTTTTAATAATTCTTCTACTATGATGCGCTTTTTTATTTTTGTATAAGCCCATTGAAACTTAGATAACCCATAAGGCCTGCTTAACCACTGGTAGCATTTTTTAATGATGTCATCTGCAGTTAGGTTATGGCCTTCTCTTAGAATTAAGTTAGTGCCAGCGGCATGGTTAGCTTTGATTACGCATTCACTAGGTAGATTTTTATAGTCGATTTTCTCTGGTAATACTGCAGAGTCAATCATAGGGACTAGGTACTCTTCCGCTCCTTCACCAAGAGTGTCGATTACATATTCACGTACCTTATATTTATCTGACGCAATTGGCAGTAAGGGATCTCTATTAAATAATTTTTTATGCTGAGTACGTTCATTGAATGACTTAGGGTGACGCAGGTTTGGTGAATACCCAAGTCTTTTATGAGTGCTTTTTTTTAAAGAGGAAAATCCAGATAGTGCTGCGAGTGAGTAATGTATATTCCAAGCTAGGGGTGTTAGAAGGTTAACAATTTTTAGCCGTAAGCGATGAGCTATGTATTTATAGGACGACATGTAAAAGGTTCCAGTATAAAAGTAGCCATGTATTATGTAATTAAAAATGGCAGTTCAGTAGTTGTCGATACTACGAACTGCCATTCTGTTGGCTTATTTAACGTTTCAACTTAACCGCACTTAGAATCGCCGCAGTTTAGACAGGTTAGGCAGCCATCCATAATGATGGCAGCTTTGGTATTACATTTTTTACAAAGCTGAGCATCTGCTGGGAATTCGCTGGCTTCTTCGCTAGCGCTGGCAGATTTTTCAGTTTTAGCTTCGTACTCGGCACGCTTTTGTTCGATGAGTTTTTTCTGGTGTTCGTCCAGCTCTTCGGTCGCGATCATGCCGATCATCTTAAGGTGCTTTTCAACCACGTCGCCAATTTCGGCAACCAGTGATGGCATAAATTTACCACCACGTTTGAAGTAGCCACCTTGCGGGTCAAACACGGCACGCAGTTCGTCGACGATAAAGGTAATGTCGCCGCCTTTACGGAATACCGCAGAGATGAGAAGCGTTAGTGCAACCACCCACTGATAATGTTCCATATTTTTTGAGTTGATGAAAATCTCAAATGGACGGCGTTGTTCGTGCTCGGTGCCTTCGTTTAGCAGAATGTCATTAATGGTGACATACATGGCGTGTTCGGACATCGGCGTTTTAATTTTGTAAGTAGAACCGATCAGCATATCTGGACGCTCAACCGATTCGTGCATTTGAATAATGTCTGCACTGGGTTTTTCCGTTTGGGTTGCTTCTGTATTGGCGGCTTCTGCAAGCGCTTTTTTCTCTTCGGTGATGACTTCAAAACCGACGATTTTCTTTTCAATTTTTTTCATTAGGTTAATCCTTAAAACTTACCGTAGTAGCCTTCTTTTAGGGCGTCGAATAGGTTGGCGGCGGTGTGTGTTTCACCGTCGTATTCAATTTCTTCGTTACCCTTAACTTCTAAGGTGGTTCCATCTTCTAAGTTAAAGCGATAGGTGGTGTTTGCTAAATCTTCTTCTTTAACCAATACGCCTTGGAAGGCTTCTGGATTAAAGCGGAAGGTTGTACAGCCTTTCAAACCTTGCTGATAGGCGTACAGGTAGATGTCTTTGAAATCTTCGAACGGGTAATCCGTTGGTACGTTGGCGGTTTTCGAGATCGAAGAGTCAATCCATTTTTGCGATGCGGCCTGAATGTCGACGTGCTGGTTTGGTGTGACATCGTCTGCGGCAATAAAGTAGTCCGGCAGTTTAGAGGCTTCATCGGTGCTAAACGGCATCGCTTTGTCGTTAATTAATTCACGGTAGGCCAGTAGCTCATAAGAAAATACATCGACTTTCTCTTTGCTCTTTTTGCCTTCGCGAATAATGTTACGGCTGTAATGGTGAGCAAAGCTTGGCTCAATACCGTTACTTGCGTTGTTAGCAATAGAAAGGCTGATGGTGCCTGTCGGTGCAATAGACGAGTGGTGCGTAAAGCGGGCACCAACTTTTGCAAGTTCGTCGACAAGCGCTGGCTCAGCGCCAGCCAGCTGTTGCATGTAACGGCTGTACTTGGCGTGTAGAATTTTGCCGGGCAGTTTGTCACCAACTTGGTAGCCGTCTTTTAATAATTCTGGACGCTGACGAACCATTTCTGGAGTGATCTCGAACGTCTGCTCCATAATTGGTGCAGGGCCTTTTTCTTTGGCTAGGTCTAAGGCGGTTTCCCAACCGGCAACGGCCATTGCTTTGGTGACTTCTTCGGTAAAGGCCACGGAGTTTTTATCGCCATAGCTCATTTGTAGCATGGTGATGGTGCTGCCTAAACCGAGGTAACCCATGCCGTGGCGGCGCTTGCTTTCAATTTCGCGGCGTTGGCCTTCTAGCGGTAAGCCGTTAATTTCAACAACGTTGTCGAGCATACGAGTGAAGATTTTTACAACTTCACGGTATTTGTCCCAATTGAATTTGGCGTGCTCAGTAAAAGGCTGCTCAACAAATTGAGTTAGGTTGATCGAACCTAATAAGCAGCTGCCGTAAGGTGGCAATGGCTGCTCGCCACAAGGGTTGGTGGCGCGGATTTTTTCGCAGAACCAGTTGTTGTTGTACTCGTTAACCTTGTCGATCAGGATGAAGCCTGGCTCTGCAAAGTCGTAAGTCGATGTCATGATCACGTTCCACAGGTTACGCGCTTTAATGACACGGTAAACTCGGCAAGCGACTAAGTCTTCATCGTTGGTTAGGTAGCCGTCTTTAACGTGCCAGTCCTTCCAGATGACTTGGTTTGGGTCGTTAACATCGAGCTGGTCGCGCTTGGCTTCGGACTCTGAAACTGGGAATACTAACGGCCAGTCGCCGTCGTCTTTAACCGCTTCCATAAATTCTGAAGTGATCAATAGCGATAGGTTAAATTGACGTAAGCGGCCGTCTTCACGCTTGGCGCGAATGAAGTCGATAACGTCTGGGTGGCTGATGTCGAAAGTTGCCATTTGCGCGCCACGACGGCCGCCTGCAGAGGAGACGGTAAAGCACATGCGATCGTAAATATCCATGAAGGATAACGGGCCAGAAGTGTAGGCACCGGCACCCGAAACAAAGGCGTTACGTGGTCGCAAGGTAGAAAATTCATAACCGATACCGCAACCGGCTTTTAATGTTAGGCCCGCTTCGTGGACTTTTTCTAGAATGCCGTCCATAGAGTCGTGAATGGTGCCAGAAACCGTACAGTTAATGGTCGATGTTGCAGGCTTGTGTGCAAGCGCACCGGCATTAGAAACGATTCGACCCGCTGGTATCGCGCCGTTTTCTAGTGCCCATAAAAATTTCTTGTTCCATTCGTCTTGTTTTTTCTTATCGGTTTCGACGGAAGATAATGCCTCAGCTACACGAGCAAAGGTGGCTTGCATGTCTTTATCGACAGCAGTGCCGTGACTGTCTTTTAAACGATATTTGGCATCCCAGATGTCGATAGATGCAGCTTGATGATCGATTTTGACGCAATTATCACGTTCCAGTTGAGTATTTCCCGTCATGTTAAGAAGGTCCTTTGGGTCAGCGGTTTTGTACAGGGGTTGTGTTGCAATGCATTTTAGAACACAACCTGTAGTGGTTAAAGTCGATATTTTAACTATATGTAGTTGACATGTGCAGATGCCACTAACCATGCGGGTTGCTTAAAAAATATTTTTTTAGCCAAGTGAGGCGGTTCACATTTTGTCGATTGATAACTGATCAGAGCGCGCAAAAAATAGCCGACTAGTGATGCTAGTCGGCTATTTGAGTGATCGATTTTTTAAATCGAAACTGCTTTTCGAATTGAAACTATTGGGAGATTTTGCTTTTGATGATCTTGTTGACTTGGCCTGGGTTGGCTTGGCCTTTGGAGATTTTCATCACCTGGCCAACAAAGAAGCCCATCAGTTTATCTTTACCGGCTTTGAGCTCGTCGAACTGAGCTTGGTTTGCGGCGATAATTTCATCAACCATCGCTTCAATCGCGCCAGTATCGGTAACCTGTTTTAAGCCTTTGGCTTCGATGATTTGATCGGCATTGCCTTCACCGTCAGCCATTGCTTGGAAGACCTGTTTGGCGATTTTACCCGAAATCGTATCGTCTTTAATGCGAGTTAGTAATAGGCCAAGATCTTCAGGAGCGATAGGGCAGTCGGCAACGCTGAGCTCTTGTTGATTGAGCAGCTTGGCGACTTCACCCATACACCAGTTGGCGGCTAATTTGGCATCGCCACAAACCTTTGTTGCTTGCTCAAAATAGAGTGCAAGCTCGGCATTCGCAGCGAGTACGCCAGCGTCGTATGGCGTTAGGCTATAGTCTTCAATAAAGCGTTGTTCTTTGGCCGCTGGCAACTCAGGCAACGACTGTTTGATGTCATCGATGTAGTCATCATCCAATACAATCGGCAGTAAGTCTGGGCAAGGGAAGTAACGGTAGTCGTTAGCTTCTTCTTTACTGCGCATAGCGCGGGCGGTTTTTTTGTCGCCGTTATACAGTCGTGTTTCTTGGGTGATAGAGCCGCCGTCTTCGAGCACATCGATCTGGCGTTCAACTTCCATCTCAATGGCTTCTTCCATGAACTTAAACGAGTTTAGGTTCTTGGTTTCGGTACGGGTGCCGTATTCTTCTTGGCCTTTGGGGCGCACTGAAATGTTGACGTCGAATCGCATTGAGCCCTGTGACATTTCACCATCGCCAATGCCAATAGCGGTGACGATGCTGTGCAGCTTTTTAGCAAAAGCCACTGCTTCTTCGGCGCTGCGCATATCCGGCTCGGTAACGATCTCGATCAGCGGCGTGCCTGCACGGTTAAGGTCGATGCCCGTCATGCCTTGGAAGTCTTCATGCAGCGATTTACCGGCATCTTCTTCAAGGTGAGCATGGTGGATGCGAACTCGTTTGCTATCGCCGTTTTGCAGCGTGATATCAATATGGCCAGGGCCAACGATAGGCGCTTCTAACTGAGTGGTCTGGTAGCCTTTTGGTAAGTCAGGGTAAAAATAGTTTTTGCGTTCAAAAAACGACTTCTTACCAATCTCCGCGTCGATAGCCAAACCAAAGGCTACGGCTTTAGCGACGGCCTGTTCGTTAACCACAGGTAAAATACCTGGTAGAGCGAGGTCAATGACATTGGCTTGCGTGTTGGGTTCGGCACCAAAGGCGGTGCTAGAACCAGAAAAGATTTTTGTTTGGGTTGAAAGCTGTACGTGAACCTCTAACCCGATCACCGTTTCCCATTGCATTAGTTGCTTTCTCCTAACGTAGGTTTGCGGGTGTGCCAATCGGTTGCTTGTTGGAACTGATGGCCAATGTTAAGTAGTTTTGCTTCATCGAAATAGTTACCGATGATTTGCAAGCCAACTGGTAAGCCGTTTTGCATACCGCAAGGTATCGACATGCCCGGTAAACCGGCAAGGTTAACCGAAAGGGTGTAGATATCTTCTAGGTACATGGCAACCGGGTCTTGGTTTTTAGCACCAATGTTCCATGCCGGTGATGGCGTGGTTGGGCCAGCAATAACATCGACATCGGCCAAGGCCGCTTGGAAATCCTGTTTGATTAAACGACGCAACTGCTGTGCTTTGCGGTAGTAGGCATCGTAATAACCGGCAGATAGTGCGTAGGTTCCCACGAGAATACGGCGTTTAACTTCATCGCCGAAACCTTCAGAACGTGAGCGAATATACATGTCGGCAAGATCTTGTGGGTCGTCACAGCGGTGGCCGTAACGTACGCCGTCAAAGCGAGACAGGTTGGTCGAGGCTTCTGCCGGTGCAATGATGTAGTAAGCCGGAATAGCAAGTTCGGTGCGTGGCAACGAAATCTCTTTAATGATGGCGCCTTGGGCTTCAAGTTGCTTAACCGCCTGCATCACGGCATCGCGAATGCCTGCGTCGAGCGAGTCGCCAAAAAATTCTTTCGGCAGGCCAATCTTCAAGCCTTTAATTGGCTTGTTGAGGTCGGCCATGTAGTTGTCGACTGGCTTGTCCATGCAGGTGGAGTCTTTGGCGTCAAAACCTGCTAATGCATTCATAATCATGGCGGCATCTTCGGCGGTTTGCGCCATTGGACCGGCTTGGTCTAAAGATGAGCCATAAGCGACCATGCCCCAGCGAGAAACGCGACCGTAAGTCGGCTTTAAGCCAGTGATGCCACAAAAAGCCGCAGGCTGACGAATCGAGCCTCCGGTATCGGTACCCAAAGAAACCGGCGCTAAATCTGCTGCAACGGCTGCCGCAGAACCACCAGATGAACCACCCGGCACGGCGTTTAAATCCCAAGGGTTTTTGGTTGCGCCGTAAAAGCTGGATTCAGTAGAAGAGCCCATCGCGAACTCATCCAAGTTGGTTTTGCCGAGCATAACCATGCCAGCGCTGTTTAGGTTCTGAGTCGCGGTCGATTCATAGGGGGCAACGAAGTTATCTAAAATTTTAGAACCACAGCTGGTGCGAACACCCTGAGTACAAAAAAGATCTTTATAGGCAATCGGCAGGCCGGTTAACGCGCTAGCGGTGCCATTGGCAATCTTTTCGTCGGCGGCCTTTGCTGCGCTTAGTGCCTGTTCGTCGGTTACGGTGATGTAAGCATTAAGCTGCTCATCGTAACGATTAATTTTATCGAGATAGTGTTGGGTGAGCTCGACACTCGAAAACTCGCGCGATGACAGACCATCGGCCAGTTGTTTCAACGTTTTGTTTTCCATCTATTAAACCTTATTCAATAACCTTGGGCACGAGGAATAAGCCATCTTCGGTGGCTGGTGCATTTGCTTGAAGGGCTTCGCGTTGATTCGTCTCGGTGACGACATCGGCGCGTAAACGCTGTACGGCGTCGAGTGGGTTAGCAAGCGGTTCAACATCGGTGGTGTCGACAGCTTGCATTTTATCAACAAGTTCAAGAATGCTGTTGAGACTATTGAGGTAGTCGGGCATATCGGCTTCGCTGATTTTGAGCCGAGCCAGTTTGGCAACGGATTCAACCTGAGAGCGATCTAGGCTCATGGCCGTTAATCTCCTTTACGTTAACGCGCTCGACTCGCCAATAAATAAGCGCTGGCTTATCAGGCAAAATTTCGAGCAGTGATACAGTTGTTTTTGGCTAGAAAATGAGCGACTGTGGTTGTTTAGTGCTCAATTTAGTAAAAAACCTTTGAATGCAGTATACGTTATCACATTTACTCCTTGCCCAAAATCCCCGCCATTGATACATTTCTGGGCTGTTCCTTATTAGTCACCTTCTGCTTAAGCGATTAAAAAATGTTTAAAAAAATACGTGGTTTATTTTCAAGTGATTTGTCGATCGATTTAGGTACGGCGAATACTCTTATTTATGTTCGAGATCGAGATATTGTCCTTAATGAACCTTCCGTTGTTGCGGTGCGCATAAATGGTAACCAGCGTGAAGTGGCAGCGGTTGGTGAAGACGCAAAACGCATGTTAGGTCGTACGCCTGGAACGATCCAAGCAATTCGTCCAATGAAAGACGGTGTTATTGCTGACTTTCATGTTACAGAAAAAATGCTTCAGCACTTTATTACCAAAGTACACGAAAACAGCTGGTTCACGCCAAGCCCTCGCGTATTGGTGTGTGTGCCCTGTAAATCGACTCAGGTTGAACGTAAAGCGATTCGTGAGTCTGCTTATGGTGCCGGTGCTCGTGAAGTTTACCTAATTGAAGAACCAATGGCTGCGGCGATTGGTGCGGGACTGCCTGTTGAAGAAGCACGCGGCTCGATGGTTGTTGATATCGGTGGTGGTACCACTGAAATTGCGGTCAGCTCGCTAAACGGTATTGTATTCAGCGAGTCGGTCCGTGTTGGTGGTGACCGTTTTGATGAAGCGATTGTTTCTTATATCCGCCGTAATTATGGCTCGTTGATCGGTGAAGCGACGGCAGAGCGCGTTAAAATTGAAATTGGCTGTGCATACCCAGGCACTGAGATTCGCGAAATTGATGTTCGTGGTCGTAACCTTGCCGAAGGTATTCCGCGTAGCTTTACACTGAACAGCAACGAAGTGCTTGAAGCATTGCAAGAAAGCCTATCTGCGATTGTTCAGGCGGTGAAAGGTGCCCTAGAGCAAACGCCACCGGAATTGGCTTCTGATATTGCAGAGTCCGGCCTAGTATTAACCGGCGGTGGTGCTTTGTTACGTGATATCGACCGTTTGCTAACCGAAGAAACAGGTCTACCTGTGTTGATCGCAGAAGATCCATTGACCTGTGTTGCTCGTGGCGGCGGCCGTGCATTAGAAATGATGGACGAAAGCACCTTTGAATTTTTAAGTGCTGAGTAACGTTCTGAGAGTCTCGCTTGGTAGGTCAATGCAATGAGTGTTTATGCTGCATCTGTATCGACCAAGCGTTTATTCAGAGTTGTACGTGACTGTGTTTCCGATGCTAGGGGAATGAGCCATTAATAAAACACTCTTTATAGCCGGGCCAGCGCATGGTTATCGATTTGCCGGTGTTGTTATCCTGTCTTTAGCCCTGATTGTGCTCGATGTTCGTTTTGATCGAATCAGTTTTTTGCGCCAATCGTTGTCTTATCTTATTTCGCCTGTTCAGTCGCTTGTCTCGCTGCCAGGTGAGGTAATGACGTGGTCGACTGAGACCTTTTCTGAGCGTAATGAGCTGCTCGAAACTAACCGACGCGCTCGCAGCCAAATTCTTATATTGCAGCAAAAGGTACAGCAGCTATCTGTTTTAGAAGCTGAGAACGAGCGGCTAAGACGACTGCTTGATGCAACTGCTCGCCTTGAAAGTGAGGTCATGACGGCCGAACTGATCAGTGTTGACCCAGACCCTTTTACCATTCAAGTGATTGTTAATCGAGGCGCCCAAGACGGTGTTTATTTAGGCCAAGCTGTGGTCGACGCCTATGGCTTATTTGGCGTTGTCGTGCAGGTGGACTCACTCACTTCGCGAGTAGCACTGGTTGCCGACGTAAACTTTGCGGTGCCTGTCTATGTTAATCGCAATGGTATTCGCAGTGTTGTTACCGGCACCGGTAATCTTGATCTGCTAGAAATGGAATACATGACCAATACCGCCGATGTACAAATTGGCGATCTATTGGTGACCTCCGGTTTAGGCGGTTTATTCCCTGAAGGCTATCCGGTTGCTGAAGTCGTCAGTGTTGAGCACGACCCCGGTACAGCGTTCGCTAATATTAAGGTAAAACCTTTGGCTCATTTGGGCCAGTCGCGCAGCCTACTGATGGTGTTTCAGAAGGAGCCTGATGATGAATAATAGGAAAGCCAGTTCTGGTCTTTGGTTTATCCCCATTACCTTTTTTATAGCATTTTATTTTGCCGCCATTCCATTACCTGGCCGATTTGAAATTGCGCGCCCGGATTGGGTCGGCTTAATGATTGTATTTTGGGTGCTGGTATTGCCAGAGCGCTTTGGTATTTTGGTGAGCTTTGGTGTCGGCCTGTTGTACGACACCTTAGTCGGTACACCGTTAGGCCTATACAGCGTTGTTTTTGCCTGCTTGGCTTACACCATCCTATTACTGCATGTGCGTTTAAAGATGTACCCCATTGCACAGCAGGCTATGATCATCTTCTTAGCCATAGCGATTACTCACTTAGTTGCTGCTTGGCTTAAAGGTGCGATGATGTCGACCATTGCTGGGCAGGTTCATATTTGGCCTGCACTGACGTCTGCGATCTGTTGGCCATGGGTTTATGGCTTGACCAGTCTGCTGAAAGACAAAATTCGAGTGCAGTAATGGCGCAGTTGATTTTAGCGTCTCAATCACCCAGACGGCAGGAGCTACTTGCCAGTTTGGGGGTCGAGTTTGATATTTTCGCTGCCGATATCGATGAATCTGTATTGCCGCAAGAGCAAGCAGAAGCCTATGTACAACGCTTGGCGTTAGAAAAAGCTAAGGCTGTGTTGGCGGCGGCACCGACATTCAAACAGACAACCGAACAGGCACTAGAACAGTCAACCGAACAGCGCTGGGTGTTAGGCTCTGATACGGCGGTCGTTGTCGACGGAAAAATTCTTGGCAAGCCAGTTGATCAAGATGATTTTTACTCGATGATGCAATTACTTTCAGGTCGCAGCCATTGCGTACTGACCGCAATCGCCTTGGTTTCTAATCATCATGTTTACAGCGACTGTGTCAGCACCGAGGTTTGCTTCAGCCATTTGACTGAGTCGCAAATAAAGGCTTACTGGCACACGGGTGAACCTTTAGATAAAGCCGGTGGTTATGGTATTCAGGGGTTGGCATCGGTGTTTATTGAACAAATCACAGGCAGCTATAGTGCTGTTGTGGGTTTGCCAATTCATCAAACCGCCAAATTGTTAACTCAGGCTGACATCCCTCTTTGGCATGGTGAGCTGCAGTTAACCTAGCTAGAGATCTACAATTAGGCCAAGCTTATTCTGGCCGATAAACAAACAGGTATCGACATGGCTTCTGAAATATTAGTGAACGTAACTCCCATGGAAACGCGCGTCGCGCTGGTTGAAAATGGGTCCGTTCAGGAAGTCTATATCGAACGTAGCCAGACGCTCGGTCTGGTTGGCAATATCTACAAAGGCAAGGTGTTGCGCGTACTGCCAGGTATGCAGGCGGCCTTTGTTGATATCGGTTTAGAGCGTGCCGCCTTTATTCATGCATCGGATATCGACATTAGCCGAGCCGATAATGAAAACCATAAAACCATTCAGATGCTGGTGCGAGAAGGCCAGACACTCATTGTTCAGGTGATTAAAGACCCTATCGGTACCAAAGGTGCGCGGCTGACCACGGCTTTGTCGATTCCGTCGCGTTACTTGGTGTATATGCCAAGCACGGATCATATTGGCATTTCACAGCGTATCGAAGGCAATGATGAGCGTGAGCGCTTACGACAAGCTATTGAGTCGGCAAAAGACTCCGAAGGTATCGATAAGGGCGGCTTTATTTTACGCACAGCAGCCGAAGGTATTGGCTTGAGCGAAATTCAATCGGATATGAATTATTTGCGCCGGGTTTATCGTGTACTGGAAGAGCGCATGCAATCGAATAAGCCTGCCAGTGTTATCTATGAAGACTTACCGCTGTATTTACGAGTCGCCCGTGATTTGGTGCGCGCCGATGTTGAGCGTATCCGCATTGACTCGAAAGAAACCTTTACCAAGGTGGTTGAGTTTGTCACTAAGTACACGCCAGAGGTGGTTGATTGTTTTGAAAACTATCCCGGTGAGCGGCCAATTTTTGATCTGTATTCTGTTGAGGATGAAATTCAACGAGCGCTCAGCCGTAAAGTTGAGCTTAAGTCGGGCGGTTATTTGATTATCGATCAAACCGAGGCAATGACTACGATTGATGTTAATACCGGTGCATTTGTCGGCCATCGAAATTTAGAAGAAACCATTTTCAAAACCAACTTAGAAGCGGTGACTGCAATTTGCCGTCAGCTTCGGCTGCGTAATTTGGGCGGCATTATCATTCTCGATTTTATCGATATGGATGACGAAGAGCATCGTCGCCAAGTGCACCGAATGCTAGAAAAAAGTTTAGAGCGCGATCACGCCAAAAGTAAGGTGACCGGTGTGTCTGAATTGGGTCTGGTTGAAATGACGCGTAAACGCACCAGAGAAAGTTTGGAACAGGTCTTAACCGAAGCCTGCTCGGTTTGCCAAGGGCGCGGCATGTTAAAAACATCGCAGACGGTGTGTTACGAAATCTTCCGCGAAATTTTACGTGAAGAGCGGGCTTATAATAACGATCAATATTTGGTGCTGGCTAATCAGCAAGTGATCGATCGATTGCTTGATGAAGAGTCTTCTAACGTTGCCGACTTGGAAGAATTTATCGGCAAACCAATCCGTTTTCAGGTTGAGCCGATGTATACGCAAGAGCAGTTCGATGTCATCTTGCAGTAACTTAATCCAATCCAATCCAATCCAATTCAACTTAATTTATTCTAACGTTGCAGCTTAGTATCGTTGAGCTGCTGAACTTTAGTTTATTAAACCTCGATTAGATAGTTCGCTTCAGCGCTGATGTTCGCTTGGCTGTCGATCTGTTGTTCTGTGATATTAAATCTAGCGTTGCGCCAATCAAGATAGGTTCGGCAGCGTGTACCGTATTGCTCATCGGTAATGGTCTGCGCAGAAACTTTTCTTTCCCACTCAATCGGTACATCCGTTTTAGGCAATTGGTGATCAGCAAAGACAGTTGTCGAGGTAAGGATTTCGGACTGTTGCAGCGTGGTTTTGCCCGAATCTAAAAAGGCCTGCATTTGCTGTTTCGCTAATTCTGTTTTTGGCCAGGGTGTATCTAGGCTGTCGTTCGATAAGCCATAGATACCGGCTTCTAGCCAGCGACCTTGAGGGTTGGTCGAGCTAAACCAAAACAGTCGCTCACCGTCGCCAAGCAATAGATTAAAGCCGCCGTAAGCCTCTATTTCAGTGATAACAGACTGGTGATATTGCTCAATAGACTGTGTGCTGGTTAATTGCGGGCTACTTAATTGCGTACTATTTAATTGATAGCTTAAAAAGTTACGTACCAGATCACCGCGACTTCTTGTTGCTTGATAGCCAATAAAGCCAGGCCGAATGTTGGTCAGTAGGGCAAAGTGTCCTAGCTTATTGGCGCCTAACCAAGAGCCGCCAGCAACTTCATCTTTGCCTGCGAGAATAGTGTTGTCTGGCCACCAATGCATGGCTGATGTGGGCCGCGCTCTAAACTCGTCACGATTCGCGACTAACTGCAATACAGAGTCGGCACCGGGCTGCCAAGAAAAAACCGCTAAACACATGAAGCAAAAGACCTCTGTTCTCTTTGAGTGTATTTCTATTGAGTGTGTTTCTAATCGCTATTAAAGACAATTAGCAATAAAGAAAACTAACTCGTTATAGTCTCAATAGACCGCCTTTTGCTGGTTTAGTTTTTGCTGATCCAGTTTTTGCCGTCTTAATTTACGGATGTTATCCCAGATGATGAGTGCCAATGCTGACCAGATCACCACAAAGGTGAGTAGTTTTTCACTGGAAAGTGGCTCGCCATAAACAAAGATCGCCAATAAGAACATACCGCTGGGGCCAATGTATTGGAAAAAGCCCAATGCGGTTAGCGAAATTCGATTGGCGGCGCCGGCAAAGCACAACAATGGTGCCATGGTAATAGGGCCAGCTAAAAACAGTTTAAGGTAGAGCCAGGCATCGGTTTCTGCCGCCGGTGTTGCACTGGGTACCAGCCATAAATAGCCGATACTCATTGGCAGCAATAGGCCTGTTTCTATCGTCATGCCGACAAAGCTGTCGACAGCAATGGTTTTACGAATAAGCCCATAAAGGCCGAAAGAAATTGCCAGCGCTAGCGCAACCCAAGGCAATTCGCCAAAGTGATAAATCTCGATAGAGACCGCCACTAAACACATAATGGCCGCCATTTTTTTTATGGGATCGAGCCGGTCTTTAAAAAATAAAAAGCCAAGTAAGATATTGAACAGTGGGTTGATGTAATAACCCAGTGAAGCGCTGAGCATATGGTTGTTGTTCACTGCCCAGATAAAAACACCCCAGTTACCACCGATGAGAAGGGTGGATAAAATTAAGCCTCGGCGTGTTCGTCGGTTGGCCAGTGCTTGCACGACCGGCTGCCAGCGGCGCAGCAAAAATATAAGCATCATCACTAAAACAAAAGACCAGATAACACGGTGCGATAAAATGGCAATGGCATCGATGTCGCTCACCCATTTGAAATAGATCGGTGCGACAGCCCACAATCCGTAGGCACCTAAGGCTAGACTAATGCCGTCTTTAGTCTCTTTGTTCATCATCTAACGATTCCTGATTTAGAGCATGATAGAAAGGTAGAAATGTGAATAAAATCAATCACTTGTAACCTAATATTCACACGAGTGTCATAAACTCAGTGAAAGCAAAGGCATAGACACACTTTGAACTTGTCAACTCGACCATGTTAAAGTGCAGAAAGTGGTGGGGATTTTGCTTAACCCATAACACCTCGTTATTAAGACGCTATTTTAAAAGAAGGACGTTCTGAATGATACGTAAATGTTTATTCCCTGTCGGCGGATACGGCACTCGGTTTTTACCGGCGACAAAAGCATTGCCAAAAGAGATGTTGCCAATTGTTAATAAGCCCTTGGTGCAGTACGGAGTTGAAGAGTCTATTAACGCAGGTCTGAACTACGTTGGCTTTATTACTGGCCGTGGTAAGCGTGCAATTGCAGATCACTTCGATATTTCTTATGAGTTAGAGCATCAAATTAATGGCTCTTCTAAAGAAAAGTACCTCGACTCAATCCGAATGCTAATGGATGAGGGCGTTTTTTCTTATACTCGACAAAAAGAAATGAAAGGCTTAGGCCATGCGATTTTGGCCGGTGAAACTCTAGTAGGTAATGAATCTTTTGGCGTTGTACTTGCCGATGACCTCTGTGTCACCGAAGAAGGCGAAGACAATGTTCTAGCGCAAATGGTTAAGGTTCATAAGCAGTTCCGTTGCTCTATTGTTGCGGTTATGGAAGTGCCAGAAGATGAAATCCATAAGTATGGTGTGATTGCTGGCGAAGAAATGAAAGACGGTGTTTATCGTGTTACCGACATGGTTGAAAAGCCAGAGAAGGGCACTGAGCCAAGTAACCTTGCGGTGATTGGTCGATACATCTTAACGCCGGATATCTTTGACATCATTAAAGAAACACCTCCGGGTAAAAACGATGAGATCCAATTAACCGATGCCTTGAAGACTCAAGCGCAAGACGGTGTTGTTATGGCTTATCGTTTTAAAGGTAAGCGTTTTGACTGCGGTTCGGTTGAAGGCTTTGTTGAAGCGACGAACTACTGCTTTGAAAATATTTATAAAGAATAAAACTCTATAGGTCGCTATTCAGACTTCATCTATAGACGTTAACTGAAAATAAGGCCTTCATTACGAAGGCCTTATTTTTTTGTCTGTAGATTAATCTAGGTTAGGCTCTCTATGGCTTTGCTTTCTACTGCGATGCAATAGGGCCGAATTAAAAGCTCCACTCAAAAGCTGTTTGTTGTTCTGAAAGAGACCAGAGTTTGTCACCAACCTTGCTGTCGAGTGCAAAGGATTCAAGCTTACATTCGCCAACGGGGCCACCAAAATTCATTAAACCTGTTGGGCCATAGTAAGCAAGTTGTTTAAGCTCGGTTTCAGTTGCACACATGACTTCAGGGTATGAGCCACGTTCTGCGGTTTGAGCGATGCCTAGCTTCACCATGATTGACCATGTAAACCTTGTTGCCCAACTGGCTTTGTTGTCGATCAATGAGGTGTTCGAGGCACCGGGATGACAAACGTAAACCTTTACCGACTTATTATATAGCTCGACTTTATTTTGCAGTTCGTAAGCAAACATCATTTGCGCCAACTTACTATGGCAGTAAGTTTTGTTGGGGTGATAGTTGTTGTCCCAGTTCATATCGTCGAACTGAATTGTTTTTAAACCCATCTTATAGCCTTCGCTAGCGACAACAACGATGCGTCCCTTTGATTCGTCTATCCGTTCGAACAGTATGCCGCACAGTAAAAAATGGCCGTAATGGTTAACGCCTAGCTGACTTTCAAAGCCGTCTTTGGTGAATTCCTGTTTCGCAATTTGCGCAATAGCGCCATTGCAGATCAGTGCATCAATGCGCGATTGTGTTTCAAGAACTTCTATTGCGGCTTTGCGTACAGAGGAGAGGTCGGCTAGATCCATAAGAATAAAACTAACATCGGCGTCAGCGCCGAATTCTTGCTTTAACGCAGAAATGGCGGCGGTCGATTTGTATTCGTTACGGTTTAGCATTACAACCGTTGCGCCTTTAGAGAGCAGTAAGCGCGCGGCCTGAAAACCTGCGCCGGTATTCGCACCAGTGATGACGTAGGTTTTACCAGTCAGAGAGTTGAGTCGTTCAGGTGTCCAGCCTTTAGCGCCAAACGGATTTTTAGTTGTCATGGTCTTTAGTTCCTAATCGTTGCCTATCTATGAAGTAACGTCTATCCGCACAAGCACAGTATTCATTGGGTTCAAATGTTCACCGGATCAAAGCATTTACCGGTGCACAGCATTTGCCGGATCAAAGCATTTACCGGAATAAAGTAATTGTGCGGTTGTGAGTAGATTGCTATGAAGAGGACTATAGTTGTCAGGATTGGCAATAAATAGGCGTAATAATCGCTAAAAATTGCCTATTTGTATCGTTCTGTTGAATAACGGCATATTCGAGATTAAGCTGAATGTATCGATTAATAACGACAGATTCAATTACTAAGTGGCTAACCAGCAATGAGCAGACAACAAGGAAATAAGCATCAGGTGCTTAAACAGCAGATAGCGCAGTGGCTCGAAGAGCATGCCGTTGATGAGGGTTTAATAGAAACCGGTATTCAAGGCGTGCAGCTGTTTCGTGTAACCGACGCCGTACGTTGCGCGCCAGCCGTGTATGAGCCTTCGGTGACGGTTATTTTATCGGGCACCAAGGAGGCTATCTTAGATGGCCAGCGGCATCTGTACAGCAGCGATCAGTATTTTTGTTGCACCATGCCAACGCCAGTCGAAGCCGGAGCGCCCGATGCTTCACCCGATCATCCACTGTTGGGGGTTTATATTAGTCTTGATACCCGACTGATGAGCGAGTTGTCGTTAGAAATGGATAATGCCGCAGCGACGATTCGTCGGCCGAGCGCCAGCGTTATTGCGCAAAGTGTTGTTGCCAGTGATTGGGACATGGGTTTTGCCGATGCACTGTATCGGCTATTGCTGCTAGATAACGATACGGATAAAGCGGTGCTCGGTAGCAGTCGCCTACGCGAGTTGTATTACGCCATCTTAAAGGGCGCATCAGGCGCTTCAGTAAAGCAAGCCTTTGGTGTTGGCAATGAGATTGCACGAGCGATTAACTACCTTTCTAGCCATCTTGATGAATCGGTCAGCATCGATCGTATTGCCGCGCAGGTTGGTATGAGCCGAGCAGTTTTTCATCGAAAATTTAAACAGGCTACCCGTTTGTCGCCGATCCAGTTTGTTAAGTCGATGCGGCTCAATAGCGCAGCGATTAAAATTGCTGATGGCATGAATGTTAGCTCCGCAGCGATGGATGTTGGTTACGTCAGTTCGTCTCAATTTAGTCGTGAATTTAAACGTATGTATGGTCAGTCGCCTAAACAATGGATACGCGATTACTCTGCGCAATCAGCCTAACGAATTTAAGGAACGCTATGATAACTATTGGTATGTTGTTTAAATTGATTGGTCTATTACTGATCGCGGCAGGAATTGCATTGGCGTGCAAGCCTGAGTGGCTCAGTTCTCGGCCGGTTCCAACCGATATCTTTCAGGCGGTAGAGCGAAGAATTTGGTGGGGAGTTCCGATTGGCTTAGGGCTATTGCTTTGTTTCCCGCCTGCGGTGATGACGTGGCAGGCGATAGTCTCGCTAGCGGCTTCGATGTTGATGATCGGTTTTCTTATTGCGCGCCTATTGGGCATTGCTTTAGATGGCTCGGTTGCTAAGCAATGGTTAAATGTTGTTATCGAAATCGTTTTACTGGTGCCGTTATTTTATTGGTATGTTAAAGCCAGTTCTTAGGCGTACAGTAGGTTGTTTTCTGTAGGGTTATTTATTTTAGAAAAGCTTATAAGCATTAAAAAATAATTTAAAAACAGTCTGAATTGTCGGTTTTATTTTCTCAGTGACAAAAAAAATCCAATGGTATCTCTACCATTGGATTTTTTTGTATTAGGCGATAGCAACTCATCGAGTTGCTCGCCTAATGAACGCGAACCTATTACAGAACTAAACGACGAACGTCGGCTAGAACCTGAGTTAGGTAGGTTGTGAACTTGGCTGCATCAGCACCGTTAATTGCACGGTGGTCGTATGAAAGCGACAGCGGTGTGAATGTACGAGGTACAAATTCAGAACCGGTCCAATGAGGTTTCACAGCGTTTTTAGAAATACCCAGAATAGCAACTTCTGGTGCATTTACGATTGGAGTAAAGGCAGTACCGCCTAAGCCACCAAGGCTAGATACGGTGAAACAGCCGCCTTGCATTTCTGCAGGCTTAACTTTGCCTTCACGTCCACGCTTCGCAAAGTCAATGATGTCTTCAGCGATTTGCCATACGGATTTTTTGTCTGCATCTTTAATCACAGGAACAATCAAACCATTTGGTGTATCAACTGCTAGACCAATATTGACGTAGTGTTTTTGCACATAGCGCTTACCATCGGCCATCAATGAAACATTGAAGTTCGGGTATTCAACCAACGCAGATGCACAGGCTTTAATAATAAAGGCCAGTGGGCTGATCTTAGTACCACGTTTTTCCATTTCAGGTTTCAGTGACTGACGGAACTTCTCTGTTTCTGTAACGTCGGCTTCATCAAACTGAGTAACAGCTGGAATAACCAAAGAGTTACGAACCATGTTTGCAGCAGTTAGTTGCTGAATACGGCTCATTTCAACGATTTCTACATCGCCGAACTTAGAGAAATCCTGATCAGGAACAGTCGGTAGACCAGCGCCTGCAGCAGGGTTAGTCGGCTCTTGTAGACGGTTTTTAACCCAGTTAGCAACGTCATCTTTAATGATGCGTCCACGAGGGCCAGAACCAGGTACTAAGCCTAGATCAACACCGAATTCACGAGCTAAGCGACGAACAGCAGGGCCTGCGTGAACGTTTTTGCTTGGCTTGATGTCATCAGCCATCTTAGCCGGTGCCGCGGCAGGTTTTGCTGCAGCAGGAGCGGATGGGGCAGCAGCAGCTGGTGCTGGCGCCGCAGCGGGTGCAGCTGCTGACGTGCCTTCTGGTTTAATCGTAAGGATAAGATGACCTTCAGAAACTTCATCACCTTCGTTGACTTTAACAGCCAACACTTCGCCCGCGATTGGGGAAGGTACATCCATAGAAGCTTTGTCAGATTCTAGAATGATGATGGTGTCTTCTTCAGCAACCATATCGCCAGGTTTAACTGAGATCTCAATGATCTTAGCGCTGTCCATACCAATGTTTGGTACTTTCACTTCTTCGCTGCTAGACGTTGCCGGTGCAGTCGCGCCTGGTGCTGCATTTTGTGGAGCAGAAGGTTCAGCAACCGGAGCACCTTTAGCGCCTGATGCTGCTGTTTTCAGCTCAATTAATACCGCACCTTCAGAGACGCTGTCGCCTTCTGAAGCTTTAATGGAAACAACTTCACCGCCTTTAGGCGCAGGCACATCCATAGAGGCCTTGTCGCTTTCAAGTACGACGATGGTGTCGTCTTCACTGAGTACGTCGCCAACTTTCACCGAAATTTCGATGATCGTTGCGCTGTCCATACCAATGTCAGGCACTTTGATTTCTTCAACAGCGCCGCCTGCAGCAGGAGCCGCAGGTGCTTCGGCTGCTGCAGGTGCAGCCGCCGGAGCTTCAGCAGTGGCAGCGCCACCTTCGATTTCTAAGACAATAAGGTCATCGCCTTCAGAAACGCTGTCGCCTTCATTGATTTTAATCTCAGTAACCTTGCCTGCTGCTGGAGCAGGCACGTCCATTGATGCTTTGTCGGACTCTAGGACGATGATGGTATCGTCTTCACTGATCACATCACCGACTTTTACACTCACCTCAATACAGGTAGCGCTGTCCATGCCGATATCGGGAACTTTTATAATTTCAGTTGCCATTTATAAGACTCCTAACGGGACAATTACACTGTCATTGGGTTTGGTTTGTTCATATCAAGATCAAACTTCTTGATCGCTTCGGATACCACCGACGCTTTAATGGCACCGTCATCTGCAAGTGCTTTCAATGCAGCAACAGTGACCCAGTTACGATCGACTTCGAAGAAGTGACGTAGCTTAGCGCGTGAATCACTTCGGCCAAAACCATCTGTACCCAATACTTCATAAGTACCTGGAACCCATTTGCGGATTTGGTTAGCGTAATTCTTCATGTAGTCACTTGACGATACAACAGGACCTTCACGGTCTTTTAATAGTTGAGTCACGTAAGCTTCACGAGGTGCTGCTTCTGGGTTAAGAAGGTTTTCACGATCAGCGTCTAGACCTTCACGAGTCAATTCGTTGTAGCTGGTCACTGCCCAGATATCAACGTTAACCTTGTACTCAGAACGTAAGATTTCAGCGGCTGCACGAACTTCTTGCATGATTGAGCCAGAACCTAAAAGCTGAACTGTAGGCTGCTTCGCTTTCTTCTTATCTTCTTCGAACAGGTACATACCCTTCTTAATGCCTTCAACCATTTCTGGTTTCAAACCTGGGTGTGTGTAGTTCTCGTTTAGAGTCGTTAGGTAGTAGAAGACGTCTTCTTGATCTTCAACCATACGCTTCAGACCATCTTGAATAATGGTCGCAACTTCGTAGCCGTAAGTAGCATCGTAAGTCACACAGTTAGGGATGGTACCCGCTAAAATGTGGCTGTGACCGTCTTGGTGCTGTAGACCTTCACCGTTTAGAGTTGTACGACCAGAAGTTGCACCGATTAAGAAACCGCGTGCTTGTAGGTCGCCAGCTGCCCATGCAAGATCGCCAATACGTTGGAAACCGAACATTGAGTAGTAAACGTAGAACGGTACTAACTGGTGGTTAAAGTTAGAGTAAGACGTTGCTGCAGAAATCCAAGAACTCATCGCACCAGCTTCGTTGATGCCTTCTTGAAGGATCTGGCCTTTGATGTCTTCTTTGTACCACATCACTTGGCTCTTATCTTGAGGGATATAAGTCTGTCCCCAAGGTGAGTAGATACCAAACTGACGGAACATGCCTTCCATACCGAAGGTACGAGCTTCGTCAGGAACGATAGGTACGATGCGGCTACCAATTTCTTTGTCTTTCATCAAAGAAGACAATACGCGAACAAAGCTCATCGTGGTTGAGATTTCACGATCGCCAGATTCTTTTGTCATCGCTTCAAAGCTTTCAAGCGTTGGAACCGTTAGCTTGCCTTCCGCTTTTTTACGACGGATTGGTAAGTAACCACCTAGCGTGTTGCGGCGATTGCGGATGTATTGCATCTCTGGGCTGTTTTCATCAGGACGGTAGAACGGGATTTTGCCCGCATCTAGATCTTCATCGCTGATTGGCACTTCACAAAGGTCGCGGAATTTTTTCAGATCATCTACTGAAAGTTTCTTCAGTGAGTGAGTCATGTTTTTCGCTTCGCCTGCTTCGATGCCGTAGCCTTTCACAGTGTGCGCAAGAATAACGGTTGGCTTACCACCGTTGTCGTTAACGGCACGGTTGAACGCAGCGTAAACCTTGTATGGATCGTGACCACCACGGTTTAGGCGGTAGATGTCTTCGTCCGATAGGTCTTTAGCCAGTTCTGCTAATTCAGGGTACTTGCCGAAGAAGTGTTCACGGGTGTATGCGCCACCGTTAGATTTGTAAGCCTGTAGCTCACCATCAACAACTTCGTCCATACGTTTTTGCAGTAGACCTTTTTTGTCTGCTGCAAACAGTTTGTCCCAATGACGACCCCAAACAACTTTCACTACGTTCCAGCCTGCGCCACGGAACATACCTTCAAGTTCTTGAATGATTTTGCCGTTACCACGAACAGGGCCATCAAGACGCTGAAGGTTACAGTTAATGACAAAGTTTAGGTTGTCTAGGTTTTCACGACCGGCTAATGAAATAGCACCTAAGGATTCTGGCTCATCCATTTCACCATCGCCTAGGAATGCCCAGACGCGGCCGCCTTTTTCAATTTTCTCATGGTTTTCTAGGTAACGCATGACGTGCGCTTGGTAGATCGCTTGGATCGGACCTAGACCCATAGATACGGTTGGGAACTGCCAGTAGTCAGGCATTAACCAAGGGTGTGGGTAAGAAGAAAGACCTTGGCCATCAACTTCACGACGGAAGTTATTAAGCTGGTCATCCGTTAAGCGGCCTTCAACATAAGAACGCGCATAAATACCCGGAGAAATGTGACCTTGGAAGTAAACCATGTCGCCTGGGTGCGTCGCTGTTGGCGCTCTCCAGAAGTGGTTGAAACCTATGTCGTAAAGCGTCGCAGATGATTGGAAGCTTGAGATGTGGCCACCTAGGTCATCGCCAGACTTGTTGGCTTTAACAACCATAGCAACAGCATTCCAACGAATCATTGAGCGAATTTTACGCTCTAGCGCATTGTCGCCAGGGTATTTTGGTTCGTCTTCCAAACCGATGGTGTTACGGAAGGGTGTATTAATAGCAAAAGGTACGCCTTCTCCAGAATGCGTAGCTTGGTCTGATAGACGCTTGAGCAAGAATTGAGCTCGATCACTACCTTCTTCACGGACAACTGAAGCCAGTGCATCAAGCCATTCCTGTGTTTCGATTGGATCTAAATCGTGTTCCATAGAGTTTAAACCTCATCCCCGACGGTAAACGGACTTTCCGTTCTTTATGAAAAAAGTCACTGAAGATTACATTAGTTTATTAATGTAGGTGACTGCTTATTTTATATAAAACAAATACCTTATGAGCGTAGAGTGTTTCGCGCCATTCGCCATTGAGCGAGAGTACGCTGATTGGCGAAATTTCGCTTTCGTCACACCTTTCAACGGCAAACGGCAGCCGAAGCTGCCGTCTGTGGTATTTTTCATTTGGGGCACTTTTTACAGGATATTACTGAGAGTTACAATCATTAATCGGTCAAGATTTTGACTGAACCGCTTGGGGTTGGCGTGATCCGTGGGCTTAGCTCTTTTCTTTATTTTTATATCGTGAGTCATTTTTATATCGAGTGTCATCCAGTGCGGCTTTTATTCGATTAATGTGACTGTGGAATTCAGGCCCTAGTCGTAAGGTGACTCCGGTTGAGAGAACATCTAGCACAGTTAAATGAACCAGTCTTGATGTCATTGGTGTGTAGATGTCGGTGTTTTCAGAGCTTTCAACGCCGAGCACGATGTCGCTTAATTCTGCCAACGGTGATTGTGGAGAAGTTAAGGAAATAATAGTCGCTCCTGCTTCGCGAGCTAGGTGAGCGGTTTCTACTAAAGAAATGGTGCGTCCAGTATTGGAAATAATAAAAATACAGTCTTCTGGTTTTGCCGCCGCTGCGGACATGCGTTGTTGTAAGACGTCGGTGTAGGCAACGCAAGGAATGTTGAGCCGAAAAAATTTATTTTGCGCATCCAGACAAACGCTGCTGGATGCACCGAGGCCGTGGAATTCAATGCGGCGAGCATTGCAAACAACGTCGACGGCGCGAATAACGGCGCTAGGGTCAATGGTGTTTTGAGCGTCAGAAATAGCGCCCAGTGTTGCTTCGAATATTTTTTCGCTGTATTCCTCAACGCGATCGCTGGGTTCGACATGGCGATTCTCAAACGGTCTTCCGGTGGCAAGGCACTGGGCCAGTTTGAGTTTGAAATCAGGAAAGCCGCTGCAATCTAAACTTCGGCAAAAACGATTTACCGTTGGCTCAGAGACATCCGCTGCGTGAGCTAAACTTGCGATACTTGATCGAATGGCTTTGTTGGGGTCTTGCAAGATGACCTCGGCGACTTTCCGTTCACTTTTGCTTAGGCAACTGGGGTTGGACCTTAAGCGTGCTAATAAGTCATTGGTCATAATTTATGTTCCGGTGTGTTTAATGGGCTAAATTGTAGGAAATTAACAACTTAGCCGTAAAGTGATCTAGCTTAAGGTTTTCATCGATTTCTACGATAAATGCTAAAACGAGCAGGTAAGGCCCGTGTTTATCAAGGTTTGGCATTGTTTCGCTATGGTATCTGCTAATGGTGTCGATGTAATAAACTTTCACTAAAATCGACAAATAGAGAGATTTTATCTGTCGGTTTAATCGTTATGAGTTGGGCTGTTTTACTATGGCCTAAGCATTGAATGTTGCCGGAAAGTTGACTTAGCTTGCTATTGATCGCCAAATTGAGTTGCTATGCTCGTTGGGGCATCATTGCGAATGCAGGCCGTCGTCGATGGTCTGCGCGATATAACACTTTGAAATAAAAATAAATCAAAATAAGGGTTGAACGCTATGGCAGCACTGGGCTTAGTCGCCGATATTGGTGGTACAAATGCGCGCTTTGCATTGGCTCCGATTCGTGAGTTGAAAAATAATGGGCAGTTGATGTTGGCTGAAGCCGATTTACAACAGGTGACGGCATTGAATGGTGCAGACTTTGAAACCATCGATCAGGCGGTTGATGCTTATTTAACGCAGTTGCCCGATAACGTTGAGCGGCCCGAGCATGCCGTTATGGCGATTGCCTGCCCAACCGATAACGATCAAATTAATATGACCAATCATTATTGGTCTTTTAGCGTTAAAGCCTTGCAGGCTAAGTTGGGTCTTAAAAGTCTGGTTTTTATTAATGATTATCATGCGATGGCTAATGCGATTCCGCAATTGGATGATCAGGGCTTAATTAAGGTTGGCGGTGGTGAGGCTGTTGCGGCAAAGCCGATTGCAGTGACAGGCCCAGGTACCGGGTTGGGGTTGGCTGCGCTGGCGTTTTCTGATCATGGCCCAGTGACGCTTGAAACCGAAGGCGGCCACAGTCACTTTGCGCCGACTAATTTAAAAGAGCAGGCCGTGTTGAGCTTTTTGCTATCAAAGTTTGAGCGGGTGTCGCAAGAGCGGTTGCTTTCTGGTCAGGGTATCGAGAACATTTATCAAGCCTTGGCCGATCTTAAAGGGGTGAGTCAACGATTAGAAGCCAAAGAGATTAGTGCAGCTGCATTGGCTGGCAGTGATCCGCTTTGTGTTGAGGCGTTGTCGATGTTTTGTGCCGTACTGGGCTCTTACGCCGGCGATGTTGCTTTGATGTTAGGCGCTAAGGGTGGCGTTTATATTACTGGTGGCATCGTGCCGAGGTTTATCGATTTCTTCCAGCAAAGTGAGTTTCGCGTTCGCTTTGAAAGCAAAGGGCGGATGTCGTCGTTTGTGGAATCCATCCCAACTTATGTCGTTGTGACTGAACAGCCGGGTTTGCTCGGTGCTGCCGCGGTTTTGAATCATCGCTTAGCGAAGTAGGTTGGCTCTCTGCCCAAATTGGGTCGTCGATTAAAAGCCAACAACAAACAGCAGAAATAAATTCACCTGTCATAATGATCGGCTACTGCCTTAAGGTGGTCGTACCGATTTTTTATGACTTTGCGAAGGTGGCGCTGCTTGCAATATCTGAGTTTCAGGCTGGTTGGTTGAGCTTGAATGATCGTTGATGTTTACAGAGTTGTTATTCCATGGGTTAGAAATACTAATCTATTGGATTAAATAAATTCATTTGTAGTTGCAGCACTAGATTCTCATTGTTATAACGGATGCAGCTGTTTTAGATTGCCAAATAAAAACAAAAGAGATCGAAAGCAACTGGGATCCAAAGTAATTAAGATCCAACGTAACTAAGATCCAACGTAACTAAGATCCAACGTAACTAAGATCCAACGTAACTAAGATCCAACGTAACTAAGATCCAAGACAACAGTCGGTGATGACGTTCCCAGTCGCAATTCAGCGCTATTGTGCTTTTGTTTGTTTGGCCTGTGTTAACCCTATACGAATAAGAGAGAACAATAATTATGGCGAGCATTCGGTTTGAGAAAGTGGTTAAAAGCTATGGTGATGTCAATATCATCAAGAACCTAGATCTAGATATTCAAGATCAAGAATTTATGGTGCTGGTGGGGCCTTCGGGCTGTGGTAAATCGACCACACTGCGAATGATCGCAGGCTTGGAAGATATCACCGATGGCAGTCTGTATATTGGTAATCGCGAGGTGAACGATGTACACCCGAAAGACCGCGATGTTGCCATGGTGTTTCAAAGCTACGCCCTGTACCCACACATGACAGTATACGAAAACATCGCCTTTGGTCTGCGCTTGCGCAAGATGTCGAAAGAGGATATCGACCAGCTGGTTACCGAAGCTGCCGAAACGTTGGGCTTGTCGCATTTGCTAGAGCGTAAACCAAAAGCCTTATCCGGCGGTCAGCGCCAGCGAGTGGCGTTAGGTCGTGCGATTGTGCGTAAGCCAGCAGTGTTCCTATTTGACGAACCACTTTCTAACCTTGATGCAGAGTTGCGTGTGCAAATGCGAGCCGAGATTGCCAATTTGCAAAAGCGTCTAGGTATCACTTCCGTTTATGTAACGCATGATCAGGTTGAAGCGATGACTATGGGCGATCGTATTGCCGTGCTGCACGACGGCGTGTTGCGTCAAGTAGGTACGCCTCTCGAGCTTTACGATTCACCAGCTAATGTCTTTGTAGCGCAATTTATTGGCACACCTAACATGAACGTGGTGAAGATGAGCGTCTCTGAAGATGGCACTCAATTGAGTCATCCGATAGTGACACTGGATGTGCCAGAGCAATGGAAAGAAGCTGTTGCTGAGCGCAAAGGCAAAACAGTCTATGTTGGCTTTCGACCTGAGCATGTTCGAGGTGCCGATGAAAGTGAATGGAGCCATAAAGCGCCCATTAGCGGCAAGGTGACGATTGTTGAAACACTGGGTCACGAGGTTGTTGTGCACTTTGTTATGGAAGGCGAAGAAAAACCAATGATTGCTAAAATGGATGTTTACCGCGCGCCGAAGGTAGGCGATACCGTTGCGTTGGTGATCAATACAGACAAGCTGCATCTATTTGATGGCGACACCCAAGATCGCCTATAGCTGGCCAGCTTCGTGCCTGTTTGTTTGGCAAGCAGGCACGGATTCTTCCGTTATATTTAACTTAACTGCCAAAGCACGAGGCTGAGGTTTCGATGAAGTTTAAGATCGCTTCTCCAAGTCATTACTTTACCGACTTGCGTCTGCCTTGGTCGCGTCATTTGACCGACTGGCCGGCATCGAGCTTCGTTGAGGTCGCGCATGGTATTCATCGAAATGTGGTTAAGTTTATTTCTTATCATGGTCACGTTTATGCGCTAAAAGAATTGGCGACGCCGATTGCAGAAAAAGAGTATCGGCTGCTGCGTGAGTTACAAGAATTAGGTTTGCCGGTGGTTGAGCCAGTCGGTATTGTCACCGAGCGTGACGCCCACCTTTCGGAGCAAGAAAAGCAGCAAAATAAAAAAGTTGCAGGTCGAGGCTTGTTGATTACCAGCTATATGGTCGGTGCACTGCCGTATCGAATCATCATCGAAAATGGCATTCAACAACTGCAGTTAGAGCAAATGCTGGATGCATTGGCAGAGTTACTGGCAAGGCTGCACTTATCAGGGTTTTATTGGGGTGATTGCTCCTTTTCAAATGCGCTTTTTAAACGCGATGCCGGTTTGATGGCGGCCTATTTGGTCGATGCCGAAACGGGAGATCTGCTCGATAAGGTACCGGATCGTCGGCGTGAATTCGATTTAGAATTAGCGCACACCAACATTGCTGGCGATCTAATGGATCTAGAGGCCGCTAATTGCTTACCGCCAGGTTTGGATCCTGTCGATTTAGCAGACTCATTAATCACCAAATATACCCAGCTGTGGAATGAATTGACGCAGTTTGAACTGTTTGACTCTGAAGATCAGTACCTAATAGAGAAGCGTATCAGCCGCATTAACGATTTGGGTTTTGATGTCGAAGAGATGGAAATCTCAATAGAAGAGGATGGTCAAAAGGTCAAAATGGTGCCGCGCGTCGTTGAGCACTGGCATCATAAACGCAAGCTGGCTGCGCTCACCGGCCTACAAGTGCAAGAAAACCAAGCCCGCAGGTTACTTAACAGCCTGAATCGTTATCGAGTATTACTCTCACAGCAAGAAAATTATGATGTGCCTATTCCGGTTGCCGCCTATCGCTGGATGTCGGATATATTTAATCCCTGCTTGCAGGTGGTACCTGAAGAGCTAAAAAACGGCCTCGATGACGCCGAAATCTTCCATGAAATTCTTGAGCACCGCTGGTACTTGAGTGAGGAGCGACATGCCGATGTCGGTATGCCATTCGCCTCACAGTCTTATGTTGAAAATGTACTCAAACAGCGCGTTAAAAATAAAGAGTCTTAATCTGGGCGGCAATCGACTGAATCAGTGTTGAATTCTTAGGCTTCACACCCATTAAGGGCTACAACTGTATTAGCCATGTCTTAAAGTGAGCCACTGATGAGTTATGCACTGGAAATATCCAACCTGACCAAAGTCTATGACAATGGTTTTCAGGCGCTCAAGGGCGTCGAACTCAATGTCCAGCAGGGCGATTTTTTTGCATTACTCGGCCCCAATGGTGCTGGGAAATCCACCACCTTGGGTATCGTATCTTCGTTAGTCAATAAAACCCAAGGGGTCGTTAAGGTCAATGGTTTTGACCTAGATACCGAGCGTGAGCAAGTTAAGCGCAGTCTGGGCGTTGTGCCGCAAGAATTTAATTTCAATAGCTTTGAAAAAGTTATTGATATTATTGTCCAGCAAGCTGGCTATTATGGCTTGCCAACTAAGTTGGCGTTGCAGCGGGCCGAAAAATACCTCAAGCAATTGGATTTATGGGATAAGCGTAATAATCAGGCGGTGATGCTATCTGGTGGTATGAAGCGCCGATTGATGATCGCCCGAGCGTTGGTGCACGAACCCAAAATTCTTATTTTGGATGAACCAACCGCTGGTGTTGATATTGAAATACGCCGATCCATGTGGCGATTCTTAACTGAGCTCAATGCTCAAGGCATCACGATTATCCTAACCACTCACTATTTAGAAGAAGCAGAATCGCTTTGCCGTAACCTCGCCATAATTGGCGCTGGTAATATCATTGCTCAGGGCGCAACCAAAGACCTGTTAAATGAAAAAGATAACTCGGTTTTTGTTGTCGATGTACAGGCAGAACTTAAGCAATTACCGGATGCACTGTCGGAATTTAATGCGCAATTGATCGATTCTTATAGTATTGAATGTACCCTCAAAAAGGGTACCAGTTTGAATTCGTTGTTCATGCAATTGAGTCAGTGTGGCATTGATGCGATTAGCATTCGTCCAAAGACCAATCGGTTGGAAGAATTGTTTGTCGATTTAACAGGGAAAAAGGAACAGGAAGCCTAGATATGAATGCGAATTACTGGGTCGCCTTTACGACCATTGTTTCTAAAGAAATACGCCGATTTTTACGTATTTGGCCACAAACGCTATTGCCGCCAGCCATTACTATGGTGTTGTACTTTGTTATTTTCGGCAATCTGATCGGCGGCCGAATTGGTGAAATGGGCGGCTTCAGCTACATGCAGTTTATTGTGCCAGGTCTGATTATGATGTCTGTGATCACCAACAGTTATGGCAATGTTAGCTCAAGTTTTTTCTCCAATAAGTTTCAGCGCTCGATTGAAGAACTAATGGTTGCGCCAGTGCCTAATTGGATTATTTTATCGGGTTATGTTGCCGGTGGCGTTGCTCGTGGATTAGCTTGCGGTATGATCGTATTGTTTTTGAGTCTTTGGTTTTCAAGCCTGTCGGTAGAGCATCCGTTAATCACCATTTCGGTGATTCTGTTAACGGCAATTGCTTTTTCGTTGGCTGGTTTTATCAACGCGGTTTATGCAACAAAATTTGATGACGTCACCATAGTGCCAACCTTTATTTTGACGCCGTTAACTTACCTCGGCGGTGTTTTTTATTCGGTAACATTACTACCTGAAGTTTGGCAGTGGATTAGTAAATTGAATCCGATCCTCTATATGGTGAATACCTTCCGTTATGGCATTATTGGCGTGTCGGATATTACACCGATGACTGCCTATATTGTGTTGCTAGTCTTTGTTGCGGTGCTCACCAGCTGGGCAATGTACTTATTGAAAGTAGGGCGCGGTATGCGCTCTTAAGGGAAGTTGATTATTAATTCTCCAGAATCATCACCATTAGGAAAAACCAGTCGTTACATCGACCAATACGATGCCAGCTTACTTTTTCCTATTGCACGTGTCGCTAAGCGCGAAGAGCTTGGTTTGACGGACCGTGACTTGCCGTTCCATGGCGTCGATATATGGAACGGTTATGAGTTGTCGTGGCTAAACTTAAAAGGCAAGCCGATGGTAGCTATCGCGGTATTTTATATTCCCGCGTCGTCAGTCAATATCATTGAATCTAAGTCGTTCAAGCTGTACTTGAATTCGTTTAATCAAAGTCGTTTTGAAAGCTTAAACGTGGTTTCTTCGCTGCTTGCTGAAGATTTGACCAAAGCGGTTGGTGCCGAAGTTAAGGTGGCGCTGCACTCGCTTAACAAGGCAGTAACGCATGAACAGATTCATCAGTGGCAGGCAGACTGTATTGATGATCTGGATATTGAGATAACCGATTATCAGACCGATGCCAGTTTGCTGCGCTGTAGTGACGAGCAGGTACAAGAAAGTCTTTGCTCTCATCTGTTGAAGTCTAATTGTTTGGTGACTGGTCAGCCAGATTGGGGTTCAGTTTATATCGAGTACAGTGGCGCGAAGATTGATCGCGAGTCTTTGCTGAAATATTTGATCTCTTTTCGCCAGCATAACGAATTTCATGAGCAGTGCGTTGAACGCATCTTTGTAGACTTGCAGCAGCACTGTCAGTGCAAATCGTTGACGGTGTATGCTCGTTATGTTCGCCGAGGTGGTCTGGATATCAATCCATTTCGTAGTAATCAGGCGGACGCCATCGTAAATAATTTACGAATGGTGCGTCAGTAAGGTCAGTCAGCGGAGCTGCTTTTGTGCAATCTAAGGCAGCTAAGCTTTTGTTTTTTATGAAATACCTTGCCAGCAAGGGCGTAATTCGATAAAGTGCGCCACCGCTGATTTGGTGTGGGACTTCATTACTGACATCAGCGAGCTAAATGCTTGGTGAGTTGTCCGAGTGGCTGAAGGAGCACGCCTGGAAAGCGTGTATACGAGAAATCGTATCGAGAGTTCGAATCTCTCACTCACCGCCATCATAGTCGGAGCATAGCGCAGTTTGGTAGCGCATCTGGTTTGGGACCAGAGGGTCGGGGGTTCGAATCCCTCTGCTCCGACCACTTCTTCTTTTTTATCAGCCAATTCCTTTTATTTATTCTACTGCTTTAAATTTTATTAAGTGATCAGGCTTTAACTGAATACGCTGGTTAGTTTGTGGCTGATAAAAACTCGGCTGATTGTCGATCTCATATCGAGGTGTAGCAGGAAAATTTATTTGTAGATGCCAGCTTATTTTGTAACGCGGCTCTGCTGCGGACATAAAAAAGGACCTTGAAAGGCCCTTTTATGCTTAAGTGTGGTGAGGAGGTATGGTGCATCCGTGCTGAGTAGTCCTTTACTCGTCCTATCCCTGATCACTGTCCCTAACTGTCGAATTCGTTGTCTTTTGCTGATGGTTAAATATCGCCAACAACAATCGCTTCATAGTTTTTTTGCAAGGTCGATGCGCCAATCCCCGGCACATTTACAAGCTCTTCTGCAGAATTAAAAGGTCCGTTTTGTTCACGGTATTGCACAATGGCTTCTGCCTTTTTTGCGCCAACACCAATTAGCAAATCAGACATCTTTTCAGCACTATCCTTGTTGATATCTACATATAAAATAGTTTGTTCAGTGGATGCGCTTTCCGTGCCCTGCGCCATTGCCGGTGCTGACATGGCAATATACAGGGCTGCGCACAAAGCTATGAGCAGGTTTTTCATCGTTATTCATCCTTAAATAAGTCTTCCTTGGGTGGGGCATCTTTGTTCCTAAAGACAACTGCAGGTTAATTAAATAATCAGCCTGATTGAACGGGTAGGCTAAAAGTATCCCAAGGCTACCCTTGTCGGCTAATTGCGAAATACCTGATGCAGTTCTCAGTTTTTACTGCCAATTGGTCGTCTTAGCTGTTGTGAGAATGTTTCATGAATGCTCTGATTTTGAAGCGGTTTTTCGCTTTTCTGCGGTGTCGTATGATATAAAACAATAACTTAGTCATGAACGGTGATAGGTCGCAATATGGTCGATGCACAGCAGGCGCTACAGCAGCTGAAAGAAGGAAATAAACGCTTTGTTTCTCAAGTGGGCAAGCAGCATGAACTCAGCTCAGAGCAGCGTCGTTTAAAACTTTTAGATGGGCAAAAACCCTTTGCCATTATTTTAGGATGCTCAGACTCGCGAGTACCAGCAGAGTTGGTGTTTGATCAGGGTTTGGGAGATCTGTTTGTCATTCGAGTTGCCGGCAATATTGTCGCACCTTCACAAGTCGGCAGTATCGAGTTTGCTGTTGAAACCTATGGCACACCCTTGGTTGTTGTGCTCGGCCACAGTCATTGTGGTGCAATTCAGGCGACACTAGATGCCATCCGTAACCCAAGTGTCGCGCCTTCACATAATTTGATGTCAATTGTTTCTCGTATCCGCCCATCCCTCGAAACGCTTGCCGAAACCGATCTAAAACACAATGAAACAGATTTGGTGAAATATGCGGTACGCGCCAATATTCGTTCGTCGGTCAGCCAAGTGCGATATTCCTCACCCTATTTAGAAGAGCAGGTTCAGCTTGGTAAGCTGAATGTTGTCGGTGCGCAATACTCGCTTGAAACGGGCGAGGTAGACTTTTTAGATATTTAATCGCCGCGACAACCTATTGGAAGGTCATTTATTCGCCGTAATCAGTAACAGGAATTGGTATGTTTTCATTTTTTGAGCGTTTGATCGACGCTTTTCCTGAACAAGAACCAACGCAGCCACCCGATACGTTAATCCGTTTTTGTTTGCATTACACCCAAGGCATGTGGACGCCTATTTTCTTTTTATCGCTCTTTTCAGCCTTGGTGGCTGTAGCAGAAGCTTCGATGTTTGGCCTGATGGGTTGGTTGATTGACTGGCTATCATCGATTAGCCCTGACCAGCTGTTTGAGCAGTACAGCGTGCAGCTGACAGCTATTTCGATATTTGTTGTCATTGTCGTGCCGCTGTTGGTATTGCTGGTTTCATTGTTGCAAAACCAAGCCATGTTGCCGAACTACTCAATGTCTATTCGCTGGTTAGCGCATCGCTATTTGCTGAAACAAAGTTTGTCGTTTTATCAGGATGACTTTGCCGGACGAGTTGCGACCAAAGTGATGCAAACTTCGTTAGCCGTTCGTGAGTCAGTTGTGCGCCTGCTTGATGTCATGCTCTATATTATTGTTTATGTCGCCACTATGTTGATTTTGATCGCTCAGGCCGATTCGCGCTTGGTGGTACCTATTTTTATTTGGTTGGCGATATATTGTTCTTTGCAATTTTACTTTGTACCTCGCCTACGACACAGCTCCAGTGCCGTCGCAGATGCTCGCTCAACAATGACTGGGAGAGTTGTCGACAGCTATACCAATATCCAAACCGTGAAGCTGTTTGCTGATACTCAAGCAGAAGCCGATTATGCAAAGCAGAGCATGCAGCAGTTTTTAACTGCCGCTCATCAACAACGCCGACTGGTGACGCTATTTGAATTTTTCATCAGTTGGTTTAATTACATCTTGCTGTTTAGCTTGGCTGGCTACTCAATTTATCTGTGGAGCTTGGGGCAGGCCAGCATCGGAACCATTGCTTTAGCTATTGCTTTGGCATTGAGGATGAATGGCATGAGCCATTGGGTGATGCGAGAAATTGGTGCTTTATTTGAGAATGTCGGAACCGTCATTGATGGTATGCGCACCCTGAGTAAGCCGCAAACCATTCTGGACAATGATCAAGCTAGCATGATGAACGTTGATCAGGGCCGCATCCAGTTTCAACAGGCAAGCTTTAGCTATGGTTCAGAAGGCTCGGTGATTGAGAACTTGAATTTGACCATCGAGCCGGGTGAGCGAGTCGGCTTAGTAGGGCGTTCTGGGGCTGGAAAATCAACATTGATAAATCTGTTGTTGAGGTTTTATGAGCTGCAGTCTGGTCGTATTTTGATCGACGATCAAGACATTGCCACGGTCGCGCAGGATTCGTTACGAGCCAATATTGGTGTGGTGACGCAGGATACCATGCTGCTGCATCGATCCATTCGAGAAAACATCCTTTATGGTCGACCTGACGCCTCAGAGCAAGAGCTTATTGCTGCCTGCAAAAAAGCAGAAGCCTATGATTTTATTCAGACGCTGTGTGACCCCTACGGTAACCAGGGATTGGATGCTCAAGTGGGTGAGCGGGGCGTTAAGCTTTCTGGTGGTCAGCGGCAACGCATTGCCATTGCTCGAGTGTTACTTAAGGATGCGCCAATTCTAATTATGGATGAAGCCACCTCAGCCTTAGATTCTGAGGCTGAAGCGGCTATCCAACAAAACCTAGTGCAGTTGATGTCTGACAAGACCGTTATTGCGATCGCACATCGATTATCGACTATTGCCGCATTGGATCGGCTGATAGTTATCGATCAAGGCAAAATAATCGAGCAAGGCAGCCATGCAGAGTTGATTGCCAAAGGCGGTGTTTATGCAGAGCTTTGGCAGCGTCAATCAGGTGGTTTTTTAACCGATTAAGGCGCTATGGCTGAGAGATTAAGGAGTATTTGAGCATTTATGGCACTTTTTGATCTCAAATGAAGCAGCCTAAGGTTTTTTTTAATAATTTTGACCCTATATAGTGAGATGTTGATAACTAGATTCGCGTAGCCTTGTTTCTAAACTACAATTGGGTGCTGAGATCGATTAAATATTGTTCAATTTCTTGATTTGTTTGATTTTTGTGTTGATTCAAAGCAAGAAAAATCGTTCCATCGGTTGACCTTTTGCGCCAAATTTGTAATTTTGCTACAGAATTTTTCAACCCAAATCACATAAACCTAAAAATAGGGGATTCTAATACCATGACTATCAAAGTAGGTATTAACGGTTTTGGCCGTATCGGTCGTTTCGTTTTCCGTGCTTCTTGCGAGCGTGACGATATTGAAGTTGTTGGCATCAATGATTTAATTGATGTTGATTACATGGCTTACATGCTTAAGTACGACTCAACTCACGGTCGTTTCAAAGGCACTGTAGAAGTTGAAGGCGGCAACCTTATCGTTAACGGTAAAAAAGTACGCGTAACAGCCGAGCGTGATCCAGCCGCTCTTGCTTGGGGTGATATCGGTGTTGATGTTGTTGCTGAAGCAACAGGTATCTTCCTAACTGACGAAACTGCTCGTAAGCACATCGAAGCAGGTGCTAAGAAAGTTGTACTAACTGGCCCTTCTAAAGATGCAACACCAATGTTCGTTATGGGTGTAAATGAAAAATCTTATGCCGGCCAAGATATCGTATCTAATGCGTCTTGTACGACTAACTGCTTAGCGCCTATCGCTAAAGTATTGAATGACAAGTTCGGCATCGAGTCTGGCTTGATGACGACTGTTCACGCAACGACAGCAACTCAGAAAACTGTTGACGGCCCATCTGCTAAAGATTGGCGCGGTGGTCGTGGTGCTTCTCAGAACATCATCCCATCTTCAACTGGTGCTGCTAAAGCTGTAGGTGTTGTACTACCTGAGCTTAACGGCAAGCTAACAGGTATGTCTTTCCGTGTACCTACAGCAGACGTTTCTGTTGTTGACCTAACTGTTAACCTTAAGACTCCAGCATCTTATGAAACTATTTGTGCAGCAATGAAAGAAGCTTCAGAAGGCGAAATGGCGGGTGTTCTTGGTTACACTGAAGATGACGTTGTTTCTCAAGACTTCATCGGTGAAACACAAACTTCTGTGTTTGATGCAAAAGCCGGTATTGCTCTAACTGATACTTTCGTTAAAGTTGTTTCTTGGTACGATAACGAAATCGGTTACTCAAACAAAGTTCTTGATCTAGCGGCTCATATTTCTAAGTAATTAGCTTATATTTCTAATAGATTAGAAACCGCTATCCTCGACATCAGTCGACTCGCTACTAGCGAATAGATTGAGTCGAGATTAAAAACCGTGCCTTGGCGCGGTTTTTTTATGGCATAAGGTTTAGTGTTAGCGGTTTTGGTGATTTTGTAGTTTTATTACAAAATACTCTCTTTGACTGTTTTTTACCAATAGATTGGCTATCAACGATTGAGTTGATTAGACCTATTGTTCAATTTTCACCTATCCTAGGCTAATCAGGTGCAATAAGTTCACAGACAAACCAATTAATTGAGACAAAGCTGGGGCGGTTAATTATAATCCACAGCCTTTTTTAATAATGACGAACTAGGTTAACTCCGAACATGACAGATAAAGTATTTATTACCGCCGGCGAGCTGTTAAGAGACTCGTTTCGTTTAGCCGCTCAGGTTATGGACGATGGCTTTCGCCCAAACTTTATTGTGGGTATTTGGCGTGGTGGTGCGCCCATTGGTATTTCTGTGCAGGAGTATTTCGACTTTAAAGGCATAGAGACCGATCATATCGCTGTTCGTACCTCTTCATACTATGGCATTGGTCAGCAATCGAAAGAAATCCGCGTTCATGGTTTGCATTATTTGATCGAAAATACCAACGCAGAAGATTCGCTATTGATCGTTGATGATGTATTTGATTCTGGTCGTAGTGTCGATGCGTTAATCACTCAAATTAAAAAGCTGTCACGTAAAAACACACCGCATGATATTCGCGTGGCTTGCCCTTGGTATAAGCCTAAAAATACTCAGGTCGATATGAAACCAGACTATTACGTAAAATCGAGCGATGATTGGTTAGTATTTCCACATGAATTAAGTGGTTTAACGCCAGATGAGCTGATTGAAGGTAAGCAAGAGTTAAAAGAAATTAGAGATTTATTAGTCTAGTTTGACTCGAAAGCAGAATTAACGCTCAGAATTGAGTGCTAATGTTGAAAGTTTTAAAAGCCACTTCGAATGAAGTGGCTTTTTTATTGTCTGCGGTTTATCAATTGCGGTTTTAAATGAGATGATCGAACAACCAAATATCGACCCATTCCCCAGCACTGACATTCGAGCGTTCTTGTTCCAGCGCGATATAGCAATTGGCGTTAGCTAATCCATGCAAAATATGGGATCCCTGCTGACGACCTACTGGCTCAACGCTAACTTCCCCTTGCGCATTTAATTGCCAATGGCCGCGTTGAAAGTCTAATCGACCGGGTGCCTTTTTTAAGTCTGTTGCTGATCGCGCTTTGATCATTTTCATCGGTTGATGACCAATGTGTTGATGCTGTCGAATCGCTTGGCTGGCTAAAACGTGCATGGTGACAATCGCAGAGACAGGGTTGCCAGGCAAACCGATAAAATAGCTATTCGGCAGTTGGCCAAAAGCGAAAGGCTTACCGGGTTTTATTGCCAGCTTCCAGAAATCAATACGACCAAGTTGCTCAAGCACAGTTTTTGTATAGTCGGCTTCTCCCACACTGACGCCACCTGAAGAGATGACAAAGTCACATTCACTGTCTGCTTTTTTGAAGGCGCGTGTAAAGTCAGCTTCGTTATCGGCAATGATGCCGTAATCGATGACTTCAACCGATAAGTTTTGCAGCATCTGTTTAACCGCGATACGGTTACTGTCGTAAATGTCACCGTAACTCAAACTTTGGCCGGGTTGTTTCAGTTCGTCACCAGTCGACATCAGGCCGACTTTTGTTTTCGCATAAACCGAAATTTCAGCACTGCCGACACTGGCGAGTAACGCCATGTTGGCGGCATTTAAACGGGTGCCTTGAGGCAATACCGTATCACCTTCAGCGACGTCTTCGCCTCGTTTACGAATATTGTTACCAATAGTAGGGATTTGAGTAAATGTAACTTGATCGCCTTGGCGAACGGCAGACTCTTGCATAATGACAGTGTCGGCCCCGTTAGGTATTGCAGCGCCGGTCATAATGCGTACGGCATGATTGGCTTTTAATGTTTCTAAATAAGGGCTGCCTGCCATCGACTGACCTTGAATGGTAAAGCTTTCAGCCGTACTTTCAGTTGCATTAATGGCGTAACCGTCCATGGCAGAGTTATCAAAACTCGGTACAGCTATAGGCGATTGAATATCTTTTGCTAATACCCGTTCAGCGGCATCCGCCAAGGAAATCGGTTCGATTGTTTGGCAAGGTGTGATGGCCGATAGCATTTCTTTAATGCCTGTTTCCAGAGGCATTAGTCCGGGTTGCTGATCACATGTCATAGTTCAAATCCAAGGTGTCTGTTATGTCAGGCTCTTATTGAGTGCGAGTGTATTTCTGTGCAGCAGCCTAAGGTATAAAAATAAATAGACAGAGCCAAAAATAAAGCCAGGCGTAATAGACAGTAGAATGTTAGGTGTGCCGATTAACCAGTGAATGGTTGCAGGCAATGTTGCGCTTATCATAACGCAAATAGAGAACGCTTTGGCCAGCGCTTGTTTGTTTTTGCCAAAAGCGATGTAGAGGTATTCTGCTAGAAGCGTCAACAGCAAAGTTGCGCTAAAGGCGAAGCCGCCTTGCCCGAACAGCGCACGCAAAGCGTACTGAGTACCAAATTCATAATTGGCATAGGCCGCCCAACCACCATAAACAATAAATGCCGCGATAGCCGCAACTAAGCTTTTAATGACAGGCTTATTATAAAGTTTCGAACAGTATTGAGTAATGGTTAAAAGCAACGTCGTCTAAGCCTCATATTAAGTTGTTTGAGATAGACCTATAAATATAGACGGAGTTCATGATTTGGCTTTTTAAGCCCCCTGTTACAGGCTACTGAGCAGAGTAATACAGCCATCGTCCTTTGACTTTAACGAACATCGAGTGCTCTTTTAGGCAGGCTTTGCCGTTGCCTTCTTTGTAATAGGCTTCAAATTCGACAAAACCTTTTTTGAGGCCATTTTTACTAGAGATGACGTTTAACTCTAACCATTCGGTTTGTTCTAGTTGCGCTTGAGTTAATTCTGGGCAGGTATCTGGGTGCCATGTCTTTTTAAGATAGGATAAATTTTTACAGGCATAGGCACTGTAGCGACTGCGCATGAGGCTTTCTGGGTCGCGAGGATAGGCGCCAGCATCAATATAACGGCCACAACAGTCTGCATAGCTTTGGCTGTGGCCACAATAACAAAGGCTCTTCGAGGTCATTTTTTCGCCGCCGATTTAATGGTATCGCTCAGTGCATTGGCCAGTGGCTCGGTGAGCGTAGCGGATGACAGTATTTTGATAACTAGGCCGTCGAGTTCATCCTGCATAGCTAAATTTGTCAGTACTTTGCTGAAGCTCTTTCGGTCGACTCGAGTAGACAGTTGGGTCATGCGCTGGCAGGCAAAGTCGATGTCTTTAAATAGCTTTGGATAATAGGTAATCAGAATTAATAAACTTTCTAATGAAATAGAGTTCTCTGCTAGTTGCGTTTGGAAAAGCTCGGTAATAGCTGGCAGGTTCTCTGCTTGACTGATGCCTCTTAGTGTTGCTTCGGTCAGTTCATCAATATTTCTGCGCAGGGCTTCGTCACATAACGCCAGAGCCATTGGCTCACTGATGCGGCGATGTTGCATTTGGTTGACCAGCGCAATCAGTGGTGCGTCTTCGATTTTTTCTAGATTATCGATGAGTTGTTGTTCGTGTTTCGGTAGGCAACGCTCTACTAAATCAGACAGGCCTTGCAGTCCGAGCTTGGTCCAGTCGATATCGGTTTCGGTCTGTAAAAAATAATCCATCGCGGGCGCTAGGTAAGGACTGGCCGGTAAATTCAGTTGATGAGTGACGGCAGAATGCATCGCTGCCATCTTGTTGTTGTCGGGCGTAAATTGGAAGCCGTGATCGCTTAATAAGCGGCGACGCTCGTCGTTGTCTTTTGTTTGAATGGCCTGATACAGACGCCGCACTAACTCACCATGCACTGCAGGTAATAAACAGCCCTGTTCGTCCAGAGGTAGCTTTAAGAACCATAGATTGTTTCTTTCCAATGCATCGGCTTGCCACGTGAAAATAGCCAGCCAAGCAAAGCCAAGGTGTGGCTGAGGGTATCGGAAACCGTGATCCAATATTTCTAACGTGTTCTTTGGTATGCGTCGAACCTGTACGCCGAGGTCGAACAGCTGATACTCCGTACCGATAAGTGACAGAAAACCAGAGAGGCTGGGTGCATTCATTAGGGCGTCCACGTGTTCAGTGATGGGTTATAAGTAAATTAGCGTAACGAGATGACATTAACCAATAAGTATGCCACGTTGAGCGCAGGCATAAAATGTATGTAGCTGTTGTTTTTATTTATCTATTTATTTATTGGTAGATACGGTTTACTTGATTGTAAAATTAACAAGTTGAACTACTTTTATTTTACTGTCCCTGTTCTAAGTAAGGTCTCGCTCTGAATAAGTTACTTCATAGTATCTTTCGATTGATGCTATACAGTTTGCTAGGTTACTCAATTGATGCCTTAGCCTCTACAGAAGCGTTTTCAGATGGCGAAGAGAACACCGTCGTTGATTGGCGCTCGTTGCAGGTGTATGAGGATGTATCGGGCTCGCTGTCAGCGTCTGACGTCTTGTCACGTTTAGGTGAATTTGAATACATAACATCGATTCCTTCTTACGGTGCGACACATAGCCATATCTGGGTCTATTTATCAGACGATGCTTATGTCGACGGCGTTCCCTTATGGCTAGAGCTGGGCAATGCCTACATTGATCAGGTTAACTTTTATCACCTGATTCACAATCAAGAGACTGGGCGGCTAGAGCCAACCTTGGTGACAAAGACAGGTGATACTCGACCTTTTGCTGCTCGCCAAATTAAACACCGAAGTTTCATTTTTCTCATCCCCGAAGACCAAACTGACGGCATCCTGATACAGGCTCGCGGTCAGTCCCCGATGCTATTACCGATGATTCTGGGTGATCCGGTTACGGTGTTTGAGCGTCTGACTCTATATGAAAACTTTATCCTGTTTTTATACGGCGTCATCTTCGCCATGACCATCTACAACCTAATGGTCTACCTTGGAACGCGTTATCCGGAGTACGGCTGGTACATCATTTATATGGTCAGCATGTCGACTTCGATACTGTTCAATAGCGGCTATGGCTATGCCTATATTTGGCAGGATATGGTCTGGTTGCAGCAAAATATTGGCTATCTCGCTTATGTTGGTTTTACCTGGGGCGGTTTGAATTTCACGCGTTCCTATTTGAGTAGTAAGCAGCACTTGCCGCGCTTTGATCGCTATTTCTTCTGGATAGCGCAGTCGCCCTTGTTGATCGTGCCATTTTTATACGTGGATAAAGCACTGACGGCACTGCTAGTGACATTGAGCTTGCTGTTGTTAACCATCAGCGTTATTGGTGTTGGCATCATGAGTTGCCGTAAAAAGGTGCAAGGCTCTTGGTTATTTGTTTTCTGCTGGGTGCCTATGATGGCCAGTATGTTTGCGTACAGCCTAATTGTGATGGGCGTTTTAGAACCGAGCTATATAGGTATTCGCTTTGCGGAAATTGGTGTTGCCACCGAATCAATGGTGCTGTCTTTTGCTTTGATTTATCGGTTACGGCAAATTCAAAAAACATCAAATAAAGAGGTTTACGAGGCTTACTCTAAGGTTAGCGATGCACTCAAAATGGTTGAAAGAAGTAATGCATCCAATGAAGCATTCTTGCTGTCTGCGGGACACCAACTGAAAACGCCGATCCACGTGTTGATCGGTAATTTACAGCTGTTGTCCGAAAAAGCTGAGTTTGCAGAGCAGGTCGATATTATTGACCAAACCGATCTGTCGGCGACCGAGCTGTTGTTTAAAGTCGATAACCTGCTGACTTACTCAAGTTTAGTTTCTGAAGGCTATCGACCCTTTATTCAGCGCTGTAATGTCCGCGCCGAAATTATGCGTATACAAGAATACTGGAAGCATATCTTCGCCAATTCGGAGATTAAGGTTGATATGCGAATCGACGATTCGGTTCCGACGATATTAGAAATGGATTGGCTGCATATCAGTAAGGTGATACGCAATATTATAGAAGCGGCAATGGAGATTCTTAATTGCAAGCAGATGTACATTACTTTCCGGCTAGAATATCGGGCGTCTAAACCTTACTTATCTGCAGATCTTACTGCCAGCAATCGATTTGCCGATGAAGACATCATTGACTGGTACAACAGTACCAATAGTGATCATTGGAATGGTGAATCGATGGGCGCATTGGTTAGCCATATGCTGATCCAAGAGATAGGCGCTCAGTCGAAATTGAGCAATCGACACAGCGGCGCACACCTTGATGTTGCGTTTCCGGTGACTGAAGTTTCTAATCAAGAACTGGCTAAAGAGGGCGCTTTCAAGGGTAAGCGAATTCTCGTGGTTGACGACATGGCCGTTAATTTAAAAATCCTATCAGCCTTCGTTAAGAAATTAGAGGCAACGCCAATAACCGCCTTAAGTGGTCAAGAGGCTCTGAACAAGCTGAGTGAATCCAAGGTCGACCTGATTTTGCTGGATTGTATGATGCCTGAAATGAGTGGCCACGAACTCGCTCAGCGGGTTAGAGCCAACCCAGAACTGGATTCTGATATTCCTATTATTGCCGTCAGTGCCAACGACACCGACGTCGACCGGCTAAAGTGCATTCAATCTGGGATGAATGACTTTATGGCTAAGCCTGTTCGTTTAGACGGCTTGAAAGCGGTCTTAAGTCAGTGGTTGCTGTAACGGCTGATACTCATACCGAGGATTGACATTACGGCCTTTAAGCAGCTGTTGCTCTATGGCGAATAAGCTCAGATAATAGCTCTAAATTAGCCTTAGGATATGAGAGATGTCTGACAAGCCGAACGTTGGTTCTATTCCCAGTATGGTACCGGATCGTGACGATATTCGTGAGCGTCACACGCCCCCACCAAGTCCGCCGCCTAAAGAACCAGTCGATGACATTCCCTTTGATGATGACTATTTACCCAGTAAAACGCCATGGGGTCTTGTCGCCAGCGTTGTTGTTCTTGCGATTGCCGCGATCTTTATGGCCTATCAGCAGTATTCATTACATCAGCTACAAGCCTCTTATGAAGAACGTTTAGAGTTAGCCGACGACCGTATTGTCAGTTTAGAGCGAGCTCTGAATCAAACCGATGAGTCTGTCGCGTTGAACGAAACCGCAATTAATGCCCAGTTTAAGGCAATCAAAGCCGACACCGATGTGCACATGTCAGAGATCAGAAAGCTGTGGGATGTGGCGAATAAGCGTAATAAAAACTGGATTGAAGAGAACCAGGCAGCTCTTAAAAGTCAGCTAGCCAGTGTCAATGCCGCCGAAAAAAGCATCGATGAGCTGGCCGATCAGTTAAATTCGAGTGATCAGGCCGTTTCGTCGCTCAAAGGCCAATTATCACCGCTACAGCAGTTAACGCAGAGCAATAAGCAAGAGCTTGCTTCAATGACGCAACAGCTGAACAGTCTCAGTGATAAGTTAGAGGGTGCTTTACAGGCCAACATCGAAGAGCGGTTGATCAGTTTGACATTAACACAAGAAGATTTGTTGGCTGAGCAAGCCAGTTACAGCCGACAATTGCAGGCCATTGATGCCAGTCGTCTAGAGACCAGTAAAAGGCTGACAGCCTTGGCGAGTCAATTAGATGCACTCAGCGCAAGGCTTGACGCCTTAGCAAATTAAAGCCTTTAAAAACGAGGCTCTTAAAATGAAGATGCTGCGGTTAATTGCACAGCATCTTCACCTAAACCCGGCTTATGGCATTGTGGCTTTTTACCGCAGCGCACAAATCTTTTCTTATTCGAGTCGTTTTTAATCATGAATATACTAGGCACACTATAGCGATTAATATCTATAGGTATGAGTGAGGTTTTCAGTGTTTCTTGACCAGTTTTATAATCAAAACGGCGATAGCTTATCGATCAGCCCAGAGCAGGCCAGTCGCTTTGCGAAAGAAATTGCCGGCGACTTTAACCCCATTCATGACCCCGATGCTCGCCGATTTTGCGTTCCCGGCGACCTATTGTTTGCTTTGATCTTAAGCAAGCAAGGCTTAAGTCAGCAGATGCAGTTTAATTTTGCTGGTATGGTGGGTCGCGATGTTGAGCTGCTGTTTACTCAGCCAAGCGCCCAGCAGTTGGCGCTGGTGGATCCCGAAGGGAAGCTTTACACCGAGGTTAGCCGCGAAGGTGAACATACCGACGATGAAGCGGTGATAGAGCAACTCATAAAGCAGTACGTGTCCTTTTCTGGCTACAACTTCCCATTTTTAATGGTGCCACTAATGCGAGATAAGGGTGTGATGTTTAACCCTAAGCGCCCTCTGGTAATGTACGAACGTATGTCGTTTAAGCTCGATCGACTCGACTTAAACGCGCCAACGCTTGAGCTGGCGAGTACTCAATTTGATGTTGACGGTAAACGTGCCGAGATCCGCTTTATCTTTGATGTTAAAGAAGCAGGCCAAGTTGTTGGTCAGGGTGATAAAAAACTGCTGGTCGGCGGTTTAATGCCGTTCGATGATGGCATTCTTAGCCCGATGGTCGATGAATTTAATCAGCGCAAAGAGCATTACTTAGCTCAGTTGGCTGAAAGTTAAGTTCAATTTAGCGGGCGTTTTCGTCAGTTACAAAAAATAACATTTGTAACTGATTGATTTTATGGGGCCTGTTTTTTTTGTTATCCAATCGTTCAATTTTTGCAGTGCATTTTTTTCTCGTTTACTTATAATCCGCCGCCCTTTTGGTTATTGGTTGTTTAAGGTAGATAGTAAAAGATGATGAATGAAGTTTGTATCAACAATAAAGCAGGGCACCTATGTTTGGCATCGAGTCTTATTCTTAATGAACGCCCTTTGCCGATCCGTTTTTTTTATAAAGAGTTGCCCCAGCATAAAAATGATACTGGCTTTCGCTTTTACAGCGGCCAAGAGACCGATGAGTTTCTGCAAGAAGAAGATGCAGCCTGTGTGGCGCCGTTAGACTGTATGGAACGATTAGACCCCAGCATTTCAGAGTTGGTTAAGCAATCTGAAGTCGGCAGTGTGTGGGAGCGCTTACCCGATAGTAACCACTGGGTTCCTGTGCACGACTATGTAATACCCGACTAATCCACGTTGCTGTGTTTCTTGCACAGCAAAATCTATTGATACCACAATGATGACGCTATAAAACCACACGAGACTGCTGCAAGCTGCTCATGTGGTTTCATGCATTAACCTTCTTTCGGCAGTACCAGCCAGGGCTTCGAAAACCAATAGTAGAAATTCCCCGTACTACTGCGGCTAGTGCAGTTATAACGGTGCCGACCTTTTTCTAATGCAGTATCGCTGGTGAGTGTAAACTCTAAATCCGAAATCCACTGAGCTGTGTGTGCACGACCATTGACGAAGCAATTTAATGATCGGCTCATATCAACCGGCATGAGCAGCGTTGCCTTGAGCGTTGGTTGGCTTTGATCGGTGACCATATCACTGAGCAATGAATTATCGATCGGCATCGGTTTCGATGCTAACTTAACTTTTAGCGTATTTGGGTTGGCATAAATACCCGCCGCTGCGAAACGTGGGATAGCCAAGAAATCACTGCCTTGCCAAACACCGCCCGAGTGTTGCGCAAAGCCAAGGTAGCCTAATTGCTTAAGTAAATGCTGTAATGGCTGATTAAATTCACCATAGGGATAAGCAAGCCACTTCGGTAGTTCGCTGTCCAGTTCCGTTTCTAATCGTTGCTGCGCCGTGGTGATTTTTTCGGAAATACTTTCCAGCCAAGCCTGATCGTAATTTTCATAGCGCACTAAATAATCATGATCGGTCGTATGGTTAGCAATGGTAACGCCGTGCTTGTGCAGGTCGCGAATCTGATCCCAACTCAACATTCCGTTTAGCTGCTGATCTATTGCATCGGTAGAAACAAAAACCGTAAATGGAAAGTTATATTCCTTTAGCAATGGCCACGCTTGCGTATAGATATCATTGAATCCATCATCAAAAGTGATTGCGATAGAGGGTTTTGCTAACGGCTCGCCACTGCGGATCGTATCTAGTGCTTGAGCTAAATCGACAACCTGATAGCCATTACTTTTTATTAATTCTAAGTGCTGACGAAACTGCTCAGGGCTGACCGATGTGCTGGCTGGAGTGTCTGTCGCAACGTGATGATAAACCAAAATGTTAAAACTGCTTTCAGCATAAGCTTTATTAAGCAGCAGGCTAGAAAATAAAATCACTAGCGCAGTAACAATACTTTTTTGCATGAGGCTGTTATTCCCAGTGGATAGATTAGAGCGAACATGGAACAGCCTAGACGGAATTGAGTGCGAGTTAGCAAAAATTCCCCAGCTGTAAGCTGGGGAATGTAATCGTTATAGCATTGGCATTCAAGTTACAGCGCTGCTGAGCGGCACTCTTGTAGACACCTAAGAGGCTATTGGCCAATCTTTGACAGCATCTGTGCGCTGACAAAACGATGAATAATTAAAACAAACACCACAGAAGGAACGAGTAAGATAAGCGCGGTAATGGACGCAATTTGATAGTTTCCTTCCATGCTGGCGGTATAAAGTAATAACGGCAGTGTTGTGATTTCAGGCGTACCGACAAAAAAAGTACCGGTGAATTCGTCCAAAGATTCTAAAAAAACAAAGATGCCTGCAACGACGATACCGGGGATCGCTTGGGGTAAAATAATATGAAAAAAAGTATACAGCGGGCTTGCCCCCAGATTGATTGAGGCACGTGACAGCAAAGGGTCAATCCCTGAAAAGGCAGCGACACAGATCCAAACCGAAAACATCAGTCCGTGTACGCTATGAACTAAAACAACACCGATAAAGCTGCCATTAAGACCGAAGTCGTAAAAGATTTTTGCAATGTTGATGTAAACCGTTAGGTTTGGAAAAGCTTGAGGTATTAAAAATAACAGCATCCAAAACAGACGTAACGGAATTGATTTTTGTGCTAATGCGAAGCCTGCTGGAATAGAAACCACTAAACAGACTACAACGGTCGCTAACGCAATTAATACACTGGATATCATCGACCCAGTCACATCGCTGTATGGGCTGAATACTTGTCTCCAATATTTAAACCCCCATTCGGCTGGAAGTTTATGAGGGAAGTACCAGACTTCGGCGACACTCCATATCAGTAAGTTAATGATGGGGCCGAATAAAAAGAGTGCTAGGCAAACAATAAAAACAGCCTGTGCAAAAAACTCACTGGAAAATCTATTGGCACTAGGTCGCTGTAGTAGACGATTGATCATGTTGAAAATCTCGCTGCGATTAGGATTTTTCTTTAATGTTTTGGCGAAGATAGAACCAGGCGAAACCAGCGCAGAAAAGATAGGAAACAAGGCCTAATGCATTCGCAGTATGGTAGTCACCGTAAGAGTTAATTCGGAATGACATATCGGCGGTCATCATGGTTGGTGTTCCGGTCCCGATCATAAGTGGCACCGATAGAGCGGACAGCATGCTAACCACAGACAGCACCATGGCAACGCCAATCGCCGGTGTTATTTGCGGCAAAATAATTTTAAACAGAATGCCAAGTCGGCTGCCGCCTAAATTTTGAGCCGCTCGTATTTGATTGTCATCAATTGCGGCCATGGCGCCAGAAATAAGCAGAGTTGCCAGCGCTAACTGTTTCCAGACAAAGGTGATAATTATGCCGCGCCAACCTAAAAACGACATTGTTTCCATTGGCGTTAGTAGTCCGAGTTGAATCAGGGTGTTATTCATCAAGCCATTTTTTGCCAAAAAAGTACGCATCATCTGTGCGGTGACAATTAGTGGGATAAACAACGGTAATCGATACAGTAAGCCAAGTAATTGAGTTAGCTTTTTAAAGCGAGATAGACGGATCAAAGCTGCGATAGTGACGGATATTAAGCACAAAAAAAACAGCGAAGCTAAGACAATAATAATTGAAAATAAAATGTCTTTAGAATAAAGCTCAAACGCATTGACCAGATGAGCGAAGGTGAATTTTCCTTGGTCATCCGACAAGGCAGAAAAAATAGAAAAAGAAAGCGGGTACAAAAAAAGAAGCACCACAAGAGATGCTGCAGGCAGTACCAACCAAACTTTATTGACGGGATGAGATTGCATGATTGTTCCTGAAAAAAATAATCAAGCGATACCAGATCGCTTGATTATTTGATCGTTTAATCAGTTAGAAACCTGACGCTCGTAACCTTCTTTGATGTCATCAAAGTAAGGTGCAATTGGGAAGCTCTTGCCGTAATCCGCAAGGTCCTTAGGTGTAATTTCGATGAACAGTTTTTCCCACTCTTCAGTGGTTAGGTGTTTCTGAACGTGTTCTGCATCGATACCTGGATACCAGTTGAAACGTTTTACAATACCTTCAGCTTGAACTTCAGGGCTGGTTGCAAGCTCGATAAATTCTTTAGCAAGTTGCTCGTTAGCTGCTTTTGCAGGTACTGCGTAATACATTGGCTGGCCTGGCATGCCTGGAGCAATCAACACAAGTTTCATTGATGGAGGTAATTTACCTTGGTCTTTCCAGCTGTAGAACATGTCTACCCAAACTGGGCCCATGAAAATTTCACCGCGGTTTAGCATGTCTAACGTACCTGCGTTACCAGGCGTGAAGGTTACGTCTTTGTTAAAACGTTTAAGCTTCTTATAGGCAGATGACCAAGAGTCTTTAAGTTCACTGTTGTAAGGCTCGCTTGTTAAAGTCTCTGCATCGTCACCGTAGGTGTAGATCCAACCAGCGACAAAAGCTAAGCCTGACATACCGTTTTTAATACCGTTATAGCCGAATGCTTTAGGGTTCTTTTTAACCCATTTAACCAATTCGTCGTAAGATGCCGGCGGCGTTTTAATAAAGTCGCTGTTATAAGCAATCGCTGTTTGGCTGTGGAACATTGGCATGACGTAGCCCCTGACATCGGTACCTAAAGCATTGTCTGCGCTGTCACGGGTTACTAATGTGCCAGTTTTAATGTCGTCTCGGTAAGCGCTAAGTAGGTTTTGCTTAACCATGTCGCCACCTAATTTTTGGTGAACAACAGCAACGTCAACGTCCCAAACAGTTTGGCCGCTTTGTTGTTGTGCAGCGAGTTTTTCTAAAATTTTGTGAGAACCTGCATCACCAGGACCAGTACCCACGACATTGACGGTTACGCCAGGGTGAGTCGCTTCGAATTTTGGCGCCAAATAGGTTTTAACGTAATCAACCATATTTTGACTACCAGCGGTGACTACATTTAATGTGGTCTCAGCTTGTGCGATGCCTGCAGTTAACGCCGTACTCATGGCGGCAGCTAGCAGCAGTTTGTTTTTTAAAAACATGTCGAATCCTTAAATATCAGTTTGTGGGGATTGAATGGTTAAAAATGTGTAACGACGAGGGTGGAACTTTGAGCAAGACCTGTTCGCCTTGCTCTAAAGCACATGGATGAACGGCCCTTAATAGTTGACCATCACACTCCAGGCTAACTTGGTAGTGGTTTCCAAAAAACGCGCTTTGCAGTACTCGACCAGAAACTACAAGGCCTTGATCGGCAAGCGTCGCTTCAATAGTGTTGTGAGATCCAGGCTCCAGCAGAGCCTGCTCGGCGCGAAAATAAATAATCTGAGAGCTGCCGGAGCGATTCACCGAGAGCTGATTGTCTGCGCCCATGAAGTCAGCAACAAAAGGCGTTTTAGGTTGGTTAAAAATTTCTTCGCAAGAGCCGAGCTGTTCGATTTTTCCGTTGTTTAATACCGCGATGCGATCGGCCATAACCAAGGCTTCTTCTTGGTCGTGGGTAACAATCAGAGAGCTAAAACCAATCTCTTTTTGCAGGCTTTTAATTTCGTGACGAACCTGCAAGCGCACCTTGGCGTCGAGGTTGGATAGTGGCTCATCTAATACCAAAATATCTGGCTGGATAATAAGCGCACGAGCTAAAGCGACTCGTTGTCGTTGGCCGCCTGAAAGGTTTGTTACCTTTTCGTTTTCGAGCCCTTGTAACTTCACCAGCGTTAAAAATTCCTTCACCTTTGAGGCAATTTCTTGCGCTGGTTGCTTGCGAACTTTTAAACCGTAGGCAACATTTTGCGCCACACTGAGATGAGGCCAGAGTGCATAGCTTTGAAACACCATGGTGATGTTTCGTTTGTCTGCGGAAAGGCCAGTGATGGATTGATCGCCAAGCTGAATGTCACCACTTGAATGTGGTAAAAAGCCACAAAGAACGTTTAGCAGAGTCGTCTTACCGCAGCCAGAAGGGCCCAGTAGGGCAACCATTTCTCCGGCATTAACCGACAAATTAATGTCCGATAGAATTTGTTTATTGCCGTAGCCAGCCGCTAAATCTTGAATCTGTAGACGCTTCATCTGTTTATCAAACACTCTATAAAAATGTATTGGGTTACTGCTGTTTTAAAATCGTTGAACACGTGTTCATTCGATAGTAAAGTCGTGCAACGTTTTGCGAATCTTGCGGCAGGTACTTTGAGCTTGATTTATGACAAATTAATTAACAAATGAAAAAAATTTGGTTAACGATATGAAAATTGATGTTCTAGGTTCAGGCAGTGCGTTTGCGAAAAGCAAGAATACCGCGGCGATCACGGTAACTGATGCAGCAGGAAAGATGTGGTTGGTGGATTGCGGCCCGACCATTCCCAGAGCGCTGTTTAATCGAAATTTACCGCTCGATGCCATACAGGTGATTTATTTTAGCCACATTCACCCCGATCATTGCGCTGGTTTGCCAGCGTTAATTAATTATTGGAAAAGTTTTCAGCGTAGTGCGCCGCTCACCATTATCTGCCAGCCTGAGCATCGCGCCGCATTGCAATCAATTGCTTGCTTAGGTTATTGGCCAGAGCAAACAACGACATTTGAAATCCAATGGCTCGACACCGAAGACTCGTTTAGCTGGCAAGGTTGGCAGTTGCAAACGGCTGAAACTCAACACGAAATTAGCAATCGTGCGATTTTATTTTCGGTTGATAATCAGCGTTTATTTTACAGCGGTGATGGTCGGCCGACCAAAGCCAGCAGAGCTTTGATGAAAGACGCAGACTTGGCATTTCAAGAATGTGCTTGTTTTACTGAGTTGGCTGCGGATGACTCACATGGAGATTTTGTCGATTGTCAGAAGTTAGCAGAAGAGTTACAGATCAATCGACTAGGCTTGTATCATTGTTGGGATGAGGAAGTCGACAAAATACGCGCAGCAGTAGCTGGTAACGAAAAACAGTTTGTCAGCGAAGATGGATTACAGCTGGATTTATCACGTCTGTAGCTAGTAAGCCCATTCGCAACTCGATGGCTAACCGATATTCATAGGAAAAAGCTTGAATAATAAAAAAACAAAAACGGTGGTGACGGCGCAAGATGTTGCCGATTTGGCGGGTGTTTCTCGTTCGGCTGTGTCCAGAACCTTTACCGAAAATGGCAGTATTTCTGAACAGACAAAAGCAAAGGTATTGCGTGCGGCTGAGCAACTCGGTTATCAGGTAAATTTTTTGGCTCAGGGTTTGAATCGGCGACGCAGTCAGCTGATCGGTGTTGTCGTTGCCCATCTGAGTGATCCTTTTCGAAGCTCGTTGTTGGAAGCTTTATTGTCAGAGATAAAGTCGCGTGGTTATCAGGCGTTAGTTACAGAAGTGCGTAAGGATGATGACCTTGAAGATACGCTGCGCCGATTTACTCAGTATCGGGTATCGGGCGTTGTGGTCACCTCAGGTCAGCCGCCGGAAGCGTTGGTCGAAGAATGTTTGCAGTTGTCCATTCCTGTGGTTGGTATTAACCGAGCCATTAATTTATCTAAAGTCGACGTGGTGTGTTCTGATAATCAAAAGGGTGCGCAGCTTGCCGCGCAGCAATTGATGTCGGCTGGTTGCCAGACTATTGGTTGGTTAAATTATAAAGACTCGACTTGGTCTGGCGTCGACCGAGGTGAACATTTTAAAGCAGCGTTGCACGATTGGAATCAGCAGCCAGCGCATCAGCTGATTAACATTAAAACTGAGCAGAACTGTTATGAGGGTGCTCGTGCGGCAGCGCATCAGCTCGTTGCTTCAGGTCAACAGGTCGATGGCGTATTTTGTGCCACCGCATTGATGGCGTGTGGTTTTTTAGACGGCATGCGTGAGCAGGGTAAACATGCGCCAGAGGACTTTCACCTTATCGGTTTCGATAACACTCCACTGACGTCGCAATACAGTTATCAGTTAACCACCATTGACCACAGTGTTAAAGAAACCGCCGAAAAGGTTTTGTGGTGTTTGGAGTCGCGAGCCAATAACCCTGAACTGGCGCAAAGGCAAGAGCAGGTTGCCGTAAGTCTGCTCACTCGCCACACCTCACCCTAAACCGCCTATTGCAACGCCGAGTGCTGTTTACAGAGGTGAGCCTTCAATAGCTGTTGCCACAGGGCGGCTGTCGTCGACAATCCATTCACTCCAGCTGCCAGGGTAGAGTGTTGCCATTTTCATTCCGGCAATAGTCATCGCCAAAATATTGTGGCAGGCAGTAACGCCAGAGCCGCAATAGCAAATCACTGGTTTGTCGGCGACCGATTGGAAACGCTGAGCTAATTGCTCGGGCGGCAAAAAGCGATTGTCGCTGTCTAAGTTTTTACTGAAGTCGGCATTAATAGCGCCAGGTATGTGGCCTGCTTTGCTGTCTAATGGTTCGACCAAACCTTGGTATCTGGGCAGTGCGCGAGCATCCAGTAACGCCTGTTCGGCAGACAACGACAGTAACGAGTCGGCTGCAATAGTGAGTGAGTTGTGTACATCAATTTGTAAGTTTGAGGTTTGAGTCGCAGCCGCCGGTTCTGTTGAAATCGCGCCGCCGCTGTGACGCCAAGCATCGAGACCGCCATCTAATACTTTCGCCTGTTTGATACCCGCCCACATTAATAGCCACCAAGCGCGGGCTGCAAACATGCTGTTGTTTTGATCGTATATGATGATAGGGCGGTCTTTCGTTACGCCCCAGCGCTGCAATGTCGCCTGCCATTGATCTTGGCTTGGCAGTGGATGGCGGCCTGTTTTGTCAGCAATGATTGGCCCAGACAACTCGGTTTCGGAATCAACATGGATAGCGCCGAGAATATGGCCTGCATCATAGAGTGCTTTGGATTGGCTGCGATCACCTAAGGCGGATTGGCAATCTAAAATAAGCGTATCTGGGGATTCTGCGAGTAGGCTGGATAATTGATAAGTATCGATAAGGTAAGACATTGGCAGGCCCTGTTAGATAAAAAAATCCAGTTTACCTGATTGCCGATCAATCTTTTAGTTCTGAGCTATGGAGCGAGTTAAATTAAGCGAAACAAGACTAAGTTAATGAAGTGGTAGAATTGGCTGGTCCGGCAGGATTCGAACCTGCGCATGACGGGATCAAAACCCGTTGCCTTACCGCTTGGCTACGGACCAATACCTGAGGATCATACAAAGAGTAGCTGATGTTATCGAGAATTGGCTGGTCCGGCAGGATTCGAACCTGCGCATGACGGGATCAAAACCCGTTGCCTTACCGCTTGGCTACGGACCAATGATGGTGGCTATAGCTGGACTTGAACCAGCGACCCCAGCATTATGAATGCTGTGCTCTAACCAACTGAGCTATATAGCCCCGATAACGGACGCGTATTATCCTCATAAAAATTTTACTGTCAACAATATCTGAGTCTTTTTTAAATAATTTCAACAAGTTAGCGACGCTCATATGGCGCTACTCTGATTCTCAGAATCAATCTTGTGCAGCTTTACAATGCACAGTGCAAATGACAAACGCAAAGCTGAAGTAAGGTTGTAGCGATCTATTGGCCCACGCGAGCAGTGTTCGCTAGTCTGCCTGTCATAAAGTTGTCATGCCATCTTTTTAACCTACGATGAATTTAGTTTCAAATTATGAGTGACTGCATGATTAAAGGCGCGCTTCAGGCATTGCTTAACATGGCTCGTATGCTGGGTTGGTCAATAAGATCTATTTTTGTTGCCAAGCAGGCGAGTTTGCTGCGGCGACTGGTGATCTTTTTGCTAGTCGTGCCTCTCTTTATCGCTTTGCAGCTGCTGCATTGGTTTGGTTTTCTATTGGATGAGATTCTTTTTCGAGCTTACCGAAAGCAGAAAACCTCGAAGATTGTTTTTGTCACCGGTATTCCTCGCAGCGGTACAACGCACTTGCAACGAGTACTTGCTCAACACGAGCAATTAACCAGCATGACTATGTGGGAGTGCGTTTTCGCCCCGAGCATCAGCGAGCGCTACTTTTATAGCACCATCGGCCGCTTGATAAAGCCTTTGAACGGCGCGCTGTCGAAAATAAACATCCCCTTTATTAAGAACATGCATTCGGTGCATAAGCTTGGCTTGCAAGAAGCCGAAGAAGATTTCATAGCGCTGCTGCCAATTAACGCCTGCTTTTTAATGGTGTTGCTGTTCCCTGAGCAAAAGCATTTTTGGCAGTTGAGTCAGTTTGACCAGCAACTGAGTGCCAATTCACGTAAAGCGATCATGTCGTTCTATCGCCGCTTAATTCAAAAGCACCTGTATTTTCATGGTGCCGATCAGCGTTACCTTTGCAAGAACCCATCCTTTTTAACCTGGGTTGCAACCTTAAGGGAGCATTTTCATGAGGCGTCTTTTTTGGTCTGCCAGCGCGAAGCAGAAGCGGCGGTGCCATCGCAAATCAGTTCGCTAAATCCTGCTTGGCAAGCGGCTTACGGCTGCGATATTTCCGATGCCTTCAGTCAGCGCCTCATTGAGATGATGGCAGGTTATTACCACTATTTAGAGTCACCAGCTTTGCAGCAAGCCGATGTTCTGCCGATTGCGATGGCCGATTTAGTCAAGGATTTAAACGCTGTCGTTGAGCTCTCATTGCAGCATTGCCAGTTAGATATGACGCCTGCCTTTGCAGAAGCTTTGCAGCGAGAAGTTGCTAAGGCGCGCGCTTATAAAAGTGGTCACAGTTACAACCGGTCCGATTTTGCCTTGTTTGATCAGGCGATTGGGCTGTTTCCTAAGAAGTACCTAAAACATTCATACAATTTAAAAGAAATAGGGTGAAGACTCCGATGGACACAAAAACGACTAACCATCCCGAATCCCGAGTATTGGTCATTTCTGATGCCGCGCCACACCGCAATGGTGTCGGTGCTTATTATGCCGACTTGATCGATGACCTAATCCCGTATGTTGATGAAGTGGAATTGGTGTCACCAGAAATCAGTGGCGAAAAATGGCAAGGCTGCTGGATGGTGCCGTTGCCAGGCGACTCGACACAAAAACTGTGTTTTCCGAACGGCTTTCAGTTGAGCCGTAAATTGAAGTCATTTGAACCGACGGTTGTGGTTATTCCAACGCCGGGCCTGTTTGGTTTGGTTGGCGCCATGCTCGCCAAGCGTCAGGGTATTAAAGTTATTGTTGGTTTTCATACTTGGTTCGAAAAGCTTGCCTCACTCTATTGGAATCGCGTTCAGGGTGGCATTACCCGTACCTATTTTGATGTGGTCAATAAAGCCTTGTTTCGTTTGGCTGACCAGGTGTTGGCTAATTCCCAAGAGATGGTCGATATTGCGAAAAATATGGGCGCTAAAAAAGTTGATCTGATGGGTACGCCGATTGGTCAAAATTTAATGCACACACCGGTTAAGCGTGTGCCTAAACTGCTTAATCGAGTCTTGTTTGTCGGTCGGTTGGCGGCCGAGAAAAATCTGCCTGCGGTGATTGCAGCAGCGAAAGCTTGTCCTGATATCGAATTTAGCATCGCTGGTGATGGGCCAGAGCGGAAATCACTCGAAGCATTGGCTGCGGGGGTGGAGAATGTCACCTTATTAGGCTGGGTTGGTCGCGAGCGTATTGTGCAGCTGATTGATGATCACGATGCCTTGGTTTTACCAAGCAAGGTTGAAAGCTTTGGCACAGTCGCGATGGAAGCCATGGCGCGTCAGCGTTTGGTGTTTGTATCTGAAGCCTGCGGTATTTGTGAATGGAGCGATTTAAAACAGGGCTTAATTGTTGTTGATGAGGATTTATCCTTGGCTGATGCCTTGCAGCAATATCACTCGCTTAGTGAGTTTGAAATCCATCGCCGCTGCTCGATCAGTCGCCAAGCGGCCCTGTCTCATGTGCAATGGAATCGTGAACTTTGGTTGCAATGCACGCAAGGCGAGCAGGTTAGTCGATCAGTGCCAGTGCCAGTGCCAGTGCCAGCACGCCGTAGCCTGAAACTGATGTATCGTAAAATTCGTGGCTAGTGGTTTGTAAAAGGGCTGGTGGGCTGTAAAAAAGCAAGAGGTAACTATGCGAAAAAATGTCGTCATCAGTATTCATGATGTCATGCCGGAAACGCTGGATCGAGTAGAGTGGATATTGGCTGAGCATCTGGATCGATTTACGCCCAGTAATATTTTGCTATTGATCGTACCGGGCTTGCAATGGGACGACTCGCAAATTGAGCGCTTACATACCTTGCAGGCGAAAGGCTATGAGTTTGCGGGTCATGGCTGGTTGCATCGCATTACTAAGATTGGCGGCCTGTATCACGCTGTTCATAGTCGGTTGATCTCTCGCACGGCGGGTGAGCATTTATCCTATTCGAGGGATGAGTTAAAAACGCTGTTAAATAACAATTTTCAGTGGTTTGCGGATCACGGCTTTAACGCTCCGACTATGTATGTTCCGCCAGCTTGGGCGATGGGCAAGCTATCACCTGCTGACCTAAACCAGTTGCCATTTAGCGCTTATGAAACCACCAGTGGTATTCGGTCTTTTCCTCAGGGTCAGCTTAAAAAGCTGCCACTATTGGGGTTTGAAGCTGATAACCGGCCAAGAGCTTTGTTTTTGCGTTTCTGGAATTGGCTGAATTTGACGCTTTCATCTGCGCGCAAGCCTGCAAGGCTTTCCATTCACCCTTATGATTTTGATTACCGCATTGCCGATCAGCTGAGCACGATGCTGACACAGGTGGATGCCGTCTCATGGCAGAGCCTGTTTGTGGCTGATTCATAGGCTCAGCTTCTTTTGTTGGTGGACCTTCTTGGTTTAGCTGATAAAAGCCTTGGTTTTTAGGCACTGCTAGGTCTTTAGGTGCTAACAATAGGGCCAAAGCATTGATTTTGATAGGGCTTTTCATTAGAATGCCGCGCCTGCTCGTAAGAGTGGATTCTTAGTGTAATCAGCCTAGCTGAATTACGTTACTCCTTACCTTACTGATTTGATCAGAAGGTTGTTAACCCGAAGGGAGCATTTATGCGCCATTATGAAATCGTTTTGCTGGTTCATCCTGACCAGTCAGAGCAAGTCCCTGCGATGGTTGAGCGTTATACAACCGTTGTAACAGAAGCGGGCGGTACTATTCACCGTCACGAAGATTGGGGCCGTCGTCAATTGGGATTCCCAATCCAAGACCTACACAAAGCTCACTACATTTTGCTAAACGTTGAAGTTAGCGATGAAACTGTTGATGAGTTGAAAACCACATTCCGTTTCAACGACGCTATCTTGCGTAGCATGGTTATTCGCCGTAAGGCCGCAGTAACTGAAGCATCGCCAATGATGAAGTCTGTTGAAGCTAAAAAAGCTAAAGACGAAGCTCAAGGCGCGTTCGCACCGCGTGAAGAAGCTGAAAGTGAAGCTGTAACTGAAGTCGCTGATGATTCAGCGTCTGAAGAATAAGAGGAGCATTAACTATGGCACGTTTTTTCCGTCGTCGTAAATTCTGCCGCTTCACCGCAGAAGGCATTACAGAGATCGATTACAAAGATGTAGAACTATTAAAAGGCTACATCACTGAAACAGGCAAGATTGTACCTAGCCGTATTACAGGTACCAGTGCTAAGTATCAGCGCCAGCTAGCAACAGCTATCAAACGCGCTCGTTACCTTGCGTTATTGCCTTACACAGATGCTCATAAGTAAGCGTTTGTTAGCAATAGTTTTTTAGATTGTAGGAGAGCTCTAGAGATGCTTGGCTTAGCACGTTTTGCGATGAAAAGCCCTTTGCATACTGGGGTTCTTGCAGCGGTATTCGCTGCAATCCCGATGCTGTACTTTGTCAGTGCAGCATTAGTTGCTTTAACCACGTTAAGGCACGGCATAACCTTTGGTACTCGAGTCCTTGTTATGGCTTTGGTTGGAGGTTTGTTCTCTTGGTATATGTCAGGAGTGCCGTTGTCCATGTTGGGCTTGGTCGTTGTAACGCTTTTGGCATCGGTGCTAAAAGCTACTAACAGCTGGCCTTATACGCTGATATTGGGCACTGTCGCCGCTTTCGTATTGTCGGTTTTAACGCAAACCTTTTATGGTGAGCAGTTAGGCGATTTATTAGAAAGCTTGTTGCAGGTTTTATTGAGCGGCGCAAATGAGCCGGTCGAGCAGCAGTTTATCGCGGTTGCTCGTAGTATGGTGGGGTTCATCTTTATGAGCACTCAGTATACCGAAGCTCTGTTGTCGTTGTTGTTGGCCAGATACTGGCAAGCAGGGTTGTATAACCCAGGTGGTTTAAGTAGAGAAATGCAACAGTTGCGTTTCTCAAAAGCAGGGATTGTATTGGTATTAGCAGCAGTGGTTATTATGCTGTTTGTTAATCCGGGTGTGTCATCGTTGCTTTTTGTCCCCATGGCATTTATCGGCCTAGTGACCGTGCATGGGGTGTTAAAAAAATTGGATTTGGCTGTGCAATGGCTAATCGCATTTTATGTGTGTTTACTGTTGTTCATACAATTTATATTACCGTTACTGGTTTTGGTTGTGATTGTGGATTCGATTGTCGATCTAAGATCTCGGATACCAGAACGGGCAAAATCAGATAACGAATGAGGTAAGCGAGATGGAAGTTATCCTGCTTGAAAAAGTTGGTAAAATGGGTGTTTTAGGCGATACCGTTAACGTTAAAAACGGTTATGCACGAAACTACTTAATTCCAAACGGCAAGGCTGTGTTGGCAACTGAAGACAACACCAAGTACTTTGAAGAGCGCCGAGCTGAGTTGGAAAAAGCAGAAGCTGAAAAACTATCAGCAGCACAATCATTAGCAGATCAATTAGCAGAAGTAGAGCTAACTGTTGCTGCAAATGCAGGTGATGAAGGTAAGTTGTTCGGTTCTATCGGCCCACGTGATGTTGCCGATCTAGTCACTGCTGCTGGCGTTGAAATTGAAAAGTCTCAGGTGAAAATGCCTGAAGGCCCAATTCGCGCCGTTGGCGAATACAACATTGCTGTGCAACTGCACACTGATGTGATCTCTTCTGTTCACCTAATCGTTGTTGCTGAAGACTAAGCGTTAATCGCTTAAGCAACCTTAGGTAACTCGCACTGTGAGCATTCTGTTTGCAGTGCATAAGTAGATCGATAAAACCCAGTATTTATGCTGGGTTTTTTTATGGCTGTCTATTTTATTTTGTCGCCACAAGCCACGATAATGTCGGCTTTTAGCGCTTAGTTTGTTTATTGAAGTATAAAAGCAGATGCGAGCATTCGATTAACTGGTTAGAATCAACGATCGTTTTATTGGTAAAGGTAGGGCCGAATGTCGGATAGTTTCGATGACGATATTCTTCTTGCAGAAGACTCAGAGCTGCAGCAGATAAAAACACCTCCTCATTCGTTGGAGGCCGAGCAATCCTTATTGGGTGCGCTGATGGTCGACAATGCCTTATGGGACAGTGTTTCTGAAAGCCTGTTACCTGATGACTTTTATCGCAATGAACACCGCCAAATTTATCGTGCCATGATTTCTCTGGCCGATGCTAATTCGCCAATGGATGTGATTACTCTGGGTGAATTGCTGGAAAAAGAAAAGCTGTTGGAGTCCGTCGGTGGTATGAACTACCTGATGACCTTGGCAGAAAATACTCCCTCCATCAGTAATTTGGTGGCGTACGCAAAAATCGTTCAAGAGCGCAGCATTTTACGACAGCTGATCAAAGTCGCTGGCGATATTTCTGGTTTAGCGTTTGATCCGTCCGGCCAAGAAGTCGCCTCAATTATTGACCAAGCTGAACGCGCAGTATTTAAAATCGCCGAAGATCGACCGCATCAAGGCGGCCTAGAGCATGTTAATCCGCTGGCCGATAAAGCCTTAGCCCGCATTGAAGAGTTGGCCAAACAGAATTCAGATATCGTTGGTATTTCTTCTGGTTTCTCGCAATTAGATAAAGCCACCAAGGGCTTTAAAGGTGGTGAGTTAATTATTGTCGCAGCTCGTCCTGCGATGGGTAAAACCACACTGTCGATGAATCTGGTTGAAGAGGCGATTCTGAATCAGGACAAAGTTGTTGCGGTGTTCAGTTTAGAAATGCCTTCCGAGCAGCTGCTAAATCGTTCTTTTGCGTCTCTAGGTAAAATTGACCTTGGTCGCGTGATTACCGGTAAACTGGCCGAAGACGATTACCCCAAATTAGCCAAAGCCATTAATCTGCTAAAAGATAAAAAGCTGTTTATCGACGATACCGCAGGGCTGTCACCTTCAGAGATTCGCTCGCGCTTGCGCCGTTTGGTACGAGAACATGGCAGCATTGGCATGATCATGATCGATTACCTTCAGCTGATGACCATTAAAGGCTATACCGAAGGCCGTACTAATGAGATTTCTGAAATTTCGCGGACGCTTAAGGCCATCGCCAAAGAATTCGATTGCCCAGTGATTGCTTTGTCGCAGTTGAACCGATCTCTTGAGCAACGACCAAACAAGCGCCCAATCGCTTCCGATTTGCGTGAATCCGGCGCTATTGAGCAAGACGCCGACCTCATTATGTTTATTTATCGAGACGAGGTGTATAACGAAGATTCGCCTCATAAAGGCACCGCCGAAGTGATTATCGGTAAAAACCGAAATGGCCCGACAGATACCGTTCACCTCTCCTTCCAAGGCCAATATTCTAAGTTTGCTGACTTAGCGCCTGAATATATGAATGACTATGTCGCCGAATAGGGCTTGCGTTGCATGGTTGCAAGCGAACCGTTTTTGTTAGCGATTGGATTTACCGTTACTACCGTTAATTCGCCGTTATAACCGCTCATAGGTCGTTATAACGGTTACATAGAGAGATCAAAGTCGATGAGTAGAGGCACCCGAGCCGTCATAAGCTACAGCGCATTACGACACAACTTTAAGCGAGTGCAACAGCTCGCACCGCAATCTAATATTTGGGCCGTTGTTAAGGCTGATGCCTATGGCCATGGCGCTGTTCAGGCAGCACATACATTCAGCGACGCCGATGGTTACGCAGTCGCGACCTTCGATGAAGCGCGTCAGCTTAGAGCCGCGGGCCTGACTAAACCTATCCTATTACTTGAAGGTGTTACCTGTGCCGAGCATCTAATTGAAGCGGCTCAGTTGGGCTGTGAAAGTATGATTCATTGTCAGGATCAGTTAGATCATCTCAGTCAATTAACGCAGGGTGAGCAGATAAAGGTCTGGCTTAAAGTCGATACCGGCATGCACCGATTAGGCTTTTTAGCGTCATCATTGCCGCAAATACGTCAGCAAATCGCTGAATTAGAGTCTGTTCAGTTAGGCGGTGTTGTTACTCACATGTGCTGTGCCGACGACCTACGACGACCAGAAATCACCCAAGCACAACTAGCATTAGCAAGCCAATGCAAAGAGCAGGGTGAACAGGCCAGCTTTGCTAATTCGGCATCGATCATCAAGTGGCCAGAAACTCATGCTGACTGGGTGCGTCCCGGAATCATGCTGTATGGCGCATCGCCATTTGCGGATCTATCGGCGCAGGATATTCAATTAAAGCCTGCCATGACCTTATCTGCGCCAATAATCGCGTTGCGTCGCGTCAGTAAGGGTGAGTCGGTTGGTTATGGCCTTATCTGGACGGCTGAGCGCGATTCCGTCATTGCTACGTTGGCGATTGGCTACGCAGACGGCTATCCAAGGCATGCGCCCAGTGGCACGCCAGTGATGCTCAATGGCCAGCGCGTTGCCACGGCAGGGCGTGTCTCAATGGATATGACGATGATTGATGTTACTGACGTTGCTGATGTTGCCATTGGCGATATGGCGCAATTATGGGGTGATGAATTGCCTGTCGATGAAGTTGCCAGTGTTATTGGCACCATTGGCTATGAGCTGCTAACCCGTGTGTCGCCAAGAGTTGAGCGGCTATATATCGATTAGATATCTATACCGTAGCGTAAGCATAAGTGACGAAATGGCGCGAATAGCTCTGATATTGCTGGCTTCAGGCGTTATTAGTGCCAATGTATGAGCCTCGCAAACTGGCCTAAATCGTATACTCTTAACAGAGGATGAGATCGATCCAGTATTAAAACGATAATAACAAAGCGATAACAACAAGGGGCAGACTGTATGTCAGATCAATCAGTAGACGTCGTATTAGTCGGTGGTGGTGTTATGAGTGCAACGCTGGGCGTGTTGCTTAAACAGCTCGATCCATCGTCTCGAATACTGATGCTTGAACAGGCCGATCAGGTCGCGCAAGAAAGCTCCGGCGGCTGGAATAATGCCGGTACCGGGCACGCGGCCTATTGCGAGCTAAATTACACACCACAGAATAAAAGCGGTGAAATAGAGATCAGCAAGGCTTTGCAAATTAACAGTTCGTTCGAACTATCGTTGCAGCTGTGGTCCTATTTGGTCGATCAATCGTTGTTTCCAGAACCCAGCCAGTTTATTAATCGCACGCCACACATCAGCTTTGTTTGGGGCAAGGACAACGTTGAATATCTCAAAAAACGCCATGCGGCGCTTTCTCAGCATCATCTGTTTGCCGAAATGGAATACAGCGAAGACCCTGAAACGCTACAACAATGGATGCCGCTGGTCATGGCTGAGCGTCATGATGATGAGCCGATTGCCGCGACGCGTATCGCTCATGGAGCGGATATCGACTTTGGTGCGGTCACAAGTCAACTAATCGCTAACTTGAGCCAAAGTGACGGCTTTGAATTGGCGCTGAACAGTGAAGTCACCGGCTTGAAAAAATCCTCTGATGGCTGGCAAGTCTCGATCAAAAACCGTAAAGACGGTGAACGCAAAAGCATCAACACCAAGTTTGTCTTTATTGGCGGCGGCGGCGCGGCATTAACTCTATTACAGGCCAGTGGTAATGGTGCTGGCTATGGAGGCTTTCCGGTCAGCGGCCAATGGCTGGTTTGTAAAAAGCCAGAAATCGTCCAGCAGCATCATGCCAAAGTCTATGGTAAGGCAGCGATTGGCGCGCCACCGATGTCGGTACCGCATTTGGATACGCGGATTATCGATGGTGAACCGGCCTTGCTGTTTGGCCCGTTTGCAGGCTTTACCACTAAATTTTTAAAGCGTGGTTCATTTTTAGATCTGATTAAATCGATTCGCCCAGGGAATCTTTGGCCACTGATTCGCGTCGGTTTGCGGCATTCAGATCTCACCCGTTATCTGATCAGCGAAACCGTGCAGAGCCATCGTAAACGAATGGCCTCATTGCGTAATTATATGCCGACCGCGCAGGACGGTGATTGGAGCTTAGCGATTGCAGGTCAACGCGTGCAGATCATCAAAAAAGATGCTCAGTTGGGCGGTAAGCTAGAGTTCGGTACCGAAGTTATTGTCGCTGAAGATCAAAGCTTAGCTGCGTTGCTCGGCGCGTCACCGGGTGCGTCAACGTCGGCTGCAGCCATGTTGGATGTGCTCGAACGCTGTTTTCCAGAGAAAATGGCCAGCAAAGCTTGGCAAGATAAGTTACAGCAGATGATCCCTTCTTATGGCCAATCTTTAATTGAAGATAAGGCGTTGTTGCAAAAAGTAAGGCAACACACGCTGAAAACGCTGAATTTGGCTGAAAAGGCGTAATAATTAATGCGCTAATTGCCGCTGTAAGGTTGCAAAAAGTCGAGTAACTTACATAATCACATGCCAAAAGGAGCCTTGCGCTCCTTTTTCTTTGGTTCTTTTTTTGGCTCTTTTTTGATACTAACAACAGGAAAGTAAATGTTTGACCCTAAACCCTATATTCGTACCGTTCCCGACTGGCCAGAAGCAGGCGTGCAATTTCGTGATATCACCACGCTGTTTTCTAATAATCAGGCCTTTCGCCAGTTGATCGACGCCTTTGTACAGCGTTATATCAATACCGAAATCGATTGCGTTATAGGGTTGGATGCGCGCGGCTTTATTTTGGGTGCACCGATCGCTTACGAGCTTAATAAAGCCTTTATTCCGGTACGCAAAAAGGGCAAGTTACCGTTTGAAACCATCGAAGAAGCATACAATCTAGAGTACGGTCAGGCGGAAATACAAATCCATTCTGATGCGTTAAAGCCCGGCGATAAAGTCTTAGTTATTGATGATCTAATCGCGACTGGCGGTACCTTGAACGCCTCATGTAAATTGGTGAAGCGATTAGGTGCCGAAGTGGTTGAATGTGCAGCCATTGTTGATTTGCCAGACCTTGGCGGTAGCCAATCGCTAAAAGACCAAGGCTTTGATGTCTTTAGTCTGTGTTCGTATAGCGGTTTATAATCGAGAATTGGTGCCGCTTTGTCTGAACTCAGTTATCTGTTTGCAAGCTTAAAAAGTGATGCCTGGCAGCAACAGCTTAGCCAACGGGTGGCGCTGCCAGTGTTGACGCAGTTAGCGCAATTTTTACAAGCAGAGCAGCAAGCTAATAAAACCCTGTATCCGCAACCATCTCATTGGTTTCGGGCATTAAACAGTGTCGCGTCAGAACAGGTGCGAGTGGTGGTTCTGGGGCAAGATCCATATCATGGGGCAGGCCAAGCTAATGGACTGGCGTTTTCTGTACCGGATGGCGTCACCATTCCGCCCAGCTTAAAAAACATCTTTAAAGAACAGCAGCAGGATTTAAACATAGAAAATCAATCAGGCGATCTATCCCCTTGGGCGCAGCAAGGTGTTCTGTTATTGAATTCTGTACTCACTGTCGAGGCCGGCCAAGCTGGTAGTCATGCCGATAAAGGTTGGGAGCAAATTACCGACGCGGTTATTCGCTGCTGTAACGAGCAAACCTCACCCGTGGTTTTCATGCTTTGGGGCAGTTATGCCAAGTCTAAAAAGCAGCTGATTAGCAACCAAAACCATTTAGTCTTGGAGTCGGTTCATCCCTCGCCGCTATCGGCTTACCGCGGCTGGTTTGGTAGCGCTCACTTTTCTAAAGCGAATCGGTTTTTACTTGAACGGGGGCTGGACGCTATTGAATGGCAATTGCCAAGTTCTGAATTAATTTCTAAGCCTGCTAAACCGACACCACAACAGCAAAGCCTTCTTTAAGATTTCTAGCCAATATTCCGTACTATTCAAACTTACCTATGAATATATTTATTTTTACTCACAAGGTTCGTGGTAACTAGGCAGGTTTTTGGTAGTGAGATTTTTCATAGCTTAAAGTAGTCGGTAAGCGTCCGCTGGGCAGACACCAAACTCTCGTTTAAAAGCGGTGGTGAAGTTGCTTGGGTGGTTATAGCCAGCAACTAATGCTGCTTCCATTATAGATAAGCCATTTGTAGTTAAGGCTGTTTTCGCCAAATGTAATTTTCGTTTACGTAAGTATTGGCTAACACTCATTTTTAAATGCTCATTTGCATAGCGCTGTAAGGTTGCCGAACTCATACCGAGATGATGGCATATGGCATTTAAACTCATACCCAACACTTCATTGCTATTTAGCAGTTCTTTAAATTGCGCCACTCTTCGGCTTTCAGGTTTTGTTATGTTTTGCTCTTCTTGTCCGACAAACTGCAGCCAAGACGACATTAACGAGAGCGTAAAACCTTCTCTGGCCATCTTGCTGATGTAACTTTGATCCTGAAGGTGAATCATCTGTTTGGCTTGCAGCCATAAGTTATCAGGCAGTGTCCAGTTCTCAAAGCTAACAGGCTGACTTAACCGGCGTTTCATCAGGTTAGTGTCGAGTTGATTTCGTTCAAACCAATCCAGATCAGTAGAAAGGTATAGGGCGCTACGTTGGGCGCCTGTTTTAACGCGCATAGCGCAAGATGTTGCTTCGTTAAAATGCATGACGGTTGCGGATTTATTCGGCCTTTTACTCGGTATTTCGTGCTCACCAAATTTAAATTGGCTGCGATCTTCATCAAAAAATATCGCAATCTTAAAGTTAGGTGCAATCTGGTCATTAAAACCAAAGTCTTCGAGCGCACGTGCATTGATCATATGGAAGGCCATACCGGAAGGTTGTTTTTCCAGCATGAAATTGCCTTCCATTAAGGAAGGAAGATTCGGTTCAATTGTTGTTTTTTTCGGTGCGTTTTTTAAAAAAAGATTGAGTGGTTTTGTTGTAGCTGAGTAAGCGTTATGGCTATCAACGTATTTTTGATTCATCACTTCGGCACCTTCAAGAAAACTTAAACTGCTTTTGCAAAGCGCAGATAATTGAAAATATATGAGGGTTTTGCATAGCAATTTGAATAACCTGCATAAGAAGTTTGCAAAACCTTCGTGGATAATAGGCGCCATTCTTTACAAATGCAAATAATTCTCATTAACCTAAGGTAATGAGAATCTTTCTTACAATGTGATAGAGGTCCATATGTCCGATTACAGAAGTTTTTCTACGGGAAATGCGTTTCAAGCCAGAGCATTGCAGCCAGTAGCAGGCAAAACCAAGTTAAGTAAGTCAATTAAAGCGATATCGATGGCGCTGGTATTGGCGCCGTTATCCAGTATTGGCTTTGCAGAAGAAGCCAGCAGTGATGAGTCTATCGAGACGCTAACCATTAAAGGTAATGCGCTTTACGATGTCCCCTCTAGTGAAGAGTTGACTGGTTATAACGTTGACGCTGCAACAGTTGGTACTAAAACACCGGCATCGTTAAAGGATATTCCACAGTCGATTACTGTACTGACTAACGAGCTGATTGAAGATCGCGGCTTTGTATACTTAGATGATGCAACCAAGGCTACACCAGGTTTGCGAACCCTAACAAATGATAGTGGTCGTTCTTCGATTTTTTCACGTGGTTATGAATACGATGATTTATTGATTGATGGCCTTCCTGCACCGATCAGCAGTATTTTGGGTTCATTACCGTCGCTTTCTGCAATTGACCGTATTGAAATTATGCGTGGTCCATCGGGCCTGTTTAGTAGTACCAGTGAGTTAGGCGGTATTATGAACTTAGTGCGTAAACGTGCAACAGAAGAAACCCAAGCCTCAGTTACAGCGGGCTATGGCAGTTATGGCCGTTACCAAGCAGAAGCTGATGTATCTGGAGCATTAAACAACAGTGGTAGTGTGCGAGGTCGTGTCGTCGCTTCTCAAGTTGATAACTCTAGTCAAACTGAAGGTAACGACAATATTAACCAGAGCCTATATAGCACGGTAGAGATCGATCTAACGGATCGTACTGAGCTATCGGTCGGGTTGCTTTATCAAACAAAAGATTTAACGCCAAATAATGGCTTGCCAACCTACGACGACGGCTCGTTAATTGATGTTGATACATCTACTTTTATTGGTGCTGATTGGAATGAATTTACTTCATCAAGTCTTGATGTTTTTGCAGATCTAACGCATCAATTTAGCAATGGTGGTCGTGGCCGGGTTGCTGCAAGAGCTTCAAGTCGTGAAGCTGATTATGAGTATGCCTATTCATTCGATTCTGCAGATGCTAATGGTGATTTCGATTCGCTACGCGGCGCCTATGCTGAAGCAGAGCAGCTAGCCTTAGCTATTGACGCTAGCTACAGCCAGCCATTTGAAGCCTTTGGCCATGTAAGTGAGTTTGTTGTTGGTATAGACCATAAACAAGAAGATACCGATCAGACGAGTGCTGCAGCGGTTGTCGCAGGGTCTTTTAATGTTTTTGATTTTGATTCTTCAGCAATCAGCAATAGTTTGTTTGATTTTTCTAATACGTCAGATTCTGAATCTACAGAAAGTGAGCAAGCTGTGTACGGTAAATTAACCTTACGGCCAGTGGCTGATTTAGCTGTTATTACCGGTGCGCGTATGAGTCGCTACGAAATCAGTACCGGCACCGACGAAGCCGATGGTTTTGCCTTTACGCCTTATGCAGGCTTGGTTTACGACCTAACGGACTCGCAAGCGCTGTATGCAAGCTACTCTCAAGTTTTTAATCCGCAAACTGAAGTAGATGACAACGGCGATTTTATTGATCCTCGAGTTGGTCAGCAGTATGAAGCGGGTATCAAAGGTAGTTACGCTAATGGCTTGTTAAATAGTCGTTTAACCGTTTTCCAATTAACTGATAAAAACCGAGCTTATGACGAAGATGATGATGATGCTTATGAAGCATCAGGCGAGTTGCAAGTTCGTGGTTTTGAGGCTGAAGTAAGTGGTCAATACGGTCCTTTGGATATATTAGCCGGTTACACTTACATGACTACAGAAACGATTAGTGGAAGTGATAACAGTCGATTTACTCTTATGCCTGAGCATAGCGTAAACATTTGGTCTAAATATAACTTTACTTCTGAGAATGCCGTGTTACGTGATGCCAGCGTTGGTGCGGGTGTTACTGCGGTTAGCGAGTTCTCAGTATACGGTACAGATATTACTGCACCTGCTTATGCTACAGTTGATGCTTCACTATCTAAAAGCATTGGTGAGAACTTAAAAATGTCGTTCCGAGTGAATAATATTCTTGATGAAAAATATTATGCACGCGTTGGTTCAACTCTATTATTTAACTTCTACGGTGAATCGAGAAGCTATATGGCGAATGCAACTTACTCATTTTAAGTCTTCCCAAAGGTTTTTAAGGCCACGCTTGATAGGGCGTGTTTCTTAAAAAAGTGAAAGTAGCCAACATCTAAAGCCCCGACACCGTTCGGGGCTTTTTGTTTTCAATCTCGCCATTTCTTATTTCTAGCAACCACTGTTTCAATAAACCTTTCCGGCGAATCGGTGTCATAGGTCCTATGACGGATTGGATAGCGGGGTGAAAACCTCGTATGATCTAGCCTGCATTTAATTTAAATGCGACAACACCGAGTGTTTCGGCTCTACGTTTGCCTAATGGCTTTAAAGCTAGTGGGTAGATAGGAACGATCCACCTCGCACTTATGCGACAGGGTTTGGCTGGAAACGGTTAGGCCTCCCGAATTTGGAAAGGTGAATAATGCTACAAGACTCTCTCGGGCGTAGGTTCTATTACTTGCGCCTGTCGGTGACTGATGTCTGTAACTTTCGTTGCAGCTACTGCCTGCCGAATGGTTACCAAGGTAAGCCTGAAGACAGCTTTTTATCGCTGAGCGAATTGGAAGCTGCCAGTCGAGGCTTTGCTGCGATGGGCACGCAGAAAATTCGTCTCACCGGAGGCGAGCCTTCGTTGCGCCCAGATATCGACGACATTATCACTCGGCTCAGCCATATCGACGGCATCGACCAGTTAGCCATGACGACCAATGGCTACAAGCTGCACAAGCGCGCGGCAGACTGGGCGCGTGCAGGCTTGAAACAACTTAATGTGTCTATCGACTCTCTCGACACTGAAGAATTCCACCGAATTACCGGCCATGATCGCCTCAATGAAATTATGGCTGGGCTAACCGTTGCTCAAAACAGCGGTTTAAAAGTGAAGGTTAATGCTGTGTTGATGCGTGGCGTTAATGACAATTTAACGCCTGTTTTTCAGTGGCTAAAAACCAATCCACTGACCATGCGATTTATTGAAGTGATGGAAACTTCTGATCAGCAGGTATTCTTCCGACAGTACCATCAGCGGGGTGAGACCATTCGCTCACGTCTGCTAGCCGAAGGTTGGCTGCCAGTCATTCGTGGTGTTGCCGCAGGGCCTGCGCAAGAGTTTTATCATCCAGATTACGCTGGTCGCATTGGTTTAATTATGCCGTACAGCAAAGATTTTTGTGCCAGTTGCAACCGTTTAAGAATTTCCAGTTTAGGCAAGTTACATCTGTGTTTATTTGCCGAACAGGGCATCGACATTCGGCCATACTTGCAAACGGGCGTCGCAACAGAAGAGTTGGTCAAGGTTGTTAGCGAGCACTTAGCGAGCAAAGAAGTCGGTCATCATTTGAAAGATCACAACAGTGGTGCGATGGCAAACCTAAGCCAGATAGGTGGTTAGATGGACGCGCTATTAATACTGTCTGGTGGTCGCAGTTCACGAATGGGGCGCGATAAATCGCAATTAAAGTTTCACAACCAGACTTTGTTAGAGTGGCAAAGCGCTCGTTTCCAACAGGCGGGTTTTAATGTTGTGCATAGCGTGGCAGATAATTTTGCTGGATTTTTGGGGCCGCTGGCAGGTATTGAAGCAGCGTTAAGTAAGCATCCAGAAGTAACTCGCTGGTCCGTGATCGCTGTCGATATGCCACTTATTTCACCGAGCAGTTTGACCGAGCTTAGACGTCGAGCCAGTTTAAACAGCGTGGTCGCAAGTTTTAAAAAACAGCCATTGCCACTGCTCATACAGCAGCCAGAAGTGGTACGCCAGCGATTGGCTGATTGGTTGAGTGACCCTGATGGGCCGCGAGCTATTCGGGCATTAATGGATGCCTTTACCAGCGAAGAACTCAGCAACGAAATAGACTTAGAACAGTTTGAAAACATCAATACGCCAGAGCAATGGCGTTCTTTTATAGATGAGGATAAAAGTAATGAGCCATAATGCAAAAACCTTTGAGCCATTAAATATCGCGGTACTGACGGTTTCGGATACGCGCGACGAAGCAACCGACAACTCAGGTCGTTACTTGGTCGAAAGTGCAACAGCAGCGGGCCATCGAATCAGCGAAAAGCGCATCGAAAAAGACGATAAATTTCAGTTGCGTTATCAGGTGTCTAAATGGATTGCCAGCGACGATACGCAGGTTGTGATCCTAACTGGCGGTACCGGCTTTACCGAACGTGACTCAACACCCGAGGCGGTATCGGTGTTGTTCGAAAAACACGTCGATGGTTTTGGCGAACTGTTTCGTCATATTTCTTACCAAGAAATTGGTACCTCTACGGTACAGTCTCGTGCTCTTGCCGGTTTAGCTAACGGTACATTGATCGTCTGTTTACCGGGCTCTAGTGGTGCTTGTCGCACTGGCTGGGAAGGTATTCTTAAAGAGCAACTTGACTCAACCCACAGCCCTTGTAATTTTGTTATGCACCTTAAAAAAACCAACACTGAACTTTGTGAGTCGCGTTCATGAGTGGTTTTAGTCATGTTGCCAGTAATGGCAAAGCTAACATGGTCGATGTTACCGAAAAATCAGTCACCACTCGCGAAGCGGTCGCTGAGTCTTATGTTGTTATGAACGCTGAAGCCATTGCATTGATTCAAGCAGGCAATCATCACAAGGGTGATATTTTTGGCACCGCTCGCATCGCCGGTATTCAGGGCGCAAAAAAAACGCCAGAGCTAATCCCTCTGTGCCATCCATTGATGTTAACTAAGGTGGCGGTTGAATTAGAATTACAGCCAGAGCAGCAGCGTGTTCGGATTGAAACGCGTTGCAAGCTCGATGGTAAAACCGGCGTCGAGATGGAAGCACTGACAGCCGCTTCGGTTGCTGCGCTGACGCTGTTTGATATGTGCAAAGCCGTAGACCCCAGTATGCGAATTGAAGGCACGCGAGTGCTTACCAAAACGGGTGGCAAAACGGGTGCATGGAGTCATCCGTTATGATCAAAATAACGGTTAAGGTCTTTGCTCAACTGCGCGAACAGCTAGGCGTTGACGAATTATTCTTAGAGCTTAACGAGCCGGTGCGATTGTCTGCAGTTATTTCAACATTGCAAAAACAACACCCAAACAGCTCGGTATTACAGCAGGCTAACTTAATGGCCGCGGTAAATCAGACTATGGTGCAAGAGGATTGTGAGCTTCATGCTGACGATGAAATAGCCTTGTTCCCGCCGGTAACAGGTGGTTAGTCGATGGATGTCATTCAGGTTCAAGAGGACGACTTTAATGTTCAGCATGAATACGATTTATTAGCTGAGCAAAATACTGACGACGGTGCCGTGGTAATGTTTGTTGGTCGAGTTCGAGATTTTAATGCCAATGAATCGGTAGTGCAGTTAGAGTTGCAGCATTACCCAGGCATGGCAGAAAAGTGTTTAACTGACATTGCCAACAAAGCACGTCAGCAATGGCCAATCAATCGTATTCGTATTATTCATCGCGTTGGTAAGCTTGGTGCGAGTGACCAAATAGTATTTGTTGGTACAACGAGCGCTCATCGCAAAAGTGCGTTCGAGGCGGCCGAGTTTATTATGGATTATTTAAAAACGGACGCACCGTTTTGGAAAAAAGAACAATCGGAAACAGGCGAAAGCCGCTGGGTTGAAGCGCAGCAAAAAGACATTGATCAGAAACAGCGCTGGAAGTAGTTGTAACCAAAACGCACACTAAGTTCATGTGCGTTTGTTTTGTCATTCGGTAGCTGGTTTTTAGCGGTTGGCCGCCATCTTGTTAAAGTTCTCGATAAAGGCAATGACGCGATTACCGTTTACATTCATATCGCCGCGACCAACGCGTGAGTGTGAACGCATATCGACAATGCTGCCGGTGTTGGTTGGCACAACACGAAACACTATGTCGTCCTTAAAGTTAAAAATTATCGTCGCCGCTACGGCTTCTATTTTACCTTCTGGCAGGTTCGCTTCGATTAATTGCCAGCCGTTTTTTTCGATCAATTCTAATACCACATCGTAGGCTTGTTCGGCAGAAAGGTGTGTCGCCATTGGCGCAATGCTTGGGAAGCGCTCAGCCTGCAATATTGCTGCTTTTTCGCCCGGGTAGGTTAGGGTGTTGCTGCCTTCTGGTCGGATTGCTGCAACCGCTTCAAAGATCGGCGGGTTACTTGTGTCGGTAGAAATATCGTTTAACGGCGCAGGTCGCTCACCCGGAGTTGCATTAGGTGTTGGGGCTGGTTGCAGTAAGTAAGCGCCCAGCATCGGTATAGCGATAAGTAAGCTAGCCGTTAACATCTTTAGCCGAGTTTCGCGGACAAAAACCAACATTAAAACTGAGCAGATTAATACGACAGCGCCGACTTCTAGCGCGTGGCGAATAATGCCCGTTGCAGAGCGGAAATCCATACTGCCATCACGAACGCCAAAAACAGCGGCAATAATGGCAGCAATACAGCCCATACTCACCAGTAAAATAAGGTTTGCTAACCAGTTGGGTCTTTTTAATAGTTTCATATTATGGCCTCTGCCGTGTGTGGTGTGATGAATAAATAAAGTCTGTTCACTGGTGACGCCACGCGGCATTGAGTTTTACGGGCTAATAGCGCCATAAATGGCGATGACTGCAGAAACCGAGCACATAATAAGTAGCAGTGATCGGAATTTAGAGTCAACCCAGCCGCGTAAGCGTACACCTAAAAAGTAGCCCACGATAACAAAGGGGATAAACGATAAGCCTATCAGCCAGAGTTCTGTGGTCATAATGCCCATCAATTGCAGGCTAATCAGTGATAAGCCGCTTGCGTAGGCAAAGTATAAAGACAAGCTAGCGCGCGTTTGGTTGCCACTGCCATGCTGCATTACCAAGGCCATCGGTGGGCCGCCAATAGCGGTAGTGGAGCCAGTAAAGCCAGAAACTAAGCCCGCAATAGAAAGATTGACTGTATTGGCTTTAAAGGGTTTAGCAAAGGCGGTGGCGATAACAGCAAAAAACACCATGCCGGCAACCATTAGCTGTAAGGTTTGATGTGCCATCTGTGTCAGCAGCCAAGTGCCAATTAACGTACCAGGAATGCGGCTGATCATCGGCACGCTCATTTGCTGCCAGTTAACCTCGTGGCGCAAGTTCCAAGCGTTACCAATAGTCAGGCTAAAGGCGGTTATGGTTAGGATGGCAGGAATCCAGTCGGGCCTGAATATCACAATGATGGGTGCGGCGATAACAGCAATGCCGAAGCCTAAAGCGGTTTGAATGGCGCAGCCCAGTAGCAGTAATAAAGCGGTAATAAACCAAAACAGATCAAACATGGGGCTAATCCTATAGGTAAAAATCGATTCTATCTTTGAGTTAAAGGACAGACAATGTTTCTTAGCTGCACATCTGTATAAAAACTCTTGCATCTTGTAGGCTAAATCGTTAAAAACCCCAGTTCATTTAACCGGAGCTCGTTGGTGAAGAATTTATTACAGAATCTGTTGGGCGTAATCTCGATGATTGCCTTGGCAGCCTATACCATCCTTTTAAGTATTTTTGTGCTGCTGTGCGCCTTGGCTCGCAAATTGTTGCCAGAAAACTTTGGTCGTAAAGTTGTTGGCCCAACCATTATTGCCGTTTCGACGGTTTGGCTTGGCGGTGTGCTTAAGTGGCTAAAGACATTCCAGCGTATCGATTGGGATGTACGTAACGAAGTCGAACTTTCTAAACAGCAGTGGTACATGATTGTTTCTAATCACCAAAGCTGGGTCGATATTTTTGCCTTATTCCACGTTTTGCTCGGTAACATCCCATTCTTGAAATTCTTTATTAAAAAAGAATTATTGCGTGTGCCTATTGTTGGCCAAGCCTGGTGGGCGATGGATTATCCGTTTATGCAGCGTCACTCACGTGCCGAGATCGCTAAAAACCCAGCCAAGGCAAACGATGACCTAGAGGCAACCAAAAAAGCCTGTAAGCGCTTTTCGTATACGCCAACCAGTATCGTTAACTTTTTAGAAGGTACTCGTTATACGCAGCAAAAGCATGACAAGCAGGATCCGCCTTATGAGCATTTATTGCGTCCTAAAGCCGGTGGTATTGCTTTTGCTATTCAAGCCTTAGGTGAGCGTTTTTCATCGATGCTCGATACCACCATTGTTTATCACGGCGAACGCCCAAGCTTTTGGGATCTAGCCTGTGGTCGTGTTGGTAAAGTCACCGTTCACATGCGCCATATCGAAATCCCTAAGCGCTTTGTTGAAATGGACTACATGAATAACCGCGATGATAAAAAAGACTTCCAAAACTGGTTGCATGAAGTGTGGTTAGAAAAGGATGCTCTTATCAGCAAAATCAAAGCAGAGCAGGCTTAAACCACGAGTTTGACCGCTACTTAAAAAACCTTGGTTTAAAAAAAGCCCCTTAAAGCATTGCATGTCTTTGGTATGTGCATGCAACACAAGGGGCTTTTTTATGCCTGTGCGAAATTAAAAATAAAAAATGATTTAGCTGAATGTTCTATGAGCGATAAAAGCTATCGCAGTTTGTTTCATTCGCTATTGGCAGAAGATTAAAATCTCCTGTAAACATCGCCGCTGTTGCTGTGCTATCGCTCGAAAAACGCCCCAAATCTGTTATATTGAGTGGTTAGTTTTACGTACTGAGAGATAGATGAAACCCGTCCGAAGTAAAAAAGAAATGCAAGCTGAGCTGGACAAGCAAGTTCGCGACTTTGTTGAGCACGGCGGCAATATCGATCAAGTTGAACGGGGCCAAACAGGGCTGGATCGCGAAAAGCCTTGGGTCAATCCGTTTAAGTCGACGGAGAGTGAAAAATCTCAGCCGCGCACGCCTGTGCCGGAAGTTGTCGCGGCAATCGACGCGCGTAAATCTACAGCTAAAAAACCTAAAGCCAAATACAACAAACCGAAAAAAAAGTGGATCTTGGACGATTTTGGCGAGCCGGTGCGTTGGGTTTGGTCTGATCAGGCCGACGACTAGCTAGCATTTTCTGTTAAATTATGACTTTCCGTTAAGCCCGCACTGTTTGTTAAGCCTGTGTTTCCGCTAAGCCTTTACGGTATTGAGAAGGTGTCACGCCGCAATGCTGTTTGAACAGGCTGTTAAAACTCGACTTAGATTTAAACCCCGACTGAAATGCCAAATCCAATAGCGTGTGTTTTTTTGCCTTGTCAGCCTGTAACTGTCGTTTGACTTCTTCTATCCGAAATTCATTAACGTACTGATAAAAGTTTTTCCCCAAGCCTTGATTGAGCACAAAAGACAGCGTTCTTCTGGGCAGTGCCAATGCTTGCGCCAAACTGTATACCGAAAATTCAGCGTCCAAATAGGGCTGTTGCTGGCTCATGTAGTGCTGCATGTCAGCAATAATTTGTGCGATGGCTTGCTCGCTTAAACCTTCATCGTTTGTTGCGGCAGGCTGGGCTGGGTTTGTTGTTTGTTCAGCAGTGCTCGGTTTTTCTGTGTTTGGGTTTAGGTTGTATAGCGGCTTTTGCTTGACGCCAAAAAAGCATAACAGCACGATAAAACTCAAAAACGACAGCAGCTGTAAATTCAGCACCGCTAGTTGGTCGGCATTTTCGTGTAGGCCTTCATAGCCTAAATTGAGCAACACCAATAGCGCGAATAAGCCGGGCAAGGCATAAACCCATTTCAAGCTGATCAAGGTATGGTTCTGAGAAAATATACTGGCGATAGCTTTTTGGTGCCGATTTAAAAGCCTAATGCAGGCAATTGAATAGGCTAAAAACACAGCGCCATTAATGAGGCCAAAATAACTGAACAGCAGAGCAAAAAAGCTTTGATTGTCTGGGTTAAAAAATGCTGTTGATCGGTCCGGCGATGGCAGCATTGGAACAAAGTCAGAGAAGCTAATAAACAGTAAATATAAAATAAGAGTGGGCAAACTATGCCAAACAATAACCGATAATGCGGTCTGTTTTGGTGGCCGCAGTAACCAGGTGACATAAAAGTACAGCAGCGGGCCGTACAACAAATTTAGTGTTGGGTTGGTATAAAAAATAAAGCTCTGAGCATTAATAGAAAAATGCTTCATTGCCGCGTGTACAAAGGGTAGATTGAGCAAAAATAACCAACCAGCTAACAAAAATTCGGCTGCATAATGGCGAGGTTTGGTGATTAGGTGTGCAAGGGTAAAGGCGGTTAAAGCAAGGCCCACCAAGCTGATTTCCCAACTTAAGTTTTCATTGATTAACAATTGATAATCCTAGACTTCACTCAATGCTTGTTGTTTATATTTAAGGTTAATTCTTTATTTGTAAAACCTATTGGCAGCTCAGAATTAAGGCTGTTGAGTTCATGTTTCAACCGTTATAACTCAGAGCTGCTTTTGTTCAGGTTCTTGTATCTGTCGTTAGTGCAGTTTTTATGATGCTAATAAGGAGCTTTCACCATAGTTGTTTGCTGAGTCATCACCCTTAACAAATAACAGATATAACGATGGTAGAACCCCAATTACAGGCACAAAGCATAGCAGGCAAAACCAGCCAGATTTATTTAAATCGTGACAACGCTTAATAGTAAAAATAGCTGTCAGCCATATGGTGGCAAGGGAGAGTAGCGTGGTAATGACGGCATATTGAAGGCGTATATGATATGAGTTGAAATAATGATAGTAGCTAACTATTGCATACTCATAAGCTAAGAACATGACTTTAATATTGAGAGCAAAGGTTGCGCCCACCAATAAGCCATATTGGCTACGAGACAAGCGCCCTTGAGCGGAAGTCAGTAAGCCTTTTTGAGCTAAGGCGGTGTGTCTGTTTGCATATAGTGTAAAGGCGCACATCAAAGCCGAATATAGCATTAAGCCCTTCAATAAAGGTTCGTAGCAGAGATACCATAGCGAGATTATTTGATAGTTAATATCGTCACCCACAAACTCGTTATAGGTATACGCCAACGACTGCATGGCATAGCACACCAATATCGTTATTATCCAGCGCTTAGTTAAAAAGGGCTTCAGTAGCAGTAATGTGATAATAGCAGCACAGAGTAAAGCCACTTCGTAAAGTAGGTTGATTAGCCTTGAATCGACGCTATCAAATATTGTTTCCATATAACCTAAAGCTTCATAACAACGGGTAGATTAAAATAACACAAACTATTGGGCTTATAACGAAGTGACTTCACATTCTTCCTTATTATATCGATTAACAACGAGCTTTATTTCTGTTGTTTTAAATTGACCAATCTATGTACACACAGGTTTAAGTACAGATAAACCTAAGTACAGACAAATAAAAGCGTCCAAATAACGCCAATTGGACGATTTATAGCGTCCGTAGCACTAAATTACTCAGCAACTTAACAGGCTCTTGTAAAGAAGAGTCTATTTATTGATACCGTTGTGAGGTAAGCCATATGAAAAAAATAGCAGCCGGTTTATTAATTCCAGCCATGGTGCTCTCCAGTTTAATCAGTGCGCCATTATTTGCCGCAACCGACAGCCCTTTGCTGCCCGATACTGGGCAAAGCAAACAGTACGATACCGAAGGCAAAGTATTGGCGGCGTCGAGTTCCAGCCTTTATACCGGCCAGGATGCCTCTGTTGTAGGCAACGAACTAGGTTATGTCGATAACGGCGACGGCACCATTACCGATTTAAACACTGGCCTAATGTGGCAGAAAGCATATGACTCAACGCGCCGTAACTTGGCCGACACGGTTGAGCATGTCGAAAATATGGAGTTAGCCGGTTACGACGATTGGCGTGTACCCACTATTAAAGAGCTGTATTCCATCGCCAATTTCGATGGTGAATTGATCAAGCCGGAAGACGAAGGCGAAAGCCAGCCCTATATCGATACCGACTACTTTGATTATCAGTACGACCGCTTAGCCTTTGCTGGTCAGTTTTGGTCCAGCACGGTTTATGTGAAAAATGATGTGCAAAACCTTACCGAGCACGGCGGCATTCAGGGTGCTTTTGGCTTTAACTTTTCCGATGGTCACATTAAATCTTACGAGACTGGTTTGTATTTTGACGGCACCGAAATGCCAACTAACGCCTTTGTGCCCGGTTGCTTTGTTCGAGCCGTACGCAGCACGACAACACTTTACGATATGGACTACGTTGATAACGGTGATGAAACCGTCACCGACCAATCCACCGGTTTAATGTGGGCCAAGAACGACAGCGGCGAAACGATGGACTGGGTCGAGGCTTTGGAGTATGCCGAAAACTCAGAATTGGCAGGCTACAGTGATTGGCGTTTACCGAACTCAAAAGAGTTACAAAGTTTGGTTGATTATGAGAAGCAAAGCTTCCCTGCGATTAATACCGATGTCTTTAACGTCAGTCTAGATTCATTCGATTCGGTTGAAGATGCCTACTATTTTTGGACTAGCACCACACAGGGTGATTTTAAATGGACAGCTGTTTATGTCGCCTTTGGCCAAGCGTGGAGCAAGAAAAACTCAGACGCGACCGAATATTACGACTGGCACGGTGCAGGCGCACAACGTAGTGACCCAAAAACAGGTGAGCCAAGCGATTACGAGTTAGCCTCAGAAATGGCGAGCGACTATATCTCAATTAACAACTGGGTGCGTCTAGTGCGAGACGCGCAATAATTTATAGGCAGTAATAATTAGTGATGTGAGGAGCCTCGATGTGAAGCGATTGTTTAGGTTGATTAACTAATCTGTAAATCGAAAGCAAAACCATAACGATTCTATTAGTCTGAGCATCAAGGCTGCACTCACTATTAATAAAAATAGTTATTAAAAAACAGCCATTAATAAAAAATTCACTAATAAAAAAGCACGAACAAAAATAACTAGAGCTCACAACACAAAAGAGAGAGAACCAATGAAAATATTTTTAAGCCTCCGCACATTTTTTAGCGCTGCATTCATAGCGCTGGTCTGCAGTACATCCTATGCAAGCGAACTGGTTGAAGTTCGCCTAGTCGATAATATCGATGAGAGCCGTGGCTATTGCTTAGATGTTGCCGGTGGGCAAGGTAAAAACGCACCGGTTGAGCGTGGCTTGCAGGCGCATACTTGCTATGACTACCGAGGTGAGATTTTAGAAGACCAAGGCTTCGATGCTGAATTAGTCAGCGAATCGCAATTTAAGATCGATTACTTTGATGTTTGCATGGTGGCAACAGAATTAGAACAGGGCGCAGACCTCATGCTCGCCAGCTGTGATAACAGCAACAGTCAGAAATTTTCATTGCAAACCGATGGCAATCTAGTTTTAGATGCCAATCCAGAACTTTGCGTGACCGCCAGCAGTACTGAAAAACGCGAAGGCCGTGGTGGTTCGCCAGTGCATGTCATGCGTCCAGTCAGCTTGCAAACTTGCAGCGATGCAAATCAAGATTACCAAAGATGGGAACTGCTTTCCTTGTAGCGAGTATTGGCGGTGATTTTAGTTTGTACAAGTTAGAGCAGTACAGACCAAATCAAAGCAAAGCAAGGCATAAGAAAACACGGTAGCTCCCCTATTAAATGGGGAGTTATCGATTGGTTGGCTCAGTTGTTATTGTCTTGTTAAAAAATTTTTAGCCTTCTAATTGCCTATTTGCTGCCTTCATTATAAGGAAACTTACAATGACCATAGCGTATGACCAGAATGGCAATAGCGATAATAAGCACAGCGCCAGAAAACCCTAACATCCTAAACGTATCTAAGTTTTTCATATCAAGAATCATGTAGCGCGCTATCGCGACAATCGAAATATAAAGAGGCATCCTAACAGGGAGTCTGCCGGATTTTAGATATATCCCCACCATTGAAAATACTTCAAGGTATATAAAGAGCAATAACAGGTCAGACAACTCAACGGACATGGATTTTATCATTGACCAAATCTCTGCGCCCATTGCGATAATGGTTGATAAGGCAATAATGATTAATCCGATTTTTTCTACAACGACCAAGACCTTGTAGCTAGACTGATTTAGCTTACTCATAGATAAACCCTAATATCATGCGGTGAATGATTGTCTAAATAACCAAGCTTACTAAGCGTAGGCATTGAAAGCCTATAGGTTTTAGCAACTCAATAACATTACCTGAGCGATGCCGATAGCTGCAAACAAAAGTTAGCTGTTGCCGGTATCGATTTGCTCTGCCAAGGCAAGAATATTGCCACAGGTATCTTCAAAGTGGATCAGCTTAACGTTCGGCATTTCCATTATCTCGCCTTTAAATTCAACACCACGCTCACGTAATAACGCCACCTCGGCAGCTAAATCATCACTGGCAAACATGGTAATTGGAATTCCCACATCGAACAGCGCCTGCTGATAAACCCGCGCCGGTTCAAACGCCATTGGCTCCAACAACAGTTCAACGGTTGCTGCATTCTGTTCAGCAACCACCGTTAACCAGCGGTGCTCACCAACCGGCTCATCTTGCTTCACGCTAAAGCCCAATTTTTGGGTGTAAAACTCCAACGCCTTTTGTTGGTCTAAAACAGGAATGCTAGTCAGTTGATCTTCATCGGAGCCTCAAGAATTCGTTTTGGTGGTTAAGAGTGGCTCAGCTTAGGCGAAAGTGTGTAGGCAGTGCAAATAATAACAGCGAGAGATTAGTCTTAAGTGGTTTTCAATTAGGTAGAAAAATCAGATTTCACTTGCTACTTATCATAAATTAAAAAACATACGTCGGTTTTTATTTTTATGAAGGTCGTGTTTCGCAATATGGTAGAGTTTGGCTTTAACTTTTTCCGTAAATAGTTTAAATGGAAGAGTGTCAATACATATCTCTGCAATAATCCCACTAAAATCTTTATCGTAGCAATCTTGTAAAATTTTTAAATTTGTACATGGGAAACTATCTTTAAACTCTTTATTAAACTCCGGAGAGAAGTAGCGAATTAAAGAAGCTTCATATAGCGTTATTCGTTCATGTTCCGTTGTGTTATATAATTTATTAACACCTGAGTTAATTCTAGCGTTGCTATCTTTATTGTTTTTAGCAAATGGATTTATAAGTGTATACAGTTGGTTGTTTGGCTGTATAGATAATAACAGTAATGTTAAATGATAGCCTTCTGGTATTCCTTTTAGCGCGATTTTTTGTAAGGTTTCATGACTCTTAAGTCTGTCGATAGCATTCCTTGAGCCGTTTTTACCATATGCTTGGCCGATATATTTAACTTCGAAATTTACTGAATTTGTCTGATTTGATAGCTTTGTTTGAATGTACTCATCACTTGGCCAGGATCGCTGACCATTAGGGTGTTCAATGTAAAACTTACGGTTATCTGATTTGAGAGTGACTTTCTCTGGCAGTAAAACATTAATGCTATGAATTTCTTTATCGACTCTATATTTTAGAAATAAAATATTACTTTGCTGTTCAGCATGAACTAAATGAATAATAGGAGTGAGTCCGATAAGATAAATGTGGCAATTTTTTATGGTATCTTTTATAGGCTGTAGCTTTTCTTTATCGTAAATATCATCTGCATTCATAACGCAATAGTCTAGAGCGTACATTCCCAAGGAATGCTCTATATCATATGACTTTTCCGATAAAGGGTTTTGCATGTCAGTATTTATCCAGTAAACACTATTGTTCGTGCTTTCATATTAGCTATTTTTCTTAGCTTATCACCTTTTAATTAATAGTGAATTCTTACCTGTAGACCATAATTAATTATTAAACCGAAAAATTTTAAGTAATCTAAGTAAGAATATGAGCTTAGTGATAACGCAATTAAGATTTTAAGTGCTGATAGTTCACTGTAAGAGTGAGATTTTCATGCACGGTTTTTTAGAGTAAAAAGGAAGGAAAAAAACACGCCACTTGGAGAAAGTGACGTGTATTGAGTGCTATTAATTAACGGCTAAAAAAGCGCTAATTACATCACAAACAGATGGAAGCCGATGCCGGCAATGCCTGCACCAACGTAACGAAGCAGCTGAGAGCCGTCGCTGAATTTACGTGCTACTAAACCGATGCCAACGCCAGCAACATGAATGGCAGCAGTGCCGATGATGAAGCCAGTTGCGTACAGTTCTGGTGAAGAAAGATGCGGCATTTCAAGGCCATGCGCGTTACCGTGAAACAGAGCAAAAAAGCCGACAAACAACATGGCGACAATAGAAGGCGCTTGTTTTGCAGCGGCAATGGCAACACCTAACGCGAACACAGAAAAGGCAATCGCCTGTTCAACAGAAAATAACTGCATGCCTGCCATGCCCAATACACCACCAAACAGCATAACCACAACAAAGGCTGTTGGAACTTTCCACATGGCTTGGCCACCAAGTTGAGCGCTTAATACGCCAACGCTTAGCATGGCCAGTAAGTGATCAAAACCTAATACTGGGTGGCTAAAGCCGGCCATAAAGCCATTACCGCCAGCAACATCGTGCGCAAGCGCGAGGCTAGGGAATAATAGCGGTAAGATACTTAGTGATAAGATGGATAGTTTTTTCATATCGGCTCCATTGGTTAATATTTGTTCTGTTATTGCTTAAAGAAAATTAGTGTACCAGAAAATAAATGAATATCTCAGGTTCGCGGCGCTTTGAGTTCGGTATTGCGAATCCTTGGCTCACTCGGCAACTAAGGCAGTAAATTCTATATCTTCGATGCTATCTTTGTAGGTTTGTAATAGATAAACACCTTCAGTTTGTTCTTCTATGTTTATCCAATGCCAGCCTGGTGAGGTTGCCTTGATGTCGTACAAATACACCTCGCTGGAGCTGCTAACCGCGCCGCTCAGTGTTGCAGCTTGTGAAAAATACAGCAATATGATGTTGTTCTTATCCGTGTTATTTATAAATCCGCCACCACCTATTGAGTTGTCACGCTCAGGGTAGATGTGAAAGGTTGCTAGCCGCATGAGCTTGGTATCTGAAGGTTCGATCTTCAAATCAGGGTTGTTCAATGGCAGTGCTAGGTCATCGGCATTAGCGGGCAGCTCTAATGTGAATTTATTGGAGCCTTTTAAAACTGGCGCCATATGTAATATCGGTTGAGTAGGTTTTCCGAACACGTCCCCTGGAATAATAGGGAAAATAAGAACTACGTCGTCGCTGGGGATATTAGCTGATTTTTGATTATCGAAAGTATAATAATTGTACGATAGAGGTACGCTAATGTTGCCCGAAGATTGTGGCTTAACGCTGTTTTGACTACATGAGACTAAGCTGATGCAGACTAGAAAGGTAATGAAATACTTCATATCGATTGAGTCCTTAGTATCGAGTTTTTAGGTAAGTGCCTCACCACCAACGGCTTGGTGTTTTAATGTTACCAATTTCTATCACTTCGCCAAAACGAGGGGCGATTAATTCTACCGCTTGGCTTTCGGCTGCGCTGATGACGCGTTCGAGCGGTTCATACCAAGCATGAAAGGCGAGATCAAACGTGCTGTTGTGGATCGGCACCATTAGCTTTCCTTGCACGTCAATGTGGGCTTGCACGCTTTGTTCTGGTGTCATGTGAATACTAGGCCAATCTTTGTCGTAAGCGCCAGTTTCAATAAAGGTAATATCAAACGGGCCGTAACGTTCACCGATCTGTTTAAAGCCTTCAAAGTAACCGGAGTCTGAGCTAAAAAAGATTCGTTGTTTACCTACTTCAATGACCCACGAACCCCACAGAGTGGAATTACTGTCGCCTAAACCGCGACCAGAAAAATGCTGTGTTGGCGTAAAGGTGACACTGCCCTTGGCGGTTTCTGCCTGTTGCCACCAGTCAAACGGTACAATATTTTTTCGAGCAATACCCCACGACTCTAAGTCGGCCTCAACACCCAGTGGCACAAAAAACTCGTGGGTGCTTTTGGCTAAAAACTGGATGGTTTTTTTGTCTAGGTGATCGTAGTGGTTATGCGAAATTAGTACGCGGCTAATGGTGGGCAGCTGTTCCAATGTTATCGGTGTGGGGTGAAAACGTTTTGGTCCAAAAAAGCGAAAGGGCGATGCGCGCTCGCTGAATACTGGGTCGATCAACCAATATTCTGTTTTCACCTTTAATAACAGGCTGGAATGGCCGAGCTTGATGATGTGTATTTTATCGTCGCTCAGCTGCGCCAGCGTTTCCGGCGTTACAGCGCTGATTGGTAATTCTTGGCTTGGTTGGGCGTCGCGTTTTTTTTCGGTAAAAAAGCGCCACCAAATTTCAACCACCTTTCTAAAGGAGTGTGCGGAATAATGCTGGCTGTTATGAAAGCGACCGTTACTAAAGTGATCGCTCGGCTCTGGTGTGTAATCCGATTCTTTGGCGATCAGTTGGTTGTTGATTAAATAACCAAGGGTTAATAACGGAATGATGCAGATTAAGAGAATTTTCAGCATTAACATAGTGGTACCTTTAGCCGCCGCAGCGCGAGGCTATAACAGGAAGGTTCAAGAATGAAAGAGCTTCAGTTTAACTCGATTGGCGTAATATAAAAGCTTTGTTTCGGTTCGCTCCAATATATATAAATGCCGACTCAAGTCTCAGTATTTGTGGCCGTGAATGCTAATATTGGCACTATCTAGCGGTCTGTTTTTGTTGATGCGAGCTTTGTTATCTTGCATGACATGCACTAGAGTACAACGAGGCTGCTGTCCTTATAGAAGGGCTGCACTCTCAGTTACCAAAATGATAAGGAGCTCATATGAAGCTTAAGAATTTAGTTATGGTATGTTCGGTATTGGCATACTCATTTGCTCACGCAGAAGTCGTAAAGGGTGTCGATACCTCAACTGGCTATGCAGAAAACTATGCTGCAACTGGCAACGAAATGACGCAAGACTTCGACAGCGTGTCTTGGAACGTCGTTAATGTTAGTAATTCTAAAGAGTTATCCAGTGCACTTTCTAAAGCATCACCGGGTGACAAGATTGTTATTGCTTCGGGTACTTACCCAGGTCTGTTTAAACTGAAGAACAGTGGTACACAAAACAAGCCTATTTGGGTTGTTGGGGCGAATGCTTCTAATATGCCTGTTTTGGATGGTGGCGACTATAACAACAAAACGGCCTTTGCAATTGATGGCGGTGACGTTGATATTGCCTACATCTATGTACAAAACATTAAGGTGACCAATGCCCGTGGTGGTATTACGGTTGATAAAGCGGACTACGTTACTATCGACGGTGTCGAAGCTTACAATGTTGGCCAAGCGGGCATTCACCTACGTGACGGCAGCGCATATAACATTGTTAAAAATTCTTACATTCACGACACTGGCTTGTATAACGTTAAGTACGGTGAAGGTATCTACATCGGTTCGGACTATCGAAAATGGCCGGGCGGCAGCAGCTCTTCAGAATACGATCCAAAAGTGGATTACACGCAAATTATTAACAATGTGATTGGCCCAAATGTAACGGCTGAACACATCGACATTAAAGAAGGTTCTTCTTACGCCTATGTTATTGGCAACACCTTTGATGCCGCTGGCATGAACGACATCTTAAATGGTGGTTTGAGCTATATGGACCTTAAGGGTAACTATGCTGAGGTTGCGTACAACGAAGGCAACCAGAACGGTAACCCATACTTTGAGAACGCATTCGAAGTAAACACCAAACAGCCGGGTTGGGGTTTTTATAACAACATCCACGACAACGTTTTAACCTTTAACGATGAATACGCAGGTAAGACTAAGATTACTCTGACCTTGGCGTTAGGCTCTAAAGGCAAGCCGGTTTCTTCGGAAGAAACGAAAGAGAAAAGCTTGGATCATTTGGTGGTTAAAAATAACACCGAAGATACCACTCAGGTGTCGAACAACACTCGAATCCCTGCCGACAGCAAGAAAATGTACAAAGGCAGTGTGACTAAATAGTCGATTGATGAGTTAGTAATTGATTGAAGAGTTAGTAGTCGATTGATGAGTTAGTAATTGATTGAAGAGTTAAGAGCACCGGCCGTTTCCATTTGAGTCAGTGCAAATAAAAATACCGCTGAGGCGAAAACCTCAGCGGTATTTTTTTGTGCTTTTTTTGTCGTTTTCCGAGCGTTGAATTACTGAGAAAGCGCCTGCCAGGCTAAGTCTGCTGTGGCTTGATAGCTTTGCCAATCGCCATTGAGCCAGCGCTGGCGGCCGCGTTCGGCATAAAACAGGTGTAAGTCATCGCCAAAAAACTCCCATACTTTGCCGCTGGTGGCAATTAAGCCTTCATCGAGGCTCAGCGCATTGGCGCAAAAGCCGTTGTAGCGCGGCACATAGCGTTCTGGGTCGGCGGCAAATTTATCGGCCGAGGCTTGGCTGGCAAATTGCCAGTCGGCACCTTGCCACTGTACGACAAACTGTTTAGTCCCCTGAGCGACCTTACTGCTGCCGGTAAGTCCAGGCTGGTAGTAGCCAGTAGTGTCGTGGCCACCAATGGCAGTATCGCTCCAATAGCCGGTGCTGACTGGCTGGGCGGCAAAAATAAAATTGGCAGTCATCAAACAGATTACTGATATAAGTAGTTTGCGTAACATTAGGATTGCTCTTCAATTGTTTATTTTTTCTCAGACACTATAGGTGCTCAGTGGTTCCGTCTTATTGGTTTTAGTTTGGCTGAATGGTAAAGCCGAAGGCATAAAAAAAGCCGAGCATTTGCTCGGCTTTTTCGGTTTTGCTAATAGAGTTAGCTTTTATGGCTTAGCTCTTATTGCTTAGCTTTTATTGTTTAACACCGTCTTTGTTGATGAATACCTGAGTTGAGTACTCATCCATTGGTAGTTTATCGATGGTGCCAACTTTTTGTACGTAGTCTACAAAGCTTTGTGCGTAGTCTAGGTAAGTGTTAACAACACGACCGTCGTTGTAGACGTCACCAAAGGTGAAGTAGCCGTCTTTGCCGGTAGCGATGTAGTCGTTAGTTGCAACCTTGTATGAAGCGTCAGCATCTAGTGCTTTCCAGCTTTCGCCTTTCTTCATTACTTCGATGTCGTAGAAACGCTCACCTTTGGCTTTAGATGCATCTACTTTCCAGCGTAGGCCAGAAGCGTATGGGTAAGCACCGGTAGAGCCACCTTCCATGATTGCGAATTCTAAAGCGTCTTCTAGAACTGCGTGGATTTCTGCACCTGTCATATCAAGTTCAACAATGGTGTTAGAGAAAGGAAGCAGTGTATAGGCGTCGCCAATGGTTAGTGGGCCTTCAGCAACGTCTACACGAACACCACCACCGTTTTGGATAGCGATGTCAGATGTTTTGCTCATGTCGCGGAATGCTTTAGCAACGATGTTAGAAATATCAGCACCGTGGCTTGCAGTGGTTGCACGATCACACAATTTAGAACGACCTTGACCAGGAACACGCTCTAAACAAAGGTTGGCAGAAGAAGCACCAATTACTTCGCCCTTCATCGCGTCAACTTGACCAGAGAAAGAATCTAGAGTCGCTTGAGCAGAAGCATCAGCTTTAACGATGCTGATTTCAGCTGATTTTTCGATGTCAGCATAAACCGCCTGACGAGCAGCACCGGTTAATTCAACACGGTCGCCATCAGCGTTTTTACGCTTGAAGCTGTCAGCAACTAGTAGGTGAGGTGTACCAGCACAGCTAGTAACAACACCGTTTTCGTCCCAAGTCACATCTAGTTCACCAACAACAGCAGAATACTGCCATGCTTGTGCAACACAAACCATGTTGCCGTCAGCGCCAACAACGTTAGTTGGGAACGGGCCAGCAGCATCTAGGCCTAGAGAAGCGAAGTCACCTAGAAGTGTATGAGAGTCACCACCGATGATTACGTCAGCGCCTTTTAGCTTAGCGGCTAAAGCAAGGTCGTTTGCATACTGGTAGTGGGTAACAAGAACAACCTTGTTAACGCCCATTTTGTGTAGCTTGTTGATGTATTTCTGAGCCGTTTTAGCTTCGTCCAAGAACTTGGTGTCAGCGTCTGGGCTAGAGGAGTATTTGGTTTTAAGAGCAATGTCTAAACCGATGAAGCCAACTTTTTCACCGTTGTATTCTTTAATGGTGTAAGGCGTGAAGTAGTCTTCCGCGCTTTCCATAGCCAAAGGTGAAACGCCAACTTTAGGCTGTACGTTTGCTGAGATGATGTCGGTTGAGCAGTCAGCGTCGCTGTTTAACCAGTCTAGGAATCGAGCAAGACCCGCGTCGCCATCATCAAACTCGTGGTTACCTAGAGTGAAGATGTCGAAGCAAGCTTCGTTCATAAGCGCAGCGTCTGCTTCGCCTTTAAATAGGGTGTAGAACAGATCACCAGTAATGGCGTCACCGGCGTGAATTTTCACGACAGGAGCGCTGGTGTTGGTTAGCTCGTTAATTTTAGTCACAACAGCAGGGAAACCGCCGACTGAAACACGAGTGCTTTCACCGCCTAAGATTAGGTCGCCAGAGCTGGCGCTTAAATGTGAGTGGTGGTCGTTAATGTGGACAATTTTTAGCTCAAGTGGCTGAGTCGGTTCAGGGGTCGCTGTAAACATTTGACAGCCCGTCACAAGCAACGAGGCCGCAGCAGCGGTTGCAAAGGTTGTTCTAAGCATTGCGGAATCCTTTAGTCGTAATATCAGTGGTCGTTTTACAAGATTGAGTTGACGCTTGCAGAGTAAATATTGATCAAAAATATAACTCATCAGTCAACATTTAGCCGATCTAGTTATAACTCCAGCGGCGCAAAATATCATTCATTTATGAACAAAATGTTAAAAAATAGTCATAAAGTACGGTATCGACGACGCTTATTTTAAAACTTAAATTTCAATTTTAGTCTGTTTTTTCTGAATTTTAGCAGCATTTTTTAGTTTTTTTGGTGATTTTAAATAAAAGTTGTCGATAAATGCAGATATCTCTTGAATTATTAAAGCGGTTCAAATTGAACCGCTAGTAAGTTGCCCAGCATTAGGGCTTGGCGTGTTTTTCTGGTTCATATCAGTGCGTTTTTGCACTTTATTTAGTTGACTGCTGTTCGTCAGGTTCGAGCGCCACTGACACACTGCCAAGCCTGTTGGATGGCATTAAAGGTTTCGGCGTCGCCACCCTTATCAGGATGATGCTTTTGCCTTAGTGCGCGATAAATTTGCTTTTGTTCAGCAGCGCTTTCATCGCCGTTTAGACCTAACACTTTTAGCGCTTGTGGACGCTCATGCTGAACGTTTAATTGCCGCCAAAAACCATCGATCAGTGCTTCGACGCTGTGTTCGGTTTCGGCAGCAAGGTTATTAATATCGAGATAGTACTCAGCCAGCGCATCGTGTTGACCTAACTGCTGTGTTTGCGAGTCAGCTTGAATAGGCAGTAATTGGATGCGGCTTAGGCCAATCGCCAAATAGCCTTGCTGCTGTTCTAGATATTGTTGCTGTAGGCAATAGAGGCAGTGGCGTAAATAAAAATGGTGTTGAAATAGCAGCAGCGGATTGCTTAGATCTGGCTTGGGGTAAAGATGCGGGTAATCTGAGTCGAGCCGTTTGATCAGCTCGTATTCAGATATACCCTCACCGTGCTCGCCGAGCAGCTGTTGTATGGCGTGCATTAATGACTGCTGTTGTGACTTCATTAGGCGTTTGGCTCTGTAACGATCTCCATAAACAGAGTATGAGATTTGCCAGGTTTTACAAGTCGGCTGTCTTCTGATGTATTGGTGACTTCGACGCAAACCATGCGCAAATAGTCCAGAGCATCAAAACTGCTGAGTCGTTTTGACTTTTCGATCCATGGGTTCCAAAGCACCAATGAGTTGCTGCCTTCGCGTATCAGAGTCACCGTTGACTGGCCGAGGCCTTTCAGCTCAACCGGCTGGCCACGATCCAGTACAATGCCATCGACTTCCTGCTCAAACTTAAAGCTCTTTTTAAGTTCGTAAACCGAGTCGCTGAGTTGATCAAGAAACTGGCTGTTTTTTAAACCTTTAATGCGCACATCCTGAATGTCTGCACACTGAAAGTAGCTGTGTAAGGCTTGGCTAATCTCAAAGGGTTTGTCGCCGGTGTTGTGAGTGGTCAGGCTCATTAGGAGAGTTTCGCCAATGCTCACTAATAATTCGCAGCGCGCAGGGTAAGCAAAGCCTGCCTGTTCGCCTTCGGTGGTAAAACTGAAGCGTATGTCGGTACGTTCCAAGCTGTCACTGACAATCTCATATTGCCAGTCTTTATCTCGCACAAAGCCATGAGCCGGAACATCACTAAGTGTCTCGTGTGCGCCAAACCAAGGCCAGCAAATGGGAATGCCGCCACGAATCGCTTTACCTTTAATGTAGGGCTCTTCATTCGAAACGAACAGTACGTTGGCCTTGTTGGTGGGCGTATATTCAATAAGGTGCGCGCCCTGAATAGCAATGCAGGCGGAGGCCTGTTGGTTTTGTATTTTTAGTACTGGCAGTTCATTAATAGTACTTAGAGCAACATGTTGTGACAGTTGGTGGTCATTATGTTGTGGCTGATTATTGGTCATGAGTGTTGTCCTCCTTTTGTTTTCGGCTTGCAGCGGAATAGCTGGCTATGGAATTTAGAGTGACACCGGTGTTGACGTTTGTGAATTCAGTTTTTTGGCATAGCCAAGCAGTATAGCGGCTTGCCTAAGCCGATGCTGGCTGAAATAGTGACCCAGCTCAGCCAGCGGCCAAACTCTTTATGTTGCTGTCGGGTCTGGCTCGCAGGCGACGATGCCACCAGTATGGCGGCAAGATATGGACATTAGATGACTGTATTTTAATCTGTCTATGCGGTTAAGCTTATTGGTAATTAGTCTGTTAGTGCATATTCTGTTTATAATCCGTAGGTCATGCTCCTGCATCAACTTTTATGGGCCCGTTTTTGAGGTGTTAATGAAAAAGTTCACGTTAATGTTAGTTAGCCTAGGGCTATGTGGCCTGCTTCAGGCGGAAACCCCGGCCTTTGGTAAGGTGTTTATTGGTACGGTCGATGTTGGCAAACCAAACCAAGATAGCCAATACGGCCTTGAGTACCAGTTTTCACAAGGTTTAACGCGTTATCAATTTCAGCCATTTGCTGGCGTTTTACGCACTCGAGCCTCATCACACTATTTATATACAGGGCTTTCTCGTACCTCGAAGTTTACCAACAGCGATACTGGCTTAGCGGTGCACTTTGCTTTTGGGCCGGGTGTTTATTTTTATGGCGATGGCAGTGACACCGATCTCGGTCACTGGTTTGAACTGCGAACCAGCGCAGGGCTGCTATGGAATTTTGCCGATGACACCCGAATCGGTCTGCATTTTTCGCACCTTTCAAATGCCTCAGTGACCGAGGTTAATCCCGGCACTGAGTTGGTGTCCTTTACCTACGAACTGCCTTTTTAAGCAAAGCGTGAATCGACACGTGGCGGCTGGTGGATGCGATAATCCTTGCCGCTTTGATATGCTATAAACCTTATTCAATACAGGCCTTAGAATGAAAACGAAAACCCTAGCCAGTAGCTTTCGACGTGTGGGGATTGTTGGTCGTCTCAACAGTCGCAGCGTATTGCTATCGGTGCAGCGATTGACTCTGCTATTGCAACAATTAGACAAAGAATACTGTGTTGAACAGTGCTTATTAGAGGCCATGCCAGAGCTGCAATGTAATGGCAAAGACCGAGATGGCATTGGCCAATGGGCTGATCTGATTATTGTGATTGGCGGTGATGGCACCTTTTTAGGCGCAGCAAGAGCGCTGGCACAATACGATGTTCCAATGGTCGGCATTAACCGCGGTCGGCTGGGCTTTTTAACCGACATCATGCCGCAAGAAATGGAACAGCGCGTCAGTGAAGTCATTCAGGGTGATTTCAAGTTAGAGCAACGCTTTTTGCTGCAAGCGCAGGTGATTCGTGACGGTAATGTGGTTGCCGAAAACTGTGCTTTTAATGATGTGGTTTTACATTCTGGACAATCGATTCGCATGATCGAGTTCGATCTAAATGTTGATGGCCAGTTTGTTTATAGCCAGCGCTCTGACGGACTTATTATTTCTACACCGACCGGCTCAACGGCTTATGCGTTAAGTGCTGGCGGGCCGTTGGTTCACCCAAGTATGAATGCCATGGTGTTGGTGCCAATGTGTCCGCACAGTTTAACCAACCGACCGCTGATGGTTTCTGCCGAGTCGGAATTGTGCATTAAAGTGGGCTACGAAAACGATTTACCGCCGCACTTGAGTTTCGATGCTCAGGCATTGGTTGAGCTACAACATGGCGATGAATTGATCGTGCGTAAGTACCCACACACGCTGAACCTTATTCATTTAGAAGGTTATAACTATTTTGAAATTTGTCGCACCAAACTCGGCTGGAGTAATCGGTTAGAGGTTAATGATGGAGGCTCGGAACAATGAACTTTGATGAATTAGCCAGCAACATGACAGCGGATATTTATCAGCGTTTAAAAGAGTCTGTTGAATTAGGTCGATGGCCGACCGGCGGCGAGCTGAGCAAAGAACAAAAAGCCTTATGCTTGGAAGCGATATTGAAATACGAGATCGCGCAACAGATTCCGGTAGAGCAACGCACTGGCTATTTGCCTAGCAACAGCTGCGGCCCTGCCAATGAGGTCGACACCATTGACTCCATCAATTTACCCACTGGAGGTGAAGAGTGATCACGCCAGATTTATTTGACTCGCTCAACGAAGAAGCAGCGAGCGAAGAAACAAAAAACCAAGAGCAAAGCTCAAGTGCGCAATCAAATGAGAGTGATGAACTTCCTGAGGTTGTCAGCGGTACATTACGTAAAATGATTACGCGAGCGAACAAGGGTAAGCCGGTTGACTACTTTTTGCCGGTCGGCGAATTTCATGTGCCGTTAAACCCTTACATTGGCAAAAATATTCGCCTTGAGTATCAGGGCGAGATTCATTGTTTGCATTGTGGTGAACGCACCAATAAAAGTTTTGGTCAGGGTTTTTGTTATAAGCATTTTACTTCCTTGGCGCAAAACGACAGCTGCATCATGTCACCCGAACAGTGCCACTACCATGAAGGTACTTGCCGCGAGCCAGAATGGGGCGAGCGTAACTGCATGCAGTCGCACTATGTCTATCTGTCTAATTCCAGCGCCATAAAAGTAGGCATTACTCGTGGTGGCCAAATTCCAACCCGCTGGATCGATCAGGGAGCCACCCAAGCCATCGCCATTGCGCGCGTCACCACTCGCCAATTAGCAGGCTTGTTAGAGGTCGCATTTAAAGAGCATGTAGCTGATAAAACCCATTGGCAAGCCATGTTAAAAGGCGCGCCAACGGTACTTGATATGGCTTCTGAGAGAGATCGTTTATTTGAGTTAGCCAAGCCGCAATTAGATGCCTTAATTGCCGAGCACGGCTTGGTGGCGGTGCAGCTACTTACTAATGGCGAAGCCTATGAATTTGAATTCCCCGTGCAGCAGTATCCAGAAAAGGTGAAGAGCTTTAACCTTGATAAGACCGATGTCGTTGAAGGTAAGCTTATGGGTATTAAAGGCCAGTACCTTATTTTAGACAGTGGCGTAATTAATATTCGCCGTTTTGGCGGCTACAGCGTCAACTTTTCTTAAGATTTTTTAAATTTTATTTTATCGATTGGAAGCGACATGAAAGAAAGCAGCGCCCGTATTATTCGTTTAGCAGAGTACAAAGAGCCGGACTATTGGATTAAAAATACTCAGTTGGTCATCCGTATATTTGATGGCTACACCGAAGTTAGCTCTGAACTGACCATGGTAAAAAACGCCCGCGTTGATGGCTTACCAACATTGGTGTTAGACGGCGTTGAGCAAACGATTAAGCAGCTGCATTTTGACGACACCGAAATTAGTCAGTATCAATACAGCGACGATAAACTCACCGTGCAGCCAGTTGCCGAAGAGTTTATTTTTAAAGCCGTGACTCGTATCGATCCAGAAAACAATACTTCACTCGAAGGTCTGTATAAATCCGGCAGCATGTATTGTACTCAGTGCGAGGCTGAAGGCTTTCGAAAAATTACTTTTTATCTAGACCGTCCCGATGTCATGGCAACATTCACTACGCGTATCGAAGCCGATAAAGCCTCTTTTCCAACTCTGTTAGCAAATGGTAATCCTATCGATGAAGGCGAGCTAGAAAATGGCCGCCACTTTGCGACTTGGCAAGATCCGTTTGTAAAACCCGCTTATCTATTTGCTGCCGTTGCCGGTGATTTGGTACGTAAGGACGACAGCTTTACTACCTGCTCTGGGCGCGAAATATCGCTGCGTATTTTTGCCGAACCACGCAACGCCCATAAAACTGATTTTGCTCTCGACTCACTCAAGCGTTCAATGAAATGGGACGAAAAGCGTTATGGCCGTGAATACGATTTAGATATTTTTATGATTGTCGCTAGCGACTTTTTCAATATGGGCGCCATGGAAAACAAAGGCCTAAATATTTTTAACAGTGCAGCTGTGTTGGCGAACCAAGAGACATCGTCAGACGATCGTTTTGAACGCATCGAAGCGATTGTAGCGCATGAATATTTTCATAACTGGAGCGGCAACCGCGTTACCTGCCGCGACTGGTTCCAGCTATCGCTTAAAGAAGGTTTTACCGTTTACCGCGATGCACACTTTACCTCGGATATGCACGACGCCACCGTAAAACGCATTAAAGATGCTCGCTTTTTAAAAACGGTTCAGTTCCCAGAAGACTCTGGCCCGAATGCGCACCCGGTTAAGCCGCAAGAATACCAAGAGATTAATAACTTCTATACCGTCACCATTTACGAAAAAGGCGCAGAAGTGGTTGGTATGATCAACACCCTGATCGGTGAAGACTTATTCCGTAAAGGCAGCGATCTTTACTTTGAACGTTTCGATGGTTGTGCCGCCACGACCGATGATTTTGTTGCCTGCATGCAAGAGGTGAGCGGTTACGACTTTACGCAGTTTAAGCGTTGGTACACTCAAGCCGGTACGCCGACGGTTGTGGTTAGTCAGCATTACGATGCCGAACAACAGCAGTATCAGTTAAGCTTCTCGCAAAGCCAAAAACCAACACCGGGGCAAAGTGAAAAATTGCCTATGGTTATTCCGGTTAAAATGGCATTACTCAACGCTCAGGGTGACGAGTTGGCGATTGATTGCGATGCTGACTTTAACCAACAAACGCAAGTATTAACGCTGACCGAAGCGCAAACCACTGTCACCTTTAGTGGCGTATCCGAGCAGCCATATGCAAGTTTATTCCGCGATTTTTCAGCGCCAGTTCGTGTTGAGTTTGAATTATCCGAAGCCGAACTATTGTTGCTCGCCAGCAAAGATAAAAACGCCTATAACCGTTTTGATGCGGTACAAAAAATTTATCTCGATACTCTGATTGCGATGATCAAAAACGGCGATAACCAAACACCAAGCTTGGTGTTGGATGTTGTTCGTGCGAGTCTCGCCGATAATGCGTTATCGCCAGCGATTAAATCTTTAATGTTAGCCTTGCCGTCTTACCAGTTGTTGGTCGATAGCCTGCAACAAAAGGTTGATGCCGATGCGCTCGTTGCCGCGCGCCAAGCAATGAAGCAAAGCATTGCTAACAGCTTTAAAGCCGAATGGGCCGAGTTAACTCTGTCGCTGCAAAGTGAACAGGCTTATCAGTTTAACGCCGAGCAAGCAGGTCGAAGAGAGTTACAAGCCTTGACGTTGAGTTATTGGGCCGAGACCGGCGACGCCGCGGCGTTAGATTTTGCCAAGGCGCTGTATCAGCAAGCCAATAACCAGACAGATCGTTTAAATGGCTTAAAAGCCGTGTTGGATAATGGTAGCGATGCGTTAGTGAGTGATCTGCTGGATGATTTTTATCAGCGTTGGCACGAAGATACGCAAATGGTTGAAACCTGGTTGTTACTGCAAGCCAGTGCTAAAGGCGTGACAATCGACACCATTAAAGCCTTGATGCAACACGAAGCTTTCGATATCACCAACCCGAATAAAGTACGTTCAGTGTTGGCTGGCTTTATGAATAACTTTACCTCGTATCATCAAAAAGATTTTTCCGGTTACGACTTTATCGCGCAGCGTATCATTCAACTCGACGCCATTAACCCTCAGGTCGCGGCACGATTTGTAACAGCGTTAGAAAACTGGAAAGTGTTTTCTGGTCAACGTGCCGAAGCAATGAAGCAGGCGTTGCAATCGATTGCCGACAGCCAAGGCCGCTCGCCAGATGTGAGTGAGAAAGTTGAAAAGGCGTTAGCTCACTGATAAATAAAATCTCCCCCTTAATCAAGGGGGAGACGCCTGATTATGCTATCGGGCGTTTGCTTCTCACCAGATGATATATAAGAGCGATCAGCGTCAGAGATAAACCAAATAAACTTAGCCCGCTCCAACCTGAAATACCCATAAAATGCACGCCAATGGCAGAGCCAGCAGCAGCTCCTATGTAATAACAAAGCATGTAAATAGCATTGATACGGCTCTGGGCTTTAGGGTCGATCGAAAATATTCGAACTTGGTTTGGAATTTGGCAGCCAAACACGCCGAGGTCGACCAAAATAATACCTACAATTAAACCCGCTAATGAGTCTCGCCACAGAGCAAATATTACAAAGCCAGTTAAAATCAATAAGAGACCAAAGCTAATTAAACGAACGGAGCCATATTTATCTACCAAGTGGCCAGAAACCTTTGCGCCAATGACGCCGGCTAAGGCAATCACTCCAAATAAACCAGCTTGCTGCGCGTTGTAATGAAAGGGGGATTCACCGACATGAATGGCTAAGGTTGCCCAGAGTGCATTAAAAGCAGCAAACCACAACCCACCGACGATAGCTGCATCTCTTAGAGTGCGATGTTTTTTTAACAGCATTAGCATAGAGCCAAGCAGTTGGGGGTAAGGTAAGCTCGAGGTCGGTTTGTTTTTAGGCAGGTAACGCATTAACAGTAGACCAAAAAATGCAGCCAATACGGCCGCAAAAAGATAGACCGATCGCCAGCCAAAATGCTCGCTGATGCTGCCGCTAATAACACGTGAAATTAAAATTCCGATGGTTAAGCCAGTCATAATAGTTGAAATAACCTTGCCTCTGTTTTCAGAAGTTGCCAATGACGAAGCCAACGGAATTAACTGCTGCGTAATGTTTGCGCCAAGGCCGACAACAAAACTAAAAAAGACGAGAGGCAGTAAACTGGTGGAAAAATAAGTTGCTACCAAGCCAAGAAATAAAATTACCGTAAGGTAACGAATAATGCTTTTTCGTTCATAACGATCGCCTAGCGGTGAAATAAAAAAGATCGCTGCGGCGTAACCAATTTGAGTGGCAGAAGGAATGAAGCCTAAATAATGCTCGCTAATATTGAGCGCAAGACCAATAGAGGGCAATAGAGGTTGATTGTAATAAAGGTTTGCCGCGGTTGCAGATACGACAACCGCCATTAAAAGCAACAGTGGTCGGCTTAGTGTGGTATTGGTTTGGGTAGTCACTGTTAAAATCTCACTAGTCAGGTTTAAAAGTCTAACGGTGCGTTGTCTTGAACTTCTTTCATGACAAAAAAAGTTCTCAGTTGACGCACGTTCGGTAAGGCGAGTAATTGGTCGCTGTGCAATTTGTTAAAGTCGGCTATGTCTTTAACACGGATTTTTAAAAAATAATCAAAGTCACCGGCGACAAGGTGGCAATCTAAAATAAAGCTGAGTGGCTTTATCGCGGCTTCAAAATCGGCAAAGCTTTGTTGTGTTGAGCGGTCGAGCACAATACCGACAAGCACCAGCGAACCACGCTCTACTTTTTCGGCATTTATCAGAGCGCGAACATCTTTGATATAGCCCTCTTTAAACAGCTGTTGGGTTCTACGGTGGCAAGTGGCAGGGCTAACATTAATGCGCTCAGCCAATTCGGCATTCGTGAGACGGCCATCTTGCTGTAGCTGTTTTAGGATTTTTTTGTCTGTTTTATCCATAGCAGAGTTTTTAGGCGTTTGTCGTGGCGAGAAGAGTCGCTATGATAAAGCTAAAAGAGGGGTGAAAGAAGCTCTCATTTTTGTGTTTATAACTGAGAGCTTCTCTTGGGTTTTGATGCTTTGGCTAGCCGTTACGGTAGGTATAGCTGTAACCATTTAACGCCGGTGCGCCACCCAAATGCACATACAGCACTTTTGAACCGGCAGGAATGTCGCCTTTTTTGATCAGGTCGATCATGCCTTGCATCGACTTACCTTCGTAAACAGGGTCGGTCATCATGGCTTCGGTTTTAGCCGCTAAACGAATCGCTTCGTTAGTTTCATGGCTTGGTACACCGTAAGCAGGGTAGGCGTAGTCAGGGTTGATGACGATTTCTTCGTCAGTCACTTTACGGCCCAGTTCTACCAATTCAGCAGCATTATCGACAATTTGGCGAACCTGAGAGCGAGTTTGCTCAACGGTACCAGAAGCATCAATACCGATGACTCGATCAGCGCGGCCTTGGTCTGCAAAGCCAACAATCATGCCTGCTTGAGTGGAACCGGTGACTACGCAAACGACAATATAATCGAACTTAAAGCCTAGTTCTTCTTCTTGCTTTTTAACTTCTTCGGCAAAGGCTACATAACCAATGGCGCCGTATTTGTTCACTGAGCCGCCAGCTGGAATGCCGTAAGGCTTGCCGCCTTCCGCTTTAACGTCTTCGATCGCCTTTTCATAAGAGGAGCGAATGCCAATATCGAAACCGTCGTCGACAATGCGGCTGTCTGCACCCATAAGGCGAGTCATTAAAATATTACCAACACGGTCGTACACGGCATCTTCATGCGGTACCCAGCTTTCTTGAACTAGGCGACACTTCATACCAATTTTAGCGGCAGTCGCGGCAACCATGCGGGTGTGGTTGGATTGTACGCCGCCAATGGAAACCAGAGTGTCGGCTCCTGAGGCAATGGCATCAGGGATAATGTATTCCAGCTTGCGCAACTTGTTGCCACCCATGGCAAGGCCAGAGTTACAGTCTTCACGCTTGGCGTAAATTTCTACTTGGCCGCCCAGTGCTTCACTTAAGCGAGGTAGGTGTTCAATCGGCGTTTCACCAAAGGTCAGTGGGTAGCGTTCAAATTTTTCGAGCTTCATTGGTTATCCTTAAGGCGGGTTAGAAAGCCTTTATGCTAGTGCTTTACCAATGAAAGGTGCTCTTTAAATTCTATTGTTTAATAAGTGATTGTCTTTATATGTTTGTTTTATGGTGATTAATATTTTAAAAATTAATGATTAGTTGAAAGATTCTTTCATATGTTTCTATGGCTAGCCTTGGCTGATCAGTGCTTAGCTTGTCGTGCTCGCACTATGACAATGAAAATCCCGCCGCAAATCAGTGCTGTGCCGCATATTAGCGAGGCGGTGAGCTGTTCACCTAAAAATAAGCAGGATAACAATAACCCAGTCACCGGCACGCCGAGCATAGCGGTAGCAACGAAAGGGCCGGGCAATAAACGGCTGGCGCCATTCACAGCGCAAAAACAAAAGGCCGTAGCCAGTGGGCCTAAATACAGGCTGATTTGCCATAGCTCAGTGCTGCCGTCACCAGTGAACGGGCCTTCAATCCAGTAACCCAGCGCAATGAGTGGCAGCGTGGCGGTCAGCATTTGCCAAGGTGCAAGTTGGTAAGCCGAAGCGTTCGATCTAGAGTGCCGCAAGTGCAGAATGCACAAGCTCCAACACAATGCTGCCAGTAGCAACAAGCCATTTGCCATCAATAAAACTGGATCATGCCAGCTAAAACTAAAGGGGTTAAACAGCACAAGCACACCAACAACGCCAAATAGACTGCCAATGAGCTGGCTTTTACTGAGTGCTTCACGGAATACCAATACTGAGATTGGCAATACCCAAAGCGTTGTCGTGTAAGCCAGTACCGCAGAGCGGCCCGCATCGACTTGTGTCATGGCAATGGAACCGAGCACGGTAAAGAGCATCATCTGGATTAGGCCAATACTTAAGATCAACGCGATATCCTGCTTTTTAGGTCGATACAGGCTTTTAGTCACCAGCTGGTAAATAAATAGGCTTAAGCCACCTAAGGCAAAGCGCAACATTGAAAACCAAATCGGTGTGATGTGGTTTAGCCCTGTTTTCATCACCGGCCAATTGCCTCCCCAAATGAGGATGGCGAAAAACAAAATCAGCAGCGCCTTCGTTTTAGGGCTCACCGAAATCAATTTAGGCGGATGTGTTGCAATGGCGGTGTTGCTGAAAACGCTCATGGGGCTTTACCTGTGCATTTTTAAGTGCCCTTAGAATAACCAAGCGTTCAGAGAAAAAGTTTCTCAAGTTTTTGTGATTTTCTGCTGCGGCAGTATATATTGTCTTTTAATTGGATATTTAAAGGATAATTTGCATGGTTAAGCTGGATAGCAAAGATATATCGATCTTAAATAGGTTGCAGGCCAATGCCGACATTACCAACGCTGAGCTGGCCAGCTTGGTTAATCTATCGCCAACGCCTTGTTTTAATCGGGTTAAGCGATTGCAAGAAATGGGCATTTTAAACGGCAAGGTCGCCTTGGTTTCTGCCAAAAAATTAGGCTTAAACCTTAATGTGTTTATTCATGTGCGATTAAAAAAACAGGACGAAGCCTCGTTAGAACAATTTGAGTCTGCCGTTGAGCAATGCCCTGAAGTGATGGAATGTTATTTAATGACCGGCGAAGAAGATTATTTACTGCGTGTGCTGGTGCCAGATATTCAGGCGTTAGAAGAACTCATTCTTATTCGGCTGACAAAAATACCGGGTGTAGAAAATATTCGTTCCAGTTTTGCTTTAAAACAGGTGCGTTACAAAACGGCATTGCCATTACCAGAGCAGGGCTTGTCGCTTTCGTCATAAATTTTTTAGGCTGATTTTTTTGCCAGCTGGTTACTCGGATTTCCTCTGAACAGAGCGTCACATTTATTATGTGACCAGCTTAACTAAATGCTTGTAATTATGACCATCATGCCAATTGATAATGCAATTGCTTATATTTTTTTGGTGGTTTTTTAATCGCTCGTTTTTTTTCAACTAGGCTTTGTGTTTATAAAAACAAATTCACAAAGCTGTGGTTGCCAAGATGACATTAAAAATAAAACTGCTGTTGAACCTAGTTGCCGTATCGATAGGTACCGGCATTGTTGTTGCGACGCTGTCGGTGATATCGGCAGGTAATTCAATGAGTCGGCAGGTTGTAGACCAGCTCGAATCACTAAGAGAAGTTAAAAAATCGGGCGTTGAGCGTTATTTTAATCAAATACATGATCAAATATTATCGCTCGCCTATAGCGATGAAGTGATTTATGCACTTAAAGATTTTAACCAAGCCTATCAGGCGGTATCTGCAGAGGCTGCGTTTGCTGGCACAGAAGTTAATGATTTAAAAGGCGAACTAAAAAAATATTACGATGCGTCTGTGATGACTAAATTCGACACGGACCACCCAGCGCAACACTCTAGCCAACAGCTAATTAATGCGTTGTCTGATACCGGAGTGTTATTGCAAAGCGAATATATTTCGCAAAACAGCAATACGCCGGGCAATAAACATTTGCTCGATTACGGTAAAAGCCTTTACGAATACAATAAGCAGCATAAACATTACCATACCTTTTTTAGAGATTTTTTAATTCGCTTTGGTTACTACGATATTTTTTTAGTCGATGCCAAAACTGGCGATGTTGTCTATTCGGTATTTAAAGAAGTGGATTATGCCACCTCGTTAAAAACCGGATCTTATAATCAAAGCGGTATCGCTCAGGCGTTTCAGCAGGGCTTAAATTTAACGCCACACAAAGAAACAAAATTTATCGACCTTGCGCCGTACGAGCCTTCTTTTAACGCACCAGCAGGTTTTGTTTCTACGCCAGTGGTTGCTGAAGATGGTGAGCTGCTTGGCGTGCTGATTTTTCAGTTCCCGCTCGATGCACTCAATACCATTATGCTTGAGCGCTCAGGCCTTGGTGAGACGGGCGAAACCTATTTAATTGGCAGCGATAAATTGATGCGCTCCGACTCATTTTTAAGCCCAGAAACTCATTCGGTGGCGGCGTCCTTTGGTTATCCAGATAAAGGTCGTGTTTCAACAGCAGCCAGTGAAGCGGCATTAAATGGTGAAACCGCCAGCATGGAAGATAACGACTATTTGGGTAAACAGGTTTTGTCAGCCTATTCACCGGTCCAGGTACAGGGGTTCAATTGGGCTATTTTGGCGGAGATTAGTATTGATGAAGCCATGGCCGATGTTCATCATTTGCAAAAGGTTGTGGTAGGTTTGATCTTACTGTGCGTTGTCTTGGTAGTGCCTGTTGCCATGCTGATTAGTCGCAGCGTAACTCGGCCGTTAGGCGCAGAACCGAAAGAGTTGGTGGCTATTGTTAAGGCGGTTGCCAGTAAAGATTTAACTCTAAGCTTTAATAATTCGGCACCGGCAGACAGTGTTTATGGCGCCGTCCGTGAAATGGCGTTAAGTTTAAAAGATATTATTGAGCAGATAGCAAAAAACAGTTTGCAGCTTTCTTCTTATTCTGAAAGAACCGCAACGGCTTCTGCGCAAACATTAGAAGCGGTAGATAGGCAAAAGGGCGAGACCGATTTAGTTGCCACGGCCATTACCGAAATGGCGGCCACGGTGCAAGAAATTGCATCCAGTGCGGTAGATGCTTCAAAGCATTCGGATTCGGCGCAAAGTTTAGTGGATGAAGGCACAAATAAAATTGAGCAAACCAGCCAAACGGTTATTAATCTAGTAGCACAGGTTGAAGAAACCTCTCAGGTTATTAATTCATTAAGCGAAAAAAGTCAGGACATCGGCAGCGTGTTGGATGTCATCCAGAACATTGCCGAACAAACCAATTTACTGGCATTGAATGCGGCTATTGAGGCGGCACGAGCTGGTGAGCATGGTCGAGGCTTTGCGGTAGTGGCAGACGAGGTACGTTCACTGGCGCAAAAAACCCAAGGCTCCGCGTCAGACATTCAAAATATGGTTGAATCCATCCAGCAGGGTACGGCTCGTGCGTTAGAAACCATGTCAGAAAACCAGCGTCATGTCGATCAGACATCCGAAAATACCGAACAAGCCAAGCGCGCCTTTGCCGATATTAAACATTCGGTGAATCAAATCAGTGAAATGGCTGCGCAAATTGCGACCGCGACAGAAGAGCAAACGGTAGTGGCTAGCGAAGTCGACGCCAACGTAATTTCGATCACCAGCATCGCCAACGAAGTGCATGAAGAAATGCAAAACATTACCGACTCCAGCAAAAAAGTAGCTGGCTCGTCTTATCAATTAGGGGAGATTGTTAATCAGTTTAAGTTGTAGCTGGTTTGGCTCGACTCTATTGTTGACTGCCATAAAAAACGCGGAAGAGATCCGCGTTTTTTTATAAAATTAAATCACCGTGTCAGATTAATTGGTTTTAACTGGGTGCGCCCATAAATCATATTCATCGGCTTCTTCAACCTGTACCCATAAACGATCGCCCGGTTTTAAATGGGTTTGATCATCTAAGAAAACCTGACCGTCAATATCTGGTGCATCGGCTTTAGAGCGAGCTACGGCACCCTGTTCTACCACTTCGTCAACAATCACTTCAATGGTTTTACCGACCTTGGCTTGTAGCTTGGCAGCGCTGATGCGTTGTTGCACTTCCATAAAGCGATCATAGCGTTCTTGCTTTACGGCTTCTTCAACATGGTTTGGTAAGCTCGCCGCCGCTGCACCATCGACATTGGAATATTGGAACGCACCAACGCGGTCGAGTTGTGCTTCTTCTAAAAAGTCGAGCAGCTCTTGGAAGTCCGCTTCGGTTTCACCCGGAAAGCCAACAATAAAGGTAGAGCGCAAAGTAATGTCTGGGCACAGCTCACGCCATTTGTGAATGCGGTTAAGTACTTTTTCAGAATGTGCTGGGCGCTTCATGTTTTTAAGTACCGAGTGACTGGCGTGTTGGAACGGAATATCTAAGTACGGCAAAATTTTATTTTCTGCCATCAATGGAATAATGTCGTCCACGTGCGGGTAAGGGTAAACGTAATGCATGCGCACCCAAGCGTCCATTTGGCCAAGTTCTTCACACAGGGTTTTCATGCGTGTTTCAATGTCGCGACCTTTCCAGCGGTCACTGCGGTATTTGGTGTCGACACCGTAAGCACTGGTGTCTTGCGAAATTACCAGCAACTCTTTAGTGCCGCCGTTTACCAAGCTTTCTGCTTCGTTCAATACCTGGTTAATTGGCCGCGAAACCAGATCGCCACGGAAGCTAGGGATAATGCAAAATGAACAGCGGTGGTTACAGCCTTCGGATATTTTTAAGTAGGCGTAATGCTTCGGCGTTAATTTGATACCGGCGTTTGGCACCAACGAGGTGAATGGGTCGTGGCTTGGCGGTACCACTTCGTGCACTTGCTTCACTACAGACTCATAAGCATGTGGTCCAGTAACCGCCAAAACGCTGGGGTGAACTTCACGGATTTCATCTTCTTTGGCACCTAAACAGCCGGTAACCAATACCTTGCCATTTTTGTTCAGCGCTTCGCCAATGGTGTCGAGCGACTCTTGCACTGCAGAATCAATAAAGCCACAGGTGTTTACGATAACCACATCGGCGTTGTTGTAGCTGGGTACAATGTTGTAACCCTCAGAGCGTAACTGAGTGATGATGCGCTCTGAGTCCACCGTGTTTTTTGGGCAACCTAAACTAATAAAGCCGACGTTGCCCGGTGCATCGAGCGTTTGGCCGTCAGAGACGTTAAAGGTATTGATGATGTTATCCATAAATTCGGTAGCCTGTACTTCTGATGAATTCGCCGAGCGACAGTGCGTTATGCCTGCAAGCTTCGTTTATTAGTGGTGATTGTTTTTCATGGTGCTTATTTCACAGCTGCTTAATTAGTTAGCCGTTATTTGCTAATGATAACCATTCGTCGGTAGCCGCTGTTTGTAACCGCCAAAACGGTCGGCCATTGTAGCGATTCTTAAGCCTAGCTCAATGCGAAAATAGTCTTTTGCCGAGTTTTACATAAGCTCGCGTTAAAACTGATCGATGTTAATGTCAGCTGTGCTCAGTGTTAGGCATAATAGCGCGACATTTTTATCTGTGAACGAGGAGGGGATATGTTTAATGCCATTCTGATCGAAAAGGATGATAACGGTTACCGCGCTGAGCTTAAGCCAGTTGATGAGGCGGTGTTGCCCGAAGGCGATGTCTTGGTTGAGGTTTCGCACAGCACCTTAAATTATAAGGATGCTTTGGCGATTACCGGTAAAAGCCCTGTCGTGCGGCAATTCCCGATGATCCCCGGTATTGATCTGGTCGGTACGGTACTCGAAAGCCAAAGCGATAAATTCAGTGTTGGCGATGCAGTATTGCTCAATGGCTTTGGCGTTGGCGAAACCCACTGTGGCGGTTTGGCTGAACGAGCAAGACTTAAAAGTGACTGGTTGATTCCATTGCCAAGCCGTTTTGCACCCGAACAAGCTATGAAAATTGGCACCGCTGGCTATACCGCCATGTTGTGTGTCATGGCGTTAGAAAAACAGGGCGTAACCCCAGACAAAGGCGATATTTTAGTCACCGGTGCAAACGGCGGCGTTGGCAGCTTTGCGATCTATCTACTGGCTAAGCTGGGCTATCGAGTGGTTGCCTCTACTGGCCGAGTGGCGGAGTCTGATTATCTAAAACAGTTGGGTGCCAGCGAGATTATCGATCGTGCGAGCTTGTCAGAAAAAGGCCGACCTCTGGGTAAAGAGCAGTGGGCCGGTGCGATTGATAGCGTAGGCAGCCAAACCTTGGCGAACGTTTGTTCGATGATTCAATACGGCGGTGCGGTTGCTGCTTGTGGTCTAGCGGGTGGCTTTGATCTACCGGCAACGGTGATGCCGTTTATTTTGCGTGGCGTTACGTTGGCGGGTGTCGACAGTGTGATGCGGCCAACTGAAGATCGTCTCGAAGCTTGGCAGCGTTTGGCTGAGCTTATCAGCGATGACATGCTGGACGATGTTGCTGAGCAAATCACTCTGAATGAAGCGTTACCCTATGCTGAGAAGTTACTGGCAGGTGAGGTGCGTGGCCGTATTGTGGTGGCTATTTAATCGATCAAGACTGGTTAATAGATCAAGGTTGGTTAATAAAGGCCGGTTGATATAAAAACTGAGCCAAAAACCACAGGCAAAAAAAGACCCGTCAAAGCACTGAAAACAGGCTTTGACGGGCTACAAATTCTGAGTGCCGGGAAGAGATTCGGTACCCAGTTCAGGACTACCTCTGTAGTAAAGCCTATTTAATTACCGAATGCAAATGATAACTGTTTTCATTCGGTAATTATTTACATTCTCATGTAATAGTTCTCATTTTGAAGCTGTTTTATCATCCCGACCACGATAATTAATCGCATAACCACTCACTTTGTGGGTGAATGGCAGTGCTAACATTCCAGGCAACCAAACGGCGGTTTTTGCCTCACGGATGTTTTTAATCCCAATTTCCATACCCTGATGGCCTTTGGCAGGCTGTGCTTGATAAGTACCAAACAGGCGATCCCAAAGCGAAATATTAAAACCAAAGTTACTGTTGGTTTCGTTCACAATAATAGAGTGATGCACGCGGTGCATGTCTGGCGTTACCACCAACAGCCGCAGCCAGCGGTCTAAACCTAATGGTAGGCGAACATTGCCGTGGTTGAACATCGCCATAGAGCTGAGAATGACCTCAAACATAATCACCGCCGCCGCCGAAGCGCCCAATACGGCAATAACCGCAAATTTAATCAGCATCGAAAACACGATCTCTAAGCTATGAAAGCGCGCGCCGGTGGTCATGTCGTAATCTAGGTCGGCATGGTGAACACGGTGCAAACGCCATAAGCTCGGAACCGCATGGAACATCACATGTTGCATATAAATAGCAAAGTCCAAACAGACGATGGCAATCAAAATGGCCCAGCCGGTAGGAACAGCGTAGTAATTCAGCAGCCCCCATTGGTTGGCCTCAACAAAGCTGGCGATGCCCACGGCCGCAAGCGGAAACAACAACCGTAAAATTAGGGTGTTTAAAAATACCAAACCAATGTTGTTTAGCCAGCGGATAGAACGCGACACTAAGCGTGGCCGCGCTGGCCTGCGCCATTCCCATAAAGCCATGATGAAAAACAGACTAAAAAAGAAGCCCAGGCGAATGCTGGCTTCGTGCGCGAGTAAGTAATCGGTTAGGTTCATGTTCGGGCCTTGTGGTTGAGCAGTGTTGAATGCTTTCTACTTTCTAAATGCTTACTTAATGTTGCTTAATATTAGTAGACTCTTAATTAGCCTGATAGTTTCACATCAGGCTAAGATAGAAAACATATAACAAACCCTATAAAAGACACTATAAGCGCCCCAATAAAAGATCTAATCAAAGACAGTACGGCTCAACAGCGATTAGGCCAGTTAGTGTGCGCTCGCTGCTGGTTTGTATTTGTTGTAACCGTTCCAGAGCATTAACACTGCAAGTACAACAGCACTGAGCGAGTAGAGCAGTGAAGTCATGTCGCCATGATGGCCCGAGGTAACCTCAATGTGCAGATCAAACACAGCAAAGGCCCAATCGGTTAGCGCACCTAACGCTAAAGCACTGCTGATGACACCAGCAAGATAAGCATACATAGAACGTGTGCCGAGTTCGTTTTTAACCACCATAATGGTTGCCACGTTGGTAGCTGGCCCTGCCATCATAAACACCAAGGCAGCACCGGGTGAAATGCCTGAAAGCATCAACCCTGCCGCAATGGGTGTGGAAGCCGTGGCGCAAATGTACATGGGGATCGAAATCAGCACCATGATCATCATAGAAATTAAGCCAGAGCCGTGTTCGGCTAAAAAGCTCTCTGGCACAAAGGCACGGATCAGCGCGGCAAACACCAAGCCAATTAATAGCCATTGCATAAAGTCGCCCAGCAGTTTGCCGTAGCTGTATTTAATACAGTTTTTTAATTTAGTCAGCCAAGGGTATTGAGTTGTTTGGCTGCTGCTGTTCGCTTTGCTAGAACAGCAACTAGAGCTTTCGGTTTTAGCTGGCTCGTTAACAGACTCACTGGGCTTACTAGAACAGCAACTAGAACTTACGGCTTTAGCTGATTCGTTAACAGACTCACTGGGCTTACTAGAGCAGCAACTAGAACTTTCAGCTTTAGTTGATTCGTTAACAGACTTGCTAGAACAGCAACTAGAGCTTTCGGTTTTAGCTGGCTCACTAGAACAACAGCTGGCCGAAGCATCGCCTTTTTTAGCAGGCGTTTCTTTATCCCACCACTGCACTAACAGGCCGGTAAAAATAGCTGCAATGATGGCGCTAACGGGGCGAATAATCGCCATGATTGGCCCTAATAACGCATAAGTTACGCCAACAGAGTCGACACCGGTTTCTGGCGTGGCAACCATAAAGCTGGCGGTAGAAGCTTTAGAAGCACCCGAACGGCGAATGCCTATGGCAGTTGGGATAACCGAGCAAGAACACAACGGCACAGGCGCGCCAATAAAGGCCGCGGTGACCATAGAATTACGCTTGCCGAGCGTTTTTTGTACCCAAGCACTGGGGATTAAAATGTGGATTACCCCAGCAATGAACAAACCGAGCAATAAAAAGGGTGCCGACTCGGTAAACAAGAATACAAAGCTGGCAATAAAATCTGAAAAATAAGAAGCAATCATAAGTTCATCCCTCAATACGGAATAATAATGACCACCAGTTTAAACCTTTGAGTCCACTCTAAAGTCAATAGGTGCTGATAAGCATTCGCTAATTTAAGCTAACTTTGTGTTATAACCATGAGCTGTTCGAGCAGTTAACGTATTTTATAGTCGATTTTTATAGCCGAGGTCTTCATTGTCGAGTTCTAATCTAAGTCGCCGCCGCCGTTGGTTTAAAGGTGCTGCTGCGGCGATGCCGCTTTCTATTGCTGTCATTCCGTGGGGCGTTATTGCTGGCTCTTATGCGGTAGATGCCGGTTTAAATATTATTCAGGCGCAGATGATGTCTGCCGTTTTATTTGCCGGTTCAGCGCAACTGGTTGCCGCCGAGATGTTTAAAAACCAAACCGCGATGATCGCCATGCTATTAGCGGTATTAATCATTACGACACGACACTTTTTATACAGCCTTGCTATGCGCGATAGGCTAAGCCGTTTACCGACACGTTGGCGCTTGTTGCTCGGCTTTTTACTCACCGATGAACTGTTCTCGGTTTGTGGCAGCCAAAAGCCAGAAGCATTCGACCGTTGGTATGCCTTTGGCGTAGGCGCTTCGTTTTATTTGGTTTGGAATTTAGCAAGCTCAGTAGGCATCTTCTTAGGCAGCCGATTCACCGGCCTCGACCAACTTGGACTCGACTTCGCTGTTGCCGCAACCTTTATCGCCATTGTAGTGCCGAGTATTAAAAGCTCGCCCATTGTTGCCTGCGTGCTAACCGCGCTGGTGCTTTCTATGCTGCTGCATTGGTTTGGCGTTCCAAGTGCTTTACTTATTTCTGCCTTAGTTGCCATGCTGGTGGGATATTTAACAGAAACTCTTCAAACGCGCTTACAGCACAAACAACAAGCCTCGGCCGAGCCAGCTGAGAGCCAGCCTATATCCACTGGGAGCAAGCCAATAATAGAAGGAGCCGAGCAGTGATCACACTAACCATACTCGCCATGTCGCTTATCGTATTTGGCAGCCGTTATATTTTTATAGAACCGGCACTGCCATTAAAACTGAACAAATCAGTCAAACGCTTGCTTAGTTATTCAGCGCCCGCGGTACTTACCGCCATTCTAACGCCGATTGTGTTTTTGCCCGAAGGTGAGCTTTCACTTTCATGGACAAACCCTTACTTACTGGGCGCAATAGCCACCGCGCTGGTGGTCGCAAAAAGCAAAAACGTCCTGTTAGCGGTATTTATTGGCACCCTAGTGTTTGGTGTCGCGAGGTATTTACTTTAGCCGAGCAAGCCAAGAAGCAATAGCGCGGCTCATCACATCGCCGCTGAAGGTAAATGGGGAACAGGTAAATAAGACAGCCAATTAAAAGCCAGCTAACACACTGAAAAACAAGATTATTTTAACAAAAGCCTTGCCAGAACAAATTAGATAAGTATCATACGCCACACTTTAGGACTATAGCTCAGTTGGTTAGAGCGCTGCCTTGACATGGCAGAGGTCAGCAGTTCAAATCTGCTTAGTCCTACCAAATTCTAAAAAACGGCGACCTATTACAGGTCGCCGTTTTTTTTCGCCCGCCAAAAAGACAGCTTAAACAAGCGTTCAGCTGCTCATTCAATAAACCCCATATTTGGTTCTACTGCACTGCCTCGTAAAGCATGGATACTAATCCAGTTATGTGTATTTTATGGAGTTTCAAATTGACAGGCTAACCTACGGGGTAGCATATTAGGTTGTTTCAAGGAGCAGGTAGAGTTCAGTATCCTGAAAAGCCGCTCCATACAATGCCGCTTAAGCGGTAAATTAAACTGTTAAGGTTCACTATGAAATATCTACTTCTTATCATTCTGGTGTTTTCGGTAGCTGCTGCTCATGCGGAAAAATGGTATGAGGGTAGTTGGGTTGTCTCTGACGCAAAATTTCCGGGAATTAGTACGGTAGGTATGGAGGATATTACGCCTCTTATCGGTACATCCGGTGTTATATCCAGCTCTACCGTTACACTAAGAGAATCTTTGTGTACCAATCCCGTGTTTAGAGAGAGCACAATAGATAAGAAAGATTTTGAATTCAGCTATAGAGCTACATTCAAAGAATTGGGTTTTAGTCGTGGCCCTGTGTCAGCCATAACGATTAGTTGTAACAATAAAGTGGAGTACATTTACTCCCATCTTATTCAAAATAATAATGTTACCTATGGAGTATGGAAAGGAGCCTTTGTTCTACTTGTGGAGTCAAAGCCTTAACAAATAGCCCTGCCTGACAAATATTGTTGCGCTCGTTTTTGTGTATGTCGCGTAGCTCCATTTTACAAAAAAATGCTCTCCGTAATATGTGCAGGTGAGCTTAGCGTTAAGTGTCCACTTCGATTTGAGTATGAAATTCTATGGAAAGACTAAGCCCTAAAATAATAATTCTTGCTAGCGTGATACTGATTGCAATTGTTGTAGGTTCATACGCAATCGGAATAGGTGTTATTGGCGGGGGTAAATTTTCCTTTGAATCATCTTCATGGCATGGTTTTTCCGGTTACTTTAATAACATGCTTAGCCCCATCTTGGCAGCAATTGCTGCTGCCATTGCATTTTTCTCCCTTACACATCAACTGAAGGAAGCAAGACGAGAATCCTCGCTCAATGAGCAAATAGCCAACTATTTGAATCATCTAAAGCTCCTTCAGAGCATGATCGAAAAGAGATGGAAAACAATCAGCAGAGTCAACCAGATGGACTGGGAAGAAGAGCCATTCTATTCAATAAACAGAGCTTACCTGAAAGAGCGTCAAATAAAGTCCAAATATCTGGCTCTAGAAGTCCTGCGTTTATGCCGTCTCTTCGAGGATCTCGTTGATGGGGTTCAATGGTATACTCATCTGCACAAAGATAAGGTTGATCTGGCCAAACAAAATTTTCCACGAAATGAGTGGTCTCATTTCTCACAGTCATTAATACAAGAACAAGATAAGAAAATGAGGTTCTGCTACGAATATTGCCTATGGCTACTGGAGGAGCCAAGTAATATAGCCGAGCAATATCAAAAAGAGATTTTAATATATCGCCAGTTTTACGAGAACTTGGTTTCGGATGGCTCTCTTTATGAACCATAAACACTTAACAAGGCGCTCAAGCGGGACAAAGTGCTGCGCACTTCGCCCCTTAGCTTGGCGTTAGGTGTCATCTAAATTATGAGTAACCTTCAAGAATTAATAGATGATTTCGATTCTATAACTGAGATTGCATACGACTTGTCTCAGCAATTTGATGGTATTCAAACAGAAGACAGAAGGAAAAAAATATCAACGCACTATTTGGCTAAAGTTGTTCCGGAATGCATATCGCTATTGAGAGTGCTTCCTGGTTCAAGGTTTACCGATTCAGGAGAACTATTCGATTTTCCATCTTTCTGCTCGATTTCTAGAAGTCTTATTGAAGCTGCTAACCTGCATTGGTATTACTGTATAGAGAGCATTGATACAGAAGTGTCAGACTTTCGACTCTATCTTTATGATTTTCATGATGAGAAATCTACAATACAGATCGCGAAGTTTATAGGTGCCGAAGAAAAAGGTATAGATTTGCTCCAAGAAGAATGCGATAGGCTGAAAAGTATAATTAAGGAAAACGCAAAATTTAAATCCCTTTTGCCTGAGGTTCAAAGGCAGATTTTCAAAGGTCGTAAGTGCTCAGATATGAATCAAACCGAAATATCCGATTGTAGAGGGCTGGATTTAGATACGTTCAATGGTATTTACAAAATTCTATCTACTAATACTCACTCTACACCGTCGGCGATAAGCGCCATAGTCCATTCTAGAATTCACGGAAAAGAGTTGCATGAGGCACTTGCAGGCCTAGTTCTTTCATATGTGGCTTCATTTATTGCGGACATGGTGAGAACAATAGGTGAAATATGGTGCTTAGAATTCGCCAAAGAAGAGTCTGAAGAAATAATAAGCTTATACTCGAAAGGTTTGTGCGAAATCACCTAACAAGGCAATGAAAGATCGCCGGTATAAACACGCCGGAGTGTTGGCCGCCCTTTATTGCGGCGTTACACATTGGAAATACTAAATGGTTAAAACTGAACGTTTGCTTTTGTTAAAACCAGCAAAGGCTGACTTAGATGTAATTTCGAACATCCTATCTAGCCCCAAGCAAACTAAATATTTGCCGAATGAAGCTCCTTACTCAACAAAGCAGCAACTGGACTATCTCCAAAAAAGAATTTCGCATTGGGAAAAGTATAACTTCGGTACATTTATTATTGTTTTAAAACAGAATCCAGAAATTAAGTTGGGTTTCGTTGGTGCTGAGTTTGCTCCAAACCCTAGTTTTATAGACGTACGATTTGGTATTGTCAGTGAACATGAAGGCAAAGGCTACATAACTGAAGCAACAGAAGCCCTTATCAATTGGTTTTTCCAAAATACCGAGAATAAGGTACTTTACGGAGTTTCAATGGTTGAAAATGAAGGCTCCAAAGCTGTATTGCGCAAAGTAGGTATGATGCCAGCTGAAAATGTAGACCTATACAACTGTGAAGGGCTAGAAAACTTTTCTTTGGAATCACCCTATGCGTAACGAATCCGGACAGCCGACGCGAAAAATCACGCATAACTGCTGCAAGCGTTAGATACTCAAATTACCCTGAGAGAAAGCATGAAAATAGAAATAGTAAATTTTGTAGATGGGGCTAGGGGTGCTGAAGGTATAGCGGTTGTTATTGATGTCTTTCGGGCTTTTTCTGTAGCCTGTTATTGCTTTAGTAAGGGTGTTTCTAAAATATACCCTGTAGGTGATGTCGATGACGCATATGATTTGGTGAAAAATATTGATGATGGGATTCTGATTGGTGAAAGGAAAGGTAAGATGTTACCTGACTTTGACTATGGAAACTCTCCCACAGAAATTATGGCTGCGAATCTATTAGGTAAGAAAGTTGTCCATACCACGCACGCAGGTACCCAAGGAATAGTTAATGCAGTAAATGCGGATGAAGTTCTCACCGGAGCATTTGTAAACGCAAAAGCTACGGCTAAATACATTAAAGATAGAAGCCCTGATAAGGTAACGCTGGTTAAAATGGGGCTTGAGGCTAAAAGCCAATCTGATGAAGATGACCTGTGTGCTGAATACTTTAAGATGTTGTTAAAAAACCAGCCGTTCGATGAGACCACTATCGTTGAAACTTTACGTAAATCTCCTTACTCACAAAGATTTTTCGACCCTGATAAACCGTGGTGCCCATCATCAGATTTTGATTTATGTTTAGATGTTAATAGGTTCAGCTTTGCATTGCGATCTGTTCGTGATGAGACAGGGAACTTGAATCTTGAAAAAGTAAATGTCCAAGTTACGATTCCTTTTGGTGAAGAGGAAAAAGCTAAAGACGTTATGCATCAATTATGAGTAAAGTACTACTATCACTTCTATTGGCAATTATTCCCACCTATTCGTTTGGGAATTGTGTAATTGAAGAATCTATATTTAGTTATGAGCGCGGAAGTGAATACACATACACTCTATTTCTAAATTCAGATAGCTCCCTCATCTTTCACCATGAGCGCTGGAAACCTGGCAATGCAAACGAAGCAGAACTGCTTGAATATTTTGGTATCTGGAGCTGCGACAAGAACAAAATAAACTTTCAGGTGAATGGAAATAGTTACGAAGCTGTTTACGAGAGAGTTGGTCAGAATCCAGTAGGGATTAGTAGTGAAGCGATGTCTCTGAAAGTTGAGGCTAGCAATAACATTTTAGGTTATGTTGTACTATTAGAATCCGGTATTTAAATGCATTACAAAGCTATCAACCAATCGCTAGCCCGTTGGCTAGGATCTACACTGCGTTGCTCGTTTTTCTTTTTAATCGGGCTAGCACTTTAGAAGCGTGCGAGAGAAATCTTAAAAGAATTGGAGTTGAGTTGGCGTTTTATCTGGTTCTCATGAAGATCGCGCGTAACATATAACAACCCCGTTTTTTGGGTTAGATTCTACTACGTATAAACTAACCTAAAATGGAAGCGTTAATTTCTAGGTACGTATGAGAGAAATTGTAATAAAAAACATTAAAGATCGTTTTGGTGTTCTTAGTGAACTTGCTAGCTCTTTGACTGAGGTGCAATTTATTTCAAAATTAGACGTGCCAAAGTATAAAACGATTGAAGATCATCTTTGGTGTATTGTCGGTGCTCGTGAAAGTTATTTTAAAGCATTAGCAGCTGGAAAGTGGCAAGGGTTTAGTTGCTCTTTAGCTGACGGCAGCGACAAGTTAAGCTACGAACTAGCGCTACGCCAGACCCAAGAACGATTTGATAGAGTGCTTTCTAATGTCCTTTGGAATGAAAGTACTGAAAATATTCTGGCTAGTCTTTATGAACATGAGACGATGCATGAAGGCCAAATTATTCGTTTAATCTATGGATTAGGATTAGAGATGCCCCAGTCAAGTAAATGGGCTTGAAAGATAAAGGGCGATGCAGAATTTCAGTTTGGAAGTAAATATTATTACTGACTGTATTTTTACGAGCTGTATTTTTTATGAGCTATAAAGCTAAAAAATGAAGCTATGAAATAGCGTTTTTTTAATTCGTATGGCAGCGGAAACTGCCATACAAAAATATAACTTTTTTATTTTTGGTGAAAGGAGCTAAGGCAATGCCTGAAGCTCCATAGTTTTAATATTCCGAGTTATACTGTAACCACATATCGTTATGGAAATAATTATATGGATCATAGACGTCACCAAAGTCTGATGATTGTGTCCAGTTTTCGACATAATCAAAAAACGGCTGGTGATTCCAGTTCTCTTCAACACCAATCATTCGTGCACATAACGATTGAGCAACCCAGGTTGGCGAATTAACCGTCACATAGTTGGTGCTTGCATCACCTCTTGAGCAATATCGAATACCATATTGACCATCACCATAAGTTTGGCAGTTTTCCGCAAAGCCATGTTCAATTGGGTAGCTTCGACTGGTTACACTGAGCATCTCACTATGATTCAGCGCTTTACCGGCATAAAGGATTGGAAGAAGTCGTCCTGAGTGGTGTCCACCATTCGCAGGGTAATATTGACCGACTTGAATCATGCCGTAATTATCGATACCGATTTGAACCATGTTGGCGGTTATCGCTAAACGATCTTCATCGGGCCAGTCCAGTGTCGAGGCTAAGCAAGCAGTACCAACAGTACTGGTTACATTTGCGCCATAGCCCGGCATATTATCGATTGCATGAAGTCCTCGGCCTAAGTATTCAAAATGATGGTCGAGCCAAGGGCGAACGGTTTGCTCAATGATCGTGTCCGCTAATGGTGTTGTTTCGCCTACTGAATCGACCCTTGGGATATGGCTCAGCGACAGATCAGCAAAAGTAAATTCGTAAGACTCTTTATCGGGGTCCGAATAAGGCGGTCTGAAATGGCTCTCTGATGCTACCGTTGGAATAACCGTTAAGATGCCGTGAGATACAACCCATCCTTGCCGGTTATTGGTGCCTACAAAGGTTGGGTCAGTGACAGAAGAGACGATCGAAGTGTTTACCGCTGCCGAATAAGGAAACTCTAAACGTAAACTTGCATCGTATAATGCTAAGCCGCCTTCGTAGCCTTGAGAAGTATCTGGTCCTGCTGCTGGGTTTGCCATAGAACCGTTTGAATCTGCATAAGGTTCTGGTGTAACGCTTTCAACAACAACTGGGCCGGTTATCCAGCAATCGCCAGTAATGTAGGCACCGGCATTATGGTCTACACCCTGAACTATCCATTCGTACTCGTAGTGTCTTAAATGGGTGTTGCCATCTATTTCTACCACTTCACATTTTTCACCGTATACCAGCGGTGCTTCAGTGATAGGATCTGTTGGTTCTTCAGGATCTGTTGCAACAACATCACTTTCAGGCCAACTCAACTGAGCGATTTCAATCGCGCCAACATCAGAACTCCATAAAGCCAGGTTGCTAATGCCTGCGGTCTCATCCGTACCGGTTCTATAAGAGGCATCAACAATTAAATCAACGGCATTTATTTCATTTGCATATTCGGCAACAGATACCGAATAAAGACGCGAAACAACATTGGTTTCAAAGGTTACTTGATACCAAACACCAGGGCTGTAATAAAATGCAGTATCGGATCGATATTCATCGCCATCGCGAACATCTATTTGTCCTGAAGGTGCAAATCTAACCGTGGCTAGAAGCCCATTAAAGTCATCAGCTGCAGTAGCAGTCAGCGCAACAAAACCATCCATTAGTGCGGATTCTGCGCGCATTAAAAATGTTGTGGTCATGTCACCTTGAATCAAATTTTGATTAGAGTGTGTCCAGCCATTATCCGCTCTATAATCTGGTTCAATGTTTTCTGAATCGACAACATCTAATGATTCTGCATCCCAAATGAGACTGCCAAGTTCTAAAGAACCTATACCTGAAGTCCAAAGTGAAAGATAAGACACAGAGGAAATAGCTTCTGCCTCTGCTCTGAAATCAGCGCCCTGAACGAGTAAGGTTAAAGGAGTTCCCTTAATCGCAGCACTCACATCGTAGGTTCGTGTTGTAAAATCAACATCTATCTTAATTTCATGCCATTGATCTTCGACGTACGTAAAGTCAATATCGGCACGGTATTCATCTGCATCTCGCGCTTCAATAAAACCGTCGGGTGAAAACCTTACACTTGCAATGGCCGATGACGAGTTATCGGCATCGCTATTAGATAAGGAGATGACGCCATCCATGTTTAGTCTACCCGGACGAATCTCAAAAGTAGTACTTAAAACACTTGAGGCCTCAGATTGAGAAAAATGCTTCCAGCCTTCGCTTAATTTATAAGGCGAATCCATAGATGTGCCTTCCGAATCATTTATCTCAGAAATAATATCCTCTAAATCTTCCAGCTCTTCCAAACAGCCTGCTAATCCACCTACTACCGCAATTAAAAACGCAGCGTTTAAAATAGTCTTCATTGTTATTGCCCTGAACATAAAAAGTTAATCGATTTATTTAAAAATCGCCGATGTAAAACACACTCAAGCTACTACTTATTAAAAATTATATTTAGATGGGGGTTTCACATAGTTAGACGGGCTTCTCATCTCTGAGGCAAAATATTAAAATATGAGAACTGGCGCTTAACTTTTAAGTGACGTGCAACTACTTATTAAAAATCATTCCATAGTTTTATCTGGCGTTTTGTTTTTGATGAGGGATTGTTAGTATCAAGGCGGTAAAGCAATAGCTAGTTTGTTGCTTAGCTTATGAGCTTTAAGATATTCTTATGTAGAATAATTACCTACCCAATTAGTTTATTTTATGAAACCAGATTACTACAAATATAGTGAATTCCAGTTACGAGAAGTATTGAAGGTAATTGACCGAAAGGCGCATCCAGATAGGGTCGCTGAAATTGAGAATATTTTATCTGATGAAAAATTACTAGCTCGATCTAAGCAGATACAGAAAGAGCAAGAAAGCCAAAGGCTAGAACAAAATAAAGAGACGGAAGCATACATTGCAATGATACTCCCATTTACCTATGGGTTAATATTGGTTTTTGCAGGGATAACTATAGGTAGAGGTGGTATGGAGCATACCATTAGTAATCCGTATCTTCGCTATGGTGCAGGAGGCGGGCTGTTGTTGCTTGGTATTTTTCAGGCGGTTAAAATTATTTTGTCGCAGCGTAAAAAATAAGTTCGGCTGTCAGAAAGATTTATCAAAATTTATGCATTTTATCGTACATCCAATCTATGGTTATCGACTAATTTATAAATTTTATAATTATTTCCGAGTTAATAAACAATATCGCCATGGTATCGCGAAAGAATATCTTTAACTCTAGCCATCGTTTCTGGTGTTGGCGGATGAATGCCTTCGAGCGGATAAGTCTCCCCCATTTCAAGCCACTTATGTTTGCCAAGTTCGTGATAAGGCAATAGTTCAATTTTTTCAATATTCTTCATGGGTTCGATAAATTTACCAAGCGCATTAACATCTTCATCGGCATCTGTATAAGAAGGAAGAACCACATAGCGAAGGTAAACTGGTTGATTCCGCTGGGCTAAATGCTGAGCAAATCTCAGTGTATATTTATTACTGACGCGGGTTAAATCAATATGCTTGCTATCGTCCATTTGCTTAATGTCTAAAAGTACAAGGTCAGTTACATCGAGAACCTCATCAATTAATGGTTCCATTTTTCGAATAAAGCCATTGGTATCGAGACAAGTATGAATGCCCTCAGCTTTTGCTTTGGTAAAAATATCTTTGACGAATTCAGGTTGTAGCATGGCTTCGCCACCGGAGAGGGTGACACCGCCACCCGATGCGGCCATATAATGTCGATACTGTAGCAATTCGCTAACAATTTCATCGGAACTCATAATAGTTCCGGTTTTAATATCCCAGGAATCGCGATTATGGCAATACTTGCAACGCATTAAACAACCTTGCAAAAAAACAATAAAACGAATACCCGGCCCATCAACGGTACCGCAACTTTCAATAGAGTGAACGTGTCCAGTGACTGACATTAAAGGTCCTTTACATCTATTCGGAGTATAAAATTCTAAGTCTGACTGTCTATATTTTACAGTAATCTCTGCCGGAATATCTGGTTTGAAGTGTGTATAGTTTGAGCAGGAAAGTGAATAAAAACAGCGCGGTTTTTTACAACTGCGCTGATAAGTTCTAGCCTATTTAAAATAGAAAAGTTAAAGGGCAACGTGAAAAAATCACATATACCCTTTATTAGCTTTGAGTTACATGCTTGCAGTAAAAGTACGAGAGACAACATCGTTTTGCTGTTCTTTCGTCAACGAGTTAAAGCGTACTGCATAGCCTGATACTCGGATCGTTAACTGAGGATATTTTTCAGGATGATCCATTGCCTCTAGAAGTGTTTCACGATTCAGAACATTCACATTTAAGTGCTGACCACCTTCCAATTCATCGGTATGTTTAAAGTAGCCGTCCATCATGCCTGCGAGGTTTGCTTTTTTCGAATCATCGGTTTTACCCAATGCATTCGGCACAATAGAAAATGTATATGAGATACCATCCTGTGCATATTCAAACGGTAGTTTGGAAACCGATGTCAATGAAGCGATGGCACCTTTCTGGTCTCGTCCATGCATTGGGTTTGCACCCGGTGCGAATGGCATACCAGCGCGACGTCCATCTGGTGTATTACCGGTTTTTTTACCGTAGACAACATTGGAGGTAATTGTAAGGATGGACTGAGTTGGGCGCGCGTTACGATAGATATTGTGTGATTGAATTTTTTTCATGAAGCGCTCAACAAGATCGCAAGCAATATCATCAACACGTGGATCATTATTACCAAATTTAGGGTAATCACCTTCAATCTCAAAATCGACTGCTATGCCATCTTCATCGCGAATAGGTTTTACTTTTGCATACTTAATCGCAGAAAGTGAGTCCGCAGCAATTGAAAGACCAGCAATACCACAGGCCATTGTACGAGTAACATCACGATCGTGCAGTGCCATAAGCGCAGCTTCGTAACTGTACTTGTCGTGCATGTAATGAATGCAGTTTAGTGCCGTTACATAGGTTTCTGCTAACCAATCCATAAAGTGGTCGAGGTTCGCAAAAACACTATCAAACTCTAAAATTTCATCGGTATTTGCCGGTAAAGTTTTAGGGCCAACCTGTGCTTTAGATTTTTCGTCAACACCACCATTGATGGAGTACAACAAGGTTTTAGCTAAGTTGGCACGAGCACCAAAGAACTGCATCTGTTTACCGACCACCATTGGTGATACGCAACAGGCAATGGCAAAATCATCACTATTGAAATCAGGACGCATCAGGTCATCGTTTTCGTACTGGATGGACGAGGTATCGATAGAGACTTTCGCGCAATATTTTTTAAAGTTCATCGGTAGCTGTTCAGACCATAACACCGTAATGTTCGGCTCTGGTGAAGCACCCATGGTGTATTGCGTATGTAGGAAACGGAAGCTGTTTTTAGTTACCAAAGTACGACCGTCTAAACCCATACCACCGATAGATTCAGTCGCCCAGATTGGGTCACCTGAGAATAGGTCATCATATTCTGGTGTCCGTAAGAAGCGAACCATACGTAATTTCATCACTAGGTGATCGATCAGTTCTTGCGCTTCTTGTTCGGTTAATTTACCGGCTTGAATATCTTTTTCGATATAGATATCTAAGAAAGTCGATGTACGACCAAACGACATTGCCGCACCATTTTGCGATTTAATCGCCGCTAGGTAACCGAAGTACGTCCATTGAATAGCTTCAACAGCATTGGTTGCAGGGCCAGAAATGTCATAACCGTATTTAGCGGCCATTTCTTTGATCTGTTCTAGTGCACGGTATTGATCAAAAATTTCTTCACGTAATTGTGCTGTTTCTTGGATAGAGGTGCCGGCGACTAAATCTTTTTCTAAGCTTTTATGCTGCTCGGCTTTATCGGCCATTAGGTAATCAATGCCGTAAACAGCAATGCGTCGATAATCACCAATAATACGACCGCGCCCATAAGCGTCTGGCAGGCCTGTTAAAATGCCCGATTTACGACATTTTAGAATATCGCCAGTGTAAATATCGAAAACTCCTTGGTTGTGAGTTTTACGATAATCAGTGAATATTTCTTTAATTTTAGGATCGAGTTCTTTGCCATAAACCTTACAAGAATTCTCGATCATGCGAATACCGCCGTTAGGAATCAGTGCTCGTTTAAGAGGTTTATCCGTTTGCAGACCGACGATTTTTTCTAAGTCTTTATCAATGTAACCGGCATCGTGAGAGACGATTGTTGAAATAATATCGGTATCAAAATCGACAGGCGCATGTGTGCTGTTCTCTATTTTGATGCCTTCCATAACTTCTTGCCATAGCTTATTGGTCGCTGGAGTTGCGTCCGCTAGGAAGCTTTCATCACCTTCATAAGGTGTGTAGTTATTTTGAATAAAGTCACGGACATTGACTTCATTTTTCCAAGTTTCTCCCGAGAAACCTTCCCATGCAGTTTCATATTTTTCATTTAGTTTTGCCATGATTTTTACCCTTATAGTTAAATAGCTAAATAGTAAAAGCGGTGTTCTTTAAAACGGTTATAGATACTTTCCATTTAAATCTAAAAGTGTCGAAAAAATTTCGTGTTTAAATGGCAGTAAGGAATCGACTAAAAAGAATAAATTTTAGTCAGCAAAGCAGAGGGTTGTTTTGCACAGTACCGGGCTGTCGAATACTGTCTAAAATAGGTTTGATCAGAGAATGACGAAGATGACAGTGTTCTGCACTTAACTTTGATGTTGTTAATGCGAGTGAGAAAAGCGAACCACGCATAAAATAGTGGCATACCAGTTGCTGGATAAGCGCTAGTTTAATTAACGATACGATGCAATTGCGTTCGGAATTTTTAGTATAACCTGATTGCTTAGGAGTAGACTGAAAGGGCAAAAGCCTCATTCTATTAGCCATTTAGATACCTCCTTTAAAGCTTTAATGGTAAAAATATATTGCTATGCGATGTAAATGAATAATCATCTTCAACAAAAAACAAACCAGAAATTGTCAACAATATGAAAGTAATGGAAATGCTTATCTGAGCTTTAGAGTGAGATGGTAAAAAACAAAGATAAGATAGAAGTATTTCCGGTAACGACCTATATAGATTCGAAAATAGTCGAACGAATAATTGAGATATTTCTAAATTTATTCATCAATTACGACTCATACTGAATGTCAATCTGATAATCACGAGCCATAAATTATCAAATCATTAGGGAGGGGATTTTGATGTATGTCATTTATTAAAAGGTGGCAGGAGGTCGATGATAGTAAAGATTCAGCGTATAAATTTTTGGCCATGTATAAAAAATAGAGTCTTTACGTAAGTGAAAAACACTATGGTTTTTAGTAGATAAAACGCATGCTGAAGGTTAGGTTAGTCAATATTTACACTATGTTAATGAACACGGCTAATCAATGTACATAGCTCACTTAACAGCAGGGCAGGTTAAGCTTGGTTAATAATTTTTTTAACAGCTGCAAACTTAAATCGGTATCGTCTGGCAGTTGGGAGAAGTGTTGGTACTGATTACCGATGACATCAAAATCGACCAGTTCAATGGCTTGGTTATCGTATTCTGGGTGTGTTGAGCACAATAGCCACAGCCCTTGGCCGTACTGGCCTGCAACAATGGCGGCAGGTTTTTCCGGTAAGTCGGCAAAAGATGCCAGTATTTCATAGCCTCTTATTTTATCGTTATTTTTTTTATCGTCACTTACTCTATCGTCACTTGCTTCATGGCTAATTTTGTCAGAGCAGGTTGGTGCATCAGGCAGGAAAATACAGCCACCTAAATAGAGAGAGTCGATTGGCTTACCTTGGTATTCCAGCGTCACAAGGTGAGCATCGGTCTGGTTATAATTATCGCCTCGGCCAAATGGTTCAACCGGGCCAATTGCCGCGCCGGGGAAAAACCCTAATTCGTTTTCGGTGATAATTTCGTGCGGCAGACCTTGCGCCCACTTGGTTGTTTTGCAAGCCATGTAGGCGCCGCCACAAATACCTAAATAGCGGCCGCCCCGTTCAACATAGCTTTTAATCAGTCGGTTGGCTGCGCCATTGAGTTTATCGGTTTTATAACGGCTGGCACCGCCGGGCATAACCAGTAAATCAACATTTGCAGTTAAAGAACCGTTTAAAATTTCGTGGGCATTAACAAAGCAAACATTCTTTTTACCGCACAACCGAGCCAGCGCATAATAGAGAATATGATTCGCCGAAACATTATCGCTATAAATTTGGATATTCACGCAAGCTCACTTAACTCAATAATTTGAGATGTAAAAACCGCACAATTAAACCGTTTCTGTTTCTGCCGTTACCGGTTTTGGCTCTGCTTTAACTTGGCGCGACAGCAAACTTGCTGGGCGAGCTTTGGCTATCGCCGCAGTGAGAAAACCGGCAATAATGGCTTTAATCGTATCTCCAGGAATAAACACCAGCATCAGCGCAGCGGCCTCGAGCAATGTTTTTTCCAATACGATCGCCATGCCAATAATGCCAAACAGATACATCACCTTACTGCCAATAACCGAAGCAATGGCAGCAACAACAGCAATAGGGCCAGTGCGCCATTTCTCAACGATCAAGCCAGTTACATAGGCAGCAATCGGCCAGCCAACTAAGAAGCCACCAGTAGCGCCAACAAACAGCCCTAAACCACCACGACCGCCCGCAAGCAAAGGCAAGCCCAACGCGACCAGCAACAGCAGCAACAATACTGCTAAAGCTCCACGCTTGGCGCCCAATACAGTACCGCAGAGCATAATACCAAGGCTTTGTGCGGTGATCGGCACGCCAAAGCCAAGGGTGATTTTAGGTACCAAACCCAATGCCGCAATTAAGGCCGCAAACAAAGCGATGTAAGCAATATTTTTTTCCATTTATTTTTTCTCCTGGTTGGTTAATCCACCGCGAGCCTTTAGGGCTTCGGCAACATGGTCCGCGTCATCAAGCGCGAGGACAGTAAAGGGTAAAATGATTCGCCAACCGGAACGTCGGTTGGAACGAGCTTGCCAAGCGAGAGTTAGGTTTTTCCCTTTGGCAACGAGCACTGGCGTCATGCGAATCACTAAGGCGATTGCCAGCTCTAATATGCGTGGGTTAAAACCCAATTTTTGCAACGGGCGAGTCAGCCAATGCACAACATCGATCATGTCGGAAAGGCGCGTCGTCATGGTGACTAAATTCGCCAAACCGACTGCTGAAATCATGCGGAATACAACGGTTAAGCCAAGTTCAATTTCGCCTGTGGTTAAATGCCAAAGCAAAACAATAAACGCAAACGGCCATAAAATTTTTAGATGCTTGCAGCCATTTTTTAAAAACAATATTCCCGGCAATGCATAAAGCATTAAGACAAATAACAAAAACAGGCCGTGAAAAATGATGCCATCAAAAAAGAACAGGCCAAAAGTTACTAGGCTCAACAAACCCAGTTTTAATCCGGCAGGCCAATGGTGCGCGCGGGTTTCAACGGGAGAGGTCAGAGATATCATCGCTTTCTCCCAGTTCATGCATAGCCGCCAAATAACGCGGCATTACTTCGTCTGGCTCGCCCAACGCAGCAACTTGGCCAGCTTCTAACCACAATAGCTGGTCGTAACCGTGCAGATCATCCGGGTCGTGGCTGATGTGAATAAGGCTGCCAGCAAAGCTATCGAGGTAGCGTTGCAGTTGCCGTTTGGTTGGAATATCCAAACCAGCAAAGGGTTCATCCAAAATAATTAAATTGGGCTGCATGGCAACAATCGCCATTAAGCAAACCAGATGTTTTTGCCCCTGAGATAACGCAGAGCAATGCGCATCTTGCCAATGCGATTTGCCAAACGCAGCCAGCACTTGCAGCGCATTATTTGTCGCGAGGGTTTTATCTTGGCCCAACTGGCGCAAGCCGAATGTCACCTCTTCTAACACCGTCGGGAAAATAATTTGATGTTCCGGGTTCTGAAACAACAGCCCGATTTGCCGCAACGCAGCGCGACGATCTTTAAATGGGTTAAAGCCCGCCACTTCCAACTCGCCAGCGGTGGTATCAATCAAACCCGAAAGCAAACGGGAGAGGGTAGACTTGCCCGAACCATTACGGCCAATTACGCCAAGCCGGCGAACATTCGTCTGCAAAGACAGCTGATTAATTACCTGCTTGCCTTCCACTTCCAGACAAACCTGATCTAACCGAATGGCACAGCCAGTCTCGGTACATTCTTTAGCAGCGCTGTTCGTATTACTCATATTATTGGTCGGCACAGTTGGGTTCATAACAAATAAAACGGCCGCTGGCGCACAAACCCGCAAACATAAACCCACGAGCAAAGCACGACCAGCCGTACACCTTGAGCGCGGATACTAGCAACGGCAGTCATGCAGGTAAACTGAGATAGCCTTGCAGAAATACTGATGGTTAATATTTGATCATTTTGTTTTGATTACTAAATGACTCATACAGGTAAAACCCAGAGAGCAATATGGAGGCATTTAATGTACCGCGCGGCAAAACCCCGGAAATAACCGCACACGCGGCTTTTTCTTGCGTTTCAAATTGACAGGCTAGCCTAAGAGGTAGCATATTAGGGCTATTCAGCGGATTTGGGGAATTTAACAAACCTGAAAAAGCCGCTCCATACAATGCCGCTTAAGTGGTGAAAGAAACTGTTAGGTGTTCCAGTGAGTAAGCATTGCTGTAAAGAGATGGATCGACACACAGGAAAAATGTGTGATGAGCACGACAACCCATTCGAATGCCCAGATTATGTCATTTGCTACTCGGAAGTTTTCGACGAGTATGGGTTAATAATTCATGATGGTGGACCGTCGTCCTATGATATTAGTTTCTGCCCATTTTGCGGCTCTAAATTGCCGGAAAGCAAGCGAGAGCAATGGTTCGATGAATTGGAAGAGCTGGGTTTTGATTCGCCTCTTTTTGATGATGGAATCCCAGAAAAGTATAAATCTAGAGCGTGGCGTAAAAAAACCTAACAAACGCATCAAACCTGACGTTTCATCTTGTCCGGTTTTTTGCTTAAAAGAAAACGACGCAAAAAGTCGTCCAACATGCTCCGCAGCTTATGCGGGCGTTAAATTATTAGGGGACTACCTCATAGCATGTACAACCTTTTAGTGACTGCAAGACTAGGTGCCTGGGACAAACCATTCTATGAATACGATAAAAGCCGTTTCCTGGAATATACAACAGAGTCTATTGCAGAGGCCTTCAAGTCCCTTAGCCCGAGTCTAATTGAAACACTGAAGGCATACCCCTGTTTATTTGCATACGAAGGTGAAGAAGATCTACGTGTTGGCAGATTTACGTCAATTAAAGAAAGGGGAATAAAACTACTTATAGAGTTTGAATTTGACGAGAACATCCCTCCAATACCGTACGATGCAATTAAACCAATAGCGCCACTGCTTGACATACGCGATTGGGAAATGAACAGAACTCATTGGGCGATCAAAGATGAAGATCTTTTTGAACGTCTTATAGCTGCTAACGTGTTAAACCAACAGCAAATACGGGAGCCTACAAAGCAGGAAAAGCCTCCCGCTAAAAAATCAACGAATCCCAAAGTCACAACGGTACAGGGTTTTATTGGAAAAGTTCTTTCCTCTGAAAGAGAAAATGGTTCAGAAGTCTTTTACCGAGGCCACTCAAATAAGAGCAAATATAAGTTAGAGCCATCCTTGTTCAGAAAAGATGACGACGGGAACTATCTCTATCTAGATAACGAGCACATACTGTACAGAGAGTTAATTGTTTCAAACTCAGCTGACTTCCAGTCTGACGAATATACTTTGGATAGACTGGTTAGAATGCAACACTATTCGTTACCAACCAGATTGTTAGATATAACTTCAAACCCACTGATAGCACTTTATTTCGCATGTAAATCCGCCCTCGAAGAAGATGGCGAAGTAATTCTCTTTTCAATGGATCGGGATAAGGTCAAGTATTTTGATTCGGATGTTGCGAGCTGTATATCTAATCTGGCGAGGCTTCCAAAAGAAGAGAAGGACAATATCAACCTAGAAGATGAAAATTTTAACGATCAAGTATCAGTAAAACGATTAGTTCACTTTATAAGAGAAGAGAAACCATTTTTCGAGCCTAAAATCATTCCTGACGATCTGAGAAAAATTGTATGTGTAAAGGGGAAACAAAGCAACGATCGTATCTCATCTCAATCCGGCGCCTTTCTTTTGTATGGGCTTGATGCGGTTATGAATGAGGAAGGGACACCGGAAATAACAGTCACTCGAATTACAGTGGCTAATAAGCCTGCAATTTTAGAAGAGCTCGATCTGCTGAACATTAATGAAAGTACAGTGTTTCCATATATTGAAAATTCAGCAAAGTATGTTGCCGACAAGTACAAATTTAACAAGGCACTGCAGCGGACAAGCCGATGAATGCGGCGTTAGTGATCAAGAGGAAATATGAGCGAAAATTCATTTATATCAATTAGAAATGCAACCATAGCCTCTGTAATTTCGGGAGTAATACTCTTAACTGTACCAGTTCTGAGAGGTTATGTTGTTAGCTTTCTATCATGGGCTTGGTCAGGTGTTGTTTGGTGCTGGGATGCACTGGTTGACTCATACTCTCTTCCAGGTTGGGCTTGGTTGCTAATTTTCATTCTCGCCTTAATTGGCTTAATAAACATATATTTAGCTATTAAAGGTGAGTCCGAAGAGCCAGAATTTAAATCCTATGTTGAGGACCTTATGCATGGTGCTAATTGGCGCTGGAGCTGGACTGGAAATCAAATATCTAATGTCTGGTGCTTTTGTCCAAGATGCGATGCAACTTTAGTTTACGACGATAGTTTTTGTCGAACCTTCGGGCAGATTAACAAAACTGATTTTATTTGTGAGAACTGTAATTGTACTGTTGTTGCCTCGATAAGTGGTGGCGACAAAGATTACGCAACTGGTGCGGTAAAGCGTGAAATTAGCAGAAGGGTTAGAACTGGTGAGTATAAAAAGCACTAACAAGTGGCTGTTGTCGGCACCTACGCTGGCGCTCCAAACCAGCCGCAAATGCGGGCGTTAAATGGCTATAGCTATGAGTAAAGTGGTTTTAGTTTCAGAGTCCGGATATGATGAAAAGCACGACGAATTGCTTAATTCCTTCCTAGATCAGGAATACGAATTGTTTTGTGTAGTTGGAAAAGACTGTGAGCTTTGGGAAGAAATAATGGATGAAATTGCTGTGGGTGATGGAACAAATAGTCGTTATATTACAACTACCAGCCATCCTAATGAAACTGAGTTAGAGGTGGTTGAGTTCGCTGAAAGCTTTACAACTAAAATTAAATCTGCGGTCAAAATAGTCTGCATTTAACAAGGCGCTCCTGCTGAAAACCATAAGCTCTGGCTTCGCCTCCACCTATGTTTTCAGCAGAGCTTGGCGTTAGAGGTCACACAATCTTTAGCATTTAACTAACGGGTAACAAAGAGGATTCAATATGAGTGAAGATACTAATGGTATTAAAGCAGCGGGTGCAGGTGCTGCAACTGGAACAGTTGGTTCTGTAGCTGCAGTATCAACTGCAGGAACAGTTACAGGTTTAGGTGCAACGGGAATAACATCGGGTTTATCTGCTATTGGTGCTATTGCTGGTGGCGGTATGGCTACAGGTTTAGTTATCACGGCAGCAGCACCACTTGCAGCTGGAGCAATAGGTTATGGTCTGTATCGGTGGTTTAAAGATTAAGTCTCTAACAAGGCCAATCACAATCACCCACAAAAAGCGTGGGCTGGGCTCGCTAACGCTCGCCTGTGTTGGCGGCGTTAGGCAGCACCGCACTGTGTCTAGCTTTAGACTCAAATGAATTAGCGTTATTGGAAAGCGGTTTATGCATGCAATTGAGGTGTTGTTTTTAGTAATTAGTCTTGAAAGATAAAGGTTAATGAATACTTGATAGTATGACAATGCCCAGCCAAAAGGATAAAAAATGGAACTTAGTATCAAAGATTTCGACTTTTTGGATAGTTTTGAGCATTTAGGAAGTCATACCTTAGATGAGCATTGCAAAAACAAGCTTGACCTTTTTGTTCTAAGGATTAACGCAAATGAATTCGATTACTCGTCTTTAAAGAATAATCTTATTGATCCGATGATAGATTTTTCACTTTCGAGAAAAGTTCGTGAAAAGTATTCTGAAAAGCCGGGGACACTTGCAGCAAAAGCAAGGGAAAAGTTTGTTGAGTACATAAATAACAAAGGAGAGCTTGGCGAGTTGCTTCTTTACTGCTTTTTAGAAACCCATTTAAAGGCTCCTAAACTCTTGTCTAAATTAGAGTTGAAGACGTCCACAAGTCATTACGTCAACGGATCAGATGGTGTTCACTTTTTAAGGCTAAATAATGGAGGTTACCAGCTTATTTTTGGCGAATCTAAAACAATTGCTGGCCTAACGGCCGCAATAACAGATGCATTCAAGTCAATCCATGAATTCAAGAACTGCGTCAACTCAAAAGGAAGTAAAAAAAGTGGGCTTCCATACGAAAAAGGGCTGCTGAGTGATCATTTGGAAAAAGAAACGTTTTCGTCTGAACAACGAGAATTCATCGAGAAAATCATCTATCCAAGTCGACAGAATAATTTTGATGTTGATGATGCGTTCGGAGTTTTTGTAGGCTATGAAACTAACGTGTGCGAAGAATACAAGAGTCTATCAAATAAAGAATTCAGAGAAAAAATAAAAGATCAAATTAATAAAGAAATTAAATTATCATTTCAACATATTTTAAAAAAAATAAATGAATTTAACTTGAATGGTCATAATTTCTATATTTATATCCTGCCATTTACAGATCTAGATAAAAATAGAAGAATTCTTCAAGAAGGAATATCTACATGAGCCTAATTGAAGAGCTATCCGAAAAATCCATTAATGATGAATATTTTCGAGAATTATTTAGTAAAGCAGAGCTTCTCTCCGCCTACAATTATTTTCATATAAAAGCAAATAATCTAAAAGAAAAGGAGCTTCTCGACCTTTTAAGGTTTGCAGATATTCTGTCCCGATCAAGAAATGCTGATGCGCAAAATAAAGCTTACAAGATAATCAGTCTTTTGGTGGGTAATTATAAGGACGACTCAGTTTTCAGAGCATTCGCAAACTCAGTCCTCACAAAACTCGGAAATTTTCCTGCACTAAAATTTTTAGAGGTAGATGGGTATTCCGATGAAAACCCATCGTTAGAGCTTGTTTTTGAAAAGTATACAAAAGAAATATTTCAGAAAATTCCAGGAAGTAGCCTCGTTTTTACTGATTCTCAATACAAAATATTTGAGAGCCTTAAAAATAGTAATCATTATAGTTTTTCGGGTCCTACGTCACTAGGCAAATCTTTTATCCTAAACTCATTTATTCGACACTTAATCGAAGTTCAAAAAGTTAATGAGAATATCGTCATCCTTGTTCCAACTAGGGCGTTGATCAATCAAACATTGCTTCAGCTTAAAAAAGAATTTTCAAATATTAAAGAGTATCGAATACTTTCTCATCCTACAGTTCCGGAATCGTTTAGGTTCGAAGGAACTCGATACATATTCATTTTCACCCCTGAAAGGTTGGTTGCTTATCTTGCAGACACGTCGAACCCCAAGGTTGGTTACTTGTTTGTTGATGAGGCTCAAAAGGTCGTAGCAGAAAAAGATTCAAGAAGCCCTCTTTATTATCACGCAATTTTGCAAGCGGAGCGAAAAAGTATAAAGCTGTATTTTGCTTCACCAAACATTCCAAACCCGGATGTTTTTCTTAGTTTGTTTGACAAAAGCACCGAGGAATCTATCAATATCAAAAGTTCACCGGTCGCTCAGAATCGTTATTTTTTAGATTTGTTAGAGCAACATTGTAGGTTACTGTCAGACTTGGGTGATGAGAAAGATATCCCGGTAAACTTTTCCAATAGGAACTTTTCTGATTGGTTAAAATTGCTTAGCGACAATCAGTCTAGTCTTATTTACTGCAACACAAAAACGGATACCATTCAGTATGCCCTCAGCGTGTCGGCAAGCCTCCCATATAAGAATGACGAGCGAATCGATGAAGTCGTTTCGGTAATCAAGGAGCACCTTCATGAAAAGTACTATTTAGTTGATTGCCTCAGAAAGGGTGTAGCTTTTCATTTTGGTAATTTACCTCAAAGAATTCGAGAGAAAGTTGAGATTCTATTCGCAGAAAAAGCTATTGACTATGTCTTCTGTACGTCAACTCTTCTTGAAGGTGTAAACCTACCAGCCAAGAATATCTTTATACTTAGCAATGCAATAGGGCTTAGTAAATTCACTGATGTTGACTTCTGGAATCTCGCCGGTAGAGCGGGCAGGTTAACGAAAGAGTTGTCTGGAAATATTATATGCACCAGAATTGAATACAAAAATAATAGATGGAAGAATCCAGAGAAAGATTTGACTGTTGTTAAAAATAAATCTATTTCCCCCATTTCTCCCTCAATTATCAACGGTAAAAAGAAGTTTTTTGAGAATGTTGAAGCAGCATTAACAGAGAGTGATTTTACAAGGAAACACACTACCGATGACGAGAGAAAGGTTTGGAGTCATTACGCCAACATAGCTCTTATCCATGAAATTCGTCAAGAGGACTCAACTCTCCGCTCAAACTTCATAAGCAAGAAAGGCGGATCAGAGAAAGTCTTGCGAGATATGAGCTTGCAAAACGAAGTTCCGGAAAAGATTCTATCCTCTTATTCTATTATTAAAGCGAAATATCAGAATAAGATTATTAGATATAATAGGCTTGAGGAGCTGACGTTAAGTTCAGATGTTAGCTATAAATCTGTCTTGCAAGCTCTCGAAACGTTGTGTGATTTTTATTCATGGGATAAAGAAGAGGTTGGCGGTAGAAATCCAATGTATCGCTCTAGAGAGAGTCTCAAATATTATGCAGTGCTGATGTCGAACTGGATGGATTCAACTCCTTTGAGTCGGATGATCTCAACTGCCATTGACTACTATACGAAAAATGGACATATTTGGGATGTGGACCAGCTTATAGACTTTAACCCAAAAGATAAGTATCAAATAAATTTGGTTATTAACGAAATTATTTCTAATATCGATAATATACTGCGTTTTAAGCTTAAAAACTATTTTGGCAACTACTATGAACTTCTCGCCGAAAAGCTAGGTGAAGCATCTGCCGGGAAGAATTGGGCTGAATATCTAGAATATGGAACAACAGATTATCGAATAATTGAGTTGCAAAATATTGGAATACCAAGACACCTTGCAAGCTATCTTTTGAAAAATTACCATCAGTACTTTAAGTTTTATCAGGGTGTTCTAGTTGAGGTAGAAAAGGGTAATCTATTTAAAGTCATGGATCAGAGCGCAGTCGAGTTCAAAGAGCTGTTAGAGGTTATCTGAGTTAGAAATTTTCCTTATTTAATATGAATGTTTTTAACAGGGTGAACGTGCAAGCCCTAGCAAACTTGGCTGTAATTTTTACACTATGCGCCGGGCTGAGTCCGAACATTTGATGTTTGTTCTGATGCTGTATAACAAAGCAAGGAACGGCGACAGTTTTTCTGCATCGGCTTCGCCTCCACCACAAAACCGCACGTGCTTGTGGCGTTATGCATTTTAAGGAATAGAAGTTGAACTTAGGTCTGCTCAGCAACCAGAATACAAAGAATGGAAAAGAAGCGATTAAGATTCTTCTGTCATCATGTCTAAAGTCTTCAGAACCAGGAGTATTTTTTGCCTCACAACCTGATCCTGATCGATATTTCTATAGAATGGTTGTAGAGACATATAAATCGATTGGATATGAAATTGAGCAATATCTCGATTTTGAAGATGGCTACGGCGTTGAAGAATTTAATACCGCTCTTTCTCGCCCCTTTATCCATCTATCAGGAGGTAATACATTCCGGTTCTTAAAGTCTTTGAGAGAACGTGGTGTTGAGAATCGTTTAGTTGAATACGTTAAGAATGGCGGTATTCTAATCGGGGTTTCAGCAGGTGCAATGATTCTCACTCCAAGCATTGAAAGCGCCTTTATATGTGGTGATGAAAACGCTGTAGGCTTGGACGATTTAAGGGGTTTAGGACTAGTATCCTTTATGTTTGATCCTCACTCGAGTAAGAAAAACTCTAGGATTGAAGCGCTAAAGTCTAAAGAAGATTTACTTATGGCATCTGACGACGACGCTTTCATATTAGTTAATGGAGAAGAGCTACTAGTTGGTACTCCAAAGCTCATAGAACGTGTCACTGCATAACAATCCGTAGCAGTTCATGCCCGCCAAAAACCGCTCCGCGGCAGGCATTGGACACAATTTCGCTGGCGCTAAATTGCGCCACTGTACAGGGGCGTTAAGTACAAAAGGAAGGCAAGTGCTTAGATTTGATGAAGGTGATAATCGCTTCAATTTTAGAAGTGCGGCTGTGATAATTCACAATGATCACGTATTAATTCACAGATCAGAAAAAGATGATTTCTGGGCACTGCCTGGTGGAAGAGTCGAGTTTTTTGAAACCTCAGAAGATACTATCCCCAGAGAAATACAGGAAGAGCTTGGTTTAGACTCTTCTGTAGTTCGTCTGGTATGGCATGTTGAAAACTTCTTTGAATATATCGGTAAAAAATTTCATGAAGTATCAAACTACTTTTTGGCTGAGTTAACCGAGCACCCAGAATACGTATCTGAGAAAGATTTTCCCGGTATCGAGGAAGAATTAGACTTAATTTACCGTTGGGTACCCGTAAGCAAGCTGTCTGAGTATGTAGTTAAACCAAGCTTCCTTGTTAAAGGCATCCAAAATTTGCCAACAACAACAGAGTACATCAAGTTTAATGAGCTAAGTTCTTAATAAACCAAATCTGTTCATGCTGGCCAAAACCGCGTTCCGCGGCGGGCATAGGACGCAATTACGCTGCGCTTCATTGTTCTTCAGTTTAGGAACGTTAGATAAAGCTAAATGACTAGATTACTTAAAAGACACCTTTTTGTTGTTATTCTTTTTGGACTAATAGTGCCGCCAATTATTGCTAATGTGGCGTTTCTTGTTTACGGCTCTCCCATTACTACTAATTCAATAACTATTGCTATAGCAGCGCTAACGATTATGGTTGTGTATTTTTTTAGCCTTGTAGTCGTCGGCTCGGTTTGTTACTACACGAATGGTAAAAGGGTATTCGTTTCATTTTTGGCAACTACACTAATTTTATATTTTATATATGCGCCGACTTTTATAGTAATGTACTTGGTGGTTATTATGTTTTGGATTTCAAAATACAAACAGATAAAAGTGTACTCATGCAATTTCTAACAAACGTATGAATGCATAATTTTCTAAGGTAAAACGAAAATTTAAGAGTTATGAACTAAGGTGATTTTAATGTTTAAAGATATTTACTTTTTAAATGTATCTGAAATTTCGAATCGTATTCGGCAGGGTGAATTTAGTCAGGCTATGATGCTGAAGCAATTTATCCTGTTCAGCATTTTATTCTATAGCGGTTTTAATTTACCTATTGTTTTGGCGGGCGAACCGGCTAATAGTTGGCTGGTATGGAGAATGAATATCCTAACGATTATTGTTCAGGCTGTAATTCACTACTATGGCATTTGGTATACATACCAAATCAATGCCAAAGGTGATGGCAAGGACTATCTAAATAGAGTTTTCTGCTTGGCTTTACCAATTTCTATAAGGCTTTTATTTTATATTTTACTGGTTGTTATAGCCATTATAGTGGTTTTTTTTCTGCTGGTGTTCATTAACAACATCGAACTTAATGATTACTTTGTTAGTGCATTAACCATTGTGTTATCAGGTGCTTATTCTGCCGCTTTCTATTACCTAGTTGGTAAATATATTCGAGTGTGTAGTGGTGCTGCGTAGCAAACTATTCCCGCAGCGTTATAAAAGGTTTGTGGTACTTGCCACGGTTGGGCAAAAGGGCAGCGATGCCAGCCCAAGGAGCGAATGTGGTAATTGCAGTCTTTATTCCGTTTAGCAGAACTTAATTTGCTCAAGTGAGCAACATATTAATAAAGAGAATTTATTTTGGCTCATGAACTAGCAGCATTGAAATTTGAATCATTTGCGACAGCGGCAGACCTCGGCCAGTGGTTAAAAGATAACCATGCCAGTGCGAATGAGCTTTGGGTAAAAATATATAAGAAAAAATCCGCAATACAGAGTGTCAGCTGGGATGATGTTGTTATTGAATCTTTATGTTGGGGTTGGATTGATGGCATTAAAAAATCCATAGATGATCAAGCATACCTGCAACGTATTACCCCAAGAAAATCAACAAGTCTGTGGTCTAAAAGAAACACGCAACATGTGGAGCGTTTAATTACGGCTGGGCGAATGCAAGAACCTGGCTTGGTGCAAGTTAACGCAGCCAAAGCCGATGGCCGTTGGGAAAAAGCCTATGCTGTAAGTGAATTAGAAGTGCCAGAAGATTTTATCGCCGCTATCAATAACCTACCAGAAGTGAAAGCCTTTTACGCAACGCTGAATAAATCCAGCCGTTATGTTATTGCTTATGGCTTAACCAGTGCAAAAAAGCCCGAAACAAGGCAGCGACGATTTAATAAATACATCGATACGCTTGCTCAGGGCGAAAAGCCAAAATAAGAGCGCGTCTATTGTTTGATTCTTAATGTTTTTATTTTTATATAACGATAACTAAAGAGCTTAAATAACCAATGGCGGTATACAAGGCAATTTATTTCGATCTCGATAATACGCTAGTGCATAGAGCTCGCAGTATTTCTGTATACGCACGCAGGCTTTACGATCGCTACTCTACTATATTTTTGAATACCAACCCCGAGGCATTAGAAGCCGTTATATCGAAGCAAGATAACGGTGGTTACCTTGCAAAAGGTTCTGGCTATAACAGTATTAAAGAGGCAGTAAGCCATGAGCTGCATAAACATTTTATTGCTGATGATCGGCTCAGTGTTGAGCAGCTACGGCAACATTGGATCGAGAATTTTTCTAACTGTGCGGTTGCAATGGAAGGTGCCTATGAGTTGTTATCGGTATTGGCTAAACATAACTTTCACATTGGTATTATTTCTAATGGTGCGCATAAAACCCGAGTGATGACGGCTAACCAGTTACAAAACATCGGTAAGGTTAAACAGCTAGTCAGCTCAGAAGCGTTTGGCATAAAAAAACCAAACAGCGAAATTTTTACCGCAACAGCAAGTGCCGTTGGCTTTTCGGCAAATGAATGCTGGTATGTCGGTGATCACCCAATAAACGATATTTATGGCGCGCGCCAAGCTGGCATGAACACAATATGGTTGAAGGGATTTCATGATTGGCCTGATAACCTTGAACAGCCAGAACACAGTGTTGGTTCTTTGCTCGATGTTCTGGATATTTTATTGGCAGGATGTGAAAAGTAATGTCGTAGCCAAACCTGCAACAGCGACCTGAAGCTTCGCTCCTTCTAGCTTAGCTTCAGCCTTTTGGCGTTAAGGGCAGCGTTATCGGTGCGATAACGCTGTTGCGGTTTTGTACTGGTTGCTGAAGCGCGTTACTTAATACCCAGCCCTTTAAAGACATAGCCAATCAGCAAATCTTTATTTTTAAAGTCGATTAAACGCTTCCATGTAACAGTGCCGAATAACGGTATTTGTGCAACACCATTTTTTTGACCAATCGGGATAAGCCCCATTTCTGCCATTGGTTTATGAGCTTTGGTTTTTTTACCCTGTTGTTTAGCGATGAGGTTGGCGGCCAGTTCGTTACCTTGAGGTATGGCGGTGGCAGCAAGTTTTAAGTCTTTTAAATCTGCAACGTCTCCGATGGCCCATAACGATGTAGTGCCTTGCACTTGGAAGTGATCGTCGACCTTAATAAAGCCTCGCTCAGTGAGTGCGTCATTCAGTTTTGGTTTCATAAAGTCAGAATTGGCTTTTACACCAATGGCAACATAGGTCATGTCGACGTTGAGCTGATCGCCAGTATTTTTGTCAACATAAACGCCGTCTTGTTCTTGATAAAGGCGGTTGGTCTCAATGTTGACGCCCAGCGCTTTTAGTTGCTCTGTTGCTTTGCGCTGTGTTTTTGCCGAATAGCTGGCAAGAATGGTTTCGGCTGCATCGGCAAGCGTTACTTTGATGTTCGGGTGGCTATAGGCAATATCGCCTGCCAGTTCGACACCCACTGCGCCAGCGCCAATGACAAGTACTGAGGTTGCCTTAGCTAATGCTTGCGATGCAGTTTTTATTTCTTCGTTACGAGCTTCTAGGCTGAATGCTTGGTTCGATTTGGCGACAGAGAAAGACGGGTAGCTTGAACCTGTAGCAATAATAGCCTGTTCAAACGAGACGGTGTCGCCGTTTTCTAATACTGCCGTTGTTTCGGTGAGCTCACTGACATTGCCTTGAATAAATGCGCCAGTTAAAAAATCGCTGTAGTGAATTCTTGGGCTGTTTTGAACTTTTTCAAAGTCCGCAACGTTACGTAATGTCGCCATGGTGACTTCAAAGTAGTCTTTCCGGTCGATCAGTGTGGTTGCAATGTTGGACTTTTCTAGCGTTTGAGCAACGGTGGCACCTGCGAAGCCGCCGCCAATAATGAGAGTGTGGGTTGTGGTATGCATTTTAAAACCTCTTTCTAAGTAATGGCTTTAGTGTATCCTGTATTATACGTGCAACAATGATCGAAAATTGTATGTAGGTGTGCGATTTTGATACAGGAGGGCGTATGGAGCATTGGAGTGAGGTTAGAACAGCCTATTTTGTTGCTCAAACCGGTAGTATCAGTGGTGCGGCGAGGGCTTTGGGTGTACACCGGGCGACGATTTTGCGCCATCTGGATGTGATCGAACAGGAACTGGGTACTAAGGTGTTTCTTCGTGATGCGAAGGGCTATCAGTTGACCGAAGTCGGGGAAGATTTGTTGCGAGTCGCCAAGTTGACCAATGAGCAGCTGAGTGACTTTGCACGCCGATCTAAAGGTCGGCAAGGTGAGCTGAGAGGTGAGTTTATTTTAACCTCGTTGGATTCGATATCTGACTTGGTGATGCCGGCGGTAAAGCTGTTCAGTCGGCAGCATCCGAAAATTCGTATCCGTTGGCTGACCGGTTCCGAGCTGATGAAATTAGAATATGGTCAGGCCCACGTAGCGATTCGTTCTGGAGAAAAACCACAAGACGATGACTATGTTGTGCTGCCTTTTACGCCATTAAGTTATGGCTTGTACGCGAGCGAGGAATATCTGCGTCAGTATGGCGCGCCTGTTAATGAGCAGGATTTAGCCGCGCATCAGTTTGTCACGGTAGATAGTGCACCAGAGCGGTTAGCGGTCGTAAAGTGGTTTAATGAAGTCGTACCGTCGGAGCAGGTGGTGTGTACCAGTAACAATCGCGAAATATTAGAGCGCGCCATTATTGAAGGCATCGGCATTGGGCTGATGCAGTGCCAAAGCTCGCCAACCTCTAGTAACTTAAGGCGCGTGCTACCTGATCTGCAGTGGGACTTTTCTAATTGGATTGTGACGCACGGAGATCTGCATCGCACTGAGAAAATCCAAGCCTTCCTAACCATCCTAAAAAGTGACGAATATAAAGAGGCGGTTGCCACGCTCTAATTGGGCTTTATTTGGCTTGCGCTGAATTGACTCAGCAAGCCAGAGGCATTACTGTCGCGCTATTCTTGAACACGGTCATTTAATGGCAGCACAATAGCGCTTACAGAGCGTTATGTGCCAGCTAGAGCCGAGTTATGCAGTATAAAAGCAGGTTTTTTGATGATAGAAATACAAAATGTAAATAAGGTGTTTTATCAGGCCGGGCGCGAAATTAAAGCGCTGGATGATATTAACCTGACTATTGCCGAAGGCAGTATTTATGGCGTTATTGGTTCTTCTGGCGCGGGTAAGAGTACCCTAATTCGCTGTGTAAACCTGTTAGAGCGCCCAACTCAAGGCAAAGTTTTTGTCGATGGCACAGAGTTGAATGCCTTATCTAACAAAGAGCTAACGCTTGCTCGCCGTAAAATCGGTATGATTTTTCAGCATTTTAATTTGCTATCGTCGCGCACAGTTTTCGATAACGTCGGCTTACCGCTTGAGTTAGCCGGTGAGAGTAAGCAAGCGATTAAAGCCAAGGTCGAAAGCCTATTGGAATTGGTTGGCCTAAGTGAAAAACGCGACAGCTACCCAGCCAATTTAAGTGGCGGCCAAAAGCAGCGTGTTGCTATTGCGCGTGCGTTAGCATCGGACCCGAAAGTACTTTTGTGCGATGAAGCCACCAGTGCATTAGACCCCGCAACCACCCATTCTATTCTGGAATTGCTGCGCAAAATTAATAAAGAATTTAATCTGACCATCTTGTTGATTACCCATGAAATGGCGGTGGTAAAAAGCATCTGTAGCGATGTGGCTATTATTGGCGGTGGTAAGTTGGTTGAGCAGGGTGCAGTGGGCGATATTTTTGCACACCCTAAAACGGAACTTGCCCGCCAGTTTATTCGCTCGACCTTGGATCTTTCTATCCCTGCGGATTACGCCGCCCGTTTATCTCCAAGCCAAACGCCAAACAGTTATCCGTTGGTGCGTTTAGAGTTTACCGGTGCCTCGGTCGATGCGCCGATTATCAGCCAGGTCGCCAGAGAGTTCGATTTAGACATCAGCATTTTAAGCTCGAATATGGATTACGTCGGCGGTATTAAATTTGGCCTAATGCTGGCGGAGTTTTTTGGTACGCCGCAAGCTAGTGAGCAGGCCATTTCATTTTTGAAACAGAATAAGATCGACGTGGAGGTGCTGGGTTATGTCGCTTGATACGCTATTAAATTGGTGGGCAGACAATCAGCGATTGATCGATTTGCTCATCAACGCCTCTATAGAAACCATCACCATGGTTTTTGCCGCCGGTATTATTGGTTTGCTGTTTGGTATTCCGCTCGGTGTGCTGCTTCACCTGACCAAAGAAACCGGTTTGTTGGCGAATGCCGCGCTGAATAAAGCCTTGGGTGTGGTCGTAAATATTGGCCGCTCGATTCCGTTTATTATTTTGCTGGTCGCGGTGATTCCTTTTACCCGCTTTGTCGTCGGCAGCTCCATTGGTACCGCGGCGGCAATTGTACCGTTGGCTGTTGCCGCCATTCCGTTTATTGCTCGGCTTATCGAAGGCGCGCTGTTGGAAGTGCCTTCTGGCTTAGTTGAAGCGGCGCAAGCGATGGGCGCAAAGCCGCACCAAATTATCTTTAAAGTACTGCTGCCTGAAGCGCTGCCGGGTATTGTTCATGCAATTACCATCTTGCTGGTTACGCTGGTTAACTATTCTGCCATGGCCGGTACTGTTGGTGGCGGTGGTTTGGGCGATGTTGGTATTCGTTATGGTTATCAACGTTTCGACGCTGGCGTAATGATGATGACAATCGTCATTCTTGTACTGTTTGTGCAGATCATTCAGTCGGTCGGTGACTATTTGGTTAAACGAGTCGATCATCGTTGAGTTTAATGAGCTTTGTCGTATGAATCCGTTAGCGCCGCCTTTGCGCGCTGGCGGCTTGTCATTTTATTTAATAGTAGAAACGCAGCCTCTCTTCTAAGCCGCTTCAAATTTGAAGCGCATCACCATTGCTTATCTCTCTGGTTATCATTTTTAAGATTTCTATAAGCATATAAGAATCGATTCTATTTAGGCCAAGTAAATAGTAGGTATCTTTTTAAGCTTTATAGTATTGTTCGCTCGGCAAATTACAGTGTTATGTATTTCTAAAGGAAGTTGTAATGTTCAAGAAAAATATTGTGAAATTATTAAGTGCTCTGCCATTCGTGCTTGCGTTAGCAGCCTGTGGCGATAAAGACACTCAGGTTATTAAAGTAGGTGCTACTGCTGGCCCACACGCTGAAGTGGTAGAAGCTGTTGCAGAAGAAGCTGCAAAGCAGGGTATCGATGTAGAAGTTGTCGTGTTTTCTGACTACATCACGCCAAACGCTGCTTTAGCGGATGGCAGTTTAGACCTTAACAGCTACCAGCATCAGCCGTTTTTGGATAACTTTAATAACAACAACGATAAGCAGCTGAGCTCTATTGGCCGTTCTATCCTAATGCGTATGGGTATTTATTCTTCTAAGTATCAGTCTATTGCGGATATCCCAGATAACGCGCGTATTTCTATTCCGAACGATCCAACTAACGGTAGCCGTGCACTGATTTTATTAGCCGATGCCAATCTGATTACATTGAAGCCAGATGCCGACTCTAAAACGACGGTTTACGACATCGTAGAAAATCCGAAAAATCTTGAGTTTGTTGAAGTTGAAGCGGCTCAATTACCGCGTACGCTTGACGATGTAGACGCCTCTGTTATCACCATGAACTATGTCATGTCTTCTGGTTTAAACCCTGCTGAGCAAGGTATCTACTTAGAATCTAAAGATGCGAAATTTGCTGTTATGGTTATTGCAGCTCGCGCAGAAGATAAAGATAACGAAACCTATAAAAAGTTTGTCGAAATCTTCCAATCGGAAGAAGTTCGTAACTTTATCGATGAGACCTACAAAGGCACTATCGAAGCGGCTTTTTAATTTTAAGCTCTAGTTAAGTGAAGAGCTTAATACAGAATTAAAAAAGTAAATTAAAAACCTCGCTCAGCATTAACCTAATGCTTGCGAGGTTTTTTTTATGCCGGTTAGTTTTAGATTGAAAATCAGAGCAGAGGTTAGATATGAAAACATAACACCAGTATTTCTAATTCAATCGATGTTAATATCATGACTCTAGAGCGGCTGGAATTGATTGAAAATGGAAAGAGTTATTAGGATTATCCAGCAGGATAGGCTTCGATTAGCAGCAATCGATGCGCTGTATTCTTTAAACCTACCAGACGGTTATCTCGCTGCAGGCTTTGTGCGTAATGCGGTTTGGGATTATTTGCACAGCAAATCCGAACCAACAGAATTGAACGATGTTGATGTTATCTACTTTGATGCGCAAGAAGCAGAACCAGATAAATATCGTGACTACGAATTAAGCTTAAGTAAGTTAGTACCAAGCTTGAATTGGCAAGTCAGAAACCAAGCCTTAATGCATATTAGAAACGATGATGCGCCCTATAAAAGCTCACTCAATGCTATGAGCTACTGGCCAGAAAAAGAGACCGCCGTTGGCATCCGTAAACTCAGTAATGGTCGTTTAGACTGTATTTCTGCATTTGGCTTTGATTCGCTATTTAACTTAGAGTTAACGCACAATAACAAGCGTTCGCTATCGGTTTTTGAAGAACGGGTTAAATCGAAAGGTTGGTTGGGTACTTGGCCGAGTCTTAACATTGTCTATTGACTGAATCTTTATAGGGTGGAGCAGAAATGAATAAGCCAGAGCATTTAAGCCAAGAAATTGCTGATCAGTTTGGCGATAAAAGTATCGTTCAAAATTACGGTTTTCGACCCGCTTATAGTCAATCGGTTATCGATGTGCTCTCTGAAGGTTTGGCTGGCGCGGCGAAAACTATTTTAGATATCGGCTCAGGCACTGGAGAAGTTTCTATTCCGTTAGCGCTTAAAGGGCACAAGGTTACTGGTGTTGATCCATCTGCTGAAATGGTTAAGGCTGCAAGAGCTAAAACCCCGGCTGAGGCGTCAGTTGATTTTGTTCACTCTTACATCGAGCAGTTTAAAACAGAACAGAAGTTCGATCTTTTTGTTGCTGCCAACAGTATTCATTGGCCAGATTGGTCAGTGATGTTCCCATTGCTTAATCAGCTTTCAAATCCAGGCGCTAAGTTAGCGGTTGTTACTGGTGGGGATTTGATTATTGAAGGTATCGAAAATCAAATTATCGATATTGTGAAACGCTATTCAACGACAAAGAACTTTAAACCCTATTCGGTTATCGAGATGTTAAGCGAGCAAGGTTATATAGAAAATTTGAATATTGTTAACCTTCCGGCTGAGACTTTGACGCAATCTACTCATGACTACATTTTATCTTTTCATGCTCGCAATGGTTTTAGCCTAGATAGAATGAATGTGAATCAGGCAACAGCATTTGATTCAGAATTAGAAGCTTTATTAGGTGATAACGGTTATGGCGAGCAAGTAACTGGTCAGGTTAAGTTTGTTGTTACCTTTGCAGAGATCGTCAGCTAATAAATGTTTAATTAGGAGTTTAGTTAATGATGAACATCGAAGTTGTACAGGCAAATTACACAGATGAAAAACACGCAAAGCATATTCCTTATCTGTTGAGCCAATATGCCTGCGACCCAATGGGTGGTGGCAAGGCGTTGTCGGAACATACGATTAATCACCTCTCGGCAGAGCTTGCCAAATTACCGCATGCGTTTAGCGTGATTGTTTATGTCGACGGTGAACCGGCAGCGCTGGCAAACTGCTTTCAGGCGTTTTCTACCTTTGCTTGTAAACCGTTAGTGAATATTCATGATGTTTGTGTGCTTAAACAGTATCGAGGCCTTGGTTTAAGCCGAAAGCTTTTTGATAAAATCGAAGTTATCGCACGCGATCTCGGCTGCTGTAAAATCACTCTTGAAGTGTTGAGTAACAACGAGGTTGCAAAATCAGCCTATACCAACTTTGGCTTTAGTTGCTACGAGTTAGACCCAACTGCGGGTGGTGCGATGTTTTGGCAGAAGTCATTAAGCTAATATCGAATGCCTAGTGTATGATTTTGCTCTGAGCAGCACCTTACGATGTGTATGCTAGGCCTGTTTATTAATGGAAGCTAAAAAGAAAAGGAACTTTTAACATGTCTCACTCAGAACTCACCACTCGATTAAAACAACAGTTTGGCTTTGATGGCTTTCGCGAAGGCCAACAAGAAGCCATAGAACATATTTTGGCAGGCCAGTCTGCGCTTGCGATATTCCCGACTGGTTCTGGTAAGTCGTTGTGTTACCAGTTTAGTGCCCTGCAATTGCCGAACCTGACTTTGGTTGTTTCACCTTTATTAGCATTGATGAAAGACCAACTCGATTTTTTAAAGGCACGTAATATTGCAGCAGCGAGTCTGGATTCCACTCTAAGTTACGATGAGTACCAGCAGGTTATTGCCGATGTTAAAAATAACCGACTAAAAATACTCATGGTGTCAGTAGAGCGGTTTAAAAATGAACGCTTTCGGCTGTTAATGGAAGGCGTGCCGATTTCGCTATTGGTCATCGATGAAGCCCACTGTATATCAGAATGGGGCCATAACTTCCGGCCCGATTATTTAAAGCTGCCGCGTTACAAGCAAGATTTTAATATTCCTCAGGTGTTATTACTGACGGCGACGGCAACTAAAAAAGTCAAACACGACATGGCCAGTAAGTTCGATATAGCGCCCAATGCTATTGTGCAAACTGGGTTTTACCGCGCTAACTTAAACTTACAGGTTTTAGCAGTAGAAGAGCAGCATAAGCCTGTTCAACTGCAACAGATTATTCAGCAGCAGCCAAATCAGCATGGCATCGTCTACGTCACGTTGCAGCAAACTGCCGAGCAGGTTGCTGCCTATTTGCAACAGCAGGGCATTGCCGCCAGTGCTTATCATGCAGGCATGCAAAACGAACAACGCAGTGACATACAAAACCGCTTTATGAATGGTGAAATTCCGGTTGTTGTAGCGACCATTGCCTTTGGTATGGGCGTCGATAAAGCCAATATTCGTTACGTTGTGCATTACGACTTACCTAAGTCGATCGAAAATTATAGCCAAGAAATTGGCCGAGCAGGGCGAGATGGTTTGCCATCCAATTGTTTTGTGTTGGGTAATTTGGACTCGCTTAATACCATTGAGAATTTTGTTTACGGCGACACACCAGAGCAAAGTGGCATTGAAACCGTGCTGGAAGATATTGCAACTCAGCAACAGGATGGCCGCTGGGAAATGCAGCTTTATAAGCTTTCCAACCAAGCCAACATTCGCCAACTGACATTAAAAACCCTGTTAGTGCAGCTCGAAATGCAAGGCGTATTGAGCGCGCTGTACAATTACAGCGCTGAGTATTCGATTAAACTGTTACAAGACCAAGCAACCATTGAGGCTGCTTTCGATGCGCAACGGCGGCCTTTTGTTCAAACCATTTTAAAGCATACTCAGTTTAAGCGAACTTGGGGTGTTGTCGATTTTGATGCCATCTATAACAGCTGCTTAGCCGCCGGTGAAAATGGTGAGCGTAAGCGGGTAATCAGCGCGTTAGAATACTTTAAAGAAAAAAACTGGATAGAGCTTAAGCCTTCTGGTTCTATCGAAGTTTTTGCGGTTAACCCTAGCGCGCTAGATGCTGGCCTAGCTAAACGCTTGGCAGAGTTATTTAAACAGCATGAGCAAAGCGAGATAAAACGCATTGCATTAATGTTGCGGTTTTTACAGGCCGATGTTTGTTTAAGTTATGGCTTAGCAAAATACTTCGACGACCAAAACGCACCGCAACGCTGTGGTCATTGCAGTGTTTGCCAAGGCAATAGCGCTCGCTTTGCGCAATCTCAACATGAAGTTGTTATCGATACCGGGCGATTAAAACAAACCGAACAGGCACTTAGGCAGCATTTGCAAGCGCAGGGCGTTATGGATGTTTCACACGATTTGGTGACTCGATTTTTAGTCGGCATTAACGTACCTGTTTTTACACGTACCAAAGCTAAAAAAATTGCTGGCTTTGGTTCGGCCGAGGCCATGCGTTATGCCAACGTACTACAGGCATTGCAAAGTACTGAATAATGTTGGCGGTCTTTTGATTAGTGACTGTGTAGGTTTTTTAATCCTCTAGCCTGTAAGTTTTTTAATTATAGTAAGCGGAAAACTTAGCTTGCTCGATTTGAAAAAATCAATCGATAGCCGATATCATTTAATGTCTTGGATAGAAGCTTCGGGCAATGTCAGTTGCTGAGTCACACCGAGTGTTTGCACAAAACGCTCGTCGTGGCTGACCACAATAAGCGCGCCCTGATATTGGCTCAATGCCTGCTCTAATGCCAAGGTACTGTCTAAATCTAGGTGGTTGGTGGGTTCATCGAGAATGATCAACTGCGGTGTCACTGGGCCTAATAATTCACAAGCAAGTACGGCTTTAAGCTGTTCGCCGCCACTAAGCTGAGCAAAGGCAATGTCGGCTTTTTTATTGCGTAAGCGCAACCGAGCGAGGCGTTCCCGACCTTGCTGTTCGTTTAGCTTGGGTTGGCGAATTAATAGGTTTTCGATAGCGGTTTTATCCGCAGCAAAGTGATGAACATGCTGTGCCAAGTACATGGCTGGTACATGAACTTGAGCACGGCCTGCCAGCGTGCCTTGCTGTTTGATCAGGCTATTCAGTAATACACTTTTACCGACACCGTTTGGGCCATTAATACGTAAGCGAAAAGCCCCCTGTAAACTCAGAGTTATCGGCTTATGGTTCGCCTGCTGTATACCGGTTACCCAGTTGCTAAAAGTAACAGCCTGCTTGCTGGCAGCTATTGCAGAACCCGGTAATTCAAGACTAATGGGTTCTAAGTATTCACGTTGTTGTTCGGTCTGCAACAACTGGCTTTCGCTATCTTGCTTGCGCTGTTGGCGCATTAATTTTTGCTGCCCTTGGCTGTTTTGTGCAGATTGTTTTAGGCTGTCGCGTAATAATTTATCCATGCCGGTATGTTGAGCTTTGGCTTTTCCTCGTGCGGTGCGCTGTTGTTGTTTTTCGAGTGCGGCTTGTGCTTCGTGAGCTTGTCGTTGCTGTTGCTTGCGCGATAACTCCACCGCGCTCTGTTGGCCTTGCCAGCGTTTATTGCGTGCGTCGATATAGTGTTGAAAACCACCAGAGTGACGATGCACAGCCTGAGGCGTTAATTCCAAAATATGCTCGGCAGCATCGAGTAAGTCACGATCATGGCTAATCACCAAGCGCGGTTTTTGTTGCGACGCTAGCCAGTGCATAAAGCGCTCGCGACCTTGTTGATCTAAATGGTTGGTCGGCTCATCAAAAATATACATATCTGGTTGGGCAAAAACCGCTGCCGCCCACAGTAACCGAAATTGTTCACCGCCGGAAAAGTCAGTCACCAGTTGATTAAACTCAGCGGGTTGAGGCATACCGCTAATACGCAAGGCTTCACTAACAGCGGCAGACTGCTGCCACCAATCTTGCGCGCAGACAAAATCTTGCTCATCAGTGCCGCCTAGCTCGACTCGCTGAGCGGCAGAATAGGCTTCGGCTAAATTAAATAGTTGTGCAATGCTGAGTTGCTCGTCTTCACGTACCGATTGCCGAACGTAATACACCGAGCCCTGCTTGTTTACCGTGCCGCTGGTGAAGTTTAGCTCGCCAACCAGAGCGCGTGCCAATAGGGATTTACCAACGCCATTTGCACCGACTAATGCGGTGAGCGAAGCATCGAGCGTAAAGTTGAGCTGTTGAAAAAGATAATCGCCGTCGTTTAGACGCAACGAAACGTCGTAAGCAGATAAGTGAGCCGCCATGATAGATTCTCCAGTACTGAATAAAGGTAAGTCAGTTAAGTTTGGAAAATCACAGAATCATTGGCGTTCCTTGAGGTTATTTTGAAAGTAAAGATTGATGAAAAAGCTGCATTTCTGAGTTGTATTGAAACGCTGGTGTAGGCTAACAATATCGTTGTATTCTGTCTAGCTGGTTATTTTAAGCGAGCCTACAAGCAAGCAAAAAGGAGTTTAGATGCCAAACACAAGCCAAACAGCAGAAACGCCGATAGACTTTGTTGCGCTTGAACATGCGGCTTTTCGTGCATGGCCTGCGTTGCAGCAAGCCGAGCATCAAGGCGTGGTTTTGCGGTTTGCCAATGGTTATACCAAGCGCGCCAATTCGGCTAATGTGCTTGAGCCGCCACAGGGTGATTTGGAACCTTGGCTTGCTCACTACCAAGCTGCTTTTAAAGCGCAAAACTTGCCCTGTATTTTCCGCTTGCCAACGGTGTGTCAGCAGCAACGGCTGGATGATTTTTTGCAGAGTAAGGGCTTCCGGCAGATCGATAAATCTCATGTTCTGGTGAAATCTTTAATGGTTGATAGTGGGCTAATCGAATCGCTTAACAAATCAGCCTCTGTACGCATGATCGAAAAAACTCATGAACAATGGATTGCCAGCTATTGTGCTATTAACGAGGTGGCGCTTGGCGATCATCAAACACATCTAGACATGCTGAAGCGCATCGAAGACAAAACATTGATGTTGGTGTTAACGGATGGTGAGCAAGAGCTGGCTTGCGGCTTGGGGGTTTTAAGTGGCCAATATTTCGGCCTGTTTGATATAGCCACTAAAAAGATCGCTCGTAATCAGGGCTTTGCCAATCAGCTTATTTCTGCCATGCTCGCTTGGGCAGTGCAACAGGGTGCAAACTATAGTTATTTGCAGGTTGTCGCCGATAATCAGGCAGCCATCCGCCTGTATAAAAAATTAGGCTACCAGCATGGTTATGACTATTGGTATCGTATATCAGCTGAATAATTTCAATAAAAACAGTTCCACTGTGATTAATAATAGAGACAAACAAAACACCAACATTAGGAGAGTAACGATATGGCAACAGTAACATTACAGGGTAATCCGGTTTCGGTAGCAGGCTCTTTACCGAGCGTTGGTTCGCAAGCGCCAGCCTTTTCATTAGTCGGTGCAGACCTAGCGCCGGTTGAGCTTAAAGATTTTGCAGGTAAAAAGTTAATTCTAAATATTTTCCCAAGTGTTGATACCGGCACCTGTGCGGCCTCAACGCGAAAGTTTAACGCCTCTATGAACGAACGTGACGATGTTAGCGTGGTTTGTGTTTCGCAAGACTTACCTTTTGCCTTTGCTCGTTTTTGTGGTGCCGAAGGTTTAGATAACGTGAAAACAGCATCGGCCTTCCGTGCCGAAAGCTTTATGGCAGATTATGGCGTTGCTATTGCCGATGGCCCATTACTGGGTTTATGTGCGCGTTCAGTCGTTGTTATCGATGAATCTGGCAAGGTCGTACATACCGAGCTAGTTGCAGAAATCGCTGACGAGCCAAATTACGACGCGGCTCTTAACGCATTAGCATAAGTTTCTGTTAGTTCTTGATAGCATAGCGGCGTTACATTTAACGCCGCTCTTTATTGCAGCAGGGTAAGAAAGATAGCATGCGAAAACTATTAGCGAAGAGTAATAATGAATAACGTCGTGACTCTCACTGGCTACATCGTTGTACCAGAAGACGAATTAGAACAAGTAATGGGCGCACTAAAAATTCATAAGGAATTAACGTTGCAAGAATCAGGATGCATCAGTTTTTCTGTGCAGCAACGAGAGTCTGAGCCTTGCATTTTTGATGTCGCTGAAGAATTCGAATCTAAACAGGCATTTGAACTTCATCAACAACGCGTTGCTGAATCGGATTGGGGCAGGGTAACTAAAAATGTAAAACGCCATTATCAAGTCAGCGGTGCTTAATGCTAATCATAGCGCTTTAGTAATAGAGGTGTAGCAGGTAGATGTGTAGCAACAGAGGTATTCGGTGGAATCATAAAAGGCCATGACATTTGATTTACCATAGCCTTTTATAAAGAGATGATAGTGAGTTAGTCGTTCATTGCCATAACAATACGCCCAGTAATTTCACCCTTTTCCATATCTGCAAAAACTTCATTAATGTCTTCAAGGTGCTTAACTTCGGTAATGGCTTTAACTTTACCGTCGGCGGCAAATTGCAAACATTCTTGTAAGTCTTTTCGAGTACCAACAATAGAACCAATAACCTTAACACCATTGAGCACGGTATCGAAAATAGGGATGGGCATTTCATCCGGCGGCAAACCAACGAGTACGCATGCACCGCCGCGTCTTACTGAACGATAAGCCTCTTTGAATGCAGGTTGCGATACCGCCGTACAGACCACGCCATGAACTCCGCCTGGGGTTAGTTCGATAATTGCTTCGGATGGACTTTGCTTTTTAAAGTCGATGCAGTGACGAGCCCCGAGAGTTTTTGCCAGCTCAAGTTTTTCGGCTCCAGTGTCAACAGCAATAACATTCATACCCATAGCGACAGCGTATTGAATAGCCAAATGGCCTAAACCGCCAGCACCAATAATCGCAACCCACTGTCCAGGTTTTACATCGGTAACTTTAAGCGCTTTGTACGTTGTTACACCGGCGCAGAATAATGGTGCGGCATCAACATAAGTTAAACCTTCAGGAATTTTAATGGCGTAGTCGGCATGGGCTAAACAGTATTCAGCGTAGCTGCCATCAACGGAGTAACCTGCGTTATGCTGGTCTAAGCAAAGAGTTTCTTTGCCATCTAAACAGTAATCGCAGTGGCCACAGGCACTGTATAACCAGGGTATGCCTACTCGGTCACCAAGCTTTAAGTGGTGAACTTCTGAGCCAACTTCAACGACCTCGCCAACGCCTTCATGGCCTGGTACTAATGGCATTTTAGGCTTTACTGGCCAGTCGCCGTGGCAAGCATGTAAGTCGGTATGACAAACACCACAAGCATGAATTTTAACGAGAATGTCTTTGGCTTTTACGGTAGGGCGAGGTATGTCTTTTATTTCTAACGCGCCCTTAAACTCACTGACAACGGCTGCTTTCATTTATTGTTCCCTCTAGCTATTGATTAATAGGCAAGGGTTATTATTTGTCTTGTACGCAGATGTTTATTGATATTCGTCAGTTTTTTTGGCGGCTAACCGAGTGCTTCTTCACAGCCTAGCGTAAATTTTTTGAGTGATGAAAAGCCCGATGTTATCGCAGGGTAAAAGGCTAGAAAACTGATTGAACTGAGTGGGGTTTTCGAGGGAATTACAACAGCACTCTTGAAGGCGCTGTAATCGAAAAAGCTATTAGGCTGTTAGGTCGTTGTCTCTTTTAGTTTCAACAATATGTCGGCTGGTTGAATATGGATGCATCATTTTAGTTCGTATAATCTGCATAGGATTAGCTTGTATTTGTTTTTCAATATCACCTTGAATCATTGCAGGACAAGGGCTTAGAAGTTGCCGGTGTGAATTTGATTAGCGTGAAGTTAGCTGGCTTGAAGTATGCATGATTGCCATTGTGAATATTTAACGTAATGGTATCGAACGACAGGTTCGATGTAACTGAGGTGTTTTAATGAATATGAGTATCAGAACGACAGCAACTATCGCAATTGGCCTAGCATCGGCATTTTTATCAGCAGAAACGCGTTGGGATATGGCAACGCCTTACGTTGATGCAACGCATCATACACAAAATATTATTCAGTTTGCTCAAGATTTGAACGACGCAACGGACGGTGAATTTGAAATCGTTGTACATTCGGGTGCTTCCTTAGTGAAACACACCGAAATAGCACGTTCAGTTCGGTCTGAGCTGGTGCCAATTGGGGAAGTATTTATTGGCATCATGGGTAACAGTGATCCTATTTATAAGTTAGATAATATTCCATTTTTAGCTACCGACTTTGACCAAGCTAAGGCGTTGTATGCAGCCTCTAAATCAACCTTAGAAGCTAAGCTGGATAAGGAAGGCTTGATGTTGCTGTTCTCTGTACCATGGCCGCCTCAAGGCATTTACAGTAAAGAACCAGTCACTAACATCGATAGCTTTAAAGGTGCTAAATTACGCGCCTATAGTTCAACACTTTCTCGTTTAGCCGTGCTATTAGAAGCCTCACCAACAACGGTACAGACGGTTGAAATACCACAGGCTTTTTCTACGGGTATTGTTGATATGATGATTACCTCACCAACGACTGGTGTTAGTAGTCAATCTTGGGACTATGTTTCTCACTACACTGATGTACAGGCGTGGATTCCTAAAAATATGGTCGTGGTTAATAAACGCGCCTTTAAACGCTTAGATAAAGACTTGCAGACGGCGTTACTTGAAGCCGCTGAAAAAGCCGAACTACGTGGTTGGGCAATGGCCGAAGAAGAAACGATTAGCAAAACGGCAGAACTTGCGGCCAATGGTATGACGGTTTCTGAACCAACAGCAGAACTTAAAACAGCATTGCAAGCTGTGGGCGAAACCATGGCTCAAGAGTGGTTAGAAGAAGCCGGTGCTGAAGGTAAAAAGGTGTTAGATTCTTATTAATTCCTGATCACTAACAAGCCTAAGCCTGTCGCTGTTCATGTTTAATAACAGCGGCAGGCTTTTTAGTTTAACAATACTGGTTTCATGTGAGGGTTTTAATTGTGCGCCAAGTTTTAGATCGGTTTTATAGTTTAACAGCAGTGCTTTCTGGGCTTTGCATTGTTGCTATTTGTTTGGTTATTTTAGCTCGAGTTGTTGGTCGTTGGTTTGGTGTTGAAGTACCTTCTAGCGATGACTTTGCAGGCTTTTTATTGGTTGCGGGTAGCTTCTTTGGCCTTGCTTATACTTTTCGGCAGGGTGGTCATATTCGTGTAAGTTTGGTGATATCTAAACTTTCTACTCGTTGGCAAAAGCGAGCAGATATTTTTGTTTTAGTGCTGGCAAGTCTGTTAACACTTTATTTAAGTTGGTATTTATTTTTTATTACTTATGAATCCTACCTGTTTGAAGAAGTTTCTTCTGGTTACGTACCAGTACCGCTTTGGTTGGTTCAGTTTCCAATGGGTTTCGGCATGTTAAGTTTAGCCATTGCTATTATTGATCAAACCGTGGGTTGTCTTTTCTTTGACCAGACAATTGCCAGTTCTGAAGAGCAAGAACTTGTTGAGCAGTCGGTAATTAATATGCAGCCTCATGCCAATACATCGGGAGACGCATTATGAGCGAAGTTGTTATTGGTATCGTTTTATTAATTACTTTATTTGCGTTGCTTGCGGCAGGTTTTTGGGTGGCCTTAACCTTGGTTGCTGTGTCTATCGTCGGCCTGATGTTATTGGGTAACCCTCGTATTGGTATGCTTTACGCTACCTCAAATTGGGGGGCGATTTCTGATTGGTCGTTAGCGGCCTTACCATTGTTTATATGGATGGGTGAAATTCTGTTTCGGACTCGTTTGTCGCGAGACTTATTTGAAGGCTTAACGCCGTGGCTGAGTCGTATTCCTGGACGACTGCTACATGTCAATATTCTAAGTTGTGGCATTTTTGCGGCAGTGTCTGGTTCTTCTGCGGCAACAGCCGCCACTATTGGACGAATGACCTTACCTGAACTTAAGCGTCAGGGTTATAGTGAAAAAATGGCGATTGCGACACTGGCTGGTTCTGGCACGTTAGGTTTGCTAATACCACCTTCGATAATCTTGATCGTTTATGGTGTTGCTGCCGAAGTTTCTATTGGTCGGTTGTTTATTGCCGGTGCCTTGCCAGGCTTAATGCTGGTACTTCTTTTTATGGGTTATACCAGTCTTTGGGCATTGCGTAATGAACAGAAAGTAAAACATGAAACACGTTATAGCTGGCGTGAGAAATTCAGCGCACTGTTAAAATTATTACCTGTCGCTATCCTTGTGGTCTTCATTTTAGGTTCTATTTATGGTGGTTTGGCGACTCCCACCGAAGCGGCTGCTTTTGGTGTGGTTGGTGCATTGAGCCTGGCTTTAAGTAGTGGCACTTTGAATGTAAAAACTTTTATGGCAAGCCTGATGGGGGCAGTTAAAACGTCCTGCATGATTATTTTAATTCTTGCTGGAGCGGCTTTTTTAACCATGGCTATGGGCTTTATTGGCTTGCCAAGGATGTTGGCTGAACAGATTGGTGCGATGAACCTTTCGCCTTACCTGTTGTTATTCTTCTTAACCTTGATGTTCATTGTTTTAGGTTGTTTTTTGGATGGTATTTCGGTTGTGGTATTAACCACATCAGTGGTATTACCAATGGTGATTGAAGCAGGAATCGACCCTCTATGGTTTGGGATTTATATAGTCTTGGTGGTTGAAATGTCTCAGATTACGCCGCCAGTAGGTTTTAACCTATTTGTGATTCAGAGTTTAACGGGCAAGGATATTCTGTATGTGGCGAAAGCTGCGTTGCCGTTTTTCTTTCTATTATTATTGGGTGTTGTTTTAGTCACCGCATTTCCGAGTATCGTTACTTGGTTGCCAACTTCGATGACGCAAAATTAAACTCAGTTCTATAAAAAAGGCGACCTATAAGTCGCCTTTTTATTGCGATTAAGATTTTATCGGCTTAATCGAGCGTTGCTGCCTTTTTGCATGGCAGCTCGGATTTCTGCTTCGGTGATCAGGTTTAAATCACCACTAATTGAAAGCTTTAATACACTTGCGGCAATAGCAAATTCGATGGTTTCTTGTGGATCGAGTTTTTTGACTAAGCCGTGCACTAAGCCTGCGCCAAAGGCATCACCAGCAGCAACACCTTCCATAACATTCACATTATGGGTTGGTGTTTCATAAAACTTACCGTCGGTATATAAAATAGCCATCCAGTCGCTTTGTTCGACACTATTAATATTACGTAATACGCTAGCAACGGTTTTGCAGTTTGGATATTTTTCAGTAACTGCTTTCATGCCTTCGCGGAAGGATTCTATTTGATCGATACCGGTTGCCATGTTGCCATCAAAAGCTTTAATGCCAAGAGTGGCTTCAAAATCTTCATCGTTAGCAATGCAGACATCAACAAATGGCATAATTTCGGCCATGGTTTTTTGCGCTTGTTCTGGCGTCCACATTTTACCGCGATAGTTAAGATCACAAATGACGGTGATTTTATTTGATTTACAGTAATTTAAAGCCTTGTGTAAGGCTTCTTTTAATTCGCTGGATATCGCTGGGGTAATGCCTGAAAAATAGAATATGTCGATATCTTTTAGCAGCGCTTTCCAGTCAAACTCATCTGCCTTAGCGGTTGCTATGGAGCTGCCGGCACGGTCGTAGACAACGCCGGTAGAGCGTACACCATTGCCCTTTTCAAAAAAGTACAGCCCTAATCGAGGACCTCCACGTAAGATGTTTTGTGTGTTCACACCAAATTTACGCAGCGCACCCATAGCCGCTTCACCTAAAGGGTTTTCGGGTAATTTGGTGAGGTAGCTTGCATCGTGACCCAATATTGCTAGTGAGACGGCAGCATTTGCTTCGGCGCCTCCGTAGGCAGCTTCAAAATTACTGGTTTGTAAAATACGTTCAAAACCGGTTGGTTTTAAACGCAACATCATTTCGCCAAAAGTTAATATTTTCATTAAAGCTCCTTATTGGAAGTAAAGGTAGGTGGTGACTCGTTGCCGAATTATTGTGAACATTAAAACGACATGGAGTTGAGAAGGAATTTAAAAAGTAAACAGCTGAAAATGCTTTGTTTGTATCTATTCACCATGATACGGAGGGTGGTTTTGACGGCTCTTGTATTGAGTAAGATATGGGTGATCTATAATTAATCTTTGAGCTTTAAAGTTGCGCCAACCCTTCCATTATTGATTTTAGGTTTACCAAAAAACAGACTTCATTATTCACTTTCTAGCTAAGTTTGAATTGATGTTAATCAGTTACTGAACGGGCGATGGACTTTTAAAATTCAGTTTAAGGTAAGGCGAGATTAGTGGTTTAAAGTCAACGCGTGAATGTAGCAGCAAATAAAATTAGATTGTTTTAGGCACAAAAAAGCCGGCATGTTAGCCGGCTTTAAAAACGCTTTTGTTGTTGATATTAAATCTTGCTTACCAACGCCTGTACGGTTTCTTTAGCGTCGCCAAATAGCATGGCTGAGTTCTCTTTAAAGAATAGTGGGTTTTGTACACCCGCATAACCTGTTGCCATTGAACGCTTCAGTACGATGCATTTTTTCGCTTTCCAAACTTCCAGTACTGGCATGCCAGCAATCGGTGAGTTTGGTTTCTCGATCGCATCTGGGTTAACGATATCGTTTGCACCAATCACCATAACAACGTCGGTGTCTGGCATGTCATCGTTAATTTCATCCATTTCTAGCACGATGTCGTAAGGAACATTTGCTTCGGCCAACAGTACGTTCATGTGGCCGGGTAGGCGACCTGCAACTGGGTGAATCGCAAAGCGAACTTCTTTGCCGTCATTACGTAGCTTTTCGGTTAATTCTGCAACGGCTTGCTGTGCTTTTGCTACTGCCATACCAAAACCTGGTGTAATGATGATGCGTTGAGCGTCTTTTAGTAGCTCGGCAGCTTCTTCATGGTTGATAGAAACGGCTTCGCCGTATTCTTCATCTTCAACGGCTGCAGATCCGCTGTCGTTACCAAAGCCACCTAAGATGACGCTCATGAACGAGCGGTTCATCGCTGCACACATGATGTAAGACAGAATCGCGCCAGAAGAACCAACCAGTGCACCGGTAATGATAAGTAGGTCGTTACCTAGCATGAAGCCAGTTGCTGCTGCTGCCCAACCTGAGTAGCTGTTCAACATAGAAACAACCACAGGCATGTCTGCACCACCAATCGCAGCGACTAGGTGAATACCTAATAGGCAGGCGATGACCGTCATTGCAGAAATTAGGATCAGTGCGTTCGAGCCATGCGGGTCGTTAACGAACAGTACTAACATCACGATGGATGCAAGTAGGGCGATAACATTAAGGCCATGACGGAACGGCAGCATTAGAGGCTTGCCAGAAATCGAACCCTGTAGTTTTGCCCAAGCAATCCACGAGCCTGTCAAGGTGACTGCGCCGATGAAGATGCCTAAGAAAATCTCAGTGTTATGGATAATGGCTTCGGCACCTTCTAAGTGGTGGCCGTCGATATCGCTACCTAAGTAGCCGCCCCAGCCGATTAACACAGCGGCTAAGCCGACAAAGCTGTGCAACATAGCAACCAGCTGTGGCATTGCGGTCATTTCGACACGTGATGCCAGCCAGAGGCCAATAGCGCCGCCGATAACAATCATCGCAATTAACAACCCATAGGCATCGACCTCAGGTGAAGCAATGGTTGCTAGAATAGCGATTGCCATACCGGTCATGCCATAAGCATTACCACGGCGAGCCGTTTCTTGTGAGCTTAAGCCACTCAGCGATAGGATGAAAAATATGCCTGCCAGTAAGTAGGCCATTGAAAGTAAACCAGTCATTCTTAGCCCTCTTTACGGAACATGTTAAGCATGCGGCGAGTCACAAAGAAGCCGCCGCCAATATTGATACTTGCCATTAAAATACCGATCGCGGCAATGCCTGTAATAATTGCAGAGCTGCTCGATACCTGTAGCAAACTACCAATAATGACGATCCCAGAGATCGCATTGGTGACCGCCATTAATGGCGTATGCAATGAGTGGCTTACGTTCCAAATAACTTGCCAACCGACAAAAATAGACAACACAAATACAGTGAAGTGACCCATAAAGTCAGCTGGTGCAACCTGGCCTAAACCAAGCAGTAACGCACCAGCGACCAGCCAGTACAGTGCAATCGGTTTGGCTTTTTTAACTTTAGAAACTTCTGGCTCAGCAGCAGGCTCAGGTTGAACCGCTGGTTTTTGCGGAGCAGCGGAAAGTTTTGGTGGCGGTGGTGGCCATAGGATGTCTTTGTCATGAACCACAGTGCAGCCACGAGTGATTTCATCTTCTAGGTCGAAGTGCAACTTGCCATCTTTTTCAGGGCATAGGTGCTCAACCAAACGTAACACATTATTACTTAGTAGTGTCGAAGCTTGGTTTGCCGCTCGGCCCGCTAGATTGGTGTAGCCAACAACTTTAACGTTGTGCGCTGTAACCACTTCATCTTTAACCGTACATTCACAGTTACCGCCGTTTGGCGCAGCTAAGTCAACAATGACAGAGCCTGGCTTCATCGCTTTAACCATTTCTTCGGTAATCAGCTTCGGTGCTGCCTTACCTGGAATCAGTGCGGTGGTGATGATGATATCGACTTCTTTAGCCTGTTCTAAGAACAATGCCATTTCGGCTTCGATAAACTCTTTCGACATCTGCTTGGCGTAACCGCCAGCGCCAGAACCGTCTTCTTCAATCTCAACGGTAAGGAATTCACCACCCATGGATTGAATTTGTTCTTTCACTTCTAAGCGAGTGTCGAACGCGCGAACAATCGCACCTAAGCTTTTTGCGGCACCAATGGCTGCAAGACCTGCAACACCGGCACCAATCACCAATACTTTTGCTGGTGGAATTTTACCTGCAGCGGTGACTTGGCCAGTAAAGAAGCGACCAAAGTTGTGTGCTGCTTCAACCACAGCACGATAGCCAGCAATGTTGGCCATCGAGCTAAGAATATCCATTTTTTGTGCGCGAGAAATACGCGGAATCGACTCAAGAGAAATAGCACTGATGTTGGCTTCTTTAAGTGCGTCGAGTAAATCTGCATTTTGCGCCGGAGCTAAGAAAGAAATCCAGGTCTTGTTTGCGCCAAGCATTTCTAACTCACCCTTCTTGCTTGTTGGGTGTTTAGCTTCAGGTGCGTTGAGCTTTAGTAGTACGTCAGCATTGGCATAAAGCTTAGCGACGTCAGATTCAATCGTTGCGCCTGAGTCTAGGTAATCTTGATCAGAAAACTGTGATTGAGCACCGGCACCTTTTTCGATGCTGACGGTAAAGCCTAATTCAATCAGTTTTTTGGTCGTGTCAGGACTGACAGGAACCCGTGTTTCTCCGGCAGTGGTGTCAATAGGCACTGCAATGTTCAGTGACATAGGGATATCTTGACCTCTCTTGTCATGGTTTTAGCGATGCGATCGACCGCATTCAATATTGGATCGCGTAGTTAGCCAGCGGAGTGTGAACGTCTCGTTGCGTTAGATCAACTAAATAACGGGCACACCATACTTAATCTTTGCAATATTGTTCTGCAGTCCAGAATTACAAGGCTCGTCGGGCTTTTTTTCAGCGGAATATCAGTTGTGAGAGGAAGGAAAGATCGCAAACTGAGGCCTGTTTCAAGTTTTTTTTGGCTCGTTCTTTTCGCTGCAATACAGTGCTGCTTTTCTAGCAATATCGGCGTTTACCAAATGGTAAAGTTGATCGTAGATCGTTGTGGCAAAATTGACAGTTATAAAGATCACAATGTCTGGCTAGATGTTTTTTGTTCAGCGCAGCGAATCAGCAGATTCCTCTTTTATTTCAATTGTTTAGTCGTGTTCATTGTTAGGTCGATGCCTTGGTCTAGTGATTGCAATACAGCCTCTACTGAGTGATGGGTTTTAGCCTGTTAATTCGAAAGCAGTTTGAATTTCAAAACGACTTTAAATTTAAAACAACAAGAGGAAATAGCGGTGTCAAAAATGGGTGTGTTTGTTGGAACGGCTGGCGGCACTTCAATGAAAATTGTGGAGGCGTTGGTTAAGGCATTTAATATTGATGAAGAAGACATCTTTAATATGGAAGATGACTTTGACGAAATAGATGACCTGTTGGCTTACGATGTGTTGTTTTTAGGCAGTTCGACTTGGGGGCAGGGTGATACGCATTTTTCTTGGGTTGATGCTCTGTTGGATATTGATACCGGTGATGTTGATTTTGCTGGAAAGACGGTGGCGTTTTTTGGCGCTGGCGATTCGCACAAGCATTCAGAGAATTTTTGCAGTGCCTTGGGCAAGCTCTATCAATCTTTTACTTCAGCAGGCGCTCGTGCCATTGGCTTTATCCCTAAGCAGCTTTATCAATACGATTTCTCATTGGCAGAAGTTGAAGAGCAGTGGTGTGGTTGTGGTATTGATGAGATTAATGAAGCGGAAAAAACCTCTGAGCGCATCGGTGCTTGGCTTTCGTCTTTAAAGCAAGCTTTATCCTAATATTGGAGTTAAAGCTAGACTGTTTTTGACTTGCTGGAGCTTAGCTGGCGATAGTTTTATCGGTTGCGTATGTTGCTGAGCTCTGGGCGAGTTGTTTGTTGATTCACCTGCCTACCAGTTTGTTCATCTGTTTGATTATCTTTTTATTCATTCTTACTTAGCTTTTCAGCTTTCTGTTACGTTTGTGTCGTCGCCTACCTACTTTATCTATCTACTCATTCTCTCCTATCTATCTACTCACACACACGCTCTCTCTCTCACTTCACTTACTTGTACTTATTGTTATTAACTGAATAGGTGTTATTGGGTGATTGGCTAGCACTGCTTTATTGTTGCTGTCTTTTTAATCGATTGTGTTTTTATCTGCAGCGGAGTTGACGTTGGTTGTGTGATGGTGTTGCAGGTTGGTCGGTTTTTATACTAAAGCGAACAGCGATTGTTTGAATATTAAGCAATTATGGCTCTGCGAAATAAACTATTCTTTCACAAACAGCGTATTTCCTTCTAAAGTAAGCCAATATGGGTTGAGCTGATGTTATTTTGGTCAAGCTGGTACCAAATTATTAGTTCGAACAAGCGTAAAAGTGTAGATAATAAGACGTCAGCAGTTTGTTTGCCGAAACACTATTTTATAGCGAAATGAGCAAGTGACTGTCCTGTATTCACACTCAAAATTAATCCGTTAGCATTTTGTTAAGTCGGAGAAAAGATGAAAGTAAGGTTTATTAATAAAATTGCCTTGGCACTGGTGGCCACGGTCGCCGTTGTTTTTTTGGGCGTACTCTTCAGCACCGACATGGTTCTATTCGATCCGAAAGGTAGCATCGGTAGCGCGCAGAAAGCATTAATCATAACGTCAGTACTGCTGATGGCTATTGTCATCGTGCCCGTGTTGTTTATGGCGTTTTATTTCCCGTATAAGTATCGCCACACCAATAAAGATGCTGAATACAAGCCGAATTGGGAACATTCGACGAAAATTGAAATCGTTGTATGGACCGTTCCATGCTTGATTATTGCAGCATTGGGTTGGGTAACTTATCAAACCTCCCATTCTTTGGATCCGCGGCAGGAGATCGTTTCTGATAAGCCGCCGTTGACGATTCAGGTTGTTGCTATGAATTGGAAGTGGCTATTTATTTACCCAGAGCACGAAATTGCGACGGTAAATGAAGTGAGCTTCCCAGTTGATCGGCCCGTGGAGTTTTTGGTGACCTCAGATGCCACCATGAATTCATTCTTTATTCCACAGTTAGGCAGTCAAGTGTACGCCATGGCAGGTATGGAAAACCGTCTAAACCTAATGGCGACGGAAGCAGGAAGCTATCGCGGTATGTCTGCTAATTACAGTGGCTTTGGTTTTGCCAATATGCGTTTTCAGGCGCATGTAACCGATGAAGCTACTTTTAATCAGTGGGTTGAGGATGTTCAAACGAATGCTCAGACTTTAGATGATGCGGCTTACGCAGCATTAAAAGCGAACGAAAAAGAGCAGATTAAGAAACCTCACCCTGTCACTTACTATACCTCCATTGAACCGCTTAGATTCAAGGACATCATCGAGACACACTCAGGAGTACGAAATGGCCTATAAAGGTGATGTGTATGCAACGCCCGATCCAATTTTCGGGAAGTTAAATTGGGATGTTATCCCATTCCATGATCCTGTGGTTTTTCCAGTTATGATTGCTGTCGTTGTTGGTGGTCTTAGCCTTTTAGGATTAGTGACCTACCTTGGCAAATGGAAATACTTGTGGAAGGAATGGTTTACCTCGGTCGATCATAAAAAGATCGGCATAATGTATATCATCGTTGCTTTGGTGATGATGCTGCGAGGCTTTGCCGATGCATTGATGATGCGAACGCAGCAGGCAGCTTCAACGATTGATGCTTCTTATTTACCGCCAGAACATTACGACCAAATATTTACTGCGCACGGCGTTATCATGATCTTCTTCGTCGCGATGCCGCTCGTTGTTGGTCTGATGAACATTATTGTGCCGCTACAGATTGGCGCGCGTGATGTCGCGTTCCCGTTCTTGAACTCTTTAAGTTTCTGGTTATTTGTTGTTGGTGCCATCTTAATTAACGCATCACTCTTTATTGGCGAATTCGCAGCAACAGGTTGGTTGGCTTATCCGCCTCTGTCGGGGATGGAGTACAGTCCGTGGGTTGGTGTCGATTACTGGCTCTGGTCGTTGCAGATATCCGGTATTGGTACTCTGCTAACCGGTGTTAACTTTGTGGTCACCATTTTAAGAATGCGTGCTCCAGGCATGAAGCTAATGCAAATGCCGGTGTTTACTTGGACATCGCTGTGCGCAAATACTCTGATCGTATTGGCGTTCCCGATCTTGACCGTAACGCTCACGCTACTGACGCTAGACCGTTACATTGGCACCCATTTCTTTACCAATGATATGGGCGGTAACCAGATGATGTACGTTAACCTCATCTGGGCGTGGGGGCATCCGGAAGTTTATATCCTTGTTTTGCCTGCCTTTGGTATCTTTTCTGAAATTACAGCGACATTCTCGCGCAAACGCCTGTTTGGCTATACCTCGCTGGTATTGGCAACAGCCGTGATCATGGTGCTGTCGTTCATCGTTTGGTTACACCACTTCTTCACCATGGGTGCAGGCGCGAGTGTGAATGCCTTCTTTGGTATTGCCACGATGATTATTTCGATACCCACGGGCGTTAAAATATTTAACTGGTTGTTTACCATGTATAAAGGCCGGGTCGAATTCTCAGCCAGTATGTGGTGGACCATATCGTTCTTATTCACCTTTACCATTGGTGGTATGACTGGTGTGATGTTAGCAGTACCTGCGGCGAACTTTGTTTTACACAACAGTTTGTTTGTTATTGCTCACTTCCATAACGTGATTATTGGTGGTGCCGTGTTTGGCTACTTTGCTGGCTTTACTTACTGGTTCCCTAAAGCGACTGGTTTCATGCTGAACGAGAAGTGGGGCAAGATCTCCTGTGCGCTATGGACAACGGGCTTCTTTGTCACCTTTATGCCGATTTACGTGCTTGGCTTTAATGGTATGACACGTCGACTTAACGTTGCCGATAATCCAGATTGGGCGCCATTGTTATGGATTTCTGCCTGTGGCGTATTCATTATCGCCTCTGGTATTGCCTCGCAGTTGTATCAGGTATTTATCAGTATTCGAGATCGCAAACAGAATATGGATACCACTGGTGATCCATGGAATGCGCGTACTCTTGAGTGGGCAACCTCTTCTCCGCCGCCGTTTTATAACTTTGCTTTGTTACCGAAAATTCATGATCGTGACGAGCACTTCTATCGCAAAGAAGAAGGTACGGCTTACCAAAAACCAGATCGCTATAAGCGTATTCACATGCCTAAGAACACCTGGGCGGGCTTGGTCATTAGTGGCTTTGCAGCGCTGTTAGGCTTTGGCTTTATCTGGTACATCTGGTGGCTAGTGATTGCCAGCGGCATTGGTATTTTGGCCTCTTGGATTGCTTATAGCTTAGAGCGCAATAAAGACTACTTTGTTGAAGTTGCCGAAGTCGAAGAGATTGAAGGACAACACTTGGCGAATGTATTTGAGGCTCAAAAGGCCGCTAAAACGTCAGTTGAGGGTGCATAATGACTACAAATACTGAATTACACGGAATCGACGCTCATGATGATCACGATCATCATGACTACGCTGGCGATACCCTGTTTGGCTTTTGGATTTATATCCTAAGCGATTGCTTACTGTTCGGTACGCTATTTGCGACCTACGCGGTTTTCTCTAACAGCTTTGCTGGCCAAATTGAGGCGACAGAGCTGTTCAGCTTACCGTTTGTTGCCGGTGAAACGGCTTTGCTGTTGCTCAGTAGTTTTACCTTTGGTATTGCCATGCTGCAAGCCAATGCAGGCAAGATGCGCGGGCTGATCATTTGGTTGTCGATCACCTTTGCGTTAGGTTTTGCGTTTCTCTGTATGGAGCTCTATGAGTTCCATCACTTTACTCACGAGGGTGCCACTTTCCACAGCAGCGCTTTTTGGTCTGCTTTTTATACGCTAGTTGGCACGCACGGGTTACACGTTTTTGCTGGCCTATTATGGATGCTAGTGTTGTTTGTTCACTTTAAGCGTGATGGCTTAACCTCGGCAAACAAAACTCGTCTGGCTTGCTTAAGCTTATTCTGGCACTTCCTTGATGTCATTTGGATTTGTGTCTTTAGCGTTGTTTATCTGATGGGAGTCCTTTAATGAGTACGTCTTCTGAACAGACACATGGCGGTCAAGCACATGGTAGCGTCAAAGAGTATGTCATCGGTTTATTATTATCGATTGTACTGACGGTTATTCCATTCTTAATGGTTGCTAATGAAGTAGGTCCAGCACAGTTGCTGATTCCAGTGATTTTGATCTGTGCGGTAGCGCAGATCTTGGTCCAGTTGATTTTCTTCTTACATATGAACACCTCCTCTGAACAGATGTGGAATACCACATCTGCAGTGTTTGTGGTGGTTATTGTAGCGATTATCTTAGTGGGCTCACTTTGGATCATGCAGCATCTAAATCACAACATGTTAATGGGTCACTAATCGGATGATCCCTATGCTGAGACATTATTTAAGACTGACCAAACCGGGCATTATCCGTGGCAATTTGATTGCCGCGGCGGGCGGTTTCTTTTTGGCCTCACAGGGCCAGATAGATTGGTTCTTGCTGCTGGCGGTTTGTGTTGGATTGGTATGCATCGTCGCTTCAGGCTGCGTATTTAATAATTACATCGATAGAGATATCGATGCAAAAATGAAACGCACCTGTGAGCGTGAGCTGGTTCTTAAGGTTGTTCCTGTCTCGCATGCATTGATATTTGCTACGCTGCTGGGTGTTATTGGCTTTGCTGTATTGTATCGCTACACCACTCCAGTGGCGTTTGGTTTCGGTGTGCTGGGTGTTTTGGTTTATGTGGGCCTTTACTCACTCTATTATAAGCGCCATTCGGTACACGGAACATTGATCGGTGGCTTCTCAGGCGCTTGTCCACCGGTTATTGGTTATTGCGCGGTCACCGGTCAGTATGATGCCGGTGCTGCCATTTTGTTTTTAACCTTTTGTATTTGGCAAATGCCTCATTCTTACGCTATTGCGATCTATCGTTTCGAAGATTACAAGGCTGCCAATATCCCTGTGTTACCGATTCAGGCGGGTATTTCTAAAGCACGAGTTCATATCATTGCTTATATTCTAGCCTTTGCTGTTGCCGCGATGGCGCTGACTTATTTAGGTTATGCCGGTAGCTTCTATGCATTAGGTATGGGTTTAGTGAGTCTGTATTGGCTGTATATTGCTAAGGCCGGTTTCCAAAAAATGCCCGCTAAACAGTGGGGCAAGCAGCTAACTATTTTCTCGATTGTGAGTATCTTTGTTTTTTGTATTTTGATTTCGTTAGATTTCTCACGGATCGTACATACCGAAGAGCCGCTAGCGAGCCTGATCACTCATCAGGTGGTTGGTGATCTGCTATGAAGATGAACCCAGCTCGCTGGGCGATTCTGGCTGGCGGTATTTTTATCGCGATTATTCTTGCGCTTTATTTATCCAATATTACGGTGCCTGTCGGTGAACGGCAAAAATCACTCGATCAGCTGGGTGGTCGGTTTCAGCTAACTAGCCTGAACGGTCCGATCGATACTGATGATTACCTTGGCAAAACTCTGGTGCTTTATTTTGGCTTTTTGAATTGCGCAGAGGTATGCCCATCATCGATGGGGGTTATGTCGACAGCATTTCGCTTGCTTGAGCCAGATGCTTACGAGCAGGTGCAGGGCTTTTTTATTAGCGTTGATCCAGGCCGAGACGATTACCAGTCGCTGTACGATTTTTCTCAGTATTTTGACAAGCGCATTCTTGGCTTGACCGGCACTCAAGCAGAAGTGGATTCAGTCACCGATATGTTTGGTGTCTACGTTGATATTGTTGAGATGGAATCGTCCGTGCTCAGTTATACCGTTGATCACTCGTCACGGTTTTTTGTCATTGACCCGAATGGCCAGTTAGTAGACGCCATGAGTCACAGTACGACACCTGTTGAGTTAGCCGCACGTATTGAGCGCGTGATTGAATCAAATTCAGTTAACACACAGGATTAATCATGAAAGTTATGTTTTATGGCTTAGCCATAATCGCAAGTTGTAGTCATTTTTTAGCGCAGGCTACCGATCATACTCATTCTTCCCATACACATTCTTCGCACTCATCTCATGCGACTCACCAGACTGAATCGGCTTTGGTTATTTCTGACGCGCGTGCTAAAGCGACCATTCCAGGCGTTAAGGTGAGCTTAGGTTATTTTAAAATCAGTAATCACAGTGATGCTAACATCCGTTTAGTGGCTGCTGAAACGCCAGTTGCTGAGCATGTTGAATATCATTCGATGGAAATTAAAAATAACACTATGTCTATGCGGATGATTAAGCATATCGACATTCCCGCTCATGAAACGGTCGTTTTTGGCCCAAACAGTTATCACCTAATGTTTGTGGCAATTCAATCGTCTTTCGTCGATGGGCAATCATTTCCGGTAACGCTAATCGCAGATGATGGTTCTCGTTATGAGGTGATGATGCATGTGCAGAATCTAGATTCAAACTCTGGCTCACATTCTCATTCGCACACCCACTCGCATTAATGGATAATAAACCGGACGCGCCAATGGCTTAACAAGTCATTGGCTGAGCCGTTGTCTGGATCGGTTGTTTGGAGCAGATTATGAAATTGAATGCAGTTACGACACTTGTGGCTATTTTTTCAACCTTGAGTTTACCCGTACAGGCGCAAGAAACCTCGATGGATCGGATCGCCGCTGAGCAGTCTATTCCTTGTTCTGAAGCGCTCAGAGACTTAGCTCGGCTAAGTTTAAAAGAAAACCCGCATCGTATGCTCGAGCAGCAGAATAAGGTTGATGATGTTCACCTGTTTAACGCTTTGGCGGTTACCAGCTACCGAGACCGAGATAGCCATGTTACGTTTCATGGTGTGCGCAATGCGAATGGCCAGTGTGATACCTCCGTCATTGAAAGCTACGTGTTACAAACAAACTGTGCTGATGCTCGGCACGAAGCCTTTAGTAAATGGCAATATGAAGGCAAGTTAAATGAGCGTACCTCGGTATTAAAAAGTAAAGAAATTGAGGGTAAACAGGCATTCCTAACCGATCAGTTTTCAACCCTGTGCTTAGTCACAACGCGCCAAGTTGTTAATAATCAATAGCCCTTAATTAATACGCAATGATGCATACATCATTGCTTGGACAGAAACATCTATTTATGAATGAAAAGGGCTCTACCGTTAAATCGGCCCCGTTAGACGACAGCAGCAAACAGACTTGGATTGAAAAGCTCAAGCAGCGTTGGGGCGTGTCCAGCGGTTATCAGTTTGTGGTTATCTTACTGGTGTTTTCAGTGACAGGCTCAAGTACCGCCTGGCTGGTACCAAACCTGTTTTCGTTGTTTGGCGTTAACCTTCAAAGCGGTCTGGGTGTTAAGGTCGCGCTGATTTTCTCTGGCTTTGTGACTTATCAACTGCTGCTTATTTGCTTTGGTTTTTTGGCAGGCCAGTTACGTTTTTTTTGGCAGTTTGAAAAAAAATCACTTGGGCGAATAGGTAAATTAATCCGTTTATTGTTTCGCCAATAAGCAAGCCGTGTATCAATCCGTCAACACTCAAATCGATGCGTCAGTAAATCGATAGCGCCAGTAAAAGGTGGCCAGCTTTCGTGCTTTGTACTTATCTCCGAGTACTGTATTGCCTCAGCTGAGAGAATGCTAAGCCTGAAAGTCGCGCACATCGGTTAAATAAAACTTCAAAATCTCCAACTCAGGAACTAAGCCGAAAAGTGCTTTTTCTGCGATCGCGATCGTTCGCTTATGGTTGTGATCTTTCATCAGCAAATAATAGTAGTAAGGGTTTTCGCTGAGCAATTCGCGCGTCATCACTTCTTTTGTTAGCGCATCGAGTAACTTTAACGTAGCTTGATCGCTGTCTAGGTGATGCTTAGCCAAAAAGCGCTTAGCTTTGTTCTCAGTGTCTGCTAGCTCTTCGTTGATGGCGCTGATCAGATCAGAAAAACTGTAGGCTTTAATTTTATCTACCTGCAATAATTGAGCACAGGTATCGACAATTTTGAGTAAGTCACGTCGGTCGTGCTTCATCTCATCTGGAAAGTATTTTTTTAGCTTGGCTAAGGATTCGTTATGTTGCTGTTTGGCTTGCCACTTTTTCTCTAAGCGATCTTTGTTTTTTAAAAAATAACGATAACCTTTGAGTTTGCCAAACACTCGCATGGTATCTAGATAGCCGAGTTGTCGGTATTGCACCATAAAGTCTGAGCTGAAGTCGAAAACACTGCCCATATCGATCGAATTTTTTATATAGATAGTTTCTGAGCCTTCGGTTTTAGGGCGGCGACTGACGCCAATACCTGAAATATCCACTAAGATGATTTTGCGATAACCGCGTTGCCGTGCCATGCGATAGGGAAGGTTGTCGTAAAGTCCGCCGTCGATGTATTTTTTTCCAGCAATAGTGGGTTGTTCAAAACCAGGGAAGGAGGCACTGGCAAGTACGTAATTAATCAGCTCGCCTGCTTCCATGTTTTCTATGAAAACGTCTCTGGGCTGAAGGTCACTAACGTTAATGGTCGTTATGCCAAAGTCATAACCAGACTGTCGAATGCGCTGTTCATCGAGTGCTTGTTCGAGCAGCTTGCGAATAGGGCGGGTATCTAGCCCCTTACGCTGGATTAACTTTTGTGAAGCCGCTTGCCAGTATTTTATCGATTGACGAAGAGAGTTGCCTTTGTCGCTGTGTTCTTCGTCGGCAAATTGAATCAGAGAGTTGATATCGATGTTTTCGGATATTTCGATCAGTTTGTCTTCGTCATGTTGAGCGAAAAAAGCCCCCATAATGGCACCAATAGAATTGCCAATAAAAGCATTAACTGGAATACGCAGTTCTCTGAGCGCTTGCCAGACACCAATGTGATAAACGCCTTTTGCGCCGCCGCCGCCAAGCACTAAACAATAGGGTTTACGTTTTAACATAGTAGGTTTTCACTTTTATTGATCAAATTATTTTATAGGGCAGCGTTAATGCTGTTTAGGCCCAAATAAAAGAAGTAACAGAAGTATATTAAAAATTTTAGATCAAGGCGTGCTTTATATTATTGTCAGAATAAATAGTCGCAGGGTTTTCTGGAGAGAGAGATATGGGCACAAGCGGATGATGGGCCACACAGGTTAAAGAACATAATCCGTTAAAATAAGAAAGGAGCCGATGGCTCCTCTCAATTTTGTAGATTCACGGCTGAGTTAAAAAGTCCAACTCAACGACAGCTTAATCAAACGACAGCGTTGGTAATGTATCGCTGTCACCAAAAACCCAAGGGCTAATTGGATCTGTTGCTGAATCGCTATCGTGATCAATAGCATCCCAACCGGCATAAAGCGTTTCGCCTGTTGTTTCTGATAAGCAAATGATGTTATTTGCTGAAGTTGGGCATTGCAGCTGATCCAATGTTGCGCCAATACTGTCATCTGTCGTACCGCTGTTATCGCCAATAGCTTCAATTTGGCCACTATTATCGGTCGCCCAGTGACCAGCTACCAAACCGTTGAAACTTGAGCCAGCAAACCCGCCTGTATAATTCGATCCAATAACTGCACCTGTGGCGTAGCTTGCCACGATGCTTCCGAAACCTATCTCGCCAACAAACCCGCCTGTATTATTGACACCTGTGACTGTACCAGTGGCGTAGCTTGCCGTTATGCTGCTGTAAGCAGAAACGCCAGCAAATCCGCCCGTATAACTGTCACCCGTGACCGAACCGGTGGCGTAGCTTGCAGTAATATTGGTTTCATAAGCATTACCAATAAGTCCACCTGCATCTTTGTCACCTGTGACCTCGCCGGTGGCATAGCTTGCAGTAATATTGGTGTAATCAGCAGTACCAATAAGTCCACCTGTATATTTGTCACCTGTGACACTCATGAGCTCACCAGTTAAGCCAATATTGCGTATCTCCGCGTTGGTCGAGGTGCGGTTCACGTAACCAAATAAGCCGATATTCTCACCACTAGTTTCAGCATCGGTAGCGGCTCTGTTGATGTAAAGGTTAAACACCTCAAAATCATTGCCATCAAAAATGGCAGTAAAAGGTGCCGCCTCTGTGCCGATTGGCAGCCAACCACTATTACTGCTATCGCCGTCATAGTCATAATAGGTGTCATCCGCATTCATCACGCCATCGCCATTGGTATCGAAATCGAGGTCTTGAGTAAGCTCATAACCGTTGCAACCAGTAACGATATAACAACCCTCGTCACTGCCATTCAGTGATATGCCATCGTCTAGAGATGTGCCAGCCAAGTTATTACGTATCCAGTCAAGTTGCTCTAGGCTGCTGATTTCGATTAAGCCATTGTTGTCATCATCTACATCCGCATTGTCGCCAACACCATCGTTATCTGTGTCGGTGGTTTCAGATGGATCATTAGGGAATGCATCTGCGTTATCACCAACACCATCGCTGTCGGTATCGGTAGTTTCAGACGGGTCATTAGGGAATACATCGGCATTGTCGCCAACACCATCGCCGTCTGTATCGGTAGTTTCAGCTGGGTCATTAGGGAATGCATCGACATTGTCGCTCACGCCATCGCCGTCGGTATCAGCAGGTGAAGAATTATCGCTTGAAGAGCTACAGCTAACTAAAAATACTAGGCTGCAAACAAAAATGAGATGTAATGGTTTCAATGCTTTTTCCTTTATACAACAGGTCCTAATGCAGCGCTCAATCGAAGCTATGCAAAAGGCACCGATAGAGGTGCTGGGTTGAGAGTGTGACGATGGTTTTTTAGATTAACGAGGTGGGTGCAAATGAAAATCTGAGCCAACTGTCTATTTAGGCGCGATTATACATAACCAAAACTCAATAAATAGACCAGTCTGTATATTTTGTGAGGTTGTCGATATAACTTTATTGGTAATTGTATAGACGCTATTAAAATAAAAAAGGAGCCGATGGCTCCTTTCAATTTTGTAGGCTCACGGCAAAGTTAAAAAGTTCAACTCAGCGACAGCTTAATCAAACGACAGCGTTGGTAATGTATCGCTGTCACCAAAAACCCAAGGGCTAATTGGATCTGTTGTATCATCGTTATCGTGATCAATAGCATCCCAACCGGCATACAAGGTTGCGCCTGTTGTTTCTGATAAGCAAGTGATGTTATTCGCTGAAGTTGGGCATTGCAGCTGAGTCAACTCTGCGCCAGTGGCGTCAACCGTCGAGTCAGTATTCTCACCAACAGCGTCACTTTGATTGCTGATGTCTGTTGCCCAGTAACTGGCTGTCAAGCTGCTATTCTCTATAAGAGCAACGAGTCCGCCGCTTGTACCACTTGCACGATCGAATGATCCACTAAAGTAAGTTGCTGTGATGCTACTATTATACGCTTGGCCAATAAGTCCGGCTGTAAAATTTCCCCCAGCGACTGTACCAGTGGCGTAACTTGCTACGATATTATCACCAACCGCTTGGCCAATAAGCCCAGCTGTAGCATACTGAGCAGAGATAGAAGCGCTAGAGTAGCTTGTTACAATGTTGTTGTAATAACTACTACCAACAAGCCCGCCTGTATAATTCGCGCCACCAGTGACTGTGCCGGTGGTGTAACTTGAAGTCATGTTAGAAAATCCCATGTGACCAACCAGCCCACCTACACGGCTCCCAGCTCCAGAGACTTTGCCGGTGGTGTAGCTTGAAGTGATGGTAGTGTATTGCATATAGCCGACCAGCCCACCTGTATATGCGCCACCAGTGACATCCATAAGTTCACCGGTTAAGCCAATATTGCGTATTTCGGCGTTGACTGAGCTGCCATTGTCTAGATAGCCAAAAAGACCAATATAACTTCCACTTGTTTCGTTATCGCCATAGCTTCGGTTGATATAGAGGTTGCGTATTTCATAGTCGTTGCCCTCAAAAATGGCAGTAAAGGGGCTGTCTTTTGTGCCAATTGGCAGCCAACCACTGTTACTGCTATCACCGTCATAGTCATAATAGGTGTCATCCGCATTCATCACGCCATCGTCATTGGTGTCAAAATCGAGGTCTTGAGTAAGCTCATAACCGTTGCAACCAGTAACGAGATAACAACCCTCGTCACTGCCATTCAGTGATATGCCATCGTCTAGAGATGTACCAGCCAAGTTATTACGTATCCAGTCAAGTTGTTCTAGGCTGCTGATTTCGATTAAGCCATTGTCGTTGTCGTCGATGTCACAGGCATTACCGACTAGATCACCGTCGCTATCGGCTTGGTCTTCGTTGGTGGCTGATGGGCAGTTATCACTGTTATCGTCTATGCCGTCGCCGTCGGTATCAGTAGTTTCAGATGCGTCATTTGGGAGTGCATCGGCATTGTCGCTCATGCCATCGCCGTCGGTATCAGTAGGTGAAGAATTATCGCTTGAAGGATTGCAACCAACTAAAAATGCTAGGCTGCAAACAAAAATGAGATGTAATGGTTTCAATGCTTTCAATGCTTTTTCCTTTATACAACAGGTCCTAATGCAGCCGCTAAATCGAAGCTATGCAAAAGGCGCTAATAGAGGTGCTGGGTTGAGAGTGTGACGATGGTTTTTTAGATTAACGAGGTGGGTGCAAATGAAAATCTGAGCCAACTGTCTATTTAGGCGCGATTATACATAACCAAAACTCAATAAATAGACCAGTCTGTATATTTTGTGAAGTTGTCGATGTAACTACATTGGTAATAGTATCGACGCTATTAAAATAAAAAAGGAGCCGATGGCTCCTTTCAATTTTGTAGGCTCACGGCAAAGTTAAAAAGTTCAACTCAGCGACAGCTTAATCAAACGACAGCGTTGGTAATGTATCGCTGTCACCAAAAACCCAAGGGCTAATTGGATCTGTTGTATTATCGTTATCGTGATCAATAGCATCCCAACCGGCATAAAGCGTTTCGCCTGTTGTTTCTGATAAGCAAGTGATGTTATTCGCTGAAGTTGGGCATTGCAGCTGAGTCAACTCTGCGCCAGTGGCGTCAACGGTCGACGTACCGAAAGAAGTGCCAATAGCGTCACTTTGGTTACTGCTGTCGCTCGCCCAGTGACTGGCACTAATGCTAACGTCAGTGCCAGACACAGCGCCAACAAGTCCGCCTGTATAATCCGATCCAGTAACTGCACCGATGGCGTAGCTTGCTGTAATGCTGCTATCGGTACTCGCCAAGCCAACAAGCCCGCCGGCATAAAACGAGGACACAGTAACTGCGCCAGTGGCGTAGCTTGCTGTAATGCTAATCTTTTCGCTTTTGCCAACAAGCCCGCCTGCACTACGCGAGCTAGTGACTGCGCCAGTGGCGTAACTTACAGTAATGCTGCTGAATTCTGTTGCATAACCAACAAGTCCGCCAGTGTTTTGATCACCTGTGACGCTCATGAGCTCACCGGCTAGTCCAATATTGAGAATCTCCGATGTGCTGGTGCTGCCATCTGTATAGCCAAATAGCCCAATATTTAAGCCGCTGGTTTCTGTATCTGCCGATGAGCGATTGATATAAAGGTTCTTTATTTCATAACCATTGCCATCAAAAATGGCAGTAAAAGGTGCTGTCTCTGTGCCGATTGGCAGCCAACCACTATTACTGCTATCGCCGTCATAGTCATAGTAGTCATCGTTAGCGTCCATGAAACCATCGCCATTGGTGTCAAAATCGAGGTCTTGAGTAAGCTCATAACCGTTACAACCAGTAACGAGATAACAACCCTCGTCACTGCCATTCAGTGATATGCCATCGTCTAGAGATGTACCAGCCAAGTTATTACGTATCCAGTCAAGTTGTTCTAGGCTGCTGATTTCGATTAAGCCATTGTCGTTGTCGTCTATATCTGCATTGTCGCCAACACCATCACCGTCTGTGTCGGTGGTTTCAGATGGGTCATTAGGGAATGCATCAGCATTGTCACCAACACCATCACCGTCTGTATCGGTAGTTTCAGCTGGGTCATTAGGGAATGCATCGGCATTGTCGCCAACACCATCGTTATCTGTGTCGGTGGTTTCAGATGGATCATTAGGGAATACATCGGCATTGTCGCCAACACCATCGCCGTCTGTATCGGTAGTTTCAGCTGGGTCATTAGGGAATGCATCGGCATTGTCGCTCACGCCATCGCCGTCGGTATCAGCAGGTGAAGAATTATCGCTTGAAGAGCTACAGCCAACTAAAAATACTAGGCTGCAAACAAAAATGAGATGTAATGGTTTCAATGCTTTTTCCTTTATACAACAGGTCCTAATGCAGCGCTCAATCGAAGCTATGCAAAAGGCACCGATAGAGGTGCTGGGTTGAGAGTGTGACGATGGTTTTTTAGATTAACGAGGTGGGTGCAAATGAAAATCTGAGCCAACTGTCTATTTAGGCGCGATTATACATAACCAAAACTCAATAAATAGACCAGTCTGTATATTTTGTGAGGTTGTCGATGTAACTTTATTGGTAATTGTATAGACGCTATTAAAATAAAAAAGGAGCCGATGGCTCCTTTCAATTTTGTAGGCTCACGGCAAAGTTAAAAAGTTCAACTCAGCGACAGCTTAATCAAACGACAGCGTTGGTAATGTATCGCTGTCACCAAAAACCCAAGGGCTAATTGGATCTGTTGTATCATCGTTATCGTGATCAATAGCATCCCAACCGGCATAAAGCGTTTCGCCTGTTGTTTCTGATAAGCAAGTGATGTTATTCGCTGCAGTTGGGCATTTTAGCTCGGCGAGGGTTGCGCCAGTGGTATCATCAAGCTCCAGCGCATCACCAGATATTGAGCCAGTGGCGTCACTTTGCTCGCTGCTATCGGTCGCCCAGTAGCTCTTGGTAATACTAATGGTACTGACGGAGCTGGTAGCGATCACAAGCCCAATAAGCCCGCCGGTACTATCGACGAAGGTAGTAACGACTGCGCCGGTGGCATAACTTGCCGTAATACTGCTGCCAAAAATCATATAACCGACAAGCCCGCCTATGTCGTGCTGCCCAGTAACTGCGCCGCTGGCGTAGCTTGCTGTAATGCTGCTGCTAGATCTCAAATGACCAACAAGCCCGCCTGTATACCTGCCTGACCCAGTAACTGTGCTGGTGGCGTAGCTTTTCGTAATGCTGCTGTCGTTTGTCGCGTAACCAACAAGTCCGCCTGTGTTTGTATCCCCAGTAACTGCGCCGGTGGTGTAGCTTGCTGTAATGCTGCTGTCACTTGCGTAACCAACAAGCCCGCCTGTGTTTGTATCCCCAGTAACTGCGCCGGTGGTGTAGCTTGCTGTAATGCTGCTGTCGCTTGCGTAACCAACAAGCCCGCCTGTGTTTTCATAACCTGTGACGCTCATTAGCTCACCGACTAGTCCAATATTGCGAAGTTCTGCTGTGCTGGTGCTGCCATCTATATAGCCAAATAGCCCAATATTTAAGCCGCTGGTTTCTGTATCTGCCGATGGGCGGTTGATGTAGAGGTTCTTTATTTCATAGTCGTTGCCCTCAAAAATGGCAGTAAAAGGTGCTGCCTCTGTGCCGATTGGTAACCAACCACTGTTACTGCTATCACCGTCATAGTCATAATAGGTGTCATCCGCATTCATCACGCCATCGTCATTGGTGTCAAAATCGAGGTCTTGAGTAAGCTCATAACCGTTGCAACCAGTAACGATATAACAACCCTCGTCACTGCCATTCAGTGATATGCCATCGTCTAGAGATGTACCAGCCAAGTTATTACGTATCCAGTCAAGTTGTTCTAGGCTACTTATATCAATCAGACCATTGTTGTCATCATCTACATCGGCATTGTCGCCAATACCATCGCCGTCTGTGTCGGTGGTTTCAGATGGATCATTAGGGAAAGCATCTGCGTTATCACCAACACCATCACTGTCTGTATCAGTAGTTTCAGCAGGGTCATTAGGGAATGCATCGGCATTGTCGCTCACGCCATCGCCGTCGGTATCAGCAGGTGAAGAATTATCGCTTGAAGAGCTACAGCTAACTAAAAATACTAGGCTGCAAACAAAAATGAGATGTAATGGTTTCAATGCTTTTTCCTTTATACAACAGGTCCTAATGCAGCCGCTCAATCGAAGCTATGCAAAAGGCACCGATAGAGGTGCTGGGTTGAGAGTGTGACGATGGTTTTTTAGATTAACGAGGTGGTAGGAATGAAAATCAGAGCCAACTGTCTATTTAGGCGTGATTATACATAACCAAAGCTCAATAAATAGACCGATCTGTCTGTTTTGTGAAGTTGTCGATGTGCCCTGTAGGTCATTGTATAAAAGCCTAACAACAGAGTTAGGCTAGAGTGATTATTTTGGATTTATAGAGAAGGGAGTTAAAGCGGCTGAGGGTTTAATCTCTTGTATTCTCTTAATGATTTTCGAGCAGCTTCAACACGGTTATACAGCCGGATTCGTTCGGCTTTGTCGCCAGTGCCGTTTGGGTTTTCTTTGACGAATGCTCGTTTAGCAGCTTCGGCATCTTCGATGGCTTGCTCTAGAGCTTCGAGTGTTTGGTCTTGAGAGATCATTAAGTTTCTCTGTCCTCTTAATACATCAAAAACAATAAGAAGATGTGATGAGTAGGTATTTCTTAGCGAGTCAAAATGCCAAGCTAAGATCTGTTCAAATTTAAAAGCTGATTGTGTCAAATAACCGACTGCACTTCTAGTTTTTGTCTAACTGGTCATGATTGTAAAGGGGTTATTTTGTGGCTGAGAAATTATCTTTTTTACTTGGGGAGTTGGCTTATTATTTATCGATAATGTCTTCCTTTAGGGTTAAAAAAAATTCAATTAGGCGCTGGTTTTTAACTGTTTTGCTTGCGCTAATTTAGCTTCAATACCTGTCATTATTGGCCAGCGATTCTCAGTCCAATGCGGCGCTAATAACAGTTGTTTTTGTGCGACTGTGGACATTGCTCGATGCACGATAACCTCCGCAGGGGTTGCTGCTAGGGCATCCGAGACAATATCAATATAGTCTTCCTGAGTGATTGGTTGATACTCACCTTGACGCCATTGACGAGCCAGTTGAGTGCCTTTAACAATATGTAATGGGTGCCACTTTATGCCTTGTACACCTTCATTAAGTACCTGCTGCCAAGAGTCTAAAATCATTGATTTATTCTCACCGGGAAGTCCAGCAATTAGATGAGTACAGAGATTAATTTTAGCGTTTTTTATTCGTCGAACAGCGTCTTGATATTCAACGAAAGTATGACCTCGATTGACTCGTTCGAGCGTTACGTCATGGGCACTTTGCAGCCCCAATTCAATCCATACTTCGAAGCCTAGGTCTTTAATTTTTTGCAATAAATTTAATACGTCGTTCGAAATACAATCGGGTCGAGTGCCAACACACAAACCAATAACGCAGTCAGGTTTAAGAGACTCAACATATATTTTTTTTAAGTATTCGATGTCGCCGTAGGTATTTGAATAGGCTTGAAAATAGGCGAGAAATTTTTTTGCTTGGGTTTTTTTTTGCAGCTGTACAACGTTGCATTCAATCTGTTCACTAATGCTGGCATTTGCATTCATGTGGTTGGGGAAAAAGCTTTTGTTGTTGCAAAAAGTACAGCCGCCAATGCCTTTGCTGCCATCTCGATTTGGACAGGTAACGTTGGCATGCAACGATAGCTTGTAAATTTTTTCACCGTATTTGGCTTTGAGGTATTGGCCAAAAGTAGTGACGTAATCGTTTAGTGCCATGATCGATATATATTATTAAGTGGTGGCAGGATTTTTAATAATAACGAGGTTGGTGCTGTGTAACTTGAGGCTTGTCAGTTTTTATGGTCTTCGTCTAATTTAAAGCGTCAGGCAATAAAAAAGCCAGCGGCAACAGTGACTGTTGTGGCTGGCTATTTATGTTGGCATCTTGAATACAGATGGATGCCCGTTTTGATGTATTTCCGCGTCTCGGCAATTATCTGCTAAAACAGTACTTAAGTTAGGAAAGCACTTAAGTTAAAAAGCACTTAAGTTAAAAAGCACTTAAGCGTCCGAGTAGCGTTTAAAGACAAGTGTTGCGTTTGTACCGCCAAAGCCGAAGCTGTTTGACATCACAAGGTTCAGCTCTGCGTTTTCTTGCAGCTCTGTGACAATGTTGATGTTGTCACCTGCTTCAGGGTCTAGGTTATCGACATTTTTACTCGCAGCGATAAACTTTTTATCCATCATGATAAGAGAGTAGATCGCTTCTTGTACGCCGGTAGCGCCAAGGCTATGGCCGGTTAGCGATTTTGTCGAAGCAATAGCAGGCAGCTCGTCACCGAATACCTGGCGTACAGCGTTTAATTCTGTAATGTCGCCAGCCGGTGTGCTTGTGCCATGAGCGTTGATGTAATCAATTTTGCCGTCGACATTGTCGAGAGCCATTTGCATACAACGTACAGCGCCTTCACCGCTTGGAGCTACCATGTTGTAGCCATCGCTAGTTGCGCCATAGCCAACTAGCTCACCGTAAATGGTCGCGCCGCGTGCTTTTGCGTGCTCTAGCTCTTCTAAGACAACCATGCCACCGCCGCCAGCAATAACAAAACCATCACGGTCAGCATCGTATGCTCGGCTAGCCGCTTCTGGGTTGTCGTTGTATTTGGTTGATAATGCGCCCATGGCGTCGAATAACGAGCTCATGGTCCAATGTAAGGCTTCACCGCCGCCAGCAAAAACAACATCCTGCTTACCTAATTGGATCAGTTCCATTGCGTTACCAATACAGTGAGCACTGGTTGAGCAAGCAGAAGAGATTGAATAGTTAACGCCTTTAATTTTAAACGCAGTTGCAAGACAAGCAGATACAGTAGAACCCATGGTTTGGGTTACTCGGTAAGGGCCAACGCGTTTTACGCCTTTTTCACGCATAATATCAGCAGCTTCGGTTTGGCTAGCTGAATCAGCGCCACCAGAGCCGGCAATGATACCGGTGCGAGGGTTCGATACCTGTTCTTCAGTGAGGCCTGCGTCTTTAATGGCTTGATCCATAGAGACATAAGCATAGCCAGCCGCATCACCCATAAAGCGAATTGATTTACGATCAATGTGCTCGGCAAGGTCGATAACAGGCTTGGCGCTAATATGGCTGCGCATGCCCATATCTGCATAGGTTTGGTCAAAGCTAATGCCAGATCGGCCTGCTTTTAACGAGTCGGTAACGGTGTCTATATCGTTACCGATGCATGAGACAATGCCCATGCCTGTGACAACAACGCGTTTCATTTGTGTGTCCTTATTTGGTGTCTTCAGGTTTGAAAAGGCCTACTTTAAGGTCTTTTGCAAAATAGATTTCTTCACCGTCGCATTCGACGATGCCATCGGCAATACCCATAACGAGCTTGCTTTCAATTACTCGCTTAATCTCTAGCTTATACACGACCTTTTTAGCCGTTGGCATGACTTGGCCTTTAAATTTCAGCTCGCCAACGCCGAGCGCGCGACCTTTGCCTGGGTTGTTGCGCCAACCTAAAAAGAAACCAACCAGCTGCCACATAGCGTCTAAGCCTAAGCAGCCTGGCATAACAGGGTCGCCAGGGAAGTGACATTGGAAGAACCATAAATCTGGATTGATATCTAATTCGGCGCGGATAATGCCCTTATTGTATTCACCACCTTCAGAAGAAATAAGGGTAACGCGATCCATCATCAACATGTTGTCGACAGGTAATTGAGCATTGCCTGGGCCAAACATGCGGCCGTGGCCACACTCTAGTAAGTCGGCTTTGTCAAAAGAATTCGGGCGTTCAGACATATTCTGTTCCGTGATTTTGAAAGTAGAGCCGACACAATACCAAAAAAAACTAACTTTATTCGTGCTAGATAGGAAAAAGAATATTCAAATATACAGGTGTCTAGCAATATGGCGCCTTCATTAGAAGGCAGCTGTTAGGCTTTGAGACAATGTATAGCGTTGATAGCCGTAATCACCAATCGAGCTGTTAACATCATGCCAGTCTATATAGCTGCTGGTTGTTAAATGACGATTAATCTGCCATTGCCACTCCAGATGGGCGTTTAAAACGCTATCTTGGCGGTATTTGTTTTCGTCAGGGTCTTTATCGTTGTAACGGCGCATTTGGTGAGCAATGCCAAGGTTTATTTGATACTTATCTGACAGTGTCTTTTCGATATCGTAGCCAATCTGGAAGCCAAACCAGTCTGCAGGGAAGTCCAGCGTTGAGGATTCAGAAACGGTATTGAGCTTTAATTGGTAGCGGTGCTTGCTTGCTGTGGTGTCGAAGTAGACATCTAGGCTACTGAAATACTCAACTTGGCTGGAATTATCATCACTCATTGACAGGTTGATATTGCTGCCAAGCTTAAAGTCAGAGCGAGTCTGTTGTTGATTATCGGAATGATACTGAAAAGCCCCGGTTAATTCGGTTTGCCAGTAGCTATCATCCTTCCACACTAAGCCGGCAGACATTGGCAGGCTGGTGTTTTGTTCAGGGTAGATAAGTTCATTGATCAGCGTGAGCCGTTGATAATTAGCGCTGCTGTTTTGGTAAAACTGGCTACCGGAGAAGTCGATACCGTAGTGATTGGCAAAATTATCGTTGATTTTAATCGGCCAATCCGCCGCTAATCGGAAGCTCATGAAATTAGAGTCTATACTGTCTGAACTGCGCAGCGCTGTCGGGTAATCATTGGGCGTTGCTAGGCTGTAATTGCTGTTGCTGTCACGTCCCAGTCGAATTTCAGCTAGGGCGCTGACTTGAGGTCGGTCGATAGCCAGTTGCTCTTCGACTTGCTTTAGCTGTTTACGTGCTTGCTTGGCGATGTCCTTTGGTGGATCCAATGCCAATAATTGCTTTAGAACATAATGCGCCTGCCGATACTTTTTCATATGAAATAAAGCATCGCTTAGGTGCAGCCGTGCTTGATAATAATGAGGGCTGCTATAGGAAATTGATCGAAAAGCAATAGCCGAGTCGCCATACTTTTTGCTCATGAATAACAGCTTTCCTTTGAGCCAGAAAAAGTTATTATCAATAGATCTGTTTTCCGTTAGGGTGTTGACTAAAACGTGAGCATAATCGAGCTTGTTAGAGTTAATCGACCATTCTAATTGCTCTATCAGTTCTTGTTCGCTCAAGTTTTCGAGATCATTGGCATGTACGAAAGCGAATAATATAGAAAGAACGAGTACGGAGATGGGAGTCAGCTTTTTCATTATTTATAGAGTGCTTCCAAATTTTAAATAAATATCGGCCAGTTAACGCAATTTATTATAGTTAAGCTAGCTTTAAATAGTGAGCCACTTTAACCTTTATTCGCTAAGAAGAATCAGTCTTAAATGGATCTAAAAGAATTACAAAGCCTAAAAGTACTCATTGTCGATGACTTTGCCGAAGTGCGACGGTCAACCAAATCGATGCTGTACAGTTTAGGGTTTAAAACGGCGATGGACGCCTATGACGCCAACTCAGCTACCAAAATGTTACAGGAAAACAGCTTTGATCTCATTCTCTGTGACTATAATTTAGGTGACAGTCGAAATGGTTTACGCCTGCTAGAAGAATGGCGACACGACAAACTGATTACGCCTAAAACGATTTTTGTCCTAATTACCGGCGATACTTCTAAGCCCATTGTGGTCAGTGCAATGGAGCACCAGCCAGACGATTACCTGTCTAAACCCTTTACTGCCGATATTCTGAACGTTCGTATTTCGCGTTGGTTTGAACGCCGTCGTATCATGCACAAAATTTCAGTATTACGCGATCGCAAAGATTGGGTGCGTTTAGGTAAAGCTTCGGTTCAGGTGATTAAGCGCTATCCTCGCTATCGTGCACAGGCGCAAAAATTTTATGCAGAGTCGCTTATACAGCGTAAGCGTTATGGTGATGCAGAAAGTTTTTTACAGGGCCTGTTAGATCGTCGATACCAAAGCTGGGCGCATATGGAGCTGTGCAAAATTTTAATCGCCAAAGGTGAATTAGAAACTGCCGAAGATAATTTGCGCGATTTGATTTTGAACGATTTGAATCAAATCGAAGCCTACGATTATCTTGCCTATGTGTTAGGTAAACGCGGTAATAAAAAAGAGCAACAGCAGGTTTTAGTGCAAGCCATTCGCCTGTCGCCACAAAATTTTTCTCGATTAAATCGTCTCACGTCGGTTGCACTCGAAAACGGCGACTATCATCGTGCGAGTTTATCCTTAAAAGATCTTGTGACGATGTCGACCAATACCATGCATGAATCGGTCGAGCTTTATCAGCGTTATGTTCATAACCTGTCTATTGAGCAAGAAATTCCTAATTCACGTTCTCGTGCGCGCGAGATCGGCAAAGAAATTATCCGAATCACTAAACGGATGCGATCCAAATATGGTCAAGAAGTGAATGCTCGAGTCTTTCTTGATGCGATTTCTGTGAAAACTTCGAGTGATCCAAGTTCGCATACCTTTGGAGATAAGCTTGATCGACTGCTAGCGATGACGCTAGATAATGTCGATCACATTAATTCTATTTCGGCGTTAACCCTTGTTGGTACTTTTTACGCAGCGGGCCGTTATAACGATGGTGATGAATTGGTTCGTCGCTTCTCGCAACGCTTTAAGCGAAAGCCTGCCATCATCAAAGAGTTAAAATTATTACAAGCCGAGCCAGTTTCTCTGGCCATACGTCAGCAAGCCCACGAGTTGAATGTTCGCGGTATTAAACTGTATGAAAAAGATTCATACGGTGAAGCGATACAACTGTTTAAGCAGGCAATGGAGCTGTCACCTCGTCACTCAGGTATTATTTTGAATCTGGTTCAATCTCAAGTGCGCATGATGAAAGCGGCCAAACCTAACCCGGTGATCGTAAAAGAATGTCGAGGTTATTTGGAACGTTTAGATTACTTGCCGCGAGAGCATGGCCAATACACGCGTTATAAAAAGCTCAAAGAACAGTTTTCCAAGCTTTAGGAGGTTTTCGTGGATATTCAAACAATGATGGCATCGACCGTTCATGATGTTAAAAATTCACTCGGGCTGATAGACAGCCAATTGCTGCACCTTGTTGATCGTGCCAGTGAATTAGACATCCAGGTGGCTGAGGATATCCAGCGAATCCAACTGGAATGCGCTCGCATAAATAATGGCATGGTTCATATGCTGGGCCTTTATCGAATGGAACAGGGGCAGCTGGTGGCTGGCTTTGAAGATGTCATGGTCAACGATGTGGTTGAAGATTCAATTTCTCGCCATGGCGACTTATTAAAAGCGCGCGGTATTGATGTCAAAATTCGTGACAACACGCCAGAAGGTCTTTGGTACATCGACCCTAATTTGGTAGAAGGTCTGCTTACTAACCTGATCACCAACAGTATTCGTTATACCAAGGCGTCAATTAAATTTTTAATACAAGAGCAGGACGGTTGGTTAAATATCCGCATGACTGACGATGGTGAAGGCTTTCCTAAAGCCATGCTAGGCACACCACACGAGCCAGAAGCATTGAATTATCGTACAGGCGCAACGGGTTTAGGTTTGTATTTCTGTCAGCAAATAGCTCAGCTGCATGTGAATAAAGATCGCAAAGGCTACATAGAATTAAGCAACCTAGCTGAAAAAGAAGGCGCGGTCATTGACCTTTGGTTGCCATAGTCTGAGTATATTCTCTGGGTTGTGGTACAGTGTGCCAGCAATAGCCATAATCGTAGTAAGGAGATAGGCGTGGAAAGCGCGCAACATCGTCTGAATGAAGCTTTCAGAACATCAAAAAAAATAGGTCGGATTCGGCAAAAAAATGAATCCATCATCATTCAGGCTGCTGAAGTCGAATTTGCCAAAAATGGATTTAAGGGCACATCCTTAAATGCGGTGGCTAAACGCGCTGGGCTGCCTAAATCGAATATTCTGTATTACTTTAAAAGTAAGCACGGTCTTTATGGTGCCTTGTTGGCTGACATCTTAGTGATGTGGAACCAGTCATTTAATGATATTACCGTCGACTCAGATCCAGCCCAAGTGTTGTACAGCTATATCGAAGAAAAAATTCATTATTCTTCTACGCATCCATTGGCGTCGAAAATTTTTGCCACTGAAATCATTCAGGGCGCACCGCATTTAGAACCCTATTTATCGGATGACTTAGGTAAGTGGGTTAAAGAGCGGGCATCGGTGATCCAAGCTTGGATCGACGCCGGTAAGATCAAACCAATCCAACCGATTCATTTAATCTTTTTAATTTGGAGTAGCACCCAGCACTACGCCGATTTTGCTACGCAAATTCAATGGGCGTTGGGCAAAGAAGCTTACGAGCCAGAAGATTTTGAACAGGCGACTAAGACGATTGCGACGATTATTCTAGGCGGTCTAGGTTTGTCGGTGCCGCAATAAAATTTGCTGATGGTTGGTGTTGGTTCTTGTCAGCTTTATTGGATGTCTCCAATGAAGCTGATCAGCTGTTTAGGCTTGGCTAGATAGAAATTAATACTTAGCCGCTTATCCGCGAGCGTTACTTTGGATGGTGTTGGCTTAATAACTGGTCGAGCGTCAGTACATAGGAGTCGACAAAGTGACTCATAAAATACTCCACTTCTTTTGAATTTCGTTGCCGGATGCTGTTTTCGATATCCTGAAAGGCATCGTTAAACTCAATATTTCCCGCCCTAATTTCGCTTTGGCATTTTAAATAGGCGCTGATCAAGTCCGCCGATTTCACCAGCTCGGCAATACCTGGATGAGTTTCACTGTGCAATAGATGTTGTTGATAGCGCGCCTTCATCGCTTCAGGCAGCAGCGATAGCAGCTCATTTTCCGCTTCATCTTCTATGCGTTTATAGGCGTCGGTAATGGTTTTAGAATGGTACTTGATCGGTGTTGGTAGATCACCGGTGATGACTTCACTGCAATCGTGATACAGAGCGGTTGTCGCAACCTGTTCGGCAGTAAAGCCTTCCAATGGTTGCTTCAGTACATCTTGGCGAATAATCGCCAATGCATGAGCGATGGTAGCAACCTGCCAGCTGTGTTCCATGACGTTTTCGTTGGTGATATTGCGTTTTAAACCCCAGCGTTTTATCCAACGTAGGCGATCAAGATAAGCAAAAAAACGATAAGCCATAGTCACTCTCTTTGTTCGAAAAAGTGGGTCGGTGCACAACGAATGTGGCACCGACTTTTGCGAAAGTCCGTTTGCTTTCGGCTATTTTAGCGCATCCAGTTGCGTTAGCTGGCCGGTTAAATCCGCTAACTTACTTTGATACGCAGCTGCTTTTTCTTTCTCTTTAGCAATCACCGCTTCTGGTGCTTTACCAACAAATTTTTCATTGTTGAGCTTGCCTTCAACGCGTGCCAGTTCGGCTTTGGTTTTATCGATTTCTTTGTTAATGCGCGCTTTTTCAGCATCAACATCGATCAAACCAGCCATTGGTACCAACACTTTTAAATGATCAACAAGAGCCGTCGAACTTGGCGGAACTTCGTCGCCTTCATTAACCCAAGTGATGCTTTCTAACTTAGCCAGTTGCTTTAAGAAGGTTTCGTTTTCTTTATAGCGGCGCTCATCTTCGGCAGTACCATTTTGCAATAAAATAGCGATGGCTTTGCTCGGTGCAATGTTCATTTCACCGCGAATATTACGTACGCCGGTAATGACACCCTTAACCCATTCAAGATCGGCTTCGGCACTGGCATCAACATTACTTGGCTCAGCGATAGGGAAGGCCTCAAGCATAATTGAGTCGCCGGTTGCGCCAGTGACAGGCTTAATGCTTTGCCAAATCTCTTCAGAGATAAACGGCATGATTGGGTGGATCAGTTTAAGCAAACTGTCTAGTACGCTGACAACCGTTTTACGTGTGCCACGTAACTGAGCTTCGCTGCTGTCTTCGTTCCAAAATACCGGCTTAGAAAGTTCAAGATACCAAGAGCAGTATTCATCCCAAATAAAGGAATAGAGCGACTGGCTCATCAGGTCAAAACGATATTGCGCGTAGTGTTTATGAACTTCTGTTATCAGGTTTTGTAAGCGCGATTGAATCCACTTATCGGCCAGCGACAGTTCAAGCTCGCCACCATTTTGGCCGCAATCCAACGGCGCACCAAATTCGTCGCTACCTTCAATAGTTTCAAAGGTGTTCATCTGTACCAAGCGCGCAGCGTTCCATAATTTATTACAGAAATTGCGGTAACCTTCGAGGCGTTTTACATCGAAGTTAATATCGCGCGACAGCGATGCTAACGAGGTTAGAGTAAAGCGCAGTGCGTCGGTGCCAGACTCACTAAAGCCATCAGGGAAGGTTTTGCGAGTGTTCTTTTCTACCTTGGCTGCAAGCTTCGGTTGCATCATACCGCTGGTGCGCTTGGCAACGAGGCTGTCTAGATCGATACCGTCAATCAAGTCGATCGGGTCTAAAACATTACCTTTCGATTTCGACATTTTCGCGCCGTGTTCGTCGCGAATTAGACCGGTAACATAAACTTTTTTGAACGGTACCTGTGGTTTGCCGTTTTCATCTTTGATGAAGTGCATGGTCATCATGATCATGCGCGCCACCCAGAAGAAAATGATGTCGAAACCGGTTACCAGTACGTCAGTCGGGTGGAAACGTTGTACGGTTTCCATATCGTGTGGCCAGCCCAACGTAGAGAAAGTCCACAATGCAGAGCTGAACCAGGTGTCGAGTACATCTTCATCGCGGTTAAGTTCTACAGAAGCATCTAAACCGTATTTGCTGCGAGCTTCGGCTTCGCTGCGAGCAACATAAACTTTGCCGTTAGCATCGTACCAAGCCGGAATCTGGTGGCCCCACCAAAGTTGGCGCGAAATACACCAGTCTTGGATGTTGTCCATCCAATGGAAGTATTCGTTTTCGAACATTTTCGGCACAAATTCAATTTGGCCAGAACGCACCGCATCGGCCGCAGGTACTGCCAGCTTTGTAGCGGCAACATACCATTGGTCGGTGAGCCAAGGCTCAACCGTTGCGCCAGAGCGGTCACCGCGAGGCACCATAAGGGTGTGATCTTTAATGGAGTCGAGTAGACCAAGCTGATCAAAGTCGGCAATGATCTTTTTACGCGCATCGTAACGATCTAGCTCGGCATAGCCTTCAGGCAAGCTGCCGTCAAAATCGGCCAATGGTTTGCCTTCGTAATCAAAGCCTTGAGCTGCAGGTAAAATCGCCGCGCTGGCATTGAAGATGTTAATCAGTTGCGCGCCGTTACGCTTACCTACTTCATAGTCGTTAAAGTCGTGCGCTGGGGTGATTTTGACGCAGCCGGTACCGAATTCCATATCGACGTAGTCGTCAGCAATAATAGGAATGCGACGGCCAACCAACGGTAAATCAACAAATTTACCGACTAACGAAGCATAGCGCTCGTCTTCTGGATGCACCGCAACAGCAGAGTCGCCGAGCATGGTTTCTGGTCGAGTGGTGGCTACGACCAAGTAATTTTTGCCGTCTGCTGTGCTGGCACCGTCGGCCAATGGATAACGGAAGTGCCACAAGTGGCCCTGTTCTTCGTGGTTTTCCACTTCTAAGTCAGAAATCGCCGTGTGGAATTTAGGGTCCCAGTTGACTAGACGTTTACCGCGATAAAGCAGGCCTTCGTCGTACAGCTGTACAAACACTTCGCGTACCGCTTCGCTTAGGCCTTCGTCCATGGTGAAGCGTTCACGCTCCCAATCAACCGAATCGCCCAAGCGGCGCATCTGGTTGGTGATGGTGCCACCAGACTGGTTTTTCCATTCCCAAACACGGTCGATAAAGGTTTCTCGGCCTAAGTCGTGGCGCGTTTTGCCTTCAGCAGAAAGTAAACGCTCAACCACCATTTGCGTTGCAATACCGGCATGGTCGGTGCCCGGTTGCCAAAGCGTATCTTTGCCCATCATTCGGTTGTAGCGAATCAGAGCATCCATAATAGTCTGTTGGAAAGCATGACCCATGTGCAGGCTGCCGGTGACATTCGGTGGCGGAATCATAATGCAGTAAGGATCACCTTCGCCGCTCGGGCGGAAGTAGTGATTGCTTTCCCACTGGTCGTAGTGTTTACGTTCTATTTGATTCGGCTGGTAAGTCTTATCCATGAGATTCTCTGATTCTGGTTATACAGGCAACGGTCAATAAGGCATAAAGCGGCGCATTATACCTGTTTGTGTTGAAGAGTTCAGGTGCTGTTTGTGATTTTTATGGCTCGTTCGATGGCACTATTTCGACGGCGGTTTGCGTCGATTAAGCAACTGATCGGTTTCGGTAAGCTGATGCTGTTTGAGCTGCTCTTGCACAAAGAGCTGGAAGTCATGCTCTAGCTGGCTGTTTAATTCTTGCTCAAATTTTTTCACGTACTTTCTAACTAACTGGTTTTTCCAACTGCGGAAGCAGCTGTCCATATGGGCGATGAGCTGGTCGGCATCAGCCGAAAGCGTTACGGCTTCGGCGCTTTGCTCGTTAGGTATTAGAGGTTCGGCCTCTTGTGCCGCACCTGTTGGTGTTTGTGATGGTGATTGTGCTGATGTTGTCGAGGCAGAGCTGGCGCTGGTTATTGATGGCTTATTGGCATTTGCCGCCTGTTTGCTTTCTTGCAAGCGGGCAACCGCTTCATTGCGAATTTTGATCAGTTCGGACAGCGAATCGCTGGAAAGGAAAGGGTTGTCTGGGTTGATGCCGTCTAAACTTTTTTGGCCGAGCGCTGCCTGGTCGATGATGTCATCCAGGGTTGGAATTTCTGCATTTTCTAAAATCTCATCGAGACTTTGGCGAATGGTTTCCAACTCTTTGATCAAGGATTTATTTGATGTCTGACTCATTGTGGCATCCGCTGGCGTAGATCGTGTCGATTGAGTTCGTAACCTCGGTCTTGATAATAACGATAGCGAGCTCGGCTCGATTCTAATAAATCCGGCTGCTGGCTGACAACTTCAAAAACTCGAATAAAGCGTGAAAAATAGCTCGGCACCTGCTCGCACAGGTTAATCAAAATATCGTGGTGCGTACCGCAGTCGTCCGTATGGCTAAGTTGTAACGAGTGTGCCGCCTGATCGATTTCGGTATGGGCCAAAAAGGCATCGGCTCTAGCAGCCCATAATGCTTGGCTTACTGCTTTGCTTTGTTCTGCAGATGCACAGGCAATTAAAATATCATGACCGCGCGCTTGAGCTTTCATAACCAGCCTTGCAACATACTGCAGGCGTTCAATGTCTTGGTGAGAAGCTAAGATATGAAAGTCTATTTTAGTCATGCGGTGTGTTCGTTCGTTTGTTGGTTGCTCAAATCAGTGTCTACTTAAATCAGTGTTTGTTCAAATCTGAGCCTATTTAAAGCCTGTTAGCTGGTCAGCAGATGAGAAACTGTGCGCTTGCTAAGCTGTTTAACAAGCGCACGTTTAGTCAGCAGGCATTGCTGCCAGTTGGCTTTTCAGTCTCGTTAGCCTTGTTGATTCAACAAGTATTGCACCAACATGCCAACAGGGCGACCGGTTGCTCCAGCTTTAGCATTTTCCCAGCCAGTACCGGCAATATCTAAATGCGCCCAAGGGTAGTTTTCGGCAAATTCAGAAAGGTACAGCGCTGCGGTAATAGAGCCGCCAGCTCGGCTGCCAACATTGCGTAAGTCGGCATAGGGTGAGTCTAATTGCTCGCGGTAATCTTGCCACATTGGCATTGCCCAACCGCGATCCCAAGTTTCTTGCCCAGCTGTTACGATTTGCGCTTGCAGCTCGTCTTTGTTGGCGTAAACCGCTGTAGCATGGTGGCCAAGGCCAACAACAATAGCGCCGGTTAATGTCGCGATATCAATTACCGAAGCCGGCTCAAAACGTTCAACGTAGGTGAGCGTGTCGCACAGTACTAAGCGGCCTTCAGCATCGGTATTGATGATCTCAACGGTTTTGCCGTTCATGCAGGTAACAACATCGCCCGGACGAGTTGCGCCACCAGAAACCATGTTTTCTGCTGTTGCCACAACGCCGATAATATTCAGCTTAGGCTTTAGTTCGGCAATGGTGTTCATTGCGCCAAATACCGACGCCGCGCCGAGCATATCCCATTTCATTTCTTCCATACCGGCAGCCGGTTTAATGCTGATGCCGCCGGAATCGAAGGTTAGGCCTTTGCCAACCAAAACGTGTGGTTTTTCATCGGCGCTGGCACCGTTGTATTTCATTACAATAATTTTGCCAGCCTTGTCGCTGCCTTGCGAAACTGCCATAAAAGCGCCCATGCCCATCTCTAACAGCTGCTCTTCTTCTAAGATATCGACATCGATGTGGCTGTAGTTTTGGCCTAATTCACGCGCTTGCTGTGCTAGGTAATCTGGGTCGCAGATGTTCGCCGGTAAGTTGCCGAGTTCACGCGCAACGTTTACACCTTTAGCCATTGCTTGGCCTGTGCTAATGGCAGAATCCAAATCGCCTTGGCTGCTTAGTAATGCAACTTCGGTAACGCTGATTGGCTCGTTCTTTTTGCTCTTGGTTGTATCGTATTTGTACAGAGCGGCCAATAGCGCTTCGCTGGCTTTAGCGGCGGTCCATTCAATAGAGCGCTGTGCAGGTTTTAGGTCATCAAGGGTAAACGCAGCAGATGTCACGGTTGAACTTTTTAGTTCGCCTGCCAGACTCGCCACCACTTTAAAGAAGGCGGTTTCGTTAAAATCCGCAGAGTTGCCAGCACCAATAAAGCTGATGCGCTGAGCCGGTAAATCGCTATGGCCAATTAACGGCGTGACGTTGCCCAGTTTTGTGCTGATAGCATCGCTGTTTAACAGCTGCGCTACCACGCTAGAACTAGCTTTAAGTGCAGCGATGCTGCTACTTTCTTTGTCGCTAAAATGGATAACAAACAGCTGCTGCTGGGCAACAGAAGAGAGATCAAAAGAGGCAGAAAATAATTTCATCAGGTATCCGTTTATTTAAAGTCTAAAAAATAGGGCGTTTAAAAATAAGCCGCCTAAAAATAAGTCAGAGAAGGGCGATATGCTTAAATTGCCGCGCCGCCATCGTAGAAGTTGGCGATCTCGCCGACAGCAAAGCTTGGTTGCATGTCAAACAGGGTTCATTCAGCTAGCTTCATCAATTTAAGACATCGCGCTATTTAAGGCGCTAGTTTGCCCTGATTTACGCCAAAAATATAGGAAGTCGCCCGAAATGACGATGAATCGCAACGCTAAAACCCGTATGCTGTCGCCTGTAATGACACTCAGCGACAGTTGCTTCAAAACAGGAGCCAATAACCTAAGCTAGAGTTGGTACCTAGGCTAAAGTTAGTACCTAAGCTTGAGTTCGATTACACTCATTTCAACCCTCAACCGCATGATAACTAAATAGCTATGACAGATACTCAATCCGCCTTACCAATAGAAGAACTAGAAAGAAACGCAGCCGGTGCCGCAAGCTTGCTCAAAGCATTAAGCAACGAAAGCCGCCTATTAATACTGTGTAATCTAGCCGGTGGCGAAAAATGCGTAGGCGAGTTGAACGAGAAAATACCGCTGAGCCAGTCTGCGCTTTCTCAGCATTTAGCGCGTCTGCGTAGCGACGAGCTAGTGACCGTACGTAAAGAAGCCCAAACCGTTTATTACCGCATTGCCAGTAAAGAAGCCGAAGCAATCATCAGTGTTTTGTATAATCTTTACTGCTCGTAAATGTGCGTAATGTCTAATTTTAACGACTAAATAGCGCGAATGTGCGCCTAATCTCTTCGAACCCTGTTGCTTTTTTCACCATAAGCTGTGCATTATTTGAACACTAGGTGATAACTTTACGAACGTAAACTTATCTAAACAATCGAAAACGCTAAGAGTTTGAACGTTTAGGTGGTCCATGCAAATGAAAGAAGCTAGCTTAAATAGAGCCGTATCCTATTCTAGTGCGGAGTTTCCCCCTTTGCCGCCGCGTCGCCGTATTTCAGCAACATGCTGGGAACGCGTCTGGTGGTTAACGCTTGCTGAGCCTTTATTGAATCAGCAAGGGTTAAACAGCGTGTTGCAAGATCTCTCGAATGAAAAGGTCGAGTTTAGAGCGCAGTTACGAACACATCAGCGAATCAGCATTACCATTAAAGTCAGTGGTATCGATGATCAAACTGAATTTCAGCTTTCAATGGCTGCCATTGCACGAATCCATACCGATGTTTGCCACATTGAGCGCGTAGAAGACCGGCTCGCCAGCGTTTGGCCAATCGATAAGTTCTTCTAATCCAAAACACATAAAAAAACGAGGCTCATGGCCTCGTTTTTAGTTTGTTTGCTGTTTAGGGTGTTTAGCATCAAAAACGAAGAAACCTAACCCAACACATTACCGTACGGTAAAAATCGGTTTTCAGTATTTGCTTTAATCCACGCCGTCAGCTCCTTATCTGGGAACTCACCACGCGCCTTTAACTCTTTGCACACCCAAATGGTCGGGTTTTTATCGCCACCAAACCAATCGGCCCAATGGCTTTCGGCCAAAGTAAAAAAGCGCGCCAGCTTTTTCAGCGTGTCGCTATCCAATGTTTCTAGCACCGCACTCCAGTGTTCGCGGTTCATCTGCATATGCGATTGCAACCCAGCAACCTCTGCCGCAGGCGCATCGCCAAACTGCTCCGCATTTACATACTGCGCAGCACTGAGCAATAACGCCTCGCTCGGTTTTGAGGTAGGAGCGCCAGGCTCCCAGCTACCAGTGGTCAAAATAAAACTCCTTACAGTGCCAAAAGGCAAATAGCCTCGCGGCTGAATACTAAATAGTGTCTATCGGTTGAGTGGCAGGATAACCGATTATCCGCAATAGGTTGGTATTGTTTATTGAGATGCAAGGTAAATACAAGAGAAAGTCGTAAGGTTGGTGGGTTTAGTAACTAATATTAAGCTAACGTTGAAAGTGACTTTCTGAATGCAGTAATGTATTTACTATTTTATAGTCGACGGTAACTAAGCGATTTTCGAAGCTAACATCTAGGCTATATCGGTATAGCGTAACTCTTAGATATGGATTTCAAATGACTGATAAATTTAACTTACTTGATGTTTATGAACAAAACCTAAATTTTTTAATCGGTGCGGGCGCATCATATGGTTTTTTACCAACATTGGCTTTGAAAATTAAAGATGAAGACGGGAATAACTGTACCTTCGAAACGCTGGCAAAAAAATATGAGAGTGATGATCAAGTAAAGACTTTGCTGTTTATGCACTATTACAATACTTGCATTAAACCCGGTCTATTAGTGCAAGAAGGTTGTGATGAAGAAAAGCAGGGCGTTACCGATCAATATAAACTCTTTATGAAAACCCTTATTCAGCTATTAAATCGGCAAAAGTCAAATAGTAAAAGAGCGAATATATTTACTACTAACTATGATAATTGCTTTGAATCTGCCAGCGAAGAGTTGTTAATCAGTAAAGAAGAAAGGTTTTATGTGAATGATGGTGGTTCTGGTTTTCAGAGGCGAATATTTAATATTGAGAGCTTTAACCATCGAATCGTAAATAGAAGTTTTTCTGACCGTTACGATCAGTATATTCCGCAAATAAACCTCCTTCACGCACATGGTTCCATTAATTGGGAGAAGGGTGAGGCAGATGGTGAAATCATAATAAATTATGGCGATTGTGAATTTTATTTTGATTTTAGTGATGATGAAAAAGAGTTACTAAGTGCCTTTAAAGATATTGTTGAGAATGATGAGAAAATAGTTGCAGCTATTGATAGCTTCAAGCGTGATAACGACCTCGAAGTTCTTGATATCAGTTCCTTCTGGGGGAACTATAATAAGATACCGATAGTCAATCCAACCAAGTGGAAATTCCATGAGACTGTATTCGAAGAAACCTATTATCAAATTTTACGCCATTTAAGCTATGAGTTAGAGCGGCCTAATTCAGTGCTTATCACATTTGGTTTTTCTTTTGCAGACGAACATATTTTAAGCCTAGTAAAAAGGTCATTATCCAATCCATCGTTGACTTTGTACGTATCTTGCTTCAATCAATATGAATATAAATCTATGCAGAAAAAGTTTGAAGGCTTCTCGAATGTTCAGTTTATTTATTCAGATGAAGGCGATATGGATTTTGCTAGGTTTAACTCAACACGGTTTACTGTAAATCAGCCTAAAGAAGAGTTGTGTGAATCTAAATCAGAAACCCCTTCAGAGGCTGATCATCAAATTATACAGGCTTCCAGTTTATGAGTATTGCTATTGGTGAGGTGGTTTCGGTTAAAGGCACTAGCATTGTCCTTCAGCTTTATGAGGAGTCTAATAAAGACACTCTTTTCTACAATGGTGAAAAGTTCAACGGTGTTTCGATTCAGGAGTTTTTATTAATTCGCCGTGGATTTAAAGATATTGTCGCTAGAGTTCAAGGGGAGTACTTGGATGAAAGACTCAAGGATGAAGAGAACAATTGTTATATTCGAAAAGTAGAATTAACACCAATCGGGTATTTCCAGTTTGATAAATTTCACGAAGGGATTAAGCATTTACCGATGATTCGCGATATTGCTTACTTGATGAGTGAGGCTCAAGTTAAATCGATATATGGCAAGCCTGATGAGAATTTTATAGTTGGTGAAACACTCAAGGAAGAGATAGCAGTGTCACTACCTTGGAGAAGGTTGTTCAATACACATATTGGTGTTTTCGGTAATACTGGGAGTGGCAAGTCGAATACACTAACGAATCTTTATACGACACTATTCCAAAACAAACGAGATAACATACACAATAAAAGCCACTTTGTTGTGATCGACTTTAATGGTGAATACACCCAAGGCCAGCTAATTCCAGATACTGGGTTTAAGGAGGTATTCAATCTCGATACAGGACGCCAAGATGGCGATAAATTCCCTTTAACACAAGACATTTTTTGGGATGAAGAAATTTTTGGCATCTTATTTAAAGCGACTGAAAACACTCAAAAGCCATTTTTAAAGCGTATTGTTTCTGGAAGGAAGAGGTATCAAGCTACTCAAAATAGTCTAACTACTTACGTTAAAAAAACGATTGAACGAGCTTTTTTAAGTACCGCACCAAGGAAAGAGTTTGTTGACTTGATTCGTGAAATTTCAAATATTGTAGAGTCGCAAGATTTGAAAGAAGTTATTGGTAAAATAGTCTGGCATAGTAGCCAAAATAAGTTTTTTATTGTTGGAGCTAATGACTTTTTTGACGGAGGGGATGGTAGCGCTACATATAATGTTCATTGCAGAGCCGCAGTGGAGGGTATTGATGCAGAGCACCTGTCATCATTCGATGAACTTAGATTGAGAATCTACAGTCAATTACTTTCTGACCTAGTTGGCGGTTATGTTCAGTTTGATCATATACAGCCTCTATTGAAGAGGGTTGAGGCATCGTTAACGTCACTTGACCGTGTTTTTTATGTAGGTGAAGATCTACCTTCAACTAAGCTGCTCTCAATCATCTCTTTACGAAAAACCAATCAAGAAATCAAAAAGATATTGCCTCTTTTGCTTGCTAAGTATTACTACGGTATTCATAAACAGACAGTTATAAATCAAAGTCCACCTGAAAAAACCTTTCATCTGATTATTGATGAGGCTCATAATATTCTTTCGACCCAGTCGAACAGAGAAAGTGAAAGCTGGAAAGATTATAGACTAGAATTGTTTGAAGAAATCATTAAGGAAGGGCGAAAGTTTGGTTTTTTTCTGACTTTATCCAGTCAGAGGCCTGCTGATATTTCTCCAACTATCATGTCTCAACTACATAACTTTTTTATACATCGCTTAGTCAATGATCGAGACTTGCAATTATTGGAGAATACCATTAGCTCCTTGGATGATCTTTCTAGACAGATGATCCCTAATTTACCTAAAGGCTGCTCAGTCATCACCGGTACGTCATTTGATATTCCAATGGTTGTTCAGTTTAAAGAAATGGATAAGGGAAGTAAGCCTGATAGTGACGATATCGATATAGAAGCGCTTTGGAGTGAAAGCTAATCAGTTAATTTGTCTTTGTAATGGGTAAGGTAGTTTATATTGATAAAGTTCAACATCTAAAGACCTTACCCAAAAAAAACCTAAACCTCTTTCTGCCACTCTCTCGCCAGCGGTTGCTGGAAGGCGGTAACAATTTCTTCGGCTGTTTCAAACTCGGAACACAGCAGTTGTATTTTGGTTATTGCCGATTCAAACGTCATGGTGCCACAGCTGATGGCGCCACAATCTTTAAATAGTGAACCTGCGGCGTAGAGTGAAAAGTCCACTTCGCCGTCGAGGCATTGGCTGCGTACAAATACTGGAATATTTTTCTCTTTGGCGGTTTTTAAGAAGCGTAAAAACTCGGTAGTCGAGGCGGCGTTGCCGTTGCCTAAGGCGTTGATCAGAATGGCGCGGTGGTGCCAGCTGTCTGGTGTCATTAACGGTTCAATTGAAAGCCCGGGGAATAGGGTGATCACGGCGATGCTGTGTTTTTTCCACGGTTTGCTAAAGCTTAATGGTTGTTGGCTGCTCGGTTGTTGCCAGCTGCTTTCGTGCCAGTTAGGTGAGCTGAAAGCGCTGAACGATGAGGTCGATGTTTTTGTAACGCGGCTGCCCGGTAAGGTTTGCGGGCCAACGGCAACGACGACTTCATTGCGTTGTTCGGTTAAGGCTTTCAGCGCTAACTTTAGGTTTGCTGTGGCGTCTGTGCCTTCTGCGCTTACCGGTAACATGGCGCCAGTCATCACGATAGGTTTGTCAAAACCGGACATCAAATAACTTAACGCAGCAGCCGAAAACGCCAAGGTGTCGGTGCCGTGAATGACTAAAAAGCCGTCGATTTCTTCTGGCGCTTCTAAGATGTCTTTGCGGATTTGGAACCAGTTTTCTGGTTGCAGCTCGGAAGAGTCCAGCAGCGGTTGCCAGTGTTTCCAGCTGATGCTGTGTTGTTGCCATTCGGCTAAATCTGGGTGGTTGGAGTTTAACGCGCGCTCCAGTTCGCCAGCTTTAGGTTCAAGGCCGTTTTCGCCTTGCGTCATGCCGATGGTGCCGCCGGTGTTAATAATTAAAAAGTGAGACATCTGAGTTACCTAGCTGGTGTTAATCGTGAAAGAGTGAGCGCTGCGGCTATGCGTTGGCGATCAGTTTAAAAGAGGGCTGTAGTTTAAAAGCTAATAGCTTAAAGACTAATAGCTTAAGGCAAAGGCGCAGCCGCGCTGCACCTAATGAGCGTTACAGGCTGTCTAAAATAGCAAGCACATCGTCGTGGTGGCTTTTGGTTTTCACCTTTTCGATAATGTGCGCCAAGTTGCCTTGCTCGTCGATAATAAAGGTCAGGCGGTGAATGCCTTCGTATTCTTTACCCATAAATTTTTTCAGTGCCCAAACGCCGTATTGGTCGGCAATGGCGTGGTCTTCATCGCTTAATAGGTCGAAGTTTAAACCTTCTTTTTCGATAAATTTCACCAATCGCACTGGTGCATCTGGGCTAATACCAAGTACAACGGCATTGCGCTTGGCAAATTCGGCTTTAGTGTCACGAATGCCGCAGGCTTGGGTGGTACAGCCCGGCGTCATCGCTTTTGGGTAAAAGTACAGTACAACCTTTTTGCCTTTAAAATCGCTTAAAGAGACGGCTTTGTCTTCTTGGTTGACGGTGCTAAATACCGGTGCGGGTGCGCCGACGCTAGGCAAGTTAAGTGCAGACATAGTTAAGCTCCTCAATAAGAAATAACGCGATTTTGGCGTTAATAATAATTAGTGGCGGCTAGGCTACCGCGCCTTTGCCTAACTAACAACGCTTTACAGAGTCGTATGGTTCACATAATGGTGCCGGAAAAGCGCAATCAAAGGTGCTCTATGGCCGCTTTTCGGTTATTATTGCCTGTTAGTATAAGTTAGCCAAATGACTGATTTTATTATGTTTTTCGAGCAAAGCCGAGAGCAATTTTTTAAACCCGTAACCACCAAGTACCGCGAGCAGATTATTGAGTGCTTGCGCGAGCTGTATCGTCGCTTGTATACCAGCTCCAGTGCGGACTACGGCCATGCGTTGTCGCGTGATGATGTCATTGAAACCTTCAGTGCGGCGTTAGTACGCGCGCCGGTTTTGGCGAGCGAAGAGGGCGATGCCGAACCGAGCCGTTTTCGTAATGCGCGCGACCAAGCCAGTTGGGTGCTGAATCAGCTGATCGAATACGGCTGGGTGGAAAAGCAGGTCGATGAAGCCACGCTGCAAAGCAGCTTTAACTTTAGTCGTCATGGCCGGTTGTTTACCGAACCCTTTATTCATGCCGACTCTGCCTCGGTGCGTACGCGTCATCGTAATACCCGTAACGTGCGTAACGCCATGAACTCCTTTTTGCTGAACGGCGAAGCCTACGACTTACTCGATGCTTGGGAATATTCTGAGCGCATTTTGAGTGACTTTACCGACATCATTTCTGAGTTGGACGACCGTAAGCGTTCGTTGGTGCAGCAAATGGGCGACCAAATGCTGGTGCAACAGGCCACGGCGGACTTTTTCGACTTTATGGAAAAGCGTTTCCAGCCCGATTTAGCCATTCGTCTTTCTGCCGACAGCGTTGAAAAGTACCGCGATGAAATCGCCAAGCAGAGCGCAAAAATTCGCAAGCAGCCAAAGGCCTTTAAGCAGCAAGTTGAACTAAGGCTGCGAGCCTTGTTGCCAGAAATGGTGCAAGAAGGCCAAAGCCTGTTGTTTATGATTTTGGACAGCATCGAAACACGTATGCAATCTGCCAGCGATATCATGCTGCCAGCCTTGCGCCGAGCGTTGCAAGGCTTTACCAAACGCGCCGATATTATTATTCGGCAGATGAGCTATTTGGCCAGTTCCAGCCATAATGATATTGCCCAAGTTTGCACTCGTTTTGCTGAAAAGCCGACGCAAGAGCAGGATCGGCTATTGAGCTTGGCAGGTGAGTTAATGTCGGTGCCGCAGGTCGGTTTGTTAGACCCCGCCAGTGTGCACATTCATAACCGCCAAGCGCGGCGCGAATTTGAATTGAATATGGTGAACGAACAGCTCGACGATTTCGATACCGATGTGCAAAAAGAATTAATGGTGCAGCAGCTGTTGGATCAGGCCTTTTTGGTTAACGATCGGCAGGTGCGCGACTATTTAGCGAAGAATTTAGCCGCCGGTAAAACGGTGCGCAGCGATCAATTACCCGTCAGCAGCGCTACGGATTTATTGGCCTTATCACACGTGATTGAAGTTGGCAGCCGCAGTTCGCTGGCCAGCGATTTAAGTTTTGAAGTGACGCCGGTAGAAGGTGAGGCGGCGACGACAGATTATTTTGAGCGCCAAGATGTGTTTGAAATTCGTTTATGTCAGCCAGCAGCTAGCACTCAGGCAGAAAAAGATGCGCGTTAACATACGCACAGAGCGTACGTTGCGTACCAAAGGAAAGAGCAGAACCCATGTTTAAAGAACTGGATCTTCAGTTAGAAAAAGCCGGCATTAGCCGCAACGAATACAGCGAGTTGATGATTCGCCTGTTGGATTACGGCGTGTTGTGCCGTGACGAAAGCCAAACCGAACAGGTGCTGTACGACCGCTATTTACGCGTCGAAGAATTGGTTGTCGAATACTTGTCTATTTTATCGATTCGCATTAACCACGACGCACGCTTTAACTTTGTTCGTCTGTTCCCACCCGGTGCAGAAATCCCCGGCGTGAGCGATCAGGATACGCCCTTCAATAGCGGCATGAGAGTTAAGTTAACGCAAGCCGAAGTCGCCTGCGTTATCGCCATGCGCAGCCTGTATGATCGCGCCTTAAAAGAAGGCCAGCTCGATGAGCAGGGTTGCGTTATGGTGTCTATCGAAAACATCAGCATCGCGTTACGTAATTTATTGCGCCGCACCTTGCCAGAGAAACTCACGGAGCGCCGCGCGCTGTTTGCTCGCTTAAAGCAGTTGCGTTTAATCCAGTTAAACCAAGAAATTGCAGAAGAGTCGCAAGACTTATGGATTCGGATTCGGCCGATGATTATTCATTATGTTTCCGACGATGTGCTTTCGGCATTAGAAGGTCAGAACTTAGATGAAGAGCCATCAGATGAACAAGACTCAGAAGAGTCGTTAGAAGAAAAGAGCGCAGAAGAGCAGGCCGAAGCTGAAACCGAAGGCTCAGACTCAGCGATAGAAAAGGAATAACGCCCAATGCATTTGAAAAAATTCGTCTACATCAATTGGGGCAATATCCCAGCGTTAGAATTTGATTTTGGCCCGATTAATTTGCTTTCTGGTGGTAATGGTTCTGGTAAAACCACCGCTGCCGATGCGCTGCAAACCATTATGACCGCAGCACACGATACTCTGTTTCAATACAACCCAGGCCAAGATGAAGCGACTCAGCGTGGCCGTGGTAAGCAAGTACGAACACTGGCTTCTTATGTATTAGGTTGTGACGATGGCTCTTACGCGCGGCCGGACCCAACCGTCGGTTATCTTGCTGCCGTGTTTTACCCAACCAAGGGTGAAAACGCCGAGCCCTTTACTGCGGTAATTGGTGTTTCTGCTTATTTGGATAAAGCCGGTAACACGCCGGTGGCGCGCCAATCGCATATCGATTATCTGATTTTACCGGGCACTGAACTTAGCAAGTCCGACTTTTTACAAGAAACCGATGCCGGTTCGCAGGTGGTATCGCTGGATAAATTAGCAAAACACCTACAGTCGCGCGGTATTGAAAAGGCTGAAAAGTACGACACCAAGAAACAGTATTTAAGACGTTTTTATGCTGCCTTGCGTGGCCGCGATGATGCCATTAGCGAACGCGAAGCAATGAACGCAGCGCGGGCTTTTTCTCGCTTTATGGCTTATAAGCCGGTGAAAAGCATCGACGGTTTTGTCGCCCAAGAAATCCTCGAGAAAAAGGATTTAGGCGAAGCTATTCGTACTGTTTCGGATTTGATGAAAACCATCAACGGTTTAGAAAACGAAGCCAACCGACTCAATGTTCAAATTACTCGTTTAGATAAAGCACGCGGCCAGTCTGGCAACTATATCGACCGTTGGATTGACTATAACGTTGCCGACTATGTAGCCGCTAAGTCGCGTTTTTATGTCGATCAAAAACGCTATTTGGATGCCAAAAAAGAACAGCAATCGGTTCGCAGCAAGTTCGATAAATTAACCACCGAACTGGAAGTCAGCGAGCAACGCAGGCTACAAACACGCGAACAATTAGTCACACTCGAAGCGCAGCGCCGTGGTATTGAAGCACTGCAAGAAAAGGATCGCTTTGAAACGCGGGCGCGACAAAGCAAAGAACAGTTAGAAAAAAAATCCGCCACTTTATTGCAACAAAGTAATTTAGTTGAGCAAAGCCTTGCGGCCAGCCAGTCTGTTCAGCAGCAGTTGCACAAAACTTCAATGGCGCTAGAACTGCCAGCATTAGCCGATAAAGGCTTAACCAAAATGGCCAAGCAAGTCAGCCAGTTTGGCGCGCAGGCGATCGATTTTCAGCGCATGTTAACGCAAGATTGGGTCGATATTTCGCCGTTAGAAGAACATCTTGACCAAGCGTTGCAACAGCAAGACGTATTAAACAGCTGGCGTCAGCTTTGGTTTGAAGAAGCCTCGCAAGAAGGTGGCGTTTCGTTGCGCGACCAGTTGCAGCGTTTGGTGGATCGCCGCGAGCAAAAGCTGGCGCAGGTTCGTCAAAATTTAAGCCGCAAACAGCAAGATATCGATAGCCTTGCCAGCGCGCAGGTGAATTACCCCTATCATGTGCGTCTTGCCTTAGAGGCGATTCGCAAAGAATGCCCACAAGCTGATCCGCGCGTATTGTGTGACCACGTTGAAATTACCGATAAAGAGTGGCAAACCTCACTCGAAGGCTATTTAGGCGGCGTTCGTTTTGCCATTTTGGTAGAAACCGAATACGAGCAAGAAGCCATTAAAATTGTGCGTAACTTGCCGCGTGAAAACCGCGCTCGGGTTATTCAAGGCAGTAAGGCGCGCCAAGATGCCGCTAAGGTAAATGTGCCGGCAGATTCTGTTCTGCATCTTATGCAGTTCGATCATGCTGTCGCAAAAGCCTATGTCACCGCAAGCTACGGAAGTGTTGTGCAATGCCAGAATGTTGAGCAACTTAAGCAAACCCGTCGCGGCGTTTGTGCCAATGGTTTAGGCAGTGGCGCTTATGCCATGTATCGTTGCGACATTCCAGAAAGTGAATTGGTATTTGGTGAATCCGCACGCGAAAACGCTCGCCAAGCCAAGCAAAAAGAACTCAATGAGTTGGCAAGCCAAGCTAACGAAGTACAAGAACAAGCGCAGCAAGCTAAACAGCTGTATGTCGATGTGAATCGCCTGCATCATTGCGAGCACGGCACTTTAATGCGCGACATGCTGGAAACTCAGCGCGAAATTCATAAGGCTGAGCAATCGCTTGAAGCATTGGACTTATCCAATGCGCAAGGCATCGATGATGAATACCAAACAGTTGCCGAGCAGCTAGAACAGTTAGAAACCAAAATTCGCCAAGGCGACAGCGAAAAAGGCCAGCTGTTAGAGCGTATCAATTCATTAACGCGCCAGTGTAATACGCTCAGCGAACAGCAAGAAAAAACCGAACTGCATGCCGAGCAAAAAGAAGCTTACCTGCACGAAATTGTTGAGCTGTGGCCAAACTTTGAAGTTGAAAAAATACTGGCCGAAGCCGACCAGCAAGCACGTGAGTCCAGTGCCGACAAAGAAGAAGCGGAGCGCCGTTCTATTGAAAGTGAGCTTAATGCTAAAGCGCACGATGTCGAGCTGTTGCTGAAAGAGCACAATCAAGAATGCCAGCCGCAAGATGCCGTTGTGGTGGAACTTAACTACAGCAATTTGCACGATGTCAGCTTCTTTAAAGGCATGGTGCAATTGCGTAAGCAGGTCGATCAGGTTCACAACCGCATTAAAAATAATCTGCTGGTAGAAAAGGTCGATCAACTAGCGCAGCTGCGTGAAAGCTTTAACAGCGTGTTCGTTACCAACCTTTGTCACTCTATTTATCAGGCCATTAACGAGGGTAAGAAAGTTCTCGAAGACCTGAACAAAGAGCTAGAACATCATCGCTTTGGTGCCGACCGCGAAAACTACTGGTTCGGTTGGGATTGGGTGCCAGAATACAAAGAATACTTCCACTTTTTTGATGAGGTTTATAAAAGCCCATCGATCGGCGAAGGCAATACCTTGTTTAATGCCGAATTAAGTAAACGTTCGTTGGTGATTCGTGATCAGCTGATGGCGATGTTGCTCGATAATGACGAGCAGCGAGCGTTACGTGAGCTGGAGCGAATTTCCGATTATCGTAATTACCGCAGCTATGAAATTTACAAGCAACCAGAAGGCAAACAGCCGATTGCTTTGAGCCAATACGGCACCGGTTCTGGCGGCCAGCTGGAAACGCCAGCTTACATTATTCGCTCGGCGGCGATTACTTCTGCGTTCCGCTTTAATGAAGGTGACAGCCATTTACGCATGGTATTGGTTGATGAAGCTTTCTCTAAAATGGATGAAACACGATCCAAAGAAGTGATTCGTTATTTGACCGAAAGCCTTGGGTTGCAGCTGCTGTTTATTATGCCAACCAGTAAGTCTGGGCCGTTTATGGACTTAATTTCGAATCAGTTCGTGTTCTCAAAAGTACCGCTACTGAATGGCCAGAAGCGCGGCGAGTTGCAAACGCGAGTGTTGGTCGACCGACAGCAATGTAATCAAGAAAAAATTCAAGAATTATGGGCGAATCACCGTAAAGTGATTCGTAAGCAAGCAGAGCTCGATTTTTTAGAGGGGATATAAACAGATGGCCGTTATTGAGATAAAGCACCCGTTGCTGGCGCATAAAGTTGGTGTCATGCGTGAGCAGGGCATATCGACAAAACAATTCCGAGAGCTGGCTGCCGAAATTGGCAACCTGTTAACTTACGAGGCAACTCGTTCGGTATCGACAGACGATGTCGAAATTACCGCTTGGGATAACAGCACTTTAAAAGTGGAACGCCTTAAGGGTAAAAAAATCACCGTTGTACCTATTTTGCGTGCAGGCCTAGGCATGATGGACGGTGTTTTGCAGCTGATCCCTTCTGCTCGGGTGAGCGTTGTTGGTCTTTATCGTGATGAAGAATCGTTAGAGCCGGTCTATTATTTTGACAAAGTGGTTGAAGACGTTGATCAACGTACCGCATTAATTGTCGACCCAATGCTGGCGACTGGCGGTTCTATGATTGCAACGATTGACCTGTTAAAAGAAAAGGGCTGTAAAGACATTATGGGGCTTTGCCTAATTGGCGCGCCCGAAGGTGCTAAAGCGATTGAAGATGCGCACCCAGATGTTGATATTTACGTTGCCGCGATGGATGAATGCCTGAATGAGCAAGGTTACATCGTTCCGGGTTTAGGTGACGCTGGCGATAAACTTTTCGGAACTCGATAAGTTCGTATAGATAAGCTTGCCTAGACGGTATTTTCAATTCCGCAGAATCGTCAGTATTCTGCGGAATTCAGTCTATTTTTAACTTCCCTGCCTGAGCTTAGCTTAGTTATCTATACTATTCTTTATGAAAGGCATAATTCAAATAATAGAAATACTAAGCTATATTTTCTCTTAGAAAGTACGACAAGAATAAAAACAGCGACCTATTGATGGTCATGGTTCGCAATTTGCAAAAATGCGGCTAGATTAAATCCTTTAATGACTATAAATTTCAATACTTGTGGCTCTCATGCAATGTTGAGGTAATCGTGGCGCCAATTTCACACAGTGACTCTAAAAAGAAGATCTTGCTGATCGACGATAATGTCGATTCTGCGGCTTCATTACAGCAGTACCTTTCTGGTAATGACTATGAAGTTTCGGTGCAAGCTGATTCGACTATGGCGTTGGCTCGCATTCAAGAAGAGCAGCCCGATATTGTGATTATCGAGATGGATTTGAAAGCCGAGTCGGGCTTAACCATCTGTAAGCTAAGCCGCAAAGATTTTCATGGCGGTATCTTTTTACTCAGTCATCGAGTCGATGAATTGGATCAGGTGTTGGGTTTAGACATGGGCGCTGATGATTTTCTGTCGCGTGCCGCTTCACCTCGCCTGATTCTGGCAAAGTGTAACGCCTATTTACGTCGTCAATTACGCTCGCTCGACGATGATAAAAAACTGCCCGATGATCGTCTGGCTTTTGGCCCATTGGTGATCGATAACTCAATGCGAGAAGCCTGGTTGAATCGTAAATCGATTGATCTAACCAGCGCCGAATTTGATCTGCTTTGGTTATTAGCCAGTCATGCTGGTGAAGTGTTATCGCGTGAAGATATCTTTAGTAAGTTACGTGGTATTGAATACGATGGCCAAGACCGTTCTGTCGATGTGCGGGTTTCTCGTATTCGCCCTAAAATTGGTGACGATCCGGTTCACCCTCGACGCATTAAAACGGTCCGCTCTAAGGGCTATCTATTTGTTGGCGAAGCTAAGTAGAAGTAGCGTTGGCTTGCTGCCTTTTATTCCCTATCTGTTGTTTTCATTACTGCATTGATTGTTTGTCACTTGCTCTAGCTATGCAGACTTCATAGTCCGTCGGCTGGCTGGTCAGGATCGACCTTAGAATTCCCCTTTCAGCAACCGAAACCGATGTTGTTGTCTTGCTAGCAGACATTAGTTTATTAACGATTGTCGTCTTACTAGCGGGTTTCAGTTTTACTAACGGCTGTTTTGGCTGCTAAAAGGGTGTTTTTTTAATTATCGCTTAGCCTTTTTTGTTGCAGACAAGACTTTAAAGCCACGCTGGCGAGTCAGTTCAACAGTGGTATCAAACTGTGCATCCAAGCATGGCTCGTAACGTAAAAAGTCGTTCACGACCCAAATTAGCTGACCACCAGGTTTTAGCCAGAGATGCGCTTGGCTAAAAAAGTGTTCGCTGGCCGCGTAAGCGGTTTTAATGCCTTGATGGAATGGCGGATTGGTAACAATGGCATCAAATTGCTGCTGAGGTAGGTTGTGCAATCCATCAGACCAATGCAACGTCGCTTTGTCTTGCAATGCATTGGCGGTTAGCGTTTTTTGGGTTGAATGAATCGCCAGCGCATCGATGTCTGTTACAACCAGTCCACTGACCGACGGCTGGCGCGCAATTGCCAATGAAAGCACGCCTGCACCGCAACCGAATTCTAAGACCTTGCCACGCAGCTTGGGTAAATGTTGGATCAGCAGGTCGCTGCCTTTATCGAGCTTGGCGGCACTAAAAACACCGGGCAAGCTATAAATTTTATTCGCAGATTGAGCATCGGTTGCTGTTTCATCTGCTTCCTTGTTGGTTTGCTCATTAATTGCTTCAAGCTTCACTTCATAGCTTTGCCAATCGCTTGAGGATTGCTCAAGAGGTTGTTTAAGACGCAATTCAACTAAAGCACAATGACGCGCACTGTCGATTTTAAAGCTATCAAAATAGCGACCGATGCGTTTTTCTATACTCTTAATTCCGCTGTTGTTTTCACCGACAACCCAAAGTTGCTGGTTTTCAGCTAATTGACTGCTAATCTTAGCAAGCCACCAATCTAAACGTTCTTTCGATTTTGGGAAAAATAAAATATTTAACTCAGCTGTTGTGATGCTTAAATCATCGATAGATAACTGGTTGTTGCTGCTCCAGTTCAGATTGTACTGTTGGTCGTGCGGCTTTATTAGATCGCTCTGTTCTGGGCTGTCGAACCAATGAATTTTATGGTTATTGAGCGTGTCTCGATGACGATCAAGAATTTGCAAAGTTGCGTGCATAAGTTTTTATAAACAGCCTAATTGGCCATTATCCTGTCGCGGCAATGGGAGGGTGTTAGTTATTTTAATGAAACGGCTTTCAGTATTGAAGGTTAAAGAGAAAATAAACCGCCAAATGCGTAATTTAATCAGAGAAATTGGCTAAACAATTAGCAGTGTTTCATCGTTACAGCTTTGCCAAGCGGTATCTGTTCATTATGAGTTGAACAAAAGTGAAGTGACTCAGAAGTTAGATAGGAAGATTAAGTCGGTGGAAAGATAAGTTGCTAGAGAGATAAGTCGGTACGAAGATAAGTAGGCAGAAAGAGTAAGCAGCTAAAAATAAAACAACATCAAACGGGCAGATCACGACAACGAGAAACAAAAAAGCAAAAAAATATTCAAAGTTACCCTAATTGAAAACAGCGTTTGCACAGTCTTGTTTTTGTAAAACTGTTCAATCTACTAGTGCATTTCATTTCAGCGCTATTGGCTTCTACTAAAGGGTGACTAACATCACATTAACTTGCTTAGTTGATTATTATATTCTTTGAAAATTGTTTTTGTTTTTTAAAAAACAGTATTTTTTTTTAAATTGAATGAAATTTGGTTTATTATTAAACAAATTTTTGATTAAAAATCATAATTTAACGACAAAACTTATAAAATATAACTATTCTTAATTTATTAAGTGTGTGGAAAGAGGAAACCTACAATGGCAGCAGCCAAGAAAACTCCCGCTAAGCGCGGACCTAAACCAGCAGCTAAAAAAACAACTGCTAAAAAGACCACTGCAAAGAAAAAAACAGCCGCTAAGAAGCCAGCAGCTAAAAAAGCAGCCGCAAAAAAACCAGTAGCGCAACCTGTTGTTGCTAACAAAGTTGTAGCCGCTGCTGAAAAAGCACTAGAAAAGGCAAACTTAGTAGTAGAAAAAGCAACTGAAGGTTTAGCCAAGGCTAAAGAGAAGAAAGCAACCGTTGCTGCTAAGGCTCGTGTTAGTAAAACAGCTGCAACAGTTCGTCAGTTAGACGCTGCTAAAGCAGGCCTAGCAAAAGCACAGGCTAATCTAGCTGAAGCAAAAGCAGCAGCAAAAGAAGCTGCTTTCAACTTGAAGCTTGCTGGTGTAGAAGGTTCTATCGATTCTGTTAAAGAGAAGTCTGCAGAGCGAGTAACGGCATTTGCACAGGGCCTAGAAGAGAAAAAAGCGGGCGATTTAGAAAAAGCCTTAGCTTCTTTCGAAGAAAAATGGCTTCTGACTCGCGAAAAAGCCAATGTTCGTAAAGTGAAGGCTTTCCAGAAAAAAGAAGAGACTAAAATTGCTGCCGCAGGTCGTAAAATTAAGACCAAGATCTCTGCGTTGAAAAAGCAACAGGCAGAAAAGCTAAAATCAAAGCCTAAAGCTCGTAAAGCAAAAGCTTAATGCTTAGCTTAGATGCAGGCGTTGCTGGCTTAAAATAGCGATCCAGCAGGGCAAAGAAACCCGCATTAGCTTCGGTTAATGCGGGTTTTTTATTGCGCGAATGGTTGTGCTTGCGGAAAGCCTGAGCAGTAAAGCAATGCTCTGTGTTAATCGAGCAACTATGCTAAACTTCGCGGCGTTTTTGGTTTTAGTTAATCTACATGATGAATTTACTCTCTATCGATACGACTGCTGATCTGTGCTCTATTGCTTTGCAAGCGGCTGACCAGCAGTACACTTTCCATGAATCGCGTCCGCGTGAACATGCCAAAATTCTGCTGCCAGAAATCCAACAGTTGTTACAGCAGGCTGGACTTACTGCCAGTGATCTCGATCTGATTGTTGTCGGGCGTGGGCCGGGTTCCTTTACCGGTGTGCGTATTGCAACATCGGTTGCTCAGGGTTTAGCGTTGGCGGCCGACTGCCCAATATTGCCTGTCAGTACTTTACAGTCGGTTGCGTACAGCGCCTCTTTAACTGGTGCCAAAAGCATTTGGGTGGCGTTAGATGCGCGAATGTCAGAATGGTATTTTTGCCGTTATCAACTTGCTCAATTAGGTAATATTCCACAGTCGGTCAGCGATGAAGTTGTCATTGCCCCGAAAGATCTTCAGCTAGAGCTGGATCCTCAGGCGGTTTTAGTTGGGAATGGTTGGCAAACCGATTATCCATTAGCAGAGTCGTTACAACATTTTTCTGGGCAAGTGTTAGGCGATATTTTATTGCCACACGCTCAGCACAGCTTAGCGTTAGCAAAACAGCTATTAGAATCTAATTCGGCGCAAGCGGTTGCACCAGAAGAAGCAATCCCGATTTATTTGCGTGATAAAGTTACTTGGGACAATAAACCTAAGGTGGGTAGTTAGTTAGATTAGTTTTAGGTCGATATCGGTACTGATTGCTTTCCTATTGGTACTTATCACTTAGCATTTAATACTTAATAAATTAGCATTCGGTGCTTAACAAAAGAGACGAGCAGTATGGGATTTTACCAATTAGTTGTTCTTGCGGTGATTCAGGGCTTAACGGAATTTTTACCGATATCGAGCTCGGCACACCTTATTTTGCCCTCTCAATTATTTGGTTGGCCGGATCAGGGTTTGGCATTTGATGTTGCTGTGCATGTCGGCTCGCTAATGGCGGTGATGATCTATTTTCGCCGCTTAATCGCTGATATCAGTGTTAACTTTGTCTATTTTTTATTGAAAAAGCCATATCAGAAGGCGTTGGTAAACCAAGCTTGGTTTATCATTATCGGCACTATTCCTGCGCTCATTGTTGGTTTTTTTGCTGGCGATCTTATTGAGACGCACCTGCGCAGTATTTTAGTGATTGGCGCAACAACGGTGTTATTTGGTCTGTTGCTTTGGTATGCCGACAGTGCTGCTAAAAAGCAGTCTCAGAATCAGCAATTAACTTGGCGCAACAGCTTGTTCATTGGTATCGCTCAGGCAGTTGCATTGATCCCGGGAACGTCCCGATCCGGTATTACCATGACAGCAGGGCTGCTTTTGGGGTTAAGCCGATCAGAAGCTGCGCGCTTTAGTTTTTTGTTGTCGATACCGTTAATTCTCTGTGCCGGAGGATTAAAAACAGTTGAGCTTGTGCAATCGCCTGCGGCCTACGATGTTTCGGCAATTTTGCTTGGTGTGGCATTGTCTTTTATCAGTGCGCTGGGTTGTATTGTTTTGTTCTTGCGTTGGATCGAACGCTGTGGTTTCTTAGTCTTTGTAATATATCGATTATTGTTAGGTGCGCTGTTGTTCGCCATCGCTTTTAGCGGTGCTTTTTAATTCAGGGCGGCTAGCCTAATTGGTGACTGACCTAGTTAAATTATCGAGCTGATCGGATTTAGACTATTCATGAAAATACCGGCTTCTATTAATGCGTATCAATCGGTGGCGGCTTCTGGCCGCCGCAATAGCGCACCGTTAACGGATGATTCTGCAGGCCAATCCGGTGGCTTTGCGCAAACTGTCGACAGCGCAACAGAAGAGGCAGCGGCCTCATCACAATCGACCAATGTCGATTTGCAAAGTGCAACCAGCCAAGCCCAAGCTTTATATAGTGTTAATTCTTCAGCCCAGACTGAGTCTGGCAATCATCAGTATTATCCTGAGCATCCTGTACAACGCGCCAGCGGTGGCAATGCTCAGGCTGCGGTGAACCAATATTTATCCGTGGCAGCAGAGGATGCTGATTCATTAAGCGCACAAAACCCCAGTTTGTTTGGTGTAGATACCTACGTTTAACCGCAATTATCGAGCGACTCTTTCATGCAGCCTATTGCCCTCTATTGCCCAGATACCAGTGAGCCGAGCCACCAGTCTCTGTTGCAGACTTGCCAAGCTTTGGATTGGATCGACATTCAGCCAAACCAACCGAGCGATCAAGCCTTTATTCTGATCGACAATGGCCAGCTCTCAATTGCTAGCAGCGATTGGCCGAAGGTGCATGCGGTCAGTGTTGATTTTTTATCATCCAGTTCAGAGCATCGACGTCTTTACGGCGGCGGCGCTGGTCAAGCTGTGTGTAAGGCGGTTGGTTTAAAAAAACGTAAGCATTTAACAATCTTAGATGCCACCGCAGGCTTGGCTCGTGATTCCTTTGTCATGGCCTCACAAGGTGCGACTGTCTATATGTTTGAACGTCATCCGGTGGTCAATCTGCTGTTACAAAATGGTTTAGAACGCTTGTCTGCTTCTGAGTTAACAGATCTATCGGCTCGCTTAACCTTACTAAATGGCTCGTTACTGAACTTGGGTGCCGTTGCTGAGACGGTTTCTGTTGATGTGGTTTATCTGGACCCAATGTTTCCTGACCGTTCTAAGTCGGCCAAGGTAAAAAAGGATATGGCGATTTTTCACCAGCTTGTTGGTGCCGATGCAGATGCCGACTCATTACTTGCGCCAGCATTGGCGTTAGCAAATTATCGAGTGGTGGTGAAAAGGCCTAAAAACGCGCCTTGGTTGGATGATAAAAAGCCATCGACCGCTCTTATTGGTAAGAGCAGTCGATTCGATATCTACGCCAAAAAGGCGCTGACAGACGATTAGCCTTCTTGCGTTGATCGCTGAATGATTTGGTGAATGTTGTGCCAGACATCATCTGGGATAACAAACGAAGCTTGCGAGATAATGTTATGGATACGTTCATCGTAAGCCAAGTTTGCTTCTTCGTTGAGCGTTAACACACCCTTGGTTTTAAGAGCTTGAATAAAGCTTTTAAACAGGGCTTTGTCGAAGAATTCTGGTGCATCCAAGCCGTTAAGCAATGCCAGTCGCTGCGCCATTTGCTGCGATTGGTTTTCAAGAATGGCTTGCGAGCAGTTACCTGAGCCTAAGCGCACCAAGACTGAAAGCGTAATGAGGTAGCGCTCCAGCGTTGGTAGCATAATATTGGCAAGGTACTGCAACTGTAAGTTATTGTCTGAGGCTTTGTCTGGCGCTTGAACAAGACCTTGTTTGTCGATTGACAGAATGCCTTGCTCAGCCATAAACGCCAATGTTTGCTCGGCTTTGGCTTGCAGTGTTTCGCCAGACAGCTCAATAAACAGTTCGTTTTGAATGTACGGAAAAATCATTCCGATCTGTTCCATCAGTGCCGACTTTGCGACACCTTCGGCTCTCACCACTAACGCAGCAATTAACGATGGCAGTGCAAAGATATGCTGCACGTTGTTACGGTAATACGACATGGTAATGGTGTTTTGACCATCCAAACCGTATAGATCACCCAGCTTTTGTGGAATGCGTTGCAAGGTGCCCATGCCAACGGCGTATTCAACCCATTCTTCAGGGCGACTCTCTGGCAGTGTAATATGCTCGCTCAGTGGTACCGCCTGATGAAGGCTTTTCAACAGCTTTAACTGTTCTAACAACAGGCTGCTTTCAATGGCTTGTCGCGGAGTAGAAAGCAGGGCAGTCGCGACCATGTTAATAGGGTTTAGCGCCGCGGCTGAGTTAATGCGTTTAACCACCTGAATCGCCAATTGATCAACAAAAGAAAACATCCATTCAGGGCGGTCGTTCGGGCCATAGGTCGCTTCATTCCAGTCCGGCTTATGTTGCTCCAGCTGGCTGTTTAATGAAATCGCCTGACCAAAATTCAGGTAAACACGGCCGTAATTTTTTAAATGTTTCACTGACTTTACTAAGTCGAACAGGTTTTCTTTCTTTTTATCCTTGCCCTTTAGTTCGCCAACATAAGAGCGGCTTTCAAAGACTTTTTCGTAACCGATATAGACCGGAATAAACGCAATCGGTTTTTCTGAATTGCGTAAGTGGCTGCGTACCGTCATTGCCAGTGTACCGGTTGCCGGTGAACGCATACGGCCTGTACGGGAACGGCCGCCTTCGACAAAGTATTCCACCGGGAAGCCGCGTGAGAATACAGTATGGATATATTCATTGAAGACTGCGGTATAGAGTTTATCGCCACCAAATTTACGGCGAATAAAGAAAGCACCACCGCGACGCAAAATGCCACCAACAATGGGCATGTTTAGGTTTTCACCGGCAGCAATGTGCGGCACGCTTAGGCCGTTACGGTGCAAGGTGTAACTTAATAGCAGGTAGTCAATATGGCTTCGGTGGCAGGGTACGTAGACAATTTCGTGATCTTTGGCTAACTCTCTGACTGGCTCAATACCGTGCAGCTCGATACCGTTGTAGATCTTATTCCAAAGTTTGGTAAGCACAATGTCGTACATGCGGATCGTGCTGTAGGAAAGATCCGCAGCAATGGCCTGTGCATTTTTTAAGGCGACTTTGCGTGACTTTTCAATAGGAACGCCTTTGGCCTTGGAGTGCGCACTAATTGCTTTGCGTACTGGGTCGGTTTTCAGTAGCTGTTCAATGAGTACACGCTTGTGCGATAAGTCTGGGCCAATGGCAGCAGTACGTACGCGGCGAAAATGCACTCGAAGAATACGCGCGACCTTACGTGAAGCGATCGATAAGTCGGGAGTTTCATCAAAAATTTCGCGTAAGGAAATGGGTTCGTTAATTTCAAAAAAGGTATCGCGGCCATTAAATATTAGGGTGAACAGCTTTTTAAAACGGCCAATCACAGTCCAGTTGGAACTGAAAAGCGCGTTAACAGCGCCCAGTTTGGCGGAAGAGGCGCGCCCCCAAAATAGCGCAACAGGCACCAACAGAATGTCCTGCTCTGGGTTATCGGCTAAAAACTCTAATAGGTTTTTAAGGCGGCTGTTAATACCTTCTTTTTTAGCCCGAATCACAGAATTACGTGAATGTACGGTCAATAGACGGGATTCATTGCTAAGATTTGGAATGTCGAGTTCATCGTAAATACTGGCCAAGCCGTGCTTTTGCAGCTGGTGGTCAGAAACTAGCGCATCAGAAGTAGATTGATGTTCGAGTACATAGATACAGTTTTTATGTTTTTTCAGTTCATCAAAATTAGTGTGATGCGGGTTTTCGGCCACGCGAACCCACCAGAATAAAACCTTTTGCACGATGCGACGTAAGACAAACATTGACGATGAATACCTCTAATAAAAGAGCGGCTATTCTAGCCGCTTCGATTCTAAACTGCCATTGTAGCAGCCTTGAATTGCGTACCCTAGCGGACGCTGGCGATAAATCAGTAGTGTGGTGGTTTAGTGTCGACAATGTCGGGCGCGAGCTGTTCTTTGAATTCGTTATAGTCGCTGGCGATCTGTTTTAGCTGTCGTTCTAAAAAGTCTATTTTAAGTTGTTGCTCACTGACAATCTGATTGAGCTGTTCAACCGTATCATCCATGTAGGTTAGTCGGCTTTCTAAATCGATGATTTTATCGTGGTCGTTCATAAATTGGTCTCGTTAGTTTCATTGCCATTTTGCCGTAAAGTTTGGCATTATGCCTACTTGGTTGCGCTTTTTGGTTAACTTTTTTGATAATAGTGATGATCCCGTTCTGCTTCATTGACATTATTTTATAAAGAACGACTAAACTATTATGACAGAGGCCAGCTGAGTTTGTTTTGTTAGGTGTTTATTTTTGTTAGATGTTTATCTTTGATAGGAATATGAGTGTTTACTATGAAGTTTAAGTTTTGGTTAGTTCGTGTTGGTATATGTTTATTAGTCGCCTTACCTGTGCCGTTTGTCATTACGGCCTTGTTAACGTTGGTGACGGGTGTTGCTGAGTTAACGATTGTTGAGTTGGCTGATTTTTCTTTTACGCCTGCTAAAGGCATAGCGTTCGTACTTATTGTGGCGGTTGTGGCACTTGTTAGCTTTTTAGCCATTGTTATTTCACAGTCAGAAGTGCTTGAAGAAGACGACCGTGAAGAAGGCGTGGTGAAATGGTTTAACGTCAGCAAGGGTTTTGGCTTTTTAACCCGAGAAGATGGCGAGGATGTTTTTGTCCACTTTCGCTCAATTCGTGGCCGAGGTCACCGTTCGTTACAGGAAGGTCAACGAGTACTGTTTGGTGTGGTTGAAAGCTCTAAAGGCTTGCAAGCAGAAGACGTTACTATTTTGCGTCAAAACCATTAATCATGTGTGTCCCGCTCATCGGGATAGCGTGAGTAGTTGACGATAAGCGGCATTAGCCGCTTTTTTTATGCCTGCTTTTCAGGCCGACTGTTCAAAAGACGGATGCTTTAAAACACGAATGCTTTAAAAGACAGTCTTTGGTCTTGATCGTTGGTTGTTACTTGGCAGGCAGAGGCGAGAGTCGCAGCGTTAAGAAGCCCAAATCAGCTCCTGTACATCGCCTTGGGGGGTGATTTCTGACCATGCATCAGGGTCTTGTTGCTGTTGCCAGCTTTGCGCAACAAAGCGTACAGCGCAGTTAAAGTGTTGTGCTGCGGCGTAGGCAAATTCTTGGTCATTGCGCCAAGGCAGTTGGTTGGAGTCGAGCCAAATGCTGGTGTAGTGACCAGATACCTTCTCGAAAACCAGTCCGGCAATCTCTTGTTGCTGATGCTGACATAAAATCGGCTGAGCATGCTTAGGCATGCCTTTCTTTTTAGCCGTTAATTGCACTTGACTAAAGCAACCCTGCAACCATTGAATGGCAGCCTCGGTGGTGAGTTTTGGTATGTAGATTTCAATGTCTGGCGCTTGAGTCATCAGTTTTTGGCTCTTCTTTATCGAGTAGGTGTAGGGCGATTTTAAACAGGCTAAGGCTGAGATAGCCCCATAATGCGATGGCAGCGCCCGTGATTAACAGTAGCAGACCGAGTAATGCTGCCAGCTCTTGTTGCAGGCTCGGCGGTATCAGCCTTTCTGCCAAAATGATAATGAACAACCCAAAACTAAAGATAAAACCGCCGGTGGTGAATTGGCGAATCGCTCGGGCGCTGTTTTCGGTATGTTCTTTTAGCCATAAAACGACTTTGTTTCTGGCGCTCATTTTTAACCTTAATTATGGGACTGTAAATGCGTATGATAACGACCTTTATGTTAATTGAGTAAGTCTTTTATGAACTCTGAAACCATTCAGCTGGCCTGCGAGCTAATTCAACGTCAATCTGTTACGCCAAAGGATGAGGGTTGTCAGCCTCTGATCGCGGACCGCTTAAGCCAATGTGGCTTCGATATAGAGCACATGCGCATAGAAGATGTCGATAACCTTTGGGCTGTACATGGTGAACAGCGCGAGCCTTTTTTAGTGTTTGCTGGACACACCGATGTTGTTCCCGCAGGTGACGCTGATCAGTGGCGTTTCCCTCCGTTTCAAGCCACTATCGATGCGGGCATGCTATACGGCCGTGGCGCTGCCGATATGAAAGGCAGTGTCGCTGCGTTTGTCGTTGCCACCGAACGATTTATCCGCGATTACCCAAATCATAAGGGTCGCTTAGGTTATTTAATCACCTCCGATGAAGAGGGTGATGCTTACCACGGTACCGATGCCGTGATGCAAGAGTTGACCCGTCGAGGCGAGCAAATCGATTGGGCTTTGGTCGGTGAGCCTTCTAGTACTGAGCAACTTGGTGACGTTATTAAGAATGGACGACGTGGCTCTATGCTGGGTTACTTAACCGTAAAGGGTGTTCAGGGCCATGTTGCCTATCCGCATTTGGCGAAGAACCCGGTTCATCTTGCTGCGCCTGCAATCGAAGCATTAAGCAAAGAAGTTTGGGATCAGGGCAATGAGTTTTTCCCCGCGACATCGTTCCAGATTTCAAATATTAAGGCGGGCACAGGGGCAACGAATGTTATTCCGGGCTCAGCTGAAATTATGTTTAGCTTCCGCTTTAGCACCGAAGTTACAGCAGAGCAATTGCAGCAGCGCGTGGCCGAATTGCTGGATCAATTCGATTTTGAATATGAACTTAACTTTGAGCTCAAGGGTTTACCGTTTTTAACAGAGCGTGGCCAATTGGTTGAAGCGGCTATTGCCGCAGTGAAATCGACAACCGGCCGTGAGCCTGAATTATCGACCGCCGGTGGTACCTCAGATGGCCGCTTTATTGCGCCAACGGGCGCTCAGGTTTTGGAATTGGGACCTTTGAATAAAACTATTCATCAGGTTGATGAATGCGTCAGTGTTGATGATCTTAATACCCTGACCGAGGTTTATTATCAGCTGATGGTTAATTTGCTGGCTTAATCTTTCTGCCTAGCTTTGGTGTAGCTTACTGAAGCTAGGCAAGAGTGAGTTAGGCAAAAACATAGGCCATTATTTATCTTCGCTTTTGTTTTCCAGATTCTTCAACTGCAAATTCAGTGCTTGGCCGCTAATTTGAACTTCGTAAAGGCTAAAGCACAGAGACGCTAGCAGCAAAATCAGTGATGCGCCAAACATGAGATGTGCGATCACTTCGCGCTCAATGTAGATGGTGAACATGGTAATAACACAGAGAATAAACGACAGAATGCCGGCCACTTGCATGCGGCGTATGGCGATAATACGTACTCTGAGATGCAGTATTTGGTTGCGTATATCCATGTCGGGGTTTTCATCGTTTTGCTTGTAGAGAGATCGAATCAGCTGGGCAATGACTAAAAAACGGTTGGTGTAGGCCAGCAGTAACAGTGATATTGCTGGAAAAAGTAGAGCAGGTGTCGTGATAGTCATACTGAATATTTACTCCAAAAATAAGCAAGCCACGATTGAAAGATAATGAAACAACGGCAAATAGTATAGTTTGTTAGCCACCTAACGGTTGATCTGGGCAATTGACTCAATGCATAGGTCATTTTTTACCTTAGATTGGCCCTAGACTCGCTCTGTAAATAATAGGTAGTAGATAGGAGATAACCATGTTAGATCGCATTTTGGCCTTTTTTGAAAACAAGTCTGAGCCGGATCAGCCGTTGTCGGTGGACGAATGCGCCGCTGCGCTGCTAATCGAAGTTATGCTGGCAGATTTGGATGCCGATCAACGCGAGCGGGATTGCATTGCCAATATCTTAGTGCGACGTACCGGCAGCCCATTGGTGGAAGTATTGCAGCTTATCGATACGGCTTACCAACAGCAGCAGGAATCACACGATCTGTATCAATTCACTAAGGTGATTACCGATAATTGGGATGAAGAGCAGCGCTTCGAATTGATCGTGGATATGTGGCGAGTGGCCTTAGCCGATGGTGATCTAGATAAATACGAAGATCACCGCATACGCCGAGTCAATGAGCTGCTGCACCTTTATCATTCTCACTTTATTAAGGCTAAGTCAGCTGCGCAGCACTAAAGCACTGTTCGAAATGAGAACCAATCCCTGATATGCTTCAATCTTAGGCATCGTTTAACTGATTTTTATGGTAAATTCGAGCGATAATGCGGTGTACAGCCTATGCCGTTGAAAAATATTCGCGATTTTTTGAAAATAAGCGATACTTAAGTCAGTATTGTGTCAGTTTTTGCAAAGAAATCTGGATTTGGGGAAGTTTAGTGAAGCGCCGTGATTTTATTATTCAATCGTTGTCAGCGTCTGCGGTAGTTGCCAGTGCCGGCTACGCATCCTTAGATATGTTCTTACGCCGTTCTTCGCCGTATCGACCTGATATTGAGGCGCGAGCGACACAGGCGACATTAGAGGTTCCTGAAGCCTTTGAAGCTATTGGTGATGAAGGCTTATTGACCAGTCCAAGCCCAGCGCTGCAACTGGCTGAGCCGCCAGCATCGCCAGTGCATTCAAGACCGGCCGTGTCTTATGCGCAACAGCAGAAAGCGGAATCGCTGACTCCTTCTGAATTCCCACAAGCACCGGTTGCTCAAAACGAACCTTTCCCTGCGGTAGGCCCACAACCTGAGCCGGTAGAGGAAATCGTACTTTCTGAAGCCGACAAAGAAGCCGCAGAAAAAGCTAAAATCGCCGTACCGGTTGCTTCTGCTCAGACGACGCAAGAAAAAATTAACAACTTTGAACAAGACTTCACTGATGATGTTATCTTGATTGAAGACGAATACCGTATTTTAGTACAGACGTTGGAGCGTATTAACCGCGTTCAACGTTATGTCGGCTTTGGCAACTTTAACCTCATTTCATTAGATGATGCTATGAAATACGCCAATTCAGCTCCACAAATAGGCGCATTCACTGCAGAAGAAAAAGCCTTTTTAGAAATGTTGTTCTATGCAGATTCCAGCCGGTTAGGTTTTTATGGCGATAAGGTCGTCGATAATCCAACCAACATCATTGCAACCAGCGATGTCGTCAAGGTGCCAAAAACAGGTCACTTTGTTTATCGCGGGCATTCGGAAGAGTTTTACTACAAGATTCGTAACGAAATTGGTCCAACACTGATCCTAACCAGTGGTGTGCGCAATATCGTTAAGCAATCACAACTGTTTTTGGCAAAGGTGGTTCATGCCAGCGGTAACATGTCTCGTGCTTCTCGCTCTCTTGCGCCGCCAGGGCACTCCTACCATGCTGTCGGTGATTTCGATGTTGGTCAGGTTGGGGCAGGCTTAAGCAACTTTACTGCAGCCTTTGCTGAAACAGACGAGTTTAAAAAGCTACAGAGCTTAGGTTATGTCCGTATTCGATATACGGCCGATAATAAACTCGGTGTACGTTACGAGCCTTGGCATATTCGCGTCGTCTAATCGCATATTAAATTTTAAAAAAAGCCCATTGTTGGGCTTTTTTTGTGCTGTTGTTTTTATCGATAGCGTGCTTGCTCTAGCAACTAACAACTAACAGTGCAGCTTGGTTATTACTGACTAGGAGTTGCTTTGTTCTGTAAACATCTTGGTGTTTCGTTCATACATCTTTAAAAAGTCCGCCGCAGGAATCGGTTTAGAGTAGTAGTAGCCTTGGATAATATGGATGCCTAAACTTTCAACAAAGTCGACTTGCCGTTGTGTTTCGACGCCTTCAGAGACAATGTCCATATCCAGTGTTGTCGCCAATGTTTTGATCGATTTTATCACCGCAATAGAGGCTTCACTGTCGTAATCGTCAGTACTGATAAAGGCTCTATCTAACTTCAGGGTATCGAACTGGAATTTTTTCAGATAACCCAAAGAAGAATAACCAGCACCAAAATCATCCAGCGCAGTCTTAAAGCCGAACTGACGAATAAAGTCGAGATTATTCTTGGTTTCAAGCTCGTTATTAATCAGCTCTTCTTCAGTAATTTCAAACTCAATTTGGCGCGTAAAGACTCGGTAGCGATGGATAATTTTTCGGATATCGACGATTAATTTTGAGTCATTTAATTGTGATGGCGTAATATTTAGCGATATCACCAGCTCAGGGTTCTGAATGATCTGTAACATTTGGCAGGTTTGTTCCGCCATGGTTAATGTAATGTGATCGAGCATGCCAAATTCATGCGCCAACGGTACAAAGCTGGAAGGCGGAATGAGATTTCCGTGTTCGTCTTTCAGCCGAGCTAATGCTTCAACGCCAACAATTTCGCCTGTTTGGCAATTGATCTTTGGCTGAAAATAAGCAAAGAAACGCTTGTGTTGAATGCCTTGGCGAATTGCCGTTTCAATCGACATTTTTTCACGTTCGCCTTCGGCCAGTTCTTCAGAAAAGAAAGAGTAGCGCATCTTACCGTTTCGCTTGGCATCGTACATCGCAATGTCGGCGTACTGTATGAGCAGTTCTGGATCGATGGTGTGGTCAGGATAAATCGCAATGCCAATACTAACGCCGGTATAGAGGGTGTGATTGGCAATCTCGATGCCTTCTCTAAGCTCATTAATAATTTTATTGGCGACCACATCGGCTTGGCTGTCTTTATTAATGATAATGGCAAATTCGTCGCCACCTAACCGAATAACAGTATCTCGGCGCGATGAATCTTTGTTTCTATAATCTCTGCGGATGCAGGATTTTAATTTTTCTGCAACGGCTTTTAATAACAGGTCACCGGTTAGGTGGCCGTAGTTATCGTTGATCTGTTTAAAGCCATCGAGGTCTAAAAACATAACCGATAGACGATCAGGGTTGTCTCTTTTTTTATGAATTTCAATGAGCTCATAAAAGGCGGCGCGGTTAGGCAAGCCAGTTAGTTCATCGGTCAGCGCTTGTTTTTTAAGGGTGTCAGATGAACGCTGCAAGCGAACCATGAGTTTATTGAGGCTGCGGGTGAGGGCTTTAAATTCATAGTCATTAAATTTTTCGAACTTCTCTGGTTTATGACTGTAGATATCAGACCGCTCTACTAGGCCTGCAAATAGGTCTAAAGGCTCTAGAATCGTTTTTCTTAAAATAATGATACTGATAAGCACAATTAGGATAATCGCCAGAGCAATATACAGCCAGCTGCTTAATATTAGCGCCTTTGTTTCTGCGCTTAAGACATCGACCTTGCGAATAGTGCGAATATAAAAATCATCAAAAATTTCGTTCTGCTGATAAAAGTAATCTTTGCTATCCAGATTATCTGTCATGCTGAGGCCAAATTCAGCGCTGATGGTGTCGTCTATTATATTTTTACTGTCGTAATAAAAGCCGATAATAAATAACTTAGAGCTGAGCTTGTTTGAGATCAACGGCAGACTAATGGATATTTTGAGGAAGCCTAGCGGATGCTGTTGCGGAATACTGATAATAGGGTAATAGGCAGCAAGGCGATCATCCTCTTGAGTATGTTCCAAGAGAAACGAAATGTTATTGATGTACTCTAGGTGGTCTGACTCTATTCGTGCAAGACTTGAGTCGTAGCTAATAGGTTCATTTTCAGAAGGCGTCTGCTGAACCGAAATAGCCTCTTGTCCGTCTGGTAATATGATGCTGATTTCAGAGTAAACATCATTCAGAGTAATGTATTGATTGAATAGACGGACGATCAACGCCTGTGCGTATTGCTTATGATCCACTTGTGTTGCAGCGAGGTAATCTTGCACCAGGATATTTTGTCCAATTAGGTTTAGATTGGACTGGGTGTTATTTATAACCTCATTAAAGTAGTCGCTACTGGTGGTTAGTTGAGCTGACAATTGGCGATCCAATTGTTCGGAGTTGTATTGGCGAATATTTTTTTGAATAAAGAAAATACAGAGCAGTGAGATGATGCCAACTAGAAACCCGATGTTTGTAATAAATCTGTTTTGTAACTTCATCGACGACTCAATTTTCTGGGTGCTTGCTAAAAGGCACTAAAAATAGGCTGATGTAACCCTGTTGCCTCTGTTTATCGGCTGCTTTGAACCGTTATCAGTATAGACAATATCGGCTGAACAAATAGAACACTGACCCAGCCACTGCTATTAAGATATAGCAGAGTCTGAGCCAGAATCCTATCAGTTGATTACATTTGCGCGTTTAATTTAGCGATTTAGTTGGGATGGTAAAACGCTGATAACCAGCTTTCTTAGAATGCGTTGCTTGATGCCTTTAACCTCATACAAGCCAAGTCGTTCTAAGTATTCCTTGGTTTCCATTTTACGCTCTACAGACACCTTAGACAGCAACGCTTTTACCAATGGCCATTTTTTATCGACGTTGGTTTTTAGCTGGCGCAATGCGCCACCAATAGCCACTTCTTGGTCGGTTAGATCGCAACCGAACGGGAAGGCAGGGAACTGTTCTTTAAAGTCTGCTAACAGCTGGCTGAGTGCTTCAGGGGTATTGTGCTTGGCGCTTTCAGGCAGTTTGTAATCTGGACGCAACTTGCCCGCTTGCTTGGCCTTTTGGATCAGATCTTCTTGGAAGCGTGAGTCGGTGATTTTTAGCAACTCTTCAATGATCTCTTGGTCGGTTTTTGCACGTAAGTCGGCAATGCCGTATTCGCTGACCACAATGTCGCGCATATGGCGTGGTACGGTGACGTGACCATAATTCATAACAATATTACTGACTGCTTCGGCACCACGGCGGCGGCAAGAACGCATCATTAGAATAGAGCGAGCGTCAGGAATTTCATGACCCATGGTGACAAAGTTAAACTGGCCACCGACACCACTAACAACTTTACCATCTGCTAAGCCATCACTTGCGGCAGCACCAGAGAGAGTTGTTTTCATGCAGGTGTTAATAAAGCGCGCGTGCTGCAATTGCTTAATACGCAGCTCTTCGTTGCCCTTAATTTGGTTTGTGAACATTACCGACGTCATATTGAATTCATTGAGTTCAGCTTCTGGCATGTTACGCAACGAATCATAGAACTGGTGGCCACCAACAAAGAAGCCAGCGTGAATAACTCGGGCTCCTAAAATGCGATCGCCTAAACCATGTTGTGTCAGCCATTGACGAGTTTCGTCGGCTGTTAATGACGCGGCAACGGACTTGCCTTCATAGCTCAGCGTTTCATCGTTGTAGCTCACTTCCGCTTTTAGTAGACCCCACTGTTTTAGGTAGTCAACGTGACTTTGTGTTAAGTGCGGAGTGATTCTTTCTAACTGAATTAAGGCGTCTAGCCACTCTAATGATGGCTGGTTTGGATCTAAGCCTTGATTAACCAGTTCTTGGATGTGCAGGTCGTCGTAAACTTTACGCTTTAAGATGTCGCCCTTTTTCAGTTCCAGATAGCCTGGTACGAGCATTTCTGTGTTGCCGTATAGCCCTTGCTCAAATGGTTCTGAGCCGCCAATGGATTTTACGACTGGGAATTTCGACAAAGCTTCGGTTTGACCAATGAGACGTTGGTAGATGTCGTTTTGGCTGTTTCTGACCAACAAAGAGTTAACAATGGCATCGCCTAATGAACCAATACCAATTTGTAACGAGCCACCATCTTTAATTAACAGACTGGTGTAAAAACCAATCATGTGATCAGCTGGTGTTACTGGAGTATAAGGCGTTGCAAAGATCGGACTGTACAGCGCTGAATCGTCGTGAATAAGATCGAAAAAGTCTGCAGCTACTTCAGCATCGTTTGGCATGAATGGCATTTGGTCGTTGACCTGACCAATCATGAAGCGTGGTTTGCCGTCTTGAGCAGTTGCCTCACGCATCATATTTTGTACGTCGATGGTAACGTCTGGGTTGGAACCTAGGCTGTAACGAGTGCGACCTTGCTCTTCTTTTTTGCCGATCATCTGACAAACCAGATTACAATTTCGAGCCATCAAATCACGCGGTACGTGAGTGTAGTTGCTGGACAGTGCATATTGCTGAGCTTTTGGGTTTTTTAATACTTCACCCGGCTTAAAATAGAATTCAACAATGGAGACGTTAGCAGGTAATTTTTTACTAAGAACATCGTTAGCAAATTCTAATTCGGGTAAATCTTTAAACTGACGGTCAAAGAACGGCTCTAGTAGTCGGCGCTCAAGGTCGGTTTTTAATTTAGGTCGGTTTAACGACAAGGCTGAATTAATTTCTAGACGGTACTGAGGGTTCTTTTTAGCAACGTTATAGACTGCATTAATCATGTGTGTTGCTTTACCAATACCAATGGGCACGCCCATAACAATATTGCCGTCGAGTTTTTTGAAAAGCTCCTCAGCGAGTTCCAAAAGGTTGGTGTAATCTGTAGTTTTTAATGTCGAACACATGATCAATCGGGTCCTTAATCTCTCTTTTATTTAGCGCCGTTAGGCGGTGCTAAACTGATTGTTTAGTCTGTTTTATCGTACGATTTGGTTTTCGTCGCGGTTCATGGAAATCGGTTGGCTGATGTTTAGACAGCCTGTTTTAATAAGTATTGCAGTGGGTGAGCAAGTTGCTGGTGGCTAAGTCGCTTTACTTGTGAGCGACAAGAGTAACCGGTGGTAAGTAGCGTTTCAGGCTCGTTCTCTTGGATGACATTGCGCCAAGAGAGGTTATAAATTTGTTCAGAATTGTCTCGGTTGCGTGTTTCGTGGCCGAAAGTTCCCGCCATGCCGCAACAACCAACCTGTTCTTCGCGTAGTTCTTGATTGAGAGCGCTAAATATCGCGACCCAGTCTTTCACCGCTGCAGGTGCATTGGTCTTTTCAGTACAATGGCCTAACAGTTTAGCGACTCCTGGTTTGAAGTACTGTGCGTGACTCTGCAATAAAGGCCGGTTTTGCAGTAAAAATTCTTGCAACAGCTGGACGTTAACGGCTGATCCATCCGTGTAATTTTGGTATTCAGTTCGGTAGGTTAGTGTCATCGCCGGATCGATACCAACCAAAGCAATGCCGCTTTGCTGCAACGCGGTTAATCTCTTTAAGGCTTTATTTGAAACCCTTTTAAAGAGTTTAAGGAAACCATGAATATGCAGCGGCTTTCCGTTCGGCTGATAGGGCATTATAAAGACGTTGAAGCCAAGTAACTTAAGACAGTCGACAATATCCATAAAGGTTTCAGTTTCAAAAAAGCTGGTGAAAGCATCTTGCACAATAATTAATGAGCGTGCTTTTTCAGTGTCACTGAGGCCATCGATGTTTTTCGCTGTGGCGTAATGGACATCGCGCTTTTTTAATTCCTGTTTAAAATTAACTGACGACAGCAGTGGGCTGTCGACCATACCTGCAATGTGTTTTAACAGCGCCTTGATAGGCCGTTGAGACATAAAGAAGTTATACAGCCATTTAACGGGCGTTAACGTTAATAGCGGCATAATAAATTCGAGCATGCCAATAAAATAATCTTTCAGCGGCCTTAGGTAGCGACTGTAATAGTGCTGCAAAAACTGCGATCGAAACTCCGGAACATCAACCTTAACAGGGCATTGGCCTTTACAGGATTTGCACGATAAACAGGTCGACATTGCGCTTTCGATTTCATGGTTAAAATCGTATTGGCCAAAGCCTTTCGTCAAGCTGTTAAACGCCCGAGGAATAAAATGCAGTAGCGGCAGTTGGCGCTGCTTTATTAATTCGGTTGTATCGTAAGATTTGTTTTCTAACAAACGCAACCATTCACGAATTAATGAGGCCCGACCTTTAGGTGACTGCTTGCGGTCTAGGCTTATTTTATAGGACGGGCACATCGCATCGAGCGGGTCGTAATTGAAACAGGCGCCGTTGCCGTTGCAATACATACCGCTGCTGAACTGGCTCCAGTTTTTTAATGAGATGGTTCTGTCCAGCTCACCACGTGTTGTTACCTGATCGATTTTTAGCAGCTCTACCTTATCGTCGGCGTTGGCAATTTTGCCGGGGTTTAGCTGATTAAAGGGATCGAACGCTCGCTTTAGGTTTTGCAGTTCTGGGTACAGATCACCAAAAAAATCTGGTGAGAATTCTGAACGCACACCTTTACCGTGTTCACCCCAAAGTAAGCCATTATATTTCTTAACAAGCTCAACGACTTCGGCGGTGATTTTTCGAATTAATTTAAACTGTTGCTCGTCTTTTAAATCCAGAGCAGGGCGAACGTGTAAAACACCAGCGTCGACATGGCCAAACATGCCGTAGCGCAGTTTTTCTCTGTCCAGTACGGCTCTGAATTCCATAATGAAGTCGGCAAGATTTTCAGGTGGTACTGCGGTGTCTTCAACAAAGGGGACAGGACGTCGTTCACCATTGGCGTTGCCTAATAGGCCGACCGCTTTTTTACGCATCGTCCAAATCTGTTTGACATCAATGCTGCCCATAGCAATAGAAAAGCCGGTGTTTTTACCGGCTTTGCCGGTTTCTGACTCGAGCCTTTGCGTCAGTTGCTGAAGCTGCTGTTGCAGTTCTTCTTCGCTGTCGCCGGTGTATTCGACCAAATTAATGCCTTCAATAGCAGGCGCATTGAAGTGCTGGCTGACGGTATGCCAGATGATGTCTTGCTTAGCTAAACCTAATACCGTGCTGTCGATGGTTTCAATCGATGCTGGTTTGGCACTCATTAGCGATTGTGCATCACGCAACGAAGCTTCAAATGAGTCATAAAAAACGTTAACCAGAGCCGAGGTTTTCGGAATAGGCAAGACATTGAGCTTGGCCTCAACAATAAAGCCTAGGGTGCCTTCGGAGCCGCACAACACGCTGTTGAGGTTGAAGTGATCCTGTTCATAAATATGCGCTAAATCGTAGCCTGTCAGGCAGCGATTCAGTGGTGGAAATTTGGCTTTGATATCCTGTTCGCGACGCTGATAGATATCGTTGACGGTAGCGTGTACCTGGCTGATACGATCCTGCTGTGACAGCATCGGCTCTAATTGCTGTTTCGACATTGCAGCGCTGTGCATGAGTTCGCCACCTAACAATACGGTAGAGAGTTGCAGCACGTGATCGCGAGTTTTGCCATATCTAACTGAGCCTTGGCCGCTGGCATCGGTATTGATCATACCGCCGATGGTTGCTCGGTTACTGGTTGAAAGTTCAGGTGCAAAAAACAAACCGAACGGCTTTAGAGCTTGGTTTAGCTGGTCTTTAATGACGCCGGTTTGCACCCGTACCCAACCCTCTTTAGCGTTGATTTCCAACAGCTGGTTCATATGGCGAGATAGGTCGACGACAATGCCATCGGTTAACGATTGGCCGTTGGTGCCGGTGCCGCCACCTCTAGGAGAAAGCACGATGTGCTGCCATTCATCGGTCGCGGCTAGGCGGCAAATATGTTGCACATCTTGGGTGTTTTTTGGGTAGACAACCGCTTGCGGCAGAACTTGGTATATGGAGTTGTCCGTCGCCAGTACCGTACGGTTGGCGTAGTCTGGGCAAAGCTCACCTGAGAACCCACATTCTTGCAATGCTTTTAAAAAAGCAAGGTAAGACTGCTGTACCGAGTCGATCTCGTGTAGGCGGGGTAGCATCAGGGTTTTGGCTCCAAAAACAATAAGGGGCGCTATTTTAATGAAAATGACGTGAATATCGAGTCATTGAGGTAAAACAGGGCATCAATCTGTGAACTTAGGGTCAGTGAATCCGCTAAGTCGCCAATGGCTGGCTAGGCGACTGTATAAAAGAGATATTGAATAATCTCTTGGGTTAGATGGCAGCACTCAGCCCTGTTTTAGTAAGGCTTGCAATACCTGTGTGCGGGTGATGATGCCAAGTAAGCGGCCACTAGGGCTACAGACTGGGTATTTCTTAGGCTTATTGCCGCACATTAGCTGCGCTAGATCGACAATCGACATATCAGGCAGGGCAAAGAGCACATCTTTATGCATCACATCGTTGACCAGCATTTGGCCTTCGTGGTGGTAGCTTTCGTTCAGTAAGTGTTGCAGGCAGTCTTGTTCGGATATGTAGCCAACAACATGCGCCTGTTCGTCTAATACCGCAGCACCAATAACGTGCGCCTGAATCATTTTACGTACCGCATCGTGAATGGTGATTTCAGCTTTCAAGGTCAGTTTGGGTGGCACCATACAGTCGGCCACTGTCATAGCATGAACAGCCATAAGTCAGCTCCTTTTTGGTTGTTGTTATTGAGTACTGCTTTGTTTAACACTAGTCAGACTTGTGGCTGTTGTAAATGTTGTCAGGTGACTCGATTTGTCGTGCTTTGGTTTATAAGTGCCTAGGTTTATAAGTGCCTAGGTTTATAAGTGCTTAGGTTTATTAAGTGCTTAGATTTAGATACTTGAGCGGTAGGGGGCTGACCGCAAGCGAAAAAAAACCGAGCAGTGCTCGGTTTTTAGGGATTGGAGGTTTTCTGCTACTTAAACCGGCTAGTTCATCTGCGCCTTGATATGGCTGATGGCTTCGCTTAATGCAATCTCAACCTTGTCGGCTTCATTTCTTGCTTTGTATTCAATCATGCCGTTTTCGAGGCCGCGATCGCTAACCACTAAACGGTGTGGAATGCCGATCAATTCCATATCGGCAAACTTAACGCCAGGGCTGGTTTTCTTGTCGCGATCATCCAGTAACACATCGAAGCCTGCATCCTGTAGCTCTTGGTAAAGCTTCTCTGCGACTTCCATCACCTGTGGCGACTTATGGGCGTTCAACGGCACGATGCCGACATGGAACGGTGCAATGGCACCTGGCCATTTAATGCCGTTCTCATCAAAGTTCTGTTCAATAGCCGCAGCAACGATTCGGGTTACGCCAATGCCATAACAGCCCATTAGCATGGTGCTGGCTTTACCGGCCTGATCCAGTACGTTTGCGTTCAGTGCCTTGGCGTATTTATCGCCAAGCTGGAAGATATGGCCGACTTCGATACCCTTAACGATGTCGAGCGTGCCTACGCCATCAGGGCTTGGGTCACCAGCGACAACATTGCGTAAGTCGGCAACCTCACCTAAGGCGACGTCACGATCCCAGTTAATATTAAAGTAGTGCTTACCATCGATATTGGCGCCGGCACCGAAATCAGACATCAGTGTAACAGCGCGATCGACGATAAATGGCACTTTTAGAGCAACAGGGCCAAGCGAGCCTGGCGCTGCACCAATGATTTGTTTAATCGCGGCTTCGTCGGCCATGGTCAGCGGCGCTTTAACCTGCGCAAGCTTCTCAGCTTTTAGCTCGTTGAGTTCGTGATCACCACGGATAATCAGAGCAATCAACTCGTGCTCGCTGTCTTCGCTGGCTTCAACGATCAGTGTTTTCACCGTTTTCTCAATCGGTAGGTTAAATTGTTCAACCAGCTGGTCGATGGTTTTAGCATCTGGCGTATCGACTAAAGTCATTTCTTGGCTTGGTGCTGCGCGTTCACCTGCTGGCATCAGCGCTTCAGCCTGCTCAATGTTTGCCGCATAACTACCACCGACGGCGTAAGCAATAAAGTCTTCACCAGAGTCGGCTAAAACTTGGAATTCGTGTGAGGCTTTACCGCCCATTGCACCGGTATCGGCCAGTACAGCGCGGAAGTCCAGACCTAAGCGTTGAAAAATGCGGCTGTAGGCTTGATACATGTTGTCGTATTCTTCGCTCAGGCTTTGTTGATCAACATGGAAGGAGTAGCCATCTTTCATGATGAACTCACGAGAGCGCATTACACCAAAGCGAGGACGGAACTCATCACGGAATTTGGTTTGGATCTGATACAGATTGATCGGTAATTGCTTGTAGCTTTTGAGTTCGTTGCGAGCAATATCGGTGATCACTTCTTCGTGTGTTGGGCCATAAACAAAGTCACGATCGTGTCGGTCTTTAATACGCAGCATTTGGCCTTCCATCTGATCGATACGACCAGACTCCTGCCACAACTCAGCAGGCTGTACCGTTGGCATGAGCACTTCTTGGGCGCCAGCTCGATCCAATTCTTCGCGAATGATTTTTTCGACCTTAGATAACACGCGTCGCCCTGTCGGCAGCCAGCTGTATAGACCAGAAGCAAGTTGGCGAACTAGGCCCGCACGAATCATGAGTTTATGGCTGTCGATGACAGCATCGGCTGGGGTTTCTTTAACCGTCGACAGAAGGTAGCGGCTTGCGCGCATTGAGCGATCCTTATGTTAGAAGTCGCCAAGGCAGCGTTACTCTCATGCCTTGACGGGAATTAGAACAAGAAATTTTCGATCGCGAAGTTTACCAGCTTTTCAGAAGGTAAGACCAGTTGAAAAGCAGCTGATTCGGTGTCGAGATTAGCCTACTGGTGATATGCCAATTATCAGTGGTATGACTTACCAGTGACCGATGCTTTCCATACTCAGCCACGGCTCTTGCGGTTCAAGCTTGTCGCCAGCCTGTAGCAGTTCAATAGAAATATTGTCTGGGCTGCGAACAAATGCCATGCGGCCGTCGCGAGGTGGTCGATTAATGGTGACACCAGCGTCCTGTAATTGCTGGCAGAGCTGATAAATATTTTCAACCTCGAACGCTAAATGACCAAAGTGGCGGCTATCGCCATAGTCTTCATCGCTGTCCCAGTTGTAAGTTAGTTCCACTTCGGGCTCGCCAGGCTTTGTTGCTAAGTAAACTAACGTGAATTTAGCTTCGGGAACTTCTTTTCGGCGAGTTTCAACAAGGCCTAAAAGGTCGCAATAAAAGTGCATGGATTGATCTAAGTCTTTCACTCTGACCATAGTATGTAAGAATTTCATAGTTGCTCCTAACGCTTAAGTTGAATCGTCACCGGCAGGCTGTTGTTAGCCTACTGTTCGCTAAAGGGTAACGATTGTATAACGTCATCGCGATACTTTTCGACGTATTGTTTTTCTCTTTGGCAGAAGCTTTCTGCCGCGGCAAAAAAGTCTTTGTTCGCCAGCCAGTGATAAGAGCGGGTTATGACCGGCTCAAAGCCACGGCTAATTTTGTGCTCACCTTGCGCGCCGGGGTCAAAGCGTTTTCGACCGGTGGTAATGCAATAGTCGATACCGTGATAATAACAAACCTCAAAATGCAATTGGTTGTATTCTTCCAAGCAGCCCCAGTAACGGCCATACAGGCATTCTTGATCTTGAAAGCAGAGCGCGGCCGCCACTGGTTGCTCGTCTAAGTAGGCCATAAAGAGCACCAGCTTTTCGGGCATGGCCTGTAATATTTGCTGAAAAAAAGCACGGTTGAGATAGCCTTGTCGGCCTCGCTTCAAATAGGTGGCATGGTAGTAGTGGTAAAACACATTCAGCTGTTCTTGGCTGATTTCTGCCCCCTGAATGGTCGCCACACGAATACCCTGGTCTGAAACGGCTTTGCGTTCTTTTTTAATGTTTTTTCGTTTACGTGATTTAAACCGCTGCAAAAAATGCTCAAAGCTTTGATAGTTTTGGTTTTGCCAGTGGTATTGAATGTCGTGGCGTTGCAATAAAGGCAGCTTGTCGAGCAGTTGTTGGTCTTGTTGGTTGGCAAATAAAATATGAAAGCCACTGAGCTGCTGTTCTTTACAGATGGCTTTGAGGCTATCAAAAAGCATAGTGGCATCCGACTCATTGGCGTTAATCAGTCGAGGCCCAACCGAGGGCGTAAAGGGCGCAGCGATTAATAATTTAGGGTAGTAGTCTAGGTTGTGTTGCTGGTAAGCGTCTGCCCATGACCAATCAAAAACATATTCGCCCCAAGAGTTGTCTTTGATGTAGGCCGGTAAGCGAAGCCGCTCATCTAACTCAATATGTAACGGTTGCCAGCCAGTTTCGGCACTGCAAATACCAGCTGACTCTAATGCGCATAAAAAGGCGTTTGAAATAAAGGGGTTGTCGTCGCCTAATGCCATCGGTTGCCACTGTTCTAGAAGCTTATAGTTCAACGCATCCTCACTTTTTTTAATCGGCGCTAGCGCCATTATAGTGTTTGGTTCAAGTGAATTTAAGCTGCCTGAACGTTTTATTCCGATGACCTTTTTCCTATTGACGCAAAAAGCCAGTTTGGCGGTAAATATGCGTTGTCATGAAACTTTCACATCAATGTCAGCTAAGTGAAATATTTCGATGAATAATAGCCTCTATGTATAAGAGGGTTTGCTATGAAATTATTTCAGCCAGTACATAACTTAGATTTAGCCATGTTTCAGTGGTGTATGGCCCGCCGCCGTCGCCATCTGCTAACCAATATTGGTCGTGCAATTTCCAAAACAGCCGACGGTTGGGTCTATGCATTGTTCGTGTTTGCCTATGCTGCCATTGATTGGCCTCACGGCGCACATTATCTGAAATACTTTTTATCTGCCTTTGTTATTGAGCGTTTAATTTACTTTGTGCTTAAAAACGGTTTTAAACGTCATCGCCCAGCCGATGCGATTGACGACTTCTCAAGCTTTATTGTGCCTTCCGATAAATTCAGTTTTCCATCCGGCCATACCTCGGCAGCATTTCTGTTTGTGGTCTTTGTCGGATATCTGTTTCCTGCGCTGATGCCGCTTTTACTTTGTTGGGCCGTTCTTGTTGCCATGTCTCGAATCTTTTTAGGCGTACATTTTCCAACCGATACGGTAGTGGGTGCAGTGCTAGGGTCGAGTGTCGGTATTGTTGTATTGAATTATGGAGCGTTTTTGTGAAGATTTTGTACGGAGTTCAAGGTACGGGTAATGGTCATATTACTCGCGCACGTGCCATGCAGGTGGCTTTGGCAGAAGCGGGAATCGAAGTCGATTGGGTGTTTTCTGGTCGCGACAAAGATAAGTTCTTTGATATGCAAGCCTTTGGTGACTATAAGGTTTTTAAAGGCCTTAGCTTTGCCACTCGTGCAGGTAAGATTGATCTAATTAAAACCTTTGCAGAAGCTTCGCTTGTTCAGATGTATCAAGATATACGGACGCTGAACGTCGAGCATTATGATTTGGTCGTCACCGATTTTGAGCCGGTGGTTGCATGGGCGGCACGTAAGAAAAACATTGCTTGTATCGGCATTGGCCATCAATACGCTTTTGATCAAGACATACCGAAAGCAGAGAATACAATCGCCAGTGAAGCCATCATGAAATGGTTTGCACCGGTAGATCTAGGTGTTGGCGTACATTGGCATCACTTTGGCGCTCCTGTGTTACCACCTATCATTGAGCGCGACAGCCACGCCTGCACAGGAACGAATCGTACCTTAGTGTACTTGCCGTTCGAGAAGAGCCAGCAAGTACTAAGCGTGCTGATGCAGTTTGAGCATCCGTTTATTTATCACTGTGGTGATATTGCTCCGGGTGAATACGGCAATGTATTGGTACGCGGCTTTAGTCGTGACGGCTTTAAAGACAGCTTGCATTCAACCGATGGTGTTATTTGTAACGCAGGCTTTGAACTGGCTTCAGAAGCTTTAAGTTTGGGCCGTAAAATCATGGTTAAACCATTGAAAGGCCAGATGGAGCAAGCATCTAATGCTTTAGCTTTATCGCAGTTGGGCTTAGGTTTATCGACGACTAAAATTAATCCTCAGGCGATTGAGCGCTTTTTAGCCAGTGCGCGTCACAGTCAAGTTAATTATAGCGACGTACCAGCGCTGTTAGCGCAATGGCTGTTAAAATACCCTCAGCAGTCGGTAGAGTCACTTGTGCAGCAAGCGTGGCAAGGTGTGGTGTTCCCACATGATGATATTGATTACGCACCGTTAGTCAGCGTTTCTTAGCACTGCTACAACCTATATAAAAAGCCCTTACTGGCAATGATGGTCAGTAAGGGCTTTTTTTTGCCAAAATATTGTCTTTTTAATCCATTCTCGTTGTTATCGCGGCGTGGCTTTATGCAACCAGCAGAGCCTGTACAGCACCTCAACCAAGCTAGGTTTAAATAAAAAAAACACCATTTAAAGAAAGCCACTATTTGAGGAAAGCCAGTAGCTTTACGCTGTAACGATTAGTTGACATTCGCTAAGGCTTAGGGCAGTTTCACTGCTTTGTGTCGCAAGCGGCTTTAATGCTGTTTCGATGATCCTTATTGGGCTTGGGTGTACGGTTAATGAAACTGCATATACGTTGTGAGCAGAGACTAGGTATCTGTGCTGAAATCTTAGAGATCGTTGTTCAACACCAGATTGATCTGGTGGGTATTGAGACCTCTAAGGCGGATGAAATATTTCTGCAATTGCCGGACGTTGAGTTCTCAACGATTCAGCAGCTGATGCCTGAAATACGGCTTATTGTCGGTGTTGAGGATGTATCACTGATTGAATACAGCCCGATGGAGCGCGAGCAGCAGGCTTACAAAACCATTTTAGCGACATTGCCTGAGCCTGTTATCTCAGTTGATACCCGCGGTTTAGTAATTGTTGCCAATGAGGCTGCTCAAAACTTATTAGGGCTGTCTGCTGCGCAACTGCGAGAGCAACCGCTAAAGAATTGGCTAAAAGGCTTTAATCTTAATCGTTGGTTGGATAGTGATCACCCTGAATCACAGGCTGTTAATGTTGATTTAAAAGGGCAGGATTATTTAGCCGATCTGTATCCCATACGTTTAGCCGATGGAGGAGAAGGCCCATTGATCGCCGGTGCCGTGATGACCTTTAAATCACCAGAGCGCCTTGGGCGACAAATTAATGCTTACCATCAGCAGTCGAATCAATTTGACCAAATCGTAGCGCAGAGCCAAGCGATGAAAAAGCTGGTCGATCAAGCGCAGCGAATGTCGGATTTAGATGCACCGTTGCTCATTACCGGTGAGACAGGAACGGGCAAGGAGTTATTGGCTAAGGCCTGCCACCAAAACAGCTTGCGGCGTGAAAAGCCATTTTTAGTTTTAAACTGTGCCGCTATTCCAGATGACGCTGCCGAAAGTGAATTGTTTGGCTTTGCTGGCAGTGCCGATAAAAAAGGCATCATTGAGTTGGCTGAAGAAGGCACCGTCTTTTTAGATGAAATTGGTGATATGTCGCCATTGCTGCAAAATAAATTTTTACGTCTGTTGCAAGATGGCAGCTATCGGCGTGTCGGTGATGAAAAAGAATATCGCTCCAATGTCAGGATTATTTGCTCGACACAAAAGAATCTGATCGAGCTATGTCAAGCAGGGCAGTTTAGGGAAGACCTCTATTATCGATTGGATGTGCTCAAGTTACACATTCCACCGTTGCGCGAACGTAAGGCAGATATTTTGCCGATCGCAGCTAAATTTGTGAATCGTTATGCTGAATCTCGACAAACACCGATTCAGATGTCGATGGCTTTTCAGGATGCACTTAAAGCCAGCGCGTGGCCAGGCAATGTTCGTCAGTTAGAAAATGCGTTATTGCGTGCTGTGCTCATGCTAGAAGATAACGTATTGGAACCGGATCACCTTGAATTGCCTCAAAGTCAGGATAATGCTCTGATGTCGATTGATAGCTTTGATGGAAGCTTAGATGAAACCATGAAGCGTTTTGAAGCTCAGCTTCTAAAGAGTCTGTTTCCCTCTTATCCAAGCAGTCGGCAGTTGGGGAAAAAGCTGGGTGTGTCCCATACCGCGATTGCTAATAAGCTACGTGAATATCGTATTGGTAAGCATGCAGACGGCTAGTGCGAATCCTGTTATTCGTAGGCAATTAAACCGTTTATTCGTAAAAAGTTAAGCATAAAAAAAGCGAGCCGAGACTCGCTTTTTTTTGGTTCTAACCGGTTGATTAGACTTTGAAGTAGTCTAGGGCGTCTTTTTGAGCCTGAGCATGTTTTGCCAGTTCGGTAGATGCCTGTAGCGCCTGATTGATTGCAGATACGTTCTGCTGAACCAAGTCGGATGCTTTGGTGGTATTTTGCGAAATTTCTTCGGTAACACCGGTTTGCTCAACCGATGCGGTGGCAACCATGGCATTAATTTCAGAAATTTTGTTAATCGCTAGCGAGACTTCTTCGAACGCTTCTCTCACCTGTTCGGTCAGTTCTACCGAGCTTTCGATCAGTTCAACATTTTGAGTCATGTTGCTGCTTGCCGTTTCAGACTTCTCTTGCAGCTTCTGAATGATGTCTTGAATGCTGACAGTCGATTGCTGGGTTTTCGATGCTAAAGCACGTACTTCGTCAGCAACAACCGCAAAGCCTCGACCTGCTTCACCGGCTCGTGCTGCTTCAATAGCGGCGTTCAGTGCCAGTAGGTTGGTTTGCTCTGAAATACCGTTAATAACTTCAGTTACAGTGCCGATCTCGATTGAGAATTTGCGTAGCTCATCAACAATGGTTGCTGTTTCTGTAACAGAGTGGTTGATGTCTTTTGCCAACGCCATGTTTTTCTCAAGCGTCTCTTTACCGTCTGCAATGGTTGTTTGGCTAAGCTTGGTTTCTTCTTCAGCATTGACCGCTTTATCACTAACTTCTTGTGAGGTACTGGAAAGCTCGTAAATTGCTGTTGAAATTTGCTCGACCTGCAGTTTTTCGTGTTCCATGTTGGTTAGCGTTTCGCTCATCACGACGTTAAGTTCTTGTGACGAAGATGAAACACTGTCTGAAACCGCTGTCGACTTACCAATCAGTTCATGCAGCTGAGATGACAACTCGATCAGTGAACGATAAATACCAGTATCTTTTGCTGTGGCACGAAGGTTCAATTTTAAATCGCCAGAGGCCATTTTTTCCATCAGTGAGGCGATGTGTTGCGGTGCACCACCGATTGGTCGTAATACCAGTTTTTCTAGTACAAAGTGTAGGATGACAATGGCAATGATGAATGAGATAAGGCCAATTGATAGAGACGTAATTAGCTGCTGGTTGGCGCTTTTGAAAATAACATCGTTTTCAGCCAAGCTGACATAGCCCCAGCCGTTGATGTCCATTTGACCCCAAAAAGCAGTGTACTCAACCTTCTTACCACCAGAGCGATCAACGTAAGTCATTTCTGGTGACTCTTCGCTAAATTCTTCGAATTCAGGAATAGCTTCGAAAATCTTTTGACCAATTAGCTCTTCATTCGGCGCCACTACAATGGTGCCATTGTCGGTATACATAAAGAGATTTTTTCTTTCTGCAAGATGATTGATGAAGATATCTAGATGCACCGTTATCATTAGAGCGGTATCAGCTTTTAACTTATACGCCATAGCAAAAGAGACTTTGTTGTTACTCTTGTTTGTGTACGGTGAGCCAACGTAAAATTGTTTGCCGTCTTCAAAAATCGCGTTGTAGTAACTGCGACCTTTATAGTTGGCCGACATCTTTTCACCAGAGCGGCGATAGGCTGAACCGGAGGTGTCAAACAGGTAAACACCATTGCTTCGATTTTTTAAAATTTCATAAACCGATGACATCGTCGCAACATTTTGCTCATTTAGATGTTCTTCATTAACATCGTGACCGCCCATCTCCATCGATGCAAAAACGTCGACATAGCTGTTAAACTTTTCAGTCATTTCTGCTTCTAGAGCAAGGTTTCGTTCAATCAGAATCTGCTTGTTGAGATCACGGCTTTCAGATCGGAACGACAAGAAGTCGAGTAGAGCAATAATCAAAATGATTACCGCTACGATACAGCCTAGGGCTGAAAATACTTGAAGTTTAAATTGTTTCATAATTCTTAGGTCCTTTGGATCCTTTATGTATAGCCTAAAGTCTTTCTCAATGAGCGTATGTGAGATAGAACTCATAATTGACCAATAGCAAGCGTTAGTCTTTAACGTCTTTTTGATGAAGCTTTAGGTATACCTAAAAATGCTAGGTTAAAACCTTAAAAAATCAAAATAAGTAACGGCAGGGCAACTGAATACTTTATGTTAAATTTCAGAAAAGAGGCCATTTGTTGTAAAAAGACAATATTTTAATTAAAAAGGTCATGTTAGCTTGCCAATATTAAAATTATGTTGGTGAGTCTTTGGCTTAATCTGAGTAGGTATGTGTAATGATCTCCAATCAGTCTGGGAAGACCAAAGCTCCGCTCAAAGAACGATCACAACAGTTTTTGTCTCGTTTCACCTCAATGTTTATAAAACGCCCGCTGTCTTATTTGAAAATGATTCTCATCATAACTGGATCTTTTGTCTGGTTATTAGTATCAATGATAGCGGTTTATTTTTATTTTATTTTCAATCAGGTTCCGGATTTAAAAAACGTTGAGTTTCAGCAACTCAGAGAACTAGGCGTGAACAGCGTTTTGGAAAAAATAGACAGCCGATCTAAGCGAGCAGAATATCATTGGGTTCGCTTGGCCGATGTGAATCGTGATTTACTATACGCAGTGGTGATGAGTGAAGATGGCTTGTTCTTTGAACATCAGGGCATTAATTGGGACGCCCTAATTACTGCCATTGGTGAAAATATTAAACGTCGGCAACTTAGCTTTGGTGGTTCCACCATCAGTCAACAGGTTGCAAAAAATGTATTTATTCGTTCCAGTACAAAATCACTGCATCGTAAGCTTATTGAGTTCTTTGTAACCCGAGAGCTAGAAGCGCAATTGACGAAAAATGAAATATTAGAGTTATATTTAAATGTTGCTGAGTTTGGGCCAGATATCTATGGCGTGTCGCATGCCGCAAAATATTATTTCTCTAAGCCGGTGGGCCAGATTAACGCAGCAGAAGGGGCTTTTTTAGCTTTAATGCTGCCGTCGCCAAGAAAGTATCATTACAGTATTTTTCAGAATCAAAACCTGGTGCCGCGACATCAGCGCAAGTTGAAGCGAGTGTTGTCTGACATGCTGTATAAAGAATACATCAGTCCAAGTCAGTACCGTCGTTATCTCAATTGGCAATATTTTTAATCGCGAATTGATAGATCAATCTATTGAATTATTAACGTAGAATAAAAAAACGGCTGCATGAGGCAGCCGTTTTTTATTTCAGATAGATTGATATTGTTATCTGAATATTCTATGCAGAGGGCTCGTACGCCAGCACTGGGCTAAGCCAGCGTTCAGTTTCTGTTAGAGACATTCCCTTGCGTTCGGCATAATCCTCAACCTGATCTTTGCTGATCTTACCAATACCAAAGTAGCGAGCTTCAGGGTGGCTCAGATACCAACCTGAAACACTGGCCGTCGGCGTCATCGCGTAGGCGTCGGTAAGGTGTACATCGGTGTTTTCAGTAGCCTGCAACAGATCGAACAGCTTGTCTTTTTCGGTATGATCAGGGCAAGCAGGATAACCAGGAGCAGGGCGAATGCCGCGATAGCTTTCTTTAATGAGCTGCTCGTTGCTTAGGCTTTCGTTACTGTCATAAGCCCAAAACTCTTTACGCACACGTTCGTGCATACGTTCGGCAAAGGCTTCTGCGAGTCGGTCAGCAAGTGATTTCAATAGAATGGCGTTATAGTCGTCACCATTGGCTTCATATTGCGCCGCTCGCTCGTCAACGCCGTGACCGGCGGTGACGACAAAGCCACCGAGGTAATCTTCTTGTGTGCCCGTTGGTGCGATGTAATCGGCGAGCGACAAATTCGGCTGCTGGTTGGGTTTAATACTTTGCTGGCGTAACTGTTCTAAGTTAACGGCTTGATCACCGTTAGTCACCTGAATGGTATCTGCTGCACTGCGCTGCGCCGGCCAAAAACCAATGACGGCTTTTGGCGTTAACCATTTTTCATCGATGATTTGTTTTAACATCACCTGAGCATCGTTAAACAGACTGGTTGCGGTTTCACCGACCTTGTCATCGTTTAAAATTTTCGGGTATTTGCCGTGCAGTTCCCAGGTTATGAAAAATGGCGTCCAATCAATGTAGTCGACCAGCTCTGAAACATCGTATTGTTCAAAAACACGCGTGCCAGTAAATTGTGGTTTAGGTGGCGTGTAATGTTGCCAGTCAAGTTGAGGTGCGTTGGCAATCGCGTCTTGATAATTGAACAGCGCTTTGGATTTACGGTTTTTATTACGCTCTCGGACTTTTTCATATTCATTACGGCGTTCAGCAACAAAGTCGGCTTTGCGTTCGTCGCTTAATAGCGACTGCACAACAGACACAGCACGCGATGCATCGGTGACGTAAATAGTGGCGTCATTTTTGTACTGCGGTTCAATTTTAACTGCGGTGTGGGCTTTAGACGTTGTTGCACCACCAATCAGTAATGGCAATTGATAATCGAGTCGTTGCATTTCACGTGCAACGTGCACCATTTCATCGAGGCTGGGTGTAATCAAACCAGACAAACCAATAACGTCGACTTTTTCTTCGATCGCGGTCTTGAGTATTTTGTCAGCCGGTACCATGACGCCTAAGTCGACCACTTCGTAATTGTTACAGGCAAGTACAACGCCAACGATATTTTTACCAATGTCGTGAACATCGCCTTTAACCGTGGCCATTAATATTTTGCCTTTGGCTCGCGTGGTTTCTGTTTTTTCGGCTTCAATATATGGAATCAGATGTGCGACTGCTTGTTTCATAACACGAGCGGACTTCACCACCTGAGGCAAAAACATCTTGCCAGCACCGAACAGATCACCGACCTGATTCATGCCGTCCATTAACGGCCCTTCGATAACTTCAATAGGGCGGTTGACTTGCAGGCGTGCTTCTTCGGTGTCTTCAATAATATGGCTAGTGATGCCCTTGACCAGCGAGTAGGCAATGCGTTCGACCACTGGGAATTCACGCCATTCCGAACTTTCTTTCGCTGCAACAGTACCATCGCCGCGATAGTTGTCGGCGATTTCCAATAAACGGTCGGTGGCATCGTCGCGACGATTGAGAATGACATCTTCAACCCGTTCGCGTAATTCGTCGGGAATGTCGTCGTAGATGACTAATTGACCGGCATTGACAATGCCCATGTTGAGTCCGACTCGACCGGCATGGTAGAGGAATACCGAGTGGATCGCTTCACGTACTGGGTTATTACCACGGAACGAGAACGAGACGTTAGAAACACCGCCGCTGACACTGGCATAGGGAAGCTCCTTGCGGATGTACTCGGTGGCTTCGATAAAGTCGACTGCGTAACGGTTGTGCTCTTCAATACCTGTTGCTACCGCAAAAATATTGGGGTCAAAAATAATATCTTCAGGTGGAAAACCGTTTGCAACTAAGAGATCGTAACTGCGCTTACAGATTTCTTGTTTACGCTCGCGGGTATCGGCTTGGCCAGTTTCGTCAAATGCCATGACTACGACGGCAGCGCCGTAGCGTTGGCACAGTTTTGCTTGCTGTAAAAAGTTAGCTTCGCCTTCCTTTAGCGAGATTGAGTTCACAATGCATTTGCCTTGAGCGCATTTGAGGCCCGCTTCAATGACGTTCCACTTGGATGAGTCGACCATGATAGGGACGCGGGCGATATCGGGCTCAGAAGCGATAAGGTTCATGAAAATCGTCATCGCAGCTTCGGAGTCGAGCATGCCTTCATCCATATTGATGTCGATAATCTGAGCACCGTTTTCGATCTGCTCTTGAGCCACGGCCAGCGCTTCATCATAGAGCTCTTCTTTGATAAGACGCTTAAATTTTGCCGAGCCGGTAACGTTAGTGCGCTCGCCGATGTTTATAAAGTTCAGCTCATCAGTAACAGTAAACGGCTCTAAGCCAGAAAGTCGCATGAGTGGTTTAATGCTTGGTGCTTTACGCGGCTTTTGTTGTGCCATCGACTGAGTAATCAGCTCGATGTGTTTAGGCGTGGTACCGCAACAGCCACCGATGATGTTTAAAAAACCGGACTGGGCAAACTCGGTTACCACTTCGGTCATTTCTTCAGGTGACTCATCGTATTCGCCAAACTCATTAGGTAGGCCCGCATTCGGGTGTGCAGAAACCGAGCAGTCGGCAATGTTGGACAGTGTTTCAACGTATTGGCGTAATTCGCTGGCTCCTAAAGCACAGTTTAAGCCAATGGAAAGAGGTTTGGCATGGCGTACAGAGTGGTAGAAGGCTTCCGTTGTCTGGCCAGATAGTGTGCGGCCAGAAGCGTCGGTAATGGTGCCGGAGATCATAATAGGTAATTCAATGCCTGCTTCTTCGAACGCCTCTTGAGTGGCAAAGATTGCGGCTTTGGCATTGAGTGTATCGAAGATGGTTTCGATCAAGATGATGTCCGCACCGCCTTCAATGAGGCCCAGCGTGGCTTTTTTATAATCACTGGCGAGGCTATCAAAATCGATTGCTCGATAACCAGGGTTATTCACATCAGGAGATAACGACAGGGTTTTGCTGGTTGGCCCCAACACACCGGCGACCCAGCGCGGCTTATCGGGGGTTTCTAGGCTTTTTTCATCGCACACTTGGCGTGCAATGGCAGCACCTTGTTTATTGAGCTCAAATGCCAGCTCTTGCATGTTGTAGTCGGCTTGAGAGACTTCAGTCGAGTTAAAGGTGTTGGTTTCGATGATGTCGGCGCCAGCATCCAAATAGGCTTTGTGGATGGTTTTGATGATCTCGGGCTGGGTAATCGATAAGAGGTCGTTATTGCCTTTGATATCGCTGTTCCAATCGGCAAAGCGATCGCCACGATAGTCCTGCTCTTCGAGTTGATAACTTTGGATGAGCGAGCCCATCGCGCCATCTAATATCAGGATTCGATCCTTTATAGCTGCGTGGAGTTGTTGGATGCGATGCGTTCTTGTTGTCATAACCGTCTCTGTTTTATGCAAATGCCGTAAGCTGCAATGAAAGCCTAAAATGAGCAATATATCAAGCTATATCAAATAATTTTGATATAGAATTTGTTCGACTCCTACAAAAAGCGGATGATGAAGAGGCTTCTTTATACTTGAGTGATTTAGTTGGTTATTTAGTCTGCAAGAAAAATACGTTAAACTAGCCGTTATAAACAAAGTGCACTTTAAAAACTGAGGGCACTTTAAAATTAAGAAAAATTTAGGACTGAGCATGGATATAGAATTAACGATTACTGAGTCAGCACAAAAATACCTTGCAGAGCTTTTGGCGAAGCAAAGTACCGACGGTATGGCAGTGCGTATGTTTGTGACTCAGCCGGGTACCAAGTACGCGGAAACCTGTTTAGCCTACAGTCGGCCAGGCGAAGAGAAAGACGACGATGTGCTGTTGGAGTTAGAGCATATTCGTGTCTACCTAGAAAAAATCAGTCAGCCTTATCTCGACGAAGCCGAAGTTGACTACGCACAAGACCGTATGGGTGGCCAGCTCACCATTAAGGCGCCGAATGCGAAAATGCCGAAGGTCAATAAAGATAGCCCGCTTGAAGATCAGGTGAACTACATCCTATTCACTGAAATCAACCCAGGTTTGGCCTCGCATGGTGGTGATGTCACCCTAGAAGAAATTACCGAACAGGGTGTGGCCATCTTACGCTTTGGTGGTGGTTGCCAAGGTTGTTCTGCCGTCAGCCTAACGTTAAAAGATGGCGTTGAAAAAACCTTGCTTGAACGCTTACCGCAGCTGACAGGTGTGCGTGATGCAACCGATCACACGGTAACGGATAACGCTTACTATCAATAGCGGTAAAAAAGCAGTTTAATAAATGTTTAGCCTAATTAAAAAAGCCAGCAATTGCTGGCTTTTTGTATTCTGACGATTCGTTTTATATGGCTCTTATTATTTTAAATTTTGTTTATTAAAAAATTAAAAAGGTTACTTAGCTAAAGCACTTCTTTTGAAGAGCTTATTTTTTTAGAAGACCTGGCCAGTTTTTATCGGCTTGATCAATAAAGCCGGCAATATCTTCTTGCCAGCGCTGTTGAATTTTAGCGTTGTAGTTGAGGTAAAGCTTGCCATCGATGATAGAAAATTGGCTTGGATCGATACTGGCTGTCGAGTTCTTTGCTACCGCATAGGCGCAATAACCACCGTATTGTGGCGCATACTTCTCTGGATTTTCAGCAAACAGTTTCAGGTGATCTTCATTGCTGAAGCGCCAAGTAGCACCTTGCCACTGGTATTCAAAATCGCTTAGTCCTTCGACAGCGCTGTTCTGTGTAAAGTAAGCCACGGTGTCGTAACCGCGAATAGCAAGGTCGCTGTTCCAAGGGGTAAAAATAGGCTCGACTGCGAAAACGCGTGTTGCGCAGGCAAATAATGTTGAAGCTAACAGCAAGGTTTTGCGAATAATCATATTAACTGGCCTCTTTGTGACGTAAATAGGTTGCGGTTCCAGGAGCTAAACCAATATGTTTGGGTAACTCAATGCCTAAGTTTCTTGCCGACAATGAAGCGTAAGCAAGATGGTGAATCGAATGGTTCAATAGGTAGAGTAGTTCCCGATCAAGATTAGACGACAGTGTTTCACTCTGTTCTTGATCAAGGCAAATTTCTGAAATAACTGCAACATCGGAATAGTCGGACTGTTGTAGATTATTCAGCCAAGCGCTGATCTGCTCGATATTGTCGAGAGCGCTTTCAAACTGGGTTTCCTCAGCGCTGTTACGAGTCCGTAAGTTGTAATCGATACAGCAATTCTCGAGGCCCTTTTGTACCGCCCGATAATGATCGAGAATGTGACGGCAGTGTTCACCAATACTCGCCGTTGCATCGGTTTTGGTTTTATAAATAGTTTTGCTTTTATTGATTAGATCAACCAGCTGGTTGAGTGCTTCGATGTTCGCTTGGCAAAGATTGTTCATGCTTGTTCCAATAATTTAAAAATTCAACAGCACCAGCTTTACTGAGGTAACGATTAACATATCGAGCTGGCATCTTGGTTACATCGACCATAATGAGTCCATCGAGAGAATCATTAAAACCACGGTTAATGGAAAACCCAACAAAGCGTCCGTTCAGTGCAAGGTAATGACGCAATAACACAGGAATGGTTTTGCCCGGATCACATTGGCCAACTAAGCGATTAAACACACTGATATCATTAATTGATGCCAGCATCGCTGCTGTCCAGACTTTTCCTTTGACCTTTAGCGGTACGATTGGTTTCACCTGTTCAAGAAAAACCTGTTCGGCTTTAAAATTTTCCATCATGGCATCGCTAATAAAAGCGCGAGCCATTTTAGAATGAGAAGAAGAAATACTGACGCAGCCAAAAAGCGTTTTGTATTGTGGGTTTTTTACCAAGTAGTGACCAATACCTCGCCATAATGCATCCAGTGCTGAAGGGTGGCGTTGGTAGGCTTCGGTAATAAATGAACGGCCCACTTCTAACGCGCCATCCACCTCGTTAAGTAGTTGCTCATCAAAACGGTACAGACTTCGGCTGTATAAACCGTTTACGCCAAAGCGTTCGATGATGCGATCTACCTGACCCAGTCGATAACCGCCAACAATATTTTTTTGTTCGTTGTCCCAAATAAATAAATGATCGTAATGGCTGTCAAATTGGTCGGTGTCTTTATCTTTTCCAGTGCCTTCCCCGGCTGCGCGAAAGGTGTGTTCACGCGCTTCGCTGATGGCATCGAAGGTATGATTTAATTTTTCGTAAGGCGCGCAGTAAACATCAAAACTGCCTTTGCTGAGCAATTTAAATTCAGCCAGCGTTTGTAATTCCTGTTCAATAACTGGGCTATTGAATTGAGTTTTGATTGCCAGTTGTTCGATCACAGGTTTGTAGCTGTTGGATTTGTTTGGCGCTAATAAATAGGTCGACATGCGCAACAGATGAGTAATGGCTTTTGCCGAATTAAGTTGCGCGTAATCGCGTTTATCAATGGCATTGCCAACAACCATGCGTAAAACCTTACCTTTTTTGTTACTCAATTGACGTGGTAACAGTAGGGTGCGTAAACGCTTGTGGATGAGGCCTGCCAGTTGGAAGTATTCGGGGTTGTGTCCGTCAATAAAGATAGGCACGCAACTGGCTTGAGTCTTTAGGGCTAAGCGGCCGACCATGGCATTCCAGTCGCGATCCGAAACCTGTTTGTTTTTCCAAGTGCGAGCACTAACCTGACCGGCAGGAAACAGCAGTAATAGATGTCCATCTTGCAGATGTTGTTGTGCCGCTCGTACACCGGCGGTGTTTTTATGTGCTGTTTTTTTCCCTAGAACATCAACGCCTAAAAAAATGTCGCTCAGTTCAGGGATGGACGACAGCATCTGGTTAGTCAGGACTTTGGTGTCAGGCCGAACCGATAATAACGCACGCGATAAAGCAACGCCTTCGATACCGCCGTAAGGATGGTTTGCCACCACAATAACCGGACCAGTTTCTGGGATGACACTGTTTAGTGATTGCCCCTCGAGCATCACAGAGCAATCCAGAGAGCTGAGTGTGTGATCTAAAAATTGCTCAGCATTGAGGTTCTCTGCGCGAGCATCATAGGCACGCGCCAAGGGTGTAAGGCCGAGGAGTCCTTCGATTGAACCAGCAAGCCAGCTTGGTTTAAGCCCCAGTTTGAATGGGTTTTGAGTTGCGTTCATTCTAATATCTCAAAATCAAAGTCAGTAATAATGGATTCATGCAGATCTGCATTAGTTTTTTTGCAATAAACCCATAGCAATGTTGTATCGTCTTTGTTGCAAACAGATGTCGATAATCAAAATCTATTAGTCGGTTTCACCATAGAAGCGAGATAAATTTCGCTCTAGTTTCCAGTGCTGAATTAATTTTTTAAAGCCGGGCGGTGTGAAACCTTTTTTACGATTTTCGTTGCCGTAGACAAATAAAATTCGATATTGAAACAACAGGGCGCGCACAGCTTCTTTAAAAGGCGTGTTGCTGTCCCATATATGCAATGGTTCAGAGCTGGCGGTGTTGATCTCGACAATCTGAATATGTTCGCCGCGGCTTAATGATTCTGTGTCTTTAAATTTAATATCGAGGCGGCCATAGTGAAAGTCGGGTAGGTTGGCCAAGAGTTGGGTTAGCCTTTCACTTAATGCGTCAGTGATTAAATAGTTTGCCTGTTTAAAGATTGCACCCTTACTGTGGCTGGCAGAAAACACCAAACGATAAGGCTGGTCTTTGGCAATGACTTGGTTCCAATGCTGTTGATGGCGTGATTGATATAGATGAATGAGCTGTCCGGCACGTTGATCACTTTCGATTAACTCGCCTAAGGTTTTTTCACCATCACCAATAACATAAGGCGTATATTTCAATGCCATTGAAATGATTTTGCCGTTTTTTTCATTGGGATGCTTAGTGAAGAAAACGCCTGCTTCGGGTTCAAAGTCGGCTAATTTTTGAATAAATAATTTGGCGTTTTCTGGGTAGCTGGTGAAGTTTTCAATTAGTTGTTGTTCGTTTTTAATCAACTTGACACCAATGCCTCGGCAGCCGATATCAGGTTTACAGACAAACGGATATGCAAAGCCAGAATCAGTGACGGCAAGCTTGAGTTGATCAACCTGTTGCTCTAATGGAGCTTCCGTTTTTGTCACGGTGAACCAAGGCAGGATGACATTATTTAAGTCGCCTTGGGCTTGACTGAGGAGTTCACTTTTACCAACGCCAACCATACCGGAGAGTGGTAATTGGGGGTTTGCGATAAGCGGCAAGGTGAGGGAGCGATATCGAATAGACAGTGCTAACCACTGAATAGAGATGGGAAAGTACATCAGCCAAGTTGGCCAAAATTCAAAAAAAGACGTCGTTTTTCCGAGTTGTAACGGAGGCATCCCTGGGCAGACGTAGCTGCTATCGGCGGCTGTTTTAGTACTTGGCATTCATCGGTCCACATATTGATTAAGTTGTTAATCAGTGTAGACGATGACGGTGACAGAAAGTTCCACTGGCGTGTTGAATTTGTTAACGGGTAGGCGTTTGTATTACTTAGCCTGAAGCGATGATGTGGTTGAACTTAGCTAAGCAGCGCGGCTCTTTACTATCGATAGCTATCTTTTGATAAGCATCTTTTAATAGCAAGTGCCGAACTGAATAGCCTAGTTAAGGTATTTTTTAACCGTTAGACATTGAATCGGAAATGCATCACATCGCCATCTTGTACGATGTAATCCTTACCTTCTAAACGCCAACGACCGGCTTCTTTTGCACCAGATTCGCCGTTGAATTCAATGAAATCAGCGTAAGAAATCGTTTCAGAACGAATGAAGCCTTTTTCGAAATCGGTGTGAATAACACCTGCGGCATTGGGGGCGCTGGCACCGACTTTTACCGTCCATGCGCGAACTTCTTTAACGCCAGCGGTAAAGAAGGTTTGCAAGCCTAGTAGCTTGTAGGCTGCGCGAATCACTCGGTTTAGACCGGGTTCTTCCATGCCTAGATCACCTAAGAACTCGGCTTTTTCTTCATCGTCCAATTCAGCAATTTCGCTTTCCAGCTTGTTGCAGATGACCACGACTTCGGCTTCTTCTGCTGCGGCGATTTCGCGAACACGATCTAAGTAAGGGTTGTCTTCAAAACCGTCTTCATTGACGTTAGCGATGTACAGTGTTGGTTTGCTGGTTAGTAGTTGAAATTGCTGCAAGTCTTTTAGCTCATCAACAGTCAGCTCTACTGAACGTACCGGCTTAGCTTGGTCGAGGTGTGGTTTAATTTTTTCTAATAAATCGGCCAAACGTTTGGCTTCTTTGTCTTGGCCTTTGGCTTTTTTCAGTAGTTTCACTAATTGCTTCTCAACACTGTCTAAGTCAGCAAGCGCTAACTCGGTGTTAATCACTTCGATATCCGCCAGAGGGTCAACCTTGTTCGCAACATGGATGACGTTGTCGTTATCAAAGCAGCGCACTACGTGAGCAATGGCGTCGGTCTCACGGATGTTGTGCAAAAATTTATTGCCTAAGCCTTCACCATTGGCCGCGCCTGCAACCAGACCGGCAATGTCGACAAACTCCATAGTTGTCGGGATGGTTTTTTCAGGCTTAACGATTTCGGCAATTTTGTCCTGACGAGGATCTGGTACTGGTACAACACCTGTGTTCGGTTCAATGGTGCAAAATGGGAAATTTTCTGCATCGATGCCGGCCTGAGTTAAGGCATTAAACAGCGTAGACTTACCGACGTTAGGCAAGCCAACGATACCGCATTTAATTCCCATATTTGTATCTCCCCTAAAAATAATTAAAGCGTTTGTAGATCAACGCAATCTGTTAAGTCTGTTATGGTGCAATTCATTGAATAGTGAGTTGCTGGATTATTCACCCAATTTGAAACTGTGCAAGTGATTCATGGCCTTTGCCCAATCACCAGATATCGCTAACGGTAGCTGATCGATAGCGCAATCGATGGCTCGTTCTAGCGCAATGTAATCGTCAGCAGGCGCTTTGCGCAGTACATAGTTAACCACTTCCGATGCTTGGCCAGGATGACCAATACCCAGTCGTAAGCGGTAAAAATCTTTGTTGTTGCCAAGGCTTGCAATAATATCGCGTAAACCGTTGTGTCCGCCATGGCCGCCGCCTTTTTTAAAGCGTGCGGTGCCGGCTTCTATATCTAGCTCATCGTGTGCCACCAAGATTTGATCCGCCGGTATTTTGTAGAAGTTGGCGAAGGGGGCAACGGATTGGCCACTGCGGTTCATAAAAGTCATCGGCTTCATAAGCCAAACCTTATGACCCTTTAGGTTGATTGAGCAGATCTCAGCCTTGTACTTGCTGTCTTTTTTCCATTGCCCAGCCTGCTGCTGTGCTAGGCAATCTAAAAAATCGAAGCCTGCATTATGCCGCGTTTGGTGGTATTCGCTACCAGGGTTGCCCAGGCCGACAATAAGTTGAATGGAATCGTTCATATAATAAGTCGCTATAACGTAAAAAGGGCCTAAAAGGCCCTTTTAAAAACGGATAATAAAGCTTATTCCGCTGCAGCTTCTTCTGTTTCTTCAGCTGCTGAGCTTGGCTTAACAATAGAAACAACAGCCGCATCGTGAGAAGCGCCTTTGTTAAGTTCTACTAAAGTAATGCCTTTAGCCAGTTTTAGCTCAGAAAGGTGTAATACAGAACCGACTTCTAGTTTAGCAACATCCACTTCGATGAATTCTGGAAGGCTACCCACTTTACAAGTGATTTCAACTTCTGAAGCAGAACGCTGTACAGTTGCACCAGTTTTGGTGATAACTTCTTCGTTAATGAAGTGCAAAGGTACACGCTTGTGTACAACGGTTGACTTAGTAACACGCTCAAAGTCAATGTGCATAGGGAAGCCAGTTGATGGGTGACGTTGTAGGTCCATAACAATAGCTTGCTCAGACTTGTCACCGATCTTCACATCTAGAACGTGAGAGTAAAACGCTTCGTTTTCTAGCGCTTTAACTAGTTCTTTCAGCTCAAGCGTTAGGCTTTGAGGTTTACGGTTTTTAGCACCGCCGTAAATAACACCAGGTACTTTCTGCTCACGACGTAGGCGGCGGCTCGCACCTTTCCCTAACTCTTCGCGAACAGTTGCGTTGATTTCAAAAATAGTAGACATCTAATATTGCTCCAAAAATTTAATAAACAGCATTTGCGACCAATGCTGCTAGGCACAGAGTAGTTATAAAGAGTGTGCTAATAACTACCGAATGCCATCTCTATGAGACCTTAAGTTCAGTTAAAGTGACGTTAAATTCCGCAAAAATGCAGTGAATTAACGAAACATTGCACTGATGGACTCTTCGTTACTAACGCGGCGAATGGCCTCTGCGAGGACCCCTGCCATCGAAAGCTGGCGGATCTTATCACAGTTTTTCGCCTCCGGCGAGAGCGGGATAGTATCGGTACAAACCAGTTCGATAGGTGAGTTGTTTAGGCGTTCTACGGCCGGTCCACTCAGTACTGGATGGGTGACATAACAGACTACTTTTTTAGCGCCAAACTCTAGCAAGGCATTCGATGCTTGCGACAATGTTCCGGCTGTATCGACCATATCATCGACCAAAATACAGGTGCGATCTTTCACTTCGCCAATAATATGCATGACTTGAGCTTGGTTTGCTTTGGGTCGACGCTTATCGATGATCGCCAGTTCAACGCCCAATTGCTTAGCAATGGCGCGGGCACGCATGACACCGCCGACATCGGGTGAAACAATGATTGGGTTTTCGTAGCCTTGTTTTTGAATATCATCGAGCAGGATTGGTGAGCCGTAAATGTTATCGACCGGGATACTGAAAAAGCCTTGAATCTGCTCAGCATGAAGATCAACCGTTAAGATGCGATCGATACCAGTTACTGTCAGCATGTCTGCGACGACCTTGGCAGAAATGGGGGTGCGAGAAGAGCGTGGGCGTCGATCTTGGCGAGCATAGCCAAAGTAGGGGATAACCGCAGTAATGCGTGCTGCTGAAGCTCGGCGTAAAGCGTCGGCCATAAACAGCACTTCCATGAGGTTATCGCTGGTTGGCTGGCAGGTCGATTGGATGATAAATACATCCGCGCCACGCACATTTTCGGTTAACTCGATTGCCACTTCGCCATCACTGAACTTACCAACCGTCGCTTCACCTAGGGGTATACCTAAACGGTCGACCACCTTGTTGGCGAGTTCAGGATTCGCATTACCGGTAAAAATCATCATGTTTGACACAGTGTCAGGCCCTTCTGGTTAGTTGATTAAATGTTGTTGATCGGCGTTGTCCGGCGCCATTTATGGTCAGCCAAGCATCGATCAGATTCTTTATCTAAGCCTGTTAGCTTAGATTATTTAGCGCCGTAATCGCTGGTGAAGTGTTCACACTCTTAGCAATAAAGGGTGATAAATCAGCCTGTTGCTGCGCAATGGCTTGGCAAGCGGCTTCGGCACTGAGCTTATCGTTCATACTGAGAAATAGGCAGGCACCGGTACCGGTTAATCTGACTTGGCCGAAGGTTTGCGCCAGTTGGAACGCCTGCTCAATGCTTGGGTAAAGCTTGCGAGCGACAGCTTCAAAACAATTTTGGCCTTGATCAATTAGCCGATCATCAAAAGTTATTGCTGGATGATTTCTTTCTAAAAGAGGGTGCTTAAACAGCTCTGCGGTCGATACATGCACCTGCGGGTGCAGCACAACAAACCAGCGCTCGCTCAGTTCTAACGCAGTCAGTTTGTCGCCAATGCTTTCAGCCCAAGCGGTTTTACCTGCAACGAATACCGGAACATCGGCACCTAGAGAGGCCGCGATAGTCATCAGTTGGGTACTAGAAAGTTCAAGTTTACATAGCTGATTGAGCGTCAGCAGGGTAGTGGCGCAATCGGAGCTGCCACCGCCGACGCCGCCGCCCATAGGAAGGCGTTTGGTCAGTTCAATATCAATGTTAATCGTTTTTCCGCTTGCTTGCTCCAGCGCATGAGCGGCTCGAATGATCAGGTTGTCTGAGGTTTGCAAGGCTTGGTTGTTACAGCGTAAGCGAATGCCTCCGCTGTTGGCGGCGGTAAAGCGCAGCTGATCACCGTAATCCAACAACTGAAACAGAGTCTGTAAGTTGTGGTAGCCATCATCGCGCTGCCCAGTGATGTGCAAAAATAGATTCAGTTTGGCGGGCGCAGGTATCGTGACTGAGGGTGCTGGCACGTGAGTCTCTAATCCGGTTAGCTAAGGGTGTTCGTGCGATCTAGCTGATCGCCTATTGGTTGATCAGTGATTAGTCGAGCACGAATTTAACGCCGAGCGTTAGGGTTGGATCGACCATTCACGGATGATGAGTTTACCCTGTTGATCGGCTTTAGCGAAGGCTAATTTTCGAGGCAGATCAGAGTCGTCGGTAAAATAATCGCTGATACTGACGCGCCAACCCGCTTGGCGAATAGTCGCTACTTGGTCATTGTCATCGAGAGTACGCTGAAACTTTTCAAAGGGCGCCGGTACTGCTCGCACCCAAAACTGTAAGTAGTCTAACGGTAGGTCAAATTCGGTATTATCACTGACCAGCTGGCTCAGGCTTTCGGCGTAAAGTGTGCCGTTACTGTGATTTAGCTCGACATAATCAGGCTGGCCCTGAATGGTGATTAAGCCTTGGCGTAATGGGCCGCTTAATTCAATCTGATAGTAATCGCCCTGTTGTAGCCATTGAATATTAAAACTACTCGACTCGGTCGCGCTGTTTACCGCCATCTTGCCTTTAAAAGCCCAATCTGCATCGAGCTCGGGTTTATTCATAAATAGGCTACAACTGGATAACAAAAGCAAAAAACTAAGGCTGGCAAGTTTTTTCACGGTGCTGACGCCTCAAATAGGTTGCTTAGGTAGTCGATGTAGTCGCTGTCTGGATAGTTGGTTTTGATTTGCTCAAGCGTCTGTTTTGCTTCGGTAAACTGCTTAAGTTGCCATTGGACTTCAGCGACGTGAGCGGCCACTTCGTCGTTTTGGTATTGTGCATAGGCTTTTTGTAACCAAACCAGTGACTCTTCTAACTCACCTAAGCGATATAGAATCCAGCCTTTAGAGTCTTGGAAGGCAGGGTTTTCGATGTTGTGAGCCAGAGCGCGATTGATGTAATCGTGCGCAACCGTGAGGTTTTTACTCAGGTTCGCCCAGGTGTAACCCAAAGAGTTGAGTGCATCGACGTTGTCCGGCTCAATGGCTAGCACCTGCAATAAAATCTCTTCCATCTGTTCATTGTTATCTTCGGCAGCAGCCAGCATGGCTTTGCTATACAACAACGGTACGCTGTTTGGGTATTCTGCTAAGCCTTGTGTCAGGGTTTGTTTTGCCAATGCCAGCTTGCCGGTATTTTGATAATAGCTGGCAGCAAAGCCCCAGTAGTCGGCTGCGTTTTCTGGGTCCTGAAGCTTGGCCTGTTCGATATTGGCCATGATGCGGGTTTCATCTTCTACTATGGCCAGTTGTACCCACTCGGCAATAGCCGGTAATAAATAGGGTGGGTACTGTACCTGCTGAAAATTGTCCGCTGCGGATTCAATATGGTTATTTGCTAGATCGATTCTGCCTAGAAAATAAAAGGCTTCATCATCCAGTGCTCCAATTGACAGTAGGTGTGCATAAATAGCGCGTGCGGTATCAAATTCACCAAGATTAAACGCACTTCTGGCATAGGTGCGGCTAATGATTGGCTCAGTTGAAAATTGCGTATGCAGTTCGGCTAACGCATCAATGTTATTTGGTTGGTATTGATAAAGGTAGCGCGCATAGAGTACGGCAACCTGATTGTTTTTTGGGTGCTTTTTGCGCAGCTGTTGAATTTGCAGTTTGGCATCATCGAATCGTTTGAGTAGTTGCAGCAGATCTAACTTATAAAGCTCTGCTTCTAGACTGGATTCAATGGCAATGGAAGATTCGGTCAATTCCAAAGAGGTCGTTGGCTGTTCGAAAGCTAGGCGCGCCCTTAGATAATAAAGTGAGGCATTTTTTGGGTATTGCTGTTGCACGTCGGCCAGCAGTTGGCTGAACTGTTGGCGTTGCGCTGAGTTAATAGATGTAAGTGCGCTGAGTAAAAATTGTACGTCGGCCTTTTTGTTGTCGCTCAATAGCTGTTCTAAGGCGCTGGCGCCTTCTTCAACTTGGCCAGTTGCCGTCGCAGAAAGCGCTAAAGCACTCAGTGCCGTCGCATCATTTGGACGTAACTGAGCCCACTTTTTTGCGGCACTGTAAGTTTGTTGATAATTTTCGATTGCTTGGTTGAGCAACACACTGCGCTGCAGCGCTTCGACATCGTTATAGTCTTCGCCGATTTGGCCGTATAGCTCAGCAGCGACACCTAATTCACGACGATTTGTTGCGATTTCGGCTAACAGTAGTTGAAACAGGTTTTGTCCAGTCAGTTGCTCGCTATTGATCAGCGCTTGTTCGGACTCTTTGTTGGCTCCAGTGGACTGTTGGCTAGATAGGCCAGCACAGCCGTAAAGTACGGTACAGGCCAGAAGCAATGAGCATGATCGGCGGAAATATGTAATTGGCATAAGGCACCTAGTCAACCGAGAATAAGAGTGTAATATTGTCATTGGCGTAACATTTTGAAGCGATATTAGCATAGCCTAGGTCGCCCTTTTTCCGCAAAGTCGTTAGAATACCGCCTTTTTACAAATTCACCTTTTTACAAATTCCCAAATTCAAGAGTATCGGTACTGCATGTCACTAGTGGCCATCGGCATTAATCATAATACGGCACCTGTTGAGATTCGTGAGCAGGTGGCATTTGCACCTGAAACCATGTCCGAATCTTTGCGTGCTGCGCGTTCGATCGGTTCTGTGAACGAAGTGGCAATCGTCTCAACCTGTAACCGTTCAGAGCTCTATTGTGATGTTAACGATACTGAAAACACGGTCGACGCCTTGGTGTCTTGGCTGTCAGTAGAGTTTGCCATTGCCAAGCACGAACTGGCGCAGCATCTGTATACCTTTTATGACCGTGACGCCGTAGCACACATCAGCCGAGTGGCTTCGGGTTTGGATAGCCTTGTGTTAGGTGAGCCGCAAATATCTGGTCAGTTAAAATCGGCTTATGCCGTAGCAAAAGAATTTAACTCGGTAGGCCCGCAGCTCAACTTTTTGTTCCAGCACAGCTTTAAAGTCGCCAAGCAGGTACGTACCGAAACCGCGATAGGTGAAAATGCCGTCAGCATTGCTTATGCCGCGGTGAGTTTATCGAGTCGTATTTTTAGCGACTTGCAAAAATGTCATGCATTGTTGGTGGGCGCGGGTGAAACCATCGACTTAGTGGCTCGTCATTTACAAGATAAGGGTATCGGTAAAATTACAGTTGCTAACCGAACCCTGACCCGAGCAGAGACATTAGCGCAACAGTTTAATGCCAAAGCCTGTTTGCTGTCCGACATCCCAGATGTATTGCCACAGGCAGACATTGTTATTTCATCGACAGCCAGCCAACTGCCGTTAATCGGCAAAGGTATGGTCGAGCGTGCGCTAAAAGTTCGCAAACATAAGCCGGTATTTATGGCTGATATTGCAGTGCCGCGTGACATTGAAGCAGAAGTTAGTCAGTTAAAAGATGTGTTTTTGTACACGGTCGATGACCTAAAGAACGTCATTGAAGATAATTTTAGAACCCGTGAAAAAGCCGCCGTGCAAGCACAAGAAATTATCGAGCAACAGACCGATGAATTTATTCAAAAGTCGAACGCACGAAACGCTGGCGATGTCATAAAAAGCATCCGTGCACATGCTAATAAAATTAAACAAGCAGAGATAGAGAAGGCCGAAAAAGCTATTGCCAGTGGTGCTGACCCTATCCAAGTGACAAAACAGTTGGCGCATAACATCACCAACAAACTGATGCATTACCCAACCGTTGCGTTGAAGAATGCTCACCAAAACGATATGCCTGATGTCAATGAATGGACACGGCAGATATTCGATATCGATAGCTAAGGTAAATATGAAAGACTCAATAAAATTAAAACTCACCGAGTTAACTGAGCGTTACGAAGAAGTCGGCATGCTGTTATCGCAACCGGATGTTATTTCTAATCAGGATTCTTTTCGCAAATATTCTCAAGAGTACGCAGAGCTTGAAGATGTGGTGAAGTGTTTTGAACAATACCGCTTAGCGGAATCGGATGTTGAAGAAGCCGAACTGATGACCAGCGATTCTGACCCTGACTTACGTGAAATGGGTAAAGAAGAATTACAGCTTGCTCAGGCAAAAATTGAAGAGCTAGACCAGCAACTACAAATTTTATTGTTACCAAAAGATCCAAACGACGGCAAAAATGTCTTCTTAGAAATTCGCGCCGGTACTGGCGGTGATGAGGCGGCAATTTTCTCTGGCGACCTGTTACGTATGTACAGCCGTTATGCTGAAAAAGCGGGCTGGAAGCTGGAAATATTATCCACTAACGAGGGCGAACACGGCGGTTATAAAGAGGTGATTACTCGCGTCAGTGGTGCCAACGTTTACTCGCAATTAAAGTTTGAATCTGGCGCTCACCGAGTACAGCGTGTTCCAGAAACAGAAAGTCAGGGCCGTATTCATACCTCGGCCTGTACCGTTGCAGTAATGCCAGAAGCAGATGAATTAGAAGAAGTTGAGATCGATAAAAACGATTTACGCGTTGATACTTTTCGAGCCTCTGGTGCTGGTGGTCAGCACGTTAACAAAACCGATTCTGCAATTCGCTTAACGCATTTACCAACCGGTATGGTGGTTGAGTGTCAGGATGAGCGTTCGCAGCATAAAAACAAAGCACGAGCGATGTCGTTATTGGCGGCAAAACTAAAGGATGCGCAGCAGAGTTCAGCGGCGCAAGAACAAGCAGATCAACGTAAATCGTTGGTCGGTAGTGGTGACCGCTCGGAACGTATTCGCACCTATAATTATCCGCAAGGTCGAGTCACCGATCACCGCATTAACTTGACGCTCTATAAGCTCGATGAAGTGATGGCTGGTCAGCTTGAACATATCATTCAGCCGTTGTTGACTGAGCATCAAGCGCAGTTGTTTGCTGAAATGGGGCAGTCTTGAGCCAAACCATTGAACAGGCGCTAAGCTATGCCAAGGCGAAAGGTTTGGATAGTTTAGACGCCCAGGTGTTATTGGCGCATCAGCTTAATAAAGGCCAAACCTATTTGATAGCTTGGCCAGAAAAACAGCTTAGTGCTGAGCAGCTTAGTGCATTTCAGTCGTTGGTAGAAAAGCGATTATCGGGTGAACCTGTCGCCTATTTAACTGGAGTGCGAGAGTTTTGGTCGTTACCGATTCAAACCTCTAAAGCGACCTTGATTCCACGGCCAGACACTGAGGTGTTGGTCGAAACCGTACTGCAAAACCATTCAGCCGAACCTATCCAATGCTTAGATTTAGGTACCGGTACTGGCGCAATTGCTTTAGCGCTTAAAGTTGAACGGCCTGCTTGGCGAGTTACTGGCGTTGACCGCATGCCAGAAGCCGTCGTGTTAGCTAAGCAAAATGCTCAACAGCTAGCGCTTGATGTGCACTTTTATCAGGCGCATTGGTGTCAATCGGTAGTCGATCAGTCGCTCGATTTAATCGTCTCCAACCCTCCTTATATTGATGCCGAAGACGAACATTTAAGTCAGGGTGATGTGCGTTTTGAGCCGAAAAGTGCGTTGGTTGCCGACGAGCACGGCTTAGCGGATATTCGAATAATAACGCAACAGGCTCGTCGTTGTTTAAAGCAAGCGGGAGCGCTTTACATCGAGCACGGTTGGCAGCAGGCGGACGACGTTCGCCAACTAATGATCGAGGCAGGTTTTAGCGAAGTTGGTTGTGTTAAAGATTATGCAGGTAATGATCGAGTAACTTATGGTCAGCTTAAATGATGAAAATTTTTCTTTGTGGCTTGTCCTAATATGGTTACTAAAAAAGGCGTCTTAGATAGACGCCTTTTTGTTATCAAGCAAAATGATTATAAAAATACTGAGCCGTTTTTGTTGCTTAATTACCAGAGCGTCGCATTTCTCGTAGTGCAATGGTCTGCGATCTAGAAAGTGCTTGTTGTACTGTTATCTTACCCTCTAATGCTTCAGAAATTTGTTGCCCAGTTGCGCCGGCAATAGCAACAAACTCAGGAATAGAAACAAACTGAACTCCGGTGTAAGGCGAGGGCAGTAGGGTGCTATTTTCTGGGTCGGCTGTTCTCATCGCTTCTAGCTCGGCTTTTGCGAAATCACCTGCAACAGACAAAAATTCTTCTTGTTGGTAAGTAGAGGTTCGAGTACCTGTCGGAATGTTTGCCCAACCGTTTTTGCTGGCAACAAGTTTGATGTAGTCTTTTGACGTTGCCCAGCTAATAAAGGTTTTCGCTGCTTCAACATTTTGAGATTTTTTGGAAATCGCCAAAGACCAAGCCCATAACCAGTTAGCACCAGAGCTTGTGGTTTTATAAGGCGCTTGGGCAAACGCCCAGTTGTCAGCGTAGTCACTTTGATTGCCGTCAGTTAAAAAGGATGCGGCAATAGAAGCATCGATCCACATGCCACATTGACCATTGCGAGCCAGCTGCAATATCTCGTTAAAACTATTTTTTTCTGAGTTAGGCGGGCCGTAGCTAGTGAGTAGATCAATATAAAATGAAACCGCTTCTTGCCATGGCGTACTTTCTAGCTGAGGGGTCCAAGACATGTTGAACCACTGACCACCAAAGCTATTGACCATCGTTGTGATCAACGCCATGTTATCACCCCAGCCGGGTTTGCCACGTAAGCAAATGCCGTAAAGGTTATTTTCTGGGTCATGAATACTTTGTGCCGCGTAGTAAATGGATCGCCAAGTTGGCCGTTCATCTAAGGTAATACCAGCTTTGTCCATAAGGTCTTTTCGATACATCAGCATAGAGCTTTCGCCATAGAAGGGCGCCGCATAGAGCTTGCCGTTATAGGATAAGCCATCGCGTACAGACGGTAGTAGATCGTTCATATCATAAGAAGAATCGAAATCTAACGGCTGTAGCCAGTCTCGCTCTGCCCAAATGGGTGCTTCATACATACCAATGGTTAATACATCATAACGGCCACCACCGGAGGCAATGTCGGCAATAGCACGCATGCGTAAGCTGCCTTCGTTATAGATATTCCACTTTAACGTGATATCCGGATATGCTTTTTCAAATTCTGAGGTTAACTTCTGCATTTCTATCATATGGCCGTTGTTAACGGTGGCGATATTAAGCTCTACCGCAGAACTGTAAGAAGCAGCACTCAGGGCGATAAAAAATAATGCAGCCGAAAGCTTTTTAGTTTTTGATAAAATACAAACAAAGTAGCGGGGTATAAGTTTAACAGCTGTCGTTGTAAAAGCTGGTAACGTAAGAGTTAGCTTATTAGAAATTAGCATAATGAATTAGGCCTCATCCAGAAGGAATTTGGAAACATTTTCCTGCAGCGAATGCGCGACATCGACTTGCGATACAGCAGCATTTTTTGCAGATTCGGCAGTGGTCCGGGTTTCATCAGTCAGGTCAGCGATTTTAGTTAAACTATTCTCCAGCTCTAATGCGGTTTGTGCTTGCTCTTCAGCTGCTGTGGCAATTAAATAAGAAAGCTCACGTATTTCGTTCATTTGACCTTCAAATTGAACAATACTTTGATCAGAAATTCTGGCTTGTTCTAAGCTTTCTGCGACCTTAAGTTCACTTTGCTTAATAACATCGACAGCCATTCTAGAATTAGTCACCATAGACTGAATCTTATCTTGAATTTCTTGTGTCGACTCCTGTGTTCGGGTTGCCAGTGTCCTAACTTCATCCGCAACGACAGCAAAGCCTCGGCCTTGCTCGCCTGCTCTAGCGGCTTCAATAGCTGCATTCAATGCTAGTAAATTTGTTTGGTCTGCAATTTCTGTAATAGTATCGATAACGCCTTCAATGCTTGTAACAGCGCTGTCCAACTCTTGAATAACACCAATGGCTTGACCAGTTTGAAGTGATATTTGCTCAATGCTGTTAAAACTTGATTGTACGTGGCCGCGACTTTCTTTCGATAGTTCGGCAGCAGAAAGTACCTGGGCGTGAGTTTGCTCTGTATGTTTTGCCACCTCATTGGCTGTTGAACTCATTTCAACGAGCGCTGTTGAGACTAGGTCTATTTCTGTCTTTTGTTTGGTGACAATATCCAAGGTGCTTTGCGCACTAGTGGCAACACTTTGAACCGAGCTTTCTACAATGTGTGATGACTGGTCAATGCTGCTGACGGTTTGTCTAAGTCCATCAATGACGTTCACCATATAGTTATTTAATTGACCAAATTCATCCTTTCGGCGTGTTGGTTTGATTCGTTTTAAATGGCCTTTTGATAACGAATTTAATTGCTCCATCAGCACTTTAATTGATCGCTTGAGATACGAACTGATCCAAATGGATATAGCGGCTACGGCAATTAAAATTAATATCGCTAAGAAGATATTAATCGTATTTTGTTGAATGGCATCTTTACGGATGTTGTTAGCAAGATCATCGTTAATGATAAAGGCAGTATCAAGTAAGCTATGAGTTGCTTCTTCTGCTGAAATGATTCTTTCTCCGAGCATGTTGGAATCGTTTTGTGAAAGCTCGGCAAGCTCTAATCTTTTTCTTTGTATTTCTAGCAGGCCATTATTACCCTCAACAGCATCTAAGATCGATAACGTGAGCAGTGATAGCTCAGATACAAATTGTTCGAAATTGTCATCGTTAGAAGAAAATATAAGTGATGGAAGTAAGCTAGAGTGAGCATTTTGCCAGTGGATGAAACTATCTCGATACTGTTGTAAATGTGCGATGTCATCGGTATTTACTAGCTGCTCAATAATTAGCATACCTGCGGTAACAGAAGCGTTGGTTTGATTGACGACTGAGATAACACTTTCTGCCTCAACTTCTAACAGAATATTGGTTAGCAGTGGGGTTACCTTATCGCGTAAAAGGGTTAGCTCTTCTGAGATTCGTTCCGCCTCGAGAGTTAATCGTAAGTATTCATTTTCATGGCTAACCAGTTTGTCTGAGTATTCCAGCATTTGCTCAATAACTGTATTTAAGCGATCTAAGTCTGGCTGGATAGCAGTGTGAACATATTTGTCGATAGGTGCGTCTTCTAATTCAGTCAGCATTGCTTGAATCAGAGCATTGTTCTCGTTTACGTCCTGTAGTTTCTGAGTAAATTCGTTCAGATCTTTTGCGTCAGAAAGTTTTAGTATCAAAAGTTCTGCGGTCTGAACATGCAAACTTAAATCAGAAGAAAGCTTCACCACTGGCGTCGATGACTCGGTGATAATAGTTAGGCTATCGATAACGTTATCTCGACTTTTATAGCCGAGCCAAGATGACCCCATAAACAGCAGGCCAATAAGTGAAAAGCAGATAATGATTTTGGTTGAAAGTTTAATATCCATATGTCTCAACTTTTAGCTTTGAAGTTATGAATTACGATGTGCTGGTGCTACCCGTCTATTAAAGGAGCTTTTCATCTAATAAAGGAACGGCTCATCTGTTAAGGCGCTATCCTAAGCCTATTCGATTAATCAATTATAATCAGCAATGATCAAGCCCAATTATAATCGCTTAGAATTACCATTGCTGCCTAATATCCGTTGGGTGTAAGGGAGGTATCGGCATGGGCGAGTGAAATATAAGGCTAATTTTAAGATTAAAATGAGTTATTTTTATCTTTTTATGACACGGCAGCCGTCTTTATCATGAGTGTTTATGAAAACTCGATAGCATTTGATATTTTATAAATCATGTGTGATTTAAATTGAGGATTTTTGATTAGTATTTGGAAGTAATAAATATACTGAGCTGTATTTTACAGGCGAGCTAAACTAAGCCAGCTTTGCTAGCTTAGGTTTTTTCGAGTAAATGGGTAGGAAGAAGAAGGTCGCGAGTTAAAAAACCAGCAGTGATACCGTTTCTGCAACACAGGCTGGACGACGAATGCCTTCGATTTCGATGGTAACCTGTTCGGTCACTTCTAAACCACGCTTAACCTGTTGCACGCTGATGACCTTTTTTGATCCACGCACATTAGAGCCTGCCTTCACAGGATAAAGGTAGCGCACCTGATTAAGGCCAACGTTGATGATCATCTTCGCGTTGGAGGTTCGCAATACATCGGAATCGCCAACACTGCTCATTAATCGAGGGATAAGCGACAGCGTTAAAAAGCCGTGCGCTACAGTACTTCGATAGGGAGATTCGGTTTTGGCACGCTCAGGGTCTGTGTGTATCCACTGTTCGTCTTCGGTCACCGAAGCAAAGAGATTGATTCGTTCTTGATTGATTTCAACCCAGTCGCTGACGTAAGTGGTTTGATTCAGATGTTCACTTAAGCGTTGATAGGCGGCGTGAACCGGAGAGCCAGTTTCATGTTGCCAATGCTGATCGTTCATCACTGAGTCGTCGAGATTGGCATCGTTGTTTTTTGCGTCCGCAGACCAGTTAAACCAATGGCTATTTTTGGCGCTGTGCATCGCATCGGATAAATAGCTACGCACCTGAGGGTTTAGGCGATCAAAAAACTCAGCTGGTTGTTTTGTCAGCTGATCACTTTTTTCTCTAATGATGTCTAAAACTTTCATAGCGGCTTCCCATTGGATGACTCGACAATAAGGTGTTTACTGACTCGGTCATTAAGGCGTTCGAGCTATTATATTGGCTATAAATACAGTTTACAGCAGCTGATTATTAATATACGGATGTCTTCTTTTTTGCCGTTCAGTCGCTATTTTAGGCAATGCCAGAGCCTATAAGGCTTTGCAGGTGGATTGGCTTGGCTAGGGTGATCACAGTTGTGAGTAAAAATACTTAATAAAAACGATTATGTGGCCAGATTTTCGCTTTAAAAACCTCTGGTTACTGCCATTTCAGTGTTCAAAAAGAGAGGTTTTGGTTTTTTGAAAGAGTGATTCTGTTTTTTGGGCGGTATCATAAAGCCTGCGCTGGGCTCTGTTTCAGTTTTATCAGCCATAAAAAAAGCCAACCCTGAAATCACTCAATAGGTTGGCTTTTTGGCTGTTCTCTAAGTGGAACAGCTTAGGCTTTAGCTGCGTTTAGCTGTTGCTCATTTGAGCCGCTTGAATCGCAGTTAACGCAATGGTGTAGACAATGTCTTCAACCAACGCACCACGAGACAGGTCGTTTACAGGCTTACGCAAACCTTGCAGCATTGGGCCAATACTGACGACGTTGGCGCTACGCTGTACTGCTTTATAAGTTGTGTTACCGGTGTTTAGATCTGGGAACACGAACACAGTGGCTTTACCAGCTACATCGCTGTCAGGCGCTTTAGAGGCGGCTACTGATGGCGTTGATGCTGCATCGTACTGTAGCGGGCCGTCGATCAATAGATCTGGGCGACGCTCTTTAGCAATACGCGTGGCTTCACGGACTTTTTCAACATCACTGCCTGTACCTGACTGACCGGTAGAGTAACTGATCATGGCGATGCGTGGTTCAATACCGAAAGCCTTAGCAGAATCACCCGATTGAATTGCGATATCGGCTAATTGCTCAGCGTTAGGGTCTGGGTTGATCGCACAGTCACCATAAACAACCGCTTGCTCTGGTAATAGCATGAAGAAGATCGATGATACTAAGCTGCTGTCAGGACGAGTCTTGATCAGCTGCAGTGCTGGGCGAACTGTATTTGCTGTGGTGTTTACTGCGCCAGAAACGAGGCCGTCAACATCATCCAACGCTAGCATCATGGTGCCAAGTACGTTGCAGTCTTCCAGCTGAGCTTCTGCCATAGGAGCGGTTAAGCCCTTGTGCTTTCTTAGCTCAACCATTGGCTCAACGTATTTTCTACGAGCCTGTTCAGGGTCAACGATTTCTAAGCTATCAGGCAGAGTAATATTTTGTGTTTGAGCAACGCGACGTACTTCGTCTGGGTTACCTAACAGCACACAGTGAGCAATGCCTTTTTCTTGGCAGATCGCTGCAGCACGAATAGTTCGTGGCTCGGTGCCTTCTGGTAAGATAATGCGTTTTGCTGCTGCACGCGCCTGTTGAACAAGCAGGTGACGGAACGCAGGTGGTGATAGGCGACGCTCTTCAATCACTTCAGCGCGTTCTGCTAACCATTTGGCATTGATTGCACTGGCAACGTCATCCATTACATTTTCCATGCGGCCGATGTCATCAGCAGGCACTTCAGTGTTCATAGAATTTAAACGTTGAGCAGAACTGAAGGTGTTGAGTTTAGAGGTCATCACCGGCAGGCCTGTTTTAAAGGCAGCGTGACACAGGTTCATCACTGACTCAGGCGGTGTTAGATCGCCAGTTAGCACAACACCCGCTAGCGGTACGCCATTTAAGGCCGCCATTGAACTGGCTAACAGGACATCGTTACGATCGCCTGGTGTTACAACCAAAGCACCTGCTTTGAGTGTTTGTAGCATGTTCGGCATGGTGCGTGCACATACAGTGATGCTTTGTACGCGTCGTTCAGCGATTTCACCTTCGTTGATGATGGCAGCGCCCAAGTGGTTTGCAACATCGCTGGTACGAGGCGCGACTAACAATGGATTCCATTGGATAGCGCCTAAGCATTTGAAGTCGTCACTTTGGAACACAGGCAGGATTTTGGTGAAATCTTCTACGCTTAGCGCTTCACCTTCTTTAACATTGCGAGCATCTGTTGGGTCTTCCTCTGCCATAACTTGCTGGCTAGAAGGGTCTGGAGCTCCGACTTTGTTAAGAATGCAGCCGATAACTCGACGACTTTCGATGCCGCCAAATAGGCTGGCGCTCATCTTAATACGTTCGTTTAGCTGAGCCGTGCTGTCGGCGTTTTTGGCAGCGACTAGAATAACATCGGCGTCTAACGCTTTGGCCATATTGCGGTTCAATTCTGGGATGTAGTTTTCATCCGAAACAGGCACCAAACCTTCAACGATCAATACATCAGCATCTTCAGCCGATGTTTGCGTCATCTGGATCACATCTTCCATAAGCGGATCAGATTGACCAGCAGCCAATTGCTGCTGTGCATAGGCTAGCTCAATTGGCTTAGCAGGCTTAAGACCTAGCGTTGCATTGGCTAAGTGAGTAGAGCGTTCAGGCTCATTTTCGGTACCGAATTGCTGAGCAATAGGTTTTGCAAAAGCAACGCGTACACCCAGTTGATCCAAAGCGCGAACCAAGCCTAGGCAGACGGACGTTAAGCCCGTGCCTGTGCCAGTCGCCGCGACAAAATAGGTATATTTCACTGACGAATCTCCTGTTTGATTAGATAAGGGCTTGTGCCGCGCGAGCAATCATAAGTTCTTCGGCAGTATTGACTACAATCGCCGTTGGGCCGTTACCTTTAGAGATAACGCCACGCTCGTCACCGTTGGTTTTATTCAACGCTTCATCTAATTCGATACCAAAAATCTTAATGGTGTTAAGCATTAGAGCACGTGTCTCACGAGAGTTTTCACCAATACCACCAGTGAACACTAAAGCGTCAAAGCGAGGTAGCGAAGCTGCTAGGCCACCTAGCTGGCGTGCTAGACGGAAGTGGAAAACGTCCAGCGCTAATTGAGCACGCTTGTTGCCTTTTTCAGCTTCTTGCTCAACTGAGCGCATGTCGTTAGAGACACCAGAAATACCTAGTAGACCACTTTTCTTATTTAATACATCGGTGATTTCATCGATGCTCCAGCCTTTTTGTGCATGCAAAAACTGGTGTAAACCAGGGTCAACGTCACCGCTTCGAGTACCCATTAACAGGCCTTCAAGTGGAGTCATACCCATGGTGGTATCAACTGACTTACCGTTAACAACGGCGCTACAGCTACAGCCGTTACCTAGGTGAGCGGTTAGAATGCCGTGCTCTGCAGGTAGGTTAAGGCGTTTAGCTGCTTCAGAAGCGACATACTGGTGGCTGGTGCCGTGCATGCCGTAGCGACGTACGCCTAATTCTTCGTATAGCTCGTAAGGCACGCCATACAGGTAGGCTTCAGGCGGTAAAGTTTGGTGGAATGCTGTGTCGAAAACCGCAACCTGAGGAATAGAAGGGTATAGGCTGGTCATCGCTTCAATACCAGAAACGGCAGCAGGGTTGTGCAAAGGAGCAAGTGGAATGCAGTCTTTGATTTTGCCTAAAACATCATCGTTAATAAGCACAGGATCGCTGAAGAATTCGCCGCCGTGTACAACACGGTGACCAATGGCAACAGGCAATGTTTCTAACAAACCTTGCTCGGTAAGCGTATTAATGATGACTTCTAGAGTAGAGCGGTAATCGCTTTTTTCTAACTTAAGATTAATTTTGCCTTCTGCAGACTTAATTGTGATTTCACCTTCAGCAGTGTTTAGGCGCTCGGCTAAGCCACTTGCGCTCTCACTTTCTGACGACATATCGAATAAAGAAAATTTAACAGAAGAACTACCAGAGTTAATTACAAGGATATTATTGGACATTTACCAGCCTGACTGTATTTAGGTTGAAAGAAAGTAGGGCGTTATCGGCGCCCCTGCCTATAAGAATTAAACGGTTATCCAGTTTAATATGAATTAAAAACATTAATATGAATTCAGAACACGCAACATGCATCGTTGTTTGAGTGCAGTAGCAGGGTAAAGGCAAAAAGAGTTTAACTTCTCGAAAGTTCAGCGAAATTACGCTGAATCAGCCGTTTACAATCACTAATTTTCATAAAAATTTGGCTCAAGGAGGATACGCTTTTCATCAGTTTGCTCAAGTAAAAAATAAAAATTAGGCGTAAAAATAAGTGCTATTTTTGGAACTGGATCAATAAGTCAGCAACTAATGTTTTTTTTGTCAATAAAAGGCAGCAATTTGGCTGCAACAACACCAGACGTATTTTTAATGGACCTAATGACTTAAAGCTGAACAAGCAGTCGATATCCTTTGTCATCAATCTGTCACTAGTTCTTGAATTTCTGAGTAAAGTTTCGCAACATGCTGAACGACCTTCAATGGCAGATTAAAGAGAGATAATGATGAACTTCAAGAAAACCCTAGGTGTGGTTGCTATGGCGTCTGTCGCCTACGCAGCACAAGCAGAAGTAAAGGTAGGTTTTTTAGGTGGCTTTACCGGCCCTATTGAAAGCTTAACGCCGCCAATTTTTGAGGGCGCAAAGCTGGCAATGGAGCATGTTAATACTCAAGGTGGTTTGCTCGGCGGCGAAAGCATTGTTATGCCAAGTGCAGACACTGGTTGTATCGATGCATCAGCAGCCTCTAACGGTGCGGATCGTCTGATCAACTCTGAAGGCGCGGTTGCTATCGTCGGTGCCTTGTGCTCTGGCTCTTCAATTGCTGCGGCAAATAACGTTGCTGTACCGGCTGGCGTGCTAATGATTTCACCAGCTTCAACATCACCGTCTATTAGTGGCCTTGCGGATAATGATTTATTTTACCGCACCGCGCCGTCCGACTCTTTCCAAGCTGTTAAGATGGCTGAGTTGCTAGAATCTAAAGGTATCGATGAAATCGTCATTACTTACGTCAATAACGATTATGGCAAGCCCTTCGCCGAAGGCCTAGAAGCTGCTTTCAGTGGTACCGTTGCGGCAAGTGAAGCACATGAAGACGGCAAAGCCGATTACCGTTCAGAGCTAGGTTCTTTAGCTTCTAATGGTGTTGAGACTCTTGTGGTTATTGCTTATGCCGACACCTCAGGTCAAACCATTTTACGCCAAGCCTATGAAAGCGGTGACTTCACTCAGTTTGTTGGTAGTGATGGCATGGTGGGTGATTCTTTGGTTGAAGCGGTTGGTGCTGACGTTCTAGAAGGCATGATTGCTACCAAACCGGGTACCCCAGAAGTGGTTGGACAAAGTGCTTTCGAAACAGAAATGAGAGCAAAATCGCTTGATCCAAACGCAGTTTTTGCTGGCCAAGCCTATGATGCTGCTTTCTTGATTGCCTTAGCGATTGAGCAATCTGGCACGGCAGATAAAGAAGGCCTAAGCGCAGCGTTACGCACAGTCGCTAGCGCACCAGGCGAAATTATTTTGCCAGGTGAATGGGCGAAAGCGAAAAAGCTGATTGCTGAAGGCAAAGATATCAATTACCAAGGCGCAGCTGGCGATCATGAATTCGACGCCAACGGCGATGTCCCTGGTTTGATTATTGAAATGCTAGTAGAAGACGGCTCTTTCGTAGAGAAAGGCGAGCTGTAAGTTTAAGTGATAGCTGGCCGCTATTTAATAGCGAGTTCATAAACTAAAAAGCGCGGTTAATACCGCGCTTTTTTTTGCTTTAAATAAATTCTGTTTGAATAGGGTATTCAATCTTTAAGGCCACAGTCATTGTTTTTATGACTATAGCCTGGTCGTTCGGTTTGGCTGTTATTGGTGTTGCGTTAGGCGCTCAGGGATTAGCCCTTTAGGTGCATAACGCAGCACCAAACTGATGGTGAGGCCAATCACCAAGACTCTAGCTTGCAATGCGCGGCTGTCTAAATCTGCCGGTAAAGTCCAGCCAGCAGCTTCGCCAATGTGACGAATGATATCAAACACAAACAGCGCAGCGGGTTCAGACATAGTCCAAATAATATAAACAAATACCGCACCAAACAGCGTACCTAGATTGTTGCCGGCACCGCCTAAAATCACCATCACCCAAATTAAGAAGGTGTGGTTCAGCGGGATGTAGCCGTTCGGGTCAAACAGGCCATTAAAGGTTGCTAAAATTGCACCGCCTAAACCCATCAAGAAAGAGCCAAAAATAAACACCTCTAATCGACGCTTATTGACATCTTTGCCCATAGCGAGCGAGGAAACTTCGTTATCGCGAATAGCACGTAACATTCGGCCCCAAGGAGCGTTGTAAGCACGCGTTAGTAAAAAGAAAATCACGGCAATTACCAGCGCCGTAATTGAAAGATAGCTGGCGCGCGCTAACTCAAAACCTAAATCGGCAGGTCCTGGTGTCGGCCAAGGTAGTGGCGAAACGGTCAGTGTTCCGTTGGTCAGCCAGTCCGCATTTTTTAGAAAGGCTTTGATGATTTCAGAGATGCCCAATGTCGCAATGGCAAGGTAGTCACTGCGTAAGCCTAAACAAATGTGGCCAACAAAGTAGGCGATTAAACCGGCGACAACACCGCCAACCAACCAACCCATCCAACCAGGAAGACCGAAGCCACCAATAAAACCAACTTCTTTTTCAATCGATTCTGCCACAGGGCCTAAAGCCGACATGTAGCCGATATAAACGATGGCAATTAATAACACAGTAATGAGTCGCTGCCATTTTTGCGCAACACCAACTTTCGTGAGCTTGGTTGAAGCCCAAATTAAACCAATACCGAGGATCAGTTTAAGCAGAACAGCGCCGAGTTCTGAAGGCAGGCCGGATGACCAAAAATCTTCATTAACTGGGAAGCTGAATAGCATGGTCATAAAGGCGCCAAGCGCCATAAAACCCATAATGCCAGCGTTAAATAGGCCCGCGTAACCCCATTGGATAGTGAGGCCAAAAGCAATAATGGCGTAGCAGCTGGCTTCAACGAGCATGCGTAAACCGTAAGCAGAACCCATAAACAGCATGATGGCGATGATCATGACGAAAAGGCCGCTAAACAGAATGAGTTCTTTTTTGTAATCCAGAATAGATTGTTGGCTGATCATAGAACTTGCCCCTTCAGAATACCGGTTGGTTTTAACACCAAGATGGCAACAAGAATGAAGAACGGAACGGTAATTTTATATTCCGTAGGAACCAGAGCGAGGTTGTTGGGCAAATCCCACTCCATCGCTTTTTCCAGTGGTCGCAACAGAATCGCCCAGTTGAAAACGGACAGTGTTTCGGCAAAGCCGACCACAAAGCCGCCGACGATAGCGCCGTATGGGTGGCCAACGCCGCCAACAATGGCCGCAGCAAAAATGGGTAATAAAATTTGGAAGCTCAGGTCAGGTTTTAATGCAACATCCAAAGACAGTAAGGTGCCTGCCGCCGTCGCAAGAGAGCCAGCAATGACCCAAGTAACGATCACTACTTTGTCGACATTAATACCAGAAATTCGTGCTAAGTCTGGGTTGTCTGATGTCGCACGCATCGCCTTGCCTAAGCGAGAGCGAGTTAAAAAGTAGTGCAGCGCGACCACCGCAATGGCGGTAAATAAGAACAATAAAAGCTGTGGTTCAGTAATCACGAGCTTGCGAGAAGCCAATTCCCACGGCAATTCCAAACGGAAAATTTCTTTGCGGTCATCAATAAAGAGGTTGCGAGAGCTGGTACCAAAAAAGATACGAATAATGCCCTGCAGCATAAGGGTTACACCGATAGAAGCCATCACCATAACGACCGGCTTTACATTATGCGCGCGCAAGGGTTTATAGAAGGCCTTGTCTAAACCGACTGCCAGTAAACTGGTGATCGCCATAGCGATCGGCATCATTAAAAAGGCCGTCGGTATGCCAATAGCTGCGCCAGCATGCGGAAAGAGGGCGGTTAATAAAAAGGTTAAAAACGCGCCGGTGGTCATTAGGTCGCCGTGAGCAAAATGCGCAAAGCGTAAGATTGAAAAAATAAGTGTCACACCAATTGCGCCCATGGCGTAAATGGAGCCGATCACCGCACCGGAGATCATCACCTTATTTATAAAAAAGACTAATTCGTTCAAGATAATTCTCCTATCCGTTAACCGCCAAGGAAGCTTTTGGCCACTTCCGGATCATTTAATAAGTTTGCACCGGTGTCGGTGAAGCGATTGCGGCCAGCGGCCAATACAAAACCCTTATCGGCAATGGCTAAGGCCTGCTTGGCATTCTGTTCAACCATTAAAATACCAACGCCTTCGTTATTAATCGCTTTGACTCGATCGAAAATTTCATTCATGTACAGAGGTGAAAGCCCAGCCGTCGGTTCATCCAACAATAGAACTTTCGGCTCAATCATTAGCGCACGGCCCATAGCAACCATTTGGCGCTGGCCACCAGAAAGCTCACCAGCTGGTTGATGGCGTTTGTCTTTTAAATCTGGGAAGTAGTGGTATACCGAGTCGAGCGTGCGCTTAAAGTTATCTTTGCGTAAAAACGCGCCCATCTCTAGGTTTTCTTCAACACTTAAACTGACGAAGACGTTTTTTTCTTGTGGTACAAACGCCATGCCTAATTCAACTAAACGGTTGGGGTCGGCGTTGGTGATGTCTTCGCCGTTCAACTCAATGCTGCCTTGGCTGACGTGCAACAAACCAAACAAAGCTTTTAGAGAGGTCGATTTGCCAGCGCCGTTAGCGCCGATAATGACACCGACTTCTTCGGCTTCTACCGCCATGTTGATGCCATTTAAAATGTTCATGCCGCCGTAGCCTGCATGGATGTCTTTCGCTTCAATAATTGCCATGATCACTCCAGTCTATTAGGCGATGTCGCTACTGCCAAAATAGGCTTCGATAACGCGAGGATTGTTCTGAATGTCTTCAATTTTGCCTTCGACCATAACGCTGCCTTGCGCCATGACAATCACCGGATCGCACAGCTTGGCGATCATGTCCATGTCGTGTTCGATCACCAAGAAGGTGACACCGAAGTCGCGGTTCATACGTAAAATGTTATCGGTCAACCCTTTCAATAGCGTTCGGTTAACACCGGCAGCGACTTCATCGAGTAGCACCACTTTGGCGTCGGTCATCATAGTTCGACCCAGCTCGAGTAATTTCTTTTGACCACCAGAAAGGTTACCGGCCAGTTCGTTTTTGACGTGGCTAAGGCCAATGTAGTCAATCACTTCAAGCGCTTTTCGCTTATTGCGAGCTTCTTGTTTAGCGACTTTGCTTGGTTGAAACCAGGTGCTGAATAGATTTTCACCGACCTGTTTTGGCGGCACCATCATTAGGTTTTCCAACGCGGTCATGTGCGAGAACTCATGTGCGATTTGGAAGGTGCGCAATAGACCTTTACTGAAGAGTCGATCGGCACTGAGATTGGTGACATCTTCGCCGTCTAAAATAATGTTGCCGCTGTCGAGCGGCAGGGTGCCGGCAATAATATTGAATATGGTTGATTTACCTGCCCCGTTTGGGCCGATCATGCCGGTGATAGAGCCTTTTTCTATGCTAAAGCTACAGTCGTTTATGACCGCTAACTGGCCAAAGGACTTACCGACCGACTTTACTTCGATCATCGATGACATCTGCTAGGTTCCCCATTAAAGCGTTTGGCAGATATAAAAGTGCAGCAGCGACGAGCGCAAAGGATGGTTTGGCCTTTGCTGACGATGCGCTATACCGCTGTCGCGGTTGCTATTCATATGCCTGCGTAAAAGGCCGTCGATTTTACCCTGTATCGCAGAGCGGGTCAGCAATCTGTCACGATAATTTGTTAGTGATCTGGCTTTTTATAAAATTTATTCGCCTTGGCTGTCGTTCTTGGGGGAATTTAATGATTAGGGCGTTGTAGATTGCGCGTTTGTTGGTTGTTTTGGATTATTTATTATCAATTGCAGTTCATGATCGGCGGCTTATGAATTGCTGATTACGGTTGAATTATGACGACGATCATCAATAATTGAGGCTCTTTTCTATTTAGGGTTTAGGGTGACATGAAGGTAAAACTGTTCTGCTTATTCTGTGTTGCAGTCATTTCAGGTTGCGCGACTTCGCCGACAGGGCAAAAGCAATTGCTGTTCTATGATCGATCCAGCATGGCTGCCAAAGGTGAACAATCCTTTGAAGAGCTTAAGCAAAACCTTGAGGTAAGTCGTAACGAAGCTATCAATGCCTATGCTCAGTGCATATCACAAGCCATTGTTTCGGTCGTGCCAGAAGAGTATGGCTATGCGCCTGAAGAATGGGAAGTGGTGGTTTTTGACAGTGAAGCGGTTAATGCCTTTGCCTTGCCGGGTGCAAAAATTGGTATCTACACCGGGCTTATTGAGTTGGCGGATAATGCCGATCAGCTGGCGGCGGTTGTTGGTCACGAGGTTGGGCATGTATTGGCAAATCATTCCAATGCTCGGCTGAGCTCACAACAAATGACTGCGCTAGGTTTAATGGTGGCGGGCTTGGCGCTGGCTGAGAACGAGAACCAGCAGGCTTGGGTGGCAGGCTTGGGTATCACCAGTCAGGTGTTATTGATTTTACCCTACGGTCGTAGTCATGAGTCTGAAGCCGACTTGATTGGCCAAGAGCTGATGGCCGACGCCGGTTTCGATCCTCGGCAGGCGGCTCAGCTTTGGGTTCGTATGAGCGAAAACGCCAGCAGCTCGACACCTGAATTGTTGTCTACGCACCCATCGCACGATACTCGCATCAGCGATTTACAGGCAGCACAAGACGAATATTATTCGCGTTATTTGCAAGTGGTTGAAGCAGGTCAGCGACCTAACTGCGTCAAGCCCTAACTTTTCTAACGGGCTAACGCTTGAAGCGCTGAACCAGTTGCAAACTCAACGCTGCCAGTCGCTGAACCGGCGTAGAATGGCGGAAATAGATCAGCACCAATATCATCATCGCCAGTATCGGTAAGCTGTGTGTACTGTAGTGCTGAAAGGGTGTCTTGCCTTGCTGCAGGGTAATCTCACCGGTCAGCGTTGCTTCAACAAACTGTGCGGAACGGCTTAAAATATTGCCGTTGGCATCAATAATGGCAGAAATACCATTTTGGGTTGCGCGTACCATTGGACGCGCATTTTCGATCGCTCGCATCTGGGTAATTTGTAAGTGCTGATGCGGCCCAATCGAGTCGCCAAACCAAGCATCGTTACTGACTACGCTGATGATATTGGCATCTTTTGCTAACTTTCTGACCAAGTTCGGGTAAGCCGCTTCATAGCAAATCACTGGCGCAATAAAGTAAGGCCCATTACGTGATTCAGCTAAGATCGGAGTCTGAGTCGTCAGTGCTGGCTGCATGGTCGACATCGGTAAATCAAAAAATTGGATCAAGCCACGCAAGTAACGCTCAAGCGGTACATATTCACCAAACGGCACCAAATGTTGCTTCAGGTATTCACCGTCAGCGCGGCCATAGGCTTTTAGGCTGTTGAAATAATGTTCGCCATCGGTGCTGACAATACCGAGTAATAGCGCGGTATCCTGCAATTCAGCGTAAGAATCAATGCTGGTAATAAAGCTAAAAATATCTTGCTCAAGCCGGGTCATAGCAGCTTCTGGCCAGAGCATCAGGTCGACTCGTTCTGTGTGCGTCAGCGCTTCAGCGTAGAATTTCAACGTATCGGCCTGTTGGCTGTTAGACCATTTTGTTTTTTGATCGATATTTGATTGGATCGCGGCAACTTTCAGTACTTGGTCGTCTTTTGTCCATAAAGTAGCAGGAAGTAGTGCGCCCAATAGATTAGTGATAACAAATAACAGCAGTGCCGCAATTAGCGGTTTGCTGGCAATGGGGTTATCACCGGATCGAAACCGGCGCACCGCCAAGACTAACCAGCTGGCGCAAAAGGCGAACACCAAGCCCAAGCCATAAACGCCAATCACTGCAGCCAGTTGACTCATTGCCAACGGCAAGGCGGCGTAACCGGCATATAACCAAGGCAGCCCTGTGAGAACCCATTCGCGTAGCCATTCATTGATCAGCCACCATAGAGGTGCGATTAGACTCAATGCCCATGGCAGATTTTTTAAAAAACGATTGAAGAACCAAAATTGAAACGCAAAAAACAGCGCTAAAGAACAGCAGAAAATCAGTGTTAGCAAAATGGCGAGCAGTACTGGCGTATCCACCGTTTGCATGCTGCCATAAACCCAAGAAACCCCAACACCAAAAAAACTCACGCCGAATAGCCAGCCCAGCCATAGCGCCTGTTTAGTAGAGCGAGCTGAATAACTGAGCCAGATAGCGCCAGCAATGCCGACCACCATCAATGGCCAATAGTTGAAAGGCGCAAGTGCCAATGGCGGTAATAAACCAAAAAGAAGTGCAGCAAAGGGTAGGGATTTTTTTAACGTCATGGCCAGAAGTCTGCCTAAAAAAGAATCGGCTGCACTTTACCGAAGAATGAAAACGAACCCAAGTGACATTCGTTGTGTTTTGGCATCATTGTTTGTCAAATTTACTTAAAGCTGCATCAGGTCACTTATTTTAGCGTGCCGAGATTGCTGTCAATGCTATTTATTCCGTTGATGCCGTTCGTTTTGTTAATACTAATTTTTTGATGCTAACTCGTTTCGTTAATTAGGTTAAGCTTTAGGGCTGCTGGTTGTCTGTGTAGGTTTTTTTAACACGATCGTAGGCGGTTTTTGTCGCCGTTGGTGAAAAGCCTTCTGGCACTTCATTACGAGCAAAAAAAGAAAAGGCGATTGCGCTGGCCACCCATTCAAACAGCTCGGCAGGCACTGCTCTACCGACATCGATTTGGCACAGTAGGTTAACCAGTTCTGGGTCTTCATAAACTGGCACCTGATGCTCTTTGGCTAAGGCTAGAATAGCTTCGGCTTGTTGGTTTTCACCGACGGCCGAAACAATCGGTGTTTTTCGATCTCGATATTTTAGCGTTGCTGCCTTGCTGACATCGGTCATGTTCTTACATCCACTAGATGATTGTCGCGATAATGTTGTTGTTCGGTTTCGACCTTTTTCGGCATGCCATGCTTGGTTTGCAAGGTGCGCTCACCGAGTCCTGCTGTCCATTGCTCTAAGTGACCTAGCAGTGTATTCATGTGCGCCAGCGTCGCTCTATCTTCACTCCAAAAGGTCAGGTTGGTGTGGCTGCTGTGGTAGTCGATATCGGCACAGACACGCGCCAAAGGATCCATTTTTAAATAGATACGCATACGCCAATGTTGCTGTGACTCTTCATCGTTTGATTGTTGTGACGATTTCTTTTTCGGTCGTTCTTGCCACCATTCAATATCGGCCCAGCTGGTTAAGCCTAACCAAATAAGGGGCAACTGCATTTGTTGTACCGGAGGCTGATCTGGTGCGCTCCACTGGTAAGCCGTGGTTTGAATCGCCATGTTTTGCAACCGTGCTTGGCTGTTTTCTAGCCAATTACGCAAGTTAAGCAGCTGAGCGCTTTCTTCGTTCGCCTCGTTTGCTTGGGCTGTATTCACCGAATTGTTAGACGTGGCTTGGTTGTTCGGTGATGCTTGGTCATTAGGCACAGGAGAGTCGGTTACGCGACTTTCGCCAGCCTTATTGAGTTGTGCCGCAGCTGCCTGTTTTAACAGAGCTTGCATGTCGTTGGGTGATGATTTCATCAACTGGTTTAGGGTGTTGATCCATTGGCTGAGCGTAATTTCCAGTGGTACAGGCTTTTGTTGGCTCTGTGTTTGGCTCGGCTCGGCTTTATCAGCACGGCTTGGTGCAGGGTTATGACTATTGGCGGTTTTAGGCGGCTCAAGCTGACTGTTGCTTAATGGGGTATTGGGCGAGTTGCTTGGAGAACGCTTCAAAGAGCCATTTAAAGTACTATTTGAAGAACTCGCTAAAGAGCTACTGGGTGCTGTATTTGGCTGAGTATTCAGTTGAGTATTAGCAGGCATCGGTTTATTGGCTTCAGTCGTGGTCTGATTAACCACAGACTGTGAGCTGTTCGTGTTCGTGTTCGTGTTCGTGTTCGTGTTCGTGTTTGTTGCCGTGGCTGGATTGGGCACAGGTACGGGCGGCTCATTTTTTGTTGGCTGCAATGCCGATGCTGCCAAACCAGCTTGCGTATTTTGTGCCGGTGGCACGGCAGCTGGCACCGTATTTTGTGGTGTTGCCGAAACCTGAGTGTTGGATGATGTCGAGGTTGCCGTTGCACTGCTCTCAGGTTTGAGGGCCGTTAATGGAATAAATACTGTTCGTGGTAAGGCTGGTTGCGTGCTTGCTGTTGTCGAGGCAGCTGGCGGTACGTTAGCGCTGTTATTGCTAGTGGTGCCTGAGGCATGAGCGATTGGTTTTGTTGCAGCCTCAGGTTTGGCTGCTTCAGGAGCTATGGGCTGTTGCAGTGGTGTTTTCGAACCTGCAGGCACGCTCAGCTCTGGCTTTAATGGTGTGTTTGCGGTTGCCGCTGCATTGTTGGCGGTACTGTTAGTGCTAGTACTTTGTTGTGTTTGGTTGGCTGTTTGCGCTAACGGGGTTTGCGCAGGCACTGTCGTTTGGCTGCCTTTTTCTGTACCTGTACCTGTTGGCGGTGCAGTCGCAGCCGGTTGAGCGGGTGCTTGTACTGGCTGAGGTTGCGGCCAAGGCTTTTCTGAACTGAGCGGTGTGAATTGGCTAATCCACTGTTGCAGTTGGTTGCCGTTTAAACTTTCTGGCTGTTGCGTCAGCCAGTTAACCAATGGCTGTAATGGTGGATAACGAGTGGCGAGCTGTTGCAGTTGTTGAGGGTTTAACGTTGGTGCTTGCTGGGCTTGGTTGTCGGCTTTGGGCAACACGTGAGCGCGCCAATAGTCCAACTCAATAGATACCAGTTTGGTTAGTTGGTCGTTCGATGGCTTCTCGGTACTGCGATAATTTTGCTGTTCATCAAGCTCTAGCAGCATTGTTGTGCCAGGTTTAACATAGCTGTCTGATTGCACCGTAATGGGAGGCTGGCTCTTGGGGTCATTCTGTAACACCAGCTCAAACAGGCTACCTTTGGCACCTTCGATAATGGTTTTTGCCTCTAATACCACAGTCGCTAATGGCGTTGTCAGCGGCACGCTGGTTTGTGTTTGCGTCGGCGTAGAATGGTTGGCCGAGCTTTGCTGACCGGTATTAATTCGCTGGCTTATTACTGTGCTGTCACTTGGAAGTTTGATTCCGTCTGAAGCCATGCTGACACAACCTTTGCTGTAATGGTTTTTACTCAATTATCGATATTGCAGCACAAATTTGAATTGGGTGCGAATGTCGATACTCGATAAGCATGAAAAGCTGTGTTTATAATGAATCATACGTCTTAAGGAAGGTTGCTATGACAACGCTGGCCGTGGCCACAAAGCTCCGCTGTGAACGCGACGATCGCTGTTTATTTGCAGACTTATCCTTTAGCGTCTCGCAAGGTGACATTCTGCATATCAAAGGCGCTAATGGTGCCGGTAAAACGACGCTACTGCGGCGCTTGGTGGGGCTGAATTCTTTTGTCGAAGGCGATGTTCAATTCCATCCTTCAGTTTCTGAGCGTGGCCAGCGTATCGACGGTCAGCGCTTTTGGTATTTGGCGCATCGGCCGGCGGTAACGCTTGCGCAAACAGCGCTAGAAAATCTACGTTATGCCGTTGCATTGCAACAACAAACATTAACCCGTTCAGCCTATTGGCAAGCACTGGCCGATGTCGGTTTAGCCGGTTATGAAGATGTGCCTGCGCATCGGCTTTCATCTGGGCAGCAACAGAGAATCGCATTAGCGCGGCTTTATTTGCCTTTGCCAGACGTCAAATTGTGGCTGCTAGACGAACCCTTTAATGCGCTCGACGCTAACGCTAGTGCTCAGCTCGAAGTTAACATGTTGAGGTTTGTTGAAGGTGGCGGCAGTGTCATTTTAATTAGCCATCATGAGTTTAACCATGCGTCGGTACAAGAATTGGTGATTGGTCAAGCTAATCAGTCGGTTAAAAAAGAGCAGCGACCATGTCTGTGATAACTGCAACCTTTAGGCGTGAGCTTACACTGGCTTATCGACGTCGAGCGCAGCTGTTAAACCCAATCTATTTTTTTGTTTTGGTGGTCAGCCTGTTCCCATTAGGCATTAGCACCGAGGCCTCAAAGCTTTCCGAAATCGCCGCTGGTATCTTGTCGGTTTGTGCATTGTTGGCAGCCTTGCTGTCGCTCGATTTATTGTTTCGTAGCGACTACCAAGACGGCTCGTTAGAGCAGATGCTCATAGCCAATGCTTCCAGCCAAATGATTGTACTGTGTAAAATAGTTAGCCATTGGTTGCTAACAGGCGTTCCGTTGGCTCTTGTTTCGCCGTTACTTGCTATGATGCTGGCTTTACCCGGTGACACGATCGGTTTGTTGGTGTTGACGTTATTATTAAGCACCTTTGCTTTGAGTCTTATTGGTAGTATTGGTGCTGCGCTGACCGTGGCTTTAGGTAATGGCGGCCTGTTATTGGCGATTTTGATATTGCCGTTATTAGTGCCGGTGCTTATTTTTGCCACCACAACCTTGCAAGCCGCTTCGCTGAATTTACCGTGGAACGGTTACTTGGCTTTTTTAGCTGCCTATACCGCAGCGGCGTTTGCGATTGTGCCTTGGCTGGTTGTGGCAGCATTAAAAATTACCCTATCGGATTCGGCTTAGTGTTTTGTTCGTTAGGCTGGTTCGGTTCGTTAACCTAGGTCTATTTTTGGGAGTTTGGTATTTACATGTGGCGCTCGTTGGTTAAAGGGTTTCATCGCTGGAGCTCACCAAAATGGTTTTATCAAATCTCCCAGCCTTGGAGTTTTTGGCTTGGCTGTTTAGGCGCATTAATTAGCCTTATTGCCATTGTCTGGGGTTTAGGCTTCGCGCCAGAAGAACGACTGCAAGGGAATAGTTATCGTATTATTTTTATTCATGTGCCAAGCGCGTTTCTTTCTCAGGCAATATACATCGGCATTGCGGTTGCCGGTGCTATAGGTTTGATCTGGCGTATAAAGTTGGCTTTTTATGTCGCAAAAGCCGCCATTGGTTTAGGCATTAGCATGGCATTTGTGGCATTGGTCACCGGTGCTATTTGGGGAAAACCGACTTGGGGCCAATGGTGGGTATGGGATATGCGAATTACCTCTATGCTGATTTTATTGCTGCTTTATGTTGGTTTGTGGGCGTTGCATAACGCCATTGAACACAGTGCCAGCGCCGATAAAGCCGCAGCCATTTTAGCCTTGGTTGGCGTGGTGAATATTCCGGTGATTAAGTTTTCGGTCAACCTAGTAACAACCTTGCATCAGCCAGCAACGTTAAAGCTGACAGAAAAAGCGCCCATGCACATCAGTATGCTAATACCCTTGTTGTTATCGATTTTAGGTTTTTATTTATCCTTTTTAGCCTTGTTGTTTATTCGTACTCGGCTAGAAATATTACACCGCGAAACTAAGGCTGCTTGGGCGCAACAAGAAATAGCACAGTTAGTGTATGGCGTTGTCAAAAGCCAAGGCAAAGGGGAATAGAGCGATGCCATTTAATAACCTCAGTGAATTTATTTTTATGGACGGTCATGGCGTATACGTTTGGCTTGCTTATGGTATCAGCGCTTTGGTGATTGTGATGAATTTATTGGCATTGCGTCTGTCCAAGAAAAAGCTGGTTCAACAATATCAACGGCAGTTGCGTCGGGAGCGGGGATGAACCCAAAAAGAAAACAGCGGCTAGTGTTAATTTTATTAGGCGTGATTGGTTTGGCGATTGCCGTCTTTTTGTTGCTTTATGCACTGCGACAAAATCTGAATTATTTTTATACTCCGACAGAAATTTCGGCTCAGTTAGCACCCCAAAATAAAGCCATTCGGGCCGGAGGGATGGTGTTGCCAGGCTCAGTTGTGCGCCATGCCGACTCACTGAGGGTCGACTTTAAAGTCACCGATTATGCTGCCACCATTGATGTTCGCTACGAGGGTGTTCTGCCCGATCTTTTTCAAGAGGGGCAGGGCGTAGTCGTGATGGGGCAGCTGCAAACAAGCGGGTTGTTCATGGCAGAATCCGTTTTAGCCAAACACGATGAAAGCTATATGCCGCCTGAAGTTACCCACGCATTAGAGCAAGCTGAATCGGCAAAATAATTTAAGGCTTTTACCCTTTATGATTCCTGAAATTGGACTGTTTTCTCTTATCCTAGCTTGGCTATTTTCGGCTTTACTTGCGGCGATACCGCTGCTTGGTGTAGTACAAAAAAAACCGGCCTTACAGCAAACCGCCAGTGCCTTTGCGTGCGCCAATTTCTTTTTTTTAATGCTCGCCTTTGCGATGTTGTTACACGCCTTTTATCACGACGATTTTTCAGTGGCTGTAGTGGCGGCCAATTCCAATAGTGCCTTACCCTGGTATTTCAAATTATCTGCCAGTTGGGGTAATCATGAAGGTTCGATGTTGCTTTGGTTGTTGATGCTTTCAACTTGGACATTGGCCGTTGTAGTTTTTGCCCGCAGCCTAACGATCGAATTAAAAGCTGCCGTGTTAGCTGTGCTGGGTATCGTGAGTGTCAGTTTTGCGACCTTCTTACTGTTTACATCTAATCCGTTTGAGCGGATTTTACCGAATGTACCGCCGGACGGTGCCGACCTTAATCCATTGCTGCAAGATATCGGTTTGATTCTGCATCCACCGATGCTTTATATGGGCTACGTTGGCTTTTCGGTGGCTTTTGCTTTTGCTGTCGCAGCGCTGATTACCGGCCGTTTCGATTCGGCATGGGTGCGTTGGTCACGACCTTGGACCAACATGGCTTGGGCGTTTTTAACGCTGGGTATCGCCTTAGGCAGCTGGTGGGCTTATTACGAACTCGGCTGGGGCGGCTGGTGGTTTTGGGACCCGGTTGAAAACGCTTCCTTTATGCCTTGGTTAGTTGGCACCGCACTGATTCATTCGCAAGCAGCGACAGAAAAGCGCAACCTGTTTAAGAGCTGGTCGATTCTGTTGGCGATCTTTGCGTTTTCGTTCAGCTTGTTAGGTACTTTTTTAGTTCGCTCTGGCGTGTTAACCAGCGTGCATGCCTTTGCTTCTGACCCTGAACGCGGCCTGTTTATGCTGATGATTCTTGCCGTTACCATTGGCGGTAGTTTGCTGCTCTATGCTGTGCAATCTCATAAAATAAAAAGCAGTGGCCAGTTTCAGTTAGTCTCGCGTGAAGCCTTTTTGTTGATGAACAATACTTTGCTGCTAGTCATAACCTTTGCTGTTTTGTTTGGCACGCTACTGCCACTTCTGGCAGATGCCTTTGGTTGGCGAAAGCTTTCTGTGGGCGCACCCTATTTTAATAGTGTATTTAATACGTTGATGGTATTGCTGCTTAGCCTGTTAGGTATTGGCCAGCTGTTACGCTGGAAAAAACATCGCCAACAGGGTTGGCTAAAGACCTTATTAGTGATGGCATCTTTTGCCGTTATTGTTGCGTTGATTCTGCCTTGGACGATTTCAGGCCAACTGCATTGGCAAGTATGGTTAGGTATGGCGTTGGTATTTTGGACTGTCGCCAGCCTGTTCCAGTTACTGATGAACCGGCTTAAGCACAGTCAATCCTTATGGGCTGGTATTAAAAAAATCGAACTGGGTTTTTGGGGTATGTGGTTGGCGCACTTAGGTCTTGTTGTTTCGACAACCGGCGTGGTGTTGGTTTCTAATTTCGATATTGAAAAAGACTTCCGCGTTGCTCAGGGTGAGTCTATCGAATTACCGCCGTACCGCTTCGATGTAGATCGCTTTATGTCGGTTGAAGGGCCAAACTATGTATCGGAACTAGGCATCGTTTCGGTGTTTAAAGACCAGCAACAGGTGGCTCTAGTGATGCCAGAAAAGCGTTATTACAATGTGCAGGGCAGCGTTATGACCGAAGCCGGAATCGATAGTAATTTACTGCGTGATATTTATGTTTCGATGGCCGAACCGTTGAATAACAGCGCCAGAGTTTGGGCTGTGCGTGTGCAGGTAAAACCCTTTGTTAGTTGGATTTGGTGGGGAGCGGCTATTATGTCTTTAGGTGCTGTGCTTGCTGCTAGCGATCGCCGTTACCGTAAGCGCGTCACTACAATGCAAGGCAGTGCAGCACAAGAAAGTGCAATACAAGACAGCTCAATACAAACAGCGCTAAACGAAAGAAGCACCAAACAAGAAACAGAGTGAGATGACACCATGAAAATTAGAATGATTTATTTATTGCCCTTAGTTTTTGTTGCCACGTTGTTGGGCTTGTTTGGTTTTGCTTTGGTCACTGGCGTTAATCCTAATGAAGTGCCATCGGCACTCATGGGCAAGCGGCTGCCAAAATTCTCGCTACCGATGTTGCAAGATGAGCAGAGCTCGGTAACCAGAAAAGAATTGCTCGGTGAGCCGTTTTTATTGAATGTTTGGGCAACCTGGTGTCGAGCCTGTAAATACGAACATCCGGTTTTAAATTCGCTTGCTGCCGATGGCGTTAAAATAGTTGGCTTGAATTATAAAGATCATCGCGATTATGCACTTAACTGGTTGCGTGATTATGCCGACCCTTACGCGGTCGATATTTACGATATTAATGGCAGTTTAGGGTTTGATTTGGGTGTTACCGGAGCACCAGAAACCTTCTTTATCGACTCCAAAGGTTACATTCAATATCGCTTTCAAGGGCCCATTACAGAGACCCTTTGGCAAGAGCAACTGAAGTCGATTTATGATGACATGGTCTAAAGTTTTAATCAGCAGCCTATTGCTGATGTTTTTTTGCCAAGGTACGGCTTGGTCGGCCGAAGAGTTATTGCAATTCGATAATGAGCAGCAACGACAGCGCTATTTGCAGCTGACCTTTGAACTGCGGTGCCCAAAGTGCCAGAACCAAAATGTCGCCGACTCCAACGCGCCCATTGCCGAAGATATCCGTACAAGAACCTATCAGCTGATACGCGAGGGCTATAGCGACCAAGAAATTATCGATTTCATGGTCGAGCGCTATACCGAATTTGTTATTTATAAACCGCAGCTGTCTTTCATTACGGTTTGGTTGTGGCTGTTACCGTTGGCTTTGCTGGTGCTGGGTTCTATTTTGGTGGTTCGCTTATCGGTGCGCGGTAAACAAACACCGCAAACCGATTTTAGTGCCGCTGAGCAAGCACGGTTGGACGAGCTGTTATCGAAGCCGGTACTTGAGGAGCGCGACTGATGCTTTACCTATGGATGTTACTGTTGTTACTACCGGCGCTGTTATTTTTATTGTTTGCCGTGCGGCTCAGAAAGCAGCTGATCAGCGCGCAAGATTCCACCATTCGAGCCATCGATATTCATCGTGAACAGTTGGCTCAGCTAGAACAGCAGTATCAGCAAGGTCAGCTCAACGAAGCGGATTACCATGCGCTTAAGCAAGAGCAGCAACGCGCTCTGTTAGCCGACAGTGCACTCAGTGTTGCGCCACAAAATAATAAAGCAGTACAGCAAAGTCGTCGTTTGGGCTATGGCTGGTGGTTGGGTTTATCGCTGCTGGTTTGCAGTGCTGCTTTTGTCGCTTACCAGCAGTTGGGTTCTGCCAGTGCGGTTAAGGTGCAGCAGCAGTTTGCCGAGCTTGCCAATGCCGATGAGTTCGACGCCGAAGCGGTGTATCGCGCCATCAGCGATTACCAAGCTCTCTTGCAAACACAGCCAGAAAACCTAGAAGGTTGGTTTCAGCTGGCGAATTTACAAAAAGACTTGCAGCTGTATCAGCCTGCGCTGGCCAGCTTCCAGCATCTGTTAAACCAAATACGCAGGGTGGAGCACAATGTGCTCGATGAAGCCAGCTTGCTGTCTTCAATCGGAGAGATGCACTTTTTCTTAGCGCAACGGCCAGAAGCATTGGCAGCGTTCGAGCAATCATTACAGCTGGCTCAAACCAACACAGCCTTAGGCTTAGCTGGCCGCGTCAGTTATGAATTAGGCCAGTACGAGCAGTCAATCGACTACTGGCTGCAATTAAAAAATGCTAATCCTGAGGCAGATATGAGCCTAATCGATGGCTTTATCGAAACCTCCATTGCAGCTTTAGCGGCGCAAGGCATCGATTACCAGCTCAGCGAACAGACACGGCTGCAATTAAAACTGTTGCTGCCCGAGGCTTGGCAAGGCTTAACGCCACAGGCGGCGCTGTTTGTTTATGCCCGAGTCCCGGGTGAGCGGCAGCCTATTGCGGTAAAGCGTTTGGCGGTGACGGCGCAACAGATGTCGATACTGTTGAGCGATAACGACAGCATGACCGGTGCGCAAATGGGCGATTTCAGCGAGCTGGAAGTGCTTGCCCGTATTTCGCTGTCTGGCTCTGCAAGCCCCAGCGCGGGAGACTGGCAAGCCGAACCGGTATTAGTTGCTCCGCAAAATCAGCCAGCGGTTTTACAGCTAACAATTCGCCAACCCTAGTGGGCGATTTATTTGGCAGAAGCTGCTGCTTCAGTACATGCTGGTTTGTATGTGAGAGCGTACGACAGAGGGCATTAATGTGGTGCAGTTGTCATTTTACTGACGTCATTATTTAAGTTGTTGTTTCTGAAAAGAAAAGTCTCTTTTGCTTAAGGTTTTCAGCGGGTAAGATTGACGCTAGAATCAACCTCTTATGCAGCACAGAAGAACACCGAATGCGCTTAAAAAGTATCAAACTTTCTGGTTTTAAATCCTTTGTCGATTCCACCAGAATTCCATTCCCGACCAACCTTTCGGCCATTGTTGGGCCAAACGGCTGTGGTAAGTCCAATACCATCGACGCCGTACGTTGGGTTATGGGGGAGTCTTCAGCGAAGCATTTGCGTGGTGAATCGAAAACCGACGTTATCTTCAACGGCAGTAATTCGCGTAAACCGGTGAGTCAGTGTAACGTTGAATTGGTGTTCGATAACTCAGATCACACCTTACGCGGTGAATTTGCCGCCTATAACGAAGTTTCTATTCGCCGTCGCGTTACTCGTGATGGTGACTCCAGCTATTTTCTAAACGGCACCAAATGCCGCCGTAAAGACGTTACCGACCTGTTTTTAGGTACCGGCCTTGGCCCGCGCTCTTACTCCATTATCGAGCAGGGCATGATTTCTCGCTTGATCGAATCCAAACCTGAAGAGCTGCGAGTTTACATTGAAGAAGCCGCCGGTATTTCACGCTATAAAGAGCGCCGCCGCGAAACCGAAAACCGCATGCGCCGCACACATGAAAACCTAGAGCGTTTAACCGACATCCGCGAAGAGCTGGACCGTCAGCTGCAACATTTGCATCGCCAAGCGCAATCGGCCGAAAAATACAAAAAGCTAAAGCAAGAAGAACGAACCACCAAGGCGCAACTGTCAGCCTTACGCTGGCAGCGTTTGAATAACGAAGTCAGTGAACACGAACTTGCCATCAGCGAGCTAGAAACCAAGTACGAATCCTTTGTCACTCAGCAGCGCCATATCGATACCGAAATGGAAGTGGTACGCGAACAACACCACGAAGCCTCCGAAGCCTTCAATCAGGTGCAAGAGCGCTTTTATCAGCTCGGCAATGAAATCGCTCGCTTTGAGCAAACCATTGCGCACCGCCAAGAGCAGTCAGCGCAATTGCTGCAAGACATTCAAGACGCTGAACGAGTCTTGCATGAGGCTTCAATTGAATCTCAGTCAGACAATGAGCTGGTCGAAGAGAAGCGCGAAACGCTGGAGTTTTTAGAGCCCGAAATTGAAGCCGCGGCAGAAAAATCTGAGCAGCTCACTGAGCAGCTAACCGAACTGGAAGAGAAGCAAGCGCAATGGCAAACCCGTTGGGATGCCTTTAACCAAAATGCACAAGGCCCTAAGCGCCAAGCCGAAGTTGCTCAGTCGCGTATTCAGCATTTAGAGCGAGTGCTCGACCAATACCATCGTCGGCAAGAAACGTTGCATCAAGAGCGCCAACAGATTGAAGCGAACCCAGAATCGGAAGTGTTAACTCAGCTGATCGAAGAATCCGAAATGCTCGACGATAAAGCCGAGCAAGTGCAAGCTCAGCTTGAAGAGTTGACGCAGCGTCAGCATCAATACCGAGAATTAGTAGAGCAAAAGCGCAGCGAATTAGAGCAAGCAAAAAACCAACTGCAACAAAAGTCGGCGCGCCACAGCACGGTAAAAGCCTTGATTAAAGCCTCAATGGCAGAAGAATCCGAAGGCGTGCAAAACTGGTTGAGCAGTCATCAATTACGTGAAGCCAAACGCCTAGCGCAAGACCTACAGGTCGAAGCAGGCTGGGAGCAAGCCGTCGAAATGGTGCTTGGCGGTTCATTACAAGCCATTCAGGTCGACAATATTGCGGAATTGCCAGATGCTTTAGCGCGTTTTAAAGACGGTGAATTAGCCTTAATAGATCGTGGCAATAGCGGTGCAGCGACTGCCGATACGCTGTTAACTAAGGTAACCAGTTCGACAGACCTCAGCGGTTGGTTAGGCAGTGTTTACCTTGCCGAAAACCTACAGCAAGCCTTGGATAAGCGCGCCACACTAAAAGCCGGCGAAAGCCTAATCACGCCCGAAGGCATTTGGTTGGGTGCTAACTGGCTGCGTATGCGCAGCGGCGAAGACAGCCAAAACGGTCTGCTGAGTTTGCAGCAAGAACTAGAAACACTGGAAGAGTTGGTAGACGAGCTAGAAGTCGCCGAAGAAGATTTATCGGTCGACCTCGACGCCGTGCAATTGCAGCTTAAAACCATCGAAAACGAACGTGAGCAGCGCCAAGCGGAATTCCAACAGCTGAGCCGCGAACAGGCCGAAGTGAAAGCACAGCTTAGCGGTAAGCGTGTTCAGGCAGAAGAGCTTAAAGCGCGTAAAGCTCGCCTCGATCAAGACATCGAAGAGCTAGAAGCGCAAATGCTTGAAGAGCGTGAAGCCTTAGCCATGACGCGCGAAGAACTGCAGCAATCGCTCGACTCAATGGAAGACGATGTCGAAGAACGCGAAGCCTTATTGGCGGCGCGTGAACAAAGCCGTATCGCAATCGATGAGCAGCGAGATTTGGTACGCCAAGCACGTGATGCTCAGCATCAGCTACAGTTAAAACAGCAGCAGTTACAGTCGGAAGTGAACAGTTTCCAAACTTCACTTGAACGTGCCAAAAATCAAAAAAATCGTGCCGCTGAACGAGTTGAAAAACTGAAAGCTCAGCTGCAACAAAAAGACGATCCTGATGACGATATTCAGTTAGAACTGGAAGCAAAGTTAGAACAGCGCGTCGAGCTGGAAGGTCAATTAGGTGAAAAGCGTATTGTGGTAGAAACTGCAGATGCCAAAATGCGAGACATGGAACAAAGTCGTCATTCGCTCGACCAGCAAGCCATGACAGTGCGTAGTGAATTAGAGCAAAGCCGTATGGCAGCGCAAGCGGTTATGACACGACGCACAACCCTGCAAGAACAGTTACAAGAGCAGCAGTACGATCTTGCAACCGTGCTCGAAACCTTGCCGGAAGAGGCTAACGAAGCCGACTGGGAAGCCGCATTAGAACGCCTAGCGGCACAGGTTCAGCGTTTAGGGCCAATCAACTTGGCGGCAATTGAAGAGTACCAAACGCAGAGTGAGCGTAAGCGTTACTTGGATGAGCAAGACCAAGATTTACAACGCGCCTTAGAAGTATTGGAAAACGCTATTCGCAAAATCGATAAAGAAACGCGAACACGATTTAAAGAAACGTTCGACAAAATTAACGCTGGCTTAAAAGAGCTGTTCCCGAAAGTATTTGGCGGTGGCCATGCTTATTTGGAAATGACCAGCGAAGATCTGTTGGATACCGGCGTTGCCATTATGGCGCGTCCACCGGGTAAAAAGAACAGCACCATTCACCTGCTTTCTGGTGGTGAAAAAGCCTTAACGGCAATTGCCTTGGTGTTCTCGATTTTCCGTTTGAATCCAGCACCGTTTTGTATGTTGGATGAAGTGGACGCACCGTTGGATGATGCCAACGTTGGCCGTTACGCCAAACTGGTTGAGGCAATGTCTGAGCACGTGCAGTTTATTTATATCACCCACAACAAAGGCGCGATGGAAATGGCGCACCAATTGATGGGTGTCACCATGAACGAGCCGGGTGTTTCTCGACTGGTATCGGTGAATGTTGAAGAGGCCGCAGAACTGGCTGCTATGTAATAAGTTGTACGGCACCAGTTTAAACCGGTTTCGATTTTTTAGGCTAACAACGGGCGCTTAAATAAAAGGCTGCATAAGACAACAAACCAAGCGGACGTAAACACTCGGGTTGCACAATTTATCGGTTTGCACAATTTAAAAGCATTGAGGCTGTTTTCAGTACGGGCTGCAAAGTACGGATAGCAAGGTAGCGATATCAAAGTACCAATAGCAAAGTACCAATAGCAAAGTACAGATAACAAAGAGAGTACAGCGGTGAGAGAGATCATTATATTTTTAGGCCTAATCGCCATCAGCCTTATTATTTGGGATGGTCTTAGGCGCATGAAGGCGGCCAACAAAAAAGCCGACGATGATTACCAAGACCCAGAAGAGCTGGCGCGTAAAGCACAAATAGCCCGTGAGTTACCAAACGGCGGTGCGCGCGTGCGCAAACAAAAAAAAGCCGCAACACCAGCTCCTGAAAATACAGACACAAATACCGAAGCTCATACCGCGACTAACAAAAGTTTAACTCGTCTTAACCTGCAAGAACGTGTGCCCATGCTGATGGAGCGCATCGAGCTGGACGACGAAGCAGAGCAAGCCTCAACAGAAGCAACAGCAGATACCGAACAGGCCGAACTCGATTTTGGTGCTCAGCTTTCCATTGATGACATCGACGAACAACCGGTTTCGCTAAGCAGCAATCAACCCACTAATGCAGAATTAGAAAGCATTGAAGCTGAGCTTTTGCCTGAAGAACAAGAGCAGTCAGAACCGGAACAGATAGAACCAGAATTTGATGAATCAGGGCTTGCTGAATCAGAATTTGAAGACAAAGACTTAACTGAGCCAGCATCAGAAGAACCAGAATCGCAGCCTGCTACAGCGATCTCGGCAGAGCAGGCCGAAGCAGGCTTGGAATCAGCCGAAGAGCTGGAGCCGGTTGAAGATCTGGTGATCATGCATGTCATGGCCAAGCAAGGCCAAGAGCTTTCTGGCTCCGAAATTTTAGAGCTGTTACTCGCCTCTGGTTTACGCCACGGCCCAATGGGCATATTCCATTACCGTAATCCAAAAGGCCAAACCGAATTCTCACTGGCTAACTGCGTGCATCCGGGTACCTTTAACCCCGATGCGATGAGCCAGCTCAACACGCCGGGTATTACCCTGTTTTTGCAGTTGCCGTCACGCGCCAATAGCATGGAAGCGTTTGAGCACATGTATCAAATGGGCACATATCTAGCGAAAAAACTCGACGCTGATTTACTGGACGAAGAGCACAGCACGGTCACCGCACAACGCTGTGAATACTATCGCGAAAAACTCCGTGCCTTTGCTCGCTCTAAACTGTTGCCAGACTAGCCTTTGGCAACCACAAACCAATCTGCTGCTGAGTTGTTCTCGGCAATCCTTTTTTGTGCGGTTGCCGCCGCGTTTTATCAGTAATAGGTAGTCACCAAGATGGCCTCTGAACAGCAACACTACATCGATTTAATCGCAGAAATTAACGCTCTAGATTATCAATACTATGTACTGAATGAATCCAGCGTGCCGGATGCACAATACGATCGGCTCATGGCTGAGCTGCGTAAGCTAGAAGCAGAAAACCCACAGTGGATTACACCGACTTCACCAACTCAGCGCGTTGCTGGTACGCCGCAATCAGGCTTCGAAACAGTAACGCACCGAATTCCAATGCTGTCGTTGGATAACGCCTTTAGTGATGAAGACTTAAGTGCTTTTGTAAAACGCCTGCAAGATCGTATGAACTCCAGCGAGACCATCGAATTTGCCTGTGAACCTAAACTCGACGGCATTGCTGTGAGCCTGATGTATGAAAACGGCCAATTAGTGCAGGGCGCAACGCGAGGCGACGGCACAACAGGCGAAGATATTACCGCTAACGTGCGTACCATTCGCAGCATTCCATTGCAGCTTAAAGGCTCAGGTTGGCCGCAGTTGTTAGAAGTGCGCGGCGAAATTTATATTCCCAAACAGGGCTTTGAGCAGATGAACGCCAAGGCCATCGAGCAGGGCGAAAAAACCTTTGTTAACCCGCGTAATGCTGCCTCGGGCAGTTTACGTCAGTTAGACCCTCGGCTTACCGCCAAACGGTCTCTAGAAATGTGTTGTTATTCGGTTGGCTTTTATGAAGGTGGCGAATTGCCAGCGACGCAAAGCGAGCTGATGGCGCAGTTCGGTCAGTGGGGTTTAAAAATTAACGACGAGCAAGCCGTAGTGCAGGGCGTGCAGGGTATTGTCGATTATTACAACCAATTGGCCGAGCGTCGTAACGATTTGGCCTACGAGATTGACGGTATTGTCTATAAGGTTAACGCCTTTAATTTGCAAACGCGTTTGGGTTTTGTATCGCGTGCGCCGCGTTGGGCCATTGCGCGTAAATTCCCAGCACAAGAAGAAATGACAACTCTGCTCGATGTCGATTTCCAAGTCGGCCGCACCGGCACCTTAACGCCAGTCGCTCGCTTAGAACCGGTGTTTGTTGGCGGTGTGACTGTGAGCAATGCAACGCTGCATAACCTTGATGAGATCGAACGCTTAGATGTCCGCATTGGCGACACTGTGATTATTCGTCGCGCTGGCGATGTGATCCCGCAGGTTGCCAAAGTCGTAATAGAAAAGCGCACCGCAGCGGCAAGTGAAATTAAAATTCCAAGCCAGTGCCCCGTGTGTGAATCCAATGTTGAACGCGTTAAAGGCGAGGCCGCATTGCGCTGTACTGGCGGTATGGTTTGCCCTGCTCAGCGGCGCGAAGCGTTAAAGCATTTTGTCTCGCGCAAAGCGATGGATATCGACGGCTTTGGTGAAAAAATTGTCGATGCTCTATTAACCGCCAATAAATTGCATTCGGCCAGCGATATTTACGAGCTGCAAGTCGACGAGTTAGCACAGCTCGATCGCATGGCAGAAAAGTCGGCATCTAATTTAGTTGCCGCCATTAATAAAAGTAAGCAGACAACATTGCCGCGCTTTTTGTATGCCTTAGGCATTCGTGAAGTGGGTGAAACCACAGCGCGTAATTTAGCGCAACACTTCACCACACTAGAGCGAATTATCAGCGCTAGCATAGAGCACTTGCTCGAAGTGGAAGACGTTGGCCCCATCGTTGCCGAACATGTGGTGAACTACTTTGCCGAAGAGCAAAACGTCATGGAAATTCAGCGCCTAATCGCCTTAGGTGTCGAATGGCCAGACACAGTAATAAACAATGAAGCGTTGCCACTTACCGGACAGACTTGGGTAGTAACAGGCAAAATTTCACAAATGAGTCGTGACGAAGCGAAAGATTATTTACTCAGCCTAGGCGCTAAAGTTGCTGGCAGCGTTTCTGCTAAAACCAATCAGGTGGTTGCAGGCCCAGGTGCTGGCAGCAAACTTAAAAAAGCAGAAGAGCTGGATATTCCCGTTATGGATGAAGCCGACTTCATTGCTTGGTTAACTGAACAGGGCTTGTGGAACAGCTAATGATTATTCCGTATCAGCAACTGCAAGCCGAAACACTACAAGCCATTTGTGAAGACTGGCTTAGCCGTCAAGCGCAAGAATGGCTCGGCGATGCCGACGAAAAACAGCAGGCGATAGAACAGGTAATGCAGGCACTGAAAACTAAACAGCTGCTGATTACTTGGGATGAAGAAATGAACAGCCTCGGCATGATTCCAGCCGATCAGCTCGACGCTTCAGAATAAAATAACGCCACAAAAAACATAAAAGAGAACCCACATGATCATAGCCTTTGTTGTTTTAGCTCTCATTATTATTGCCTTGTTGGCTACGTATGCTTTTTATTTGCTTAAACAGGTTCGTCAACAAGAACAGCAAAAACAAAAGATAAAACAGCAGCAAGAAAAAATTAAAACCGAAAAGCAACAGTACATTTTAGAAAGCTTGCGGGTGATCTCTCACACAGCGCTTAATGAAGAGCTATCGGTTTCTGAAGCCGTGATTCGCTGCAAAATGCTGTTAGAAGGTTTGCAACTTAGCGAACAACAGTGGCAACCCTACACACTATTGCGCGACGTATTTGATCAAGTCGCCGAATTCGATACCCACCAAGCCCGTAAAGACCTCAGCAAACAGCAACGCCGCGAACAAGACCGCCAGCGAACCAGTATTGAAGAAAAGTACAAAGCGCCTTTAACGGCATGCTTTGAGCAACTCAAAACAATTGACGAATCTTACCTGTAAAAGCTAAACCTCGCGCGTTACCGTTCAGGTAGCGCCGTGGCCAGCTTCGACTTTTATTTTCTCAGTCATCGCCGCCGCCCCTCCATATAACACACCGTAAAACTACACAGGTTTTATTTGTATTCAATGAGACAATATAAACTCGAAAAGACAGCCACTTTCAGTAATGCTAAAGTGACGGTATTGATTGATCCCAATAAATAAATTCTTAGGAGTTATCATGGTTAGGACTGTTGCTTCTTTCATGTTTCTGGCTATATCTTCCCTCGCACTAGCTCGACCTATTACTATTGAAGGCGTATGGCAAGGTACGTTAGGTTCTAAAGATATTGTTGCATGTTTTAACGAGGTTTCTGGTTATTCATGGTCGAGTTATTACTACCTCGATTACCTGACACCTATTCAGCTCACAACCAGTGATGAAGAGCCTTATTGGAGCGAATATGAAGATACCGGCTTTTGGGAATTGGGTACGCCTAATAACGAAACGCTTTTAGGCACATGGCGCCACCCGACCACTAGTAAAACCCTTCCCATAAAACTGAACTATATAGATGGGCGCGAAGACACTGAGGCTTGCTCTCGCGACTCATTTAACCAAAGGTTAGAAACCTACCCGAAGGTTGAAATATCGGAACTCATGACCTTTTCACCAGAGCGCCAATACCGTGAATTAAGCTTTGCTGGCAGGGCGACAGTTCAGTTGACGGGGCCTGACCCTGCAATAGATAAAATCAACCAAATGTTAAAGCTCGATAAGAGCGAAGAAGTCATTCAGGATTATTTCGATCAACGAAGAGAGTTTTTAGGCCGCTTCGGTTTGCCGGTAACGGATTCCCATGATGTTGGAATAGAGTATTGGGATGAACATGTTATTTCAATTGGACATTACTTCTGGGCTGCTGGTACAGGAAGAAATGGCATGTGGAATGAAACCAAAACCTGGAGTGCAAAAACCGGAGAAGAGGTCGATCTGTGGCAATGGATCGGCAGTAACGAAGATAGCAAAAAGCTAGACCCAAAGTTGAAAGCGTATCTATTAAAAGGCTATCACGATTGCGCGCCAGATCATTATTACAGAACCAGAGATGTCTTTGAGGTTCGCTTGAATAAAGACGGCGGCTTACAGATTTATGAAGATGCCTATGGCGATGGCTGCGAACGGTTCTTCTCTGTAACATTTGAAGAATTATTGCCATTTTTAAGCCCTGAAGCTAAAGAAATCATGGGCCTAGGTTCAGATGTTAAAGGCTAATGGAAGAATATAGATAGATTAAAGGGAACTCATATGAATATAGTTCGGATAATTGTTTATGTTTTGTTGGCGACTATGGCACTGCCATGTTTTTCTAATGATAGATTTATAGGAACATTAGAAGAGTTAATCGCTCAGAATAAAAAACAGAATATGTCTCATTATGATATGGAATTAAAGCTTATAGACTTTGATTTGGACGGTGATCTCGATGTTGCAGTAACGATACTCTGTGGTGAAAGTAATTGTGTCAGCCTATATGTAAATGTTAATGGCTTATATCATGAAAAGTTTTCTCAATTTGGCTATTTGACCTCTTATAATGATTATAAAAGTGACTTGAATACTAAGCAGATCAGAGTGACTTCCCATTGTTGCGGCGAAAGCCCTTTTGATTCTTATACAACTATTGGGTTTGAGAATGACAGTCACTATTTAATCAGTGATTATGTTCTATATGATGCTAGAGATTATTATCAAGGCGACTTGTCTAATGTTCAGTTTTCGCCGACCGAATTTTTATCAGAAAGTTATCAGGTTGAAGTAACCTTTGATCAATATAATGCACGTTTTTCTTCTGATTTACGTTCTCATACAGCTTATTTCACCTGTGAAGAAGATAAAAACACTAATATTGTCGCCAAAATTAAAAGTGGAGCGATTATAGATGTGATTGCGGAATACAAAGGTGATGATCGAGAAGAAAGAACTTGGCTTTATGTAGAAATCCCACAACAGGCTATGTACGACTCTTATGAATGTTCTAATCCAATTTATTCGGATTTTGAAAATAAAAAGTTACGTGCTTGGGTAAGTGATCGTAATGTCAAAAAAATATAATAAAACTTGATTTTTAAACTTATATTAAAATTTGTAGGGTGAAATTATGAATAAAGTACTGTTCTTTTTTTTAATCACTATTGTTTTCCAAATACTGCCTGCTACTAGATTGCAAGCGACAGAATTTATCGTAGAAACAAAAGAGATAACGGAGCAAAAATTTAATGAAATGGTGACAAATCTTAAACCTTACGAACAGCCTGAGTTAGTTCGTATCACAGACGTTGATGAAGCGATAAAGGCGTTAAACGGTCGATTTATATTTAATGATGAGCGCTTTGAAATTTTGAGTACTCAAGGTGATCCGATTTACACTCATGTTTATCAAGAAGAACCCGATACATTTGTTGCTTATTACCCTGAAGATAATCTCATATATAAAAAAGACTGGATGGAAAGTGATTATGTTATCTCTACTGTTACCGGAGAGTTTCTAGGTGAGGTTCCTAGTGGGCGAAATTATTCACCAGGTTATCAATATCGAATGAGTGCCTTTTACAATGGTCAAGAAGCAGAATGGTTCATCCAAAAAAAGGTAAGTGGTCATTGGGTTAAGCTTAACGGTCACTCAGATAATTATCAGCTCCATACGGTGAGAGATTTTTATTGGGTTGATGAACATAGATTTTTTTTCTCTCAACACTATTTTGAAAAATATTACTTAGGTACCGTGACTAAGAAGTAATCTAAGGTCTTTCATATTTATGGGCTAGGCTTCAATTTCGGTTTTATTTATAGCTACTATGGCTTCTATAAAACGTTATTAAAGCCTATTCAGATTATGAATATCTTGCTTAAAAAGATAGGCCGTCAGTATAAATATAACCTTTTATCTGTTCACAGAGGGTAAAGCATGGGTTCTGCTATTAAGTTCAACTGGGTTTTACAACTAAGCGTATCTGAAGAACCTGTCGCTGGTAATTGTTATGAGTTCACAAAGGTAGGGAATAGGGTATTTCCTATAGAAACACCAATAGATCTGATTGATTTAAATCGTAACGCCATTGCAAAGATTCGTATTAAAAGTTTTCAAAACATCACAGATAAAACAATAGGTGAATATCAGGTCATTAAAGTTTACTCAGGTATTGAAAAAGAAGTACTAACCAACTATTGGATTGAGAATGAAAAATAATTTCTAGCTGTTCTCAAATTATTGATTGGCTGTTTCTGTGACGCCGTGCCTGTGTCCATACTGCATGCAAGGTACAATGCTTGATCGTGGCGAGTGTTCAATTACCTCAGGCGGACTTTATTAGCCTTTGCTTTAAGCATGATTCAGGAGTGCAACTTAATGCAGGTATCAAAGAAGGAAGGTCGAGTGCTTGAGCAGGCGATTAGCCGCTGGCGCGAGACTGATGTTATCTCGGAAGCGGAATTCGACAAGCTTAAAGCATCCTATAAAGTGACAGCTTTCGATTGGAAGCGAGTGGCTAAGTACTCATTCTGGCTAGCGATTTCCTGTATTGTTATCGCAATATCATCAGCCTTAGCAGACCAGTGGCTGATGGGGCTGCTGGTAAGTTTGTTTAATCTTTCTGATTTTATGAAATCGATGAGTCTCGCGGTTTTAGCCGTGGTTTTGTATTTTTTAGGTGTGATAAAAAAACAACGCAGCCCAGAAAAAATATTCAGTAACGAAGCGGTCTTCTTTTTGGCTGTGCTAACCACAGCAATGGCGGTTGCCTTTCTCGGCATGGCTATCGATAACGGCTCTGGACATTTTTCATTACTGTTATTACTGGCAGCGATTGTTTATGGATTGCTGGGGCTTTGGTTCCCTTCTAAATTAGTCTGGTTGTTTTCACTGCTTTCGCTAGGCGCTTGGTTTGGTGCCGAAACAGGTTATGTTTCGGGCTGGGGCGCTTATTACCTCGGTATGAACTATCCGTTACGTTTTGTTGTCTTCGGTTTGGTTTTAATTGTTCTAGGTTCATATCTGTTTCATAAGTGGCAGGCTAGAGCCGAATTCTTACCAACAACAAAAGCGGTCGGCATGCTTTATTTGTTTATATCGCTTTGGATATTGTCTCTGTTTGGTAATTACGGTGATGACTATTTCTGGATTATGGCTCAAAAATCTGAGTTGTTGTTTTGGTCAATTCTGTTTGCGTTGTCAGCAATAGTAGCGATTTTCCATGGTGTAAAATATGATGATGGCATGACCAGAGGATTTGGCCTGACCTTTATCTTTATCAATCTTTATACAAAATTCTTTGAATATTTTTGGCAAGGCACTCATAAAGCGATATTTTTTGCGATACTGGCGTTGAGCTTTTGGTATTTAGGCACCAGAGCAGAAAAGATATGGCACATGGGTTCTGTTAAGCGGTTAGTTAAAAAAAGCACTTGAGTGTAGTCGCTTACGCAAGTGCTTGATCGCGGTTGAAAAATGTTCAGCGCGAGTTTATGAAAGTGTTAGCTATGCAATATTCTCTACTGGAATATTGTCTAGCTTGTTATTTGAGATGGCTTTTCGACAATAACGGCTAATAGTATTTTCGTCGATTTTTAAATGAACCGTTTGACCGATCTGAGCGGATTTTGATTGATAAAACTTTAATCGTTCACCAGATTTTTCTACCACAATTTCGTGGCGGTCGTCTAAATAACGACAACTGATGACCTGCGCACTTATCTCGTTCTGCTGAGTTGTAATAGCGATAGCACTGCGCGGTATTAAAATCAGGTCTGAGCTGTTTTCGGCTCGCTCAGGCCATAGTGTTTTTTCTGCTAATAAGTTTCCTGCATCGAGAAATTTTGCAGCCCAAGCATCAATAGGCGTATGGAATAACTCTTCTGGCGTACCCTGTTGATGACAGCGGCCGTCTTTTAATAGCACGATTTTATCCGAAAGTAGCTGCGCTTCACGTCGGTCGTGCGTCACATTGATACAGGTTAGGCCTTGCTCGCGTGCTAGTCGGCGAATGTCATGACCAAGTTCTTCTCGCAGGTTGGCGTCGAGGTTTGAAAGCGGCTCATCAAATAAAATTAATTTTGGTCGAGCGACAAGAGCGCGTGCAATAGAGATACGCTGTTTCTGGCCTCCAGAAAGTTGAGTAGGTCGTTTGTCGGCGTGATCTTGCATGTGCACATCGGTTAACGCTTGCTTCACTCGATTTTTGATCTCCTGCTTACTGACTTTCGCCATTTGCAGAGGGAAGGCGACATTTGCAGCGACATTCATATGTGGCCATAAGCCATAGTCTTGAAAGACAAAACCAAAGTGACGCTGTTGTGGTGCTAAGTGTCGATTTTTTTTGGGGTCATCGAGTAAGCGGTGTTCGTTATAGAGCGTGCCGCTGTCGGGTTGTTCTAAGCCGGCAATAATGCGAAGCAGTGTGGTTTTACCACAACCGGATGGACCAAGTAAGGTTAGGAAACATCCCGCTTCAACATCCAGATCAATACTGTCCAAGACGGTTTTACCGGCGAAGGATTTACCAATCTGATTTAGCGTTAACGGCTTCATAGCATATTACTCCGAGTAAGCGACTGGCCGAGACGTATGATGCTGCCAGAAACTAAAATGGTCACAAGGCTCATGGCCATGCCAGCATTCACTGAGCCTTGATCAAATTGATGAAAAACATAGGTTGCGACGGTGTTTACTCCGGGCGGCGCTAACATTAAAGAGCTCACCAATTCGCGACTAGAAATAGCGAAGACAATAAAACCGGATGCGAGTGCCACCGGTGCGATCAACGGCCACAATACTCGCAGCAATACTCGCAGTTCGCTTGCGCCAAAGACATAACCTGCTTCATCAAGTGAGAGTGGTAGCTGCTTGAGTGCCGCGGTTAATGTGCGAATAGGGTAAGGCAACGTTAGAGTCATGTAGGCCAATAATAATATGGCACTGCTGTTGTATGGTGTCATTGGCCAGAAGCTTTGATTCCACGTTAGGATCAAACCAACGGCGACTGCCATTCCGGGCAAGGCGTTTGGCAGTAGCGATAAAAAATCGAGTAAGGCGAGCCCTTTTGGCTGCATGCGTACCAAGGTGAACGCAACCAGTAAGGCAATGCCAACACTGCCGAGTGCAGCACCAAATGCCAGTAATAAGGAAGTTGTTAGCGCCTGCCAAGGTTCGCTGTTCACCGCAGTGATAGCGATGAAGTGTTGTAAGCCAAGGTTGGACCAAGCTAAGCCACCGGTAAGAGTTTTTTGACTGGCGCTAATAGCAATAGTGACCACAGGTAATATCACAGCAGGGATAGCAACAAGACAAAACCAACCGTTGGCAATTATTGAACGGTAACGAGGTACTTCAATTTTGGTCGCGGTTAAAAGTGGAGTGTCGATATCCGTGGTGAAGCGTTTTGTTAACCAGCCGTGTGTTTTAAACGCAGCAAAAGCAATGCCGATGAGAATCAATGAAAGTACCGATGCACCGGGTAGATCAATAGGCCAGTCGGTAAACTTTTTATGAATCGAGGTTACGATAACCTCAAAGCCAAAACGACTGCCTAAGATTTCTGGTGTGCCAAATTCTTCGAACGTCAATACAAAGACCATCAGTCCGCTAGCAAGAAGACTGACACTGACTAACGGCAGTTGAATACGAAAAAAAATAGGCCAAGGTTGACCGCCAAATACACGAGCGACGTCGCCATAACGCTGCCCGATAATGCGTAATGATTGGCTGGCTGCAACATAGATCATCGGAAACAGATGTAACGACATAACGATGACTAAGCCAGGAAACGAATACAATAAATCATTTAGGTTAAAGCCGAAGAGTTGTTCGATAAATCCGCGCCGCTGCAATAATTGCATCCAAGACATTGCGCCGATGTAGGGTGGAATTAAAAATGGCACCAGCATTAAAGCATCCCATAAACGGCCATTGGACTCTGCCAAATGCTGGCGCTGAATGGCTAAGGGGAGGGCGATAACAACAGACAGCAGCGTGACACTGAACGATAATACAAGCGAATTGCCAATGGCACTTAATAGGTCAAGATCAGACAAGCTTGGGATAATGGCACTAAAGGGTTGTGCAAAAGACCATTCGTTAATATGTGGAAACAATGCATAAGCGACAATTGCTAATACGGGTAAGCCGACCAGCAATAACAGCAGCGCAGTAGTAAGCCAAAATAACAGTGGCCTCAACCAACGGGTTGAGGCCACGGTGGCGCCTGTGCCACCGAGTAGAGAAAATGCCATGAGAGAATTATTTCGTGATCTGGCTGAACTTTTCTTTCGTGCTCGCAGAATCATTCGCTGCGGCTGCCATATCAAACTCGATTAGCGTTAGCTCATCCCAGCCTGGGCGTTTAGCTTGAATGTCAGTACGAGCCGGTAAAATGAACTGCTCAGCAACCATTTTTTGACCTTCTTCGGAAAGTACAAAGTCAACAAATGCCTTAGCACTGTCTTGTTGCTTGCTGCTCTTTAGAATCATAATTGGCCGCGGAGCAAGTACCGTCCCTTCACTCGGGTATACCACCTCAATAGCTTCGCCTTTGTTTTTGGCGCCAAGTACGATGTAATCGACCGCGCCAAAAACGACACCTTTAGCGCCCTGTAATACTGGGTTTAAAGCTGCGCTGTTTGCTCCTGGAACGAGTAATTCATTTGCGGCTAGATCATCAAACAATTGCCAAGCAGAGTCGCTGTTTTGAGCAACTAAGCCCTGTACTAGAGTCAATGCTGAGCCAGATTTTGTTGGGTCTGGCATGGTAACTTCACCTTTGTATTCTACTTTAGCTAGATCAGCCCAATGAGCAGGTTTTGGTAAGCCTGAGTTTGGGTTGTAAGCAATAGCCAGTGCAGCGGCACCCTGAGCTACAAAGGTAGGCGTTTTTAGCGCAGCAGGAACGTTGGCTGCATTAGGTGATTGATACGGCAGTAAATCGGAATCTTCTGATAATGCTAAGGCATCGCCCCAAGACGCAGAAATAATTACATCAACATGCGGATTAGATTTTTCAGCTTGGTAACGAGCCATGATTTTTCCAGCACTGGATTGGAATAATTCGACTTTCGTGCCTGTTTTTTCTTCAAAGGCTGTGGCAAGTGCGCCAGACAGAGGTGCTGGACCTGCGCTATAAACAGTGAGTGTATCTGCGGCAATAGCGGTCGTTGCAGTAAGCAACGAACCGGCTAAAAAAGTAACCAGTTTATTCATGAGGAGTTCCTGTCATAGAGTCTATGGAGTTAAGCGAACGCTCAATCTTATTTCCGATTTATGACAGGTTCGCGACAATGGCGAGATCTAGAGCTAGAAGATTGGCTTTACTGTTGCCAGTTTCTAGCCACTTTTTATAGGTATTAAAATTGACAATCAAGATCATTAGATTGCATATTAGCAGTATTCAGTCAGTTCGGACCTATTGAAAGGCTGAAAACCGCATCTGCGGTATCTGTGACGCTATCAGCGTTAATCTATATATCTTATTTTTAAAGGAAGTAGGTATGAAGGAAGTTCTTTATCTTGACACAATGATCACCCCAAAAATTATTAATGTTATTTATTGGTTAGCATTGTTATTCGTCATCGTTGGTGGTCTATTTATGGTGTTTTTTGGCAGCTTTTGGGCAGGCCTAGGCATTATTGTTGGTGGATCAATTGGTACAAGAATCTACTGCGAAATCATGATCATCCTATTTAAGATTTATGAATCTTTAAGAGTGATTGCTGATAATTCATCAGCTAAATAAATTTTGATAGGTCACCAATAGGTGACTGTTAAAATATCCACACAGCGGCGAGTCTAAACTATTAGGCTCGCCGTTTATCGTTTTGGTATTCAACCTGCATTATCTATCTACTTATTTTCACGAGCCTAAAACATGAGCCAAGAGCAAGCCAATAACCCACTGCATGGTTTAACGTTAGAAAAAATACTGGTGCGTTTGCAAGCGCACTTTGGTTGGCAGGGTCTATACGATCGAGTTTCGGTAAATTGCTTTGCTAATGAGCCTTCAATTAAGTCGTCGCTAAAGTTTTTGCGTAAAACCCAATGGGCCCGAGATAAGCTTGAGGCACTGTACATAGAAACCTTTAGCTAATAAAGGTCGATATTGGTGACATTTGTCTTTAGCAACTTGGCTTAAGTTCGTATAGGCTAAGGGCTACAGCTTCTATTTTTGGATCGTTATGGTTGCCCACCTTATCCCGCTTGCAGCACTGCTGATTTCTGATGCCTTGGTTCTATTAGGGCATGGTTTACTGCTCACCCTATTGCCGGTCTCGGCGAGTCTATTAGGTTTTAGTGATTTCCAAATTGGCCTGACAGGCTCGAGCTATTTTGTCGGCTTTGTGGCGGGTTGCTTTGCTACGCCGATTATTTTGAAGCGGGTTGGTCATATTCGTACCTTTGCCGTGCTCTCGGCTTTGTATGTTGTGTTGATTCTGTTTTTTGCCTGGAGCCAGAGTTTTGTTGGTTGGATGTTGTTGCGCTTTTTAATAGGTAGCGCGATCTCTGGTATTTATATGATTATTGAGAGCTGGCTAAACGAGCGAGCAGACGCGAACAGCCGCGGTTCGATTTTGTCGTTTTACGCCATGATGAATCTTGCCATGATCACGCTGGCGCAACAGCTTTTAAACATCAGCGGCACCACTAGCACTATGCTGTTTTCTATTGCCGCGATATTTTTGGCGCTGTCTATTATTCCGGTATCTTTAACGCTGACTCTCGCACCGGCTCCGGTTCATAAAATACACGTCGATTTCCCCAAAGTTTGGCGGCATTCGCACATCGGTATTTTAGGTTCGGTATTTACTGGATTAATTACTGGCTCGTTTTGGTCGCTGGCACCTATTTACGCTAAAGACAGCGGGCTAAGTACTTTTCAGATTGCCAACTTTATGTCGGCGGTGGTGCTCGGCGGTGCGGTTTTTCAGATTCCCCTGGGACGCTTTTCGGATAAATTCGACCGACGCATAATTTTAACCTTCATCGCGTTGGCTGGCGCTGTTGTCTCAGTCTTAACCTTTGTTTTTTCGTTCCAGAGTTATTATGCCGGAATCACTTCGACGCTGTTGGCTTTCTTTTGGGGTGGTGTCGGCATGACCATGTACGCCATCTGTTTAGCGCACGCTAACGACAATGCAGACAGTGCCGACTTTGTCGATATCGGCAGTGCCATGTTGATTACCTATGGTGTCAGTTCGGCAATCGGTGGGCCACTCGCATCTGGTTTTATGTCGTTGTTTGGTCATGCTTCGTTGTATCTGTTTATGGCGGTGAGCTTTATCGCCTTTTGTGGCGTATTGATTTTACGGCGTAAATCTCATGTGTTGCCGGTTACAACCGAAGACAACGAGGACTTTCAGGTGGTTGCTGGCATGACCACACCAGAAGCCTTCAACTTAGATCCGCGTTCTGAAGAGCAGGATGACGTTGTCATGGATGAGTTTGAGGCCGCCGAACAAGAAGTGATGAACGGCGGGCCTGTAGACCTTAAAGAAGATTAAGCTAAAGCTAAAGAAGGTTAAACTAAAGAGGTTTAAACCGCTTCGTGTTTTATCTGCGCTTTAATTTTTACGATAAGCTGAGTTACGGTATCGCACATCAATAAAGCATCGCTGCGTGGGTCTTCAGAATCCTGTGCTTTTTCGATTAGCGTATCTTGGTATTTGATGCGCTTAATTTGGAATTTTTCATTTAATACAAACTGGCATTGCTCTTCAAAGTTTAATGCCATTTGGCAGATGCGCATGCCTGCTTCGAGTGAAAGGTTTATCTCGGGTGCGTTTAAATCGAGATTTTTATAACGCGCTTTTACTGTTGGGTCTTGCAGTAATGTTAATTCTAAGTCGGCCTCTAAACTGAAGTCTTCTGGACGAGACTCTGGCTCAACATACCACTGAGTTAATAAGTCTGCACCTGAGGCGTTTGAGCCGAGTGGAACAATACTGAGCGAACCAATCGCTTCACGTAATGCCGAGGTGAATTCGTCAGCGGTTTTTTCACTGGCGGCGTTGACGACCATTAGGCCGTTGTTGCTGTCTATCCATGCGCTGACGGTTTTGGTTTTGTGGAATGCTTTAGGCAGCAGTTCGGCGCGAATCGCTTCTTTGATTTCTTCACGTTCTTTTTTAGTCGGTCTGCGGCCTTCGTCGAGCTCTATTTGATCGAGCTTTTCATTTAGGTGATCGTTGACGACACTGGCGGGCAGTATTTTTTCTTGAATTTGTGCGCTAATAAAGAGTTTGCCAGCGATGCTTTCTACATAGAGTTCGCTGTCTTTAAAGCAAGGCACAAATCCAAAACTCGACTCTTGCAAAGCAGTTAACGGGTGAAAGGCGTTTTGACTAAGCTGAGTTTCTATGTGCCCTTCGCTGTGCGTGAAGGCGTCGTTAAAGGTGTATACTTGGATGTTTTTAAACCACATAGAAAAGCCGCTCGTTCGCTTGAATTTGAGCGCGGCATTGTACCCTAACAAAGAAATATTGCATGGCTAAGTTCGATTTTATCCGCTTAAAAACAGATTTTTTACCACGCTGTGGCCCAGTTCAAATTGCGCTGTTGCTGCTTTCGGCGTTGAGCTTTATTGCCAGCTTTTCGGCTGTCGTGCAGTGGGGCTTTTATCATGCTGAGTTGACCGCGGCAGGGCAATGGTGGCGGCCTTTTACAGCCTGGTTCACGCAGCGTGATGGCCTGCATTGGTTGATCAATCAATGGGGCGTCTTGGTAATGCTGTTGCTTTTGCCTGCTCGTTTAACGCGCCTACAAAGTTTGGGCTTTGTTGTGGTTTGGTTGTATAGCAGCCTGTGTTTGTTGCATTCAAGTTATCAGGCTTACGTTGGTTTATCAGGTGTGCTCTATGGTTGGCTGGTGCTTTCTGCTTACTATTCGCCTTATTACTCGCGTTTTGTGAAGGCGGTGTTTGTCGCTATCCTGTTGGTTAAAGTATTGCTCGAAAATCAGTTTATTTTCGGTCTTTCTTGGCAAAGCCAGACGGTCACTCAGTTGCTGCAAGGGCCAGTTGCCTATCGCTCTCACTGGTGGGGTATCAGTTCTGGCTTGGTCTATTTATTTCTGCTCGCGCTGTTGCATTGGTTTACAGGCCGTTCTCGGCGAGCACCTCTTTAAAGGCTCGGGCACCATTACTGAGTGTGCGCTGTTTGTGCTCTATCAGCCCGAGATTACGGCTTAATTCAACACCGTCGACATCCAATTGTTGCAGCTCAGCAGCAATCATCTTTTTAGGTAACAAACTCCAGCCCAGTCCGTTGCTGACCAATGCATGAATCGTTTCTAAGTAGTTCACATGGATAACGCGCTTGAGCGGAATGTGGTGGCGGTTGAATGTCTGCTCGATAATTTGGTAAGTGGTGGTGCCAGGCTCCGGCAAGATGGCGTTGCTGTAGGTGAGCTCATTCAGTCGGATGCGTTTTTTTTGCGCCAATGGGTCATCATGTGCAGCCACAAAAATAAGCTCGTCTTTCCAAAAGGTTTGCGCGACAAGGTCTTTGGGTAATGGCGAAGGGATGGTCGTTAGCACTAGTTCAATATCGCGGTTGAGTAGGCTGCTGATCGCCTGTTCCGATTCCATAAAACGCAAGTCCAGCTTTGCTAGCGGATTGTCCTGAGAAAACTGACGCAACAGAGGCCCTAAGTAATGCAAACCAATGTGGTGACTGCTGGCAAGGCTCAGTGAGCGTACGCCCGTTTCGCTTAGTTGGCTGACTGAGCTTTGCAGTTCTCGCATGTCGTTAAGCAGCTGTTGAGCTTTGCCCATTAATAGATGCCCAGCCTCGGTAAGTGTTACTTCACGGCCAATGCGGTCGAATAGGGAGGCGTTGAGCTGGCTTTCTAAATTGGCAATGCGCTTGGAAACCGCAGGCTGAGTGAGGTAGAGCTTCTGCCCGGCGGCGCTGAATGAGCCTAATTCGGCCACGGCAAGAAAGGTTTCTAGGCTGGGTAAATCCATTGGTATTCCTATTTGGAATGGAAATCATAAAAATAATAAATTTGTATTATCTTACAGTCTAATTAGAATAGGCACCATTAAAAAAATACGATTAAAACCAGCAGGAAGAGGCCTAGGCTCATGGCGAAAACGCTTTACGACAAATTATGGGACATGCACGTTGTTTCCGAGCGAGACGACGGTACTGCCTTGATCTACATTGACCGACAAATTTTGCACGAAGTAACTTCACCACAAGCGTTTGAAGGACTGCGTATTGCAAGCCGTAAGCCTTGGCGTTTAGATACCAATATCGCCACACCAGACCACAACGTGCCAACCACGGCAAAAGAGCGTGAGTCTGGCATTGATGGCATCGCCGATGAAACCTCCCGCATCCAAGTAAAAACCTTGGACGACAACTGTAACGACTTTGGGGTGCGTGAATTCGATATGAATTCGATCAACCAAGGTATTGTTCATGTCATGGGCCCAGAGCAGGGCGCGACCTTGCCGGGCATGACCATTGTGTGTGGCGACTCCCATACTTCAACGCACGGCGCGATGGGCTCGTTGGCGTTTGGTATCGGCACTTCCGAAGTTGAGCATGTATTGGCTACGCAGTGTTTGATTCAACGAAAAATGAAAAACATGCGTATTCGTGTTGAAGGTGAGTTGCGCCCAGGTGTTACAGCAAAAGACATCGTGCTTTACATCATCGGTCAAATCGGTACTGCCGGTGGTAACGGCTGCGCCTTAGAATTTGCTGGCTCTGCGATTCAATCGCTTAGCATGGAAGGCCGCTTAACTATTTGTAATATGTCGATCGAAGCGGGCGCACGTGTTGGTCTTGTTGCGGTTGATGACACCACCATTAATTACTTTAAAGGCCGTCCATTTGCGCCGAAAGGTGAGCAGTTTGAGTTAGCCGCAGAAGCTTGGCGTGATTTAGTCAGCGATGAAGGTGCCGTGTTCGATAAAGATATTCTGTTGGATGCACAAGATATTTACCCGCAAGTAACGTGGGGAACCTCGCCAGAAATGGTCACGGACATTAACGGTGAAGCGCCTAACCCAGCCGATTTCGATGACGAAGTGAAGAAGTCGGGTGTTGAGCGTGCGTTGAAGTACATGGGCTTGCAGCCAAATCAAAAAATTCGCGATATCAAGTTAGACCGTGTCTTTATCGGCTCTTGTACTAACTCTCGTATTGAAGACATGCGCGCTGCGGCGGCCGTTGCCAAAGGCAAAAAGGTGGCTGGCTCGTTGATCGAAGCGTTGGTTGTACCCGGCAGTGGCTTGGTAAAAAAACAAGCCGAAGAAGAAGGCTTGGATAAAATCTTTAAAGAAGCGGGTTTCCAATGGCGAGAGCCGGGTTGTTCTATGTGCTTGGCAATGAATGCCGACAAGTTAGGCGAGGGTGAGCACTGTGCGTCTACCTCGAACCGTAACTTTGAAGGTCGCCAAGGTTTTGGTGGCCGTACTCATTTGGTCAGCCCTGCGATGGCAGCCGCCGCGGCAATTGCTGGCCATTTTGTTGATATTACAGAACAAGGAGCCTAATGATGAAAGCATTGACGACCGTAACTGGCATTGTTGCGCCACTAGACCGCTCCAATATCGATACTGACATGATTATTCCAAAGCAGTTTTTAAAGTCGATTAAACGCAGCGGCTTTGGCCCAAACCTGTTCGACGAATTGCGCTATTTAGATGAAGGTCGGCCGAATATGGATAACAGCACTCGGCCGCTTAATCCTGATTTTGTGCTTAATCAGCCGCGCTATCAGGGTGCAAGTATCTTAATGAGCCGAGAAAATTTCGGCTGTGGTTCTAGCCGTGAGCATGCGCCGTGGGCGTTAGAAGACTTCGGTTTTCGAGTGATTTTAGCCAGCAGCTTTGCCGATATTTTCTATAACAACTGCTTTAAAAATGGTGTTTTGCCAATTGTTGTCGATGAGCAAGTCTTGGATGGCTGGTTTAAAACCGTTGACGCTAACGAAGGCTATCAACTCACCGTTGACCTAGAAAGCCAAACCATTACCGATGCAGAAGGTAAGCAGGTGAGCTTTGAAGTCGATGCTTTCCGCAAACATTGCTTACTTAATGGTTTGGACGATATCGGCCTTACCTTGCAAGAAGCCGATAAAATTAAACAGTATGAACAGCAACGCGCACAGCAGCACCCGTGGGTGTTTGGCCAAATTAAATAAGGGGTTTATTGAGTGTCTTCTAACGTAGCGTCTCGTCAAGTATTGGTATTGCCAGGTGATGGTATTGGTCCGGAAATTGTGGCACAAGCAGAGCGTGTCTTGGCTCGCGTGAACGATAAGTTCGCATTGGGCATCAATATTGAAAAGGGTTTAGTGGGCGGTGCAGCAATTGATGCGCACGGATCACCACTACCAGAAATCACATTAGAGAAAGCCAAAGCTTGCGACGCTGTGCTGTTGGGTGCTGTTGGCGGCCCTAAATGGGATTCGGTTGATATGAGCATTCGGCCCGAAAAAGGTCTACTGGGTTTGCGTTCGAACCTCAACCTGTTTGGTAATTTGCGTCCGGCTATTCTTTATCCGCAATTGGCCGATGCCAGCTCACTGAAGCCAGAGTTGGTTGCTGGTTTGGATCTCTTGATTGTGCGTGAACTGACAGGCGGCATTTATTTTGGTCAGCCACGTGGCATTCGTGAATTAGAAAATGGCGAGCGCGAAGGTTTTAACACCTACAAATATTCTGAATCTGAAGTGCGTCGTATTGGTCGTCAAGCATTTGAAGCGGCGCAAAAGCGCGGCGGCAAGCTTTGCTCGGTCGATAAGGCTAACGTGCTTGAAGCTACCGTATTGTGGCGCGAAGTTATGGATGAATTAGCAAAAGACTACCCAGATGTTGAGCTAACACACATGTACGTCGATAACGCGGCCATGCAGTTGGTACGAGCACCGAAGCAGTTTGACGTTATGGTAACTGGCAATATGTTTGGCGACATTTTATCCGATTGTGCCGCTATGTTGACGGGTTCTATCGGTATGTTGCCTTCGGCCTCGTTGGATGAAAATGGCAAAGGTATGTACGAGCCCATTCATGGCAGTGCGCCAGATATTGCAGGTCAAGGTATTGCTAACCCGTTGGCGACTATCTTATCGGTCGCGATGATGTTGCGTTATTCGTTTGATGAAGCCGATGCCGCGCAAGCGATTGAAGATGCCGTTGGCGTGACTCTCGATCAGGGTTTCCGTACTGCGGATATTCAGTCCGAAGGTATGAATTTAGTCTCGACCGAGCAGATGGGCGACGCTGTACTAGCAGCTTTAGCCTAGTCGATCGCTAATTTAGGTTGATCGCTAACGTTGATTGGCCACTAAAAAGAATTAAAGAGGAATAACGAACATGAGTTTAAAAGTAGGCATCGTTGGTTGGCGCGGTATGGTCGGCTCGGTATTAATGCAGCGGCTAAAAGAAGAAGGCGATTTTAATAACATTGAACCGATCTTCTTTACCACCAGTCAAAAAGGACAGCCAGCTCCCGATGTTGGTCAAGGCGCAGCAACGCTAGAAGATGCCAGCAGTATTGAAGCACTGGCTGCTTGCGATGTGGTGTTAACCTGCCAAGGCGGGGACTATACCGCAGAGGTTTATCAGCCATTGCGTGATTCTGGTTGGAACGGTTACTGGATCGATGCCGCTTCTTCTTTGCGAATGGCAGAAGATTCGGTCATCGTGCTTGACCCTGTTAACCGCAAAATGATCGACCAAGCATTGGAGTCAGGTGTTAAAACCTTTGTTGGTGGTAACTGTACGGTTAGTTTGATGTTGCTAGGTTTGCACGGCCTGTTTGCAGAAGATTTGGTCGAGTGGGCATCGCCGATGACTTACCAAGCTGCATCTGGTGCTGGTGCGCGCAATATGCGTGAGCTTATTTCGCAAATGGGCGCTATTCATAATACTTCGGCTGCGCTATTAAATGATCCGGCCAGTGCTATTTTGGAGTTGGATAAAAAAGTCGCTGACTTTATTCGTTCAGAAGACTACCCGTGCGATCAATTCGGTGTGCCACTGGCGGGTAGTTTGATTCCTTGGATCGACAAGCCAATGGCTTCAGGCCAAAGCAAAGAAGAATGGAAAGCTCAGGTAGAGGCCAATAAAATATTAGGCAGCTCAAATCAGCCAGTACCGATCGACGGTTTATGTGTTCGTATTGGCGCAATGCGCAGTCACTCACAAGCCATTACGTTGAAGCTGAAAAAAGACGTGTCAGTGGAATCCTTGGGTGAAATTATCAGTGGTGCAAACGATTGGGTGCGTTATGTACCTAACGATCGTGAACTATCGATGCGTGAGCTAACGCCTGCTGCCGTAACCGGCACCATGAATGTGCCTGTTGGTCGTGTGCGTAAACTGGCAATGGGGCCTGAGTACATCAGCGCCTTTACCGTTGGCGACCAGCTATTGTGGGGTGCAGCAGAGCCGTTGCGCCGCATGCTCGCGATACTTAAAAACGATCTGTAAGCTTTTTAGTGGCACTCATAAACGCCTCAACTAATCTGATTAGTTGGGGCGTTTTTCGTTGCCTTGCCGAAAAAAATAGCCTTCAGTTCGATAAATTGCCGCTAATAAGACTGGAATTTTTTTGAAAGTGCGAACTATAACAGGCACTGTGTTGCTAAAAGCCCTTTAATAAATAATACTTAGCGATAGTTTTAAATGTTCTTTCTATTATATTTTCACCAGTGTAAGACCTTAGAGCGCCGCATTAAGTAATTTGTTTTTGGTTTGGTGTACTTCGGTTTTTTTATGAAAGGCCCTCTTGGGTTGTTTTTGGATACAGCTCGGAGGAAAGGAAAAAGAAATGGTAAAAAAACAAACGTTACTGATACTTGCCACCTTTCTGGTATTTAGCAGTTCTGCATTCGGTCTTGGATTGGGCAATATCACTGTCGACTCCAACCTAAATCAACCGTTACAGGCAGAGATTCAGTTAACGCAGCTGCAGGGTTTGGAAGAGCAAGACATCCTGCCAACGTTGGCCTCAATTGATGATTTCCGCCGAGCCGGCATCGAGCGTAATTTTTTCCTTTCTAATATCCAATTTGTCACTCAACAAAAAACCAATGGCGACATCGTTATTGCGGTTTCTACTCGCCAAGTGGTACGCGAACCTTTCTTGAATTTTTTAGTCGAGGTCAATTGGCCCGGCGGACGGCTGTTTAAAGAATACACCATCCTTTTAGATCCTCCGGTATTCGACGACGGCTTATCGTTAGACTCATTGATTGTTGAGCCAGCTGTGACTCAGCCATTGGTTGCAGAACCGAGCGTGCAGCCAACACCAAATGTTGCTCCGGTTGCGACTGCCGAGCCGGAATCGGTTACGGAATCTACGCCTGCTCCAGCGCCACAGCCGATTCAAGCGCCAGCCATTGCCAGCCCATACAATGTTGTACGCGGAGATACTCTCTGGGAAATCGCATTGCAGATGCCAGAGCATGATGACTATTCGGTACAGCAAATCATGTTGGCGATTCAGGATTTAAACCCGAATGCCTTTATCGATGAAAACATCAACTTGGTACGAGCCGGTAGCCGCCTAGTACTGCCAACCGAAGCGCAAATAGCTGTGCGCAGCTTCCAGCAGGCTGTTGCCGAAGTACGAGCGCAGAACTTGGCCGCGGACCTTCGCCGTGAAGCCCGTAATAGTGAACTGCAATTGTCTGCTACCGACACCACTGCATCGGCCTTGCCTAACTCTGAAGCAGAGCGTAATCCAGATGGTTATTTAGAGCTATCGGCGCAAGATGGCAGCCAGACAACGTCGGCCTCAGGCGATATCGCCGTCGAAGTCGATCGATTACAAAATCAGCTTAACGCCGCCGAAGAACTGAACGATCAGTACCAAAATGAGCGCAGCCAGTTAGAGACTCAAGTTTCTGACTTGCAAGAGCAGATCGCTATCATGGAGCGACTGCTAGAGATCCAAAATAACGATCTGGCGGAAGTGCAGCAGACATTAGGCCAAACCGATAGCGGCCTAGATGACGACCTTGTTTCAACTGAGAAGCCTGCCTTCTTTAGCATGCAGAACCCAGCGGTTCAGTACCTGCTAGAAAAATATCAGCAAGCCAAGCCCTATATTGATCAACTGGTCGAGTGGGTGATGGCGAGTACTCGCAATATGGCGATCGCGGCAGCGGCTGTCTTATTGTTGTTGCTACTGCCGTTTTTGGCTTTGGCGCGTCGTGGTAACAAACGCGATGAGATGTTGGACGACGAACTCGACGGTATTGATCTGGCCGCCGATGACGAGCATGACTATAACTACCGTTCGTTAGACGATGATCAGGATGAAGATGACGATGTTGCTGAAACGCCAGTCGCACAGCCTGAGCCAGAGCAGCTTGACCCAATCTCTGAAGCCGATATGTACATGGCGTATCAGAAATACGATCAGGCTGAGACCAAGCTGTTGGAAGCTCGTAAGCAGTTTCCTAACCGTACGGCAATTGGCCTTAAGCTGTTAGATTTATATGTCGAAACTGGCGATCTAGATGCTTTTGATGATCTAGCCTCAGAGCTTAAATTGTCGGTTGCACAGCATCAGGCTGTTGCTGAGTTACGCAATAAACTGACAACGCCAGCACAGGTTGATCACCCTGAGTTGGAAGAAGATTTAGACGATCTGGATGAATTAGATGAGCTAGACGACTTTGATGCTGAGTTAGAAGAGCTTGAAGAACCGGATGATCTAGACTTTTCACTGAATTCCTATTCCTTGCCAGACGACGATAGCGATATTGATATCGACGACAGTGAGCTTGAAGATTTAGACTTTAGCTTGGATCTAAACGAACTCGATATCGATGAAGATCCGGTACTGAATTTAGACCTAGATGAAGATCTTGATGACGATGATCTAGTTACGCCGACCATTGGTGATGACGACAGCGCTACCTTGCCATTCGATGAAGATGAACTGGACTTGGAAGCTCTTGAGCCAGAAGCTGAATTGGAAATTGAAGCAGAGCCAGAAGTTCAACCAGAACCGACTCCAGAGCCTGAATTAGAAGCAGAGCCAGAAGTTCAACCAGAGCCGACTCCAGAACCTGAATTAGAAGCAGAGCCAGAACTAGAGGTTCAAGCAGAATCAGAGCCTGAGCCGGAAGCGCCGAGTGATTCAGAAGATGATGATGCAGAGTTATTTTTCGGTTCCGATAATACTGCAGAAGCAGAGCCTGAAGTTGAACCCGAAATCGAACCAGAAATCGAATCTGAGCCTGAAGTTGAAGCCGAAGCTGAGGTTGAACCAGAGCCAGAAGCCGAACCTGAGGTTGAACCAGAGCCAGAGCCTGAGGTTGAACCAGAACCAGAGCCTGAGGTTGAACCAGAACCAGAAGTTGAAGCAGAGCCTGAAGTTGAATCTGAACCTGAGGTTGAACCAGAATTAGAGTCTGAACCTGAAACCGAGCCAGAATTTGCTCAAGGTCTGGATGCCTATATTGAAGACCTAGAAGGTCAGGGCGATGATTTTGGCAGCGAGTCAGACCTCGATGATGAAGACTTTAACTTCTTATCGGGCAGCGATGAAGCCAGTACCAAACTGGATCTAGCTCGCGCTTACATGGAAATGGAAGACTTAGAAGGCGCTCGCGATATCCTCAACGAAGTATTAGGCGAGGGTAATGAAGATCAGCAAGCACAGGCGCAAGCGTTGATCGACCAAATGCAATAGCAAGCTCTCAGCTTGCAAGTTATTTTTAAAAGTCGCGCCGAGCGGCTTTTTTATTTCCTCACAGAAAGAATCTTATTGGTATGTGTGAAGTATTTGAATTTGAACGACCAACCGATCGTTTTCGTATAGCCATGGCGATTGAATATCGCGGCACTCGTTATCGTGGTTGGCAAGTGCAACGCAGCGGTGTGCCCACTGTCCAGCAAGCGTTGGAATCGGCAATTTCATCGGTTGCTAATGAACCAGTTGCCAGCATTGTTGCTGGCCGTACCGATGCTGGCGTGCACGCCACCAACCAAATAGTGCATTTCGATACTCAAAGTGAACGCAGCGAATATGGTTGGCAAATGGGCATTAATGGTCGGTTGCCGGATGATATTAGTGTGCGCTGGGTGAAACAGGTCGATACTGAATTTCATGCGCGCTTTTCTGCCAAAGAGCGCTGTTACCGTTTTGTGATTTATAACAACTGGGTGAAGTCGGCATTGTTGAATGAGCTAACGACGTGGGAACGCTACCCGCTGGATGCCGAAAAAATGCAACAGGCTGCGAACTTATTGCTTGGCCAGCACGACTTTAGTTCCTTTCGTGCTGCCGAATGCCAAGCCCACTCACCGGTACGAACATTAAAAGAGCTATCGATTGAGCGCGTTGGTGAGTTTGTTATTTTACAGGTGAGAGCCGATGGCTTTTTGCATCATATGGTGCGTAACCTAGTTGGTGTCCTGCTGCCCATTGGTCGAGGCCGAAAACCTATCGAATGGGCGCAGCAGGTACTGGCTTATCAGGATCGAAAAAAAGGTGGTGTCACGGCTCATGGTGATGGCCTATATTTTGTGCGGGCCGACTATGAACGTAATGATCTACCAAAGTTAGACGCAGGCCCTAGTTTTATTGAACCACTCATAGCAAACTTAGCGCCCAGTTTTCGTCCCGTGTAAACAAAGCAAGAAGGCAACTAATTCGTGACAGCAATGAGAACCCGAATAAAGATGTGCGGCATGACTCGATCAGAAGATGTCGAAGCTGCCTGCCAAGCGGGTGCCGACGCCATCGGTATGATTTTTTATCCGCCTAGCGGCCGTTATATTGAGGTTTCGCAAGCCGAGAAGCTAGCGCAGCATGTCAGTCTTGCTGTCGATAAGGTAGCGCTGTTCGTTAATCCAGAGGTCAACTTTGTGAATGACGTGGTTGCTGCGACTGGTGCGGATATTTTGCAGTTTCATGGTGATGAGTCAGCAGAGTTTTGTCAGCAGTTTGGCCGTCGTTATATCAAGGCGCTGCGAGTCAAATCCGCCGCCGAAGTAGCCGAAAAAATAGCCGAGCATCACCAAGCGGATGCTATTATGTTAGATGCTTATGTAAAGGGTGTTCCTGGTGGAACCGGCCAGCAGTTTGATTGGTCTATGACACCAGAGTCGATTCGGCATAAATTATTTTTAGCCGGAGGCCTTAATGCTGACAATGTTGGCACTGCGATACAGGCTCTGAGGCCTTATGCAGTCGACGTTGCTGGTGGTATTGAGCAGGCGCCAGGCATCAAAGATATCGATAAAATTTTTGCTTTTGCCGAAGCTGTTCGGCAGGCAGATGCGCTATTCATTGAAAATTCTTCATAAGTGTCTCTTATCATGCTTGATAAACGATGGCATGAAATAAGTAATAATAGCGACATCAATTATATTAACTCATTAATGGGGGCTCTATGAGCAGCTGGCTGGAGAAAATCGTACCTTCGATTATTCGTTCTGATTCGGAGCGTCGTTCTAATGTTCCTGAAGGCTTGTGGAAAAAGTGTCCAAAGTGTTCAGCGGTTCTGTACCGACCAGAATTAGAAAAGAATCTCGATGTTTGTCCAAAATGTGATCACCACATGCGTATTGGTGCTCGTCGCCGTTTGGATATGTTTTTAGACACCGACGGCCGAGTCGAAATTGCCGCGGATGTAAAACCTGAAGATAAACTGCGCTTTAAAGACAGCAAACGCTATAAAGACCGCTTAACTGCTGCGCAAAAACAGACCGGCGAAAACGATGCCTTAGTTGCCATGCAAGGCACCGTTGAAGGCTTGCCGGTTGTTGTTGCCGCGTTCGACTTTGCCTTTATGGGCGGTTCTATGGGCTCGGTTGTTGGTGAAAAATTTGTACAGGCCGCCAGTGTTGCGCAAGAGAAAAACATTCCGTTTATCTGCTTTGCAACTTCCGGTGGTGCTCGTATGCAGGAAGCCTTGTTCTCGCTTATGCAGATGGCGAAAACCAGCGCTATCTTAGAGCGACTCAAACAGCAGGGTACGCCTTACGTTTCGGTAATGATTGATCCATGCTTTGGTGGTGTTTCGGCATCGTTGGCGCTGTTAGGTGACATTAATGTTGCCGAACCTAATGCCTTGATCGGCTTTGCCGGTCCGCGTGTTATTGAGCAAACCGTTCGCGAAAAACTTCCAGAAGGCTTTCAACGCAGTGAGTTCTTGTTAGAAAAGGGTGCTATCGATATGATTGTCAGCCGAAGTGAACTGAGAACAACGCTTTCTCGCGTGTTGAAAAAATTTGTTAATGTGCCCGCCTAACAACGCAACCCTAAATGAATGGCTCGGTTATATCGAAGCCATTCACCCTACAGAAATTGATATGGGCTTAGACCGACTAAAAACGGTCTTAGCTCAGCTTTTACCCGAACCAACCAATGCCTTTGTGTTTACTGTTGCCGGTACTAACGGTAAAGGCACCACCGTTGCTGCGCTTAATGCGTTGGCTCTTGGTGCGGGCCAAACAGTTGGCCAGTACAGTTCACCACATCTATTGCGTTTTAATGAGCGCATCCGCATCAACAATGTGCCTGCAACAGATGAACAGTTGGTTGAAGCCTTTGCCGCTGTTGAGCAAGCTCGTCAAGCGACTCAAATGTCACTGTCGTATTTTGAATTCACCACGCTCGCGGCGTTCTATTTATTCCAGCAGCTAGAGTTATCTGTTTGGGTATTAGAGATTGGCTTGGGTGGCCGATTGGATGCGGTCAATATTATCGAGCCAGATATCAGTGTTGTGACCACCATCGGCTTAGATCACGAGGCGTTTTTAGGATCGGATATCAACCAAATTGGCATCGAGAAGGCGAGTATTTGTCGCGCCGATAAGCCTTTGGTGCTGGGTTCAGAAAATATGCCAGACAGCGTACAGCAAACCGCTCGCAAGGTTGGCGCTCATCTGTATCCATTTAATCAGCAGCATGGAATAAAGACCGACAGCCTCTATTGGCAGGATGGAATATGTTCGCGTTCAGCGCTGAATATTCCAGCAGCCAATGCTGCCAGTGCGCTGCAAGCCTTTGCCTTAAGCCCGTTTGCTTTGAATGCAGAACAAGCACAGGACATTATTGCTCAAGTGCAGGTTGCAGGCCGTTTGCAGCAGGCGTTATACCATGATCATGCGTTGATTATGGATGTTGGTCATAATCCGCATGCCGCTGGCTATATTGCCACGGCATTAGCTGCGCAGCGTTATCATATTGTATTGGGCATGCTGAAAGACAAAGACAGCCGAGGCTTTGCTAATGCCTTAGCGCCGATTGCTGGCAGTTATCACTGTATCGGTTTGGATGTGCCGCGCGGCTTTAGTGCCGAGCAGCTGGCGCAAAGCCTTGAGCAGAAAAGCCAAGTGCACCATTCTTTAGCTGAAGCGTTGGCGGCTATTCATCAGCAATATCCGGATGAACCGATCTTTATCGGTGGCTCTTTTTATACCGTCGCCCAAGCGCTGACGTTGTTGGAGGGTTGATGCTATGGATGCAAAATTATCACAGCGTCTAGTCGGTTTAGCGATTCTGTTGCTGTCTGTGCTGATTTTAGCGCCAATGATTTTTGATGCTGAAGGGCGTGTACCGGAAGGGGCGTCGCAGCCGAAAGATACCGCTATTGAATTACCGGTCTCTTCGCTGCTAGCAACTCAGGAGCAAAACCAAGCTGAGCAGCAGTCTGAACCAGTAGCTCAGCCTGAAGCCTCTGTCAGTGCGGTGGTTTCGACCGCTCAGTCGGTCGTGCAGAGCGGCTCGGCACAGGCTCAATTGAATACCGCTAATGACAGCTCGACTACCGTTGATGGGTTGTGGAGCGTGCAAGTCGCCAGTTTTAGAGATCGAAGCAAAGCCTCGGCATTGCAACAGACTTTGCAGCAGGCTGGCTTAAATGCCTATTTCCGTGAAAAGCTGCTTTCCGATGAGAGTCTTTTTACCCAGGTATTTGTTGGCCCAGTCGATAGCAAAGCGGCGGCTGAACAGTTGAAAGAGCAAATTAAAACTCAATTCAAACAGCAGGGTTTGGTGGTTCGCTACCGGCAGGATTAGCGGTGTGCTTTTTCAGCTAAGTAAAGAACAGCCGATTCTAGCGTTCACAAACGGTTGAATCCTGTTAAAATGCGCGCGTTACTTTTTCAGGGCTTAAAATGACCTCTATCGATTGGGCTATTGTTGCCATTCTTGTTGTATCGTCACTGATCAGTATTAAACGGGGTTTCGCACGAGAAGCGATGTCTTTAGCCACTTGGCTTGCCGCACTGATCATTGCGCGCCTGTATAGCGATAACCTAGCGTCTCTGTTTTCTGGTTTGCTTTCTAGCGAAACCAATCGCTATACCCTGTCTTTTATTATTTTATTTATTGCCGCCTTGGTTGTCGGTGCATTAGTTAACCATCTGTTGTCAGAGTTTATTCGTATTACCGGACTTTCAGGAACCGATCGTGTGTTAGGCACCGTGTTTGGTTTGCTCAGAGGTATTGTGCTGGTGGTTGCGGTACTGGCTGTCGGTCGGCTGTTTGCTATTGAGCAATTTTGGCAAGATTCCGTATTAATTCCATATTTCGAGCCAGTCATTCGCTGGGTCGGAGAACATTTATATAGAGCATCCGATGCCATCCTTTCGGTTGGTGGTGAATAATCTGTCGGTTAGTGGAGAGTAAAGTATGTGTGGTGTAGTGGGTATTGTCGGGCAGTCTCCAGTTAATCAGCTCTTGTACGATGCATTAACCGTGTTGCAGCATCGCGGCCAAGACGCTGCCGGTATTGTTACCGAAGCGGATGGCAAATTTTATCTGCGTAAAAGCAATGGTTTGGTGAACGATGTGTTCCAGAGTCGCCACATGCAATCGCTGATCGGTAATGCCGGTGTGGGTCATGTCCGTTACCCAACGGCAGGTTCCAGCAGTACCGCGCAAAGTCAGCCTTTTTATGTTAACTCACCGTACGGCATTGTGCTGGCGCATAACGGTAACCTGACTAATTCTGACGAACTCAGCAAGGCGGTATTCCAAGCTGATTTACGCCACATTAACACCACTTCGGACTCTGAAGTGCTGCTCAACGTGTTTGCACACGAGCTGCAAATTCAAAACAAATTAAAACCATTACCAGAAGATATGTTTGCCGCAGTGCAGGGCGTTCATCGCCGCTGTAAAGGTGCTTATGGTGTTGTTGCCATGATCAGCGGTTTGGGCATGCTGGCGTTTCGTGACCCTAATGGTATTCGTCCGTTGGTGTACGGTAAGCGCGTTGCCGAAAACGGTAAAACCGAATACATGGTTGCCTCCGAAAGTGTTGCATTAGACAGCATCGGCTTTGAATTGGTTGACGATGTCGCACCAGGCGAAGCTATTTATATCGATGCCGAAGGCGAGCTTCATGTGCAGCAATGCGCCACAGAGGTGAAAAAGTCGCCCTGTATTTTCGAATTTGTTTATTTTGCCCGTCCTGATTCCATCATCGATGGCATTTCTGTTTACAAAGCCCGTTTGCGTATGGGCGATGCTCTGGCTAAGCGTATTTTGGCAGAGCGACCGGATCACGATATCGACGTAGTCATTCCAATCCCTGATACCAGCCGAACATCGGCATTGCAGTTGGCGAATAAATTAAACGTCACCTACCGCGAAGGCTTTATTAAGAACCGTTACATTGGCCGAACCTTTATTATGCCAGGCCAAAAACAGCGTAAAAAATCGGTACGTCAAAAGCTCAATGCCATCGATTTAGAATTCAAAGGCAAAACGGTTTTATTGGTCGACGACTCCATTGTGCGTGGCACCACCTGTAACGAAATTATCGAAATGGCACGCGATGCCGGAGCCAAAAAAGTTTACTTTGCCTCAGCCGCACCAGAAGTGAAATTCCCTAACGTTTACGGCATTGATATGCCAGCGGCAAAAGAGCTTATTGCTCATGGCCGTACCAATGAAGAGATTTGCAAATCGATCGGTGCAGACTGGTTGGTGTATCAAGCGCTGGACGATTTAATCGAAGCGACGCAAACCAAAAAGTCGGACGTGCATGAGTTTGATTGCTCAGTATTTAATGGCTGCTACATTACCGGCGATATCGACCAACTCTATTTAGACGAGCTGGAAAATAGCCGTAGCGACGATAAAAAGAACCAGACTGAAGCGCGAGACTCTTCGTTAGTGGAAATCCATAACGAAGAAGCTTAGTGAATAAGCTCAGTACGGCGCAAAAAAGCTAAAACAAAAAGCGGAAAGCAGGGGGGCGACGATGAAGGTCTACGACTGTTGCGAGTTAGTTAGGATGCACTATGCGCAAATTGGCAGTGGCGATCAGGCCTATGTGCCGAAAGCCATCCAGTGTGCGTTAACAGCGCTGAATGACATAGCCGCAGATGAAGCGTTACCAAAACAGACGCGTGAGTCTGCCGCCTTTGCCGCCGCGAATTTATTGATTTCAGATTTAGAGGACAGCTAGTTGAACCTAGATAATTTTGAAACCATGGATCCAGCCATGCTGCTGAGCATTGTTAACCTTAAGCTGAGAAACGACTTTGACGGCAAGCTCGATGAGCTAGCTAAAAGCTTTGATATCGACCAGCAAAAACTAGAAGCCAAACTCGCCAGCGCAGGCTTTGAGTTTATGGCCGAAATAGGCCAGTTCCGCTAATTAGCTCCTTTTTATACCTAGCAGGCTGCGCCTTCTGTTCGCGCCAGCAGGCGAATCGGTTTTATCAATCGCCATTGTGGCTGCTTTATGTAAATCGTTTCTGGTATATGGCTCCTGATTGATAGCCCGTGATAGATAGCTCCTGATAGATAGCCCGTGATAGATAGTTTTTCAAGCTCGGCATCGCTATAATCCGGCCACCTTTTCGTGACACCACCAAGAGAATTCTTTTAATGACTAAAATTCGTACGCGTATTGCTCCTTCACCAACAGGTGATCCACACGTCGGCACAGCCTATATCGCCTTGTTCAACAAGGTGTTTGCCGAAAGCCAAGGCGGCGAGTTTATTTTACGTATCGAAGATACCGATCAGGCTCGTTCAACTGCAGAATCTGAGCAAGCCATTTTAGATAGCCTTAACTGGCTGGGCTTAAACTGGGCAGAAGGCCCAGATGTCGGTGGTCCACATGGTCCTTACCGCCAGTCAGACCGAAAAGATATCTATCAAAAATACGTCAACCAACTGATCGATGACGGCCATGCCTTCCGTTGTTTTTGTAGCAACGAACGCTTGGATGAAGTGCGTGAACAGCAGCGCGCCAATGGTGAAGACATCGGCTACGACGGTCATTGCTTATCATTGAGCGAAGCAGATATTCAGCAAAAGCTGGATGCAGGCGAAGAGCATGTTGTGCGTATGAAAGTGCCGACCGAGGGCACTTGCGTCATTAAAGATGTATTGCGTGGCGATGTAGAGATCGACTGGAAACAGATCGACATGCAAGTACTGATGAAGTCCGACGGCTTGCCGACTTACCACCTTGCCAGTGTGGTGGACGATCACCTAATGGAAATTAGCCATATTTTACGTGGTGAAGAGTGGATTTCATCGACACCAAAACAGATTGCCCTGTACCAATACTTTGGCTGGACGCCACCGGTTTATGTGCATTTACCGCTGTTGCGTAATGCCGATAAATCGAAACTCAGCAAGCGTAAAAACCCAACCTCCATTACCTATTATCGTGAGCTGGGCATATTGCCAGAAGCCTTGGTTAACTTTTTAGGCATGATGGGTTGGACCATGCCAGAAGGCGAAGAAGTGTTCTCGGTTGCCGATATGGCCAAAGCATTTGACGTGAATCGTATTTCACTCGGTGGCCCAGTGTTCGACCTTGAAAAGCTGAACTGGCTAAACGGTAAATACCTACGTGAAATGCATACGCCAGAACAGCTGTTACAGCGTTTGCTCGACTGGAAATTTAATGCTGAATTTGTCACTCAATTGATGCCATTGGCGCAAACGCGTGCCGAAACTTTGGGTGATATTGCAGGCTTGTTAGGCTTCTTCTTCCAAGGTAATCCAGAGATTAACGAAGAGAGCTTTGCGCCGGTTAAGTTAGAAGAAGACGAGCTTAAAAAAGCGCTGCAATTTGTCTTGTGGCGTTTAGAAGCGCAGCGTCATTGGTCTAAAGACAACATCTTTGCCGATATCAAAGCCGTTGCTGATGGCACAGGTATTAAATTGCGCGACCTGAATACGCCGATCTTTATCGCCATTACTGGCAGCACAGCCTCGGTTTCGGTGATGGATGCGATGGCGATTTTAGGCCCAGATATGACGCGCGGTCGCTTGCGTCATGCGCTCACAGTGTTAGGCGGTATCGGTAAGAAGAAACTGAAATCGCTGGAAAAAGAATTCCGTCAGCTGGGCGCTGAGGCTTAATTTAGATCAGGCTGAGAGTGGTTTCGATCAGACTAAAAATCAGTTCAAACCACTTAAGCTAAGCCTTTGAATTTTATAAAGAAATATTGCCAAAGTTATTGACACAACAGAGCAGGCTGATTAATATGCCTGCCACCTGTTAAGGGGCTATAGCTCAGCTGGGAGAGCGCCTGCATGGCATGCAGGAGGTCTGCGGTTCGATCCCGCATAGCTCCACCAAATTTTTTATTTTTAGTAAGCTCTTTATTTTTAATAAGTCCTTGCTTGTTAAAAATAAACAAAAGCTCGCATTATGCGGGCTTTTTTGTTTTTGGCGGTTCTAAAATCTGTTTACAGCTAAAACCTTGGCTTAACACGGCATCCCTGAGTGAAAGATATTTATTCGTAAAAATCCGATGGTATACTGCGCCAACTCCGAAGAAGGTGCTCCAATGCCGAATCCGCTCTATCAAAAAGATATCGTTTCCATTCGTGACCTCAACCAAACCGAGTTGGAATTGATTATCCAGCTAGCCTCTATTATTAAAGCCCAACCCGTTTCTCCCTATTTAAGCAATAAAGTCATTGCCAGTTGTTTTTTTGAAGCCTCAACCCGAACCCGTTTATCATTCGAAACCGCAGTGCAGCGTTTGCAAGGCAGTTTGATCGGCTTTTCTGACAGTGCTAATACTTCAACCCAAAAGGGTGAAACACTCACCGACAGCATTAACATGATCTCCTCTTATGCCGATGCCATCATTATGCGGCACCCAAAAGAGGGCGCAGCGCGCTTAGCAGCCGAAGTCGCAACGGTGCCGGTGATTAATGGCGGTGACGGCGCAAACCAGCACCCGAGCCAAACATTGCTGGATCTGTTTTCTATTGCCGAATGCCAAGGCCGCTTGACCGACTTAAAAGTCGCCTTTGTGGGCGACCTTAAATATGGCCGCACCGTGCATTCATTGGCGCAAGCCTTGTCGTTATTTAACCCAACCTTTTATTTTATCGCGCCGGAAGCGTTAAAAATGCCAAGCTACTTAGAGCAGGATCTGGCTGAAAAAGGTATCTCTTATCAATACTTAAGCAGTTTGGAAGAGGGCGTTGAGCAGGTTGATATTCTTTATATGACGCGTGTGCAAAAAGAACGCTTTGACCCAACCGAATACATGCACATTGCCTCCAAGTACATTCTCACCAAAGCCATGCTCAAAGGTGCTAAGCCCAATATGCGCGTACTGCACCCATTGCCGCGCGTTGATGAAATCCACCCCGATGTTGACTCCTCCGAGCATGCCTATTATTTCCAGCAAGCCGAAAACGGTGTTTATGCCCGCCAAGCGCTGTTGGCATTGGTGATGAACGAACACATTAAGGAGCTCGACAATGCGTGAAACCATGGCCGTTGAAGCCATTCTTAAAGGCACCGTGATCGATCACGTTCCAACCGGGCAAGGCTTAAATATTTTATCGCTGATCCAAAAGCGAGACCCGCAAGCGCAAATTACCGTCGGCTTAAACCTGCCTTCTAAAGGCAATGGCAAAAAAGACATTATCAAGGTTGAAGGTTGGTTGTTCTCGCAGCATGACGCTGGTGAAATGGCGCTTTATGCCCCAACGGCGACCGTCAACGTGATCGACAACTACGCCGTGGTGAAGAAGTTTAAAATAGAATTGCCAGACCAGTTTGTTGGCCTGTTTGCTTGCCCAAACAGCAATTGTATTTCGCATACCGAGCCAGTGGCGAGCCGTTTTTCGGTATCGCAGACTCACAATGCCGAAGCGAACACCCATAAGGTGCGCTTGCAGTGCCATTTTTGCGAACGTACTTTTTCCGACAGTTTATTTAAGTAACTGTCTATTTAACTAGCTGTCTATTTAAGAGCGATCTATTTGGCTGGCAGGCTATTTAAAAGCTGCACTGCTAGTAAATAGACCAGAATAATGAAAACTGGGTGTGAATTTCTGATAAAACCTAGTTAGATCAGTTGCTTATTTCATTTCCTACCTTATAGTGAAGGCCTTTTTGGTCTACCGATTTACGGGAGTATAAACGGTTCATGGATACCTTGAACAAGCTGCACGAAGACGCACTTGCAGCTGTAAAAGATGCCAGCAATGCGCAAGTCTTAGATGAAATTCGAGTTCAATTTTTAGGCAAAAAGGGCGAAATTACCGCTCAGCTTAAATCTTTAGGTCAGCTTTCGGCAGAAGAACGCCCAGCAGCCGGTGCTCGTATCAACGAAGTAAAAGAAGCCGTCGCCGAAGCGATTAATGCACGTAAAACCGCATTAGAAGAAAACGCACTGGCAGAGAAGCTTTCTGCAGAGCAGATCGATGTCACCGCTCCGGGTCGTCGCCAAGAGGCTGGTGGTTTGCATCCGATCACCATGACATTGCGCCGCATGGAATCGTTTTTCACCAACATTGGTTTCAGCATCGAAACCGGCCCAGAGATCGAAGACGACTACCATAACTTCGAAGCGTTGAATATTCCGTCGCATCACCCAGCACGAGCGATGCACGATACTTTCTATTTCGACGCTAATACATTGTTGCGCACCCACACTTCAACCGTTCAGGTACGTACTATGGAGCGCGCCAAGCCGCCGTTCCGTATGATCTGCCCTGGCCGTGTTTACCGTTGCGACTCCGACCAGACGCACAGTCCAATGTTCCACCAAATGGAAGGCATGTTGGTTGACGAGCAAGTCAGCTTTTCTGACTTAAAAGGCACCATCGTTGGTTTCTTGAAGGCCTATTTTGAAACAGAAGATCTAGAAGTTCGTTTCCGTCCTTCTTACTTCCCGTTCACCGAACCTTCGGCAGAATTTGACGTACGCTGGGTTAAAAACGGCGAAGAATCTAAATGGCTAGAGCTTGGCGGTTGCGGCATGGTGCACCCAAAAGTACTCAGCGCTTCGGGCATTGACCCAGAAAAATACCAAGGCTTTGCCTTCGGTATGGGTGTTGAACGCATGGCGATGATTCGCTACGGCGTTAACGACCTGCGGTTGTTCTTCGGCAACGACCTTAAATTCTTACGTCAATTCAACTGATTCAGTAATAGGAAAGAGTTCATGAAAATCAGCGAAAAGTGGCTGCGTACTTGGGTTAACCCAGCGATTTCTGCCCAAGAACTAATGGATCAGGTCACCATGGCCGGTTTAGAAGTTGATGGTTTCGAGCCGGTTGCCGAAGCCTTCTCTGGTGTTGTGATTGGCGAAATTACCGCCTGCGAACAACACCCAAATGCCGACAAACTGCGTGTTTGTCAGGTAACTAACGGTACCGATAGCCAGCAGGTTGTTTGTGGTGCGCCTAACGCACGTGCTGGCCTAAAGGTCGCCTTTGCAGAAGTCGGTGCGGTATTGCCGGGCGACTTCAAAATCAAAAAAGCCAAATTGCGCGACGCCGAAAGCTTCGGCATGTTGTGCAGCGAAAAAGAACTGGGCTTGTCCGAAAGCCACGACGGCATTATGGAATTAGCAGCGGACGCACCTGTGGGCACGTCACTGCGCGATTACCTAGACCTAGACGACATCGCCATCGATATCGATTTAACCCCTAACCGTGCCGACTGCTTCAGTGTGCGTGGTATTGCCCGTGAAGTGAGCGTGCTTAATAACGAGTCGCTGACAGAAGTTGCAGCGCCAGCGGTAGAAGTCAGCCATAACGATACTTTCCCTGTCGAAATTACCGATGGTGTTGGTTGCCCACGTTACATTGGCCGCGTGTTTAACGATGTTGATGTGACTGTGCCAACGCCGATTTGGATGGTTGAGCGTTTACGCCGTGCCGGTGTGCGTTCTATCGACCCGGTTGTTGATATCACCAACTACGTGATGTTGGAGCTTGGTCAGCCATTGCACGGCTTCGACCTAGACAGCCTGAACGAAAAAATCACCGTGCGTAAAGCGCAGAAAGGCGAAAAGCTAACCCTGCTCGACGGCCAAGAACTGGAGCTAGATTCTTCAGAACTATTAATTGCCGACGCCTCAGGCCCATTAGCCTTAGCGGGCATTATGGGCGGTAAAGATTCTGGTGTCAGCGAATCCACCAAGCGTGTCTTTTTAGAATGTGCCTTCTTTGCGCCGATCGAAATTGCCGGTAAAGCCCGTGCCAAAGGTTTGCACACCGACGCCAGCCACCGTTATGAGCGCGGTGTTGACTTCCAATTGCAAGAAATGGCAGTAGAACGCGCCAGTGCCCTGTTAATTGAAATTTGTGGTGCCAAAGCAGGCCCAGCCGTTTTAACCGAACATGCCGAAACGGTACCGGTTTGCGCCGAAATTGAACTCAACAGCAGCGTTGTCACCAGCATGTTAGGTGTTGAGATCGACGATGCTCGCATTGAACAAATTCTTGTTGGCCTAGGCTTCACTGTTTTGCAAAGCAGCGCTGGTTACTGGAAAGTGAAAGCGCCAAGCTGGCGTTTCGATATGGCCATTCAAGCCGACCTTGTCGAAGAGTTAGCGCGTATTTACGGCTACAACAACTTGCCGATTACTGCACCAACAGCCGAACTAAAACCGCAAGGTACGCCAGAGCAACAAACGCCGTTGGCGGTATTGGCTGACCGATTGGTCTCGCTCGGTTACCAAGAAGCGGTAACCTACAGCTTTGTAGAGCCGAGCATTCAGCAGCAGATGTTCCCGAACGAATCGTCTGCCCAATTGGCAAACCCGATTTCTGCTGATATGTCAGTCATGCGTGTTTCGTTGTGGCCAGGTCTATTAAAGGCACTGCAGCACAACCTTAACCGCCAGCAAGATCACGTGCGTCTGTTCGAAAGCGGCTTACGCTTCCGCCAAGAAGAAAAAGGCCTAGAGCAGGTTGCTATGATTTCTGGTGTGGTAACCGGTTCTCGTTTAGCCAAAGGCTGGTACGAGCAGGGCGAATCGGTCGATTTTTACGACGTAAAAGGCGATCTAGAGCAACTGCTTAACTGCATTCACGGTGTCGAATTCGACTTCTTGCCGGGTAAACACAGCGCCTTACACCCAGGCCAATGTGCGCGTATTGAGCGCGATGGCAAGTTGGTTGGCTATTTGGGTGCGCTGCATCCAAACTTTGCTAAACTCTTTGGAATCAAGCAGAGCGTTTACCTGTTCGAATTACGCCTAGACCGCATCCAGCATGCCGAATTGCCAAAATTCAGCCCGCTGTCTAAGCATCCTTCTACCTCGCGAGACTTAGCCGTGGTGGTCGATGAAGATGTATCGGTCAGTGGTGTTGTCGACTCGGTCAAAGAAATGGCCGGTGATGATCTGGTATCGTTGAACCTGTTTGACATCTATCGTGGCAAAGGTATTGATTCTAAACGAAAAAGTCTCGCCTTCGGCTTGACGTGGCAGAATCCTTCGCGCACTCTTACTGATGATGAAGTTAACCAGTTTATGGATTCGATCATTAACACTCTTCAAACCCGTTTCGATGCGAGCTTGAGGGGGTAAGGAGCTCAGCGTGGCCCTAACTAAAGCAGAAATGGCAGACCGTTTGTACGAGGAACTTGGCCTTAACAAACGCGAAGCAAAAGAAATGGTCGAGATTTTCTTTGAAGAAATTCGTGAAAGTCTCGTACATAACGAACAGGTAAAGCTTTCAGGCTTTGGCAATTTCGACCTTAGAGATAAGCGTCAGCGCCCAGGCCGTAACCCGAAAACGGGGGAAGAAATACCCATTTCTGCCCGCCGAGTCGTCACCTTTAGACCCGGCCAAAAACTTAAGGTAACGGTTGAGAACTATGCTGGAACCGAGCCAGAATAACGAACTTCCGGTTATACCGGGCAAACGCTATTTCACCATTGGTGAAGTCAGCGAACTCTGCGCGGTTAAGCCGCACGTATTGCGCTATTGGGAACAAGAGTTTCCACAGCTCAGTCCGGTAAAACGCCGCGGTAATCGCCGTTACTATCAACGTGACGACGTCGTGCTGATTCGCCAAATTCGCCATCTACTTTATGAAGATGGCTTTACCATTGGCGGCGCTCGGCAAAAGCTTTCAGAACCCGAAAACGCCGAACACCTACAGCACCAGCATCAATCGCTGATTCGCGAAATGATCGAAGAGCTAGAAACCGTACTACAGCTGCTAAAAGTCTCAGGATAAATTCTTTTACATTTCAATATCTTAGCTTACAATAGCAAACCTAGTCGGGCATTAGCGCAGTCTGGTAGCGCATCGTCATGGGGTGGCGAGGGTCAGAGGTTCAAATCCTCTATGCCCGACCAATCAATTCTAAAAGCAGCTTATAAGGCTGCTTTTTTTGTGCCTGTGTTTTATAGAAAACTCGTTGTAATTCTTACGCCTAAGTCACTTATGTGAACTTGTATAGTTGAAATCAGGAAAAATATAAACTACCTGCTAATCAATTTGACTTGTATTTTCTCGCTCGATAGATTGGAGTGGTATGCATTAGAAAGTGACTTTTAGAATAAAAGTGAGAATTTATGGCTAGTTCAACAAACTCAATGCAATTGATGAGTTTTATACAAGGCGTGATGGAAAGAAAGGGAATTGCTAAGCCATCATCACGACAGCCGCTTTTTCAGTATCATGTTACTTCAGAAGAGTATCAAGAGTTAAAGATGCTTATTCGTGATCTAGGTAAACCCGAATATCCAAGGAAAAACAAAGTTTGGTGTGCGGCTTTTTGTTTGTTTTCTGCGGAATGGTACCGAAGAGAGTACCTAATAGGCTGGAGTTGGGATGGCATTTGGACAACTCTTGGTTTTGAGTTAGATGCAAACGAGCGGGGAGATGTTGTTTACAAAGGATTAACCGAGTTCTGGAAAAGACCAGTTTCAACCTACCAAGGGGATCGTAAAAGCTACTTGGGTTCTTTGTTTAGTGAAGGTGGTTTGCCGTTCGCGCTAATTTCTCAAGAAGATAGTCGAATCGTTAACATCTTAAAGCGTATTCTGCGTTCCTATGATGATATGAAATCGTTAGGCAGTGGCACTTACGATTTTATTCGACATGAATTGAGTGTGCTTCCAGAAGCATTTCAAAAGGAAACGACAGTTGAACTGGTTTCGCGAATGGTCGAATTGATTCTGCATCTAACTGATAAGCATGAGTTCGATGAGAACATGAATATTGTAGAGGTCTTAGATGAGCAAGGGCCTGAGTGGAGAAAGCAATTCCCAATACCAATGGAAACTAAAACTGGGTCGGATTTAATTAGCAGTTTGTTTAAATCTGCATCAATACAAAGAAAGGAACGAGTTGAAAAAAAATCTCGAATCTTTATTGAACAAAGACTTAGTAATATTACAGATGATCTCGCTTTTATTGTGAAAATAAAACTCGCGAAAGAGTTTGATTTTAAAACCCCTACAGAAAAATTAACAGGGGCACGTGTCGAAGCCTTTCTTCAAGAAGGGAGTTCGATTTTGGATGAGGTGACGGTCGGCCAAATCCAAACAAATCCTGATGAACAGACTACCCGTGTTTATCTTCGTAAGCCCGGTGGTGAGTATCGGAGAAACAGGCCTGAAGAATCTCTATTCTTAGTCTTCGCTCAAGCGGGTAAGCAGATTTACCGCGAGGAAATTCCAGGTTCCGATCTTCAGATAGGAAACATTCCTATCGTCATAAAGCATAAGAATGATCAACGAATCGTAATTGGTACAGGGAGCGTTAGTCATCGCTCAGAAAAATTGGGCGTACTTTTACCTAAGGATGCTTCAGTAGATGCATCTAATACAAATGTTTTTGATGTGCAACCAGTTTCAGGTATGGAGAATTTAGAGTTTAACGGCGACCTTAGGGTTACTTTGAATAGGGACGAACACTCTGATATTTATGTCATTTCCACGAAGGCTAATACAAGTGATTTAGAGTCTGTTTTAATTGAAGGTAGAACGCTGGATTTTCTATCGAAAGAAGGTCAGCCAATATACTTAGGGGTGCCTAGGTTGAAGTGCTCTAATTTTAGCGCTCAAACCTGGATCGGCAAAGAGCTTGCCGAACACATAACTTCAGCAAGTTGTTATGGCAAACAGTCAGTTAAACTTAAAGATTCTCAAGGGGTTACTCTTTATTACAAAAAACTAAATATACTTCCGGATGACATAAAAATTAATCTGATTCAAGGAAGCTCTGCTAGATCTGGGGCTGTTGAGGTACTTAGTTCTAGGTCCCTATTATCTAGTATTAAGTGTGATGGTATAAACATTAGGACTATTAGACTTAAAAATGGCCGAAGGTTTGAATTGGAAGCTGAAGGAAAACCACCGTCTGAAATGAGGATGTTTTTACAGGCTAACCTCGAATCGTTGCCTATTGAGGTGCTTGTACCTTTTCCATCTCAGGGGGCATTAGCTTTTGCTGCAGATGGGTCGGATTTACCAAAAGCGCTGACAGTCGATGAGCTTTTGGGTAGTCGAGTTGTGTTTTACCCTGCGACTTTTGGAAAGGCAAACTATGCGATATCTATTCGTGGTTCTAAGTTCCAATCCAGTTTCGTTGCGTCATGGAGGTATCGAGTAAGTAAGTTGCCCGTGGAAGTGAAACTTTACGATTTGAGGAATCACATCACAGAAATACTGGCGGCTACCGGTGACTTGGATGCCAAGGTGTCAATCGAAATATCAGGAGATTGTAGGACGCGTCAATACAGCGTTGGAAACTATTCAGCACTCTTAGAAAGAAACGAGAAAGTGATTGAGGTTAGTCAATCGTTTGGTTCTGGTAAGTTAGCTAAGCCGGTCCTTATCGATCTCGCTGATCCCCTTGCAAAGCCAAAAGTATTACGTAGTCGACTCAGTGAAGGTGTTGAGACCGGAATCTATGAATTAGATAGGCCTTTTGATACCCCGAGCTTGATTGTTCCTTCGAAAAATTCGGAGGTGAAGTTTAGAGCAGGTTTTATTCCTGGAACTCGACAATTCGCTAACGATTCAGTTAATACTTTAAATAAAGCAGTGTCGGTTTTTCAGCCGGAAGTAAACAAGCATGTCATATCGAGTGTTTTACTGGCAATGTCTCGTGATTTTAATCACGCAAGCTGGACGTTTATTTCCGATCTCTATGACTCATATTCGTATTTGCCTCTTTCTACTTTTGAAGTATGGAAGTCAGCAGTGAAACACGATGATGTTTTAGCTTCCATAGTATTTCGTTTGGAAGAGCCTTTGGATTTAATGCAGGCCTTACAAGAGCAGTTCAATGTAAGTTGGGATTTGATATCCCTGAAAGCTTGGAATGATGCCAGCCAAAACTATAAATCTTTTTTCCTAGAAAAAGGATTGCCAGATAGTGTGGTAGATTCTTTAGTTACAACAAAGATAAAGAAAATTTCTGCTTTTAGCCCTCTATTGACAGCAGGGTTCATTACTCCAGAGGAAGGCGCAGCAGCCAAGACTAGAATCACCCAATTATTGTATACTCACATGATTTCAGAGTGCTTCCAAGACTTACTTCGGCATTCCTCTGACGTGGAACGCTGGCCCTCTTCGTATGGTATCGAGATCGAGCAGTTGGTGTTTTCAAAACTGACATTTCTGAAAGGTCTCAATAAACCATCTGGTTACCAAAAGGCCGTAACTTATGCTCCGTTTTTATCTGCGCTGATTGTAACAGGGCATATGACTCTCAAAGAATTATTTGGTTTAGAAGATAGCCCTAGTGATTACTTCCAGTTTAAACAATTAATTGAATTCGATCGTCAATGGTTTGAGGCTTCATACCTTCCTACTGTTGGCTTGCTTGTAAGTGGAGAAACGAAATGAAGCCGTTTTTTATAGATTTGAAGGAACAAGCTAACCAGAGAGCTAAAGAATCGACTTTAAGTGTTCTGGGCATTAGTAATCCTGGATTAAGAAAGCATTTGGCAGAACAGTTTGATGGGGCTGACCCTTTTTTAAATGGTCCAGTTTTGGAGCAAATGTTTGGCTGGGAGCAGTCAGAAACCATAGTGAGTGAATTAGCAGGGAGTACTTTATCGTCAGGTCTAATAGATGCGCTCGACTCGGATGATAATGGGCGTTATGCCTTCAAGAAGGAATGGAAGCCTTTTGAGCACCAGTTATCCAGTTGGAATACATTGCTCGACTCTAATCCTAAGTCTGCGGTGATCACCAGTGGTACAGGTTCTGGTAAAACGGAGTGTTTTATGGTGCCGGTATTAGAGGATTTATACCGGGAAAGCCAAACTGAAGGAGCTCTTACTGGCGTACGTGCACTCTTCTTGTACCCACTTAATGCTTTAATTAACTCCCAGAGAGAGCGATTAAATGCCTGGTCTAGCCACTTCAATGGTGATATCCGATTCTGTTTGTTTAATAGAAACACGCCTGATGATCTGAATGCACAACAAAAGCAGGTTCAAGCAAAGAACCCCCAGGAAGTTATGTCACGCAATCAATTGCGTGAGAACCCAGCATCAATTCTCGTAACAAATGGGACAATGCTTGAGTATATGCTTGTCAGGCAATCGGATGCACCAATAATCGAACAGTCTAAAGGTAAGCTTCGTTGGATTGTGCTGGATGAAGCGCATACCTATGTGGGTTCCCAAGCTGCTGAACTGGCACTTCAGCTTAAGCGGGTACTTCAAGCGTTTGAAGTGGAAGCCAAAAATGTGAGGTTCGTTGCTACTTCAGCAACGATCGCTGGAGAAGAAGCAGAGGAGCAATTGAAGCAATACCTGTCTGACTTGGCGGGGGTGTCGACAGATCAGATTGTTGTTATTGGAGGGCGTAGAGTTACTCCAAAGCTGGATAACCCTTTAGCCCAAGATCTTCCTTTATATGAAATTCTGAGTATTGAACCTGAAGGTGAAGATCCAGTTAGTAAAAAAGCTAAAGCAGATAAAGAGGTTTCGAACAAGCGATATAGCGCATTGGAAAGCTCATGTTTGGCCAGAGAGCTGAGGACCTTGTTAACCAAAGAAAATGGCCGACCTCAAACCACTGATGAAATTCTGCATGCGCTAAAGAAATACAAATTGACTGAGGCTGAGCTAGGCAGATGGCTTGATGTTTGTACAGCAACAAGAAAAACCAGCAATGGTGAAGCATTTTTAAAAATTCGTGCGCATTTTTTTCAACGTACAATGCAAGGCCTCTGGTCATGCATTGATACTAACTGTCCAGATAAAAAGAGCACTCCTTTATACGGTGAGTGGCCCTTCGGCATGGTTTATGGTCAAAACCGTTCTACCTGTACTTGTGGATTCCCTGTACTGGAAGTTTCATTCTGTCAGGAGTGTAATGAGCCTCATCTTATTGGGTTGTCAAAGCCTCAAGTGTCGAGCCCTCCTAAGTTGATGCAATGGACAGGAAAAGTTAATGACGAGTTCTCTCTCTTGGATGAAGGTGAAAAAGAGTTTGATGAAAGCAGGTCTGATCAACACCCTAAAGCTACGAGAGAACGATTAGAAGTTTTTTCATATTTGCCAAATGAAGAAACTGAATACTTGCCGACCAAAGTTAGCCGAAAGGGAATTGTTGGCAGTTCCGAACCCGATAGTATATTGCTAGCGCAGCTAGAAAGCGATGCTGAGCAGTGTAGATCGTGTGGTTTCAAAGGTCGTGGGCCACACGGAAAGCCATTTAGACGTGCTTTATTAGGCGCACCTTTCTATACCACTAACGCGATTCCAACTGTACTAGAGTATTGCCCCGATGCTGTAAAAGAGAAAAAGGATGATCCTGGTCCGAATATGCTTCCTGCTAGAGGCCGAAGACTAATAACTTTTACTGATAGTCGACAAGGCACTGCAAAGATGTCAATAAAAATGCAGCAAGAAGCAGAGCGTTCTAAATTGCGAGGATTGGTTTTTGAGCGTTTGCAAAGCATGATTGAAGAGAATGAGGCTGTTTCAGATGAATTATTTGAAAAAGTGAAAGATTATTCCTCTATGCCTTTAAATGTTTTAGAACCCTTGATGCCTGCTATTGAGAGTGCCTCACCTAAGCAGGCTAAGTACTTGCAAGAATATATTGAAGTTAAGAAAAGCGGTAGCACTGTCATTTCGCCATCTGTGATTACATGGGATGAATTAATTGATAGTTTGGTAAAAAGTAGAGACTTATCTGAGTCCATGCTCAATGAAAACAAACGACTTGCGCCTGAAGTATTTGGTAAAAATACAGGGAAAAATGACCTTGCTGCAATGTTATTGACTCGTGAGTTCGCAAGACGACCAAAACGGCAAAACAACTTAGAGACCCAGGGCTTAATTCAAATAGTTTATCCAGGAATCGACCAACTAGAGAGCGTTCCAGAACATTGGCTCGAATATGGGCTAGACCTGAATGATTGGAAGGACTACTTATACTTTTGCATGGACTTTTTTATAAGAGAAAACACTTTCGTCGATATAAATCGAGACTGGAAAAAGTGGATAGGAATGCTTTTTAGCTCGAAAACACTGATATCTCCAGATTCAAAAGATGATGAAGAAGTAAGAGTAAAGAAATGGCCTATGTATAAGAAAGGCAAGGGAGTTCAGAGAAGAATTGTAGAAATATTGATTCGGGCTACTGCGATAAATCCAGAAAACCCATCCGGCGAGGACTTAATAAATAGCTGGCTTCGTAATGCATGGAAAGTACTCGTTGATTCAAAGAATAAACTTTTAACAGCGTCTTCAGAAACAAGTCAATACAGTTTAAACCTTAATAATGTCAGTTTTTCATTACTCACATCAGGTTATGTGTGCCCGATAACTAACAAGATACTGAATAGGGCATTCAGAGGTTTTACACCTTACTTAGCGCGGAATAAATCAAACCAAGATTTAGAGTGCGAGAAGATAGTTCTACCCGATGTATGGAATATCAAAGCAGACGGTGAAGATCCCCTAACTGAAGTTTCTATTAAGAGGAAGTTAACTATTGAAAATACAGTTGTTCAGGGTCTTCGTGAAAGAAACCTGTGGACTGACATCAATGATAGAGCCGTCGAAGGAGGCTTCTATTATACAACGGCAGAACATTCAGCCCAGCAAGGAGCTAGTACTCTTAAACTTTATGAGAAACAGTTCAAGCTAGGTCGAAAGAATGTATTGAATTGCTCCACAACCATGGAGATGGGAGTTGATATTGGTGGGATATCAGCGGTAGTGATGAACAATGTTCCTCCGCATCCAGCGAATTTTCTCCAGCGCGCCGGTCGAGCTGGCCGATCTAAGGAAGCTAGAGCACTAAGTTATACAATTTGTAAATCGAACCCTCATGATTTGGGTGTATTTAACCAACCCACTTGGCCATTCGTAACAAGTATCCCAGCGCCTCATGTTGAGTTTAGCTCCGCGAAGCTTGTACAAAGGCACGTAAACTCTTATCTCTTGGGAACTTTTCTTACAACGCAAATAGAGGCTACCAAAAGTGAACGAATTAACTTGCAGCTTATATGGTTTTTCTTGCCTGAGGGTAGTCGTGACTCGTTTGCGAATGAGTTTAAGAACTGGGTAAAGTTTTTAAAGCCAAAATATCGAAATGGAATCAAGACAATTGTTACTGGTACTGCATTAACGGGAGCATCTTCAAACTCGTTGATTGAGAGTGCAATTAAAAAATTGAACGAAATACAAACACGATGGATAGAGGATTACGAGTATTTAGAAGAGCAACTAAAGATTGCGGAAGTTGAATCTCCTTATGCTTTTAAGCTAGAGAGTGAAAAACATCGTTTGTGCAGTGAATACCTACTTAAAGACCTTGCAACAAGAGGGTTTCTACCTGGATACGGTTTCCCCACGGATGTTGTAAACCTAGACATCGATAATGTTGCAGACTTTATCAGGCGACAAGAGAAAAAGAAGAATACCAATACACGTGAAGACAATGTATCTCGAAGTCGAGAGATGCCTTCTCGCAATCTAGCGATGGCGATAAGAGAGTATGCACCTGGAAGTGAAGTTGCCCTCGATGGTCGAGTTCACAGAGTCGCTGGTATTTCGTTAACTGGTGTCATGAGCGGGTTAAAAGACAATCAAAAATTCGACCTTGCTTGGCGTTGCCCCCATTGCGGACAAACTGGTTATGAAGATAGTGCTAACAAGAAGGATCAAGTTGACCTTTTCTGTACTAATGAGCACTGTGGTAAGAAGATCCCATCTAGTATTCATTTATCTTCAGGCGATATTGTTTGTCAAAAGAAGGTGCTACGGCCAGCAGGGTTTGCAGTTGATTTCTATGAAGAGCCTACTAATAACTTTCAGAATCAGTCATTCGTACCTGTTCAGCCAGCATGGGTGAGTGCAAGCACGTCTGCGATTACTTTACCTTACCGTGGAATGGGAACTATGAAGGTTGATAGCAACGGTTCAGTTTTCTATCATAGTTCTGGCCACAATGGTAACGGTTACGCTATATGTTTAGCTTGTGGAAAAGCTGAATCAATGACATCAATAGGTGAGTTTCCAAAAGCACTTACACCAGATGGTATTCACACTCCACCGAGGCCAACTAAGTTTGATAAAGGCGAGGACAATAAACTCTTAGAATGTTCGGGAAGTGCTAAATTAATGCCTGGAATACATTTGGGTGCACACACTGCAACTGATGTATTTGAGCTGGCGCTAATGAACCCCGCTACCGGTGAGCACATATCAGATGATGAAGCAGGTCGGATTATTGCAACGACTCTCGTTGTAGCTTTGAGAGCGGCGCTCACAAAACAACTCGGTATATCAAAAAACGAGATCAATTATAGTATTCGGCCTGCGATCGTTGAGGGAAGTAAAGAGGTTTTGGTGCTGCAGCTTTTTGATGCTGTTAGTGGTGGAGCAGGCTTTGCTACTTCGGCACCGTCTCACATTGAAGCAGTATTAAAGGGTATGGTAAATGAACTCCACTGTATCTCAAACTGTAACGACGCATGTTCTAAGTGTTTGTTAGAGGTTGATAGTAGACATGACGTAGACAAGCTCGATCGACATGCTGCACTTGATTGGCTAGGCGAAAACTTTACGCAATATATCAAATTAGACGAAAACCTCATTGGGCTTGTTCATGGTGCGGAATATTGCCCCCGACCACTTAGGTCTCAAATGACGGAGTGGCTAAACCAAGGAGTCTCTGAAGTTAAATTTATTCTATCGGAGAACGTAGATTCTTGGGATTTGTCACTTTCTATTGTGAAACCTTGGCTCTATGCATTTTTAGAGCGTGACGTTGACGTTTCATTCTTGTTACCAGAAACAGAATTTGGCGATGAGGTAAGAGAGTATTTATATCAATTGGAGCGAATTGGAGTTAAACATATCTCCTCGCAATATAAAGGCCATGTAGTATTCCAAGCCAAGACAAAAAAGGGGTGGAGATCGGCAGCAGTGCAGTCTGATGAACCAAGGATTTTAGGTTCTGAATGGTTGGAGACCAGAGAGCCTGTCGTTATTTCGAATTATGAAGATGAAATTGTTGGAAAGGTTATCTCTTTTGAGCCAGTTATAGAATTAGAAAAAACTGTAAAGATAAAGCCTCATAAGGAGCTAAATGGAAGATTAACAGGTTTTGGGGCGAGGCTGGTCGACAGCTTATGCCAAAAGTCTCCTGCTTTTAAAGCGTTACTAGATAATCAAACTGTTAAATCTATTTCTTATTCAGACCGATATCTTAAAAGTCCAGAAGTTGTGTTAATGCTCGCTGAGTTCGTTGGTGAGTTGGCGATAAATTCAGGAACTAACATTAACGTATCTACACACTTTTTAGATAAAGACTCTAAATGGTCTCCAACACGGCTTAGAAATAATTGGCGATGGGAGGAAGATTTTAAAAAGGTAGCTCAAATATGGATTAAATTAGAATCAAAAGGGCAAGTCGATTTTCATCTTCACTACAACACTCATGAACTCCCACATTTTCGAACCATGATCATCGAATTTGAATCAGGCGATAAAGCTGAAGTGATTTTTGATCAAGGTTTTGGCCATTGGTCCATTGATGGCCGTTTCGATTTTGATAATTCCTATGAAGAGCAGATTAAAGAGTTAGCTCGGATAAAGGATAGCTTGAAGGTTTATACAAGGTCAGATCACCCAACAGCGATCTATGTAAGTGTTTTAAACGTTTAAAGTTTTAAAATTAAAGTCGAGCTTCGGATATAATTAGGGGCATGACAGGTAAGGGAAATTGTCGGGGTGATGCTGTTATGGAATCCTTCTCTGCTCGATTTAAGGTAGGGTTGATCTACGCAAAAAAAACTACTAGTCGGTTGATGAAATTAGATTTAGTCTATTTGGTTATATTGACGTCTTTATAATAGCAAGAGAAGGCATTTCGAAAGCTATGTGCTGGGCGTTGTTGAATTTTAAGATGACGCGACAATTTCCGCATGAGTAAGGTGTCTGATTTTTGTAAGGAATACCACTATGATTTTAGAGTTCGTATGAGTTTAAAGGTTTATATAGAGAATTGGAAAAAGCACTTAAATCACATTGATCCTATTGATGCTTGTCAGAAGCAGATATATGGCATTTCTAAAAAGCTTAAACCCGGTGAAAACGAGAAAATAAAATATACTATTATGAAGCTGAACATGGATTATATTCTTTATAATATCAACGAAATAAACACGAATATTATTTATTGCTTAAGGACTAAATCGTATTCAACAGCAGAGATATTGTCTAGATCCTCATGTGAATTTTCAGCCAATTTAATGTATGTGATTTCTGGTAAAGATAATGATAACGCCAAGTCATTACTCAAAGATTATCATAGGAACTCAAAGAACAATGTAAAAAAATGGCTTGAGTATGCTGAGGAAAATAAATTAAAAGAAGAGGTCTTTGCAGCGAAATTAAAAATTAAAATAGTCGATATAATAAGAGAGTCTATGCCATCGATATTTTCTGGCTCGATACCTCGTTGGCCTAGTACTCAGGAAAAGTTTAGGTCTATTGGCTTAGAAAGTGCTTATCATCATATATTTGCCCCAGCATCAAACTCTACTCACTCGCTATCTGAGGATATATATCAACTTTTATATAGAGAGTCTTTACCATCTGAAGAAAAAACAGAAAGCATATCTGCCTACTTTGATGAAAAAGCTTCGTTTGCAATATATTTGTCTGCATTAGTTGTTGGCCTTTTTGCTGAATGTGTCGCTAGGTGCTGCATAAAGGCCGAACGAGATGATTTACTTTTAGATATAATTACTGCAGCGGCCCCCGTAAATAAAATCATTGAAGAGCATGATGAAATGGTTGACGATATTTAAGGTAATTGATAGATCAGCTTTACAAAGCTGACCAATACGCTCACTTTAACAAAGCAATCTAGCTAATTCAGAAAAAATAAATTTTATTCTTGAGTGCTAGGTTGTATCTAGAAAAACTAAAAACGCTATTGAGGTTCGGTATTAAATAGATAAATAAAAAATTACGGAAGTATTTATGCTAGACAATATTGAACTTCACCATTTAAAAGCCTTTAGACAAATCTACAAGTTAAAAAATATTACCGCCGCAAGTGAAAAGTTAAATACATCGCAGCAAGCACTCAGCGTAAAGCTGAAAAAAATGCGGCTAGAATTTTGCGATCAGCTATTTGTAAAGTCTGGGCATGGCGTTGTGCCAACTCCCTACGCTAAAAAGATATTTCCATTTGTAGAGGCGGCGCTTGATAGCATTGTCCAAATACCTTTGCCGGTAGATGCCGACCCTCAATTGGTTGAAAAGGTTATCACCATATCCGCTACCGATTTTCTACAACAGGTGGTTGTAACCAAGTTGATTGCCAAGTTATCGGTCAGTGCGCCGGGCATTAAGTTGATCTTAATTAATATCGAATCGTCCGAGCTGGTGCGTAAGTTCAGTGCCGGGGAAATAGATTTAGCCTTAACCTCACAAGGTTATGTTCCTGATGGCCTGCTAACAGACGATTTGTTTGTTGAGCAGTATCGATGTGTTACATCAAATGAAAAGCTGTTTCAGACATCGCCTGTTAGCTTGGTAGATTTAACCCAACATGCCTTTGTGGTAACCAACCCGAGCGTGCCAGCCTTTAAAGGTTCTGCGGATGATTGGTTGCGCCGAAAAGGCTATGAGCGCGAGGTCGCGGTATCATCGTCGAGCTTTTCGATGACCAAAGAAATCGTTAAGCAGACCAATTATTTGGCATTTTTACCCTCTAGGCTATTGCCGGAGAGCGGCCTTATTGAATTGCAATTAGAAAGCTCACCGCCGGGCTTCCAATCTGTATTAGCCTATCACCCAAGTCAGGCCGAAGACCCTGTGTTTGCGCACATCAGAAACACCATCATAGATATTGTGAATGATGAAGTGGCTCAGTAGGTTGTAGCAGCTACAACCTACAGTTGGTAGTCCTGCTGGCGGGTAAACTCTAAAGTAATTGCTCCATTTTTTTAGAGCTTAACGTACATGACAATAATCACTGTAAACCCAAAAACCCTTTATGATGCAACACCCAATGGTATGTCTCAGGCAACGATTTCAACCGAGCATGGGTTGGTTTTTGTATCTGGTCAGGTCGATTGGAGTGTCGAGCATGAAATTTCCGCAAACAGCATAGCAGGCCAAGCTCGAGCCGCATTTGAGAACCTTAAGCTTGCATTAGAAGCAGCAGGGTCAAGCTTGAATCATCTTTTGCAAGTGCGCATATACGTGCGCGGTGAGGTCAGCGAATATATGGCCGAGCTAGGGCCAGTACTCAAAGAATACTTAGAAAGCTCAAAGCCTGCATTAACCGGCGTCGGCGTTAGCTCATTGGCCGCTCCAGAGCTGTTGATTGAAATCGAAGCCGTTGCTTGCAGAGCCTAGCTGACCAGCCAGTATAATTTTGCAGCGGGCGCTATGGTTTTTAACCAATTAAAACCCGCTTGAGGTCTTGGCTATTTGGGCATTTATAAATGCGACCATTTATAAATACACCTCTCTAAGCGGTTGCTTTAAACCGCATATAACAAGTAGCATCTGGTGTAGGAAGGCTATCCATTTTTAAAATAGGTTCGACACCAAAAGGAAAATATGATGATTCATCGAATTGTATTGTTGATGCTTGTTGTTATGGCTGTGAGTTGTACCACGCCAAGTTTTTATGCTGGCCAACTTGTGACCAATAAAACATTCAACCTTGCCGAAGGGCAAGAGATTGCTTTACCGGTAACAGTGAATGGGCCGATTCCTGCCGAGAACGAAACCTACAAGGTTCGCGCTGCGGGTTTTTCGGTTACGGCATCGAAAGAGTCTGAATTAATTTGGGGCTTTGCTTTTGCTGCTAAACAGCCGGTGACGTTAACGCGCGTGTTAGTCGAGCAGGTTGCACCGGGTGATGTAAGCAAAGTGATGGTAGAAGATAACGCAGCGTCTTTGAATAATGGTATATGGCGCGCTAATACCAGCGGTGTTGCAATTAATGAAGATGAAACGCCTTGGCTTTATGAGCAGGGTAGTACCAACTTTGTTTTTAAAATTACTATTCAGGCAGAAGGCGAGCCAGACACAGTGCTTTATCAGCCTTCTATTTTTTCGGATAAAGTGAAAGAGTTTAATAGAAAGCTAGTCGCCTCAGCAGGCAGTTAATTTTTCCATGCTGAGTTATAACTGCTAAAAAAGCCAAGCAACGAGCTTGGCTTTTTTTATATGACTTACTAGCTTTTAGGTTTATTTTTTTGGATTTATATTCTTTAGGTTGAAGTCGAACTTATCTACTAAGCAATTGCAATTCAAATAGCGTCAGCGGTTATAGGCGCTAAATTATTAAGTTACTAAGTTATTAAGCTATTTACTTTAAGGTGATTTAACCCTGTTGTTACCCCTGAACACATTGGCGCTCCATTTTTGGAGCGCCAGTCGGGTAGAGGGCAGTTTTAATAAAGCTAGGCTAAAACTAGTTCGCGTTAGCGCTTTCTTTATTGTTGCCGCGGCGAGCTAGCTTGACGATCATGACAAAAAACAGCGGCGCAAAATAAACCACTAAGATCGTTGCTGCGATCATCCCGCCCATAACCGAGGTGCCTAAGGCGTTACGTGCGTTGGCGCCTGCGCCGGTACTAATAACCATAGGTGTGACACCAAGAATAAAGGCGAACGAGGTCATGATAATGGGGCGAAGTCGCATTTCACAGGCCTGTATGGTGGCATCAACAAGATCGATACCCTTGTCGTACAGCTCTTTGGCGAACTCAACAATCAAGATCGCATTTTTAGCAGACAGACCAATGGTAGTTAACAGGCCGACTTGGAAGTAGATGTCGTTTTCCATGCCTCTGAGCAGAATGGCGGCAAGTGCTCCTAATACGCCGAGCGGTACCACTAAGATAATCGATATTGGAATGCTCCAGCTTTCATATAAGGCTGCTAAGCATAAAAACACCATCAGCAGGGAAACGCTGTAAAGAATCGGCGCTTGGCCTTGCGATTGCAGCTCCTGATAAGACATGCCTGTCCAACTGACCTGTATATCATTAGAAAGCTCGGCCGCGATACGAGTAATTTCATTCATGGCGTCACCGGTGCTGTAACCGTCGGCAGCTTCACCAACAATCTCAACGGCAGAATTACCATTAAAGCGGATCAACTGCGGCGAACCCTGTGCCCAGTAAGAGGTGGTAAATGCTGAGAAGGGCACCATTTCGCCCTGATTGTTGCGCACATACCATAGGTCGATATCTTCTGGCGTCATTCGGTATTCGGCGTCTGCTTGTAAGTACACCTTTTTAGAACGGCCACGATCAATGAAATCATTTACATAGGATGAGCCCCAGGCAATTGAAAGGGTGTTATTGATATCGCTAATTTCTATGCCGAGTACTTTGGCTTTTTCGTAATCGATATCCAAATACAGCTGAGCGCTGTCTTCTAGGCCGTTAGGTCGAACCTTTTGCAATACCGGGCTTTGGGACATCTGGCCAATAAGCTGATTACGCAGTGCGATCAGTTCATCGTGGCTTAAGTTGCCAACGTCTTCTAAATAAAAATCGAAGCCTGTTGAGGTTCCAAGCTCTCGTATTGGAGGGCTGTTAAAGGCGAACACGGAGGCTTTTTTATAGCTTGAAAAATGAATCATGGTACGTTGAATAATGGAGTCAACGTCCTGACCTTCGCCGGTTCGTTCAGACCAATCTTTTAGGCCGATAAAACCCATGGCCGCATTTTGCCCTTTGCCAGAAAAGCTGAACCCAGAAGCGGTAAATGCAGCGCTGACGTTGTCGGCTTCATACTCTTGGAAATAGGCGCTAACGTCCTTCATGACATCGGCGGTTTCTCGTAGCGTGGAGCCATTTGGCAATGTAGCCATAACTAAAAAGTCGCCCTGATCCTCATTAGGTAAAAAGGAACTAGGCAATGAAGAGTAGATATAAGCACAGCCGCCGAGTAGCGCGATGTAAATTAAACCAAAGCGTAGTGGGCGTTTTAGTACGTGCTTAATGGATGAGCGATAGCCGGTTAATGAGCGATTAAATAAGCGGTTAAACAGCCCAAAAATACCCGAGTTTGCATCGTGATCGATAGGCTTTAACAGTGTTGCACACAGTACCGGCGTAAGGACTAAGGCCACCAATACAGAGAGCAGCATGGCGGAGACAATAGTGAGTGAAAATTGGCGATAAATAGCACCAGTTGAGCCAGACATAAAGGCCATCGGGATAAACACAACAGAAAGCACCATGGCAATGCCGATTAAGGCGCTGCTTATTTGGCTCATCGATTTTTTTGTCGCCTCTAACGCAGAGAGCTGCTCTTCACGCATGATACGTTCAACGTTTTCGACCACCACAATAGCATCATCAACTAGTAAGCCGATGGCTAATACCATGCCGAACATGGTCAGCGTATTAATGGTAAAACCAAGCGCGGCCATAATCGCAAAGGTACCTAACAAAACAACCGGAACCGCAATGGTTGGAATCAGCGTTGCTCTAAAGTTTTGTAAAAAGAGCAGCATGACAAAAAATACCAACACAATGGCTTCGAATAATGTCTTCACTACTTCATGAATAGACAGTCGAATAAAGTTATTGGTATCGGTAGCTTTGGCCATGACCAAGCCTTCGGGGAAGCTTTTAGACAACTCGGCGAGTTTTTCATCGACCGCCGTTTGTGTATCCAGCGAGTTCGCACCAGAAGCAAGGGTGACGGCAATACCAGAGGCTTCGTAACCGTTGTAGGCTGGAATAAGGCTGGAGTCTTCACTGCCTAATTCGACTCGTGCGATATCTTTGAGGCGAATTTGAGAGCCGCTTTCATCCACTTTAATAAGAATATTTTCGAATTCTGTTGTGGTGGTTAAAAGGCTCTGGGCGGTTATCGGCGCATTAATGAGTTGCGTATCGGTTGCTGGCGTACCGCCTAATTGACCAACCGTGACTTGGCTATTTTGTTCCTCAAGCGCTGCTGAAATATCGGAAGGCGTCAGTGAGTAGCCGCTAAGCTTTACTGGATCGAGCCAAATACGCATTGCATAAGATGGTCCAAATACTGTCGCTTCGCCGACACCTGTAACTCGGCTGATAATATCTTTGATATTCGAATTAACGTAATCGTGAATATCGGCAGCACCCATAGTACCGTCAGGTGAATAAAAGTTCGTCACCGACATAAAGCCTGAGCTGCTTTTCTTAACCGTTGTACCTTGGCTCTGAACCGCAGCCGGAAGTCGGCTGGTGGCCTGTTGCAAATTGTTTTGAACCTGAACCTGAGCAATGTCTGGATCGGTATCAGCACTGAAGGTTAGGGTAATGGATGCGCTGCCAGAGGAGTCACTGGTTGACGACATATAAAGCAAGTTATCAAGCCCAGTCATGCTTTGCTCGATTACTTGAGTCACACTGTCTTCAATGGTTTTAGCCGAAGCCCCCGGATAAGAAGCGCTAATCTGGATTGATGGCGGTGCAATGGTTGGGTATTGAGCAACCGGCAAGGTCATAATAGACGTTATGCCTGCAAGCATGATAACGATAGCGATTACCCAGGCAAAAATGGGTCTATCAATAAAAAAACGAGACATCAGTTAACCCCTAATTGTGAGTGGTTGGTTGCACGCTGTAGGCAACGTCACCGTTATTATCGGTCTTTGAATCGATAATAACGTTTAGGTCATTTTTCATTTGGTTTAAGTTAGTAATAACCACGTTATCACCGAAATTAAGTCCCTGTTCAACGACCCAGCCAGTGTCGACTTCTGCGCCAAGAACGACCGATTTTTTTTCTGTTACGTTGTCATCATTAACAATAAACACCGAGGGTTCACCAGATTGACTGCGTACAACAGCAGACTGAGGAACCACTAAGTATTCTTTTTCGTTTGGCATAGAAATGGTGGCGCGTACAAACATACCCGGGAGTAAAAATTTATTGTCGTTAGGCACTAGCGCACGCAGTGTCACACTGCCTGTTGAGTCACTGACGTGAGTGTCAGAAAAGGTCAGGTAACCCTGTTTATCGTAAAGGGTGCCATCTTCTAAGGCTACGTCGACCGGGATTTGAATGTCTTTGTTACCGTCGGGCTCAGAATATTCTTGGCGCAGTTTATACAGCGACAGAGACGACTGCTGCATGTCGATATAAACCTGATCAGATTGGGTAATGGTTGTCATGTAAGACGCTTGGCCAGAACTTACTAACGAACCTTCAGAAACCTCTGATAAGCCAATCGTGCCAGATATTGGCGCTTTAATTTCAGTGTATGAAAGCTCAATGTTGGCGTTATCCAGCGCTGCTTGGTAAATGGCAACTTCTGCTTTGGCCTGTTGGTAAGCAGAAACCGCATCATCATAAAGCTCTTGGCTGGTTAGCTTGTTGGTTAATAAAGCCTGATAGCGTTCTACCAATTTTTTTGCGGTGCTTTCGTTAGCCTTGGCCTTTTCTAATTGAGCGCGGGCACTGTTGACCGTTGCTTGGTAGCTCATCGGGTCGATTGTATAAAGCACATCGCCACGGTTTACAAAGCTGCCTTCTTCAAATAAACGCGCAGTGACAATGCCGGTAACTTGAGGCCGCACTTCGGCTTCTTTTAACGCCGATATGCGTCCTGGAAGCTCCTTGGTTAAGCGCAGCAGCGAAGGCGATAAAGTGAGTGTATCAACGTGCACCGGTATTGGTGGGCGTTCAAGTTCTGGTGGCGCATTACAGCTAAGTAATAAAAACGGAAGCAGTAGGCAAGAGCCGTATTTCGCTAGTTTAGTCAAGATCATAGTAAACCCTATTTATATCAACGGTGCAGTTTTTGCTAAGTTAGCAAATATTGAGTTAAGTATTGGTTAAGGATGTTTTCAAGTAACCCTAGGTTAAATAACAAATCGTCTTTTATCTGGATGATTAGTGTTTGCCTAAGCTAATAACTAGGCAGCGCCTTGGTTAGGTTGAGCTTGTTGGTTGGCCTTGGCAGAAACCAGTAACGCAGTCACGCTAAGCCCAAGCATGAGCAGTGCTAATGCACCCAGCCCGAAAGTAATAAGCAAGGTTGAAAGCGCAGCAATGACGGCACTGGCAATCGATTGAGTAGCACCAAGGTAAGAAGAGGCGACTCCGGTATTGCTTGAGAAAAACGACATAAAGCAAGCGTTAGAATTGCCAAGTATGCCGCCCAATGAAGCCATGGCGATAACAAAGCCGAGCACAACAATCAGCCAGTTTTCTGGCATGACCAGTTGCCCAGTCAACAGTATTAAAAGACCAACAACTTGCAGGCTGACAAAAGCCGACAATAGTTTTTCGGGGGAGTAGCGATTTAATAAAAAGGAATTTAGTCGGTTAACAATAATGCCCGCAGCGGTATTAAGAATAAAAAGACTAGAAAAGAGTGTTTCGCTTAGGCCGTAGTTTTCGATATAGATCATCGAAGAGTTGGTTAAAAATATCATCAGTACCGAGTAGGTTGCCGCCTGAATGACAACGTATTTTCTAGCCTCGCGGGTATTAAAGATATCGATAAAGCTGTTCACAATACTGACTGACTTATCTGCTTTATATTGGTAACTGTTTGGCACCAAAAATAAACCAGCGACCGCTACCACGATGGCAAAAGCAGACATGAGAATAAAAATCCAATGCCAGCCCATTAGCTTTAAAATTAGGGTGCCAAAACTTGGCGCGATAGAAGGCGCTACCATCATGATTAAAGCGATGAGAGTAAAGAGCTTAGCGGCTTCTTTGCCGCTGGCGTTGTCTCGAATAATGGCTGGCACGCACACAAATGCGATACCGCCGCCAATTGCCTGAATAATTCGACCACTGTAAAGGCTGGTTAAACTGTCGGCTGCGGTAATAACAAAGCCACCTAAAATGAATAGCGCCAAACCAAGTATTACGGTGCGGCGCCTTCCTGCTCGGTCACACAAGGGCCCGCCGATTAGCTGGCCTATCGCCATTGCAAAAACGTAAATGCTCACCGTTAAGGCAACCGAGCTGGTACTTACTGCTAAATCATCGGCTATGTGAGGAATGGCGGCTAAGTAACTGTCGGTTGCAAAGGGACCGAGTGCAAAAACACCCGCCAGAAAGAGCACCAAACCAAATGGGACAACTGTTTTCATAATAATTCCACGTAACTTGGGGGCTATTGCCGAAAAGTTAATAAACAAAGAAGCCGCAGCTTCAGCGTTAAGTGTAAAGGGTGGCAACGTGCAGGCAGTGCTGGAGTCGTTGCAGATTGGCTAACTGTATATTTGTTTTGTTGTATATGCAACAAAAAGCTATAATGAGGCATAAATGCAGTCGCGCTTGGTATAAACTTGGCGCAAAGACAAACCCCGTATTCATTAGACCGTTGCGAGTTATTTCTCTATGAGTGTCGATCAACAAGATAAAATAGAACACCAGCCGATGTTTATTTGCGGTGCAATTCATCGTCAATTTAGGAATAACGTTACCACTGCTTTATCAAAGCAGAAGCTGATGACGTTAGAGATGTCTCGGGCACTTGTTGCCGTTCAAGAAAACCAACCCCTGAGCCAGCAGCAGCTTGCAGATATCGTACAAAACGAACGAAGTGCCGTTAAACGTATGGTTGATAACTTAGAAAAGCGCGGCTATGTCACGGCGTCGAAAGCCGAGAATAATAAAAAACTGAAAATGCTGACGCTGACACAGCAGGCTGAAGACGAACTAAAAGCAGTTAAGGCGACGATTGAACCGATTGAGACAAAGATGTTCGAGTGTTTGACAAAGCAGGAGTCTGCCGAGTTTTTCCGCTTGCTGCGTAAACTTGGCGCAGAGCATTTAGGGTCAGGCATTTAGGGTCAGGCATTTATAGCAATAGCAGTAGCGTTCAGGCGCGCTCATTGGCATGGCGCTGTAAGTTCCGCAACGGATACACTACTAAAGTTGCATATGCAACAAAATTAAAGTCGGTATAAATTGCCTCCCATGATCCAGATAAGCGCTCATCTTGCTAAGGGCTCAGGCTTTTACCAGAGCTGAGCACTTAAGTCGTTGCTGTTTATAACCAATAACGCCAGTTAATCGACTACTCTGATAACACCGAATAAAAACGACAAGGTGAAAAGGTCTATCGAACTTTTTGGTCTGCACCGAGTAAGAAGGGTGTTGCCAACTATATACAATCGCTCGAGTCATGCTGCATTAATCGTTTTAAATACCTAGTACAGCCTCATGATCATTCGTGAGGCTCAATCAGGTTGGAACTAACGTGAGTAGTAAAGCTCTTAGCACTGAAATTAATTTAATAACAATGGAAAGCACATTATGAGTAAAAAAACTTCCCGCCTTGGTACCGCCATGATTGTTGGCGCGTTACTCGCGGTTTTGGCTATTGGCCTAATGATGTTTGGCGCCCGCCTTGGCTTTTGGCAGCCGATTGTTGGCTTTGGCTTAATACGAAATTACATGAACCCGATTGGTTATGCGGTTGCAGGTTTGGCCGCAATTGGCTTGGTTTATCAATTGGTGTTGCGTAATAACGCCGGCGCAGTGAAAGCTGGAGTGGCTCTGTTTATTGGTGTGTTAATTTTAGCGCCAACAATTTACGGCAAGTTTCAAACGCCGGTGCGTTACCCACCGATTCACGATATCTCAACGGATACAGTCAACCCGCCAGAATTTTTGGTGTTGGATGATAGCCGTTCAGGTGCAAGCAATACGCTCGTTTATGGTGGTACAGAAGTTGCCGAACATCAGGCAAAAGCCTATCCAGATATCGCACCGATAGAATCAAACCTGTCTGCCTCCGAAGCTTTTGCCGAAGCATTGAACATCGGTAAAAAGATGGGTTGGGAAATTGTAGCCCAAGACCAAAGCAGCCTTCGGTTCGAAGCAACAGCACGCACACCGATCTATCAATTTGCTGACGATATTGTCGTTGTTGTTACGCCGACAGAAGGCGCAAGCCGAATTGATATTCGCAGTGTGTCGCGTGTTGGTCGCAGTGACCGTGGGGTAAACGCTGCACGAATCAGAGAATTTACAGCAGCATTTAATGGCTAATGCTGGGTGAAGTTACAAAAATTGAACAGAGCGGTATTATCGCAGAGGATAAATATTATGAATAAATTTTTATATAGCATGTTAGCTGGTTTGCTAATCTCAACATCTGTTTACGGCGCCGATACCTTTATGATTAAACTGGCAGATCAACTTGATGAGTCAGAGTTTTATTGCATCGACGTTACCGGTTGGGGAGATCACTTAAAACTCGACGATCCACTTCAGGTACATACATGCAAACCTAACTCGCCTGATCAGGAATTTGTTGTAGCGGGAAGTTCGCTAAAAATGCCCGAGTACGACAGATGTTTAACTGTCAGTGCGTCAGGGAGTATGGCCTTGCCGGGGTCTGCTGTTTTATTGCGTGAGTGCGATGGCAGCGCTATGCAAAATCTGAAGCTTTTATCGTCTGGACAGATTGTGTTAAATGACTCAGATTTATGTGTCGCAGCAGGAACTACAAGCATGGAAGCTTCTGGCCCAAGTCACCTGTGGCGAGTGGCAAGTGTACAATCTTGTGAGACTACAGATAAAGAACTCACCACTTGGCAAGCTCAATAGCGAAAGTTAGCGTCCGCTAAAATGAATAGTGAAACCGAGAGGTATAGAAAGAAAGTGACTCGGTTTCACTACTTAAAAATAGCGATAAATCAAAACAATTATATTAGCCTATATGGTTTGTTTTTTAGTTTTGATTAGATCAAAGAACTAGTTGGTAAGAAGCTAGTCCATCACTAATCTAGCGCTCACTATTTGACCTGATTAATCTGGCAGAGGTTGTTTATTCAAAAATATCACTGTTTATTTAAAAACATCACTGCCAGATTGTATTTGGGTTAAGCCTTTTTCTTGCCTTGAAATAACAATGAAATTAACCCAAGCGCAGCCGAGATTATTATCAGCAATAAAGAGACGGCGTTTAACACTGGCGTTGAGCCCTGTTTGAGTTTGTCGAACATGGTGATGGTCAGCGGTGAATCTGAGCCAACCAACATGAGCGTGGTGTTAAAGTTTTCAAAGCTCATTAGCATGGCAACAACGGCAGAGGAAACAATAGCGGGCAATAAAAAGGGCAGGGTGATTTGCCGAATAGCTCCCCAATTGCTGGCCCCTAAGTTGAGCGCTGCCTCTTCTAAGCTAGGATCAAATTTTTGTAAGCGTGCCGAAATCACCAGTGTGGCGAAGGTGGTGATAAACGAGAACTGACCAAGAATCACTAAGGCTAGGCCGGGGCGAAGTGCGTCGAACCAAATGCCGGTGGCGTCTTCCAGTGTATTGGCGGTGGCGCTGAAAAATACCAAAATGGAAATGCCTAAAATCACACCGGGAATAATTAGCGGCAGCAGGCTGAGCATGTACAAAAACGACTTACCTTTAAATTCGTGACGGACAAATAGAAAAGCGTTGCAGGTGCCGACTGTCACAGCCAAGACGGTAACCCAAAGTGCAACAAAAGCTGAGGTGCCAATGGAGCGCAAAATAGCTCGCTCATGGAATACACCGATAAAGGGCGCTTCGTTGCCAAAGAACCAGTCCAGTGTAAAGCCTCGCCACGGCAGTGAAGGGAAGACATCGTTATTAAAAGCAAAGATGCATACCACGCTCAATGGCATGGCTAAATAAATAAAGAATGCAACGACGTAGGCTTTATAAAGTCCGAGTGCGTAACGCGATTGAGGAACGGTTGGAATCATGAGCGCCCCATAGTTTCAGAAAGTGATTGCCCAGAAAGTTTTAAACCTAAGTACACCATGAGTGATGACAGTATCAGCAGCAAGAAGCCGAAGGCTGAGCCTAACTCCCAATTAAAGCGGGTAATAAATTGGCTGTAGATCATTCCGGTAAACCAGAGGCTGTCTTTACCGCCAAGCAAAATCGGCGTTAAGTAATTTCCTAACGACAGCATAAACACCACAATGCAGCCAGAAACAATGCCGGGCTTGGCGTGCGGAATGACAATTTCCCGAAGGATAGAAAAGCTATTGCCGCCAAGGTCGTAACCGGCTTCGATCAGGCTGTCGTCAAGGCTATCTAATGTTGTCACCAACGGCACCACCATAAACAGAATGGAGGTGTAGACCAGCCCAACCATAATGGCGACATCGTTGTAGAGCATCTCGACTGGCCCGTCCACTAAGCCTAAAAACTGTAACAGGTTAGAGATAACGCCGGTTTCGCGTAGCAGGATCATCCAGCCGAACGTACGTACCAATTCGGAAACCCAAAAGGGGATCATGCACATTAAAAACAAGGTGGTTTTGGTGCGGCCTTTGGTCATCTTGGCAATGTAGTAAGCAATAGGAAAGCCTAAAACGAGCGTCAGTACGGTTGCAAGAATAGACATAATGGCAGTACGAGCAAATGTGCGCCAATACAGCGGCTGACCAAAAAATTCAGCGTAATTACCAAGCCCGTATTGGTATTCGCGCGGACCTATTTTTTCGCTGATCGATACGATAAATAAGCCAATGTGTGGCAAAATTATTAGCAACACCAACCACAAAAGAATAGGCGCGAACAGCAAGTAAAAGCTGAGCCGTGAGGCGTTTGTCTTCATCGACTATGCCTCCTCAGCCGGGTAACAACGAGCCTGACTGGCTTGCCAACCGGTGAGTACTTTATCGCCTCGACGTAAGTTGGCGAAGTCGCCCGTTTGCGGTAACGCCACTTTAAGCAGTTCACCACGACTGTCTTTTACGGTGACTAGACTATTGGCGCCATTAAACAGAACCGAATCAACCACGCCTGGGCTGGCGTTTTCGCTGTTGCTGTTTTCTAGCGGTAATAATTCGATGGCATCAGGCCGTAAATATACTTGGGCGTTGTCGCCTTGACGCAGCAATGCCTCGGTCGATTCAACCGTCATTTCACGACCGCTTTGGCTAGTTAACGTTAACCTAGTGCCGTTTACCGCGCTGACGCGTGCAGAAAATTCATTGGCTTCACCAACAAAACCGGCGACAAAGGCGGTGTTAGGTTTGTGGTAAATGTCGTAAGGCGTGCCAACCTGTTCGAACTTGCCGTGGTTCATGACTGCAACGTTGTCGCTCATGACTAAGGCTTCGGATTGGTCGTGAGTGATATACACAAAGGTGGTGTTAAATTCGGCTTGCAGCGATTTCAGTTCGATCTTCATGTGCTCGCGCAGTTTTAGGTCGAGCGCACCTAATGGCTCGTCCAGCAATAGCACATCCGGTTCTAATACCATGCAGCGAGCAATCGCAACACGTTGGCGTTGACCGCCCGAAAGTTGGTCGACGTTGCGGTTTTCGACACCTGGTAAGCCGACACGTTCGAGTACTTCACCGACTCGCTGTTTGATTTGTGCTTTTGCAACACCGCGCTGACGCAAGCCAAAGCCGACGTTGTCGCCAATGTTCATGGTTGGGAATAACGCCAAGTGTTGGAACACCATTGAAACAGGCCGCTTATTTGGCGCAACGCCAATCATCGACTTGCCTTTAATGATTAGGTCGCCACTGCTTGGCGCTTGGAAGCCAGCTATCATACGCAGTAGTGTTGTTTTGCCACAGCCGGAAGGGCCGAGTATTGAGAAAAAAGAGCCTTGAGGGACTTCAAAGTTGATGTTATCGACCGCTCGAAAATCAGCGAAATTCTTAACTAGGTCACGACAGATTAAATCAGGGTGAGAATCGGACACCATACCTCCAGATAAAAACAAAAGGCCGAGTCGTCGGCCTTTTTAAAGTTAGCGTTAGCCTAATTGACTCAAAAGTTAAGTCAATTTAAAAGCTTACTTAGCCGCGTTAATGCGGTCTAGTGTCGCGCCTTCTAACGCTTCTAAACCAGCGGGTACAGGTGGGTACCATTTGATGTTATCGATGGCAGCCTGATCAAAGCTGTTTTGGTAACGTGCTTTTAGCTCGGCAGTAACACCAGCATCGCCATCAACCGCAGCGGTAAAGTTACCTGCTGTGTTGGTAATCATCGCTGCAATTTCTGGTTGCATAACAAAGTTGATCCAGTCGTAAGCGGCTTGGTCTGCACGGCCACGAGCAGGTAAGACAAAGGTATCGATCCAACCAAGAGCACCGGCTTCTGGTGCAACGAAGGTGATGTCTGCGTTATCAGCATTTAGTTGCCAACCGCCAGTATCCCACGCCATTGCAGCAACGACTTCGCCAGAGCGCAATAGGTTTTTAATTTCGTCGCCACCGCTCCAGTATGTTTTCACGTTTGGCTTACAGTCAGTTAGCTTAGCTTCAACCTTATCAAGAATGGCTTGGTAAGCGTCAGCATCATCGTAAGCGGCGAATGGGTCCATGCCCATAGAATAAGCAAAACCGATCAGCGTAGGGCGCTTAAGGCGGTAAGAAACTTTGCCAGCGACCGATGCATCACATAGGTCGGTGTAATCTTTAACATTGCCAGCCTGTGCTGTGTTAACCACTAGGCCGCTGGTGCCCCATACATGCGGTAAACCATAAACATCACCTTTAAAAGTGGTGTTGGCTGCGGTAGCGCTGAGCATAGATGGGATGAAGAGATCAGATTTGATTTTCGACATATCCATTGGCTTGTAGATGCCGAATTCTTCTTGAGCGCTGGTGATACGGTCTTGGCTTGGTTGTGCAAGGTCGAAACCACCGCCTCGGGTAGCACGTAACTTAGCAATCATTTCTTCGTTATTAGAGGTCGTCACTTCAACCGTGTGGCCAGTTTCCGCTTCGAATTTAGCAATCACATCTTCTGGTGCGTAGCCGCCCCAAGTCAGTAGTCGCAGTGTTTCTGCGCCAGCGTATGAATGCATAGCGGTGAGCAATGCCGTTGCTAAACTGATACCACCTATCTTCTTAACATTAACAACCATCTTGGGTCTCCTAATAGACTGTAGTCGTAACTGTTTCTTACAGATGACAGACCTACTGCAAGTTGTATACCTAATATCTACTGTCGGTATCACTATAATCTGCGTAAATGGCCAGTCAACTGAAAACGATCGATTATCTAACCTGATTTATATGACACTTTTGTTTCAGGCGTTGTAAAGCGACGCGGGTAATTTTTATGATAGAGAACAACAAAGAGCGCCTTTTTAGTGCGTCTTGTCTTTATCTCGTGCCATTTATAGGCAGCAGCTAGTGTTGCCTATGTAGCAAGTTATTTCAGCGCACAACAAGATTGGTTTTTTAAAATAGGTGGTTTTACAGCGGGTGGATTTAATTGAGGGTTAAGCCAATCTAGTGAGCTATAAACGGGCTATAAACGGGCTATAAAAAAAGGGGCGTTAGGGCCCCTTTTTATTTAACTGTTTTTTATTCACAGCCTTTTTACCATAAGCTTTTATGAATCGGTTTTGCTCTGCTTTGGTTTAGAACGTCGAGGTCTACGAGGACGTTTTGGCTTGTCGGCGTTTGCTTGAGCGCTGCCTTGGCCGTTGCTTTGTGGTGAGCGCGGCTTTTTAGGCTTCTTCGGTTTTTTAGGTTTCAGTGGTTTTAATTGAGATTCTGGCAGTGGCCGAGCGGTGTCGTAGCCTTCAAAAATAACTCGATCTAAAATTTTGCCAATAAAGTTTTCAACATCGGCGAGTAGTGAGAACTCATCATCCGCTACAAACGAAACCGCTTCACCTTCGCTACCAGCACGGCCTGTTCGGCCAATACGGTGGACGTAATCTTCTGGCACATTCGGTAAGTCAAAGTTAATCACGTAAGGCAGTTGGTCAATATCAATACCGCGAGCAGCAATATCGGTAGCCACCAATACTTGGACTTCTCCGGACTTAAACTGAGCCAGTGCTTTGGTTCGTGCCGCTTGGCTTTTGTTGCCATGAATCGCCGCCGAAGGAATTCCCTTGGCTAACAGTTTGGTGACAATGCGGTTAGCGCCGTGTTTGGTGCGAGAAAAAACCAATACCTGATGCCACTGGCGAGTTTGTACTAAGTCGATAAGTAGCGCAGTCTTTTGTGTTTTCTCACAAGGAATAACACTCTGCACAACCGTTTGAGCGGCTGCATTTTTAGGTGTTACCGATATCTCAATAGGGTTGTTGACGATGGTTTTTGCCAAGGTGCGAATGTCGTCAGAAAAGGTTGCTGAAAACATCAGGTTTTGGCGCTTAGCTGGCAGCAGCTTTAAGATTTTACGGATGTCATGAATAAAGCCCATGTCCAACATTCGGTCGGCTTCGTCTAGTACGAGAATTTCTAACTGATCAAACTTAACTGCCTTTTGTTGGAACAAGTCCATTAGTCGCCCGGGCGTTGCCACTAAAATATCGTTACCGCCGCGCAGCTTCATCATTTGTGGGTTTATTTTTACGCCACCAAAAACAACGGTCGAACGTATAGATAAGTACTTGCCGTACTGATCGACACTTTCTTGGATTTGCGCTGCCAGTTCGCGTGTTGGCGTTAATACCAGTGCTCGTACCTGATTGCCACGTAAATGCTTGCTGTTTGGTAAGGTTTGCTTACTGAGTAATTCCAGCATCGGTAGGGTGAAGCCAGCGGTTTTGCCGGTTCCGGTTTGTGCTGCCGCTAAGATGTCGCGGCCTTCTAAAACGGCTGGGATGGCTTGTTCTTGAATCGGAGTCGGCGTTTCATAGCCTTGTTCGTTAACGGCTTTCAAAATGGCTTCAGATAAGCCAAGAGTATTAAAATTCATAGATAGGTGCAGTTCAATAAGTAGGCGTGTGTATACACAGATGTCGCCACATGCAATGTGACGTTAGATAACTGCCAGTGTAACACTAATACGCAAGTTTAGGGGCACGCTGAAGCTAGTGCTTTTGGGCTGCTAGCTTGGTTTATGGATAATGCTGCTTGGTTAAACTACGTCACGGCTACTTATTGGGCGCTTACTAGGCGCTAATCACACTAATTGCTAAGAGCTAAGAGAGTTATGAATAGCTAGCTGTAATACAAGCACAGAGGCTTACCGTTAATCTGCTGTACGTTGAGTGGCATGTCGTACAGCTCTTCTAACACGGCATCTTGCATGATGCTGTTAGGAGTGCCGGTATGCAGGATTTCACCATCACGCATGGCGACAATGGTGTCGCTGTAGCTGGCGGCAAAGTTAATATCGTGCAGTACCACAATAATGCTCTTGTTTAACTCATCACAGGCCTGACGCAGGCGCTTCATAATGGCTTGGCTGTGTTTCATATCTAAATTATTCAGCGGTTCATCTAAGCAGATGTATTGCGTGTCCTGTGCTAATACCATGGCAATGAATGCACGTTGTCGTTGCCCGCCAGAAATTTGATCCAAAAAGCGGTGCTTTAAATCACTTAGGTCTAAAAATTCAATGGCAGATTCAATTTGTGCCATGTCGTCTTTGCTTGGTCGGCCTTTGTGATACGGAAAACGACCAAAGGTGACTAAATCTAAAACCGTCAGCCGAGCAGCAATATGGTTGTCTTGGCGCAGAATCGACAAGCGGCGGGCGAGGGCGTTTTTATCGACATCTTGGATCGCCAAGCCATCAATCAGGATTTCTCCGCTGTCTATTTTTTCGCTCTGTGTCAGTGCTGAAAGCAAGGTCGATTTACCTGCACCGTTGGGGCCAATGATGGAACAAAGGCCAGTGGGAGCAATACTTAGATTGATGTTTTTGAGTATTGGCGTTGCCCGAATAGATAAAGAAACCTGCTTGAATTCGATCATGCTTTACCCTGCTTAATAATAAGAAGTAAAAAGAAAGTGCCGCCAATAAACTCAATAATAATGCTAAGGCGGGTGTTAAATTGAAAGATATGTTGCAGTAAAAATTCACCAAACACTAAGGTCAACATTCCAAGAATAGCGGCAAATGGCAGCATAACTCGGTGCTTATAGCTGCCGCATAAACGGTAGGTGAGGTGTACAACCAGCAAGCCAAAAAATGAAATCGGGCCAACTAATGCGGTAGAAAGTGCAATCAAAATAGCGGTCAATGCTAATACTAAAAAAGTGCGCTGAGAAAAATTAACACCAAGGTTAAGCGCGCTGTTGCGCCCCAACAGCATGACATCTAACTCACTATGCAAGCGATACAAAACCACGATCGCCAGCAAAAATACTAAGCCAGAAATTAACAGTAGACTTGGCTCAATTGAACCAAAGGAAGCAAACATTGAATCCTGTAATACGGAGAATTGGGTTGGGTCGAGTAGGCGAATAAATAGGTAAGCTAAGCTATTGAAAAGTACACCTAAAATAATGCCGACTAAAATTAAATAATGCAGCGAGCGGGCAGTGCCACGAAATAATATCGAGGTTAAAATCATCACTGCACCAAGCATGACTGCCGACTCCAGTGCCCACTTAAAGTAGGGGCTAATGGTTGCAAAACCTACGCTGCCGAGTAAAAAAATCAGCAGGGTTTGAATCAAAATATACATCGAATCAAAGCCCATGATACCGGGCGTTAAAATTCGGTTGGCAGTAATGGTTTGGAATAACAGGGTCGCGATGCTGACCGCTGCGCCGACAATCAGCAAGGTCAGTAATTTGTAACCACGGTATTCTAATGTGAACGCCCAACTGGCTTTTACGTTCCAGCCTAAAAATAAGCCAATAGAGGCCAGTAATAAAGTCAGCAACAGTAGAATGCGCCAGCCGCTGGTAAATCCAGTTAGCGCTCGTCCGCTAGATGAACTAGAGGGTTGCTTGGCTTTGGCTGCGACAGTATTTGATAGGCTAGGCATGGTGTTTTTGTTTGGTCAGTAAGATTAAAAATAAGATGCTACCAACGACACCCATAACCGTACTGACAGGTACTTCGTATGGGTAGGCAAGTAAGCGCGCTAAAATATCGCAAGCAAGCACTAGGCCTGTGCCGATAATCGCTACCCACGGCAACGATTTTCTAAAATGGTCGCCAAAAATTAGGCTGACAATATTCGGCACCACCAAACCGACAAACGGGATGATGCCGGCAATGACGACGGTAATACCGGAGATCAAAGCAACGATGGTGACACCCCAAAAAAGCGTTAAATGATAATTAAGGCCAAGATTTAAAGCAGTGTTTTTACCGAGGCTGGCAAGGGTGAATTGGTCGGCAGTAAAGTAGGCCAGTACACATAGAATGGCCGAAAGCCAAAGCAGTTCGTAGCGGCCTTTTAGAATCATCGAAAAGTCGCCTTGAATCCATATCCATATGGATTGAACCAAATCAAAGCGATAAGCAATAAAGGTAATAACAGAGCTGATAACGCCAGCATACATAATGCCCGCTAATGGAATAATAAGATCACTCTGTAATTGAATGCGGCTTAAAATAAATAAAAAAGTTGACGCACCTACCATCGAGAACAAGCAGGCGATAATCAGTTTTATGCTCATCGGCGCTTCGGGCCAAAAGATCAGTAGCATTAAAATACCCAGCGCAGCCCATTCGACGGTTCCGGTGGTGGTGGGTTCGACAAATTTATTTTTGGCCAGCGCTTGCATAACAACACCAGCGACAGAAAGAGACAAGCCGGTCAGAATAACAGCCAAGGTGCGCGGCAAACGTGAAAGAAACACCACCGATTTAAATTCTTCATACGAGGAAATTTCTGCCACACCAATAAATAGGCTGACAATGGCCAAGCACATAATTAGGCAAGCAGACAGGAATAATTTCATAAATAATCGCGGCCGTTGTTTTCGGTATTGAAAAGGGTTGAGTTGAGACAGTCGTCGCCATTTATCATAGCGCTAGTTAACCAAATAAACCGTTGCGCTATTTAAGCCGCAACGGTTTACATTTGCATCATGCTATTAGCGTTGGGTGCTTACTTGATTCCCAAAGCCGCTTCTATTTCACTAAGCTGAATATCCATAGCGGTTAAACCATAGCTCACCATGTACCAGGCGTAGCCGTCTAAATAAACGATATCGTCGTTTTTGTAAGCCGTTAGTTGATGCACTAATTCGTTGTCTAACAGTGCTGCGGCAGCATTAGAGTCTTGGCCAATGGCAGCATCACGATCCATCACAAAAATCATGTCTGGATTGACTTTCTGTAAAAACTCAAATGAAATCGGGTCGCCGTGAGTTTCTGCTTCAACATCCTTTACTACTGGCTCAATACCAAGGTCGTCATAGATCCAGCCAAAGCGAGAGCCTGGGCCAAAGGCAGAAATTTTACCGCCGCTGGTCAGGATAAATAGTGCGTTTTTGTTGTTTAGATCAGATGTTTTAATCGTCTCGATACGCGCTTTAATAGCATCTAATTGCGCGTCAGCAACATCTGTTTTATCTACTGCATCGGCAAGCATTTCGGTGGTGTTGTAAAACTGAGTTAAGAAGCCTTCGCCCCAAACGGTTGAGTCAATGGTCGGTGCAATTTTGCTCATCGCTGGGTACTGTTTTTGACTACGGCCACCGGTAATAATTAAATCCGGTTGCGTAGCGGCAATAGTTTCAAAATCTGGTTCCCAAAAAGAGCCAGCCGAAATGTATTCATCGCCAGCAAATTCTTCTAGGTAGCTAAAGGCATGAGGCTTAGGTAAGCCGGTGATTTTAGCGCCTAAGGTGCTTAGAGTATCGACCGCGGCTAAGTCTAACGCAATGATGTTTGTTGGCGTTTTTTCTAGCTCAGTTTTACCTTGAGTGTGTTCAATTGTTTTTGCGTATGCTGTGCTCACTAGCGCAGAAAGTGCAATGGCTGTTGTTGCTTTAATCAAGTTGCTACTTTTTATTCGCATGTTCATCACCGTTCCTTAAAAAAACAGGTTTATGTTTATTCTGCATCCATCGCTTCATGGCGAAGCTCGTGATAGCTTTCTTCATCAAAATCTTTACGCCAATAAGGCACGGCGTACAGTCGATCTTTTGTTATGCCGTTGTTCAAAAAATATTTTTTTAAACTGACAACAGTATGGTGTTCTCCAGCAAGCGTAATACTCCATAAATCATGGCTGCCTGCGATACCCAGTTGCTCAATGCAGGGCAGGAGAGTTTGTTCGGGAGAAAAACGTTGCTCAATAAATTCTAAGCGGTGGTTCATTTCTGCAAAGTACAGTTGCTTAATGTTGTTAGCATCGCTCTGCTCGGGCAGTTCAATAAGTACAGTTACATCGGCTTTTTCAGGTAGGTGCTTAATCGCAGCGGCAATGGCAGCCACGGCAGAAAGGTCACCGACGAACAGATAATGGCTAGCGGCATAGTTTGCCATGCGCATTGGACCAGGCCCACCTAGGCCGACTTGATCGCCAATGCGACACTGGCTTGCAAATTCTGAGGCGATACCGGCAGGGTCGTGCTTGACAAAATCGACACTAATGCTGTTTTTGGCTGCGTTGTAATCAGAAATAGAGTAGGTGCGCGCCAGCGGTTTTAGCTCTCGTGGCGGCCAATGCAATTTGCCTTCAATCGGCTCTGGTAGCATTAATTCGGATTGATGCGGTTGCTTAAATAATAACTTGATATGCAGGCCGCCAAAATCTTCTGGAATACGGGCGTCATCAAGCTCAGGATGCGCTAAAACCAAGCGTTGCATCTGTTGGTTGAGCGATATCTTTTCAACAACGGTTAATTTGAGTGGTTTCATATCAGCCCCTTTGATATCGCTGCGCAGAGTATCTAACTCACCATTAAATGTAAATAGGAATCAGTATCGTTACTAGCTGATATTGATGCTCGCCAAGGTTCATAGCGTTTTCTGTGCTGACTGATCGAGTGGTTCGGTATATAAGTGGTTCGGTATGTAAGTGGTTTGGTATTAGGCCAGTTAGGTATTAAGCAGTTTGGTTAAGCCCTCGATTAATCCACCACGCCAGCAATAGCGATCATGGCCGCCAGCGAAGTGGCGAAAGTCGATGCTGTGCTGTTGTTGTTTCAAGGCATTAAAGACAGCGTTGTTAAGTGGCACCATCGCTTCTTCAGCGCTACCAACTTCCATAAATACATTTAATTTATTTGGGCGTTGTGCGCCCAGCTCTAAGAGTTGTTGCATCTCGTCTGTAAGTGCAATTTTTTCTGAGTCTTGTTGAAAAATAAGTCGATTATCGGGCCACCAAAATGAACCTGACTGACTCAGTACAGCGCCATATCGCTGCGGCCACTTTAGTGCCGCATACAGTGCCGAAAGACCACCCAGGCTTTGGCCTGTTACCACTGTATGCTCGGGTTTTTCGGTAATGGGTAATTGACTGGCAATGTCCGGAATGAGCTCGTTATTGATGGCAAACCAAAAATCGTCACTGCCCATTAAGTCTTGCATGCGTTGTTTACCGTCGATGCTATCAATAAACAGATAAACAGCCGCAGGCAAATGGCCCTGCTGAGTTTGTTGTTGTACTACGCCGCTGATCGGCAATGTCTCGGCCCAAAAATCGCCATCCAATAAAATAACCAGTGGTAAGTCTTTGCTATCTTCGGTGTTGCTGGTATTAAACAGCCAATAGTGACGCTCTTGCTGCAATTGGTTACTCAGCCAGCTGTGTCGAGTTAAATTATTTTGCTCTTGTGTATAGCTTTGATTGTCGAACGTTTGCCATGCTGTTTGTGGTATGGCGTTGGGCATGGATAACGCCGAATGCTTCTTTCCCCAAGGGCAGTGGGGCAGGTTATTGTTGTTTAATGGGTCTGCAATTGCAGACTCAAAAAGCTGGATCAAAAATTGTCGATGCTGTAATTGTTTTTCCATTTGAGAGCCGGTTAGTGGCTCACGGATTTGCTGTGAAAAGCGTGGCAGTAGTTGATAGCTGGCGCGCCAGTTTTTTGCCAACCTGCAACGAAAAAGCCAAACGTCTGTTTGATTGAACTGTTCGAATTCAGCCAATTGAAAGCAGTGGTGATTTGTTATGCCGCTAATATGGATATAGAGATTTTCAAAATTATCTTCAGGCTTTTTTTGGTATAAAAAAATGGCATCAACCCAGTTGCTGTCGATTTCAAACAAAACAGGCGTGCCGGTTTTTTTAATGGCTGACCACCAGTTATTGGAGCCGATATCTGTCTCATTGAATGATTCTAATATTAATAGTGCCGTTAAATTTGCCTGCTCTGGTTGAATTCTGTTTTCAGGGTTAAGGCATTCTCGAATATCTAAAGTACGCATAAATTCCACATTATCGACGATGAGTTTTTACGTTTGTCTGTATTTCTTGGTTGTATTGTAAATGAAAGTAATTATCATTTGCATTCTAATTATCAAGTAAGAGTAGTTGTTATGAATGTTTTAGGTCACAACCCTTATATAAAAGGCTTAACATTATTTGGCTCCTTAGTTTTCGCCACTAATGTAGCATTTGCAGAGGAGGCTGAAATTGCCAGTACTGCTGAAACAATAGTTGTTAAGGGTGAAAAGGTAGAAAAATCAATTAAAGATACGACCACCGCAGTTACTGTTATTGGTGGCTCCGATTTGACTACAACAGAATTTAAAAGTGTTGATGAAGTAGCGGCAAGTGCTGCCAATGTAACGACGACTGGCTTTGGTTCTGTGACTATTCGAGGTATCGATGGTAAGGGCTCCGCAACGGGTGGAATTGCTTTTAGAACTGGAGCGGCAGCAAGGGTCGCGACCCTAGTCGATGGCGTATCTCAATCCTGGGCAGGTTATAACTTTACGCCTAGCAATTTATGGGATGTAGCTCAGGTTGAAATTCTAAAAGGCCCGCAATCTACCTTACAGGGTAACAGCTCTATAGGTGGAGCTATGGTCTCTTCCACTAATGACCCAACTTATTTTTGGCAAAGCGCTGTTCGTGCTGGCAGTGAAATGTACGAGAACGGCAACTTCATGTCTAACCTAGCGGTTATGAGTTCCGGTCCAATTATTGATGATGAGTTAGCGTATCGAATAGCTATAGACGGCTCTACTGGCGAAAGCTACATGACCTATGCCGAAGGCTCTACGGCGATCGATAACCTCGACGATTTAGATGACATGGATAATCTTAATAGTCGCTTAAAACTGTTGTGGGAGCCTGCGGCACTTTCTGGCTTAAGCGCAAAACTAACAACTAACTACAGTGTTTTTGAAGGTAACTATTTGAACTGGGCCAATGATGATGATGCCACTAATGTATTGGATGGCGCTAATACTCGAATTCAGGATTCGGTTACTTACAGCGTAGCCTCAGATGTCGACTATCAGTTTAGTCAATCTTTAAGCAATTCATTCCATGCTAGCTATGGTGTTCAAAATGTTGAGTTTGCACAGTACCCGAGTTCATTTGATGTCTACTCAGATACGCAAAACCTAGCGCTTGAAAATAGAGTTCAGCTGACGGCGCTTGATTCAAAACTATCAGCACTTGCAGGTCTGTATTATGCCAATAATCAACAGGACCAGGGCGTTTCTACATCTTGGGTGAATGATTTTGAAACCACCAGTATGGCAGTCTATGGTGAAGCGACGTATCAAGTAGTGCCAGCTTTGAGAGTTATTGCAGGTGGTCGAGTTGAAAACCAAGATATCGCTCGCTCTGCAACCGGCTCAATTGATTATGCTACAGACTCAAATGAAACTATTGTCTTACCAAAACTTGCAGCGATTTACGATGTTAACGATGCAGTGACTTTAAATGCTTCCGTGCGCAAAGGTTATAACGCGGGTGGTGAAGGTTACGATTTTTGGGACGATTACGATTGGGATTATTACGAATACGATTCAGAAACAGTTATAGCCTATGAGGCAGGTTTAATTGCTACGCAAGGCAGTTCTTTAGTAACTGTAAATCTGTTCTTTAATGATTACGCCGATTATCAAGCACTTAATTCATCGACCTATAAAATTGAAAACGTTGATGATGCTCGTACCTATGGTGTTGAGATCGCGGGCTCAAGTTTTGTAACTGCATCGACTGAATTAAGTAGCTCAGTTGGGTTTACTAAAACAGAAGTGGTGAGTTATAGCGCAGACTCTGCTTACGAAGGTAATGAGTTACCGAGTGCTCCTGCATTTGATGTGAGTGCTGGCATTACGCAGTATTTAGGTGATTCGTTTAAGGTCTCTGCTGATGTTATGTATGTTGGTGAATACTATTCTGATTTAAGTAACGATGAAGACTTGCTTGCAGGTGACTATGTGACGGCGAACCTGCGTGCAGGCTACATTTGGAATGATTTAGAAGCGGATGTTTATATTAAAAATCTAGCCAATGAAGAAATTATCTATTTTGATAATAGTGACCGTTGGTCTGTTGGCCAAACTCGTACTGTTGGTTTTAATTTAACCTACCGTATGTAACCTTGTTAGATATTAGGTTTTAGTATTGTAAAAACGATTAAGCCCGCGCAAGCGGGCTTTTTACGTATTGCGATCTGTGGAGTTAATCAATAATTCAAACCAGAACCAGAACCAGAACCAGAACCAGAACCAGAACCAGAACCAGAACCAGAACCAGAACCAGAACCAGAAAAAGAGCGAACAGATGTCTGTATTAGATGATCAAAACGTAGAGATCCATTGGTCTGAATATGATGTGCCTCATATCAAGGCGAAAAACTATTATGCCTTAGGGGTGGGTTATGGCTATGCCCATGCTCAAGATCGGCTTGCTGAGCTGTGCGGCCAAGCGATTGCATTACGCGGTGAGCGTTGTAAGTACTATGGTGCAGAAGGTATTTCTACCGTAGGTTTTTTACAGACCACCAACCTCAACTCAGACTTGATGTATCGTATTCGGTTGCCTGACGAATGGGGGAATAATTCGTTTTCAGCGTTAACGCAACAGGCACAAGACTATGTTCAAGGCTATGTCAGCGGTCTGAATCATTATGTTGCCAGTTTAACAGAGCAGCAAAAAACCGAACGCTTAGCTGGTGAGCCTTTGGTGACTTTTAGTATTGCTGATGTGATTCGCTTTACTATGCGATTTGGCATTATGAAAGAACTGGTAGAAATGGGCCCTCATTTATTGGCCTCGACCCTGTCGGTTTGTGCTGATGAATTGAAGCATTCACCGCACACAAAAGAGGTGATCCAAGAGGGTGGCTTTGGCAGTAATGCTTGGGCCTTTGGTGGTGATGTCGCAAAGGGTTTTGGTTCAATACTGTTGGGGAATCCTCATTCGGCGTGGCAGCGAACACCCCATCAGCAAAGAATTTATATGCATCAATATCACCTGACGATAGAGGGCGAACTGGATGTTGCTGGCAGTTCATTTTTAGGCTTCCCATTACCGATGACAGGTTATAACTCAGATGTTTCGTGGAGTATTTTAGATGCCGCCACGGTAACGCCGTTTGTGCTGCAAAAAATGAAGCTAGAGAGCGACGATACTGGTTACTACTATCGGGTCGACGGTGAAAAGCGAGCGTTAGCGATTCGCACAATTGATATTCCTGTACTGCAAAATAATGGCTCTGTTGCGCAGCAGCAGTATTCATTTTTGGAATCCGAAATCGGTATTGTTTATAAATTACCTGAGCGGCCGGGTAAGCCTGAAGGCTGGTACGCCATTACCAACCCGAATGAAAACAATGCAGCGGGTTTGGATCAGTTTTTAGCGGCGGCTAAATCAGCCAGCACGGAAGAATTTACCCATGCCATTGAACAAAATCGCGGCATACTTTGTCAGCTTGTAGTGGCTGACCGACACGGTTATGTTGGTTATGTTATTGCAGGGCGCGCACCTGCGTTAACTGATGATCAGATGGTGAGCCGCCATGTTCGTTTACCCGATGCTGCTTTTAATGTGCTTGATGGCAGTAAATCGGAAAGTTTTTTAAGAGATGCAAATGGCAATATTCAATTGGCAGATGCCAGCTTTTATCCAACGATTCATTCGCGCGGCATTATTCATAATACCAACAACAGCTATAAGTTCACCGAGTATGGCAAGGAACAGCCGGATTACGCCTCGGTGTTTGGTCAACATAAAGCAGACTACCAATTAGCTAAACCGATAGCTGCTGGTTTGCGCTATGACCCTAGATTAATCATGTCTTATCGACGTATGAGCGAATTAGTCGCGGCGCAAGCAGTAAAACCAGAGCATGTTCTTCAGGTTATTTTTGATAACCGTAATTATGCCGCAGAAACCTTTTTAGACGACATCTTACTTAAACTCAGCAATGTTGATTTGAGTGAGTCGGTCAGTCGTGGCTTTCAAATTCTTGCTCAGTGGGATCAAAAAAATAATGCCGAATCCACAGGGGCGTTACTGTTTAACCAATTTTGGAGTCAGCTTATTGCTCAGGGGCTGTTGGTCGCGCCTGCCAGTGGAGACCCTAGTAAAGGTTCGCAGCTGTTATTAAATCAGCGGAATGCTGGTGAATTGGTCGATGCTATGCAATCGGCAATCGATACGCTGGAACAATGCAATTTGGCGCTGAATGCGTCTTGGGGTTCGGTGCTGCACCAACAAGCAGATGGCGGTTTGATTCCAATGCATGGCGGTTCGTACCAAGAAGGTTTGTTAAACGGTGAGATGCCTGGCGAGCTGACTGATAAGGGTTTTGCGGTGATTTTATTTGGCACTGTTTATATACAGAGGGTGCATTGGCAGCAAGAAAAATTAGTCGCTGATGTATTACTCAGCCACGGTCAACGTGAAACGATTGACTCAAACAGTCGATCTCGGCAATTAGCGATGTTTGCAAATAAACAACTTTATAGAGCACCTTTTTTATCTGATGGGTTTGATAATTCGGGTGAGCGGTTGCTATTAAATTTAACGGCAATTACATCAGTTGAAACTGCTCAACAAGGGGAGATGCTATGAGCACTGAACAATTCATGCGACAAAAACTTTACCTAATCGTAGTGAGCGTGATGGTGGTTTTAATCAGCGCCTGTTCGGATGAAACTGAGGTGGCGAAGCAAACTGAAAATAATAAAGATCCGGTTGTGGTCAGTTTGAGTTTGGCGTCATTAGATACCTTGCAAGCATTGGAAATACCCGTGCATGGTTTGGTTAAGCGATACGCTTTGAATTATTTATCGAGCTATCAAACCGAGCAGTATCAGGATGTTGGTACTTTTTTTGAACCGAACATAGAAGCCATCGCAGCGCTAGAGCCGGATTTAATCATCATTGGCCCGCGCTCTGCGAATCATAAGCAGCAGCTATCAAAAATATCAACGGTGCTCGATGCCTCGGTGTGGGGTGGTGACTTTTTAACTCAGTTTCATCAAAGCAGTTTACAGATTGCTGATCATTTTAATAAACGACCAGAGGCGCAAGATATTCTAGATCGCATTGATGGCAAAATTTCTACGTTGCGTCAGCTAGCCAGCCAGCAAGGTAATGGTTTACTCGTGGTGGTTCGTGGTGGGCAGCTGTACAAATTTGATCAAAGCTCACGCTTTGGTTGGTTTTATGATGAACTGGGTATTCCATCTGCAATCGATGACAGTAAAGGTACCGAACATGGCGAGTTGATCAGCTTCGAATGGTTGGTTCAGGTGAACCCAGATTGGCTGTTTGTTTTAGATCGTGATGCTGGGATTGGTTTGCCGGTGGGTAATGCTGTATCGCTGTTCGATAATGAACTGGTTGATCAGCTTTCAGCGACAAAGAACAATCAGTTGGTTTATCTTGATGGTTATGTGTGGGGCACAGTTGGTTACGGCCTGAGCGCAGTCGAGCGTTCGGTAGATCAGCTATTGCAGCTGTATAGCGCGCATCAGTGATTGCCATCTGGGCTGCTTACTCACAATGTGTAGGCTGTGTCGCGGCTCTCATTCTCAATACAGCGTGCCGATTTATTCATTGCTGGATAATAGGAATTACTAGGGCGAGCTGCTATTATCGGCGCTCGCTAATCAGGTGCTGGCGCTCAATCGAGACCAGTTAAACGGGAAGTGCGGTATTTTTGCTGGTTTATTTACAGCATAAAACCCCGCCGCTGCCCCCGCATCGGTTAACAGAGTAGATTGCAATACCACTGAACTGGCTATTGAAATAGTGGTTTGGGAAGGTGTAATCGACAGGCGAATTGCTCGCCTCTCTAGGAGCCCGAATACCGGCCTGGTTATTAGATTAATCAATAGCACGGTGGGTGCTTGAGGATCCTCGATGACTGCATGTATGTTTGCGGCGTTTTGCCGTTTTGTCTGTATCGGTGGCCTGATCGTTAATCGTAACGGTGGCTAACAGAATGACACAGACTTCCTTTATTTATCCCTTTACGGCCGTTCTTGGTCAAACCTCTTTTAAGTTAGCGTTAAAGCTGGCCGCTGTTAATCCGTTGGTCGGAGGTGTGCTTATTAGCGGCCCGCGTGGCAGTGCTAAGTCGACGTTGGCAAAAAGTCTATCTACCTTATTACCGCAGCGCGCAGCTAATGGTTCGCCCTTTGTGAACTTGCCGCTTGGCACCACAGAAGAAATGCTCATTGGCAGCCTGAGTTTGAATAAGGTTGTTGAGCAGCAAAAAGTCGACTTCCAGCCAGGCCTGCTAGCCAAAGCGCACGGCGGTATTTTATACGTTGACGAAGTCAATCTACTGCCTGATAACTTGGTCGACCAACTGCTGGATGTTGCCGCCAGTGGCGTTAACTATGTAGAACGTGATGGTGTAAGCCATCAACACGATGCCAAATTTGTATTGATCGGCACGATGAATCCAGACGAAGGTGAGTTGCGGCCACAGCTAACCGATCGCTTTGGTTTGTTTGTGCAGCTTTCTAATCAGTTTGATGTGCAAGATCGCATCGAAGTGGTTACAAGACGCGAAGCGTTCGATCAAAACCCAGCTGAATTTATTGCCAGCTATCAGCAAAGTCAGCAAGATTTACAACAACAGATTGAGCAGGCACAACAGCTTTTGAGTGATGTGCAATGCGATATGGCTTTGCGCAAAACCATTGCACAGCGTTGTTACGACGCGCAGCTAGACGGCTTACGTGGCGACATTGTTTGGCTGCAAGCAGCACGCGCACATGCGGCGTTGCAAGGGCGTACCGAGGTTACTGAAGAAGACATCTTCATGGTTGAGTCGTTTGTGCTGGATCATCGTCGCCAGCAGGGTGGTCAGCCACCGAGCTCTTCATCACAAAGCTCATCGTCACAAAACCAGCCGCCAAGTTCATCTCAACGCCAGCCAGATACTGACCATGGCGAAAAAAAATTCCAACGGCCAAAAGCTAAAGATGACTCTACTCATAATCGTCCGCAGTCATTACCTGAGCCAGATAATTCAAAAGGCCCAGCAAGCAAAAGTAACTATGATTCAGACAACAAACAGAATTCAGGCAATAAACATAGTTCAGGTAACACGAAAGAAAATCAGGATTGGGGTGCGTTACCACCTAAGGCGCAAAAGTTTGAAGCGCTATCCATTACAGATTATGCCGTAACGCCTTCGCTAAAAACGCAGCAGCAGGCTGGTGTAAAGTCATCGCAAGCAGTGCGATCCTTTACCAGCAGTGCACAAACAGGTGATGCGCTAGGTCGTAAAGCCGATACTGAAAGCAGCCAAAAACCTCACTGGTTTAAAACTCTTGCGGCAAATGCCGGGCAATGGCCATTGCAGCGTTGGGTCTGGCAGCCGAAAAGATCCGCTCGTTTAGTGATGCATTTATTTTTGTTGGATACATCTGGATCGGTACTTTCTAACCAGCAATTTAATTTGGCAAAGTCTTTGATTCTTAAGCAGGCAAGGCAGGCTTATTTAAAGCGTGAGCAGGTGAGTATTGTTGGCTTTGGTAATGATCAGTCGCAATTGTTGCTGCCAATGCGCCGAGCACCTAAAAATATTAGCGATTTTTTAGAGTCAATTAAAGCCGGTGGCGGAACGCCTTTTGTTCAGGCTGTACAGCATGCTGTAAAAATTCAACAGCGCTGTTTGTTGCAGCAATCTAAGGTGCAATTGCATAGCTATATTATTACCGATGGTCGCGTGCGACTGGATGAAACTTTGCCCATGTTGCAAGGCCGCGTCACGGTGATCGATATTGAAAACTCGGCAGTTAAGCGCGGAGTGGCAGAAAAAATTTCTCAACGTTTGCAGGCTCAATATATTCCGCTTGCACAGTTGAACGCTTTATAAAAAGGTTTGTGTTATGTCTAAGTCACATCAAGATCGCATGGCGGCAAAAAAAGCCTTCATGGATGAAAAAATCGCCAAAGCTACAGAAGAGCGTGGCGTACTTATTTTATTAAAGGGCGATGGCAAAGGTAAAAGTAGTTCTGCCTTTGGCACTATGGCTCGCTCGGTCGGCCACGGTAAAAAATGTGCCGTGATCCAATTTATTAAGGGCCGCAGTGAAACCGGCGAATACAAATTATTTAAAGACCACCCACTGATTGATTGGCATGTTATGGGGCATGGCTTTACTTGGGAAACACAAGATAAAGCACAGGATATTGCCGCCGCCGAAAAAGCTTGGTCCAAGGCCGAAGAGCTGTTGCGTGATGAGCAGTACGACATGCTGGTGTTCGATGAAATGAGCTATATGTTCAAGTATGGCTACCTTGATGTTGCACCGGTTGTCGAAGCGTTACAAAAGCGACCTGCCATGCAAAATGTCATTATCACTGGCCGTACTATGGATACCGCATTGCAAGAAATAGCCGATACCATCTCGATTGTTAAGTGTGAACGCCATGCTTTTCGTTTAGGTGTTAAGGCGCAAAAAGGGATCGAATACTGATGGCTTCTGCACTCTGCCCAGCGATATTTTTTGCCGCGCCAGCGTCAGGCCAAGGCAAGACCACGATGACAGCGGCCATCGCTCGGCTATTGACGCGACACGGTAAGAAGGTTCGTATTTTTAAAACTGGGCCAGATTATTTAGACCCGCAAATATTAGAACAAGCTTCGAAAAACCCAGTAGTGCAAATCGACTTATGGATGGCAGGTGAAGCTTGGTGCCGTCAACAATTTTATTTGGCAGCACAAAGCGCCGATATTATTTTGGTTGAAGGTGCCATGGGGTTGTTTGATGGCTCTCCTTCCAGTGCTGACCTTGCCGCCTATTTTAATATTCCTGTTGCATTGATTATGGATGTTAAAGGTATGGCACAGACGGCAGGCGCGGTTGCTGCAGGGTTGGCGCGCTTTCGTGATGACTGCAAGGTTATCGGCTTGGTTGCTAATAATTGCGCTTCGCAACGTCACCAAGAATTGATAGAACAAACGCTGCCGGATGATTTACCACTAATTACGACGTTAAAACGCAGTGAAGAAATCGCACTGCCAGAACGGCATTTAGGTTTGGTGCAGGCCAGTGAAGTGCGTGATGAGCTAGAACAACGGTTTGAAGCCGCCGCCGACCTATTGGATGCCGAGCGGCTACTAAGTTGGCTTGCAGAATTACCTGCCATTGAGTTTTTTGCAGAGCCGGAACAGGTAATGGAGCCGCTGTTGGCTGGAGTTAAAATAGCGGTCGCGAAAGATCAGGCGTTTAGTTTTATCTACCAATCTAATTTGGCATTGTTGGAAAGCTTGGGTGCCTCGGTTTGCTTTTTTTCGCCATTACAAGATTCGCAATTACCCGATGCCGATGCACTTTGGTTGCCCGGTGGTTATCCAGAATTGCATGCTCAAGCCTTAGCTGAAAACAAAGCGATGAAACAACAGATAGCGGCCTTTCATCAGCAGGGTAAACCGATACTGGCTGAATGCGGTGGCTTTTTATATTGCATGGAACAGCTGACTGATTTGGCGGGCGAGCAATTTGAAATGCTGGCATTGATGCCGGGCCAAGGCAGCATGCGTGGTAAGCGAGGCTGCCAAGGTATGCAAACAGCAGTACTGCCAGAAGGTGACGTGCGCGGCCATGCTCATCACCGTTCGCGCAGTGCCCAAACCCCAGAGCCAATCGGCTATGGTAAGCGGCAGCGACACCCAGCGCCGGGCGAAGAAATCTATCGTTACGGCTCGCTCACGGCCAGCTATTTACACCTATTTTTTGCATCTAATCCAGCCGCGGTTGCTAGCCTATTCAGTAACAAGGCAGCAGGTTAAATTTATGCAGCGAGGCAGCGACTAATGTGGCAAGAAAGCAGCGAACAGGTTCAGCCGTTGCGTACTGGTTTTACCACCGGTACCTGTGCAACTGCCTGTTCTGTTGCTGCTGCTCGCGCCTTGTTTGAGCCAAATGCGGCAATGCCGACGGTCGCCAGTGTCACCCTGCCAAGAGGCAAAACCATTGAGCTGACGGTACAGACGCAGAGGCTTTCACAGCAAAGCGCCAAAGCCAGCACGATAAAAGATGCCGGTGATGACCCAGACATTACTCATGGCGCTGAGCTGTGGAGCATGGTGGAATTAATCACCGATGCAGGCGTTCATTTTGCCGCAGGCGAAGGGGTTGGCAAGGTCACCAAAGCAGGTTTGTTGTTAGCCAAAGGAGAGCCTGCAATTAACCCTGTGCCACGAAAAATGATGACGGAACATCTGCAAGATTTAGCGCAGCAGTATCAATATAGCGGCGGCTTTTTAGTGACGGTTGGTGTTATTAAAGGTGAGCAGTTAGCGCAAAAAACCATGAACCCCAAACTCGGTATTTTGGGTGGCCTTTCGATATTGGGCACCACCGGAATTGTACGGCCGTTTTCGTGTGCTGCATGGATTGCCTCTATTCATCAGGGGATTGATGTTGCTCATGCTAATGGCTTGCAACACTTAGGTGCTAGCACCGGCAACGCCAGTGAACAGCTATTACAGCAACGCTATCAATTTAATGATACCGCCTTGATTGAGATGGGCGATTTTGTTGGCGCCGTGTTAAAGCATTTAAAAAAATTACCGGTGGCAAAAATGAGCCTCAGTGGAGGTATCGGTAAGATCAGCAAGTTAGCCAATGGCCATATGGATTTACACAGTCGAGTTTCAAGTATCGATTTTACCGCGCTAGCGCAGACGGCAAAAAACCTAGGTGCCGATGAGCCGTTGCAGCAAAAAATATTGGCCGCCAATACCAGTGTCGAAGTAGTCGAGCTGTGCCATGACTGTGGTATTAATATAGCGCAAGCCTTGTGCGAGCAGGCGTTAAATGTCTGTGTGCAAAAAATCAAACGGCCAATTGAATTTGAAGTGCTGGCCATTAATCGCCGTGGTGAACTGTTGGCGCAAGCGGCGACAAAAGGCTTTGAAGCTAGCCTATGAGTTTATTGATTCTTGGCGGTACTCAAGATGCCAAACGCCTTGCCCAAACGTTACAGGATAAGCAAGTGCCGGTTATCTATAGCATTGCAGGTAAGGTGCGCCAACCAGAAATTACTTGCCCAGTGGTTAGCGGTGGCTTTACGCAGTTTGGTGGTTTAGCCAAGTTTATAACAGCAAAAAATATCCGTGCTGTTTTGGATGTAACGCATCCGTTTGCAGAAAAAATGACCGCCACGGCCGCAACTGTTACGCGTCAATTGTTGATTCCTTATTGGCAGTATCAACGTAAGCCTTGGCAGCAAACAGCAGCGGATCGCTGGTTTTTTTTCGATCATGTCGAACAATTAATAACGCAGTTGGATGGTAAAAAAACACCTTTTGTTACCGTGGGTCAACTGAGTGAGCAACAGCTGATCAGGTTGACAAAACAGCATGATCAGGTGGTTTATCGCACGGCGATTGCCGCTGATTTTCAGTTGCCAAAAAATGTTCATTGGATTCAGGCGGTTGGCCCATTTGATGAAAAGAACGAGCAGCAAATTTTTACTCAGTACTCAGTGGATGCCTTGGTGACTAAACAGAGTGGCGGGCGTGCCACTGAGGCAAAAATAACTGTTGCACGTGAACGGCAGTTAGATGTTTTTTTACAGCGCAGGCCAAAGCTGGCTTCGGCAGATCAATGTTTTAGCGACGACAAAGAATGCATTAACGCGGTGTTGCGTTTGTTTGATCAAAAGAATAAAGAGACGTTATGAAATTTCGATTTGAGCAAGACCCAAAAAAAATTGAGCAAGAAAGCTTTCGGCAGATCCGTGAGCTTACCGATTTATCGCAACTAAGCATTGAAGAGCAGCAAGTGACAATGCGTATAGTGCATAGTTTGGGTTTGCCGCATTTAGCTGAACAGGTGCGCTTTAGTGCTAACGCCTGCCATGCTGGCATGGCGGCGCTTAAAAAGAGTGCACCGATTCTTTGCGATGTCGAAATGGTTAAGCAGGGCATTACCAAACGCATGATCAGTTCGGAACCTTTGTGCTATTTGAACCACCCAGATGTTGCTCAGTTAGCAAAAGAAAAAGCTGAGACGCGCACCATGGCGGCATTAGATCTTTGGCAAGAAAACTTAGCAGGCTCAATCGTTATTATTGGCAATGCGCCAACGGCGTTATTTAAATTGCTCGAAATGATCGCCTCTGGCGCCGATAAGCCAGCGTTAATTATCGGCATGCCAGTTGGCTTTGTCGGTGCGCAGGAATCCAAACAGGCACTGTGGTCGCATCATCAAACCTTAGGTGTTGAATGCATCACGCTGCTTGGCCGAGAAGGTGGCAGTGCAGTCGCTTCTGCCAGCTGCAATGCTTTACTGCGTTGTAACTCAGGTGAGCTGTATTAATGACAACACTACAGATTAAGGTGGTTGGCTTAGGTGTCAGTGTGCCGGCAGATTTGAGTCGCGAAGCGCAACAGGCGTTGATTGATGCCGATGTCGTTTTTGGTTGGCAGCGGCATCAGGCTTTGCTGTCTGCTATTGTCAGCAAAAATAAATTTGTCCAAGTCGATGCATTATCGGATTTAACGCAGGCGTTAACTGAGCAGGAATCGCAACAAGAATCGAAACAAGAGCCGAAACAGCAGTCACAGCTTGAGTCTGAAAAACAGCCGCGCCAAGTTGTTGTTGTCGCCTCCGGTGATCCGCTCTTTTATGGCGTCGGTAAATGGTTAAAACTGAATAAACCAGAGTCTGCCAGTATTGGTTTTTATCCTGCGGTCAGTAGTATTCAGGCGGCTTGTCATCAGCAGGGTTTATCGCTGCAAGATGTAAAAGTAGTAAGTTTGCATGGGCGGCCATTATTAAGTTTACGGCCGTGGCTGAAAGCGAAGGCTAAGCTCGTTGTGTTGACTGACCAGCACAGTAATCCGAATGCATTAGCACAGCAGTGTGCCGAAACTGGCTTTACCGATTCTGTTTTGCATGTGCACGAAAACCTAGGCGGTGCCAACAGTCGAAGTCGGTGTTTTACTGTTAGAGAGTTGCTTGAAAAGCCGCAGCTGTTTGGTGATCTTTTGGTGTGCGTAATAGAGGTACAAGGCCCGGGCTGGCTACCACAAGCGCCGGGTATTGCCGATGAGCTTTTTGAAACCGGTGCCGAAGCAGGCAAAGGCATGATCAGTAAGCGAGAAGTTCGTTTACTGATTTTATCTTACTTACAGCCGAGTATCGGTGATGTGATTTGGGATGTCGGTGCTGGCTGTGGCGGAGTCGCGGTCGAATTAAGTTATTGGAACCCTGAGGCCGAGGTGCAGGCGGTGGAATATCAACCTGAGCGTTTGGCGTATTTGCGACATAATCGCGAAAAATTTGGCGTGGTGAAAAACCTCACCGTTGTCGAAGGTAAAGCGCCAGCGGCATTAAAAAATTTAGCCGCTCCGAGCAAGGTTTTTGTTGGCGGCAGTGATGGCGAGTTGGCGTCTATTTTATACACCAGCTGGCAAGCCTTGCCGCTAGGTGGTGTTTTGGTTGGCAGCGCGGTGATTGCCAGCACCAAGCAATGCTTGGCTGATTTTTGCCAGCGCTTGGCTGCACAAAAGCTCGCGGATGTTGAATCGGTCGAGTTAGCGGTTAAGCGGGGCTCGATAATGGCTGATCAAAACACAACTAGTGCATTGCAGTACCAAGCTAAGTTACCGGTCGAAATCTTTAAATTGGTTAAACGATCTAATACCGATATTGCTGCGGCGCTGGGCGATTTTTTAGTGTAGCCAGTTTATGGGTTTAACTTAGCACAGCAGGTTGTTAGTTCGTGGTGAGTTTTTAAGTCCTCAATTAAGTTTTAAGTCCTCAATTAAAAAGTACAGAGGTAAGTATGCAAGGGAATTTTATTGGCGTCGGCGTAGGCCCAGGCGATCCAGAATTAATGACATTAAAGGCGGCGCGTTGCATTAACGAGGCCGATGTCATTGCCTATATTTGCAATGAGCAGGGCGAGTCAACCAGTCGTCATATTTGGCAGTCTTACGTTAACGAATTGGCGCAGGGCGAAACGAAAGAGCAGCTTGAATTGCCGATCGCCGTCAATATGTTTATTGGTCGTGAAGCGGCAAATTCCGCTTACGATTTAGCCGCCGAAAAAATACAAACGCTGGTCACTGTCGGTAAAAAGGTGGTGTTTATTTGTGAAGGTGATCCATTGTTTTTTGGTTCATTCGGTTACCTGTTAGAGCGGCTAGAAAGTCGTATCAGCTGCCAAGTGGTGCCTGGTATTAGCTCGGTAAATGCAGCCTCGGCAGCGATTAAAAAACCGCTAACTTTATTACGCGAATCATTTGCCGTGGCTTCTGGCCGTCACGATGAAGCAGCGCTAACCGAAGTGCTTAAAACACACGACAGTGTCGTGATCATGAAAGCAGGTAAAGAGCGGCAAACTATTTTAAATGCCTTAGCTAAAGCAGGGCGCAGTCACGAAGCGCACTACCTAGAAAATATATCGCGTGAAAACGAATTTATCGCTGACGACATCACTCAGCTTGATCCAAAGCGCGGGCCTTACTTTTCATTGTTTGTGGTTATTCCGTCGCAGCGTGATCGCTCTTAGTACACAAGGAAAGCAGGCGAGATGAATCGTCCGATTAAAATATTTTCGTTAACCGCCAGCGGCGCTCGTTTGGCAGAACGTCTTGTCGACCTAGTCGAGAACAGCGAGCACCTTGCTAATGCCAAACCCTTTGCGCAGCAAGTGCAAACGGCTTTTCAGCAAGGCGATGCGTTAATTTTAATTTGTGCCACTGGCATTGCTGTGCGTACTTTGGCGCCAGTGTTGCAGAGCAAGCTTACTGATCCGCCGGTATTGGTGTTAGATGAGCAGGGCCAGTTTGTGATCCCACTGTTGTCTGGTCATGAAGGCGGTGCCAATGCTTGGGCGCAACGGCTTGCAGAACAGTTACAAGCGCAGCTGGTGTTAACCACGGCAAAGGGCTATTTAAAACCTGTGTACGCCGTTGGCATGGGCTGTGAGCGAGGCTGCTCCAAAGAACATTTGGCAGAGCTGTTTCAGCAGGCTTTAACGCAAACCAATTTGAAATTGGCAGATATCAACAGCCTAAATAGCATTGATATTAAGGCAGATGAGCAAGGCCTGATTGAATTGGCAGATGACCTAAAACTGCCATACCAAACCTTTGATGTTGACAGGCTCAAGGTTGTAGAGCCGCTGTTGAGTACTCGCTCAGAATACGTTTACAACACTGTCGGCGTTTACGGTGTCGCTGAGTCTGCCGCATTGGTCGCGGCTATGGCGGCAGTGTCTAGCGACTCAAATCAGCAGAAGCTCAATAATACTGAGTTAGTGCTGAATAAAATTAAAACACCGAAGGCGACAGTTGCCATTGCGCGGTGTTTTTTGGATGAATAAAGCTGAACCAATGTCATGCTGTGCGCAATGACAAATGAACCGAATACCCAGTTAGTTAACTTAAAAAATGCTATTTAAATAAACGAGAAATTATGAGTACTTTATACGTCCTCGGCGTTGGCCCAGGAGATAAACAACTATTAACACCCAAAGCAAGCGCAGCCATTGAAAAAAGCACTGACCTTGTCGCTTACGGTTTGTATTTGGATTTATTAGGCGAGTTGTGTGATGGCAAAAAGCATCACGACTTACCCTTAGGTGAAGAAATCGGTCGTGCTCGTTTAGCACTCGATCTAGCAGCGCAAGGCAAAACCACCGCGCTAATTTCCAGTGGTGATATTGGCATTTATGCCATGGCAACCTTGGTGTTTGAGTTACTCGATCAACAACTACAAGGCAATGAACAAAACCCGCAATGGTTAGATGTTGAGATCGAGGTTGTACCGGGGATTTCTGCCATGCAAGCCGGTGCTAGCCGTGTTGGTGCAATGCTTGGACATGATTTTTGTACTATCTCATTATCTGACTTATTAACGCCGTGGCAGACCATCGAAAAGCGTTTGCACGCCTGTGGTCAGGGCGATTTTGTGGTGTCTTTTTATAACCCAAAATCGAAAAAGCGCGACTGGCAAATTAATACTGCTCGCGACATCCTATTGCAGTATCGTCCAGCAAGTACGCCGGTTTTAATTGGCCGACAGCTAACACGTGAAGATGAAAGCATTACCATTACTACGTTAGAAAAACTGCACGCCGACGACGTTGATATGTTCACCCTAGTCAGCGTTGGTAATAGCGAGTCACGCCATATCTTGAATGGTAATAAAGAATGGGTTTATACACCGAGAGGTTACAGTAAAAAATTATGACCGTTTATTTTATTGGCGCAGGTCCAGGTGACCCAGAACTCATTACTGTTAAGGCGTTAAAGCGCATTCAGCAATGCCCGATTATTTTATATGCCGGATCACTGGTACCGCGTGAAATTTTTGCCGAGGTTGAAGACAGTGCCGAATGCATTATCGATACCGCGCCACTGGATCTTGTCGCTATTATTGAGCACATTAAACAGGCACACGAGCAGGGTAAGGATGTTGCTCGCGTACATTCTGGAGACCCTTCTTTGTACGGCGCTATTGGCGAACAGATTCGTCAGTTAGAACAGTTAGGAATCGATTACCAAATTATTCCTGGTGTTACTGCGACATCGGCTTCGGCTGCTTGGTTAGGTAAAGAGCTAACACTTTCTGGTGTTTCGCAAACCATTATTATGACTCGCTATGAAGGGAAAACGCCGTTTCCAGAACGTGAACGATTACCAGCGCTGGCAGCCAGTGGTGCAACTCTAGCCATTCATTTGGGTATTACTCGCATTCATAAAATCGTTGATGAACTGATTCCGCATTACGGCGAAGACTGCCCAGTGGCAGTTTGTTACCGGACCTCATGGCCAGACCAAGATAAGGTAACCGGCACACTAAAAGATATTGTTAAAAAAGTACGTGATAAAAAGCTCACCCGTACGTCATTAATTTTAGTTGGCCATGTGTTAGGCGATACCGATTTTCAGGATTCCTATCTATACGATAAAGATCAGCCGCATATTTTTAGGCCGCGAGAAAAGCGAGAAAAATAACGCCTAATGCAAAGTTAAAGTTAAATCTAAAGTTTAAACGACAGCTAAAAAATCTGATGCATTTAAATATCTGTACGTATGGCTTTTATTAAAAACTGTGCATAGGAATGTGCTTGCTGTTGCTTTAGAGTCACGGACTCTTGCTGTAAAAATTGAGGATTACCGATGACGCCAAAAGATTTGCTGCTAGGCTTAGCCATTATTTTTTTATGGGGCTTTAACTTTATTGTCATCCATTGGGGGTTAAACGATTTAACGCCAATGATGTTAGGCGGTTTAAGGTTTCTAGTGATTGCTGTAGTGGGGTCGTTTTTTTTCACGCGTCCTAAAACGCCGCTTAAATGGATTGTTGTTTATGCGCTAACGCTAAACTTTGGCCAGTTTGCTTTTTTATTCACCGCCATGACGTTTGGTATGCCTACTGGTTTGGCATCGTTAGTGCTGCAATCCCAAGCGATCTTTACGTTGTTTTTTTCAGCAATGTTTTTGAAAGAACGGGTGCGAGCCTATCAGTTATTATCCATCACGGTAGCCGCGGCTGGCTTGGCGATTATTGGCTTGAATAATGGCGATACCGCGATGACCGTATTGGGTTTTGCCATTACTTTAGCTGCAGCTTCCAGTTGGGCGCTGGGTAATGTTGTCACCAAAGCGATTGGTGAAAAGGGCTACGATGCGAACTTAAATCTGATTGTCTGGGCTTGTTGGGTCGCGCCGATTCCATTCTTTATTTGCGCTTACTTTATTGATGGCAGCGATGTCATGTTGAGTAATCTATTGCATATAAATTGGCAGACTATGGCAACGCTGGCTTATTTATCTATTGGCGCTTCGATTATGGGTTACGGCCTGTGGAATTATTTAATGTCACGCTATTCAGCTGGTACCGTTGCTCCGCTAGCATTGGGTGTGCCTGTCGTTGGTTTAACGATGGCGGCGATTCTTTTGGATGAAAAAGTCGTCGCATGGCAGTGGTTAGGCATTGTATTAGTATTGCTCGGCTTAATGATGAATGCATTGGGTGGGCGCTTCTTTAATTCAAAAGCTTAATTCAAGAGTTTAATTCAAAAACTTATAATTAGAGCAGTAAAAAAGCCCAAGCGAATAATTCGTTTGGGCTTTAGTTTTAATAGTGACCTCGAAGAATAACGAGGTTCTAATTCTTTTTACAGCTAGGTGTGTTGTTATTTGTTGGCTTGCCTTTGGCGCGTTCTTCATCAATAACATGCTGTGGGAACTGACTCATAAAGCAGCAGCAGACGTTTTCATCGATCATGGTTCTAGGGCCGTGAGGGTGAGCGATGTGCTTGTACGGTGCGTGGCTGTGGCCGTGCGAATGACTATGATCATGAGAGTGACTGTGCCCGTGGTTATGATCATGAGAGTGTGAATGTCCATGATCGTGGCTATGCGAATGACTGTGTGAATGGTCATGGCTGTGTCCGTCACTATGATCATGCGAATGCGTCGGTTCATCGGTTTCATCAGGTTGGAACTCAGCATGATGGTGATGAATATCAACCTCGCCACGTGCTAGACGTTCTTTAAAGCTTTCCATTAAACCCTTTTCTAATACTGGGCCTCGAATGGTTTCTTCAATGCGTAAGCTGAAAGTGTCGATAACATAGCTTTGATCTTTTAAATAGTCAGCGGTAATAAATTCAACGTCTGGATTTTCTGCGGCAACCTTGTCGACGTAAGCGTTAATGCGGTCAATAAGACGGCCGCCGAATAAGAAGTAGGGTGCGACGACAATTTTTTTGTAACCCAATTTTAACGCCATTTCTAGGCCGCGGCCGACCGATGGATAGGTAACGCCAGAGTAAACAGTTTCGGCCCAGCCAAAGCCTAAGTTCTCGCTGACAAGACGGGTAAGTTTAGCGGCTTCTGCATTGGCTTCGGTAACAGAGGTGCCACGACCAACAACCACTAGCATGGTGTCGTACAGGTCTCCGTCGTGTACGTGGTCTTTGCCTAACGCTTCTAAAATGCGAGCTTCAAAGGCGCTGACCATCTCAGTTGTTAAACCAAGCTCTTTACCGTACTCGATTGTTAAGCCAGGGTGTTTTTCTTGATAGGTTGAAAGCACCGAAGGAATATCATTTTGTGCGTGAGTTGCAGCAAACAGCATGCCGGGCACAGCGTATATATGTTTAACACCCTGTTCGAGTAATCGGTCGAGCGCCATATGAATGTTTGGTGCTGAATATTCTAAGAAACCGTATTCGACTTTCACCGTAGGATGTTTCTGTTTTAAGCCCTTGGCAAGTAGGCTAAACTCTTGCTCTGCAATTTTAGCGCGGCTGCCGTGACCACAGATTAAAATACCGGCGTCGCTTGGCAAACGATCAATATGTGTCATTGGTGTTGTCCTTTCGGTGTCCTGATAATGAGTCAGCCATTATGTGAACTTTCGATGCGCTGTAAAGAGCACTAGGTCATTAAATAATAAATAGATGATGTTTTATCTATACAAAACAAAAATTGACGATGCCACAGGTTGATGCCCACTCGTCTTTCACTTAGGTTACATATTTATGTTTTCTTGGTTCGAAAATTTAACTCAGGCTTTTCCCAAGGCAGAAATGGGTAAGCCACCTAAAACACTTTTTGGCTTCTGCCGCTTTTATACTCGTGGCTTCGAAGTGCCGTTAATTTTAATGGCCTTGCTGAGTGCCTGCATCGCAGTCATGGAAGTTACTTTTTTAAGCTTTATGGGTCAGTTGGTCGATGTATTAGCGAACCAAGATCGAGAGACCTTTTGGCAAGATCAAGGCGATCGCATGTTACTGATGCTGTCGTTGGTTGTTTTTGTTATGCCGGTCTTAAGTATTCTGCATTCGTTGTTAATGCATCAGAGTTTGCTTGGTAATTACCCAATGTCGATCCGTTGGCACATTCATCGTTATTTACTCAAGCAAGCGGTGGGCTTTTTTCAACGAGACTTCGCTGGGCGGGTAGCCACAAAGGTATTACAAAGTGCTTTGGCGGTGCGTGAAACTGTAATGAAGCTGGTTGATGTTCTGGTCTACATTACAACCTACTTTATCGCCATTATTTGGATGATGGCGAATTCTGATTTGCTATTAATGCTGCCTATTTTAATTTGGCTGTGTATTTACAGCGGCATTCAATTTTATTTTATCCCTAAGATGCGCAAAGTTGCGACGCAACAGGCCGATGCGCGTTCGGTAATGACCGGAAGAATCGTTGATTCTTACACCAATATTTCAACAGTAAAGCTGTTTGCGCATTCACAACGTGAACTGGCTTACGCTGAATCCAGCATGAAGCAATTTTTAACCACGGTGTATCGGCAAATGCGTTTGGGCAGTAGCCTGTTAATTAGCGTTGATTTAGTGAACTACTTGTTAGTGCTGGCTGTTGGCGTGTTATCGGTTTTCTTATGGCTTGAGGCTGTGGTGACGATAGGCAGCATTGCCATTGCAATCAGTATTTCTTTGCGTGTGCAGGGCATGTCGAAATGGATCATGTGGGAAGTCAGCGCGCTGTTTGAAAATATCGGTACGGTGGTCGATGGCATCAGTACCATTTCTAATGATGTAGAAGTGCAAGATGTCGCCGATGCAAAACCATTGCAGGTGACTGAAGGCGATATTCATTTCAAGGCGGTTGATTTTAATTACAGTGCAGAAAAGCCCGTTTTTGAGCAGTTAGACTTGCACATTAAAGCCGGTGAAAAGGTTGGCATTATTGGTCGCTCTGGTGCCGGTAAGTCGACTCTGGTGCATCTGTTGATGCGCTTTTACGATGTGAACAGTGGCTCTATTAGTATCGATGGTCAAAACATTGCTCACGTTGAGCAGGAGTCTTTGCGTCAGCACATCGGCATGATCACACAAGATACCTCGCTATTGCATCGCTCAATTCGCGATAACATCCTGTATGGCAAGCCCGAAGCTGATATTGAAGAGGTGATAGCGGCGGCTAAAAAAGCCCATGCCGATCAATTTATTGCTGAGCTGAAAGATGAGCAGGGGCATGAAGGCTATGATGTCGAAGTTGGTGAGCGTGGCGTTAAGCTTTCTGGCGGTCAGCGCCAGCGTATTGCGATTGCTCGAGTGTTGTTAAAGAACGCACCGATCTTAATTATGGACGAAGCAACCTCGGCGTTAGATTCCGAAGTTGAGTCTGCCATTCAAGAAAACCTAGAAATTTTAATGCAGAATAAAACCGTGATTGCTATTGCGCACAGGCTTTCAACCATTGCTGCAATGGATCGACTCATTGTTATGGATCAGGGAAAAATTATAGAGCAGGGCACGCACCAACAGCTTTTGGCTCTTAATGGCACTTACGCGCATTTGTGGAAGCGGCAAACTGGTGGCTTTTTAACTGAAGCCTAGTATTAACTCAAGCTTAGTATTAACTCAAGCTAGTGCAGGTTTTTCATTGCACCTTTGCAGAGTTTAACGATCGGTTGTAAAGGGCAGAACATTACTGTCGCCAGTGGTTTGGTTTTTACTGCTGCGACTTTCGTGTTCGGCGCTTCTGGCGCTCTGTAGACTGTCGTTAAGGTCGTAGAAAGAATCGATCATCATTTGAGAGATGGCGACACAGGATGACAATGGCGTCTTACAGAGTTTACGTTGTGCATCGACTCGGAATTGAATGCCGCGCAAGCGTCGTTGAATCGGGTCCGGTGCGCGGCTAATGGTGGACTCTATTTCACGCTTACGAAGCGCTTCGAGCTCTTCAGGGTTGTCTTTCGCAAGTTGGATTAACTCATCCGTCGTCGGCCATTGAAGCAGCATATTCAACACTCCTGTTACGGTTAAACACAGTCTTATCGTTGCCGTTTTCACGCTTGGTTTTGTCAGTGCTTAATAAGCATGCTAGCAGCATAAAACCGAGCTTGATAAGGTGCTTTAATAGATCTAATCGCTATATGTCGATGTTATGGGCGTTACGGCGTACTTCAAATTGAAACAAAGGCCAAACTTGTGGATTGCCTCTCGTTTCTTTGCGCAATGACAAGGGCTTTGGCAATGATAAATGGCGGCTTAGGCATCGGCTAAGCAAAAAAATTATCCTGATAAAGACTGCCAATGGCAGCAAAAAGCATTACAATGGCCAGCGTTTTAAGGTTCCTTTATTAGGCGATTTAGCCTATCTGGAATAATAGGGAATGCTCAGCCGCAGTGGATGAATGTTAACCAGGCGGTCAACGAGCAGCTGTCCCCGCAACTGTATACAGCGAGCAATTATCAATGCCACTGATGGAATCCATTGGGAAGGCGGTAGTCGCACTTGAGCTGTGAGCCAGTAGACCTGCCTTGAACGCGTATCAACTAATGTCGGGGGTTACATTAGCAGAATCATAAACCACGCTAAAAGCGATAAGAGTCGCTGTTGGTGCGGGTTACTCCTCTGCTATTGGGCAAGCCTAGTTTGGCTTGGCTAAATCTTAATCCCAGCGACGGTAATGAATAATAGGCTGAGCCAGCAAAGGCTTAGCCGAGCTCGTACCGAGTTTTCTGGAGACATCTATGCAACTGAATAAAATTCCGGCAACGGTAGTCACTGGCTTTTTGGGCAGTGGCAAAACGACTTTGCTTTCGAATGTATTAAAACAGGCCAAAGGCAAGCGCATTGCCGTTATTGTTAATGAATTTGGCGAGCTCGATATCGACGCCGATCTATTGCGTAGTTGCCCATTAGAGTGTGAAGACGACGCTGCTCAAATGGTTGCTGGCGATGCTGAAAATGGCATTTATGAACTAGCCAATGGCTGTATTTGTTGCACGGTAGAAGAAGAATTTTTACCGGTGATGCAGCAATTGGTTGCGCGCCGAGACGATATTGATCACATCCTTATTGAAACCAGTGGCTTGGCCTTGCCCAAACCATTGGTGCAGGCGTTTAACTGGCCAGACATCAAACAGTATTGCACCGTCGATGCCGTTATTACTGTTGTCGATGGTCCTGCGATTGCCGCCGGTCGTTTTGCTAATGATGAAGAACGAGTACAAGCACAACGTTTGGCCGACGACAGTTTGGATCATGATCCAAGCTTACAAGAATTACTCGACGATCAACTTTCGGCAGCCGATCTCGTCGTGGTTAGCAAGAACGATCTACTAAGCGATGATGACCAAACTAAAGTCGCGGCAGTGGTAAATCGCATTGTGCCGAGCGAAGTGAAAACCGCTTATGTTAGTCATGGTGAAGCCGAGCTTGATGTTTTGTTAGGTATTGAATCGGCCGCAGAAGAGCGTATTGATGCGGTTCATACTCATCACGATCATCACCATGATCACGGCGAACATCACGATCATGCGCACGACCACTTTGATTCTTTTGTATTACGCTTTGGCGATGTCGACTCAGAAAAACTGCAGCAGCAACTTAAAACCCTAATTGCAGAAAATAATATTTATCGCGCCAAGGGTTTTGCCTCGCTACCGGGTAAGCCAATGCGCCAAGTTTTTCAGGCAGTGGGTAAACGTTTAGATGTGCACTTTGACCGACTTTGGCAAGCCGAAGAAACACGTCAAACGCAGTTGGTGGTGATCGGCAAAGATCTTAATGAAGCCGAGCTTAAAGCTGCATTAGCACAAGCGGAAGTTCAACCAGCCTAATGCATCTAACCGCATCGCAGCCCGGTGGCTTTAATGACGACGAAGGTATCGTCGACTTACAGCAATCGCCAGCCGACATTATTTTGCTTTCTTCAGCCGACAGCCAGATCGCTTCGCTGGCTGCGGCTGCCGAGCAGTGCGCAGAAAGTGTGCCCAGTATACGCTTGGGCAATTGGATGCAATTGCGTAAACCGGCGGCGCTGGATCTGTATCTTGATAAAACCCTAAGCCACGCCAAGTTAGTGGTGGTGGCGTTATTGGGTGGCGAAAGCTATTGGCCTTATGGCGTTGAGCAGTTACAGCAATGGGCGCAACAGGATAACAATCGGCAGCTTATTTTTGTGCCCGGTGACGATGCTGCCGATGAAGCCTTATTCAGTGCCAGCAGTGTGTCGCGCGAGCAGGCAGTACGTGTTTGGCAATATTTACGGCAGGGCGGCGTTGCGAATTCTTTGCAACTGCTCAATTACCTAGCGGCAGAATTTTTTGCTGCACCGCTGCGTTGGCGAGAGCCAGAAGTGCTCGCCAATTGCATGCTTTATATGCCCGGTTCGAGCAATACAAATCAGCAAGCGACCATCGGTGAATGGCAGCAACGTTGGCAAGAAAACGCTAACGCCAATGAGCAGCCTGAACCCGCCAAAACCCCAGTGGTTTTATTGCTGTTTTATCGCAGCCATTTGCAAAGCGCCAACACGCAAATGTTCGATGAGTTTGTGCAGAGTTTAGAAGCGCAAAACTTAAACGTTCTGCCCATTGCTATTCACTCGTTAAAAGATGCGCAGTCGATGCGCTTAGTGAATGAAATCAGCCTTAAGGTTGGCGCTAAATTAATTATCAATACCACAGGCTTTGCCAGCAACCGAGTTGGCACGCCAGATTTATCAGCAGAGCCCGTCGCTTTTGACCGACCTTTTGTTGCCGATATTCCGGTGATGCAAGTTGTGCTTTCAAGCAGTACCGAACAGGACTGGCTCGAACAAGCTCAGGGTTTACGCTCACGCGATGTTGCAATGCAAGTAGTGCTGCCAGAAATGGATGGCCGCATTGTTAGCCGAGCGATCAGTTTTAAAACCGAAGCGCACTACAGTGAAAAAACACAAACCTCGATTGTGCGTTATCAATTACACAACGAGCGCGCTAACTTTGTTGCCCAGTTAGCCAACCGTTATGCTCGGCTATCCAGCCAACCGGTTGAGCAACGAAAGCTGGCTATTATCTTGGCAAACTACCCAACCAAAGACGGCCGAATTGGTAACGGTGTTGGTTTGGATACACCGGAATCGACCGTCATGTTACTAGCGGCGATGGCAAAAGCTGGTTACCCGATTGATGATGTGCCAAGAAATGGCACCGAGCTAATTCAACAGCTATTAGGTTCCATTACTAATAACCCCAATACATTGCACCATTTACCTTGCTGGCAAAGCTTAGCGCTGGAAGATTATCAGCAGGCCTTTGCGCAGCTGCCAACGGCTGCTCAGCAAGCGGTTGTTGAACGTTGGGGCGCACCAGAGCAAGACCCAAAATATAGACAAGGCCGATTGATGATTGCCGGTATGCGTTTGGGTGAACAGTTTATTGGTATTCAACCGGCGCGTGGTTTCAATGTTGACCTGCTCGCCAATTATCACGATCCAGATTTAGTACCGCCGCACAGCTATTTGGCATTTTACTTTTGGCTACGCGATCACTACCAAGTTGATGCCGTTGTTCATATGGGTAAGCACGGCAACTTAGAGTGGTTACCGGGCAAAGGTACCGCCTTATCTAACCAGTGTTGGCCAGATATCGCGCTTGGGCCGGTACCGCATTTTTACCCCTTTATCGTTAACGACCCGGGCGAGGGTGCGCAAGCAAAGAGGCGCACGCAGGCGGTGATTATCGACCATCTGATGCCGCCGATGACGCGCGCCGAAGTCTATGGTGATTTAGCCGAATTAGAAGCTTTAGTCGATGAGTTTTATCAGGCGATGGGCATGGATTCGCGCCGAGAGAATTGGCTAAAAGAACAGATTCTAAGCAAAGTAAAGACGTCGCACTTGCTCGAAGAACTAGCCAAACCGAATGACGATGACGAAGTTTTAGAGCAACTCGATGCTTACCTGTGTGATATTAAAGAAGCGCAAATTCGGCACGGTTTGCACGTATTAGGGCGTTTGCCAAAGGCTGAAAAATTAGCCGATACGTTAGTCGCGTTGATGCGTTTACCTCGTGGTAGCGAGCCAAATGCGCAAGGAATTTTGCATAATTTGGTTATCGATTTTCAGTTGCGAGCCTCGGCAGAAGCAGAGTTGTTTGACCCCTTGTCGGCCTCAACAAAAGCTTGGCAGGGCAAGCAACCTGAATTACTCCAAGTCGTTAGCGATAGCCATTGGCGAACTGAGGCCGATACTCGTGAGCGACTTGAATTGTTAGCGCTGGATTGGATGGAACGCTTTATTGTTGAGCAACAGCCGATGCCAGAAAAGTTAACGCAGCAGTTCCCCAATACTTACGCCCAGTTTGGTTTTATTAATGAGGTGATTTACCGCGCCTTGCAGTTAAGTGTTAAGCAAGAGATCGATGCGATTTTGCGCGGTGTGCAAGGTCAGTTTATTGAGCCGGGGCCGAGCGGTGCGCCAACACGTGGCCGTTTAGATACCTTGCCGACTGGACGGAATTTTTATTCGGTCGATAACCGAGCCATTCCGTCACAGGCAGCATGGGCGATCGGGCAAAAGTCAGCCAATGCATTAATCGAACGGCATTTGCAGGAACATGGTGATTACCCGCGCAGCTTGGGTTTGTCTGTTTGGGGCACGGCAACCATGCGTACTGGCGGCGATGATATCGCGCAAGCCTTTTGGCTCATGGGCGTGCGGCCTATATGGGCGCAAGGCTCGCATCGAGTGGTCGATTTCGAAGTCTTGCCACAGGCACTTTTACAGCGGCCGAGAGTCGATGTCACCTTGCGTGTGTCGGGGTTTTTCCGTGACGCCTTTGCTAATGTGATGCGTCTGTTCGATGCCGCCGTTTTAGCCGTTAGCGAGTATCAAGAATCTGGCGGTGAAAACTGCATTCAACAAAATATTGCGCAACGAGTTGCACAGCTGACCGAGCAAGGCATGCCTTTGGAGCAAGCGCGTCGGCAAGCCAGTTATCGCGTCTTTGGTTCAAAACCCGGTGCTTATGGTGCCGGCTTGCAGGGCTTAATTGATGAGCGTTGTTGGGAAACCAATGCCGATCTTGCCGAGGCTTATTTAAATTGGGGTGGTTACGCCTATGGTGCTGACCAACCCAGCCAACAGGGCGTGACGGCACCGCAAGCGTTTCAGCATCGATTAAGTCAGTTGCAAGTGGTGGTGCAAAATCAGGATAACCGCGAACACGATTTACTCGACTCGGACGACTACTACCAGTTTCAAGGCGGCATGACCAATGCGGTTAATGAATTTAGCGGCCAAGCGCCGGTGGTTTATCACAACGATCACTCTAACCCCGCTGAGCCGAAAGTGCGCACCCTAAAAGAAGAGCTAAACCGAGTGATTCGTTCGCGGGTATTGAACCCGAAATGGATTACCGCCATGCAGGAACATGGTTACAAGGGGGCGTTTGAAATGACAGCTACGGTTGATTATCTATTTGCCTACGATGCCACAACCGGCTTGATCGATGATTACCAATATCAACAAGTTGCAGAGGCTTTGGTGTTCGATGCACAAAACCAAGCCTTTATGAAACAGCATAACGCCGATGCCTTGGAAGAAATTGCCGAACGTTTATTAGAGGCGACACAGCGAGGTTTATGGCAACAGCCGGGCGATTACGCAGATCAATTACAGAACCTGTTATTGGATATCGATGCGGAGCAAGAGGCCTATGGCGATGACTGATTTTAAAGCGCGTGGCACGCTGATGGTTCAAGGCACAACATCCGATGCCGGAAAAAGTGTATTGGTGACCGCGCTGGGTCGAATTTTAGCGCGTAAAGGCATTGCCGTTGCGCCGTTTAAATCGCAAAACATGGCGCTTAACAGTGCGGTTACTAAAGAGGGCGGCGAGATTGGCCGTGCTCAGGCAGCACAAGCCGAAGCCTGTGGTTTGGAAGCCAGTATTTTAATGAACCCAATTTTGTTAAAACCGAATAGCGAGTTGGGCGCTCAAGTGATTGTTAATGGTCAGGCGATTGGCAACATGAAAGCCAGTGAATACCATCAACTTAAACCTAAACTGCTCACTAAAGTTGTGGCAGCTCATGATGAATTGGCGCGCCAATTTGAAGTAGTACTGGTTGAAGGTGCTGGCAGCCCAGCGGAAATTAATTTGCGCCAACACGACATCGCTAACATGGGTTTTGCTGAAGCGATAGATTGCCCCGTGATTATTGTTTGCGATATTGATCGCGGTGGTGTTTTTGCGCATCTTTATGGTACTTGGGCGTTGCTCAGCAAAAGTGAACAGTCGCGTATTCAGGGTTTTGTTATAAACCGTTTTCGTGGTGATGCCAGCCTGTTAGATTCAGGTATTGAATGGTTGCAGCAAAAAACCGGTGTGCCAGTGTTGGCGGTTATTCCTTATATTGAAAGCTTACATATCGAAGCCGAAGACAGCCTGAGCCAAAACCAAAAACTGCAAACTGAGGCCGAAAAAAAACAACTTAAGGTTGCAGTGGTGCAATACCCACGAGCCAGTAACCATACCGATTTTGATGTACTGCGCATGCACCCGCAAATTGATTGCACTTTTTATAAGTCGCCGCAAGAATGCCAGCAGGCCGACCTTATCATCTTGCCGGGCAGTAAGAATGTTCGCGGTGATCTAGACTGGTTAAAGCAACAAGGCTGGGCTGAAAAAATTCAGCAGCATTTGCGTTATGGCGGTAAACTGATTGGCGTCTGTGGTGGTTACCAAATGCTGGGTCAGTGGATTCATGATCCTAATGCTATAGAAGCCGAGGCTGGCAGTTCTAAAGCCTTAGCCTTATTGGACATAGAAACGACACTGACTGAGCAAAAGCAATTAAAGAATGTTTCTGGTGTGAGTCTGCTGTCGCAATCATGCGATGTTACAGGCTATGAAATTCATGCCGGTGTTACGACTGGGCCTGCATTAAAGCAACCACTTTTTCAATTAGGTGAGGGTTTTGAGGCTGAAGGGGTGATCGATCCGGCAGGGCAAATTTTAGGCAGTTATTTGCATGGCTTATTTGATTCACCGGAGTTTTTCCAACAGCTGGTTGCATGGGCAGGTTTAGAACAGATTCAATCGTTTGATTACCGAGCCTATCGGTTAAAAGAGATCGACCGGTTAGCGGATGTGGTTGAGCAAGCGTTGCCTTATTCAGTGTTAATGCAGTTGTTAGGTTTTACTCAGTCGCTGGAATAATTAAAAAATAAAATAGGTTCTTTTTAGGAGAACAAGGAGAATGGCGTTGTTTATATCTGTGATCATAGCGTTTGCTCTCGATAAACTATTTGCTGAACCCAAACGCGGTCATCCATTGGTGTTTTTTGGTGCGCTGGTTGAGCGAATTGAGGCAAAATTTAATTCTAAAAATGCAACAAGATGGCACGGTGTTTTAGCTTATGCCGTAGCGGTACTTCCGTGGGTATTAGTGGGTATTATTTTACAGCTATTGTTAAAGCCATATTTGTTTTTGGATGTGTTGGTCAGTGGCGTTTTCTTATACATTGCTATTGGTTGGCAAAGCCTAATTACACACGCAAAAAATATTTATCACCCGTTAATTGAAGGCGAGTTAACGGAGGCAAACGCGGCATTGTCGCTCATAGTCAGTCGTGATACTGGCGATTTAAACGAAAATGAAATTGCTAAAGCAGCAACAGAATCTGTTTTAGAAAACGGTGCCGATGCTATTTTTGCGGCTTTGTTTTGGTTTTTAATTTTAGGTATTCCAGGCGTTATTCTGTATCGCTGCAGCAATACGCTTGATGCTATGTGGGGCTATAAAACTGAAAAATACATCCGTTTTGGTTGGTGTGCTGCTCGTGTGGATGACTTATTAAATTACATTCCTGCACGATTAACTGCCTTGAGCTATGCCTTGATGGGTAATTTTTCTGGCGCATTAAAGTGCTGGAAAGAGCAGGGTCGTCAATGGAAAAGCCCTAATGCAGGCCCTGTCATGGCTGCCGGTGCCGGAGCGTTAAATGTGTCATTAGGCGGTGCCGCCCGCTACCACAATGAGCTGCAACAACGGATGGTATTAGGCCCAGAAGAGACCGAGCATACTAAAGCAGGCGCTAACAGCATTAACGAAGCCTGCCGATTGGTTAATTTTTCGCTAGTATTGTGGGTTGTTATTTTAGGTATCGCTTTACTATGAGCGAGCCTGTTGTAATGGCGATAAAACGGGCCAATGGTGAATGTTCACCGCAGCCGTTGCATGGTGGTGATCTGCCGTTTGCTGCTAACTACTATGGAATAGAGCAACATAAGTGGCTCGATCTTTCTACCGGCATAAACCCGCAAGCCTATCCAGTGGCTGAGATTCCAAGTGAGGTTTTTGCCCATTTACCGTACCGGCAATCTGCATTTACTGAGGCGGTTATAGACTACTATGGCAGCGAGAATTTTTTATCAGTCAGCGGTACTCAATCGGCTATTCAGCAGCTGCCTAATCTTTTAAATAAAAAAAATTCTTATCCGGTTTTATTGCCTAGCTTAGGCTACAGCGAGCATCAACAGCATTGGCTTAAGGCGGGTAATTCTGCTGCTTTTTATTGTGCAGAAAGCGGCGAAAAAATGTTGGCGGATATCGACCAGCAACTGGCTAAAAATAGTCGCCAACACTTGGTGATTATTAATCCAAATAATCCAACGACAGTGCAGGTGACTGCTCAACAGCTATTGTATTGGGCTGCACAGCTAAGTGGTGACGCTAAGCTGATCGTTGATGAGGCCTTTATCGATGCCAGTGAAAATATCAGCTTGTTACAGCTCACCGATATCGATGACGCGCTGAAAGAGAAGCTTATCGTATTAAGATCGTTTGGTAAGTTTTTTGGCTTGGCAGGTTTGCGTATTGGTTTTGTTTTTGCCTCGCCAGAAATAGTCCGCGACTTACAACAAGAGTTGGGGATTTGGCAGATTAATGGCCCAGCCCAATGGTTGGCGACTCAAGCCTATCGGGATCGCGATTGGCAGCAACAAGCCCGAACCTCGTTACAACAAAATATCGATCAAACCCTCGCATTATTTCATCCTCTCATTGAGCAATTGAAATTACAGTCAGCAGGCGTAACGAACTACTTTTTTAGTCTGTATTGCCCATTGGCATTGGCTGGTTTTATTCAAGACTTTTTAGCGCGACAGGCAGTTTTAATTCGTCTAATTGAAGTGGATGATCAGCGCGCTATGTTACGAGTGGGGGCGTTTGATGTGCAGCAACAGGCTCAGAGAATGCAATTACAACAGGCGCTAGCCGCTTTGCAGGCGGCGTTATGATCAGTTGCGCGCAGTATGATTTTATTGAGTTGGTCTGTACCTTTCATTACCCAGTGCGCATTACTACTTTTAGTGGCGATGTCATTGAAGGTATCGCTCACGATACGGCTCGTAGCGCCTCGGGCGAGGAATGCATACAGCTACAGCAGCCAGAGCGTTATGTGGTTTTAACGACGATTAAAACCTTGCAAGTTACGCAACCGAATCCGCATTTACAGCAAGTCTCGTTCGACTCCTAAGTACTTTAGGCTGATAGACTTGGCCGAATCGGAATTACTGCTGTTGGTCGATATTAAAAGTGTTTAGAATAGCGACTCCAAAGGTGCCAGCTTTGCTGGTGAAACGGGAAACAGGTGCGTGTTTTTATAGCTTGCTTTATAGCTCAAAGCCTGTACTGCCCCCGCAACGGTGATTAAAGCGCTGAACTAAGATACATACTTGTGTTTAGGTTTTTGCTTTATAAGTCCGGAGACCGGCCTTTGTCGCGGAGCGACGTTGTTCGCTTCATTCACATACGGGTGAGTATGAAATTTTTGGAGGCACACTGTGCATATAGAACCAGGTATCGTTACCGGTGCGAAACTCGCACTAAGTTATGTAACAGCGGCAGGCGCGTTAGCCTATACCGCGAAGACGTCTTTCGAGATGATCAAAAAAGAAGGTCTACAGGCTTTGTTAGGCCGTAGTCTGTTCACAACACTATTAGTATTCTTCTTCTTTCAGGTGCTGCCACACCATCCGGTAGGCGTCTCGGAAGTACACTTTATTCTTGGCTCAACTCTGTTTTTGATGTTTGGTGCCGCGCCAGCAGCCATTGGTTTATTCAGTGGCCTGTTATTGCAAGGCCTGCTGTTTGCGCCAATTGATTTGCCGCAGTTTGGTATGAATGTTACCACTCTGCTTGTGCCTCTGTTTGCGATGGCAGCATTGGCTCGTAGAACCATTCCACAGGGTACGGCTTATGTCGATATCTCCTATAAGCAGGCGCTGCAGTTATCGCTCAGCTATCAGGGTGGCATTGTCGCTTGGGTGGCCTTTTGGGCGCTTTACGGTATGGGTGTCGAAGCTCACACGCTTGCATCAGTGGCCAGCTTTGGCGCAGCTTATCTAGCGGTTGTATTGCTAGAGCCTATTATTGATCTGGCTGTGCTTGCCGTAGCGAAACAGACCAATAAGGCTGCTAAACATTCGGCTCTGTTAGAAGCTCGCCTGTTTGTTAACGATAAATAGGTCGTAGTCGATGTTCATGAAAGGCGCTATTAGCGCCTTTTTTTGTGTCTAATTTTATCTCTCAGTGAACCGTTTTTTGGCCCATTTCGTAAATAGCTATGCCGACACAGGTGTTTTTTATTTGCGTGTTTTTTGGGGTGCTTTGGAACTATTTAGCGTTTTCAGACTCTCTTTGAGTTGTCATAAAGCGCCGATATTCTAAAGGCTAGGTCTCACTTTTATTAACTCAGTCATTAGTTATGAATAAATCTAACTCAGATACCGAATCGATAATGGTCCACCTCGGTGTGGGCGAGCAAGCCATTACCAATGCACCTAGGGTACAGCTGAATAATGGCTCGATGTGTATTCCGCAGCATTATTTTAGCTACCAGCACACCTTGCAAAGTGTGGAGCAGGTAGTCAGCGGCATCGATTACAGCGCTCGTTATCCCATTTTTGTCGATCAGGATGCCGGTGGTGTTTACCTGCAGGTTGGCATTGTTGGCCAAGATAACTACAAAACCCATATCAAAAATAAATTGGTATACGGCCGTAAATGGCGTGTCGAAGGTAATTTGCCTACCTCTGAAATTATTCAAACGGCGTTTTTAGCCATTAAAACAGCGCGAGAGCATGAAGTTCGTGAACTGCTGCGGCTTGAGCGACAGGGTGGTACGGCAACACCTTTTAATAATCATCATGATTTACCGTTGATGGCGAAAAACCCAGATTTATTGATCGATGAGCCAACAACTCTTGCGATTAACTCTGATGACAGGCTGCCGCAATTTAAATTGCTGCTTACCGACTTGCTGCAAGGGCTGTACTTTGATCATGGTCAGTTCTCGTTGCTGACTGTAGAGCAGCGTAGAGCAAACCAGTACTTAGTCGATATCCAACTGAGCTCGGCATGCGCCGATGAGTGGTCATTTGGTGACGCCGGTACGGTGACGCTAATGCTCAAACAGCCGACATTAAATGGCTTTCTTTATGCCTTGATGGATGAGTTGATTGAGCAAAGCAATACTCATGTTGAAGAGCACTTTACCTATATGGGATTTGCTCGCTTTAGTCGCAGTAACAGCGTGCAAGCCATTGCCGATTTCTCTATAGCCTTACGTAAAAATCATCAATCAACGGCTCAGCAGACGGTACAGCCATTTTTTGAGCAGAATAATTACGATACCGACCAGACTCGCGTGCCAACAGTGAGGCAGGGTGTATTAGGCGATAAGTTAAAAGCTAACTTGGCTGGCTTTCAGCCGCTGGAAGGGATTTTACCTGAGGCGCTTAAGTCGCTAGCCAAATTGGAGATCGCCGATCAATCTTCCCGTGGTTGTTCATCCTAATTAGGTTAAAGCGGTTGCGCTAAAATAGGCTAGCTAAGTTAGCGGCTTATTCAGCTGACTAGGCGATCAATGGCGAATAAAAAAGCCGGCATCTGTGTGCCGGCTTTGTTGTTTTTGGTCGAAACAGAACAGCGCTTATATTAGCTCGATGTCGTCACTGGATTTAAAGTGTTCGACCATGCCTTGCAGTTCTTTAGCTAGGGTGTTGAGTTCGGTCGCGGCTTGCGAAACCTTAGTCGATAGCTCATTGGTTGATTGCACATCATCGTGAATATTAACTACGTTCTTGTTGATGTCTTCTGCAACCAGATGCTGCTCTTCTGCAGTGGCGCTGATTTGAATGGTCATATCTTTGATCGACAGTACCGAACTTAAGATAGTTTCAAAGATTGCTGCGGTTTCATTTGCATGGTTGACCGATTCTTTGGTGACTTCAACGCTGCTGTCCATTTTCTCTACCGCAGACTTAGTTTGCTGCTGCAAGCTGGTTAGGATGCGATCGATCTCATCGGTCGACTCTGCCGTGCGTCCGGCCAAGGTTCTTACTTCATCAGCAACAACGGCAAAACCTCGACCCTGTTCACCGGCACGCGCTGCCTCAATAGCTGCGTTCAATGCGAGCAAATTGGTTTGTTCGGCAATGCCCTTAATGGTATCGAGAATAGAGACGATGTTGTCTGACTCTTCGGCCAACTGAACCAGAGATTCGTTAGAACTTTGGATTTCTGCTTCTAGGCTGCTGAGCGACGCCATGGTGCGTTTAATTAGATTGTTACCCTGTTGTACCTGCTGTTCACCCGCTTCGGCAGCTTGGGCCGCAGTGGTACAGTTGTTGGCAACCTCATTGGCGGTAGAGACCATTTCATTAAAGGCGGTGGAAACCTGATCGACCGAATTTAACTGGCTTTCAACGGTGTTGCTCAAGTCCGTTGACAGTGCGTCTGTTTGGTCTGCTACCTGACCAATGGATTTACAGGAATCTTTAGTACGGCCGACAATCGAGTCAATCGAGCTGACAAATAGATTGAACGATTTAGCCATCTGCCCAGGCTCATCATTGCTGGTGACTTTGAGTCGTTGAGTTAGATCGCCTTCACCCTGACCAATATCTCTTAAGCGATCAGCCATTACCTTAATAGGGCGAATCACAATAGAGGACAGTGCCGTGCCAATGGCGATGAAGATTGCCACCATGACCAAGGCAATCAGGCTGATGTTGGTAATCAGCTGGTTTGATTGCGCATAAACCACTTTTGCAGGCAGTAGACCAATAAACTTCCAGCCGAGATCTGGTGAAATATAAACTTGAGCAAACCAGGCTTCGCCATCGATATTAATTTTTTGTACGCTGCCTCCATCGTTTAATTCAGCATAGGGGCGCGATGCATCGGTGATGGGTTTGAAGTTGTTCTCTGGATCGGAAGGATCAGCTAACACCGTTTCGGTATCTTCGACCATCACTAGGTAACCTTCGCCACCAAATTTAACAGTCGATAGTAGTTCGGTCAGTTTAGCTAGTGAAACATCCACACCGACGACGCCGTAGAGACCGTTTTGACCGTCAAATCGCTGTACATAATCGACGAGTGGGACACCATCGCCAGCATCCGCATAAGCCGGTACACGGGTTGGAGTGCGAGCTTCGGTGAAGTCTTTATACCAGCCGCGCACACGCGGATCGTAGTTGGCGATGATGTTGCCAGTTGGCCATTGTAGATAGCCTGCATCATTGGTACCAAACCAGATGTAAGTTAAATCGGGGTGGGTTTTACCAAAGTCATCCATAAGCGCGAAGGCGCGTTGCTCGAATTCAGAATTTTCTGTGGGCGTCATTTTTCCTGCTGGAGCGTTTATATAGCTGGTGATACTGCCAGGGGTAAGCTCGGTCAGTGCATCAGACTGTGCAAAAAAGGCTGCGTTTTCAGCTAAGTTGTTGAGAAACAAAGAAAAAGTTTCATCAATATGGCTGATTTCAGCATGAGCTTGGTGTTCGAATGTTTCTACCGCATGAGAGCGTAAAGTATTAATAAGGAGTAGAGAAATAATCAAAATTGGCAGCATGATGCTGGCCGCAATCAATGAAATTATCTTAGATTTTACCGTCATAAACAGTTTCCTTTTATTTCCGATGCAAGCCTAAGGCTGCTTCGAAATACTACATTTATACCGGACGAGTAGGTTTTAACTAGTGCGGGCTACCAGGCCTAAGTACGAGTCGAAATATTCATTATCTACTGGGTTTAGCTATCGACTGTGATGGCGCGAACAGTGCTTTACTTACGTTTTCCTTACATTTTCTTGGCCGATAAAATCAACCTGATACCAAGTCAACATACGACAGTTTAAACATCACTGGAATAGGCTTTTTTATCGATAATATAAAAAGGCCGCATGAGGCGGCCCTGGAGAGTTATTTAGACAAGGCTCACATCAATGTAGCCTTGCTCGTTTTGATCGAGGAACTAATGTCGTTTTGATCAATGTACTTACGTCATTATGATCAAACTGTTTAGTTACCTTGACAGCTTGGTGAGCTGTAGCTGCCGCTAAAGGCACCTTGGAAACCGAAGATAACGCTGTCACCAACCGCTAAACTGCCATTATGTGCCGCATTGTTTGCCGTTAAGATACTGCCGTTTTCACTAAAGTTAGCGCTCCAGCCATTGGCAAAGCTCATCTGGCCTAAATCGAGGCTGACACTCCAGCTACTGATTGCTTCAGTGCCTTCATTCGTCACTTCTACAGACAGTACAAAACCGCTATTCCAGACATTTTCATCACTAAAGCTACAGCCGAGGCTAGTCACCGGCGCGTTGACAATAGCAAGGCTAATGCTGTCGCTGGCATCTAAGTAAGCTCCGTTGTCGTCGATTGCGGTAACGATGAGGCTATAGTCTGCCGCGACGGCTGGTGCTGTCAGCGTTGCCTCAGACGAATCAGTAACAACGTCGCTAACGCCATTGAATTGATATTCAAATGCGGCAGCGTCGTCTAGCTCAACCGTTAGGGTGAAGTCTTCGTTGGTGTAGAATTGTGTTCCGTCTGCTGGCGATGTGATGGTGATTTCAGGCTCTAATGTAAAGCTGTAAACCGCATCCAATGTCAGACTGGTAGAGACATCTAATTCTTGATCGTTTTCATCGATGGCAACCAGCGTTAATTCAAAGTCTCCTTCAACTAGCGGGGCTGTTAATGTAATGCTGTTGGTTTCGGTTTCACGACCTGCAAACACACCGTCGATGTAAGCATTGACTCCCGCAGCTTGGGTTTTACTGAAGTTAACCGTGAAGTTTTCACCGACCAGTACTTCGTCGAATACCTCTGGCGAAGTAATACTGACAGAGGTGCTGAGTGAGCTGAGGTAGTCATTCAAGCTGACACCCGTTGCATCGCTGCCGAGTGCTACCTGATGATCCAAGCTGATGTACTTACCTTCGTCAGACTTCCATAGTGAAGGTTCGAACATGGCGTATTTCTCTTCATCCCAATTAACCCATGAATTATCGAGTAGGCCACCGGTGTCGCCTGAGTTGGGGTTAATACACCAAAAAGTATGGTGCAGGCCGTATTCAATAATCAGGTCGCGAATAGCAAATAACCAGGTTTCGTTATCGCCACCGTCCATGAAACCACCCCATTCGCCAATCAACAGGGGCGAGATGTTCTCTTCGTGCAGATAAAGCCAGTTGTCGTACCAAACATCTTCATAGAGGGTTTCTTTGCTAAAACCTTCATAAAACCAAGCCTGTTCATACACCAATGGGCCATAGTCGTGTGGTGAATACATAAACTGCGATTGGTAGGCGGAGTTACCTAGGTCAATGGGTAAATCTTTGGCGCCGCGTAAATTACCACCCCACCAGTTACTGTAGTAATCGTTTTTATCCAAGCTGTCCCAAGTTGTTCCGTCAATGGGGAAGGCTTCAATGCCTTCGCACATGATCAGCATATTTGGGTTGATGTCTAAAATACGTTTGGAGGCTGTTTCGCAGGCGTGCTTCCAGTTGTTGTCATCTGTCGAGGTATCCCACTTGGCGTATTCGCTATCGGAATAGGGTTTACCATGAGGTTCGTTTTCCAAGTCGAATGCAATGATGGTGTCATCATCTTTATAGCGCTCGGTGACCCACTCCCAAGTCGAGTAGAAAATTTCTGGCGTCAGTGTGTCGTTATACCAAAGTGGCGCAATGTGACCAGTGTTGTCGGCTTCGGCACTGTGTACATCGAGTAAAATTTTAAGGCCAATTTGCTTGGAGTAATCCAGCATGGCGTCAAAAATTTCTAAGGTTGTGGTATCGACTAAATCTGGGTTGGTTGCAGTATTAACGTTGGCGCTGGTCTCGACACCTGTTTGCCACTCGTACAGTAACTCAGTGGAAATAGGGATGCGTAAAATATTAATGCCACGGTCTGCAATGCTTTGTAAGGTCTCTTCGAGGTTGACTGACCATAGGCCGTGCAATACTCGTTCAGAGGTATTAAAGCCAAACCAGTTGGCACCAGTTAACCAAACCCGATTGCCGTCCATATCGACAATTTGGTTGCCTTCTACCTGTAGCCAGTCGTCGTTAGGTAAGGGCGTGTTTGCCAGAGCGATGCTACTGGCAACGGCCAACGATAGAGCGGCAATAGATTTTTTCGGGCTAAATAATTTCGCCTTCAGCCGGTTCGGTAACGCTTTATTTTTTAACGAATAGGGTGATAAAAAATTCATCAGCTGTTTCCTTTATTGTTGTTTTAATAAAACTTAAATCTGAAAGGAGCAAAGCAGTGCTTTGCTCCTTGAGTTGCCGTTTAAAGCTTCAATTTAAAGTTTATTGAGCCGTACAGGTTGGCGTGGTAAAGCTGCCATTGTGGCCGCCTTGCAAGCCAAACTCGGCACTTGCACCGGGTGCAAGATAGCCGTTATAGACTGCGTTATTGACGGTTAACACTGTGCCATCACTGGAGAGTGTCGCTACAGATGTCCAGCTATTGACTAGGCTAATGGCCTGATCGAACTGAATCGTTACAGTCCAGCCGCTGATCGCTTCGCTGCCATTGTTGGTTACGGTGACATGGTTGAGTACAAAACCGGTATTCCAGGAATCAACCGAGAGCAAGTCGCAACTGATGTCATCGACTGGAACGACCACAACCTCATCAACTACATTCAGCATTACACTCTGTTGTGCTGAGTATTCAGTGCCATAGGCATCGGTGGCGACCACGCTGATGACAACCTGAGTCGGGGTTTCTGGCATATCGACATAGGCGGTTCCGTCACCTGTGATAGCGCTGACGAAGACACCGTCGAGATAAACATTGGCACCTTCTGCGTTTTCAACATCAATCATCACAGCAACAGAACTATTGATTTCCACTTCATCGCCATCGGATAAATTACTGATAACCACGGCAGGGATAATCGGTGCTTCAACCTGTATTGAAACTGTGGCTGGTGCGGAAACGTCGCCGTCGTTATCGCTGACGGTATAGGTAAAGCTGTCGGTGCCATAGAAGTTTGAGTCCGGCGTGTACAGTACACTACTGCCACTGAGCGAAGCAGAACCGTTTTCAGGGCTGCTGGCTAGGGCATAGCTGCTGACAATACCGTCGGAATCATCGCCGCTGAGCGTCACCATAACTGGTGTTTCATAGGCGGTAACAGCACTGATGCTTTCTGCTGTCGGTGCGCAGTTAATGCCAGTGTCGGCACCACACGAGGCGCTTGGCTCTTGGCCCCAGACTAAGTCGTTGCCATCGTACAAGGCAATCGAAGTGGTGAGGGTATAGCCGTTTGCGTAGGCATCGTTCCAGCTCGGATCGGCACTGTTATCCCATTCTGCTGCGTTTGTGTTGGTTGGCAGTGCAATGCGGAATTGCACTTCGCGTTGCGAGTCGCTGGCGCTGATCGGTGCGATTTCGACGCCGGAAAAATCAACCTCAACATAGTAGAGGTTGTCACTCCAATGGATCAGATCGGAAATCGAATTTGCCTGACTGTAAGCAGCTGAGACACTGATATCAGAAAGGCTATAGCCCGCAGCGAACTCCTCAGTTAGGTCAACCCAGTAGCGGAATTTTAAATCGTCGGTAACACGGCTCGGCCAAGCGGTATGGTTGTAAGTGATGGCCGCGATTTCGACAAAACGGTTACCGCTGGAATTGAGTTTGGCTTCCACATACAGCTCGTTATCGCGTGTTTCGGCTGGTGGAAAGTCTGCCTCGGCAATTGGCTCACCGCCAAAGTCGAGCCACAAGCGAGCGACAGCGCCAGTAAAGCCAGCGTTATAGTCGGTTGCGACTTCATTGAGGATGTAATCGGAGCGGTCGTTTTCGAAACCATCATCTGAGTCAGGCCCGCCGACTAACGCACCGATTAGAGTATGGCGGTTGTCGGTTGGATTAGACGAGCTGTTTGCCCAAGAACCATGAGCAGTGCGATGGTGCGGGGAGGTTGGATAAACATCGCCGTAACCAATTTGGTAGGACATGTTCATTGGATTATTACCCAAAATATAATCCATTTGTGAGACAGCAAAGTTGTAATAGCTGTCGGCTTTATCGAGGCTTTCACCAACCTCATTGAGGTAGTCAGAATAGATCAGCGCTAAAAAAGACGTCGTTGCAGCATAGCGAGCTGCGCCCCATTGATCTAGATAAGCCAAACCGCCGCTGGTGTAAGTTACACGTTCGCCGTTATAGCCGTCACTCCAATAATCGAGCCAGCGTTCGGCATCGGCCTTGTATTCATCATCACCGGTAAGTTTTGCTAACAGTACATAGCTGCCATAGCCTTTATCGTCCCAAGCTTGGGTCCAGCGATAAGATTTAATGGTGGTTTGCTGTTCGGTGTTGAGGTAATCGTACTCGGCGATGGCCTTGTCGAGATAGCTTTGTTCGCCGGTGGCTCGGTATAGCCAAATAGCACCCCAGACAATTTCATCCTGATAGCCACTCCAAGAGTTGTAGTAGGTTGAAGCATCGGTGATCGCATCAGAATAAACACCGCGATAGTTATCGGCAAAGCTATAAAGCTGTTCCGCATGGCTTAATAATTCTGCGGCATAGGCGGCATCGTCTTGCTCAAAAACCATCGATATCGCAGCTAAGGCAGCAGCAGTTTCTGCGGCTAAATCAGAGCCGGGGTTTTCTGTATCGATTTTAAAACTAGGGCGCTCCATGGGCATAACTTCAGCTGAACCCCACCAGGCGTGATCTGCCGAGCCAGAGCCGACTTGGCCATAGAGTTCGTTTTCGCCAGTGTGGGCTTTAATAAAATAATCGGCGACAAAACGTAAGTTGTTTTTAATGTGTTCAAGCTGGCCAGTGCCTGCGTAAGCTTCAGGGTATTCAACCACACCCATGGCTAACATGGTTGCAGAGGCCGCCATCGGGAAACCAAACTTAACGTGGTCGCCAGCATCAAACCAACCGCCGGTGAGATCGTGACCAACGTCAGCCCCGTCGGTTAAGGCGCTGTCGCCTCGCCACTCAACACGGTTCCAGTCGGGCAGTGGGCCGCTTTGTTGGGCTTCATAAAAGTAAATCGATTTTTGTAGCGCTTCAGCAAAATTATGCGCATAGCTGGTCGCAGAGCCAGCCAGCGTTATCGCCAGCGCTAAGGTGGTTTTGAATGTTTTATTCATAGTGCAGTGCCTCATGTCTATTATTATTTGCACGCCAATGCTGACGCGCTTATAGCGAAACAAGACTACAAGTTGCCTGATCCTTACATAGCAATAGGTTAGGGTTATTAGATTCGCGTTTGCTGCCGATGTTGTTATTTTTATTCAAGGCAGCGTGTAAAAACATAGCAGGTCATTTTGACAATGATAAGTCAGGGTCAATCATAATTAATAAACAGATCACAGAATTGGCAGCTTAATTCGTTAGTTAATTGATAGCCTCGCCTAATGGTGGTGGACATTTCCACTGTGTCAGATCAAGGTAATATTCATTGAGAGTTAAGCATTGGCAACAGGGTGGCTTTTACGAGCAAGGCTGGGAAGTGAGAACTGGGTATGTAGACGGAGTCATCGTTTTAACTTATGTTAGCCGACCAACTTTGAGATCCTTTATTCGGAGCTTTTATGAAAAAACTAGCGTTAGTTTCTTTGCTTGCTTTAAGTCCCATTTTTGCGCATGCAGTCGCCCCACAAATTGAATTTTATTTAACCCAATACGATGGCAAAAATTGCTTAGAAAGAGCAGAAACGGCGCTGAAGGCTTCGGGTTTCCGATTAAAGTCAGGTACTTACGTTAGTGAAGATCGAGTTGGTGTTTATGGTGAGTATAAGGGTGCCGTTGGCTGTTCTAGTGAAGTTGAAAACTCAGTCGTATTTGTTGTTTCGGGCCCAGATTATGGCACTGCTTCAGACTTAGCACGGGCTATGCAGCGAAACTTTTAATCAGAATATCTCGGTTTTTAGATAAAAAAAGGGAAAGGCGATTGCCTTTCCCTTTTTTGTGAACGTCTTTTATGAATGTGTTTTTTATGAGTCTATTTTTATGAGAGCAACTAACTAAGAGTATAGATTTAGCTCAAAGCCAATCGATTAGACGCTAAAGCGTTCGATCTCTCGATTTAACGATTTGGAAGACTCTTCTAACTTACTGGCCATCGCTTTGTTTTTAGTCGCTCGCTCAAATGCGCCTTTCGCCATATCGTTTAGCTGAATCACACTATTTGAGATTTCTTCTGCGACGCTGGTTTGTTGTTCTGCCGCAGCGGCTGTTTGTGTATTCATGCTTTGGATTTCTTCAATCGACTTATTAATCGCCGAGAGCGCGAGGTCAGCCTCCGTAGATTTTGACGCGGTAGACTCAGCGCTGGTGGCATTGTTTTGCATTAATGTCACTGAGCGTGAAGCTTCCTGTTGTAGCTTATTAATAACTTGCTGAATCTCATCAGTACTTTCTTGTGTGCGAGTTGCTAGGTTACGGACTTCATCGGCAACGACAGCAAAACCACGACCCTGTTCACCGGCACGCGCGGCTTCGATAGCGGCGTTTAATGCCAGTAGATTCGTTTGCTCAGCAACGCCTTGAATAACATCGAGAATACTGCCGATGTCTTCTGTTTGCTGTGCCAGATCGACAATGACATCTTTGACCTCATTAATGCTAATCGAGAGGTGGCTAATATCCGTGCTCATTTCGTTGACAACAGATAAACCATGAGCAGCCTGTTCATTGGCATCATTAACCGCAGTCGATGCGTGTTGAGCATTGTTTGCAATTTCCTGCGCAGAGGCGGCCATCTCGTTCATAGCCGATGCGGTCTGTTCAAGTTGCTGCATTTGAGCGTCGGTATTTTTAGAAACTTCAGCAGCACCCATTTGAATATGGTTAGAGCACTCTCGTACATCTGTTGAGGTTTCGTTAATTTGGCTAATCATGTCTTTTAGGTTGTCTACCATGTTCATTACTTCGAAGTAGACGCCGCTTTTTCTATATTGATTAGTCGAGGTTACCGATAAGTCACCGGCAGCAATTTTTTTAACAATACTTTCTATCTCTGCGGGTTCACCACCGATCGGTTTATAGATTAAATTCTCTATCAGTAGGTAGATCAGCGAGATTGAAATTAAGACAAAAACAATCGCAATAATAAGAATTAAACGTAGATTCTTTTTCGATGCTGAATAGATGGCGTCTTGTGTGTCGTAAGTCCATATGTTCCAGCCTTGAGATGCAAGTTTGGCTGAGGCGACATAGTTGCTAATACCGTGATCTTGATATTTATGAATGCTTTGCTCAGCATCTTTGTAATCGATAAAGTCAGGATAAAGTTCATAGATGTTTTGGCCAATCAACTCTGGATCGCTGGCAGCTAACAGGTAGCCATCTGCTCGAGAAACATAAACCTGGTTGTTATCCGATAAGCTGGCAACATAATTAGTAATCAGATCAACATCAATGTTGACAGCAACCAATGCGACCTTGTTGCCATCTCTAAATACAGGTACGGACATGGCAATAGCCAGATTGCCTTCACCATTGGTGTAGACATCGGTCATGACTTTATCTTCACCTTCAAAAACACGCACGTACCACTCGCGGCCTGCATCTTTGGCGTTAACGCTGCTGACAAAACCGCCGGCGAGCGATGCGTAGATATCTCCATTTTTCATCGACATGTGAGCGCCCATGACATCCAAATTACCTGCAATATTATTCAGGTTTTCTAGGACACGGTCAGGCTCTAGAGTTTCGTCACTGTAAACGGCTAACTCGCTGGCACCGGTGTTTAGGACATCGAAAATTCGATCGATACGCTGCTCAACCGCTTTAGAGATTAAAGTCGCTTTAGTTTGTAGTTGGGCGGTGTCGCTGGTTATCGATTCGGATTTGAAATTTAAATAGCCGATCGTGGAGATAATGGCCACGACTGTCGCAATTAAGCCACTGCTTAATAGCATCATTTTTAAGCGTACAGACATGTGTAATTCCTATTATTTTGCTGGCAGATGCTTTAAACAACTAGGCTGTTTTATTTAGCCTTCAAACCATAGGCCTTGCGATTTATAAACAGCCATGTCGGTGCGTTAACGTAGGTCTATCAACAATGATGGATCAGGTTCCGATATGGCTTAACAGTTGGTGCGTATAACGATAGTGCTGGTGTAGCAAAGCAACGATTCTTGAGGCTCATTTGAACAGTGGCGGCTCTTTAGTCTTTAGGTAAGGGCTATAAAGAACCCCGCGAGTCTAAGATTCATCGGCTTATGTTGACAGTATCGGCAGATATACAAAATGGTTTAGTGTTTTGTGAATTTTATCACAGTGCTTGTTGGCTTATATAAAAACGACCTTATCGGTTGAAATATACCAGCTTGTCACAAATTAGAATGACAATACGCGACCATATAGGCATCTCTTTAGGTGCTATTTTGGTTGTGTTGTTTCTATGCCGATTTATAGACTAGGAGAGTGGTCATGTTAGATAACGATGATTATTGGGGAATGAAAGCCGATACCTACTGTATGTTACTTCACCTGAGTCAATTAACCAGTCTGCTGCTGCCAGGATTAGGCTTTGTTCTGCCAGTTATTATGTGGGCCACTAATAAAGAGAAAAGTACTAAAATCGATAAGCACGGCAAGGCTGCGACCAATTGGATTTTAAGTCTGATTATTTATTATTTGATTTGCAGTGTATTGATTATTACCCCAGTAGGCGCACTGGGTATTTTAGTTTTAGCGCTGTTTAATCTGTTGTTCGTGATCGTCGCTGGCCAACGTGCTTATCAAGCTCAACCGTGGGTTTACCCTCTAAGCATTCCATTTCTAAAGTAGTGCCGTTGAGGCTAAGTCTCAATGCTGCGAAACGTTAGGCTAATTCTGGCAGGTACTGGTTTTTTTGTTTTAGGTACGCAGTGCAGCCAATAGCGTTGTGTTTCTGCCTTCATGATTAATAGGCTGCCAGGCTCTAATTGTTGTTGTACGGTTTGTTTGCTGGTCTTGTGCTTCAATGAAAATTTGCGCTCACCACCAAGGCTTATCGTCGCAATAGCGGCATTAGGTTTGAGCTCTGGTTCGGCGTCGCTGTGCCAAGACATGCCTTCATCACCGTTGTGGTAGAGGTTCAATAAGCACGAGTTGAATCGTTCATTGCAGGCTTGTTCGGTAATTGTTTTTAAATCTTGCAGACAATCCAGCCAAGGCAGAGCAGTTTTTGTTCGCCCTGAATAGCTGTATTGAAAAGCTTCATCGCCATACCAAGCTACCTTTCGTTTGGTGGTAATCGTTTTGCCAAATAAAACCACTTCGTCAGACTGCCATGCGACCTCTTTAAGCAGCTGTTTTAAATAATGCTCGGCGTTAGCTTGCGGCAATACTCTCGGTACATAATGAACAATGCCATCAACGGGGAGCAGGTTTCGGTATTGGTTATCCAGTTGTTCTATCAGGTCCATAAGCCAGCCGAAGAGCAGTTAGGTCGAAGCGACAATATCGGTTTTGAAGCCGAATGTCAGTCGGGTATCTAGTTCTAGTTATCGGCAGCATTAAATAACATAGATCGGAAGCGAGCTGGCTGATAGTAAAAAGGGCGCTAGAGATAATAAGAATACAGCAGAAACAAAAAAGGCCACCCATATTGGGTGGCCTTTTTTGTTTGGAATATGGCGGAGAGTGAGGGATTCGAACCCCCGGTACACTTTCGTGTACGTCTGATTTCAAGTCAGGTGCATTCAGCCGGACTCTGCCAACTCTCCGTGATTGGGGCGCATAATACCGACCTCAGCGTTGCTGTCAACAAAAAAATATCGCTAAGCTGCTGAAAAGTAACAAAAAGTTTATTTTTGATGACATTTTAACCAAGCACTGCACGAAGCGCTGTTTAGCTGGCCAATAAATTTACTGTTGACGTATATCAACGCGACTGGGGTTAGTTCTCGCATGAGAATGATTTTTATTTATGATCTATCCAACTAAAGTAGGAGGTCAGTTATGCAGCTCAGTCAATTAAAGATCGGTCAATCGGGTGTTTTATCCGGGTTCAGCAAGTCTGACGCGGCGAAGCAGTCACGCTATTTATCGCTAGGATTAATTCCAGGTTCTAACGTAAAAATTATTCATGTCGCGCCAGCAGGTTGTCCTTGGCAGATAAAAATCGGTACCACCTTTTTAAGTGTTCGCCGAACTGATGCAGACAATATTTTGTTGGAGGCAAGCTAATGAATAGACAAAACATAAAACGTGCTGCACTGATCGGTAATCCGAACTGCGGCAAGACGACATTGTTTAATGGCCTCACTGGAACGCATCAGCGTGTCGGTAATTGGCCGGGAGTGACCGTCGATAAAAAAACAGGGCTATTTAAATTAGCTGACGGTTCTCAAATCGAATTGGTTGACCTCCCTGGGATTTATTCTTTAGAACAAGAGCATTCAGGTATTGATGAGCAAATAGCACATACTTTTTTAAAGAATGAATCCATAGATTTTATTATTAATATTGTCGACGCCAGCTGTTTAGACCGCCAGCTATTGTTAACGCATCAGTTACGAGAATTCCAAGTACCTATGCTTGTGGTTGTTAACATGCTTGATGTCGCCGCATCGCAACAGGTTAAGGTCGATCTTGATACTCTCAGCAAACAGCTGGGTCTGCCTGTAGTAGGTATTGTTGCTGCTCAATCAACGGCTGTTGAAGCTGTTAAGGCGTGCCTGCAAGAGGCTTTGGTAGCAGAACAGGTCGAAATTATAAAGGGTGACGATTTAGAAAAAATACAACAGCGCTTAGCGGTTGTTGCTCAATGGGTGTCGGCCAGTGTGTCGCAAGCAGAGCAGACGGTGAGTGTCACTGAGCGCATCGACCGGTTAGTGTTGAATCGCTTTTTGAGTGTGCCGATTTTTTTATTGGTGATGTATTTACTGTTCACCTTTGCCATTAATGTCGGTGCCGTCTTTATTGATTTTTTCGATATTTTTCTTGGCGCTTGGTTGGTCGATGGCGTGCATCAGTTATTTGCTAGCTTGCACCTGCCTGATTGGAGTGCGGTGATTGTCGCCGATGGCCTAGGTGGCGGTGTTCAGTTAGTTGGGACATTTATTCCTGTGGTCGGCTTTTTATATTTGGGTTTATCCCTGTTGGAAGGGTCAGGCTATATTGCCCGAGCGGCCTTTGTTGTTGATCGCATGATGCAAGCCATCGGTTTGCCAGGTAAAGCCTTTGTCCCGCTTATTGTTGGCTTTGGTTGTAATGTGCCATCGGTGATGGCGACACGAACGTTAGATCGACAGTCTGATCGTTTGGTTACCATGGCAATGGCACCCTTTATGTCGTGTGGCGCTCGCTTACCGGTGTATGCATTATTCGCCGCAGCTTTTTTTGGTACTCACAGCCAAAACGTCGTATTTGGGCTGTACCTAATGGGCATTGCTATGGCTATTGCTACCGGTTGGGTTTTTCGTAAAGCGCTCTATAAGGGAGACCTTTCAAGCTCTGTTATGGAAATGCCGGTTTATCATTTGCCTGCAGCGAAAAATATTTTAATGAACACCTGGCACCGACTAAAAGGCTTTGTGAAAAATGCCGGCAAGACCATTGTTATTGTCGTCGTCGCCTTATCGTTTTTAAATTCTTGGGGTACCGATGGTAGCTTTGGTAATGAAGACAGCGAAGCTTCAGTATTGAGTGCCATTAGTATGAAGGTGACGCCAGTGTTAGCGCCGATGGGCGTGCAAACCGAAAACTGGCCTGCAACGGTTGGTGTGATCACCGGTATTTTTGCAAAAGAGGCGGTTGTTGGCACCTTGGACTCACTCTATACCGATGTCGCGAGTCAGCAGGACGTGGTAGATGAAGAAGCGTTGAACTTGTGGGCGCAAACCATCGAGGCCTTTGCCAGTATTGGCTATAACACGCTCGACCTAACCGGAGCGCTGATGGATCCATTAGGCATTCGTGTCGGAAGTTACGACTCTATTGAGCAGGCTGCAGAGGAGCAGGAAGTTAGCTCGGCAACCTTTGTCACTATGTTGTCGTTGTTTGTCACTCCCTTTGCGGCCTTCTGTTACTTGGTGTTTATTTTATTGTATACACCTTGTGTTGCGGTTATTGGCGCGCTCGTGCGAGAAGCTGGGCCACGCTGGGCTTGGGTGGTTGTTAGTTGGAGTACCGTATTGGCCTATGCCACTGCGACGATTCTGTATCAGGCTGGCACAATTGTTCAGCATTGGTTGAGTTCAAGCTTATGGATTGCAGCGATGTTGGCGCTAATGAGCTTTTATATCTGGGTGATCAAACAGATTGGTAAGCCTTCGGAAGCGGTCATGATGAATCGTATTCCATTGAGGGATGTTGGTGCTCAATCAAGGCATACTTGCTAAACATGAGTGCGCAATCTGTCAGCCAAAGTAAAAGTACTTTTTAAAGTAAAAGTATCCTTTAGAAAAAAAGTTTTTTTAAAAGAAAAGCACTCTTTAAGGGTGCTTTTTTTATTATTTGTTATGATGGCTAAAAACTCGATAGGAGCCACCAGTGCATAGCCTGATTATCTATTCTACGGTTGATGGGCAAACCCAAAAAATTGCTCAAGCCATGGCCAAAGATTGGCCAGATGATGTCGATGTGATTCCGTTTGAGTCGTTCGAAGATTACCCAAAGCGGGAGCAGGTGAGTCGCATTGTTATCGGCAGCTCGATTCGTTACGGCCATTACAACAAGGATTTAATTAAATTGATTCAGCGGCATCGAGAATGGTTAGCCTCGATTGACTCTGCCTTTTTCTCGGTAAATTTAACCGCGCGTAAACCCGGTAAGAATGATCCTGATACAAGCAGCTATATTCAGAAATTTCTCAAACGCACCGGCTGGCTACCCGATCATATCGCTATGTTTGCTGGGCAGCTGGCTTACCCGAAATACGGTTTTTTTGATAAGCAAATGATCCGCTTTATTATGAAAATGACCGGCGGCTGTACCGATGGTGTCAGTACGATTGAGTACACCAATTGGGATGATGTTTCGCGTTTTGTCGAGACTTTAAATAGTTAGTAGAGGCTCTCAATCGTTAAATGATGTGAAGACCAAGCAAGCGATTATTCTAACGGCAGCTTTGTTGTGTATTTCATGCGTTCCATAGCAAAGCTGGAGCTAACATCGGCAAGATCGACTCGGCTGACTAAGCGCTTATAAAAATGATCGTATGCCTGAATATCTTTCACCACCACTCTTAATAAGTAATCGACTTCGCCACTCATGCGGTAGGCCTCACAAACCTCTGGCAGCGATTCGACGGCAGAACTGAATTGCTCCAGCCAGCGGTCGTTATGGGTTTTGGCGCGCACAAAAACGAACACATCGATACCTAAATCAAGCTTGGCTCTGTTTAGCAGCGCCACACGCTTTTCGATAAACCCCTTTGTTTCTAAATTTTGAATACGGCGCCAACAGGGGCTTACGGTGAGATGAATGCGCTCGGCAATTTGCTGTACCGATAGTGTCGCGTCGCTTTGTAGTAGTTGGAGTATTTGTTTGTCTGTTGAATCAATCATTTCTATTAATTGTCATTATGTTGGTAATTTTTACCAATACTATCGTATTTTGAGCAGATAATTAGAAAAAAAGGGCAGTAGATAGGGAATATTATATCGGAAATACCAATTTCTGAGTAAAACCTAATGACTCAACCAAGTGTAACTAAACAGCCGGAGTATGATTTCTGGTCAGAGATTCGCCGCAATACTATTCATGATCAACAATCTCCTCATCGAATCTATGCCGATTGGACGGCAGGCGGCAAGCTGTACCGGCCGATTGAGCAACGCTTGGTTGATGTAGCTGGCAGCGTCATGGCTAATACCCATACGCGAAGCAGTTATAGTGGTCGGCAAATGACAGCTCTAGTCGAGCAGGCTAAGCAAAAAATTAAACAGCATGTGAATGCATTAGAGCAGGATATTTTGCTGAATGTTGGTTTTGGTATGACCGCCGCTTTAGCAAAGTTGATTCGAATATTGGGCTTGTCGTGCCATGAAAGCCATAAGAACTTGATTGCTGCCCATATGGAGAACCGTCCGGTTGTTTATATGACGCATCGTGAACATCACAGTAACCAAGTCATGTGGCAGCAAAGTTTGGCGCAGGTTCGTATTATCCCGATGCTTGAAGGTGATGATATCGATTTACAATGGCTTCGAGACGATCTTCAAAAGCTGCCTGCTAATACTCGGATAATAGCATCGGTAACGGCGGCTTCTAATGTTACTGGTATTAAAACGCCGTATCGGGAGATCGCTAAAATCATGCATCAGGCAGGTGGCGTTTGCTTTGTCGATTTTGCCGCGTCAGCGCCTTACGTTGAGATCGATATGCACCCGAATGAAGAAGAGCGCTTAGATGCGATCTTTTTTTCACCGCATAAATTTTTGGGCGGCCCAGGTTCCAGTGGTGTGTTGGTATTTAATGAGAGCCTTTACGCTAATAAGGTACCGGATGTGCCGGGCGGAGGCACCGTTGTTTGGACTGACCCATGGGGTGGTCAGCGCTATATTAATGACATTGAGGAGCGCGAGTCCGGTGGTACCCCCGGTATTTTACAGGTTTTAAAAACCGCCTTGGCGATCCAGTTAAAAGAAGAAATGGGCGTGTCGGCAATGGCGCAAAGAGAGGCGGTGTTGAATAAGCGGCTGTTTGATCGAGTGGATCAGATAGCCAATGTGCGTGTGCTGTCTGGACATCAACGAGAACGGTTGAGTGTGTTTTCATTGGTGTTTAGCAATTTAGATTACCGTAAAGCGGTGGTTGCTCTGAGTGAGCGTTATGCTATTGAAACCCGAGGCGGCTATACCTGCGCAGGCACCTACAGCCATTATTTGCTCGATATTGATAAAGCTCGTTCGAACTCTATTTCTCAGTACTTGAGTCAAGATTCCAGTTATCTTAAACCCGGCTGGGTTCGGGTGAGTCTGCACCCTATGATGACAAATGAACAGGTTGATAGCATTGCGGATGCCATCGCGGCTGTTGCCGAGTTGCCATCAGATACTCAGATTACGCCAGAGCAGAGTCATTTGGATTTTTGGCAGTCATTGAGTTAAGTGGATTAAGAAGTTAAGCGAGTCAAGGTGTTAAGTGGGTTAAAGTAGTTAAGTTAATGAGCCAGAAGTCATCAGGCGACTGCTGGCTCATTGGGAAGGGCTGCACGGCGATAAGGCTACAGCCTTCGAGGATCAATAGCTCAAACCGTCGATTTTGTGTTAACTTAAGCCTTTATGGTTACACGGAATGGTGCATGACCGCTATCACATCTGAATTAGTTTTGGCGCTTAAAAAAGAACTCAAAGATCGCCAATCTGATTTGACAAACGAGCAGGCCATTCGGCTGCATCGAGCCATTAGCTGGCTGCACTGCGCACAGCAGGCTGATAACGCCGACATGAAATTTATTGCCTTGTGGGTTTCATTAAATGCCTGTTGCGCATTGGACCAGCAGGAAACACAAGCGCTGGCAGAACATCAGCAGTTTTCTCAGTTTATCGAATTACTAATCAAGCACGATTTCGATGGCGCGATCTATAGCTGCCTGTGGGAAGAGTACTCGCTGCACGTTAAAAACCTGATTAAAAATCCTTATGTGTTTCATCCGTTTTGGCAGTCTCAACGGCAGGGCAATGAACATTGGCGGGCCGAGTTTGATCAGTCGTCGTTAGAGGCATTAAATGCGCTTAGCCGTCAGCGAGTCGCTGATCTGTGTTTGGTGGTGTTGGATCGACTTTTTGTCTTGCGTAATCAATTGATTTTCGGCGGTGCCACCTTTTTAAGTCAGGTGAATCGTCGGCAGGTAGAAGACGGAGCTGGCTTGTTGAGCTTTTTAATGCCGGTGATTATTCGCATCATGTTAAATGCCGGCGACGAAGACTGGGGCGATATTGCTTACCCCGTTATAAAATAAAGCCATCATCAGTGGAAGGTAACGGCATCGTTAGGTGAGAACGTAAAGGCATGCTAAGACAAAGAATTAAACCCTAAAAAATTGAGGCTGAACGATATGACAGAGTTTCTAATATGACAGATTTTTTAATGAGGTTTGCAAAATACGAACAGCCGCTAAAGTGGTTAGCTTTGTTTTTGGGCGTTATCAGTACTATTGCAATCATTCAAGATTGGTACCCTTACACCATGTTTATCAGCGTACCTTTTTGCCTTATTTGGATTTATTGCGCCTGGTTACATACCGAACGGCAATTAAAATATGTAAATCTTATTTTTCTTATCCTGTATGCCTACGGTATCGGTAAGTTTTTTATACAGACCTCTTAGCGCAGCATGTTAATCGCTCCTTGTTAAGAGATTGCTACCTAATTGTCGCTAACCACTTAGCTGGTTGGTTGTTTATGAATAGATAAAACCCGTTTAAATAGTGAGCGGTTAGAAAAGGCTTTGGATATGCAAATTGAAGCAATTCTTTGGGATATGGACGGCGTACTACTCGACACGGAACGGCTTTGCCAACAGGCCTTTGTCGAGGTTAATACTCCGTTGCATTTATTTGATAATCCGGCTCAGAGCTATTTAGAAACCATCGGCTTGAATCGTGATAGCACCTTGCAATGGTATACCAAGGTAGAACCTTCTTTAGCTCAATGCGAGCGCTACTATGGCGCGGTGCGTGATCGTTTGCTTGAGTTGATCGAGACGGATTTACAGGTAAAACCAGGCGTTGAACAAGCGTTAACATATTTTAAACAACAGGGCTTGCCGCAGATGGTGGTGACTAGCTCGCATTCTGAACAGGCGCGGTTAAAGTTAGAGCGTACCGGGTTGTTGGATTATTTTACCGCCTTGATCGGCGGCGATCAGGTGTCTTGTGGCAAGCCACATCCTGAGCCCTATTTGGCGGCCGCATCCTTGTTGAATGTTTCGCCTGAGCATTGTTTGGTGATCGAAGATAGCGCCAATGGCGTAAAAGCAGGGCTCGCTGCTGGTGCTCAGGTGGTGCATGTGCCGGATCTATTAGCTACATCAAATGACTGGCGTGACCAATTGGCGGTAGCGTTGGACTCGCTGGCACTATTGCCTGACTGGTTCGCTGGCCGAGGTGAGTAACGATGCAGCGAGTGCCTCTGAACAGGTTGTTAAACCAACCGACGGTTCAACTAAAATGGCTGGAGCAGCACCAAAGCCTCGAATTTGATATTCCAGCACCATTGCAGCAACGTTTTTTACAGCTCTGGCCTGACGTTGCAAAGATCGGCTTGGCTCGTTTTGTTCAGCAACCACAGGCACAGGATTACCAGCTGTATAACGATGATCTGTTGTTTGCATTGTTAGCCGGAGCCGATTACATATTGGCAAGGCAGCCTACTTTTACTGCCCAATTAAGTGACGGCTATTTGATCTGGACGATTTAAGTAGAGGTTGGTCGTTAAAATGAAAAGAAAGGCTGTAAAGTGCAGAGGATTGCTCTAGTCTATGCCCGATTTTTGAAAATGAGATTTTTTAGTGTTTGACGATATTCGCCCTTATAACGACACCGAAGCACGTACTGTATTAAAAGAGACACTCAACGACCCTGAATTTAGCCAAACTATTGCTGCCTGGGTTGCTCCATCGCTCAATAAGAAAGCGCCTTGGTTTATTCGCACTCTTATTCGGTGGTTCCTTAAAGCCTACTCATGGAACGTTCGCTCCATTGATAGCTTTCAATTAAAGCTTGCGCCGGTGATTCGTCGTCTATTACGAAAGTCCATTGCTGATTTTTCTGTACATGGGCTAGAGCGTTTAGATAAAAATAAAGCCTACCTTTTTGTCTCTAATCATCGCGATATTGTCATGGACCCAACGATGATGAATTGGGCGTTGCACCTCAATGGTTTTGCGACTGCGCGTATTGCCGTTGGTGATAATTTGCTCAGCAAGCCATTTTCGTCCAACCTAATGCGCTTAAATAAAAGCTTTATTGTAAAGCGTGGCCTAAAGGGCATGAAAGAACGACTCAAGGCTGCGCAGCAGTTATCAAAATACATTCATTTTTCTATTCTTGAAGAGCACGCCAACATTTGGATCGCTCAACGTGAAGGCCGGGCAAAAGACGGTTACGACCGTACCAATTCTGCCGTTATAGGCATGTTCAGCCTAAGCCGACCCAAAGATCGAGCTTACGCCGACTATATCAATGAATTAAATATTGTACCGGTTGCCATCAGTTATGAGTTAGATCCACTGGATCTTGCCAAGGCCCGAGAAATACATGCACAGCAAACTAAAGGCTCTTATCGTAAGGGTAAAGATGAAGATTTGCGCTCCATTGCTCAAGGTATGACAGGCTGGAAGGGGCGAGTGCATTTAGAATTTGGTGAAGTGCTCAATGGCGACTTCCAGTCTGATGATGAAGTGGCTCGCGCTATTGATCAGCAGATACATCAAAACTATCAGCCGTTTGCTACCAACTACTGGGCACAACAGCAGCTTGATTCTAGTGAGACAGTTCAGATCGATGATCAGCAGCCAGACAGCGTTCAGCGATTGCAGCGGCGGGTTCAGTCGGCACGAGAAGAGATTCAACCGCTGATCTTAAAGCAATACGCCAATGCGTTGCGCATGCAGGCTAATCAGCCGCCGTTGTAGCAGCTCTTACGGCGATGTGTCGGTTGAGTTGGTACCGATTGTATTTGTCTAAAAAACAGCCAGTTTCGGCTAAAGCTATTTGCACCTCTTTTAATGCATATCATTAAAATCGCGCGCTAAGGCTAGTTCGCAGTCGATATTCTTTATAGAATCTGGCCTCTTTTATGTTTGATATAGGGTAATTTTATGGGTCGCGCCTACCAAAACCGCAAAGAATCGATGGCTAAAACATCGGATATGAAGGCTAAGATATACAGCAAATACAGCCGCGAAATCTATGTATGTGCTAAGGCTGGAGGCATTGAGTTAGAAAGTAATTTAGCTCTGGCTTCGCTTGTTGAGCGAGCCAAAAAAGATCAGGTGCCGGCTCACGTTATCGATAAAGCGATTGATAAAGCCAAAGGTGGTGGTGGCGAAGATTTTGATGTAGCGCGTTACGAAGGCTTTGGCCCTGGTAATACGATGATTATCGTCGATTGCCTAACGGATAACCCTAACCGTACCTTTGGTGATGTTCGATCTTGCTTTAACAAAGTAAAAACTAAGATTGGCGGACAAGGCTCGGTCAGCCATATGTTTGATCATGCTGCTATTTTTGTATTTGATGGCAACGATGAAGAAGCCGTGCTTGAAGTATTAATGGAAGCCGATGTTGATGTCACCGATATTGAATGCGACGACGGCAAAGTTACGGTCTTTACCCCCAATACAGAATACGCCAAAACCCGCCAAGCACTGCTTGCTGCGTTTGAAGGCGTTGAATTTGATGTCGACGAAGTGCAGTTTGTGCCACAAACTACGGTTGAAGTCAGCGGTGAAGATCGAGAGCAGTTCGATAAATTCTTAGAGCTGCTTAACTTTTTGGATGACGTGCAAAATGTTTATCACAATGCTGAGCTGGTCGATTAGTCGCTAGCACTATGGATTTAACGATGAGTCTTGGTCGGCAATATTTGTTTCGTTGTCTGTTTTATCTGTTGTTGGCCACCGTATTTTGTTTGTCGTTATTGCCGGTGGATCAGCCTAGCTATTCGCCGAACGATAAGCTGAATCATCTATTGGCCTATAGCCTGTTAAGCTTTTTCGCCGCAATCGGCTATCAACAGTTGCTAAAGCCTGCTTTGGCTACCTGCCTATTTGGTGTTTTAATTGAACTGTTACAGGGGCTAACTGGCTATCGCTTTTTCAGTTTACTGGATATAGTAGCTAACGGCATAGGCGTTCTCTTGGGCAGCCTAGCGTGGCTCGGCTTGAAGCACAGGGCTGAATTGGTCAATAAAATAACAATCAGGAAGTCGAATATGAAAGGCAAACGAAACATAGCGCTAGTAGCGCACGATAATAAAAAGAAAGACTTAGTTGAATGGGCAATGCAAAAGCAGCCTCTGTTCGAAACGATTGGCATTTTTGCAACCGGCACAACGGGTCGTCTTATTGAAGAAGCATTAGGTCGCCCGGTACAAAAGCTTCTTAGTGGTCCGTTAGGTGGTGATCAGCAAATTGGTGCAAAAATCGCCGAAGGTGAAATTGATCTGTTGATATTCTTTTGGGACCCGCTAGAACCTCAGCCACATGATCCTGATATTAAAGCGCTGTTACGTATTGCTGCACTTTATAATATTCCTGTTGCCTGTAACCGAGCTTCAGCCGACTTTATGATTCATTCTCCGTTGCTGCACGAAGGCTATGAGCGCGAAGCGCCAGACTTTAGCCTGTACACTGAGCGTCAGGTCGCGACCCTGAGTTAATGCTGTTTAGTTGAGTCGACAAACAGCTTAGTCGATGCACAGCTTATAAGATGCACGACTTGTACGATGAATAGCCGAGCCAGAGATGCTCGGCTTTTTTATGCCTGCGAATTGCTGACTCTGCACAGGTAGGTGTTCAATTTTGCTGCCATTGTAGTTTTAACTTTACAAATGACGGTCTGATGCGTGGTTTTTATTTTCCGGCGTGCGCTGTTCCTTTATCGGTGATGCTTTACTATTCGGCGCTTCTGACTCAACCTTCATTTAGAGGAAAAGCTGTTGAACCAACAACATCGACACCCATTGGTAGAGGACCTATTAGCGTTGATTACCGCATCTGCGGCGGTATCGATTGGCGTCTATCTGTTTAAGTTATGTGGTTTTTTAACTGGCGGTACTGCGGGCATCGCTTTGATATTGACAAAGGTGTCATTTTTAAGCTTTGGCCAAGCCTTCTTTTTAGTCAATTTACCATTCTATTATTTGGCTTGGACCCGAATGGGTAAGCGATTTACGTTGAATACCTTTATTGCAGTCACCACCGTATCGTTTGTTTCAGACCTATTACCCAAGCTGTGGGTGGTAACGGATGTTAATGTGTTCTTTGCTGCAATCAGTGGCGGTTTATTGGTTGGTTTAGGCATCCTTATAATGTTCCGCCATCAATCCAGTTTGGGTGGCCTAGGTGTGTTAGCAAAATACCTACAAGAGCAGGGCATTATGAATGCCGGGCGTTTCCAGTTGGTGGTTGATGTTTGCATTATCACCGTGGGCTTTTTCTTGGTGCCGTTTACGACATTGCTGCTTTCCATTTTAGGTGCGGTTGCGATGAATATGGTGATCGCGGTTAACCACAAGCCTGGCCGTTATCAAATCACCTAGAAATTTTTACATCGCTAGAAATGCAAGTCATTCCCATTCGATGCCGTTGAGTGCTAAGCTTTATTTTTTAGCATGAGACGGCATTGTATGATGGTATCCAAGTTTTTTTCTTTAGCGCTGATCACGTTACTTTCTATACAGCTTCCAGCCTTTGCTGAAGAGGTTAATGTTTACTCTTCACGTAAAGAAGCATTGATTAAGCCGCTACTTGATCGTTTTACCGAACAAACTGGTATTAAGGTGAACCTTATCACCGGTGCTGACGATGCCTTAATTAGCCGATTATCTTTAGAAGGCAGTAAGTCACCGGCAGATTTATTGGTGACCGCTGACGCAGGGCGATTGCATCGCGCTAAAGTCGCGCAACTGTTGCAGCCGTTAGAAAGTGATTTTATTACCCAGCGGGTTCCTGAACACCTCATCGATGTCGACCAACAATGGGTAGGCTTAACTCTACGTGCTCGGCCTATTTTTTATGCTAAAGATCGAGTCGATCCTAGCCTCATTACCAGCTACTCCGATTTAACCGATGAGCAATGGTCGCGCAGAATCTGCGTTCGGTCGTCAGATAATATTTATAATCAATCATTGATGGCATCGATGATTGCCTCCGAAGGCGAGGCCAATGCATTAGCTTTTGCTCAAGGTTTAGTGGCTAATTTTGCTCGCCCGCCGGCAGGTGCTGATACCGACCAATTAAAAGCCGCAGCTGCTGGTGTCTGTGATATTGCCATTGCCAATACCTATTATTTTGGCCGCCTGCTGATCAGTGATAAAGCCATTGACCAAAAAATCGCTCAGCGCCTAGGCGTGATTTGGCCAAACCAAGACGATCGCGGCACGCATGTTAATGTCAGTGGGATTGCATTAACAAAATCTGCTAAAAATAAAGCACAGGCAATTCGTTTAATTGAGTTTATGCTCACTGATGAATCTCAGACATGGTATTCAGAGGTCAATAGCGAGTACCCAGTCGTGCAGGGTATCGAGGCTTCTGAAGCATTGAAAAGCCTTGGTGACTTTAAAGCCGATGCTTTAAATTTGAGCGTGCTAGGTGTTAATAATGCAGCTGCGGTACAGCTGATGGATAAAGCAGGCTGGCGCTAGTAAGGCAGTTCTTGTTAGTCTGGCCGTCCTTGTTAGTTAGTCAGACCGTTCTTGTTAGAAGAGTTGATCGCTCAGCCTGTTGTTCATTGCTGAGCTGAGTATTGCCGACGGCGACAGCCGTCGATTATCAAAGCACATAGATTAGGCGTTGGATGAAAAGACTTAAGCGGGTGGATCGGTTCAGTGGTTTGGCGGTAGTCATCGCGCTGTTGTTGTCCGTGCCTATTCTTGTCATTGTCAGTCAGGTATTTTCTGGCTCGGCTGCGTTATGGCAGCATCTGGCACAAACGGTGTTGCCAGACTATCTAAAAAATTCTTTTTATTTGAGTATCGGCGTTAGTGCTGGCGTGCTGGTGATTGGTGTTTCTACGGCATGGCTCACCAGTCAGTATCATTTTTTAGGCTCGCGCTTACTTAATCTATTACTGATGCTACCAATGGCGATACCTGCCTACATTATTGCCTACAGCTATACCGGTTTGCTGGACTTTTCTGGCCCAGTGCAGCAGTGGATTCGCACCAGCTTTGATCTACGATACGGTGATTACTGGTTCCCACAGATCCGTTCATTGGGCGGGGCCATCTGGATGCTTATTTTTGTGCTCTATCCCTATGTATTTTTGCTCGCGCGAGCGGCTTTTTTATCGCAGTCGAGCAGCTTGGCAGCGGCCAGTCGGAGTCTTGGTAATAGTGGTTGGTCAACGTTCTGGCGAATTAATTTACCACTTGCTCGGCCAGCCATTGTCGCGGGTGTTTCGTTGGTGTTAATGGAAACGCTGGCTGATTACGGCACCATGCAATACTTTGGTATTCCGACCTTTACCACAGGAATTTTTCGAACCTACTATGGTTTGGGCAATCTAGCTGCTGCTGCTCAGTTGGCGAGTTTATTGTTATCTGCAATCGCTTTATTGATCTGGCTAGAAAAGTATTCACGTCGTAAACAGCAATATTTTAATAACACCGAAGCCGCGGCTCAGCCTGCTAAAATCTCGTTATCGCCACTGGCAGGGGCTTTGGCATTTAGCTGGTGTTTGTTGCCGGTGTTGTTTGGATTTGTAATTCCCGTCTGCCTATTGCTGGTGTGGTGTCTGCAGTATGTTGAGCAATTCACCGCCAGTTTTTTTATTTTGGCGTGGAACTCATTGATGCTCGCAGCCGTGGCTGCTTTGATCGCAACGGCGATAGCCTTATTGCTAGCCTATGCTGAGCGTTTTAATCGCAGTCGATTAACACAAGCCTCTGTACAGGTAGCGTCATTAGGTTACGCCTTGCCAGGTACGATTATCGCCATTGGTGTCTTGACCAGTTTTGCGTGGTTAGATCATCAGTTGGTACCACTATTGTCGGGCTTGTTCTCAAAAGATTTAGGGCTGTTGTTTTCTGGTACCTTGATGGCGTTATTGTTTGCTTATTGTGTACGCTTTATGGCGATGCCGCTCGGTGCTGCGCGCAGTGCTTTAGCACAAATTAAACCCTCTATTGATCAGAGTGCCAAAACGTTAGGTAAAAACACGGCTCAAACCCTTTATCAAATCCATATGCCACTGCTTAAAGGCAGTCTGTTAACGGCCTTTTTGATGGTGTTTGTCGATGTATTAAAAGAGCTGCCAGCAACGTTAATTTTACGTCCTTTTAACTTTAATACTTTGGCCGTTAGGGCTTATGAGTTAGCCAGCGATGAGCGCCTATATGAGGCAGCACCAGCGGCATTAACCATTGTTTTGGTAGGCTTGATTCCGGTCTATCTACTGACGAAATCTATTTATCGAGAGCGCTAAATTATGAGTTCTGCTATGGCTAAACAGTGTTTGCCACTGATCGTAGATCAAGTGACTGCCGCGTACGGTCAAAACACCATTATTAAAGGCTTGAGCTTACAGCTTCAGGCCGGTGAAATAGGTTGCTTATTGGGAGCCAGTGGCTGTGGTAAGTCGACTCTATTAAAGTTGATTGCTGGCTTTGGTGAATTAACCTCCGGAACAATTCAGTTAGGTGATCGGCAACTCGCCAGCCCGCAGTCGAGTTTGGCTACTGAGCATCGACGAGTGGGCATGGTGTTTCAAGATATTGCGTTGTTTCCGCATTTAACGATTGGACAAAATATAGCTTTTGGTCTTGCTAAACTGAGTCGGCCAGAGCAGCGCCGTCGAGTGACAGAACTGTTGGCGTTAGTTGGCTTGAGCGATTATCAACAGCGTTACCCGAATGAATTATCGGGTGGTCAACAGCAAAGGGTGGCCATTGCCCGAGCGCTGGCTCCAGAGCCGGACTTATTATTGCTGGATGAACCCTTTTCTGGTTTGGATGTGATGTTGCGAGATAGCTTGTTAGTAGAGTTGCGCAGTATTTTAATTCAGCAACAAATAACCGCCTTATTCGTTACTCATGATCAACTGGAAGCCTTCGCCATTGCCGATAAAGTCGCTCTGATGGATGACGGTAAGATCGTGCAATTTGCTACGCCTTATGAGCTGTATCACCAACCGGTCAATCGTTATGTCGCAGATTTTGTCGGCAATGGTTACTTTCTGCCGGTCGAGCTACTTAATAGTCAGCAAATAAATACTGAGCTAGGCGTACTCACCAGCCCGCAGCCCTTAGCGGCAACGGCAGGGCAGAAGAAGTTATTGTTACTGCGGCCAGATGATATTTTGCATGATGATGAAAGCCCGTATCAGGCGAGTATCACGCGTAAACACTTTAAGGGCAGCTTTTTTCAATACGAAGTACAACTTAGTAATGGCTGTTTATTACCTTGCCAAGCGCCGAGTCATCATAATCATGCCATCGGTGAAATGATCGGCATCCGCCTCGAACTTGATCACATGGTGTTGTTTGATCAAACCTGAGCATGTTCACAGTGAAGCTTGCCGAGCATCAAGCTTTTTTCTATAAGCCGCCGATAGCGCTTTTCTTTTTATCGCTGAAATGTATGATTAGCAACTGACTTCAGGGCGGGGCGAAATTCCCCACCGGTGGTAATCGCAATAACTGATGATGCGCCTTGCATCATTAGGCGGGAGCCCACGAGCGCTTATCTAAATTAGGTAAGGTCAGCAGATCAGGTTAAATGCCTGAGCCGACGGTTATAGTCCGGATGGAAGAAGTCGAAACTAGATGCGTGAATCCGCGATTAATTTGGCACAGCTGTCTTTTGCTGTTGTCGGTTAATAAGTGGGCTCAGGCGTCATTGTGTTTTCATATCCTTCCTAAGCAGCTCTGTCACCCTTGTATATAGAATTAAGGATTCAATTGTGACAGGTACTATTCTCGTTATTTTCGCGACGTTTTTTTGGGCGCTCGATACACTGATTCGTTATCCATTAATGGACGAAGGTGTCTCAGCAGTGAATATCGTGCTGATAGAGCACTTTATTTTAGTGTTGGGTTTTTGGTTGTGGTTTACGGTTCGTCGACACAAATTCTGGCCTTTCGATCGCAAGGATCTATTCGCACTGGTTGTCATTGGTGGCTTTGGTTCAGCTATTGGTACCTTGACCTTCACTCAGGCGTTTTCCTATATGAACCCAACGCTGGTGATCTTATTGCAAAAACTCCAACCGGTTGTTGCCATTAGCTTATCGGCTTGGTTATTAAAAGAGCGATTAAGCAGTGGTTATCTACTGTGTGTTGTCTTGGCCTTTTCCGGCAGCTTTATGTTGATGTATCACGACATTATTCAGTTTTTAGCGACCAGCGGCTGGCACTATACGGCCGAATTATCGGCACGGCTAATGGGCTATGGTTTGGCCTTAATTGCTGTTGTCAGTTGGGGTGCGAGTACTGTGTTTGGCAAAAAGCTTTCCATGAAGGGTTACAGCAGCTCGCAAATTATGAACGGTCGATTTTCGGTTGGCCTGTTGGTGTTGCTGCCGTTGTTTTTACTAAACAGCCCGTTGGAACAAACCGTATCGCTGTTGCAGGTTGAAAAGATCGCCCTGATGGTTTTGCTTTCTGGAGCTCTTGGTATGTTGCTTTATTACCAAGGCTTAAAGCGAATCGATTCTAAGCACAGTGCCTTGGCTGAAATGGCTTTTCCTCTTATGGCTGGTGTTATTAATTGGCTGGTGCTTGATATTACATTAACGCCTATTCAGTTGGTTGGTAGTTGCCTGTTGGTGTTGGGAAGTTTTGTTGTGCATGTTGATGTTGCTCAGTGGCTGCAAAAGTTCACAAAGCGTCAAACAACCATCAGCTAATGCTGCGTTTGTTGAACTCTAATAACAGCAGTATCAACAATGACATAGGTAATTAAATAAAATTGCCACAGCGATAATAAAAGATACTGTAAAGCGGCTCTAGTTCACACTGTGACTCAATATAAGTTGCTATTCTATGCCGTAGTTAATTGTGAAGCTGAGTTAACCCTTAGCGGCTCATTTAACTCGGTCCGGTAACTGAGGTTATTGTGACTCGGCAGAGGCTAGGCTGAAAGCTAACGCCTGCCAAAATAGAGATAGACGAACTAGAAATAGTCGAGTGCCGACAAGGATTGTTCAAAAAGTTCACAGATGTTTTGATCTTACTCACTGTGTTCTTTTTTAAAAAAGATTTATTGTTAGCTACTCGAACAACCGACTTTTTATAGTAACTTTTAAGGATAAACTCATGGAACGCAACGAACCCGACCGACCCTCATTAACAGCTTTTGTTAAAGTATTAAACGATAGCTGCAAGCCTAACCGTAAAGATAAGGAAGTCACCAAAAAATCAACGTGGCTAACTAATACGGCAGAGGAAATGACGTTACAGGGTATTGCGATCCTAAGTAATAACTAAGCTCGTCAGGCTGGCTTTTTTGCCAATGCGACTGACTCGCTAACCATGAACACCGGCTCATTTAGCCGGTGTTTTTGTATCTATAGCTTTGTCTCTATATTTAACCCCCACCTTAATAGCCTCGTTACATGAGTCATGTTTCGTTGATAATTATCTGAGTTTCTTGTCATTAGGCGCATAAATCGCTAAATGTTTTAAAATATAGGGCGATAACTTCTCTGAGATATTTTGGAACCGTGACTATGCTTCGAATTTTTCAGTGCGTGAAATACCTACTCGCTGGCTTTCTATTGTACCCAACCTACTTACATGCGATGCAGGGCGCGTGGGATATTGGTATGTCTTCATCGTCACAGGCTCAAGGGTTAGGCGGCGCGACTCATTTTCAGTTGGTGAGTAGTGATGGTTTAGGTTTCGATATTGGTTACGATTATTTAGATAGCATTGAATATGATGTTGCCGGAACCACGCTGAATCATTCGATGAGTCAGTTAGAAACAGCCGTGCTGTGGCAGATCGGAGATCCAGGGTTAAGGCTGCAACTGAAAGCTGGTTCGGTATTGTCGTTAACCGATGTTGAAAACGCTGGTACGGAAATCATTTCTCGCTTTCAACCAGGCTACCAAGCTAGCTTTGGCTTGAGTGCGCCGATCTATCAAAATATTCGTGTCTTTGGTGAATTAGGTCACCAAGGTTGGCTTGATGCTGAGGTGCCATCTCATATGAAATGGCGTTACGGCATCAAGATGCTGTTTGGTAAAAGTGCAGCAGAAAAAACACGCGCCCAGCAGCTGGCAGCAGAAGCCGAGGCTGAAGAGCGTGAGCGTCAGTTACGTGAAAACCCGCCAATGACGATTAATGCTAGTGTTCCGGAATACATTCCCGGTGGTGTTTCCGAATCACTACCGCCGATCGTGGCTTATTCGGAGTTGTGTAAGTGTTTCCCTCGTGGGCCTTATACGCTGCAATTGGGCGAATTTAGCAATATGCAGCAAGCGGTTCGTAGTTTGGAGTTTCGAGGTCTGCGTCAATTCTTTAATTCCTATACTTACCAACGCAAGCCACAACCGGTGTTTTTATCGCAAGAGTACGAAAATGGCTCGGTTAAAATGTATGTCGGTGAGGTTGAGTCGGTTGAAGACTTAGCCTACTGGAGTCATGAGCTGAAGAAGAATGGCATTAATGCACGCTTTAAAAAGGTTATCGACGCTGCCGAAAGCCATGATGGTGTGGCACGCGTTATTGATGCTGACAATCCAACTGAGGTTGTTTATTCAAAACAGGATATTGAACGATTAAATTCGCTTAATTCCGATGGTTCAAGCGTGGCTCTAAGCGTTAATCAGCTTGAATTAGAAAATCCGGGCATGGGTTCGGCTGCTTATTCTGCTGACGATGTTCGCCGCATGAATTCATTGCCTGGTGATATGCCTGAAGTGTCTGAGACTGAAGCCGATGTTGAGGCGATGGCTCAGGCGTCATCATCAAGCATCGACCAGCACGGTGAATCTATGGTCGGCGATGCACATGCAGGCGATGATATGAGTAGTCAGGCTGTCGGTGCGAGTGGCGATGCAGCTGAGATGATGGAGCAGGGTGGCAATAGTTTAGCGCCTAGCTCGATAAGCTACAGTGACGCTAAGTTACAGGTTGGTCCGATTGCATTGCCTGAGCTAGAAACACTTTTAGAAAACGATGCCTTTAAAATGGTGTTGGCACGCGACAGTCAAAAATCGGTTCCGAATTCCATGCGTATGGTTTGGGATGAAGGCAAAGAAGAAGCCTGGTTACACTTTAGTCAATTTGAGACCGATCAGGCAGCGGACCAATGGCGTACCTGGTTAGAGACAGAAGGTGTTGAAAGTAAGCCGGTTGATAAGCTGTTTACGCCAATGGGTGATATCTACGAATTCAGCTTGGCGCAACCGTTGCAAGAGTTCAGTGTTGAGATTGATCGTCGAGCATCGATTAGCATGATGCTTGAAAGACTTCGATCGGCAGAAGTGCTATGGTTCCATGCTTATCAGAAGATTAACGATTATCCGGTTAGAACCTCGCTTAACTGGTCAACAGTTGATCAGCGCTATCATTTAATCGTGGTCGATGTTCATTCCAAATCAGAACAAACTCAAATTTGGAGTGACCTGACCGCGGTTGGTTTATTACCTTCAATAGCCGAGCCTTAAGGGGTATTTCCAAAAGGAGTATTTCAAGTCACGGTTATCGACTTCTTTGCTTTTATTAAGGAGCTCTGATGGAAGTGACAGTAGAACTGCTCGGCATTCTATTCTTAGTTGCGATGCTTGCCGGTTGGGTTGATACCCTAGCCGGTGGTGGCGGCTTGATTGTCTTGCCGGTGTTGATGGTTTCTGGTATGACGCCTGTGCAAGCGCTGGCAACAAATAAGTGCCAAGGCTTTATCGGTACTCTGACTGCCAGTGTCACGCTTTTAGCGAAAGGAAAGCTAAAGCTTTCTATCCTTCCCCCTTTAATGTTTTATACCTGTATTGGCGCATTGCTCGGCACCTGGTTGATCCAGCAGTTGAGTACCGATTGGTTGCAGTGGTTTGTACCTGTTTTGCTGCTTTCTATTGCGGCGTACTTTTTCTTTGTACCAAGTATTGGTGAAACGGAAACCAAGGCAAAAATAAAAGACTCGAGTTGGGCACGTTTTGTCGTACCAGTCGTGGGTTTTTACGATGGCTTTTTTGGCCCAGGTACTGGTTCGTTTTTTGCTGCCAGTCGAGTGGCGCTATTGGGCAAAGAATTAATTGAATCAACGGTCATCGCCAAACCGCTAAACTTTGTTTCAAATATTACATCGCTGCTGCTGTTTGCCGCCGGAGGGCAGGTGGTTTGGCTGGTCGGTATCGTAATGATGGTAGGTCAAGCACTGGGCGCGGTTTTGGGTGCTCATTCGATCTATTGGGGTGGCGCGCGGTTGATTCGACCGATTGTTATTATTATGTGTGTTGCGATGTCGGTGCGGCAGCTATGGATGCTGCTTTAGGTTATGACGGCTTGTTTTGATTGCCACTGTTTATTTAGATGGCTGTTGTTTTTTTAAAAGATGTGCACCGGCAAATAGCATTTTAATCATAACAACCATTTGGTCGATTAGTTGGGCGTGCTTTTCGCGCGGCATGTCCAATGCGTCCGTTCCCATCGCAAACACCAATCGTGTAATTGCTTGAGCAATCAGCTCAGGATAAATCGGCACGCCGTTGGCTTTTTCTCCGATACTGATAATGTCTTCGGTTAATTCCTGTTCAAAATACGCCAGCTGTTGGCGCACGGCCTGCTTGTAGCGGTCAGTGCCAACAATGCCTTCTCTTAACAAGGTCGGTAGATAGTGAGCATCGACGTAGAGCTGCTCGATAAAAATTTCAACCGAGTTACGAACAATACCTTTATCGACCTCTTTCGCTTTGACTCGCGCTTGCCCGATCAGTGTACGCAAGGTTGAACCGGCAAGATTAATAATGCTGATGGCTAAGTCTTCGGTGCTGTCGAAATGGCGATAGAAGCTGTTAGGTGCAATCCCTGCTTCACGGGTAATTTCACGTAAGCTAAGGCTAGAAATAGAGCGATTTGGACCAACCAAACGCAATGCGGCATTCATGATGTCGTCACGACTGATCGTTGCTTTACGGCCAGCTGGTTTTTTTTGCACGGGTTCTAATACGCTCACAATGGGATTCCGACAGGGTAGTGGCGGCAAGTGTAACCGAAAGCAGCTCGACTGTCTTGATTGGCTTTACAGCAAGCCTATAGCGGTGCTCGGGCTCTCGGAGGATTTCTGTCTGTGCCGGATTATGCTATATATCGGGCTAACAATAGCTCTATAACTGAAATGACGTATGCAGATTAATATTCAAAAACTTCAGTCGATCTCTCAACGTGTTCGAGACAATAAATTATTTGAATGGCTGGTGGTCAGTGTCATTCTGTTGTCCGCATTGCTCATTGGTGCTCGAACCTATGTTATCCCAGGTTCCATTATTACTCTTATGCATTGGTTAGACGCAGGCATCACGCTGCTATTCTTGTTTGAGATTGTGGTCCGATTTTTTGCCACGGAGCAGAAAAAATACTTTTTCCGCAGCGGTTGGAATATTTTCGATACGCTCGTGGTAGTGGTTAGCCTGATTCCAATTGAGCACAGTGAGCTCGCCTTGATTGGTCGGTTGGTGAGGATATTTCGTGTCCTGCGAATGGTATCGATTATTCCAGAGCTGCGCACGTTGTTGAACAGTCTGCTACGAGCGATGCCTCAGTTAGGCTATGTCGTATTGCTGATGTTTATTATTTTTTATATTTATGGTGCTATCGGCGCGACCTTTTTTGCACACATTAATGCTCAGCTCTGGGGCGATATTTCGATCAGTATGCTAACCCTGTTTCGAGTCATGACGTTCGAAGATTGGACCGATGTGATGTATGAAACCATGGCGGTTTATCCATTTTCTTGGATGTTTTATTTATCGTTTATCTTTTTAACCACCTTTGCATTTTTAAATATGGTGATCGGTATTGTGGTTAATGTGCTAGAGGATGAGCATGCGCGTGAAAAACAAGCGCAAGATAAAATTGATGGCAAGGCCACGCTCGATGATATCATGCTGGAATTACGTAGCTTGAGGTCTGAAGTGGCTCAGTTAAAAAGCAACCAAGGAAAAAGTAACTAATGCAGTCGCAGCAATCGGTCGTTGAATTACTTCAACAATACTTAGTAAATGCCGCAGAAACCGAACATTCTACTGTTCGCACGATTCAAGAATTTGTTCAGCAACAGCCAGCCTATTGGTCGCGAAGTACGCTAGTCGGCCACCTCACGGCCAGTGCTTGGATAACCAATGCTGCACGCGATAAAGCAGTGCTTTTGCATCATCGTAAATTAGATATCTGGGTGCAGCCGGGTGGCCATATTGACGATCAAGACCAGAGCCTGTTGTTAGCCAGTCAGCGAGAAGCCAATGAAGAAACCGGCTTGCAGGATTTTAAATTAGTCATGCAAGGTATCTTCGATGTCGACATTCATCCAATTCCAGCCCGTAAAGATGAACCGGCTCATGAGCATTTGGATATTCGCTTTTGGTTTGAAACAGCTGATGAAAATTTGGTTTTAAGCGATGAATCGAATGATTTATGTTGGCTATCGAAAGAACAAATTATGGCAAAAACCAACGAAGAGTCAGTGCTGCGTATGGTGCGTAAAAGCATGGTTTAGCTACTATTTGTCTTGGTTGTTTTATTCTTTATTAGGCCAGCATTGTTGGCCGTTTATCTAGCCAGAAAAATTAATCAGAGCGTATTGTTGAGGCGCGCACTATGCAGCTTAGTCACATAGACATGAACTTACTGGTATATCTGGACGCGCTTTTGCGCGAGCGCAGTGTGACTAAGGCCGCTCATAAGCTGGGTCTCAGTCAACCGGCGATGAGTAATGGCCTAAAGCGATTAAGGGTGTTATTTGATGATCCATTGTTGGTGCGTACCAGCAGTGGCATGAGGCCGACAGAGCGCGCTCGGGAATTAGAGCCATTGCTGCGAGTAGCGTTGCAGTCACTGGAAAAGGTAGTTCGGCCGCGCACTCAGCCTGATATTCAAGACGACTACCGAGTATTTCGTATTATGGCCAGCGATTACGCGGAGTCGACATTGATTCCAGCTCTGTACCGACGGTTATCGGTAGAAGCGCCTAACATCTCATTGGATATTATGACGCCCAGTGATGTCAGCTTTTTGGATGTTGAGCAAGGCCGTGTCGACATGGCCATTAATCGCTTTGAGTCACTGCCGCAGTCGTTTCACCAAATGCCAGTGTGGAGTGAAAAATTTTGCTGCATGCTCAGTGTCGACCACCCAATCTATAAAAATTTTAATCTAGACAGCTATTTAGAGGCCAAGCATGTCTGGGTTAGTAAGACAGGTTATGGCGTCGGCGTCGGTGTTGATCCTGATGATGTGCAAAAGCTTGGTTTTGTTGATGAAGTCTTGGATAAGATGGGCAAGAAGCGCGACATTGCTATCTTTACTCGCCATTATCAGGCCGCCATGCTACTGGCTGAAGAAAATAATCTGGTTGTAACCATTCCTGCACGCGCCGCTCATTTGCAAGCCAAAAACAGTCGTTTAGCGGTGATGGAACCGCCTTTTGAGATACCGCCGTTTTTACTGCAAATGGTATGGAGCCCGTTATTACAACATGACTCAACACATCGATGGATCCGCCGGATGATTGTTGAGCTGGGTGAGGAAATCAGTGCGCCCAGTTTCCAATCCTGATCTAGATGGGCGCTACCTGTATTTGACTGCGACTCGTTATTGGTCAGGATGCGAAGTCGACTGCCTTGTCGTTAATCCATAACTTGGTGACGTAAAAGTCTTCTGCGAGTTTGCCTTCTTTATAGGTTGCAAAGCGCAGAGCTATGTAATCATGCTCGGGCGAGACCCAAATACGCTTGAGCTCATTTTTACGGCGCGGTTTGGTTTGCTCAACGACTAGAGTGTTGATTGACTGGCCGGCAATACGAATAGTCTCTTCACCGACAACACGAAAGCTGAGGTCATCTGGACGCGAGTAGCGTAAAAATTGGGTGTTATAGGCCTGTTCGCCAGACATCAATGCCTGACGCATGGCGACTTGAAAGCTGATTGGGTCGTGCAGAATGTCGGTTAATGCGTGGCTGCGATCATCCTTTTGCACCTTGCCCGTTACCTTTTGGTTGGGCCAGTCGAATTGCCATTGAATTTTTTCTTTAACGAACAGAAAGCGAACGTCTCTTTTAAAACTGAGTGGGCGAAACTGGTTATTTAGGTGCTCGCCAACAGAGCGTTCGTAAGACTTTAATGGGCCGCCTTTAATACTAATGGTCAAATCCCAGTCGCCATCGTCTGCCAAATTAAAGCGCAGTTCACCTTTGGCTTTTATATCAATCGCGCCGAAACGTACAGCGTCAACCTCAGCTTTGTAGCTCGACATGCGTGGGTCGATCTCATTTGCCTGTAGCGTACTGGGTAAGCAGGTGAGCGTAATCAGTGTGCCTAACAGTAAAGCGAGCGCTTTATTGCTAATCGGATTTGCCGTCTTCCATAACTCTAAGCCCATATGACTATTCAACCTGTGTTAGATCTTAATCTGTGTTAGATCGACGTTTTCAATCTTTGCTAGCTAGAGGTTCTAGTATGGTCTAACTGTAACGGAACATGAATAGGCGTTTGGTCATAGTATGCAATATTGTCGATTAGCTTCAGTTTATCTTGGCAAAGCAGTTGAACCACTCTTGGGTAAAGCTGATGTTCGGTTGCCAGCACACGTTTCGCTAGGCTTGCAGCAGTGTCGCTTGGCTCAAGGGTGACGCTCGATTGCATGATTAGTGGACCGCCATCCAATTCAGGCGTCACAAAGTGCACAGTCGCGCCAGCGTGTGAGTCGTTTGCATCGATTGCACGCTGATGCGTATCTAAGCCGGGGTATTTAGGCAATAAGGACGGATGAATATTAACCATTTTTCCCAAAAAATGGTTAACGAAGGAAGCCGTTAAAATACGCATAAAGCCCGCTAGGATGACGTAATCTGGCTGGTAGTCATCAATGTGTTGACGCAACTGTTCATCGAAAGCCTCTCGGCTGTCGTATTCAGTATGGTCAATACAGAGCGCATCGGCACCCGCTTGCTCTGCTCGGATAAGGCCTCGTACATCGGGGCGATTAGAAATCACCGCGACAACTTGGCCGTTAATATCGCCGCGTTGGCAGGCGTCCAGCAAGGTTTGTAGATTGCTGCCGCCGCCACTGATTAATACAACTAATCTTTTCATGACTGCAGGTTGTTTCATTAGGCGCTTTTTAAACCGTCGATAATGACAGCGTCCTGTTCTTTAGGCTCAATGTTACCGAGGTTAAATACAGTTTCGCCTAGGCTTTCTAGTGTTGTTTGGATTGCTTCTCTATCTGCCGCTTTTACCACTAACACCAGACCAATACCGCAGTTGAAGGTGCGTAGCATCTCAACGTCAGTGATGTTGCCTTGACTTTGTAACCAGTCGAACACGGCAGGGCGCTGCCAAGCATTGGCATCGATTCGTACCGCTAGATCGTCAGGCAATACTCGAGGTAAGTTCTCCCAGAAGCCACCGCCGGTAATGTGTGAGATTGCATGTACGGTCTGTGTTTTTAACAGTTCCAATATCGGTTTTACGTAGATGCGGGTTGGTGCCATCAGTGCTTGCGCCAATGTTTGACCTTCGATGACTTCGGTACTGGCATCACAGCCAGAGACTTCAAGTACTTTTCGGATCAGTGAATAACCGTTGGAATGCGGACCGCTAGATGCCAAGCCAAGAACAGCATCGCCAGCAGCAACTTGGCTGCCATCAATAATGTTGCTTTCTTCGACAACGCCAGTGCAAAAACCAGCAAGATCGTAGTCGTCACCTTCGTACATGCCCGGCATTTCTGCGGTCTCGCCACCGACTAAAGCGCAGTTTGATTGCTGGCAGCCTTCACCAATACCAGCAACGACACGGCTGGCGATATCAACACTGAGCTTGCCGGTTGCGTAATAATCTAAGAAGTAGAGCGGTTCGGCGCCAAGCACAATGAGGTCATTGACGCACATTGCTACCAGATCAATACCGATGGTGTCGTGATGATCCAGCTCCATGGCAAGCTTTAACTTGGTACCGACACCGTCTGTGCCAGATACTAAAATCGGGCTTTTGTAGTGAGAGGGAATACGACATAACGCACCGAAGCCACCGATACCGCCAAGAACTTCTGGGCGACGAGTGGCTTTAACGGTTCCTTTAATACGTTCAACAAGAGCATTGCCTGCGTCGATATCGACACCGGCATCTTTGTAACTAAGAGAAGTCTTGTTTTGATCTGTCATTCTAAGCTCCGAGAATTTGACTGGCTGGGCGATGGGCGCGGATTGTATCAGGCTAAAACCGGATCTTCAGCATGTCCATTCGGTCAGTTTTTGTCGAGCAGGGCTTGTCTTTACCGGAAATAGCGTGACCGACTTAGCTCAATTTACCTATTCACGGCGTTTTTCCTGCACATTAGCCCTGATTTTTATTGTTCTGTCTGTCACAATAGCCATTTAAAATCAGACAGTTATTCTTCATTTACCTTTTATTTTTCGGTGTTGATATGAATTTTCCTAACGCTAGGATTCGAACTTATCATGGGCTTCGTGCTCTTTGGGTTAGCGTCATATTGTGTGTTGCCACTGCTACATCGGCATGGGCAGCGACAGACGTAGAGCTTTATAAAGATCAGGAAGTGATCAGCCAAAATGCCAATCAAGAAGAGCAAGATGAGGCCATTCGCAGTGCCTTTGAACGAGTACTGAAACGTGTCACAGGGCGTCAGGATGTTGTTGATGATCCAGCGTTGATCGATGCGCTAGAAAATGGCAGTCGTTATTTGAGTACTTTCCGCTTTGAAGCTTCTGATGAATTCTTCACTAATATTCTAGGTGAACAGATCCCAACCAAAACCATGATGTTGGAATTTGACGACACAGCGGTTAATTCCCTACTCATTGAATACCAGTTGCCGGTGTGGGGCAGCCGTCGGCCGGAAGTGTTGGTTTGGCTAGCGGATCGTTCACAAGATCGAGAGCACATTGTATCGGATGCAGATTCAGGACCGATTGTTGCGACCTTTGATCGTTTAAGCAGCCGATTGGGCTTGCCTTACATTTTGCCGATTATGGATTTGACTGACACGTTAAACATGGAGTTTCCAAATCTATATGGTTTGTTCTCGGAAGATATAGAAAAGGCGTCGAGCCGTTACACCGCCGAAGCGGTATTGGCTGGTCGATTGGATCGTCAAGGCAGCCGCTATAAGGCTGATTGGTTAATTTTATTTAAAGGAATGCGTATTCCTATTGAGACTGCAGAAGGTTCTCGACTTGAGGTCATTAATGCCGGTTTAGCCGCGATGGCTGAACAGTTGTCCGATCAATACGCTTACTTATCGGATGGTTCAGACGCAAGTAATATTCAAGTACAGGTTGTCGATGTGCATTCGGCAAAAACCTTTGCGGACATCGATCGTTATCTCGGCAGTGTTAATTTAATTACTCAGAGCACCTTGGCTGAAATCGCTGAAGATAAAGTGACCTTTAATGTCATGGTCAGTGGTACACAGCAACAGTTAGCGGATCTTTTATCGCTTGATCGAAAGTTAGCGCCTGAATTAGAGCTAACCTTAGAAGAGCAGCTCGACTCAACGCTGGTCTACCGATGGATAGCCTATTAACGAAATCTTATTTTCGCGAGTAGGTAAACAAACAATAGCTAATTGATAAGCAAAAAATAAAAGTCAATTAAGGGGCCGCAGGCTATGCAAATAACGGATTCACAAAAATGGTTGTTAGCCATTGCTTGCCTGCTGTTGGGTTGGCTATTGGTTAGCCTATCACCAATCCTAAGCCCTTTTTTGACTGCGCTATTGTTAGCTTATCTTGGTAGCCCATTAGTCGATCGATTCGAGTCTTGGAAGATGTCCCGAACAGGCGCAGTCGCCGTGAGCTTTTTATTGTTCTCTGTTATCCTGAGTATCATGACATTGCTGCTGATACCTGCAGTGATTCAGCAAATTGAATACCTAATTACCATGTTACCTAGCATGGGCCGCTGGATTAATCAGGTTGCCGTTCCTTATTTGGAAACAGCCTTAGGTATCGAGCTGATCGATTACGATTGGGCAGAGCTGTTTCAAAGCCTCGACTGGGGCGCCACCGGTAATATGTTAAAAGCCATATTAACCAACCTGACGCAGTCTGGGTTTGCCGTCGCAGGCTTTCTTGCTAACTTGGTTTTGATTCCCGTTGTCACTTTTTATCTATTGCGTGATTGGAAGCTCATTATTACGAAGCTTTCGGCGTTAGTGCCGCGTTATTACATCAGCACTTTGAGTAATATCTTCGCCCAGTGTCACGAAATGCTCGGTGGATTTTTCCGCGGTCAATTACTGGTCATGGTTGCGCAGGGAGTGATGTACTCTATTGGCCTTATGTTGATTGGTTTAGATTTAGGCTTGTTGATTGGTTTACTAGCGGGCTTGGTTTCTATTGTGCCTTACTTAGGCTCGATTATTGGAATATCAGCAGGCCTTATCGCAGCATTTTTCCAGTTTGGTGATTGGTTGCATATTCTGTTGGTGATCGTGGTATTTGGTGTTGGTCAAGCCATCGAGTCGACAGTGTTAACCCCGAAATTGATTGGCGATCGCATCGGTTTGCATCCGGTGGCGGTCATCTTTGCTGTACTCGCCGGTGGGCAGCTGTTTGGCTTTACCGGTGTTTTGTTGGCCTTACCAGCAGCAGCCATATTGAAAGTACTGCTTAATCGTGTACATCAAAGCTATCGTAACAGTAATCTCTATGAAGACCTTTCTAAAGCACCAGCAGACGTCGTATCTGGTGAAACGGATGAGGCTGATAGTCAGTGATATCAGCTACAGCCAGTCGATAAAGGAGCAGAGGCGTCAACATGTTCAAACGTATTATTTTTAATCTGACTAAATAGGTTTTACTGTGTCATCAGCGACGATTAACTCGCAAATACCTTTGCATATGAGCTATAGAGAAGATGCCGTCTTTGAAGATTTTCTACCGGGCCAGAATGCGGTTGCGGTCGGTCTTTTACGGCAGAGTCTGGCGAATTTAAGTGAGCATCTCATTTATCTTTGGGGTGCTCAGGGCAGTGGTGTCAGCCATCTGCTGCAAGCATCAGTCAATGATCTACAGCTGCAGGGGTTAAACGTTGTCTATTTGCCATTAAGTCAATGTCATGAATATGGCCCTGAGGCTTTAGATGGATTAGAGCAGTTAGATGCCGTCGCAATTGATGATATCGAACTTATTGCCGAAGATAGTGCATGGCAGGAAGGTCTGTTTCATTTTTATAACCAAATGCGAGACTCTGGGCGCTTACTGTTGGTCGGTGCTCAATCCAGCCCATTGCAAGCCAATTACACACTGGCCGATTTAAAGTCTCGGTTAAGTTCAGGCCTAACCTTACAGCTGTTAACGATGAGTGATGAAGAGCGCATTGATTGGGTGATCTGGAAAGGGCGTCGCCGAGGGTTAGTGATAGAGCGCGATGTTGCAGAGTTTTTAATTGTTCGGCATAACCAAAATATGCATAAGATGGTGCAAACCTTTGACCATTTGGATCAGGCATCGTTGGCAGAACAACGTCGTCTCACCATACCTTTTGTAAAGCAGGTATTGGGCTGGTAACGGGTTGCTGGTGGTTAGATTTTAGATAGGTATTTAGTTAATACTATACGGCGGCCAAACCGTGCAAAGCACGGTTTGGCCGAAAGAAATTATCTTCTTTTAATCGATGAACGGATTGCTATTGGGCAATTCGATTTCTCGTTCAAACTCACTCAACTTGATGCTGTTTTGAGTCATTTTAATATCGTCATCGCCCATCACAGATTCGCCAAACGAATAGATAACATCAACGCCGCTAGTGCATGCATGCTGATCAAAAGCCGCTTGTTGTTCAACAACCGCTTCATTCTTTGTTAAGTAAGACGACAATGCTTTTTCACCGTGACGTTGTTTTAGCAGCTGTTTGGTTTTTTCAGGTGATAAGATCAACGCGCTGGCGTTATTACCACCAAAACCTTTGGAATTAATCACTGCGCCGAGCATCTGTTCGCCCTGGTCGCCAACGGCTTGGTGATCCATCAGTATCGATAGGTTCTCAGTCTCAACATCGTCGGCAATGTGGTCAATCGACTTAATGCCCGGTATTAAACCGGTATGCCAAACACCTAGCGCTGCTGTGATTTGGTCACCTGCCGCAGGCCCAAGAGAATGGCCAAGATAAGATTTAACCGCCGAAACAGCCCACTGATCGATTTTAAAGGTGGCGGCAATATCGTTTAGGATTTTTGATTCGGTGACTCGGTTTTGCGGTGTGCCAGTGCCGTGAGCCATGACAAAGGTTTTATGTAAGTCGTCTTGCAGCACGGCATTAGCCAATGCAGTGGCGCGCGCCATGGTGACGTAATTACCAACACCAGGGCCTGAGATAGATTTTTTATTGGCATCGGCATTAACAAACACATCCGCCACAGAACCAAAGACTGTCGCTCCTAGATCCATGGCTAGTTCATCATCCATTAGGATTAAAAATTGAGCGGACTCAGCCATGGTAAAACCAGCATTGGCAGAGAATGGACGACAGGCTCGGCGATTGTCTGCCTGCTCGCTGTCGTCTAATGCTTTAAGTTGTTCATCTTCGGCCAATGCGCCCATGACTCGGAAGCCTTCCATGATCTCTGGCGTAATCGGTGCTTCTGCATTACCGACAATCGCAACACGGCAATTGCCAGCCTGAATATCGGTAATACCTTGGCGAAGGTTGTATAAAAAGGTTGCGCAAGCACCAGCATTGGAGCCGGTATTGCCGACGCTGTTGATGATATAGCTGTTAATAAAGTCGGCAGGCATTTCAGGCATGGCCAGCGGCATCATTTTCGATGTTGTCCGTTTGCCGTTATAACCGGCTTGGAACAGGCCTTTCATACCGAATTGATCTACTTGGCTAATCGATGAGCCCGCATAGACCGAAACATGTTCAGGCGAGACCGATTGCATGATCTGTTGCCACTCGATACCGATTGACTGTACTGCATCGGAAGCGCCATACACGGTCATTTGTAGTGCCCGTGGTTGATGCGCTGAATTATAAAGTGAGCCAGGATTAAAGCCGGTTGGCAGCTGGCCAGCGGAGCTTACTTTTGAGGTGTAGTTATCTGGAATAATGACATCCAGATCGCCTTCAACCTCAACAGTAACGAGACGATCCTGTTCGCTAATAATCTTCCAGTTAGCCGGTAAGGTTTGCGGTAGCTGCATCTTTTTAATTTGGAATTGTAAGGCTGTATTGGGCGTCAGCTGAGTTTTTTTGCCAGTGTCTACGGCATCAACATCATAATGGCTGGATTCAATACGGCGAATCAATGTACCGGCTAAGATGGCTTCTTTTAAATCGTCACGCTGACTATCAAGGCCCATCTGGGTCGCTAAGCTTTGCCATGTGGACTGCATTTGATCATCACTGAGCGCTTCATGTACTAAGCGTTTATGTCCATGGTGCATCGAACTACGGCCAGCGGCGTTTACGCCACCAAAGCCAACAATAACCGGCAGTTTTTTCATGACAAATCCTACAAACTTAATTTGTTGGTCAATATAGGTATTTTTTTCACTAGATGTTATAACTTTATGGTCATAATTTTTAGATTAACGGCCATTTATGAAAATAGCTTTTGTGTTGTTTCCGCAAATATTAACCACCGGAGTGTCTCTGCCCGCAGAAATGTATAACGCGGCAGCCCAAGCTCAAGGCGATTACCGTGGTCGAGAGCTGTCACTGCATTTTATTGCGCAAGCCAAAGGCTCGGTGCAAACCTCGGCGGGTATTCAGCTGGTTGCGCAGGAAGACTTTTCTGGCGACCAACGGTTTGATTGGATTTTTGTGCCGCCAATGTGGGGCACACCGTGGAAGTCACTGAGCAATAGCCAAGACCTGCAAGCCTTTTTGGTTCGTCAATATAATGCTGGCGCGCGCCTAGTGGCGACCGGTTCTGGCGTCGGCCATTTAGCTCAAGCTGGCTTATTGCATCATCGAGTCGCAACAACTCACTGGTATTATTTGCCTCGCTTTCAAGCCAAATTTACGGATGTGTTGTTCCAACCAGAGCACTTTATTACGCATCAGGACGGTATTTACTGTGCCGGCTCGATCAATGCTCAAACCGAACTGGTGCTGTACTTTATCAAGTTGCAGTTCGGTGAAAAGTCATTGGCATTGGTTGAACAGCAATTCATGCACGAATTAAAGCGCACCTTTGCAACACCCTTTTATGAGCCTGGTGGCAAACTCAATCCTGATGAGGTTGTGAGCTTGGCGCAAAGCTGGCTAAGAACGCACATGGCTGATGCTGTTTCTATAGCCGATGCCGCAGCCTATGTCGGGCAATCTGAACGGCAATTAAGGCGGCGTTTTCAGGCGGCAACGCAGGAGTCACCGCAGCAGTATTTAAGTCGTATTCGTATTGAAGAGTCGCAAAGTATGCTGCGTGAAACTAATGCTAACGTTGCAGATATCGCCAGTGCCTGCGGTTATTTAAATGTGGCTTATTTTTCTGCTTCTTTTAAGCGTCATACTAATATGACGCCGAGCGATTATCGCAAAGTAGTGCGTAATAAGGGCTTTTCTGCTTAGCGTTTTGTTTTTGTGGTAGTGCGAGGCTTGGCTTTTGCGTTCTCTATTTTTTTAGCGGTCTGCACCCACAGTAAAATGTAAGTGAATGTAGTCAGGTTAAAGGTAACCATGACAATGCCTACCGCAGCTTGAGCCGGGGTAAAGACTTTGATAATTGCCCACACCAAGTAGCCTAGTAGCAGATAGCTTAACCAGGTAAGGCTGCTGGTTGATGGCCGTATAATAGCAGGCAGAAAGGCTAATAATGGCAGCGTAGAAATAACCGCCCAAGCGAAACCAGTCGCCAGCCAATGGACGAATTCAGTGTTGATCAGTGAAGGGCCAGCAACAAATACCGAGGCCATGGTGGAAAGTAAAAATAACCAAAAATGCAGTTTGATTTTTTTATTAAGGTTCACTTGTGCTTTGTTCATTAACGGTTGGTACCTGTTGTGGGCTGTCGATTATAAAATAGCTTCAATGGCTTCTGTCGGGCGACCGATGCGAGCGCCTTTAGCGGTTATGACAATGGGTCGTTCCATTAGTTTGGGTGCTGTAACAATCGCTTCGATTATTTCATTGCGTGTTGAGGATTTTGATAATCCAAGTGTTTTGTATTCAGCCTCTTTGGATCGTAAAAGATGGTGAGGTTCAATGCTTAACAGATCCAAAAGCTTATTGAGTTCGCTGCTGTCCAGTGGTGATTTTAAATACTCTACAACTTCAGGTTCTATGCCGTGGCTTTTTAACAGGGCAAGTGCCTGTCGAGATTTAGAACAACGCGGGTTGTGATAAATAGTCGCTTTCATGCTGCATCCGTTTCTTCGTATTCGGTTCAGATCGTGTTAGTTTCAAACTTCTATATTTTATGCTGCAAGGTTACATCATTGCGAATTAATCAAAAACGCCTGTTTACATTTTTAAAAGCAGAATTGCCAACCATGAATCAAATTGGCCAGAGAGCCAGCGTATTAACCTTGACAACGCTATTTGCGTTGGTGCCAATGGTCAGTGGTATTTTATGGTTTATTAGTCTGTTGCCGGGTTTTCAGGAGCAGGTGTTAACACAGTTGGAACAGTTGCTGTCTTATTTGGTGCCAGAACAGGCGATCGCATGGCGAACTCGATTTGCTCTATGGAGCGATGATGTTCAGCATCTTAAAACCATCTCGGTGCTAATGTTTTTTGCCTCAATCGTTTTTCTTGTGAATCGTATCGACAGTGCTTTGTACGCTATTTTTCGTGTCGATCAACATAAACCACGTGGCCGCATGCGTTGGCTGCACTATCTGTGGTTGATGCCAGCATTAATGAGTGGCGTGTCATTATTAGTGATCATCACGATGTTACTGCAAATAGCATTAGGAACAGGGCTGTTGTTGCTGATTCCGAATGCCAACCTGACATCCATTCCTATTATGTGGCTGCTGTTGTGGCTAAGTTATCAGTTTGCCAGCCGCGGTACGGCTTCGAAGAAGGCTAATTTGGCGGTAGCGTTCTTGGTCACAGCAGCTTTCTATATTCTTAAGGTTTTGTTTGCTTGGCTCTATGTGACCTTGCCGAATTGGTCGCTAATCTACGGTATGTTTTCAGCCATCCCTCTGTTTTTACTGTGGTGCCAAACTGCGTGGAGTTTATTTTTATATGGCGCGTTGGTGCTAAAGTGGTTAAGCCATTCCAAACGCCAACAATTAAGCGATGCCACAATTTAACGCTGGGCATAAACTTTTTCTGTAGGGCTCAGGCTATATCAGAGGTGGGTTAGTCCGGTTGTTCGTTATCTGAATAAAACTCGAAGACTTTTTCCAATTCATTTTGATGCCACATTTGCGCTTGCGCACCCTCGTCACTGCCATGATAAAGATCGAGCTGTGTTAGGGTTTGGAAAAATCCCGGTCTAGGTATTGGATTCGCGCCCTTGCTGATCACCACAGCAGCTAGCTGAGGTAGACCAAGGTTGGCATCATCTTCTTGGCAGGCTTCAAGTAGGGCAGTTACTTTCTGGATCGATTGTGGTGGTTCAATACCGAGTTGCTGACATAAACTTTTATAGTCAATGGTTGTTGCCTGTTTAGCGTAAGAGACAAGGGTTTTGCGTACAGCGTTTGTGTCGATAAGATTTGCCATGCAGGGGTGTCCAACTCAATATCTTGCAAAGAAACAGAACTTTACTCTAAAAAGAGGCTCTGTAACAGAATGCCGAAGCGCTTCTCGGTTACTATTAGAGTATGTTTATTATCAATCTAGTTAATTTATCAAGGCATTTATCGTCAATGTATTTATCGTGTTTTTCTAAAGGTAGGCCTGTGCTTATGAAGTGGTTACTTGGCTGTGTTGTTGCGGTCTGTACTAGCTTTGCGTATAGCGTTGAATTTGCGCCAGTTGATGAGGCGTTTCAGCTTAATGTAAGCCGCAATGGCGATGAGCTGTATGTCGATTTTACCAATCTGCCGAACTATTACCTCTACAAAGACCATTATCAAATTCGCGGCTTTGATGGCTTTGATGCTTCTGAGCCACAGTTTAGTGTCAATGATGTGGTTCGCTATGATGAGACCTTTGATCAGCAAATGACGGTCTTTTATGGCTATATGGAAGTGACCCACAGCCTATTAAATGAGCAGGGTTATTTTGAAGTGACCTACCAAGGCTGTGCCGATGCGGGCTTATGTTATGCGCCGCAAAAACGTTATTTCGATGCGCAAGCTAGGGAAATTAGTGCACCGAATCAGACTGACCAAGCTAATCCGGTGACACCGCCTTCAAGTACTCAGCTAACCAGCGCAGTAATGGCCGCCGTGTTCGCATTGTTAGGCGGACTGGTATTAAACCTAATGCCTTGCGTATTTCCAGTATTATCGATGAAGGCGTTTAGCCTGACTAAACAATCCCAAGACTCTGCCACAGCGCGACGGCACGCGGTATTTTATAGTGCTGGTGTGATTCTCAGCTTTATAGCCGTTGCTGTGGTTTTGCTTAGCTTGCGTCATGTTGGCCAATGGGTGGGTTGGGGCTTTCAATTGCAATCGCCGATATTTTTGAGTTTGTTATTGCTGCTGTTTTTTATCATGGCGTTGGCGATGTCTGGCTACATCAGTATAACGGGGCGCTGGAGCAATGTAGGCCAGCGTTGGACTGAAAGCTCAGGCGTCACGGGTTCCTTTTTCACCGGCGTCTTAGCAACACTGGTCGCAACACCCTGTACCGCACCCTTTATGGGTTCGGCGATAGGTTTTGCGTTGTCTCAACCAGCCAGTGTCGGCTTGATTATTTTTGCCTTTATGGGGTTGGGCTTAGCGTTGCCAGTGCTTTTGATTGGTTTTATTCCTGCGCTGGCAGGGTTGTTACCTAAACCGGGTATTTGGATGGTTAACTTCCAACGATTTCTTGCCTTTCCATTACTGTTAACGGCTGTATGGCTGTTTTGGTTATTGGTAAGCGTCAAAGGTGATGCTGCGATTATCAGTATGGGAACGGTGTTGGTGTTGGTCGCTCTATTGTTTTGGCCACCATTAGCTGAGCGTAAAAATGGATCTAGCTGGCGAAAATCAACGCTTCAGGTGGTGATTCTATTGCTTACTGCATGGTTGGTTTTCAAGCCAGTTAAGCAGCAGCATGATTGGCTGGAATATACGCCACAATTATTGCAACAGTCATTGCAGCAAGACCGACCGGTATTGATAGATGTCACGGCAGATTGGTGTATTACCTGCAAAGTTAACGAAGTGGTTGCGCTCAGTGGCTCTCGATTTGATAGTTTGGTTGAACAGCTCGATCTAGTACTGCTAAGGGCTGATTGGACTGAGCCTTCAGCGGCAGTTGATGACTTGATTTCTCGCCACAATCGAGAAGGCATACCGCTTTATATCTATTATGCCAGTGCCTCAGCGCAACCGGTTATTCTACCTCAGTTATTAACGCCATCGACTGTCGAACAGTATCTAGTAACACCCTAATCGTTCGATTAGGGTGCTAGTCCTTTAAAAACACAGTCCTTTAGAAATACAGTCCTTCAAAAATCCTGCCTTTTAAAATAAGCAGTCAGATATTTTACTAATTTAGTGCTTTAAAAAAGCAAACCCTATTTGTTGTGCTAGCCTGAAAATGAGAGTCAATAAATATATCACTCTAAGAAAGCGGTCTAGAGTTTAACGAAACAATGATTAGGGTTGTTTTTAGGAGTTCTAATGTTTAAACAAGCATTAAAAAACCGCATTCAGTTGCTCGAAGAAGAGCTGTATGCCCTGAACCAAGTCAGGGACAGTTTAGAGCAAGAAATGCTAGTGATTCGTTTGTCGGATGACTTAGTCATTAGTTCGGTTAATTCATTGTTAGTGCGCGAAGTTGGTGAGCCAGAACAGTATTTTGTGGGTAAAAAAATAACCGACTTAGCACCGACCTACGCCCGCAACACTCCCCACTATAAAGCCTTGTGTAGTGCACTTCGGGATCAAAAGCATTGGGTTGGTGCGATGGAAGTAGAAAAGTCAGATGGTAAAGAATCTTGGCTTCGAGTTATTTTACAACCCATTATCGACGCGAAAACATCGAGGGTGAATGCCTTTACTTTGCATTGCTCTGATTTGACTCGCACGATTAGCCGCTCTCGTGAAGATGAAAATATCATTGCCGCATTGCAGCGTTCTATGGCGGTGATTGAATTTGATATGGATGGGCATGTTTTAACCGCAAACGAGCTCTTTTTATCTGGCATGGGTTATAGCCTTGATGAAATTAAAGGCAAGCATCACCGTATATTTTGCGCCGAAGAAGAATACAGCTCAGATAATTACAAAAAGTTTTGGCAAAGCCTTGGTCGCGGTGAATTTGCAGCTGCGCGCTATAAGCGGCTTGACAGTCAGGGCGATGTTGTTTGGCTAGAGGCGTCCTATAACCCCATATCAGATGTACATGGTCGGCTGTATAAGGTGATTAAATTTGCCACGATTATTACCGACCAGGTTTTAAAAGATTCGGCAGTTACGGAAGCCGCAGATATTGCTTTTTCAACCTCTAAAATGACCGATGAAAGTGCGCGTAAAGGCAGTAGCGTTGTGAAACAAACCATGGAGGTGATGCATCAGCTGTCTGAACAGATGGAGCAGGCAGCCGAAGGGATTTCGGAGCTCGATCAACAATCTCAATTAGTGGGTAGCATTATTCAAAGTATCAGCGGTATTGCAGATCAAACCAATCTGTTGGCACTAAATGCCGCTATTGAAGCGGCCAGAGCCGGTGAGCAGGGCCGAGGTTTTGCGGTGGTGGCAGATGAAGTTCGGCAGTTAGCGTCCAGAACCAGTGAGGCGACTGAAGAGATTGTCGGAGTAGTGACAAAAAATCAGGCGCTGGCTGAAAAAGCCGTCAACTTGATGAACCGAGGCAAAGAGCAAGCAGAGCAGGGCTTGGCGCTGTCAAATGAAGCGGGTGAGGTTATTGTCGAAATTCAAGATGGAGCACAAAAGGTTGTTGATGCCGTCGGACAGTTTTCAAACCAATTTAGCCAGTGACGCTAATCAATCATCTGGTTGAGGCTTTTTCTTCAATCAGATTGATTAGATTTTGATCGTTTGGTGGTTTTTAATTCAACGGATGTTTGTATTTGCGAAACAGTGACTTACTTTCATAGGCATAACCTATTATTCTTGCCCATTCGTTATTAAATCATCAATTTTTACTGCTGTTGCTTTTAAGGCCATTGTTTTGAATCAAACTCACATCCCTGCCATTCTGGATATCGAAGCATCAGGTTTTGGCAAGGGTAGTTACCCTATAGAGATTGGGGTTGCAACCGAATCTGGAGAAACCTTTTCTTGGTTAGTGAAACCTGAAGATGATTGGGTTCATTGGAATGAGGAAGCTGCCGAACTCCATAAAATTAGTCGCCAAGAGTTATTCGAAAAAGGCCTGAGCTGTCGTGAAATTGCACAGCTATTAAATGAAAAATTTGAAGGGCAGACTATTTATTCCGATGGCTGGGGCGTCGATTCTGGTTGGTTGGCGTTATTATTTTATACCGCAGGCCAGTCGATGTATTTTAAACTCGATACGTTGCCGAAGGTGATGACTCAATTTCAGTTAGAGCATTGGGATTTAACCAAAGAATTGTTGCGAGAGAAGTATGGTTGGCAGCATCACCGAGCAGGTATCGATGCGCATCTATTACAACTGACCTATCAGCGAACAGCCATTGAAGAACAGCTGAGTTAATTTAGGCGTGGATACTAACGTGAGTTTAGAGAATAAAATTATTCAACAATTGCAGCAATTTTCGCCGATACATCTGCGTGTCGATAATGAAAGCGATATGCACGCAGGTCCTCCTAATAGAGAAACGCACTTTAGAGTCGAAATGGTTGCCGAAGCTTTTCAAGGCTTATCCAGAGTAGGTCGCCACCAATTGATTTATGGATTGTTTGGTGACGATTTCCAAGCAGGCTTACATGCCTTATCTTTGCATCTTTATGCCCCTGATGAATGGCAAGGGCATGCGCCACAATCGCCGCAGTGTGCTGGCAATCATTAACGAATAGTTTTATTTACTGGGCGCGTTAAATAATAAGTAGATGTCTGTCAGCACTTCAGGGATATCACTGAACATCTGCTGTAGCAGTTTTGGCTGTTGATAGAGTTTTTGAAAGTCCGCTTCTTCTTCAAAAAAGCCAGAGGCGGTTTCAATCGGCAATAATAATAGCGCCAGCTGTTCTTCGTTCGGGTGTTGCCACTGTTCTGGTAATTCAAACACCACTTCCATGAAACCTTGACACCAAGCTTGCATGTCTGATTCTTGCCAGTCAACACTAGGCTCAAAGGTTAATGAAATGGTATCGTCACTGTAGAGTTCTTCAGCGATGGTTTGGCTTAACTCGACGCAGCTCTGAGCAAATACAGCGGCTTCTGCTTCTGGTAAGTCGGTTAAAGGTTGGTCAATGGCGGCATTTAACCATTCGTCACTCAGCGGTTCACCGCATAGATGTAATGCTGTTAAATAACCATGTAAACCATGAATATCAAAACAGTCTTCAGAGCGGTTATCGGATTCAAGCCAGTCGGCGAGTGCATCAAGATCGTATGTTGACATCGTATTCGTCTATAAAAAAATAACATTATATCTGTTTTATACAGGGTCCGCTTTATTGATTTTTAATGAAGTCTTTAAAAGCAATCAAGCCCTCGTTACAATCGGCCGCCTGCGTCCCCTTGGCACAGCTGGATAGCGCGACTCCCTCCTAAGGAGTAGGTCAGAGGTTCGAATCCTCTAGGGGACGCCACTTTTTAAAAAATATAAAAACGATGTTTGATCAGAGGTTATAATTTTACTTTGTTGTTTGCTGCCTGCTTTTATAGTTTTGGTTTTTATGGCTCTAGTGTTTCTATCGGAGTGATATAGACTAAAACTCCAAACTTTGGATTATCAAAGTAATGAATCTCTCGGCTGCGCATGCGGCGATTCTCCTTTAATTCGATATCGGCAACTGAGACGTAAAACTCATCAGAGCCTTCTAAATCGATATTAATAAACGGAGAGTTATCATTAAGTAGCGAAGTAAAGTCATCTTCAGTCGTTGGCGGCTGTAGCGATGGCAGTGTCAGTTCCGGAGTTTCAATAACACTGAACGGATCTTCGCTGATTTTGTATTCGGTAAGATGAAGATCTGCAGCTAAATGCAGATAACGTTCAACATAAAGGTTTATGTAACCTTGGAACTCATATTGACGACCGTACTGTTCGCCACCTTCTAGCCGAATTGGGATGACTTCTTCACGGTTTGGTACCGGTTGATTCCAAACATCATGAAATAAAACCTGATAACCATCTTGGCTATCTAGCCGATTACGTTCGCCTCTAAGTTGATAATGTTCACTCGATAAAGCTCGGAACGAACTGAGGCTGCCATCATTAATAAATTCATCTATGCGAGTGCTTGAAAGTGGCTCACTTAAGCTGAGGTTCCTATTGCTGTTGCGCAATTCTATATAGTCTTCAGGGTGTTCAATTTGACTAAAAGCAGGCCAAACCTCGGGGTTGTCAACCTCGGTAGCTGGGTTTTTAAAGGCTAGAATTTCAATTTGAAACCAGCGCTCCTGCGGCTCTTCTTCTTCGGCCACAGCGTAGTTGGCGGCTAATAACAAAGATGCGAATGCCAGTAGCAAGGCTGCAAGGGGTGATAATGTTTTTCTCATAATATGTAATCTAAGATGGCGTTAGTTGGTTGAGAATCGACTCTATAGTCTCAAATCGTTGCTCTGCTGTCTCGGTGTCTATGGTAAATTTAAGCTGCGTTCCCTTTGCTAAAGCGTAACGATGCGACTGTTGCTGCACCAGCATTACGATCTTCACTGGGTCAACGGTGGTTCGTTGACCAAACTCGATGGTGCCTTGCTTTGCATTCATATCAACTCGCACCACACCAAATTCGGCCAGTTTTAGGCGTAGCAATGTTTGCTGGCAGAGGTTTTTTACTGGCTCGGGGAGCAGCCCAAAGCGGTCGATCATCTCCACTTGCAGCTCACGCATATCTTCAGCGCTGTTAACACTGGCTATGCGTTTGTATTGTGACAACCGAAGGTTGATGTCGTGAATGTAATCTTCTGGAATGATGCAGGGGATGCGCAAATTCACATCAGGGCCGTTATCTTCTAGGCTCTCTAGAGATACCTTTTCACCTTTTTTCAGTGCGGTAACGGCTTTATTGAGTAAGTCCATATAGAGTGCAAAGCCAATGCCTTCAATGTGACCACTTTGTTCGTCGCCCAGTAATTCACCGGCACCTCGAATCTCAAGATCGTGCGTTGCTAGAGTAAAGCCTGCGCCTAAGTGCTGAGACTCAGCAATGGCTTCCAGTCGCTTTTGTGCATCTTTAGTGAGGCTTTTCCAGCCCGGTGTAATTAGATAAGCATAGGCTTGGTGGTGTGACCGACCAACACGGCCGCGTAACTGGTGCAGCTGAGCAAGACCGAATTTGTCGGCTCGTTCAATGATAATGGTGTTGGCGCTTGGCACATCGATACCGGTTTCAATAATGGTGGTACAGAGCAATACATTGAAACGCTTATGGTAAAAATCACTCATTATACGTTCAAGCTGACGCTCAGGCATTTGGCCGTGTGCGGCAACAACGCGAGCCTCGGGCACTAATTCACTGAGCCAGCTTTGGGTTTTTTCGATAGTGCTGACTTCGTTATGTAAAAAATACACCTGTCCGCCACGTAATATTTCCCGTAATACCGCCTCTTTGACTAAGGCATCGGATTTTTCACGTACGAAGGTTTTTACCGAAAGTCGTTTCGACGGAGGTGTTGCGATGATGCTTAGATCTCGCACACCGGACATCGACATATTCATCGTTCGCGGAATAGGAGTCGCGGTTAATGCCAGAATGTCGACGTTCGCGCGCATTGATTTTATCGCTTCTTTTTGAGCCACGCCGAAACGGTGCTCTTCGTCGATAACGAGCAGACCTAAATTTTTAAATTTAACCGATTTTTGAATCAGCTTATGTGTGCCTACGATGATATCGATTTTGCCATCAGCAAGCCGCTCAAGAATGGATTGCGTTTGAGCTGTGCTGTTAAATCGGCTTAAAACCTCGATGCTCAGCGGCCAGTCAGCAAAGCGATCTTGAAAGCTTTCAACGTGCTGTTGAGCCAGTAGGGTGGTTGGCACTAATACCGCAACCTGCTTACCGTTGTTGGCGGCTAAAAAAGCTGCGCGCATTGCAACTTCGGTTTTACCAAAACCAACATCACCGCAGACTAGGCGATCCATGGGTTTTTTCTGGCGCATGTCAGCAATTACAGCGTTAATCGCAGTGGCTTGGTCGTCGGTTTCTTCAAAGCCAAAACCGGAAGCAAACTGCTGGTATTCGGCATCGTCCAGTTTAAAACCAAAGCCTTCTTGGGCCTCTCGTCGGGCATAGATATCGAGCAGCTCGGCCGCCGTATCACGAATTTTTTCCGCGGCTTTACGCTTGGTTTTGGCCCAACGGTCGTTACCGAGTTTATGCATTGGCGCATAGTCAACGTCGGCACCAGAATAACGACTAATAAGGTGCAAGTTGGCAACCGGAACATAGAGGTTACTTTCGCCATGATAAGTCAGCTTTAAGAACTCTTGTGCATGACCGTCTACTTCTAGCGTTTCCAGCCCTTGATAGCGACCAATGCCGTGATCGAGATGCACAACTGGTACGCCGATATGCAGCTCAGCCAAGCTTTTGATGATTTGATCGTCGTCACTGGCGGATTGTTTTTGGCGACGACGACGCTGAGCAACGTATTCACCAAATAACTGCGTTTCGCTAATTAAGGTTACTTTGTCTTCGGTAAGCACTAAGCCATTCGAAAGAGGCGCGCTGGTCAGCCCCAAGCGAATGCTTTTGTTACTTAAAAAGCTTTCGATGCTGTCAACATCTTGCGCGCTGATTCGAATACGATTCAGTAGTTCACGCATGGCTTCGCGGCGACCTGCCGATTCGGCACAAAATAAGACGCGATGATCGGTCTCTTTTAAGAAACACTCCAATCGATTGAGTGGCTCCTGTGCTCGGTGATCGACAGGATAGGCGCTAGGTTTGCTGAACGGCAAGGCATTGGCATCAGACTCGTCGGAGGCATGTGTCGACAGTTGCAAGCAGGGGTATTCATTCAGCTGCTGGAAAAAAAACTCTTTAGGAATAAACAGCTCGGCTGGAGACAGGATCGGGTTTTGGATATCGTGGCGGCGGTTTTCGTAGCGGCTGTTAATCTCCTGCCAGTAACGGTCGACCGTTTCAGATAAGTTATCAAAACGTACAATCAGCGTATCAGACGCTAGATAATCCAGTAGTGTCGAGGTTTGGTCGTAAAATAACGGTAGGTAGTATTCGATGCCAGGTGAGGCGATGCCTTCGCTGACGTCTTTGTACAGTGTGTTTTTGCTGAAATCGGTTTCGAATCGCTCACGGAAATTTTGCCGGAATAGGTTGATGCCGGCTTCATTTAATGGCACCTCTCGGCCTGGCAGCATTTGAATGCCATCGATCTTTTCCGCGGTGCGCTGTGTTTCGGGGTCGAATTGACGAATGGTTTCAATGGCATCATCAAATAGCTCGATCCTGACAGGAAACTCGCTACCCATTGGATAAACATCGAGTAGGGCACCTCGTACGGTGTATTCACCATGTTCATAAACAGTGTCGGTAGCTCGATAGCCGGCTTTTTCGAGCTGTTTTCGCTGTTCATCAAGGTTCATCGATTGACCAATGTGCCAATCGATCGCGCCACCATGAATGGCACTTTTCGGCGCTAGTCGATGCAAGGCGTTCGCGGCCGTGGTTAAAATAATGGCGTTGGGTTGATGATTGAGCTGGTTCAGCAGCCCAAGGCGTTCAGAAATAATGTCTTCGTGTGGCGAGAAGTTATCGTACGGCAGCGTTTCCCAATCTGGAAAGCGCAGAACTTGCCAGTCTTTATTGACGTGATAGGCCTGCAAATCGGTATAGAGTGTTTCCAACTCGCTGGGCGAATTGACAATGCAGACTAGGGTATTGCTAGACTCCTGCTTTATCGCACCCAGTACGTATGCGGGTGCCGAGCCATAAAGGTTCGAAAGGGTTTTGCGATCGCGTGGTGCGCTGGGTACAAAGGATAGAAGCTGTTTCATGATGGCTGTTGGGTGCAGTGTCGTCGAACATTGAGCGCGCATCCTAGCTAAAATTAGAGGAGGACGCGAGTATCATGCAGTTTAGATTGTCATCTGAAGATCAGTGTCTACACTCAAAATGGATGAACAAAGGCGTGACTTCGTCTTAAAGTATGACTAATCGACAAGAATAACACCGGTAGCCTTATAACTCGTTGATCTTTATACTGTGATTGAATTTTTTGGGGAGCTCCAATAAAAGCGCTGAATATAAAGTGCTGGTGGATCGCTCGAAATGAATTTGACCCTAGATCAGACTTTGAACGTAAAGTTATCAGAGTGCTGTTTCAAGTCGTCATCGGATAATTAAATATGATAACCATCAAAAAAGGACTAGACCTTCCTATCTTAGGCTCACCAAAGCAGGAGATCAGCGAAGGGCATAGCATTAAACACGTCGCTTTGGTTGGTTACGATTATCACGGTATGAAACCAACTATGTTGGTTCGTGAAGGTGATAAAGTAATAAAAGGCCAACCGCTCTTTACCGATAAAAAGAATGAAGGTGTAACCTATACCGCACCTGCAAGTGGCTCGGTAAAGCAGATCAATCGAGGTGCTAAACGAGTTTTTCAATCGTTAGTCATTGAAGTTGAAGGCGAAGATTCTGTTAGTTTTAACGCATACAGTGAAGAGCAAATAGCTGCGTTAGATCGTCAAGCTGTTGTTGATCAGCTGGTTGAATCGGGTCAGTGGACAGCACTGCGCACCAGACCCTATTCAAAAGTTCCAGCGATTGATGCAACGCCTGCCGCTATTTTTGTACAGGCAATCGATACCAACCCTTTAGCAGCCGACCCTCAAGTGGTTATTGCCGAGCGTTCTAGAGATTTTCAGCTAGGGCTTTCGTTACTGACTAAATTAACTGAAGGTAAGGTTTGGTTGTGTAAAGCGCCAAACGCTGATATTCCAACGGTTGATGGTGTTTCTGTTGAAGAGTTTGCAGGTGTTCACCCAGCGGGTAATGCCGGTACTCATATTCATTTCTTAGATCCGGTGTCGCTGACTAAAACGGTTTGGACTATTGGCTACCAGGACGTCATTGCTTATGGCGCATTATTTAAGTCTGGTGAGATCGATACAGCGCGTGTTGTTTCGTTGGCAGGTCCAGAAGTGATCAAGCCTCGTTTAGTCAAAACTCAGCTTGGTGCATCGATCGATGAATTGGTCACTGGTGAGCTGCCAGAAGGTGATTTCCGACTTATTTCCGGCTCTGTATTTGGCGGACGTACTGCCAGCGATACCGTTGCTTACTTAGGTCGCCACCATACTCAAGTCAGTGTTTTGGTTAACGACTATAGCCGACCGATGATTCACTTCTTGCGTTTGGGTGTTAATACTCATTCGGTGAAAACGACTTTCTTGTCATCGTTATTTAAAAATAAGCTGTTTAATTTCTCAACATCGACCAATGGCTCTGAGCGAGGCATGGTACCGATCGGTAATTACGAAAAAGTGATGCCGCTGGATATCTTGGCGACTCAGTTATTGCGCGCCATTGTTTGTGGTGATTTGGAATCAGCCGAGCAGCTAGGTGCTTTGGAGTTAGATGAAGAAGATCTGGCACTTTGTACCTATGCTTGTGCAAGTAAGTACGAATATGGCCCGATTCTTAGGGATACATTAACAAGAATTGAGGCGGAGGGTTAAACCATGGGGCTTAGAAAGTTTTTAGATGATATCGAACCTCATTTTCATAAAAACGGTAAATATGCCGCGCTTTATCCATTATACGAAGCCTTAGAAACGGCTCTCTATAAGGTTAATTTTACTACTAAGTCGAACGCTCACGTTCGCGATGGTATCGACCTTAAGCGCATTATGATTATGGTTTGGCTGTTTGTTTTCCCGGCCATGTTCTTTGGTATGTGGAACTTGGGTTATCAAGCAAATACGGCGATTGCCAGTGGTGCCGGTGTTTTACCAGATGATTGGCACGGTTGGTTGATTAGCCTGCTGTCGAGTAATAATCCTGCCAGTTTGTGGGATAACTTCTGGTACGGCGCGGTATTTTTCTTGCCCATTTATATCACCACCTTTGCGGTTGGTATCTTTTGGGAAATTTTATTTGCGTCGATTCGAGGTCACGAAGTTAATGAAGGTTTCTTTGTGACATCGATTTTGTTTGCGCTGATTTGCCCGCCATCATTGCCGTTGTGGGCCGTTGCCTTAGGCATTAGCTTTGGTGTGGTATTTGGTAAAGAAGTGTTTGGCGGTACCGGCAAAAACTTCTTAAACCCAGCGTTAACGGGTCGCGCATTTTTGTACTTTGCTTACCCAGCTTCTATGTCCGGTGATGCTATCTGGACTGCTGTTGATGGTTTCTCAGGTGCGACCGCATTGAGTTATGCCTTTAGTGAAGGTCTTGTTGATGGCAAGCTTGGTGATATCTCTTGGTTGCAAGCATTCTTTGGCTTACAGCAAGGTTCTATTGCCGAAGTTTCGACTTTGATGATTCTTCTTGGTGGTGGTGTGTTAATGCTAATGGGCATTGTCCAGTGGCGTATTGTTGCCGGTGTTTTAATCGGCCTGATTTCAACAACATTGCTATTGAATGTTATCGGCTCAGAAACTAACCCAATGTTTGCTTTGCCTTGGTATTGGCACTTTGTGATTGGTGGTGTGGCTTTCGGTACCATGTTTATGGCGACTGATCCTGTTTCTGCATCAATGACCAATGTTGGTAAAATTTGGTTTGGTGCACTTGTCGGCGTTATGACTATCTTAATTCGAGTCGTCAACCCTGCATTCCCAGAAGGCATTATGTTAGCCATTCTGTTTGCAAATATCTTTGCGCCAACGATTGATTACTTTGTTGTGCAGCGAAATGTTAAAAGGAGACTGGCTCGTGGCTAAGAATAAAGATTCCATTCTGTATGTTTTCACAGTCGCATTCTCGGTTTGTCTTGTTTGTGCTGTTGCTGTGGCAAGTGCTGCGGTTGGCTTACGCTCCTTACAAGAGCGCAATAAAGAGCTTGATCTAAAAAGTAATATTTTGGCTGCCGCAGGCCTATTGCAAGAAGGCGTTTCTGTAGAAGAAGCTTTCTCGCAGATCGAAACTCGCTTAGTGAATATCGATACCGGTAAGTTCTCAGATGAGTTTGATGTCGATACCTTTGACCCTGTTGCTGCCGTGCGTGATCCTGCGATCACCACTGCATTGAGTAAAGAAGAAGACATCGCTGCTATTAAACGCCGTGAGAACTACACAGAAGTTTATTTAGTACTCAATAGCGAAGGCGGGATTGAAACCTTAATTTTGCCGATTCGTGGTTATGGTTTGTGGTCGACCTTGTGGGGCTTTATTGCTCTAGAGTCTGACCTTAATACTGTTGCTGGCCTTGGTTTTTATTCTCATACCGAAACTCCAGGCTTAGGCGGTGAAGTCGATAATCCAGCTTGGAAAGCTCAGTGGCCAGGCAAAGAGATATTGAATGAATCTGGTGAGCTTGCTATTGAAGTGACTAAAGGTGGTAACGCAGATCCAAACAGCAGCTATCAGGTCGACGGCCTTTCTGGAGCGACCCTAACAACCAAAGGTGTTAATAACCTCGTTCGTTTTTGGTTGGGCGAAGATGGATTTCAACCCTTTATTAATAACTTGAAAGCAGGAGGTGCTTGAGATGTCTGATACACGTAAGATTCTGTTCACGCCTGTTCTGACTAATAACCCGATCGCAGCTCAGATCCTTGGTGTCTGTTCTGCGTTAGCGGTAACCACTAGCCTAAATGTTACTCTGGTCATGTGTATTGCACTGACTTCTGTGACGGCTTTTTCTAACTTTTTTATCTCTTCGATCCGTAACTATATTCCAAGTAGCATTCGTATCATTATCCAGATGACGATTATTGCTTCGTTGGTAATAGTGGTTGAGCAGGTATTAAAAGCCTTCGCTTATGATATTTCTAAGCAGCTGTCGGTTTTTGTCGGTTTGATTATCACTAACTGTATTGTGATGGGTCGAGCGGAAGCCTTTGCTATGTCTAATCCGCCGATTCCAAGCTTTTTAGATGGTATCGGAAACGGTTTAGGCTACAGCACGGTGTTGATTTTTGTCGCAACGATTCGTGAGTTGTTAGGTTCAGGCAGTCTTTTCGGTTTCGAAATTATCCCGCTCACCACTAATGGTGGCTGGTACGTTGCAAACGGTTTATTACTGTTACCTCCAAGTGCGTTCTTCTTGATTGCACTATTTATATGGTTGTTACGTACTTATAAGAAAGAGCAGGTTGAAAAGGCCGATTACAAAATTGCCAGCAACAGCAAGCAGGAGGCGTTATAAATGGAAGGTTTATTGAGTTTATTTATACGCGCTATTTTCGTAGAAAACATGGCGTTAGCATTCTTCTTAGGAATGTGTACCTTCCTTGCTATTTCTAAGAAGGTGTCGGCAGCGATTGGTCTAGGTATTGCGGTAATTGTTGTTCAGGCAATTACGGTGCCGGTGAACAATCTTTTATATACCTACGTATTACGTGATGGTGCGCTCGACTGGACTGGCCTAGATGTTAACTTAAGCTTCTTAGGACTCTTAAGCTACATTGGTGTTATTGCAGCAATTGTTCAGATTATGGAGATGATCTTAGATCGTTTCTTCCCAGCACTCTATAACGCCTTAGGCGTGTTTCTACCACTGATTACAGTGAACTGCGCCATCATGGGTGCATCGCTGTTTATGGTTGAACGTGACTATAATTTCAGTGAGAGTGTGGTTTACGGTGTGGGTGCAGGTGCAGGTTGGGCATTAGCCATTGTTGCACTGGCAGGTATTCGTGAAAAACTAAAATACAGCGATGTTCCAAAAGGCTTGGAAGGATTAGGGATTACTTTTATTACTGTAGGCCTAATGTCTCTTGGATTTATGTCGTTCTCCGGCATTTCGCTATAAAAGGATACTCAGATGGCTACAGAAATTATTCTTGGTGTTGTGCTATTTGCCGTTATCGTATTGGCATTGGTCGCAGTGATCCTGTCTGCACGTGCCAAGCTGGTAAATAGTGGCGACGTTGCTATTGAAATTAACGAAGACGCCGAAAAAACCATCAGTGTTTCGGCTGGTGGTAAGCTATTGCAAACGCTTGCGGCTAACGGCGTGTTTTTGTCTTCTGCTTGCGGCGGTGGCGGTACATGCGCTCAATGTAAGTGTAAGGTCTTAGATGGTGGCGGTAGTGCTCTGCCAACAGAAGAACCTCACTTTACTAAGGGTGAGCTTCGAGAAGGCTGGCGCTTAGCCTGTCAGGTTGCTGTGAAGCAAGACATGAAAATTGATGTCGAGCCTGAGGTGTTCGGTGTTAAAAAATGGACTTGTGAAGTGGTTTCTAACCCGAACGTAGCGACCTTCATTAAAGAATTAACGTTGAAATTACCAGAAGGTGAAAACGTTGATTTTAGAGCTGGTGGTTATGTGCAGCTTGAATGTCCAGCGCATGAAGTTCACTACAAAGATTTTGACATCGATAAAGAATATCACCCTGATTGGGATAAATTTAACATTTGGCAATACAGCTCGAAGGTAACTGAGCCAGTTATTCGTGCTTACTCAATGGCTAATTACCCTGAAGAGAAAGGCCTAGTTAAATTTAATATCCGTATTGCGACACCGCCTCCAGGCAGTGATTATGCGCCAGGCCAGATGTCTTCTTATGTGTTTAGCCTAAAACCGGGTGACAAAATCGATGTTTATGGTCCGTTTGGTGAGTTCTTCGCCAAAGATACCGATGCAGAGATGGTGTTTATCGGTGGTGGTGCAGGTATGGCACCAATGCGTTCGCATATTTTCGATCAGCTGAAGCGTTTGAACAGCACTCGTAAAATGAGCTTCTGGTATGGTGCTCGTTCTATGCGTGAAGCGTTCTATATGGACGAATACGACATGCTGGCGAAAGAGAATGAGAACTTTAACTGGCATCTGGCGTTGTCTGATCCAATGCCAGAAGATAACTGGGATGGCTACACTGGATTCATCCATAATGTGCTTTATGAAAACTACTTGAAAGATCATGAAGCGCCAGAAGATTGTGAGTACTACATGTGTGGGCCTCCAATGATGAATGCTGCTGTTATTAAGATGCTCGAAGACTTAGGTGTTGAGAGCGAGAATATTCTTCTTGATGACTTTGGTGGCTAATCGTCAGTGATTCGCGTTTTCTCATTTCCCGCAGCAGTACTGATCTTTATCAGTCTGCTTGCGGGCTGTTCATTATCGGATAAAGACACGCTGCAAAGCTTTAGTGGCTATGCGATAGGCACCAGCTATTCGATCAAATATGTCTCGCAGAATACAGAACCTCAGACATTACAATTAGGCGTCGAAGGGGTTCTTAGTAAAATAGACCGCCTGATGTCCACCTACTTACCCAAGTCTGATATCTCCACTATCTCAGCGGCACCCATTAATCAGCCCATCAAAATTGCCAGTGAAACTGCTGAAGTTTTGCAGGCAGCATTGTCTATTGCGGCGGCTACCGATGGACGCTTTGATCCAACTATTGCTCCATTAGTTAATTTGTGGGGCTTTGGTCCTGTCATTCAACGACATCAGCTTCCAAATCCCGATGATATTGATAGGTTATTGGCCCGTATTGATTATCGAGCATTAGATGTTCAGCTAGACGATCCTCAAGTTACCAAGTTTAAAGAGTTGGAGCTGGATCTTTCTGCGATCGCTAAAGGCTATGCGGTCGATCAGATTGCTCGCTTTTTAGAGGCGAAAGGCATTAATAACTATTTGGTTGAGGTCGGTGGTGAAATGAGGCTGTCAGGTCTAAAGCCAAATAATGAGTCTTGGCGCATTGCCATTGAAAAGCCAGATGTGGCTGAACGATCGGCTTATCGTGTTTTAGCTGTTTCTGATATTGCTATCGCGACCAGTGGTGATTATCGTAATTACTTTGAAATCGATGGCAATCGTTACAGTCATACCATTGACCCAAGTACAGGTTACCCGATCGTACATAATCTAGCGTCTGTCACCGTGATGATGGACAGCAGCATGCAAGCCGATGCTTATGCCACCGCCTTTTTGGTGATGGGCGTAGAAGAAGCTTTCAGCTATGCTGAAGCTCACAATATAGCCGCATTTTTTATAACCAAGGCGGATAATGAAGAAGGCTTTGAGTCGCTTCAAACCAGTGCCTATTCGGCGTTGATCGAGAAATCTCAAACTCATTAGCAGTGAGCGCCTTCAAATAAAATAATAGAGGAGTCAGGATAATGCTCGTTACCTTTTTAATCGTATTTCTCGCCTTTGCTTTAATCATTGCAATGATGGCCGTGGGTGTCATGTTTGGGCAAAAACCTATTGCTGGCTCTTGTGGCGGCATGGCTGCCGTTGGCATGGAAGCTGAGTGTGATGTTTGCGGTGGTGATAAGTCTAAATGTGAAAAAGAAAGCAAAGCTGTTAACAGCACTGTAGAGGCTTACGACGCAGGAAAATAGCTCTCAATATCGATAGTTTCTCCTTATAGAGAGGAGACATATAGTTTCTGAAAGAGGCACATGGTTTCCTGAAAGCATAGTTTTCTACATAAAGCGCTTTTCAATAAATAATAATTAAGGAAGAGGGTCGTCAATGATAGAACATCAATATGATTTGGTCGTTATCGGTTCAGGTCCTGCTGGCGAAAGTGCCGCGATGAATGCTACGAAGTCTGGTTTGAGCGTCGCAGTTATTGACTTCCGCAAGGCGGTTGGCGGCAATTGCACTCATCAGGGCACTATTCCATCGAAGGCGCTTAGGCATGCAGTGCATCAGATTATGCAATTTAACCGCAATCCTATGTTTCGCTATGTTGCCGATCAAACCTGGCTCTCCTTTCCTCAAGTCTTAGAAACAGCAGAGCGCGTCATTCAAAAACAGGTGTCTATGCGGGCTCGTTTTTATGCTCGCAATCGAGTTGATCTATTTCATGCTCAAGCGGCTTTTAAAGACAAACATACGTTAGAGCTGACCTATCAAGATAAGAAGGTCGAAACCATAAAGGCAAAAAACTTTGTTATTGCCACGGGTTCTCGCCCATATCAGCCACCAGAGATCGATTTTAATCATCCGCGAATTTTTGATAGCGATTCTATTCTTTCTTTAGATAGTACGCCGAAAAACATCGTCATCTACGGTGCCGGTGTTATTGGCTGTGAATACGCATCAATCTTCAATGGCTTAGGGTTAAAGGTTGACCTGATTAATCCAGGTGAGCGTTTATTGGCCTTTATGGATGATGAAATTTCCGATGCCTTGAGTTATCACCTACGTAGCCACGGTGTTTTGATTCGCCATAATGAAGCCTTTAAATCGATAGAAGGCTTTGATGACCACGTTGTTTTAACGTTGCAATCAGGCAAAAAAATTAAGTGCGACAGCTTCCTATGGGCCAATGGCCGAACAGGCAATACCGACAGTTTAAATTTGGCTGCAATTGACCTTAAGGCAAATCGTCGAGGTCAATTAGAAGTTGATGAGCATTATTGTACCCAACAAGAGAATATCTATGCCGCTGGTGATGTTATTGGTTGGCCAAGTCTTGCCAGTGCAGCCTATGACCAAGGTCGCTCCATATCTGGTGTGATCAGTGATAACGGTACCTATCGTCATGTTAATGACATTCCAACGGGTATCTATACGATTCCAGAGATTTCATCGATTGGTAAAACCGAGCGTGAACTCACCGCAGAAAAGGTTCCGTACGAAGTCGGTAAGGCCTATTTCAAAGACACTGCTCGCGCTCAAATTACCGGCGAGGAAGCAGGTGTTCTTAAATTACTTTTCCATCGTGAAACGACAGAACTGTTAGGGATTCATTGTTTTGGTGATCAGGCAGCAGAAATTTTACACATTGGGCAGGCGATTATGTCGCAACCAAGCGAGAGTGGTGGCAACTCCATTCGATACTTTTTAGAGCATACGTTTAATTACCCAACGATGGCTGAGGCTTATCGAGTGGCTGCCTTAAACGGTATTAATCGGCTCTTTTAATGGCGTTGCTGATAATTGCGTTATCGGCTCTGATTGTTATTGATATCGATGGACTCTAATCGATTTTAAGAACGGCTCGTCTTCGAGTCGGTTATCGGATCGAACTTGCCGGTTACGTTCTTTTGGCGGCGCAGGTGAGGGCGCAATAAAGCTCGGCAAGGTCTGTTTATCCTGCTGTAAAAATAATATCGGCAATGAGGCGTTCATCGCTTTGCGCTGACCATTTTCAAACAGTAGATTAGCGCGCAATACCGGAGCTTGCTTTTGCACTCGAGCTAACTTTTCTGACTCTGGCAAACTCGCAAGCTTCGCTAATTGCATTTTAATATGAGCCGCTTCGGTATTTAGCTGCAATAGCATGTCGTATGCCTCTTGCTTGCTAACGCGCGTGATAGAGCGGCCACTGGTGTACCAGTTAAAGCTTATTTTAATCGGCACTTGATCTATGATCGGGATTTGCCGCCACATCTGTTTCAGGTGTAATCGCTCTATACCTTGGCTGCTTAACGACTCATGTAGCTGCCGGTTTCTCTTACCTAATTTCTGCTGTATTTCTTTCCAGCCACTCAAGTCCTGTTGTTTTATTTCGTTGATTAGTTGGCGTAAATCGGTTTTTAGCTGATTAATCTCAACGGCTTTTTGCAGTTGGTTTTCAGTGGCGGCAACTAAACCCGGATAGATGCGAGTGGTGCGGCCATCTTGGTCACCCTGATACCAGAGGTCTAAAAAAGCCTGCGCTAAAGGAGCTGTTGTATTGAGGTGGGCAACATCTAATAACCAGTAGATTTCGTGTTGCTGGATATCATCAGCTAACTCAGAAAGCTGCTTTTGTAACTGTTCGAATATCTCGATAATAGCCATTTTTATACCGTTATCTATGTTGCGATCTATGAGTCTAGCGGATGCTGTTAAAAAAAGGAAGGGCAGTGGTTTCAGTCGAAAAACTCGATTTGGCTGGCTCGTTAAGTTCACTGCTAAATTTGATTTAGTTGTGAGTTATTGTCTTGCGAGTTTATAAGTGTTGATAAATAGAGAGTAAGAAAAAAGCACTGCCAATATTTAGGTCAGTGCTTGTATGAAGATGCTTATCTTTAGATAGCGCAGTGTTAGATGCTTAGCCTGTCGCTACTTTTACTTTTGTATTTTAAGTTTAAGTTCGTAACGAGTATTTTCATCCGTAACGAACGTCATTTAATTAACGGTTATTAAATTAATAGTAACGCTTGGCAATAAGCTGCTCTAGCGTCTGCTGATCTTTAATGAAATTACGGATGCCTTCGGCGAGTTTTTCGGTTGCCATAGCGTCTGCGTTGAGCGCTAGCCTAAAGTCATCTTCGCTGATTACATCTGGCTTTTCTGAGACCTTGCCGTTATCAAATAGCTGTTGCTCTAACGGCTGGTCATTGTTTTTCAATGCATCCAGTAATGCCGGCGCAATAGTTAGGCGATCACATCCTGCTAAAGCTTGGATCTCACCAATGTTCCTGAAGCTGGCACCCATGACAATGGTTTTGTAGCCGTGCTGCTTGTAGTAGTTGAAAATGCTTTTTACGCTGACAACGCCAGGGTCTGTTTCGCTGCTGTAATTCTCGCCAGTGGCGTTTTTATACCAATCTAAAATACGACCAACAAACGGCGAAATTAGCGTCGCGTTAACGTCTGCACAGGCTTGCGCTTGCACCATGCTAAACAATAACGTTAGGTTGCACTTAATGCCTTCTGCTTCTAACTGTTTTGCAGCTTGGATACCTTCCCATGTGCTGGCAATTTTGATCAGAACTCGCTCTTTTGCAAAGCCTTTTTGTTCGTACAGTGAAATCAGTTTACGTGCTTTTTCAATTGTTTTTTCAGTGTTGAAAGAGAGCCGAGCGTCTACTTCGGTTGAGACATAACCAGAAACGGTATTGAGGATTTCTTCGCCAATTTCCACACCAATATGATCGATGAAATCTGCTTGCGTTAAGTTTTGCTGTGCAAGTCGATCGAGTTTTGCATCGAATTGACCGCTCTCAATGGCTTTAAGCACGAGCGATGGATTTGTGGTTGCGTCTTGAGGTTGAAATTGATTGATTGAATCAATATCACCGGTGTCGGCAACAATAGTTGTCATTTTTTCGAGTTGCGCTAGTTGGTTCATCTGTTGTTTCCATTTGTCAGGGTTCTAAATTGCGTTTGGCAATTTAGAATAAAAAATCTGTTGTGTTGATTAGCTTTAAAGCCGAGCAAAATAAGTCGGTATCGGCATTTTCTTTAGTCATGTTTTCGCTCAGTAGGCGGCGATATTTTTTTGAGCCAGGCAAGCCAGAATATAGGCCTAACATATGACGAACTAAATATTTTAGTGGCACGCCCTGTTGGGTTCTTTGTTGTACCCAATCAATGAGCGCGGCATTTAGGCTGTTAGCTTCTGTAAAGCGACAGTCCTGTTGGTAGTAAGTCGGGTCAACCGCTAATAGCATTAACGGGTTCTGGTAGGCTTCACGGCCAAGCATGACTCCGTCGATACCCTGATCCATCAATGATAGAGCCAGTTGATGATCTTTGATACCACCATTAATTATGAGGTTGAGCTGTGGGAAGTCGGCTTTTAAGCGCAATACACGGTCATAATCCAGTGGCGGAATATCACGATTTTCCTTCGGGCTTAAGCCTTGCAAAATAGCCTTTCGAGCATGAACGATAAAGGTATCACAACCAGATTCGGCAACTTCGCCGACAAAGTCTCGTAAAAATTCATAGCTGTCAAAATCATCAATACCAATGCGATGTTTAAGCGTTACTGGAATCGAAACACGATCGAGCATCGCTTTCATGCAATCTTTAACCAGAGTGGCATGTGCCATCAATATTGCGCCAATCATGCCATTTTGTACCCGATCACTTGGGCAGCCGGCATTCAGGTTAATTTCTTGATAACCGTAAGACTCACCAATGCTGGCGCAATCGCTAAGCTGTTTATAGTCTGAGCCGCCAAGCTGTAAGGCGAGTGGGTGTTCCATGCTTTCATGTTTTAAAAAGCGTTCAGCGCCAGCGTGCAGAATGGCTCCGGTGGTCACCATTTCGGTATAGAGCAGAGCGCGTTGACTGAGTATGCGATGAAACTGTCGGCATTCGCTGGTTGTCCAATCCATCATTGGAGCAACAGAAAATTTATGAGGGTAATCTGACATCTTGGTACTGGTTTTTTTTAAGCGGACGGTATTGTAGCAGGCAACGAGAGCTGTTGTATTGCGCTTTAGTCTCCATAGTGTTTCGTTTTGCTATCCATATTCGCCTTAGCTTCAACGTTTAAACAGTTTGCTAAGCTTACTGGCAAGCATGATATCGCCTTCTGCACGTAATTTTCCGCTCATAAAAGCTTGCATGCCATTGAGTTCCCCAGAAATGAGCTCATTAAAGGTATCTAAGTCCATAAATAGAGTGATGCTAGGGTCCGGATGCGCGCCTTTAGCGGTTTTGCATTGGCCGTTATTGATGACGAGATGATAAATCTGATCATCAATTTCAAACTGAAAGTTATGGTTAAAGTCGATCGCCGCGGATGGATTAAAGCGCGATTCGATTTTATCAAAGACCTGTTCGATGGCATTCATTGCTTAGCTCACTCAGTATGGTGTCAATATTGGCGGTGTTTCGCTGGCGTGCATTGTAGAGCCCTGTTATAAAGAAATTCAAATGTTCATTGTCATATGAGCAAGCCATTTTAAATTACCAGATAATCATGCGAGGAATCTAATGCTCTGGTCCGACTATTTATTATTTTTATTAAAGTCTGTCACGGTTTTAATTGTTGTTGCTATTTTAATCAGCCTGTTTGCTAAGGCTTCGAAATCGGGTGGTGCAGGCAAGGGTAAGCTCGAGGTGACAAATCTCAATAAGGCGTTTGAAGCCATTAAGTCACGAATGCAGCAGCAAATATTAGGCAAGGCAGAACTGAAGCAGTTATCGAAAGAAAAGAAAGCAGAGCAGAAGCAATTACAGAAAAAGCTCAAGCAAGGCGAACAGCGACCTCGGAGCTTCTTTATTAAATTTAAAGGCGATATTCAGGCCTCGCAAGTCAGTGCATTACGCCAAGAAGTGACCGCCTTATTGACCATCGCAAAGCCGGGTGACGAGGTGATTGTAGCCATTGAAAGCCCCGGTGGTGCCGTATCTGGCTATGGTCTCGCCGCGACGCAATTGCAGCGTATTAAGGATGCAGGGTTAACACTGACTGCCTGTGTCGATAAAGTCGCTGCCAGTGGCGGTTATATGATGGCCTGTGTCGCGGATAAAATTATTGCCGCTCCCTTTGCTATTGTTGGCTCTATTGGCGTTATTTCTCAGATACCGAATATTCATCGCATGCTGAAGCGCTTTGATGTCGATGTTGATGTGATTACCGCTGGTAAACACAAGGCACCAATGACGTTGTTAGGTGAAAATACTGATGAAGGACGTAAAAAATATGAGCAGGATTTAACGGCTATTCATGCGCGTTTTAAATCATTGGTGAAATTGCATCGTGATCAATTGGATTTAGAACAGGTCTCAGAAGGTGATTTTTGGCTTGCTGAAGATGCTCTTGAGCACAAGCTTGTCGATGAGATTGGTAGCAGCGATGCTTATTTGCAACGTGTCAGTGAGAGCAATGATGTTTACCGTGTACAGTGGTTGGCGCATAAAACCATGGAAGAACGTATTCGCGGTGCCAGCACAGCGCTATTCCATTCTGTGGAACAGTTTTTGGGTAAGCGACCTTTGCCATAGTCTTTATGCCATAGTCTTTACCGATGTCGGTGTAAGCATCTATTGAGTGAATAAAAAATAAAAAAAGAGCGAGTTGCTAAGGCAAATCGCTCTTTTTGTTTGAATGTCTTTTTATATCTGGGTGTCTTGTTGCTGCTCTCTTGTGTCGCTAAATCTTTATATCAGTAAATCTAAAGGCGCAGCTATTGAATACGGGTTACGTCAACATAGAGTGTAAGCCGATCACCGGGCTGTAAATACTGATTCGAGGAAATCTGGTTCCATTTTTGAATATCGCTGACGCGCACGCTGAATTTATCTGCAATGCGATAGAGCGAATCGCCACGGCGAACAACATAGCCGACTTTACGTACAACTTGGCGGCTATCTAGTGCGCTGGCTGAGCTGCTTGAGTCTGACCATATTACTAATTGTTGGCCAACTTTTAAGACATCTTTCGGAGCCATGTTGTTCCATTTGGCAACCGATGCAGTGCTAACACCAAACTTTCTCGAAATGCTCCAGAAGCTATCACCAGATTGGACCGTGTAATCGATACGCTGTTTACTTGAGCCTGCCAAGGCATTCTGTTTGATCTTTAAGCGGTTTTCCGCCGACATGGAATAGTAGTTGTCGTTTTTACTGGCCACTGGAATCAGAAGGGTGTGTCCGGCACGAATAAGGTTGCCATTAATATTGTTGACGTCCTTAAGCACATCCACGGTGACTTCATGTTGGTGTGCGATGGACAATAATGAATCGCCAGATTCAATGGTGTAGCGTTTCCATGTTAATCGTTGGTTGGCAGGTAATTCGGCGATGCGTTGATTGAATAGGTCAGCTCGGTCTTTAAATACTAACAATTTGTGTGGGCCTTGAGGCGCCGTTGCCCAGCGATTGTAGCTTGGGTTAAGAATGTAAAGATCGCTAAGGTTCATGTCTGCCAGCGTCGCAGCTTGGGCTAGATCAATTTGACCGCCAGTGTCGACTTCTGCAAAGAAAGGTTCGTTGGCAACTTTTGGTAGGGTGATGCCGTATTTTTCTGGTTCGCTGAATAGTTTGGCTAAGGCAATTAACTTAGGAACATAGGCTTCTGTTTCTTTAGGAAGGTCTAAATGCCAGAAGTCAGTCGGCTTGCCGGCAGCGCGATTGCGGCGTTGAGCTCTTAATACAGTGCCTGGACCTGAGTTATAGGAGGCGAGAGCTAAAAGCCAGTCGCCCTTGAACATGCGGTTTAGGTCTTCTAGGTAATTCAATGCCGCATCTGTTGAAGCAACAACGTCTCTGCGGCCATCGTACCACCAGTCCTGCTGTAGGCCGTACATTCTGCCGGTGCTAGCAATAAACTGCCACATGCCTGAAGCACTGCCGTGGGAATAAGCAAATGGATCGAAGGCGCTTTCAACAATCGGTAGCAGTGCTAATTCGAGTGGCATATCACGAGCTTCGATTTCGGTAACGATGTGATACATGTAACGCGATGCGCGATCGCTGACTCGGTTAAGGTAGCTTTGGTGTCTTGCATACCAACGAAGCTGAGCATCAACGCGACTGTCTTCAATTGTTAGGTCGAACGTAAAGCCTTCTCTAAGAACCTGATAAAGATCGTCTGGTATTGGGCGGCTTAAATCGAGAGGCTTGCCCCAGACAGGTAGCGTGTCGGTTGCTTTGTTGTAAGTTTTTTCAGAGGTCGCGGTAATAATTTGCTGCGCTAGCGCCTCATGATTAGGATCTTGTTTCTTATCTCGGCTAAGCGAAGAAAACGCAGTAGACCATTTGCTGGGAGAAAAAACGCCTGCCGATGTATTGGAGGACGTGGTGCTACAACCGGCTAAAAAGAGGCTGCCAGCAACAAGGAAAATAGATTTTTTAATAAAAGTCATGGTCTCGCACTGCGAATAATTTGTAGGTATTTTCTAGATCATAGATAATTCTATTTTCCAGAGACAGTTCTAGCAAGTCACAGCTTATACGATCTAATGAATTTATTCATGCCGAGAGGTTCGATTTGGTACAACGACTGAAACAAAAGTTTAAACAGGTGTACAAGAAAGGGCCTAATGACAGTCGTGCACAAGAGGCTAGCTTGTCTTATTGGTATCGTACGCCTTTAGGTGAAAAGCTAATTGAGCAGGAAAAAGTCATTGTTGCTCGTGCTATTTCGGGTCGCTTTGCCGCCACCATTGCTCAGCTTGACAGCGGCTATCATGAGGCGTTGTTTGAAAAGCGCCTGTTCGGCTCTGGCATTCTGGTTTCTCAGCTAGAGAATAGAGCGTTATGTCCGGTGGTTTGCGCCAGTGCAGAGGCTTTACCGTTCGAGCCAGAAAGTATCGACATGGTGTTGTTGCACCACACACTGGATGTCTGTGAAAACCCTTACAAAGCCGTTCGTGAAGCATCGATTGCCTTAAAGCCGGGTGGCTTGATGATTGTGGTTGGTTTTAACCCTTACAGTAGTTGGGGCTTGCGTTCGCTTTTTTCTGCCGCTCGCAGTAATAACAGTATTTGGTGCTCACGATTTATTCGCAGTAGCCGTGTAGAAGATTGGATGCAAGTGCTCGACTTTGAATTAGAGCGTCACGAAAAGCATGTCTTTACATTACCGATGGTGGCACCCAATTGGTTGAATCGGTTTAATGGCTTAAAAAAATGGCTGACAAAGCTATGTCCATTTTTTGGTGCGGTTTATGTATTGGTCGGTTATAAGCAGGTTTTGGGTAAGCTTCCCCCTGAGCTGCGAAGAAATTCAAAAAGAAGCGTTTTAGAAACCACGCTGGGTGTCAGTTCGTCAAAGAGGGAGTCTTCTAGTGAGTGAAAAAGCAGTAACGATATACACCGACGGTGGTTGTCGCGGTAATCCTGGCCTTGGTGGTTGGGGTACAGTCTTAATTTGGGCTGGGCGCGAAAAGAAACTTTATGGCGCTGAAGCTGACACAACCAATAACCGTATGGAGTTAACTGCTGCCATTGAAGGTTTAAAAGCGTTGAAAAAGCCAGTCAGTGTCGAGCTCTATACGGATTCAAAATATGTTCAGCAAGGCATTACTAAGTGGATCGAAGGCTGGAAGAAAAACGGTTGGAAGACAGCCGCACGCAAGCCAGTAAAAAATCAGGATTTATGGCAGCAGCTCGATCAAATGATGTCTCAGCATAAGGTGACTTGGCGCTGGGTAAAGGGGCACGCGGGCGACAAATATAATGAAGTTGCCGATCAACTTGCCAACCAAGCGATGGATGAATTTAAGGGGTAAAAATAAACTCGCATGAGATTAGTTATTTTAGATACCGAGACAACGGGTTTAAATCCCAAAAAAGGCGATCGTATTGTTGAGGTCGGCTGTGTTGAAATGGTGGAGCGTAAATTAACTGGGCGCCATTATCATGAATACATAAACCCTGAACGCGATATCCCTGCCGAGGTAGTGGCCGTTCATGGTATCGACAACGAACGAGTTAAAGATTGCCCTAAGTTTCGTGATATTGCTGTTGGTTTGTGGCAATGGCTCGAAGGTGCCGATCTAGTTATTCATAACGCCGCTTTCGATATGGGCTTTTTAAACGCTGAATTTGAGCGTTTTGCAAAAGAGCAGGGCCAGACTTTTGTGCCACTGGAATCAGCTTGTGGCGTTATCGATACATTAAAAATTGCACGCGATAAGCATCCTGGCTCTAAGGTGTCGCTGGATGCATTGTGTAAGCGTTATGGCATCGATAATTCGCATCGAACCTTACACGGCGCATTACTGGATTCTGAGATTCTGGCGGATGTTTATCTGTTCCTAACCGGTGGCCAGACAGATTTGATGCTCGGTGAATCTGAAACGAACGCTAATGAAACGGCGGCGATTGACCTTTCTGTGCTCGACACTCAAGGGCAGAAGCCTCTTGTTCAGGTTCAGCCAAGTGCTGAAGAGTTGGCGGCACATAAAGAATTTTTAGCAATGATCAGCGCTAAAGCCGATAAAGAAGTCAGCTGGTAAAGGCAACTAATAAAGACAACTAATAAAGACAACTAAATAAACACGATCTTCACTATAATAATTGCTCAAATAAAAAAAGCCGCATTAAGCGGCTTTTTTTGTAGCTGCTAACCTAAGTTAGCCTAATCAATGTCGGTTGTGGCTAGTGAATTGAGCGTCGAATAACGCCAACATAAAGGCCTTCAATGGCAAAGTCTTCTTCAGCTAGATTGACCACAATAGGCTCAAAATCTTCGTTTTCTGGGTAGAGCGTAACAATGCTGCCTTTTTTCTCGTAGCGCTTTACCGTGACATCGTCACCGACACGAGCCACTACAATATCACCGTTACGCACGGATGTAGTTTTGTGAACGGCAATAAGGTCATCCTCTAAAATACCAATATCTTTCATACTTAAGCCCTGAACTTGCAGCATGAAATCGGCATTTGGCTGAAACAGGCTACGAGGAAGGTCAACGTATTCTGCAATTTGTTCTTCAGCCAGTACTGGCGAACCTGCGGCAACACGACCAATGACAGGAATACCAGATTCTGACTCTGGCAGCCGAATGCCACGGCTTGCGCCTTGTACAATTTCAATGTGTTGCTTTCTTGCCAGTGCCTTGATGTGTTCTTCTGCTGCATTTGCCGATTTAAAGCCAAGCTCTTTTGCTATTTCGGCGCGGGTTGGTGGGTAGCCGGTTTTTTCAATGTGATCTTTGATGACATCTAAAACCTGTTGCTGCCTCGCGGTGAGCTTTTCCATAATCTTAAGCCTGTTAAAATGTCCAGTCATAGGATTATATACAGTATGTGCCAGCTGTAAAGATATACAGCAGTTAAAGTCGCGTCGAGCTAAAGTGCGGATAATTGATGCCATAAAAAAGGCCGACAATGTCGGCCTTTTATTTACAACAGTTATCTGTAGCAGAGTCGCTTGGTTAGCGTTTAGCTAGGCTGTCTTTGATTTTATCGCGCATCGATTTCATCAGCGACTCGGTCGTTTCCCATGAAATACAAGCATCCGTAACTGACTGACCGTAGGTTAGCTCTTTTAGATCACTCGGTATGCTTTGGTTACCGGCGACGATGTTGCTTTCAATCATCAAGCCAACAATCGAGGTGTTACCTTCGGTGATTTGGTTGGCAACGTTATCGGCAACAAGAGGCTGTAAGTTGTGATCTTTATTCGAGTTGGCGTGTGAACAGTCAACCATGATGTTTGGCAAAATCTTGGCTTTGTTTAGCTGTTCTTCACATAACGAAATCGAAACCGAATCGTAGTTAGGCTTGCCGCCGCCGCCACGTAGAACAACATGACCATATTGGTTGCCCTTGGTCGAGATAATAGAAACTTGGCCTTGCGTGTTGATGCCTAAAAAGTTGTGCGGCGACGAGACACTTTGTAGCGCATTAATGGCGACATCTAAGCTGCCATCGGTACCGTTTTTAAAGCCAACAGCAGAGGAAAGGCCGCTGGCCATTTCACGGTGAGTCTGACTTTCTGTTGTACGTGCACCAATTGCAGACCAGCTGATGAGGTCTTGAATGTACTGTGGCGAAATAGGGTCTAGCGCTTCTGTTGCGGTTGGTAAGCCGATTTCGGCAATATCCATTAGCAGCTTACGACCAATTTGAATGCCGTCGGCAATTTTGAACGAGTCATCCATGTAAGGGTCGTTAATTAAGCCTTTCCAGCCTGTCGTGGTACGAGGCTTTTCAAAATAAACCCGCATCACCAATAGTAGGGTGTCGCTGACTTCGTCGCTGAGCTTTTTCAATCGGCGAGCATAATCCAAGGCCGCTTCTGGGTCATGGATAGAGCAAGGGCCAATGACAACCATAAGTCGATTGTCTTTGCGGTCTAAAATATCACGTACTGCTTTACGGCCTTCGGTGATGGTTTTATTGGCGGCTTCCGAAACGGGAATCTGTTTTTTTATATCTGATGGGGTGATCAGAACTTCTTGGTTTTCGATGTTTAAATTCTCTGTGCTGAACATGCTGCGTTCACTATCAAGCTGTGGATGTGACGCCATACTATCCTAGGTAATAATATCTGTACATGCTGTAAACTTAAGTTTACTTCGTGCCTTTATTAGACAGTTAATAAACGATGAATATTAGTGTTTAAAATAGTGCATAACGTAGCCCTAGTAGCAGTAATAGGCTTGCTAGTGCTGGGTTTAGGTACCTTGCTGGGATGCTGCTGGAAATCATGGCACCAATATTAATGGCTGGAATCGAGCCAATTAATAGGGCAGCCAATAAAGTAAAGTTAACATTACCTAGGTGTAAATGAATCAGACCGGCAATAAAGGTTAACGGCACGGCATGAGCAATGTCGGTACCGACAATCTCTTTGGGCAATAGTCGTGGGTAAAGCATCATCAAAACAGCGGTGCCTACAGCGCCAGCGCCCACTGAGCTAAGTGTTACTAAAATGCCGAGTAATACGCCGACTAAAATCAGTTTAATTGAAAATAGATTGCTCGCTTCTGTATCTGTTTGGCCACGAGCGCCTATGGTTTTTGATAGGTATGAACGCAAAATAAGCATGACAGCGGTAACGATAAGCATAAAGCCCAGTGCAGACTTCAAAATATGGCCGTAACTCTGGGCGTCGCCAAACCAAATGGAAAGCACGACACCTGTTAGAATGGCTGCCGGTAAGCTACCTGTGGCCATGTTAAGGGCTATGCGCCAGCGGATATGATTCTTTTTATGGTGAGTCCATAAGCCAGACGTTTTAGTTAGTGCGGCATACCAAAGGTCGGTACCAACAGCAATGTGAGCGGGGAAACCAAAAAAAAGTAACGCTGGCGTCATTAAAGCACCGCCACCTACACCGGTGATACCAATAATTAAGCCGATGATTGCGCCAGTTGCTGCGTATGTCAGCATGTCCATATCCCAGAAATGTGCCTAAATTGGAAGCTAATGTAACCTGATCAGTGTATTTCTAAAAAGAATAGTTACTAATATTTATATAACTTAATTGAAGGGTAAGGGCTTTCTTCGATAGAATCTAGTGTGAAGATAGTCATGAGACTGTTTTATGCATTAGGATGAACAGCAGCAGATTAAAACAGCCGCTATCCTGAAGCGATGAGGCTCATCTATTTTTTGTGCGTGCAGGCACGAGTCATAATAAAGCCTGAATAAAAGGCAATAAACCGGCTGACCAAAGAAGGAAACCAAATGAAACTGCAACAATTAAAATATATTTGGGAGGTAGCGCACAATGACCTTAACGTCAGTGCGACTGCTCAGGTACTTTATACTTCTCAGCCCGGCATCAGTAAGCAGATACGCTTACTTGAAGATGAGTTGGGTGTCGAAATTTTTGCGCGCTCTGGTAAGCATCTAACCCGAGTGACACCAGCCGGTGAAGCGGTATTGAAAGTTGCCGGTGAAATTTTAGGTCAGGTCGACTCGATCAAGCAGATTGCCCAAGAATTCAGTAACAATAAAAAGGGTAGCCTCAGTGTTGCTACCACGCACACGCAAGCTCGTTATGCTTTGCCAAGTGTTATTGAATCCTTTATTCAAAGCTATCCAGATGTCAGCTTGCATATGCATCAGGGTACGCCCATTCAAATAGCTGAAATGGCCGCTGACGGCACTGTTGATATGGCGATCGCCACTGAAGGTATGGATCATTATTCAGACTTGGTGATGATGCCTTGTTATCGCTGGAATCGTTCGATTGTTGTGCCTAAAGGTCATCCATTAGCGAGTCGCAATTCATTAACGCTCGAAGAAATCGCCAGCTTCCCATTGGTTACTTATGTTTATGGTTTTACTGGTCGATCCAAGCTGGATGAGGCCTTTCAATCTAAAGAGTTGGTTCCTAATGTGGTATTTACTGCGACCGATGCTGATGTCATTAAAACCTATGTTCGTTTGGGTTTAGGGGTTGGTATTTTGGCGCATTTGGCAGTAGACCCTGAACGGGATAGAGATTTGGTCGCGTTAGATGCTAGCCATCTATTTGCCGCCAGTACGACTTATATTGGCATTCGTAAGGGCGCGTTTTTGCGCGGCTATCAGTATCAGTTTATTGAAAAGTTTGCGCCTCACCTAACTAAGCAGGTTGTCGATGAGGCGATGCTGTGTAGTGGTAAGCATGAGCTGGAAGAGTATTTTAAGAATACGCTGTTGCCGACTTATTAGTAGAGAGCACTGGTTTATTAGTAGAGAAGGCTAATCTAGCCAGTCTGTTTTTAAGAAGCGCTTAGGTTACCAGCGTGTAAGCCGCATTCCTTATGAGTCGCTTCTTCCCACCACCAGCGACCTTCACGTTCGTGCTGGTTTGGCAATGTCGGTTTGGTGCAAGGCTCACAGCCGATACTTTTATAACCCTTCATATGCAACGGGTTGTAGGGGATTTCCATCATTCGGATGTAATTCCAAACATCTTCTGAAGACCAGTTTGCTAATGGGTTGTATTTATAAAGAATGTCGCCGCGACCTTGAAAGACTGGGTCTTTTTCGACATGAGGCACCGACGTTCGAGTCGGGCTTTGGTCTTTTCGTTGTCCGGTAATCCAAGCATCTAATGGTAATAGCGCCCGCTTTAATGAGGATGTTTTACGCACACCGCAACATTCACTATGGCCGTCACGGTAAAAACTGAATAACCCCTTTTCTTCGACAAATGCTTCCAGCGCCTTATGCTCAGGCGAATAAACTTTAATTTGAATGCCGTAATGGCTGCGTACGTCTTCAATGAACTGGTAGGTTTCTGAATGCAGACGGCCAGTATCCAGCGTAAAAATCGTCGCCTCAGGTTTTAGCTTTGCCAGCATATCGACAAGCACAACATCCTCAGCACCGCTAAAAGAGAGTGCTATTTGCTCATGTGCAGCAATGGCTTTTTTTAAAATGTCGCGAGGTGATAGGGCGCTAAGTTCGAGCTGTAAACTGGTTAGATCGGTCATAGGGGTGATTTAATAATGAAGTTAAGCGAACGGTATCATAGCCCATGCTAGAGGTTAAATAACATTATAAAATAACGATATAGCATAACCATTTGGAATAACGTATTGGCTTTTGATTGCCGCCTCTTTGTTTAACGCTCCTCAGTTACTGGGGCGATTGTTTGGAGTATTTTTTTTACTTTTACGAAGCTTTCATTAAATTCATCTTCCAGTTGGCTATCTACTACAATGCCGCCGCCACCACTGCAAACGAGGTGATTGTTCTCGAGCACGCAGCTGCGAATAAGTATATTGCTATCTAAATCACCATTGGCTGTTAGATAAAAAGCACTGCCGCAATAGGCGCCTCGATGAGTGGTTTCCAGCTCATCTATGATCTCCATAGCTCGCTTTTTAGGTGCGCCGGTAATCGAGCCACCAGGAAACGCCGCTTTAAGTACATCCAGAGGATGAGTGTTCTGTGCCAATGTCGCGCTGATAGAACTAACCAAATGATGTACATTTTTAAAGCTTTGCAATTCAAACAGCTTGTCTACTTGAACACTGCCAGGCTTGGCGCTTTTGGCGATGTCGTTCCTTAATAAATCGACAATCATCAGGTTTTCGGCTTTGTCTTTTTCGCTGTTTTCTAGTTCTGCTTTAAATGCTTGATCCTGTATTGCATCAGCACCGCGTGGGCGCGTGCCTTTAATTGGCTGGGTTACAATTTGTTGTTTACGGATTTGAATAAAGCGCTCCGGTGAAACGCTTAGCAAGGAAGACAGCGGGCTGCGATGGAACACCGAAAAGGGCGCTGGCATCTGCTCGACTAAGGGTTGATAAATCGCCCAATCGGAAAGCTGGGTTGTTGTTTGCCATTGGCGCGTTAGGTTGGCTTGGTAAATATCACCCTCAATCAGATAATTCTGAATAGTGTCAAAGGCGTATTGATAGTGCTCAAAGCTCATAGCCGATTGCCAGTGAGCAGCTGTTTGAGCGTTGGGGGCATCCGGGCTGCCAGTATCTGCTGGTTGATTTAACTGTTCTGCCAGTTGCTTAACTTTATGTGTAATAGCAGCTGGGCAGTTGACTGCAATATAGATACAGGCTTTTTTTTGTACGTGATCAAACTCGCAAACCCAGCGGTAATCGCCAACGACGGCGAGTGGCTTTTGGTTGCTGGTGTCATTGTTTGACGTCTCATCGATACTTAAATGCCGAGAGCTAATATTGAGCAGCTCTAAACCTAAATCATAATTTAGGTGCCCAGCGAGCACTCCCTGTTCAAATGGCGAGGCAGTTGCTTTTAGCTCATCGTCAACAGTATGAAGAGGGTAGCGTTTTTTCAGTAGATTAAAAAAGTCGCCATTGCAGTATTCAACATCGCCCTGATAGCTTGTGACTCGAGTGCTGCCATTACCGAGGTACTCGTAGGTCGACTCTGGCCAAGCAGAAAACCATTCTTTGTTAGAGCTCTCGCCACCGCCCTGATGGAACCAGATAAGCCCATCCATTTGATGCGTTTCTTTAATCAGTTGGATAGGTTGAGAGAAATAAGGGATGGATAACGACAGCACGGTAGACCTGTTAATAGAATAGAGTGGCTACATAAAGCGAGCATAATACCTGTGTCGCGTTTAAATTACAGCTGGACTATGCTGAATAAAAAGCTGCTGGCGTTGGCTGTATCGCAGCTGTATTGGTTAAAAAATGCTCGATTGGTGTGGCGCGATTTCTTCTTGCCTGCAGGTAAAGGCAAAAGCCAGCTATTCATCGATTTATTCTAATTCTGCTGTTGCCAAGCTAGGCTTTAGAGCGCTATAAAGGAGACCAGCAACTTAAGGATTGGAGCGTTAGATCCAGTTTTGATTGCTATTTAAATGAACGGCTGTTGAACCCAATCATCGCTAAGGAGGAGCTATTTCGTAGTTACAACCACATTAACTCACCATAACAATGAAATTGTTAGAGGATTTGTATATGACACAAATTGGGACGTCTACTATCCGCACTTATGCGCTGGACACGAATGTTTTAATTCACGACCCAAATGCAGTATTCAAATTTGAAGAACACCAAGTTCTGATCCCCATGGTAGTCCTTGAAGAGTTAGATAAGCTAAAGGTTGGTAGCTCTTCAGTCGCGGCAGACGCTCGTCAAGCCGTTCGAACAATCGATGCACTGGTTGGCAGTGCCTCCCCCGAAGAAGTCATTGCAGGTGTTCCGCTTATCCGGCCAGACGGCAGCGAGCAGGGCAACATCACAATTTTAATGGCGTCGAAAAGTGACACCGGTTCTTTATCTCCGACCAGTAATGATAATTTGATTATCAATGACCTGATGTTTTTGAAACAGCGCGCCGTTGAAAGAGAAGTCGTGTTAGTGACCAAAGATATCAACATGAGGTTGAAGGCGCGCGGCAGTGGCTTATTGGCTGACGATTATCATAACGACCAGTTAATCTCTGATTTAGAATCGCTTTCCACTGGTTATCACCATATTGAAGGCAGCTTTTGGGAGCAGCTGGAAAAAGTCGAGCCGCAAAGCGTTTCTGGTAATAAATATCATGTAGTAGCCAAAGAAACGTTACAGAAAATCTTGCCACGCCAAGCTTACGTTAATCAGTTTATTTTTGATGACAAAGAATTTGTCTGCCGTATTTATAAAGAGGACGGTGAAAATTACGCCATCGAATTATTAAATACCGGCCTATTGATGCGTCAAAAAGCGTGGGGTATGAGCCCGCGTGATATCTATCAGGCGATGGCGATGTATTTATTGTTTGACCCAGAAATCGACTTGGTGGCTATCAATGGTGCTGCCGGTAGCGGTAAAACCATTCTTGCATTGGCGTGCGCTTTAGAACAGACCATGGAAACCAAAGACTATAAGCGTATTTTAGCGACTCGAAGTACGCGAGGCTTAGACGAAGATATTGGTTTTTTACCGGGAACCGAAGCTGAAAAAATGCAGCCTTGGTTGGGTGCTTTTACCGATAATTTAGAGGCGCTGCATTCAGAAGATTTCGACCCAGGCAGCAGTGAAGACTATGTTGGTTCAAAAGTTCCGCTGCAATTTAAGAGTTTGAACTTTGTGCGTGGTCGTAGTTTTCAGCAAACCTTTTTGATTGTCGATGAAGCGCAAAACCTAACGCCGCATCAGGTGAAAACATTGGTTACCCGTGCCGGTGAAGGCACAAAGGTCGTCTGTTTGGGTAATCTCGCTCAAATAGATACGCCTTATCTAGGGGCGACAAGTTCGGGGCTAACCTATTTAAGTGAGCGCTTTAAAGGCTTTAGTCACGGTGGCGCAATCACGTTACAGTCGGTTGCCCGTAGCCGCTTGGCAGCGTTTGCCGAGTCTCATCTATAGCGGTTAATTGATAGAATCTGTTGCGAAGGGTTTTAAATCGATAGGTTTGAATGTTGTCCCTTTTGCACAGATAATGTTGCCAGCCGCGAGCCAACAGAGCAGGAATTCTTTGCCTCCTTTCTGTATGATGGCGGCAGTTTATCATTCACCTACGCTTAGTCATTTAAACAGGCATTTATTTAGATAGCTTGCTGTTTATTTTGATTCTCTAGCCATCACTCTATAAATAATTAAGCTAATGACTGACCAGCCCGATAATTCATTCGATCATAAAAACTTTTTACGTAACCTGACTGTAAAGCCGGGCGTTTACCGAATGTACAATGCAAATAATGATTTACTGTATGTTGGTAAGGCGAAAAATTTAAAGAACCGAGTGTCGAGTTATTTTCGCAGTCGAGGCTTAACCAATAAAACAGTTGCCTTAGTTTCTCATATTCGATCTATCGAAGTGACCGTTACTCACAGCGAGATAGAAGCGTTGCTGCTTGAGCAAACGCTGATTAAAAATCATCGGCCGCCGTATAATATTTTATTAGTTGATGATAAGTCTTATCCCTACATTAAAATATCTTCTAGTCATCAATGGCCGGGTTTATACGTACACCGAGGCGCTAAAAATACTAAGGACGAATACTACGGCCCGTACCCAAGTGCCAGCGCAGTACGTGAAAGCCTTATCTTAATGCAAAAGGTTTTTCGTATTCGGCAATGCGAAGATTCCGTTTTTGAAAACCGTAAAAAACCCTGTTTGCAGTATCAAATTAAACGTTGCAAAGCTCCCTGTGTTGGCTTGGTCAGCGAAGAAGAAAACGAGCGAGATCTAGAAAAAACACGGGCTTTTTTAAAGGGCAAAAGCCAAGATCTGATCATTCATGTTGAGAAAGAAATGGATGATGCCGCGCAGAAATACGATTACGAGCGTGCCGCAGAGTATCGCGATCAGCTGTTGTTTTTACGTAAGGTTCAGGAGCAGCAGTATGTGACCGGAGGTAAAGGCGATGTCGATGTCTTTGCTATTGAAAAGCAAGCCTCAGGTGTCTGTATTCATTTTTTGATGGTGCGTGACGGTCGTATGATTGGCAGTCGAAGCTTCTTTCCTAAGCTGGGCATTGAAGACGATGAACGGCTTATCATGATGGGTTTTTTAGCGCAGCATTATATCGCTAAGCAGCATGGCGATTGTCCACCGTTAATTTTATCCAATGTGCCGCTAGCCGATTCCGCTTGGCTTGAGGCTGCCTTAAAAGAACAGTACGGCAAAAATATTAGCGTGCAATCTTCGGTTCGAACCAACAACGCCAAATGGTTAGAGTTGGCAAAAACCAATGCAGCAGAACAATTGCAGTTGCGCATGTCTCATGGTGCTCAGGTCACGGCGCGTTTGGAAGCATTGCAAGAAGCGTTAGAATTGGAGTCGATTCCCGCACGTATTGAGTGTTTTGATATTTCGCATTCCAGCGGTGAAGCGACGACGGCTTCTTGTGTGGTATTCGATCGAGATGGGCCGAATAAAAGTTTATATCGCAAGTTTAATATCGAAGGTGTCACAGCAGGTGATGATTACGCCGCCATGCAACAGGCGATTCATCGGCGTTATGCTCGCTTACAAAAAGAGAACGCAGTGTTGCCGGAGCTGTTGATTGTCGATGGTGGTAAAGGCCAAATGGCAATGGCGCAACAGGTGATGGAGGAACTAGGTATCCATATTCCATTACTGGGTATTGCAAAAGGGGAGACGCGAAAACCCGGATTGGAAACACTGTTCTTTAACAGCATCGACCATATTATTACCTTGCCGAATCATTCACAGGCGCTGCATCTTATTCAGCATATTCGTGATGAAGCGCACCGATTTGCCATTACGGGTCACCGAGCGCGGCGTGGTAAAGCACGAATTGGTTCAGTGCTCGATGATATCCCGCAAGTAGGGCCAGGCCGAAGGAGGGCGTTGATTCGACATTTTGGCAGTGCCCAAGCTGTTAAGTCGGCCAGTGTTGAAGAGATTGGTAAGGTTACCGGAATATCGAAATCCCTTGCTCAATCTATATACGACTTTTTACATACCTCTTAAGCTTCAATGATTTATTGCGAGTTAATTACAGAACGACTGTCTATCTGCTTAGTGAATTGTTTATAATCGCCTCATCAAATTGTTAGGTGCCCTATGAATATCCCAAATTTACTAACCCTGCTGCGTCTGGTGTTAATTCCTGTTTGTATTGGTGTTTATTATTTACCCTTTGAATGGTCTTATATCGCCACGTCTGCGTTGTTTGTTGTTGCTGCAGTAACCGATTGGTTTGATGGTTATTTAGCCCGTAAATGGAATCAGTCGACTCCCTTTGGTGCTTTTCTCGATCCGGTTGCCGACAAGTTAATAGTGGCAGCGGCATTAATTATTTTGGTCGAGAATTACCACTCTATTTGGTTAACCATTCCAGCAGTGATTATTATTGGCCGCGAAATCGTCATTTCAGCATTGCGTGAATGGATGGCAGAGTTGGGTAGTCGAGCCAGTGTCGCAGTGAATAATTTGGGTAAGATTAAAACCACCGTACAGATGGTTGCCATTATTATCTTGTTAAGCCAAGCGCCAGGCTCTGTAATTGGCTATGTTGGTTTAGTAAGTCTTCAGCTTGCTTCGGTTTTAACGCTCTGGTCAATGATCGTTTATTTGCGAGCGGCTTGGAGCTATTTAATGCCAAAAGCTTCCTAAGTACTTAAAATAAAAGAAAAAAATGTTTGACATTAATCTAAGCTTCTTTAAAATGCGCCCTCGTTGACAGCCTAGAGCGGTTAGCAAAAAGCGGGAATAGCTCAGTGGTAGAGCACAACCTTGCCAAGGTTGGGGTCGGGAGTTCGAGCCTCCTTTCCCGCTCCAGTTTTACAAATTGGCGTTAGTTAGTTTGTAATTCAAAAAGTTTGCTTAAGTAATTTAGGCGCGGTGGCAGAGTGGTCATGCAGCGGACTGCAACTCCGTGTACGCCGGTTCGATTCCGACCCGCGCCTCCAGCAACTAAATAAGTAAACGCATGTGCAACAGCACAAAGTCTAGCGGGTGTGGTGGAATTGGTAGACACACAAGACTTAAAATCTTGCGACTTCACGGTCGTGCCGGTTCAAGTCCGGCCACCCGCACCACTTCCTATAGGCCTTTCCGGCTGATTCTCCTTTCTGAATTGTTTATGTCACTGAAGTGTCACTGCGCCTAATATTGGGCTTTTGCGGTCGATAAGTGTCACCTGTGTGTCACTTGCTATGGTGATTTACCTCGTTTTTGATGCTGTCTCACGACTCACGACTCACGACTCACGACTCACGACTCACGACTCACGACTCACGACTCACGACTCACGACTCACGACTCACGACTCACGACTCACGACTCACGACTCACGACTCACGACTCACGACTCCATATCTAATAAACATTTTTGTTTTCATTGTAAGCAAAAATGATTATAATTCTTTTGAGGCTAACGAAAGGAAGTGTTGTTGAAGCAAAGCGAATTTAAACGGTGGCTCAAGAAGCAAGGTGCTGAATTCAAAGAAGGAAGTAACCACACCAAGATTTATTGCAATGGCAAGCAGTCAACATTGCCAAGGCATGGCAGTAAAGAGATAAGCGAAGGGTTGCGTAAAGCGATCATTAAGCAGCTCGATTTAAAGTAAGCATTAACGATTAGTCTTCGGGCTGATCGCATAACACATAAAAAGAAACAAAGATGACACAAGGGTTGTTACTTACAGAGTAACAAGGAGAAGACAATGAAATATGCAGTGCATTACGATATTTCAAGTGATGGGGTGACCGTATCGTTTCCAGATATACCCGAAGCGCTAACATGCGGCGATGATTTGGACGATGCAAAAGCAATGGCACAAGATGCATTGCTAACCGCATTTGAATTTTATTTTGAAGATAATAGAGCAGTGCCCGCACCATTGGCTGAAGCAGAACACTATATTGACGTTCCGTTAAGCCTAGAGGCTAAAATTTATCTTTTAAATAGTATGTTAGAAGCTAGGATTAGTAACGCAGAATTAGCGCGGCGCATTCATGTAAAACCACAAGAAATAACGCGCTTGGTTAATCTAAAGCATAATACAAAAATAGATACGCTGGCTCGAGCATTGCAAGCTTTGGGTAAGCAATTGCGATTAGAAGTCGCATAAAATAACCATACTTTCTTAGCCTCAAGAACCCGCTTTACGCGGGTTTTTTTATTCCTATTAAGCAGCATCTACCAACTTAGTGATGGGCTGGCCGCTCTGTTCTGTTCGTTATACATCATATTGATTGTTTGATAGTCGCACATTCCAATAGCGCAATACTGCTTTATAACACTATCTAAAAGAGGGCGATTAGTCGCTGTAGTGAGCTGTTGAAATGATACTAAGTTTTCTTTTTCCATCATTCGAAGTGTCATGGGGTCATCCATGCCAATTGCGGAGTATTGGAGTTTTGTCTGTTCTACGATATAGGCAACAACGGCATCTTTTTCAGTTTGGCTGCCAGTAAAGTCTCCAGGGTGAATGAATTCTGCTGCGCTCGCTATACCGAACAGTGAAGTGGCTAGAATGAAAATGACCCTGTTCATATTGACTCCTATTTTGATGTTTAGCAGAACAAATACCATAGGGGATATCGTTGCGCAATGCAGAGTACTTATTTAGTTGATCAGGCCAACACCAGCATGCCTCTTCTAGGTGCTTAGTTTGCTTCCAATGAATTAATAGAGTGCTGCGGTATAGGCTGTATTTTTATTAGGTGTGCATTTGGTATATTTTTAAATGAGTGAGTTCACGTCATTGCACAGTTTTTGTTCAGGTTAGGGCGTTTTACTCCGTTGGCATAGGCTTTGAATAGCAAAGTGGCTTATTAACTTGAGGAGCTATTTTGCATGACTATACAAAATGACCATCCATTAGGTGCAGTACCGAAGACAGAACGTAAGGGCTTTTGGTCGATTGCATCGGTGTTAGCAGGCTTTACCTTTTTTACTTCGACGATGTGGGCAGGTGGTTCACTCGGCGTAGCGTTTAGTTTTTCTGAATTATTGTTGATTATCTTTATCGGCAATCTGCTGTTAGGGGCTTATGCTTCTGGCTTGGCTTATGTGGCTTATCAGACAGGTTTAAATACAGTTCTGTTAGGGCGCTATAGCTTTGGTTCTCAGGGCAGTAAATTGTCTGACTTTATTCTGGGTTTCACACAAATTGGTTGGTATGCGTGGGGCACGGCAACCATCGCTATTATTTTAACCAAGCTGTTAAACCTGCCGGATGCTTGGCAAATTCCATTGATGATTGTATTCGGCTTCGGCTTTTGTATTAGCGCTGCTATTGGTTATAAGGCGATTGCGTTGCTGTCGAAAATATCGGTGCCGTTGATGCTGATCTTTATTGCTATCAGTTTTATTAAAGGTTTCGCTGATGTTGGTGGTCTTTCAGAACTTGCTTCCATTGCGCCAGTAGAAAGCATGACTTTTGCCGTTGCTATTACGACGGTTTTTGGCACCTTTGTTAGTGGTGGTACTCAGGCGACAAACTGGAGTCGTTTTTCTAATTCCGGTAAAACAGCGGTCATTGCAACGTTGGCTGCGTTTTTTATTGGTAATGGCCTGATGGTCTTTGTTGGTGCTTTTGGTGCGTTGGTTTATCAGCAAGCAGATATCGTCGATATCCTAGTTGCGCAGGGCTTTATTTTAATCGCCGTGTTGATGTTGTTTACTAATATTTGGACGACGCAAGATAACACCATCTATAACTTTGCTGCTGCCGGTTGTAATTTGTTGAATACCGACAAACGTAAGTTAATCACTGTTGTTGGTGCTGCCATTGGTACGTTGCTAGCGATCTTTGGTATGTACAATATGCTGATTCCATTTTTGGTGTTATTAGGCACGTTCATCCCACCGATCGGCGCCATTATCATGACCGATTTCTGGTTCCGCTTCCGCGCTGATGCTGACTTACTCGCCAGCACCGAACCGGTTAAATTTAACTATGCTGGTTTGGCTGCTTATGTTGTGGGTTCCGCCTGTGCTTATTATTCGCCTTGGGTCGCTCCTATCGTTGGTATCGTCGTCTCGAGTGCCGTCTATTGTGCACTGGTTGTGGTTCTTGGTATGTCAGATAAAGACTCTAAAACCGCCTAGTTGTGTTAACAGTAAAGGATGTACTTTCCTTGCCTGGACTGGAAGCCCTGCAATTAAGAGCAGGGCTTGCCAGCGCCAATAATGTGGTGAGGTGGCCGTATGTTGCAGAAAACCATGATTTAGAACCCTGGTTATCTGGCGGCGAGTTAATTTTTGTCACCGGCATTACCTGGCAATGGCAGCTTGATGATTATTATCAGCTGATTGAAATTGCTGAGAAAAAGGCGGCCAGTGGTATTGTCGTGCTGACGGGTTCGGCGTTGATTCATGTGATACCTGAGCCAGTGTTGGCGCGTGCCGATAAGCTAGCAGTACCATTATTAGAACAGCCGTTTTCGTTGCCCATGGTTCGGGTGACGGAGCTGATTTCTAATGCCATTATCCAAGCCGATATGGCATTGCATTCTTTGCGTTGGCTGTTGTTACAGCTGATCAATAGTAGTACACCGCCAGCCCAATTGACTCTTATGCGTGCCGAGGAGTTGGGTGTTCAGGTTAGCCAATCAATGACCGTTGCCGTGGTTAATCCGATCAGTATCGATGCTGCCCAATTACATAGATGGCAGTATTCTTTAAATAAATTCTTGGCTTTATCCGATGCCGCAATTCCATTATTAGAGTTTCATCAGGGCTGGCTATTAGTAGTAGAAAATGAACATAAGTCTGATCATGAACAGAGTGAGATGTGGTCTGAACTCTTACGTCAGCTCGAATCGCAGGGGCTGGCTTGCCATATAGGTGTAAGTCAGTGTCATAGTCTCGAAGAGTTGAATATCGCAGCAAAGCAGGCACGGCAAGCGGTTGAATTTATTCACTACCAAAACAGTGCTCGCGTGATTCACTACGCTGATTTGGGCATTAACCAATTGTTTGCTGAGGTTGAAGATCGAGAAAAATTAAGGCAGTTTTGTCAGCGTACGTTAGGGCCTTTGTTTGCTTGTTACAGTCAGGAATTTTTGTTATTAAAAAATACCTTGTTGGTTTATTTTGAACAGCTAGGCTCAGCAAGAAAAACAGCGTTGGTATTAAATATTCATCGCAACACCTTAACCAAACGACTCAAAAAAATAGAAACACTTACTGCTTGCAGTTTGCAAAATTCGCAAGCGCGGCTGTGTTTACATAATGCGTTAGTGATGGAAGCGTTAGCGTTATCCAGCTTAGATAATCGGGGGCAAGATGAAAATAATTAATGCACGCTTAAGAGGCTTAGACCACTTATACAGTGTTGAGTGCGAGCAAGGCGTTTTTTCTCGTATTGAACAACAGAGTGCTCCGCTGAATGCAAAAGATTCAGAGATCGATGCGCAGCAGAACCTCTTATGTGAACCCTTTGTTGAACCGCATATTCATTTGGATGCAGCGCTGACCGCAGGGCAGCCAAGCTGGAATATGAGTGGTACGCTCTTTGAAGGTATTGAGCAGTGGGCAAAACGTAAAGCCTTATTAAGTGAGTCGGATGTTCAAGAGCGAGTGTTAAAGACAGTCGAGCTGTTACTTGCCAATGGCGTGCAGCACATCCGTACGCACGTTGATGTTACTGATCCTGATTTAGTTGCGCTCAAAGCTATTAATGCATTGCGGCCACAACTAGAACCCTATATCGATTTGCAAATTGTGGCCTTTCCACAAGAAGGGATTTTATCGTTTCCTAATGGTAAGGCATTGATGGAAAAGTCGTTAGAGTATGGAGTCGATGTTATTGGCGGCATCCCGCATTTTGAATTTACTCGTGAATATGGCGTTGAGTCGATGCGTTGGGTGGTCGATTTAGCTAAACGACATAATAAATTGGTGGACGTTCATTGCGATGAAATCGATGATGATAATTCACGCTTTTTAGAAGTACTTGCAACCGCTGCATTAGAGCAGGGCATTGGCGAAAAAGTGACTGCCAGCCATACCACGGCGATGCATTCTTATAATAATGCTTACTGCGCAAAACTGTTCCGTTTACTTAAAATGTCGAAAATTAATTTTGTGTCCTGCCCAACGGAAAGTATTCATTTGCAAGGCCGCTACGATACTTACCCTAAACGTCGAGGCATTACTCGGGTAAAAGAATTACGCGCTGCGGGCATCAATGTTTGTTTTGCTGAAGATTCAATCCAAGACCCTTGGTACACACTGGGCAATGGCAAATTATTACGGGTATTGGATTCAGGGCTGCATTCTTGCCAAATGATGGGCTACAAAGACTTTGAAACCGCACTCGACCTCATTACCATCAATGGCGCTAAAGCATTAAACATTACCGATCGTTACGGTATTGAAGAGGGCAAGCCTGCCAACTTTATTATTTTGCAGGGCGCTAACGACTTTGAAGTCGTTAAAGGTCAGGGCGATGTTTTATGGTCTGTTCGGCAGGGTAATGTGCTCGTTGAGCGTCAGCCCAGCAGTTTAAAGCAGGCGGTGACTTTTTAATCGCCCGAATTAATTGATTTGCTATAAAGCTGTAGCAAGCCTTACCAAGGAGCCTAAACAAACATTTCAAGCTGAACTTCGTCTCTTTTGGCGCTGTTACGGTTTGCTTTGGGGCTGAACAGCAGGGTTTTACAAGCGCTTGGTTTGCTGTTGGATTCTGCCGTGTTGTCTGCGATAAGATTTTTGATGTCATCGACAAGAGCAGGGTGATCTAGCCAAGCTGCAACGAGACTGCTCTTTTCGTTATAAATACTGCGCACAATGTGCTTTTGTGTATTCGGGTTAGTTTCGCTAAGGGTTAGCACTCTAAAAAAGCGCTTGCTGATGCCATAAGCTGCCAGCGATTGTTCATCCGGTACGAACGGAGGGTTAATCAGGGTAATCCATTTTTGCTCAGATGCTTCGGCCAGCGCCGCTAACAGACGGTGCCACTGGGCAAATAAAGGAGCTTCACTGGACGCAAGCTCAATGCTGGTTTCTAGGCTTGGCTCATAGATAGCGGCTAAGTGCTGCTGGGCATGTGTGGCGGTGTTTAATATCGAAAGCATACTGACTCCAGTACTGTATAAATAAACATGTAGTGTATTTATATACAGTAATTTTTCGGATGTCAAAAAAAAGAGCCAATAAAGGCTCTTTTTTTTGCGAGTCGATAGTCGATTAGCGTCGTCTAAAGAGAGGCTCAGCCTGCTCCATATCTGCTTGGTAGTTAACCGATACGATGTCTTTTACTGCCAGTGCGGTTTGAGCATCTTGCTCTGTGCGGCACTGTAGCGAAGAGAAGCCGCAACGATACAAAAAGGCTGCTTGGTCTGGCATAAAGTCACCAGAAGCTCGAATATCACCTTTGTACTGGTGGTATTCGCGCAATTCACGGGCAAAGGTGAAAGGGCGGCCATCGGCAAATTTTTCGAATTCAAATACGACAAGCGGTTGAGTGCTAATCGCTGCAATTAAAGCCTCATAGTCATCCGATACTTCAAATAGAATGCCATAGTCTTTCGTTGCCAGTAGATCACTGCCTAACTCATCGAGTAACTTAAAGGGCACGAGAGGTTGCGCTGACTGTTCAAATTCTTCTGCAGAGGCAACTTCTAGCCAGCCGTCATTATCGATAAGCTGAAGGTTTTTAATTAGCTTTTGCATAGACGCGCTCCTTAAATGGGGCTAGGCCCAATCGATTAACTACAGAAATAAACGGCTCTTCTGGCTCACGTGCTGCAATGTAGACGTCGATTATTTTCTGAATAACAGTCGGCATTTCTTCAGCGCTGAATGAAGGCCCTAAAATTTTACCGACTTGAGCACCGACACCGCTGTCACCGCCAAGCGATACTTGATAGAACTCTTCACCCTTTTTATCGACGCCTAAAACACCAATGTGGCCGATATGATGGTGGCCACAGGCATTCATGCAGCCAGAGATGTTGAGGTCTAAATCACCGAGGTCAAACAGGTAATCAAGGTCGCTAAAGTGCTCTTGGATAGACTCGGCAACCGGAATAGACTTAGCGTTTGCCAAAGCACAGTAGTCGCCGCCAGGGCAGCAGATGACATCATTAAGTGTGCCAACCGTTGGCTCGGCTAATCCGTTCGCATCTAAAGTTTGCCACAGAGCAAATAGCTCGCTCTGTTTAACGTCAGAGAAAATGATGTTCTGTTGGTGGCTCACTCTTAGCTCGCCTTGGCTGTACTGTTCTGCCAAATCGGCCATCAGTTCTAGCTGTTCGGCTGTGGCATCGCCCGGTGGATAACCAACACGTTTTAATGACAGTGTTACCGCGGCATAACCCGGTTGTTTGTGCGCATCAACGTTACGTGCCATCCATTTGTCGAAGGCAGCAGACTCAAAGCGTTGAGTCGCCAATGCTTCCGTTTGATCCGCTAAAGTCTCGTAGTGGATGCCGGTAAAGAAGGTTTTAACACGCGCTATTTCTGCATCGGTGAGCTGGTTAGAGCCCTGTCTAATTTGCTGCCATTCTTTATCGACCAAGGCAGAAAACTTATCAACGCCCATCGCTTTGACTAGGATTTTAATGCGCGCCTTGTATTTGTTGTCACGACGACCATGAACGTTATAGACCCGTAAGATCGATTCAAGGTAGGTGATGAGGTCTTGCTTAGCTAAGAAAGAGTTGATCTCTTGTCCTGCTAAAGGAGTACGGCCTAAACCGCCACCGACATAGACTTTAAAGCCAACTTCGTCCTGATCGTTTTTAACCATTTGCAAGCCAATGTCGTGGAAACGAATCGCGGCGCGGTCTTCACTCTGTGAGGCATTGACGGCAATTTTGAACTTACGAGGCAAGAACGCAAATTCAGGGTGGAGCGTTGACCATTGGCGAATAATTTCACACCAAGGCCGAGGATCTTCAACCTCATCGGGCACAACACCGGCAAACTGATCGGTGGTTGTATTACGAATACAGTTACCAGAGGTTTGAATGGCGTGCATTTGCACACTGGCAAGCTCGGCTAAGATTTCAGGTACATCTTCTAGCGCAGGCCAGTTCATCTGGATGTTTTGACGTGTCGTAAAGTGTACATAGCCTTTATCAAACCGGCGGCTGACATCGGCTGTTTTACGAAGTTGAGTCGCTGTCATTAGGCCATAAGGAACCGCAATGCGCAGCATAGGTGCATGTCTTTGAACATATAACCCATTCTGTAAGCGTAATGGCAGGAATTCTTCGGCTGCGAGTTGGCCAGCTAAGTATCGTTCAGTTTGTTCTTTAAATTGAACAACACGTTGATCAACGATTTGTTGGTCATACGAGTCATAAACGTACATGGTTAAACCTTTTTGTCAGTGGTGATCTATGAATAGGCTAAAGAGTACCCATTAAATTCGCCGGCTACTATAGCTTATCTTTAATATTCTCTGAATGACTAAAGGATTATATAGTGATTCTTTAATCTTATAAGCGTTAGACTTGTGTTTACACTGTTCGACGCAACTACAGGTGTAGATGTACTCAGCAGCATTTTTGAGGTATTTGTGCCTGATTGTCATCGCTTAAGAGCGTTTCATGAAGCTATAGTAATGCTGTATATAGGCTAAACTCTCAATAAATAGGCATTTAGGTTGTGGTTTTGTTCACTGTGCTCAATTTACGAGGGCGAGTTAGGCCGAATGACATAAGTTGATAGTCAACTTGTCTATACTATTGAAAATATAAAAATTAACTGGCTGTTTATTTTAACCTTGGTGATCTAAAGCCCATCTAACGGGTAGCCGATTACACATATAGATGACCCATATAAAATACATTACCCATATAAGAGTAAGAGGCATATATGACCGATGATCTTCAGATAGACCGCGATGAAATAATTGATTCACTGTATCAGCGACTACAACCGCAGTTTCCTGCTGAACATCATCAGGCGCTAAACACCTTTATCTTTGAATTTTTAAAGCATGCCTCACTACGAGATTTAGAAAACTATAAGACCAGTGACCTCGCTGGTATGGCAGTCGCCATGTGGCGAGCGCTGCAAACCAGAAATGCGAACCACAAGGGCGTTCAAGTATTAAACCCGAACATTGAAGAGCACGATTGGCAAAATCAGCACACCATCGTTTCGGTTGTAACGGAAGATAAACCCTTTGTAATCGACTCTATGCGTTTGGCGTTAAGCCGTCATGCTATGAACATCCATGCGCTGTTTTACGGCAATTTTCATGTTAAGCGTGATAAAGAAGGTCAATTTGTCAGTTTTGATAAAAAGGGTGCCGCAGAATTACTGCTCTGTATCGAAGTTGATCGAACCACTGACGAAGCGCAAAAGCTGGATGTACAAAATGAGCTGCAGCAGGTGCTTGTAGATGTCGACTATGTTGTCGATGACTTTAGCGCCATGCGCGATAAAACGCTCGACGTGGTTAAAGATTTAGACAGCGACTCTATTCCTATTAGCAGTGAAGACAAGCAAGAAGCTAAAGTATTAATGCAATGGTTAACGCAGAACCACTTTAGCTTTTTAGCGTACGATGAATATGTTATCGACGACGGCCAAGTAAAGCAGGTTAAAGGGTCTGCGTTAGGTTTATTCCGTAAAAATAAAAAGCGGCGAGTTGAGCGAGTAACCGAGATGACACCTGCTCGACAAGAGCACGTTTTCAAAAAAGAATTATTGATATTTACTAAGTCTGGTCATCGCTCAACGGTGCATCGTTCGGCCTATTCCGATTACATCTTGGTAAAACAATTTAATGACAAAGGCGAAGTTGTTGGTGGTCGCCGATTTATGGGCTTGTTTACCTCCAATGTCTATAGCGAAACGCCTGCCAGTATTCCGGTGGTGCGCAAAAAACTGGAGCAGGTGTTAAAAAACAGTGGTTATAGTGAAGGCAGCCATGCTTATAAAGAGCTTGTGGCTATTCTTTATAACTTCCCACGCGATGAGTTAATTCAGAGCAGTATCGATTGGTTGTTGAAGGTTGGCAACGATGTACTCTCGATACAAGAGCGAAAGCAAATACGCCTGTTTATGCGTACCGATGCCTACGGTAAGTTTTTGAATATCGTGATTTATATGCCGCGTGATATTTTTAATACCCAAATACGTATACAGATGCATGATCTGTTTGCCGACTACTTCGATGTTGCCGGTTCCGATTACACTACCTTCTTTAGTGAATCGGTATTGGCTAGAACCCGTTTTGTCTTTAAGTTAACCAAGCCTATTGATGCGCTGCCAGCCACCGACTTTTTTGAAAGCCGCATCGTTCAGATGTCACGCAGTTGGAATGACGAATTGCAAACCGCCATGATTGAAGCCTTTGGTGAAGAGCAGGGCATTCAGCTTTATCAATCTTACGAATACGCCTTTCCACCAAGCTATATAGAAGAATACAGCGCACGCGTTGCAGTTGCGGATGTGCAGCGGATTCAAACCTTGCATAGCAATGAAGACAGCAATATATCGCTCAACTTTTTTCAATCTATTGAGCCTAATGGCAGCGTGTTAAAGCTTAAAATATTTAACCGTGGCGAAGCCTTAATTCTTTCTGATTTGATTCCAGTCTTAGAAAACTTAGGGCTTAAGGTCATTGATGAATACCCGTATGAAATTGAGCACCCGACCTTAGGCTGCACTTGGATTTACGACTTTAATTTACGTTACGAACCACAACCGGATATCGACCCAGCTCGTCATCGAGAGCGTTTCTCGGATGCGTTCTTAAATATTTGGCGTGGTCATGCTGAAAACGATGCCTTTAATCAGTTGGTTTTGCGGGCCAATTTAACTTGGCAGCAGGTTGCTATGTTTCGCGCCTACGCAAAATATTTAAAGCAAATACAATTCAGTTTAAGTACCGAGTATATTTCGCAAACGTTGATTGATTACACCGATATTACTTGCCATTTGGCAAGCCTGTTTGCCGCCCGATTTAATCCGGAATCGAAAGACAACCAGTCCGCTGATAATTGGCAAAAAGTGATTGTCGATAAACTCGATGATGTTAATAACATTAACGAAGACCGAATTTTCCGTCGTTATATTGAGCTGATGATGGCGACATTACGAACTAACTTTTATCAAAAAGATAGCAACGGAAGCTGTAAGTCTTACATCAGTTACAAACTCGATCCGCAGCAGATTTCTGAACTGCCATTGCCAAAACCTAAGTATGAAATCTTTGTTTATTCACCAAGAGTCGAAGGCGTTCACTTGCGTGGCGGAAGTGTCTCGCGTGGTGGCTTACGTTGGTCAGATCGTAACGAAGATTTCCGTACCGAAGTGCTTGGTCTGGTAAAAGCTCAACAGGTTAAGAACGCAGTGATTGTTCCTGTCGGTGCCAAGGGTGGCTTTGTCGCTAAGCAGCTGCCTGCACCTGATAATCGCGAGGCCTTTATGGCCGAAGGTATTGAATGCTATAAAACCTTTATTCGTGGCCTACTAGACATTACCGATAACTTGGTAGAAAAAGAAATCGTACCGCCGCAGGGTGTGCTTCGTCACGATGGCGATGATCCTTACTTAGTGGTTGCTGCCGATAAAGGTACGGCGACCTTTTCTGACATCGCGAACAGCGTTGCAGAAGATTACGGCTTCTGGTTGGGCGATGCTTTTGCTTCTGGTGGCTCTAACGGCTACGACCATAAAAAAATGGGCATAACAGCGCGCGGTGCCTGGGTGAGTGTGCAGCGACACTTCCGTGAAATTGGTATCGATGTGCAAAAAGATCCAATTACGGTTGTCGGTATTGGTGATATGGCTGGCGACGTCTTTGGTAATGGTTTATTGCGATCAGAGTCCGTTAAACTGATTGGTGCTTTTAACCACTTACATATCTTTTTTGATCCAGACCCAGATCCAAAAGCCAGCTTTAAAGAGCGTCAGCGTTTGTTTGATTTACCTCGTTCTTCTTGGACCGATTATGATGAGTCTTTAATTTCTAAAGGCGGCGGCATATTTTCTCGTGCATCAAAATCTATTGCTGTTACCGAACAGATGAAATCATTGCTCGGCATTAAACAGGCCCGAGTCACGCCAACAGAATTAATTACCGCCTTGCTTAAAGCCAAGGTCGATTTGCTCTGGAATGGCGGCATTGGCACCTACGTAAAAGCCAGCAACGAGCAGCATTCAGATATTGGCGACAAAGCTAACGATGCCGTGCGCATTAACGGTAAAGAGTTGCGTTGCAAAGTTGTCGGCGAGGGCGGTAACTTAGGTTTAAGTCAGTTAGGACGTATTGAATATAACCTAGCCGGTGGTGCCTGCTTTACTGACTTTATCGATAACGCTGGCGGTGTTGATTGCTCAGACCACGAAGTTAACATTAAGGTGTTGCTCGACGACATGGTCATGCACGGCGATCTTACCGTCAAACAGCGTAATGAAACACTCGAGTCCTTAACCGAAGACGTTTCTAAATTAGTGCTGGATAACAACTATCGGCAAACTCAAGCGTTGGGTTTGGCGTTTTCGCAATCCAATACAAATTTAGAAGAATATCGCCGCTTGATGAACGCATTGGAGAACGCTGGCAAGCTTGATCGTTCGTTAGAATTTATGCCAACCAATGAGCAGTTGTCTGAACGTAAAGCGGATGGTTTAGGCTTAACACGGCCAGAATTAGCGGTGTTGATTTCCTATGTGAAGGGCGATCTAAAAGAATTGTTGGCAACGGAAGAGCTTGCTAATGATCCTGTTATTAGCAACGCAATCGAAACCGAATTTCCGCAAGCTTTGGTGTCTCAACTGGGCGACCATATCGATAAGCACCTGCTGAAAAAAGAAATTATTGCCACCATTACCGCAAACGAAATGGTCAACTATTTAGGCATTAATTCTTATAACCGATTGCAAGAAAGCACTGGCGCCAGTGCGGTGGAAATTGCTAAAGCCTTTGTTGCTAGCCGAGAGATCTTTGGGCTAACTGATATTTGGCAGCAGATAGAAGCACTGGACTATAAAGTGCCGGCTGAACTGCAAAATAATATGATGCTGAAAACCTCACGCATGGTTCGTCGTGCAACACGTTGGATTCTACGCAATTACCGCACCGGTATTGATATCCAAGAAGTGGTTGGTCAGTTTAAAGAGCGATTGAGCTGCTTAGAAAAAGAGCTGGAAGGTTTATTGCCAGATCACGCTAAAGAAACCTGGTTAGCCAAGCGCGATAACTATATCGAGCAGGGCGCACCGAAGGCGTTGGCAACGAAGGTGGCTTCGGTCAACATTCTATACTCGTCGCTTGGCATTATTGCTGTGTCGCAAAACCTAGACATGAAGGTAGAGCGAGCCGCTGATGCCTATTTCAGAATCGGTGAGGCACTCGGCTTAGAACTGTTCACTACAGCGCTTAATGCCATCAACATTAACAGTCACTGGCAGGCGATGGCGCGTGAAGCCTATCGTGATGATATTGAATGGCAGCAACGCCGAATTGTTCAGGGCTTATTGGCTAATGACTCAGACCCTTCTCAAGCTGTCGATGAAAAGATTGGTGCTTGGATGGGCGCGAATCATCTATTAGTGGAGCGCTGGCTGCGGATGATCAACGAAGTACGTTCGATTAGCGAACCGGAATTCAGTATGTACAGTGTCGCCATTCGTGAGCTGCTTGGTTTATCGCAGGTGGCTGCTTTGGATTAGTGGATTAGCGAAAACAAGAGAAATAAAAAAGCCGACATGATGTCGGCTTTTTTGTGCAACGAATGTTTAAAAAAAACAGACCGTTTAGAAGTTGTAGTTAAACTGTAAGCCAGCTAACCAAGCGGTTGTTTTTGCGGTACCGGATAACGTTACATCACTACCTAATGCGTCGATGTAGATGGCTTCTTCTATGTCGACTTCTTCGCCAACGATATAGCTAAGGCCAAAATCAATCGACGATTGCTCGTTAAAGGCCCAAGTTGCACCGGTTGAATACCAGATACGGTTTGAGTCTACAATCGAGAAAATACGTTTATCTTCTGGGATAGGGCTTTCATCGTAAGAGATACCTGCACGCAGTGCCAACGCAGTGCTTGCTTGGTAGGTGGTGCCGAGTGAATAGCGCCAAGAGTCGTCCCAGCCGTAAGTTGATGTGTATTCAGGAAGTACTTCACTATCAAGTTTAAAGTTTAATTCCTCAAAACCGCTCCAACCAATGTGCATAATACTGTAGTGCACAGCTAGGTTTTCAGTTACACCATGATAGCCAGAAAATTCTGCAATCGAAGGTAGGCTGATTTCAAGGTAATCAATACCGAATGTATAGCCGTTGCTAGTGAACGTACTGTCAGTTGTATCTTGTACATCTAAATCCATAGCCGATTTGTAGCTAAGGCCAAAGCGATGTTGTGGGCTCAGTTCATAAACGACGCCTAAATCCCAACCGTAGGTCCAACCGCTGCCTTCAAAGTCAATGGTCGTGCCACGCTCAAAGGTACCGCCGCCGTTTAAGGCTTTTACCGAACCACCAAGGCTGATGGCATCGTTAATACGGTAGCCGGCAGTGGCAGCGTAGTTTAGCGACCAAATTTTTGTAGTACCTGCATATAGCCCAGCATTGATAGCAGGAGACAGGTAGTACTGATCATTAAATTCGTCAGAGTATTCAACGCTGGTACCGAAGTCAGAATAGATGCTGGCACCGACCGAGAACTGCTCATTCACCGGGTGAATGTAGTATAGGTAAGGCACAGTTGAAGAGTTGGTGACATCTTCAGCATCGTCTAGTTCTAAAGCACCGTTTAGCTTTACATCCGTGACGTCCGTGCTCGGTACTACGCCGTTAGCACCGACAGAAAGGCTGGCAGAGTCGAACAGCATAATGGCAGCAGGGTTGTTAGCAATAGCGCTGGCGTTATCGGCAATGACAGCATCGCCCGCATTAGCATGACCTAAGCCACTGGCGGAATGGTTGGTAACTTGGAAGCCAGCTGCAAGGCTGATCGGGCTGGTAATGCTCGCTGCGACGATGAGGGCTAAATGATGTTTTTTGAAATTCATGAAAATTCTCTTATCTTCTATTATCAAGCGTTCGTCTTGAATGCGAACTCTTTGAGAGTGTGTCCACCTTTATGCTGAATCTGCACAAGAACAGCATCGGCGATTTACGTGAGCACGATTTTAATCATCGACCTTGGGAGGAGTAATGAGCTAAGTTTCAACTGAATTGTGAATAAAACTCATTTATAACTAGGCTTTGCTCGAAATGATAAGCCGCCTTATGGTTAAATAGCGCTTTTCAAGCTAGGTGCTATTGATTTAAAGCTAGGCGTAGAATATCTGTTGCGGGAGCTAATCAGGCACGTTAAAGAGTGTTAGGAGAGCACATTGGAAGACCGTTCGAATTCGATCATTGTTGATATCCTGATTTCAGCAGAAGATTATTTACAGCATTATCAAGGCAGCGTGAGTCAGGTATCGGCGTTAGCTCGCGATGGCCGTAGAGTTCGCTTTCCTAGTCGTATCTTGCAGCCGTTTGTCAGTAAAGAAGGCATTCATGGCACCTTTGCTATCCAGTTCGACGAACATCATAAATTTGCCGGCATAGAAAAAATCTCCTAACTCGTATTCCTGCGTCTGCTTTTTGCCTGAACCTAGATAACCGATAGGTTTGGTTTTGCAGGCGATTGATTTTTAAGACTATCGGTCTTTAAGGCTATCGATGTTGAAGACTATTGACCTTGATAGTATTCAGGCAAACGAATATCCGTATAATCGCGCAGCACATTGACTTGGGAGCCTGCTATGTATTCGTTTTTTCGTAAGATCATTTTTCTGTTGTCGGCAGAAACCGCGCACGACCTCACCATGGAAGCATTAGCCGTCGCTCAGCGTCTCGGCCTTATTCGTCTACTGCCTAAATTAAGCAAACAAAAGTCTGTGACCATTGCAGGCATAGAATTTCCAAATGCGGTCGGTTTGGCAGCAGGTCTAGATAAAAACGGCGACTGTATCGATGCCTTAGGCGCCTTGGGTTTTGGTTTTATCGAAGTGGGTACCGTAACGCCAGTTGCTCAGCCGGGTAACCCTCAGCCGCGCTGCTTTCGTATACCAGAAAAAGAAGCCATCATTAATCGCATGGGTTTTAACAATAAAGGTGTCGACTATTTGGTTGAGCGGGTTAAGCGCAGCCAATATCAGGGCGTTATTGGCATTAATATCGGCAAAAACAAAGTCACTCCCGAAGACGAAGCCATTAACGACTATCTCTATTGCTTAGATAAAGCCTATCCAGTTGCTGGTTATATTGCAGTGAACCTGTCTTCACCTAATACACCGGGGCTGCGTAACTTACAGTTTGGTGAAAACCTCAAGCAATTGATTGTTGCCTTGAAGCAACGGCAAGCAGAGCTGGATAAAGTGCACGACCATAAGCCTATTTTTATTAAAATCGCGCCCGATCTTACCGAGCAAGAAGTCAGCGAGTTAGCGCAAGTCTTTAATGAGTTACAGGTCGACGGGGTTATTGCCACCAACACCACGGTCGAACGCGCTGAAGTTGAAGGTTACAAGTACAGTAGTGAAGCTGGTGGGCTTTCTGGTGCGCCATTGCGTGAACAGTCCAATGCGGTTATTAAACAGTTCCGTGAACAGCTGAATGCGGATATTCCAATCATCGGTGTTGGCGGTGTTATGTCAGCACACGATGCCGAAGAAAAACTGCGTCATGGCGCCGACTTGGTGCAGATCTACAGTGGCTTTATTTACCAAGGGCCGGGCTTAGTGAAAAAGACAGCCGCGCTGTTGGCAAAGTTAGATAACTAGCTGATAACTGTGAGCATGAGAAGGTAACGTGTGAAATGAATAACTTCGAGCCGAGAATACCAAGCGGTGTTGGCTGGCTCGAAGTCAGCTTGTTATGTCAGTAAGCTCGTGGCTGACGATTCGACGAATGAGTTGCGAACCTTTGTTGAGCGCTGAGCAGTGAATTATTGATCAGTGGTGTATAACCAACTCGTTAAGTCGGTGGACACCACTGACGCCCGTGTAGCCGTCCCAATGGTCGCTGCGGCCTTCACGCCAACCATTGACCCACTGCTGGTGAATTGGCCCGTCATCTTTTGGGCAGTGATCTTTCGATTTCCCCTCAATTCCGGCGTAATAGCCTTTTTGAAATGCTCTTTCCATCTTATCTCTTTTTTGTCGTCGCATAGGTTATCCTCGATTTATGGTGCTTAAGAGCAGGGCGGGTACTACAATGTGGCCCCAAGTAATCGTGAAAGATTAAACACAGTTGTACATAAGGTTAGTCGATCAAGTCGATGAATATATTCATCTATCACCACGCGTTTTAATAATCATTCTAGCTAAGGCTTTGGTTACGGTTGGCATAGCGCGTCATTCGGCGCTTTCAGCGATGTATGTTAAAATGGCGTCATCTTGTATATGACTCATTGTTACAAAAATATTAATTACTAAAGAGAAGTTGTCTAAAAAATGAACTCAACTACCAGCTATCGTTTTTGGGTAACCTGCCCACAGGGCGTCCATGGGCTACTTAAAACCGAAATTCAACAAATAGCGTCCGTTGAGGTAGGGGATTGGCACAAGGGTGTAACCTTTGTTGGCAGTATCGCCGATGCCTATAAGATTTGTTTGTGGAGCCGGTTGTCGAGCCGAGTGTATTTAGCCTTGGCCGAAAGCAACGAAGTGTCGTTTGAGGCGCTGGAGCAACTTGTTGGCTCAATCGCGTGGGATGAACATCTAAGGCCAACAGGCACACTAAAAGTGAAGTTCAGCGGCCATTTGCCCGAAATTCGCGATACACGATTCGGTGGCCAAAAGGTGAAAGACTGGGTTGTCGATCAGATGCGTGATAAACACGGTGCTCGCCCCAGTGTTGATACTGATAAACCAGATGTAACGATTTTTGCACAAGTTGCACGTAAAAAGATGTTTGTTGGTTTGGAATTTACTGGCGAATCCTTGCATAAACGCGGCTATCGTCAAGCCACAGGCCCAGCACCCATTAAAGAAAACCTAGCCTGTGCGCTGCTTTATTCTGCTGGTTGGCTGGCAATGGCACAGCAGCGACAATCCTTTTTCGATTTAATGTGTGGCTCTGGTACGCTGGTGGTTGAGGCTGCGATGATTGCTGCCGACTATGCGCCAGGCTTAGGTCGTATAGAATTCGCCTTTGAGCGTTGGTTACAGCACGATAATAAAGCTTGGCAAGAATTAATCACCGAAGCCCGTCAGCGCCGCGTTAAGGGGATAGAAACCATGCCGGTGGTGATGGGTTACGATGCCGATGGCGGCGTGATTGCCTCAGCGAATGAAACATTAAAAAACTTAGGTTTATCGACCCAAGTGCGCTGTTATCAAAAACCGTTACACGAATGGGAAATGCCGACGCATCGAGTTGTTAAACCTGGCCTTTGGTTGTCTAATCCACCGTATGGTGAGCGTCTAGGCGACAAACCTTTATTGTTAAAAACCTATCGAAAGATGGGTGAGTTAGCGCGCGAAAAACTAGCAGGCTGGCGCGTTGGTGTTTTAACTTCCGACGATGTATTAGCGCGCGAAGTTGGTTTGCGCCCATACGACAAAAAACGTTTCCAAAACGGTCCTATTGAAACCACTCTGTATTTGTATGAAGCGGATGAATCTCGTAACGAGGTTCAGGTCAGTGCACATAATGAGCAGGTGCAAGGTTTTAAAAACCGTGTTGAGAAAAACCTCAAACAATTAAAAAAATGGCAGCAGCGTGAGCAGGTTGAAGCGTTTCGTGTTTACGATGCAGATTTACCAGACTTCGCCTTTGCGATAGATAAGTATGGCGATTCATTGCATGTTCAAGAATACGCGCCACCGAAATCGATTCCGCCACAAAAAGCAGAGCAACGTTTAATGCTCGCCATCGAAGCGCTCACCGAAATTTTTTCAGTACCGGTTGCCAAGATTGCAGTTAAACGCCGAGAGCGGCAAAAGGGTCAAAATCAATACGAAAAGGCAAGCTCAACTCGCGGTCAGTTTTTTCAGGTGCAAGAGCAGGGCGTGAAGCTATCGGTTAATCTATTTGATTATCTTGATACCGGTCTGTTTTTAGATCATCGCAACAGCCGAATTTGGGTGCAGCAGCACAGCGCCGGAAAACGAGTACTGAATTTATTTTGCTATACCGCGGCATTTACCTCACATGCTTTTGTTGGCAAGGCCAGTAAAACAGTCAGTGTCGATTTATCAAAAACCTATTTAAAATGGGGGCGTGATAACTTAGAGCTTAACGGCGGCAAAGAAGGGCCAAACCATCAGTTTATTCATGCCGACTGTATGAAGTGGTTAGCTGAATGCAAAGAGACATTCGATATCATCGTGTTAGACCCGCCTACCTTTAGTAACTCGGCACGTATGACTGATACCTTGGATGTTCAGCGTGATCATGAGTTTTTGGTTGAAAGTGCCATGAAGTGTTTAACCGCTGATGGGGTTTTGATTTTCTCCAATAACTACAAAAAGTTTTATATGGATGACGCGCTGTACGAAAAATTCGATGTTAAAGACATTACCGCGCGTTCAGTACCAAATGACTTTAAACGAAAAAAACCACACCGCTGTTTTGAAATTCGCCATAAGTTTTAAGCCTTATTTTTGGCAGCAAATAACGTTAAAGCGAGCGTCATTCGATACAATTCGAGTGGCGCTAAAATAACGCTTTAGCGTTTTTCGATAATCTAAATGCCGGTTGGCCACTAGCCAAAGTTGTCCTTGCGCTGTTAACACCTTAGCGGCATCCGCAATTAATTTTTCGGCAATACGTTCAGTAACGGTCGCTTGCTGGTGGAACGGCGGGTTGCACAGTACTAAATCAAAATCCTGTTCTGGAATTTTATTCGCACCATTGCTGTGATGAAAATGACAATTTTCTAAGTTGGTCAAGTTCATTTTTGCGCTATTAATGGCTTGCAAGCTATCGTCTGCCAAGTGCAGTTGCACATCTGTTTGATCAGTTAAAAACGATTGTGCTAATACACCGTTGCCACAGGCTAAATCTAAGACCTTTTTAGCGCTCGGTAATTGATCAAAATATTCAATAAAGGCTCGAGCACCAGGATCGAGTGTTTTTTCTGCAAAGCAGCCGGGCAAAGTATAAATCGGTTTTTGATTTAACGGGTTGTGATAGCTTTTTATGGTTGGCTTTTGTGTGTTTTTATTTGGATTTGTTAAGCAAATAACTCTGGCTTTTTTTTCGGCTCGTCCTGGGTTTACTGTTTGAAAGTGCTCATTCATTACCCTAATGTGAGCGCTGTTGATGTGCTTCACCATACCCAAGGCAAAAACTTCTGCGCCTTCGTTAAGGCTTGGCTTTATCTGTTCTAGTTGCCATGCAAAGTAACTGGCCGATTTAGGAATGTGTATGACCACGCTTTGGTAGTGCGAGCTCAATGAATCTGCAAAGGGCGCATTCACTAGAGCAGGCAAGGGCAGGTTGTTGCGGTCTGCATTTTCGTGCAGAGCTTCCATTGCGCTGGCCGAATCGTTCCACCAGTCTAGGTTTTCCAATTCGGAATTGGCCGTTTGTAACGCTAGCGCAAGGGCGCCAAAGGCATCGTTTACCAATAAAACGGGGTTTCGCAGCAACTGTTGTTGACCTAATAGGAATTCGTCCGCAGCGTTCCATGCCTGTAATTGAGTGTCGGCTGGTACTCGCGACAGTCGTAAATTTTTTAACATGACGGATTCTCTGTGCTGTATCGAAAAGTTCACTATTTTACCGTTATAAGCTTGGAGTTTTCATTAGCTAATTTATTTATATGGCATAGCTAAAGTCGTAAACCAGAATAGGGATGAAAGCTGCTAGATTTTAGTGTTTACTGGCTAGGTATGTATCTACTGCATTGTTAAGTTAAACCTAAAAGGTAAATAAATATGTTTAGAGTCGCTTTAATATTGTTGGTTGTTATTTGTATGGCGCAAAGTACTTTTGCTGAGTCATTAGGTGATTACGAGCTAATGATGAACGCCATAAATGATAACAATTTAGGAGCGGTTGAATTATTAATTGCCGACGATATAGATTTAAACCTAAGAGTTGATAGTCGAGCATCGCCAACTTTCGTCACTTTTTCAGCCTATTTAGGTAGAACAGAAATATTGGCAGCTTTATTAGACGCTGGCGCTAATATTGAGTTTCGTAATGGTGACGCTCGCACGCCGTTGTTGCAGGCTATTACCGCTGGCAAGACTGAAACGGTTTCCTTTTTGCTCTCCAGAGGAGCTGATATAAACGCTGTCGATTGGTTTGGCGAGACAGCCTATTCATTAGCTGAAAAGCATCCTGATATTATGACGCTATTAGCCGCAAAGCGAGCCGAATAGGCTGATTAACGAACCCTTTATATTATGAGTCAGTTCGACGTTCTAAAACCACGCCCGCTTCAATATGATCGGTATAAGGGAATTGATCGAACAGGGCAAATGCGGTGATGTCGTATTCATCTTTTAATGTCGTTAAATTATCAATTAACGTATTCGGGTTGCACGAAACATAAAGGATACGATCGAAGCGTTGAATTAATTTTATTGTGTCTTCATCTAGGCCAGCACGCGGTGGGTCGACGAGTACCGTATTGAAGTTATAGTCGCCGATGGAAAATTCATTGAAACGACGACTCGGTTCGTTGTGTAGCCATGCCTTGGAGAGGTCTTCGCTGGCCATGCGCGCAATTTTTAAATTTTGAATGTTGTTTAGTTCAATATTTTCGTTGGCGCTTTTAACTGAAGTACGAGAAATTTCAGTGCCCAGCGCTTTATTAAAGTTCTCTGCTAATGGAATCGAAAAATTACCATTGCCACAGTAAAGTTCCATTAGATCGCCTTCGGTGCAGTTAGCGGTCTGTTTCACTGCCCAGCTGACCATCTTTTCGCAAACATCGGCGTTAGGCTGGGTAAAGCTGTTTTCGTACTGTCTAAATTGATAAGCCTTGCCTGCAATGTTCAGTGTTTCATTGACATAGTCTCTTTCTAGGACAAGTTTTTGCTTACGTGCTCGGCCAATGACAGGAATGCCCCAGGTTGCTTGCCAATGCTCGGCGCGCTGCTGCCAAGCTTCATCAAGCTTACGATGATAGATCAGCGTGATCAGTGCATCACCAGCTTTGGTTGTCAAAAACTCAACCTGGAATAGCTTAAAGCGCAGTTCTGGGTCTTGGTGAATCGCTTCACGAACGAGCCCCATTAGCGTTGTAATCTGTTCCGAGGCAATGGGGAAGTCATCAATAAAGACGGGGGTTTTCGGATCTTCTTTTTTGAACATGGCAAAGTGAGACTGATCGTCTTGGTGCCAAATTCTAAACTCCGCTCGCATACGATAATGGCTTTTGGGTGAGTCGAATACTTCTAACTCAGGTGTTTGCCAACCTTCAAACAGCTGCGTCAGTGTTGCTGTTTTGGTCGCGAGTTGCTGTGAATAGTTGTCTGGATCGTATGGGAAAGGCATGCGTGAGCTCAATATAAAACGGAGCGCCGATTGTAGGCATATAGCGCGTAATTTCTACTTTATACCGTTATCTATTTTGGCTTTTTCGCCACAGGCTATCTGATGCCGATAAAGAAGTCAGACAACGTAAGAGGAGTGCCATTTTGGTCTGCGATGAAATTGCTGATGGTGATCACTCAAGCAACGACGAACTGTTTTAGGCAGATAATTAAGTCAGCAGCTTAGGCGCAGAAGTTACGAGAGGCAGGTTTCGAGTATTAAGTAGCGAGATTAGAACGAAGGGTTTTCTATAGAAAACTGAGTAAGCTGAGGTTGTTGTTGCTCAATGCTGCCATACCAGCCGACTTGATCCCAATCACCCAGTACCATTCGAAGCTGTTGTGGCTTGTAATTATGGACATGGATGTCTGCCATGTGTGTGTGGCCATGAATGATAAGATCGCATTGGCTTTGCTTAAAGGTGTGGCTGATAGCGCTGTTGGTTACATCGATGAAGGTTGGGTTTTGTTGATATTTTTGTTTTGATTTAGCACGCAGCTTGGCAGCTAGATTTTTTCGATAAGCTTTAGGGCTTCGTCTTAATAAAAACAAAACAACAGGGTGACGGATGATTTTTCGAAAGCGTTGGTAGCTTTTATCATCGGTACAAAATAGATCGCCATGGCTGAGGTAGACCTTTAATCCGTCGATTGTTGCTAGCGTTCCGTCTTCTAACCAGCTCATTGAGCAGAGCTTGCAGTAATGTTCGCCAAGCGCAAAGTCTCGGTTGCCGGCCATATAGAAAATTTGTACAGATTTTTGTTTGGCTAATTGAGAAAGGGCATTGGCTACCTGTTCTGATAGTTCAGAATTAATATCGTCGCCGAGCCAATACTCAAAGAAATCACCCAGAATAAAAAGTGCTTCGGTGCTGGCGGGAACCCATTCAATAAAATCGAAAAAAGCCCGAACACAGTCCGGGCGATTTTCGGTCAGATGAATGTCCGAGATGAAGAGGGCATTCGTAAAGTTAAGCGACATTAATCGACGATAACCGCTTTTTCGATCACAACATCTTCAGCAGGGACGTCTTGGTGTCCTGCAGCAAAGGTTGTTTTTACCGCTTTGATTTTGTCGACCACTTCTTTGCCTTCGATGACTTCACCGAAAACTGCGTAGCCCCAACCGTCAGCGGTTTCAGATTTAAAATCTAAAAAGCTGTTGTCTGCGACGTTAATAAAGAACTGAGCCGTTGCTGAGTGAGGGTCCATGGTGCGAGCCATGGCTAGAGTGTACTCGGTATTTTTAAGGCCGTTGTTAGCTTCGTTATCAATAGGGTCGCGAGTGGTGCGTTGCTTCATGCCCGGCTCAAAACCACCGCCTTGAATCATAAAGCCGTTGATAACACGGTGAAAAATAAGGCCGTCATAAAAGCCGTCTTTCACATACTGTTCAAAGTTGGCAGCCGTTTTTGGTGCTTTTTCGGTATTTAGAGCGATCTTAATATCACCCATTGAAGTCGTCATTAAAACGTTCATGGTTTGTCCTTTATGCTAATTGGTTAGGCCTAAATGCAATTGTTTTGCAGAAATTAAAGTGTTTTCCATCAGTGTTGCGACTGTCATGGGTCCAACACCACCGGGTACTGGAGTGATCCATGCTGCTTTTTCTTTAGCGGCATCAAAGTCGACATCGCCAACAATATGGTTATCTTGGTCGCGGTTAATGCCGACATCAATCACGATCGCGCCATCAGCAATCCACTCGCCTTGAATAAGTCCAGGCTTACCGGCAGCGGCGACAACAATATCGGCTTGGCGAATATGCTGTTCTAAATTCTTGGTGAAGCGATGGGTCGTGGTAACCGTGCAGCCGGATAACAGTAGTTCTAATGCCATCGGTCTGCCAACATGATTCGATGCACCGACGACCACGGCATTTTTACCTTTTAAATCTTCGCCCGTGCTACGTAATAGCGTCATAATGCCTTTTGGCGTGCAGCTTTCTAATAATGGGCGACGCTGTGCTAGGCGGCCAATGTTGTAAGGATGAAAGCCATCAACATCTTTGTCTGCTTTAATGCGCTCGACAATGGTGTCGGCATTAATGTGTTCTGGAAGCGGCATCTGCACTAGGATGCCATCAATCGAAGCGTCACCATTTAAGCTATCGATTAATTCAATAAGCTCAGCTTCAGTGGTGTTTTCGGTCAGGTCGTAATTCTTTGATTTAAAGCCGACTTCTTCACAGGCTTTAATTTTACTGGCGACATAGCGTTGAGAAGCAAAGTCACTGCCGACTATGATTACAGCAAGACCGGGCGCTCGGTGGCCTTGGCTAGTCAGCTTGGAAACTTCGCTACGAATCTGTTCTTTGAGTTGGGAGGCTATTTTCTTACCGTCGATAATTTGTGCCGACATCGATTGTCCATACAGTAGAAGTGATTGAATGGCGCTATGTTCTCATGTGACCGAGCTTTCAGCAATAATAGGGCGCGCTTAATTGGTCGCATCTGAATGATGTATCTATTGCTATCGTCTTGTTTTTTAACATTTTTTTTAAAAAAAGGTTTGACTGCTCGCAAGGCTATCATTAATATGCGCGCCACGTTGACGGACACGGTCACTCGGAGCATAGCGCAGTTTGGTAGCGCATCTGGTTTGGGACCAGAGGGTCGGGGGTTCGAATCCCTCTGCTCCGACCAATTCCTAATCGAATTAGAGTCGTTTAGGTGACTGGTTTTAAGTAACTGGCAGTGTAAGTAGGACGGGCAAGAAGCGCTCGTAGCTCAACCGGATAGAGCACTCGCCTTCTAAGCGAGTGGTTGCAGGTTCGAGTCCTGCCGGGCGTGCCAGCTTCAACGTTATATTTATGGTGGGCGTAGCTCAGTTGGTAGAGCCCCGGATTGTGATTCCGGTGGTCGTGGGTTCGATCCCCATCGTCCACCCCATATTTTTAAAAGAGCCGTTGTCATAAACGGCTTTTTTTTTGCTTCGAATATGTCGGGAAGCAAGATATATCCTATTTTAGGGCTTGATTATGGGATGTTCCGTCCTTAGAGTATCACCCCCAAAATTTTTCATTCATGTATTTTAAGAAATAAGTTTAAAGAGGAAGCCTCATGCAAGTTTCTGTCGAGACAACTACGGGTCTTGAGCGTCGCATGACTGTTGGTGTGCCAGCAGGCGAAGTCGACAATGCTGTTAGTCAAAAATTAAAAGAAACCGCTCGTCGTGTACGGATTGATGGCTTTCGCCCTGGCAAAGTGCCAGTGGCTGTTGTTAAGCAGCGCTTTGGTGACAGTGTTCGTGCAGAAGTATTAGAAGATATCGTGCGTAACTACTATGCCAAAGCGATCACAGAACAGAAGGTTGTGCCAGCTGGCATGCCTAAGATCGAATTCAGCAAAGATAAGGCTGGTGAAGACGTTGAGTTTATCGCAACGTTTGAAGTCTTCCCTGAAATTGCGCTGGCTTCATTCGACGGTTACGAGTTTGAAAAGTCGACTACTGAAGTTACCGATGCAGACATCGACACTATGCTAGAAAGCTTGCAAAAGCAGCGTGCTAACTATGTTGCTGTTGAGCGTCCTGCAGTGAATGGCGATCGTGTGAAGATTGATTTTGTCGGCAAAATTGATGGCGAAGCTTTCGAAGGCGGTAGCGCAGAAGGGCAGTCAGTTACTTTGGGCTCAGGTCAAATGATTCCTGGTTTTGAATCTGGCATCGAAGGTTTATCTGCTGGCGAAACAAAAGCGGTAGACGTAACCTTCCCTGAAGACTATGGTAATGAAGAGCTTGCAGGTAAGGCTGCTGTCTTCGATATTACCGTTCATGAAGTTGCTGAAGCAGAAATGCCTGAAATGGACGAAGCCTTCTTTGCCGAATTCGGTGCTGAAGGTAAAGATCTAGAAAGCTTTAAAGCTGAAGTTCGCAAGAATATGGAGCGTGAAGCTCGCTCTGCTTTGGAAGCGGCATTGAAGAATGCAGTTATCGAAAAGCTTGTTGAGACTAATGAGTTCGATATTCCTGCTGCCTTGGTTGCTGATGAGATTCCTCGTCTTAAGCAACAGGCTATGCAGCAATTCGGTCAGCAGGCTCAGTTCGATGTGAACACGCTACCTGACGAATTATTTAAAGATCAGGCTGAGCGTCGAGTTAAAGTTGGTCTGATTATGAACGAAGTCATCAACAAGGCTGAGATTAAAGCAGATGATGCTGCCGTTGATGCGTATATCAACGATCAGGCTTCTGTCTATCAAGATCCTCAGCAAGTTGTCGATTATTATAAGAGTAATCCAGAGATGCTTAATCAGGTTCGCGCCGCGGTTGTTGAAAACGCAGCGATTGACCATATCTTAGAAGCATCGAAAGTAGTTGATACAGTTGTCAGCTATGAAGAAGCCATTAAGTCTAAAAACGCAGCTCAAGGTTAAACACTAACGCCTTGTAGTGGTGTTTAATTCAAGGACTACCATCTAAGTTGGCTCTTCACATGAAGGCCAACTTTTTTTTGCCCTAACAAGTCAAGGAGCAGTTATATGTCATCAGATCGCCGTTCAGAATTATCCAGCGAAATCTATAATGCAGGCGGCTTAGTGCCGATGGTGGTTGAGCAGACCTCTCGTGGAGAGCGCTCGTTCGATATATATTCGCGCTTACTCAAAGAAAACGTCATTTTCTTGGTAGGTCAGGTCGAAGACTATATGGCGAATCTAGTGGTAGCTCAGTTGCTTTATCTAGAAAGTGAAAACCCAGAAAAAGACATTCATCTGTATATCAATTCTCCTGGCGGTTCTGTAACAGCAGGTATGGCTATTTACGATACCATGCAGTTTATTAAGCCAGATGTGAGTACTATGTGTATTGGTCAGGCTGCTAGTATGGGGGCTTTGCTACTTACCGGTGGCGCTAAGGGTAAGCGTTATTGTTTGCCGAATTCTCGTATGATGATTCACCAGCCATTAGGTGGTTATCAAGGGCAGGCAACTGATATTGAGATTCACGCGCGTGAAATCTTAGATATGAAAAAGAAATTAAACGAAATTATGGCGTATCACACAGGTCGTCCGATCGAAGAGGTCGAAAAAGACACCGATCGCGATAATTTCTTAACGGCTAACGAAGCTGTTGAATACGGTTTGGTTGATCAGGTAATAGACCGCCGTTTATAGCCGACTTTTGAACTGAAAGTCCGCTAGAATAGTAATATTGATGAAAATCGTGTTTTATGCAGAAAAAGTTTCTAGAAAACTTGCATTTATAGCAAGCTAGTTACATCTTTATTAAATAGTTTTGTACTTGGAGTCTTAAATGGCCGATGATAAAAACAGAAAGGGCGATGATGGGAAGCTATTGTATTGCTCTTTCTGCGGCAAAAGTCAGCATGAAGTTAGAAAGCTGATCGCAGGGCCTTCCGTATTTATATGTGATGAGTGTGTTGACCTCTGTAATGACATTATACGTGAAGAGCTTCAAGAGCAGGCCCCGCAAAGCGAAAACGATAAGCTGCCTGCACCATCAGAAATTCGCGAGACATTAGATGAGTATGTTATTGGTCAAGAGCGCGCCAAAATTGTCTTGTCGGTCGCTGTTTATAATCACTATAAGCGTTTGCAATATGGTGAAGCCAATCAGGATGTCGAGCTTAGTAAATCGAATATCTTATTAATCGGCCCGACTGGTAGTGGTAAAACGCTGTTAGCCGAGACGATGGCGCGATTGCTTAATGTGCCATTTACAATGGCCGATGCTACAACGCTAACAGAAGCCGGTTACGTTGGTGAAGACGTAGAAAATATCATTCAGAAGCTATTGCAAAAATGTGATTACGATGTCGAAAAAGCTCAGCGCGGCATTGTTTACATTGATGAGATCGATAAGATTTCACGCAAGTCTGATAACCCTTCGATTACCCGTGATGTTTCTGGTGAAGGCGTTCAGCAGGCGCTGTTGAAGCTCATTGAAGGTACGGTTGCGTCGGTTCCTCCTCAAGGCGGACGAAAGCATCCACAACAAGAATTTTTACAGGTTGATACCTCAAATATCCTGTTTGTCTGTGGCGGTGCTTTTGCTGGTTTAGAAAAGGTTATTGAAAATCGAACTGCCAAAGGTGGAATTGGTTTCAGTGCCGAAGTTAAACAAAAAGACGAACGTAAAGCAGGGGCTGTTATTGCAGATGTCGAACCTGAAGACTTAGTTAAATATGGTTTGATTCCTGAATTTATTGGTCGTTTACCAGTGGTTGCTACATTGCGAGAGTTAGATGAAGACGCCTTGGTGACTATTTTAACAGCACCAAAGAACTCCTTGGTTAAGCAGTATCAAAAACTGTTTGAAATGGAAGGTGTTGAACTCGATATTCGTGAAGGCGCTTTGCGTGCTATTGCTAATAAGGCGATGGAGCGCAATACCGGTGCCCGAGGCTTGCGTTCTATTTTAGAAGGTATTTTGCTCGACACGATGTATCAAATTCCATCCGAAGAAAACATCACAAAAGTTGTGATTGAAGAGTCAGTCGTTAAAGGCGAGGCAGAGCCTATACTGATTTACGAAAATTCTGAACCTCAAAAAACTGCCGGCGGACAAGCCGAATAATAGGCGGGCAGTACGCCCGCTTTTTCCTCTAAGATATTGATATCTATGAATTTGTCGCCATTGTGAGTGTATGAATTAAGTGTTGAGGTAATTATGGCGAACACAGATGCTACAGAAGAATTATTAATGGATTTACCGCTATTACCACTGCGCGATGTGGTTGTTTATCCTTACATGGTTATTCCATTATTCGTGGGTCGTAAAAAATCGATCGCAGCGTTACAAGACGCTATGGATAACGATAAAAAAATCCTATTGGTTGCACAAAAAAACGCCAAGGACGATGACCCTGAACAGAGTGATTTATACAGCGTCGGAACTCTAGCTAGCGTTTTACAACTATTACGCCTACCAGATGGAACCGTTAAGGTTCTGGTCGAAGGCGTTAGCCGTGTCGCAATTAATGATGTGCGCGATGGCGAAGAATTTTTAATGGGGCAGGCTGAAGTATTAACCGCTGATCCATTAAACGAACGAGAGCAAGAATCACTTGTTCGCTTGCTGATGTCTCAATTCGATAAATATGTGCAATTGAGTAAGAAGGTTCCATCAGAAGTCTCGACCTCGCTGTCTAATATTGAAGAATCAGGCAAGCTTGCGGATACCATTGCTTCTCATTTGTCGCTTAAGGTTGATGAGAAACAGAAGGTTCTTGAAGTTGCCAGTGAACGTGATCGCATCGAACATCTGTTAGCGCTTCTTGAGGCGGAAATCGATTTACTTGAAGTAGAAAAACGCATTCGTAGTCGCGTTAAAAAACAGATGGAAAAATCTCAGCGTGAGTATTATTTGAATGAGCAAATGAAAGCCATTCAAAAAGAACTCGGCGATATTGATGAAAATAATATTTCAGAAATAGAAGAGATTGAGAAAAAAATTAAAGACTCAGGCATGCCAAAAGAGGCGAGCGAAAAAGCCTTGGCTGAGTTGAATAAATTAAAAATGATGTCGCCAACTTCAGCTGAAGCGTCGGTTGTTCGGAATTATTTAGATTGGATTTTGGGTGTGCCTTGGGCGAAACGTTCCCGAGTGCGTCATGATCTAGCCGGGGCCAAAGAGATCTTAGAGAAAGACCATTATGGTCTCGATGAAGTTAAAGAGCGCATCCTAGAGTATTTGGCAGTACAAAAGCGGGTCAAAAAAGTTAAAGGACCGGTACTCTGTTTGGTTGGCCCTCCTGGTGTAGGTAAAACTTCATTAGGGCAATCTATTGCCAAGGCTACCAATCGTAAGTTTGTACGCATGGCGCTTGGTGGTGTGCGTGACGAGTCAGAAATTCGTGGCCATCGCCGTACCTATATTGGTTCAATGCCTGGCAAGATTGTTCAAAAACTCAGTAAGACGGGTGTTAAAAACCCATTATTCTTACTTGATGAGATTGACAAGATGGGCATGGATCATCGAGGCGATCCAGCATCTGCATTACTTGAAGTATTGGACCCAGAACAGAATCATACCTTTAATGATCATTACTTAGAGGTAGATTGCGATCTATCTGATATCATGTTTGTTTGTACTTCAAACAGTATGAATATTCCTGGTCCGTTGTTGGATCGTATGGAAGTGATTCGAATTCCTGGCTATACCGAAGATGAAAAACTAAATATTGCTCAAAAATATTTAGTGCCTAAGCAAATTGAATCCAACGGCATAAAGAAAGACGAATTGAGTTTGCAGGAAGATGCAATTTTGACATTGATTCGTCAATATACGCGAGAAGCAGGTGTTCGTAGTCTTGAACGAGAAATCGCTAAAATATGCCGTAAAGTTGTAATGAATAATGTACTTAACGATTCTAAAGAAGTCACAACCATCAGTGCTGACAACTTAGAAGAGTACTCTGGTGTTTATAAGTTTAAGTACGGTATTGCCGATGAAGATAACCAGATCGGTATGGTTACAGGTCTTGCTTGGACTTCGGTTGGCGGTGAATTACTCAACTTAGAAGCCAGTTGTGTCGAAGGTAAGGGCGCTATCTTAAGAACCGGCTCGTTGGGCGATGTCATGAAGGAATCGATCCAAGCGGCAATGACGGTTGTTCGAAGTCGAGCGCAAGGATTGGGTATTTTGCCTAATTTTCATGAAAATAAAGATATCCATATTCATGTTCCAGAAGGCGCGACACCTAAAGATGGTCCTTCGGCAGGTATCGGAATGTGTACTGCTTTAGTTTCGGTGTTGGCTCGAATACCTGTTCGTGCCGATGTTGCAATGACCGGAGAGATTACGCTTCGAGGTCAGGTGCTACCGATTGGTGGCTTGAAAGAAAAGTTACTGGCAGCTCACCGTGGTGGTATCAAAACGGTGATCATTCCAGACGAAAATGTCAGAGATTTAAAAGAAATTCCTGATAATATTAAGGAAGCGTTAGAGATTCGACCCGTTGCTTGGATTGATGAAGTTTTAGACATCGCATTAGAGTCTAAACCTAAGGGATTGACCGATGAAGAGGTTGAAACTGAAATATCTAAGCAAAAATCGAAAAACAGCACGGAAAGTAGCATCAGTACTCATTAAGCGGCTTGACAGTAGTTTTTTGAGGCTGGTATAAACTACCGCTGGTATAAGAAAGCACAATTATTAATAGTTAATAAGGTTCACAAAGCATTGGATTGCAACATTTAAGAACGCATCCATTGTCTTATATATACAACATAGTAAAGGGGAATAGTGTGAATAAATCTGAATTGATTGATGCTGTAGCTGCAGCTGCTGATATTTCAAAAGCTGCTGCAGGTCGTGCATTGGATGCAATGGTTGATTCTGTAACAGAAGCGTTAAAAGAGGGTGATCAAGTAGTTCTTGTTGGTTTTGGCACATTCTCCGTAAAAGACCGTGCTGCACGTACGGGCCGTAACCCTCAGACCGGTGCTCCAATTGAGATCGCTGCAGCTAAAGTACCTAGCTTCAAAGCAGGTAAAGCGTTAAAAGACGCTGTAAATTAAGTTTTTGCGGGCCTCTGGCCCGTGTATTCTACTAAGAATTGTAGCGTGTCATCCGATGCGCTTTTTTTTTATAAAAGGCTTCAAGGCCGTTAGGAATATCAATGCTTCAGGTTTTTCGAAATTCAGCCAAGGGTCATGTTGGTAAAATCATTGTTGGACTCATCGTTGTTACATTTGTTTTGTTCGGTGCCGAGTCTATTGTTTCTATCGCAGGCAATAATTCTCCTGCAACGGTTAACGGCGAAAAAATTTCAGAGATCGATTTTCAGCGATCTTTAGCCAGTCAACAGCAAGCATTAGTGAGTCAGTATGGCGCTGAGTTTGCCGCACAGTTGGCAAATTCTTCGTTACTAAGAAATCAGGTTCTTAGCGAATTAATTAATCAGACACTTGAACAGCAGCTGACTAGCGATTTGAAATTTCAAGTGTCGGACGAGCAGGTGTTAAAAACGCTTGCCGATGTACCCGCTTTCCAAATTGATGGTAAGTTTGATAAAGGCGTTTATGAAAGTCTATTGGCGTCTAACGGCTATACACACGCGAGCTTTTTAGCAGAGCAAAAAGAATTGTTGGCATTAACGCAAATGCAAGCATCGGTTCAAAACAGCGCGTTTAATGTTGAAAAAATAGCAAGCCGTTACGCCAAACTTGGCGCGCAACAGCGTGAAGTTCGTTATAAAGAATTTAGTTCAGTGAACTTTTTGTCTGAAGCGCAAGCAACAGAGCAAGAGATCTTAGATTACTACAATGAAAATCAAGATCAGTTTGTGTCACCTGAGCAGATTAAAGTTTCCTTTGTTTCGCTAACACAAGAGCACTTAGCAAGTCAGGTTGAAGTGACCGATGCGCAGATTGAGCAGGCTTATAATTCCTACGTAGCGGAATTAGAAAGCCGAGTAAGCCGCAGTATTTCACACATTATGTTTACTGAAGGCGATGACCTAATGGCTCAGGCTCAGGCTGCTATTGAGCGCCTAAACAACGGTGAGCAGTTCGCAGATTTAGCGGCAGAGCTTTCTGATGATCCAGGTAGTTCTGATATCGGTGGTGAGCTAGGTGAACTTTTTGAAGGTGTTTACGCCGACGAACTTTATAATGCAGCCATTAGCTTAGCTGCACCAGGTGATTACAGTGCACCGGTAGCCACTGATGATGGTGTTCATATTATTCGTTTGGATTCATTAGAAAGCCCAACGATTGAACCTCTATCAGAATTACGAGAGCAGCTGGTTGCACAGATTAAGATCGATACAGCAGCACAAGAGTTGTATGTTGTTCAAGAAGAATTAGCCGATGTTGCTTTTACATCGAGTGATATTGCTGAAGTCGCCGAAACTTTTGGTGTTGATGTACAAACCAGTGATTGGATTCAGCGTGATACAACTCAAGGTATTTTTGCAAATGACGATTTAAAAAGCGCTGCGTTTTCTGATGCGGTTGTCTTTAGCGATGAGTTAAGCGACGTTGTTCGTTTGGAAAATAACGATTTAGTTGTTTTACAAAAAACCGATTACCAAGAAGAGATGTTGCGTGAGCTTGAAGAAGTCTCTGAGCAGATTGCCTCCATTGTTCAGCTGGAAAAATCCCGCGAGCTAATGCAACAGGCTATTGACTCAGCAGTCGCCACCGCAACCGTTGATGATAGTTGGCAGCCAGCTGTTAGTGTGACTCGTGTTGATGCAGAAGCTTTGCCTTCAGAAGTATTAGTGACCGCGTTTGAACTGGCTAAGCCAAGTGAAGGTCAGCCAAGTATTTCAGCATCGGCAGTGCAGGGTGATACCGCCTATGTTGTTGCAGTGACTGCAGTTAATGAGATCGAGCCTTCTGCTGAGCAGTTAGAGGCCTCACAAAATTTAAGTAGTCAATTGGCCAGTATTGATCAATTGCAACTGATGTTTAATTTAGCGCGTGAGCAAGCGAAAATTAAAATTCGTTAATCTCATGCTACGCAGTCATGGTTCTTGACTGCTAAAATAAGGCTGCGTTATGCAGCCTTTTTTGTGTAAGGAAAGAAAATGAACCAAGCGGAAAAATTAGCCGATTTACTGCAAGAAAATGCTATTGGTGTAACGGAGTTTAGTTTTTGCTTAGGCATTGATGAGGCCGTCGCTGAAGAGCTTGTGGCAGGTTCAAAGAAGTTAACAGCAAGCCTATCACGACAAATAGAACAGACCTTTTCAAAACCTAAGTTTTGGTTAGATGATCAGACTGAAACTGATAATCAGGAAGCGCAGTATGACTTATTCGGATGATCTCACTCAGCATTATCAAGGTGCTCATACGGCGCTTAACAAAATATCCTTGGTCGTCTTTGATGTCGATGGTGTTTTAACCAATGGGCAGCTTGTTTATGGCAGTAATGGTGAGGTCGTAAAGCTGTTTAATGTTAAAGATGGTGTTGGCATTAAGTTATTGCAGGACCAGTCTATAGCGGTAGCGGTTGTTACAGCGAAAGACAGCGCTATGGTCGATCAGCGCATGTCTGATTTAGGTGTCGAATATTACTTTAAAGGCGTTAAAGACAAGGTTGCCATTGTGCAGCAATTATTAGATCGACTTGAACTTTCTTTAGAGCAAGTTTGTTACGTCGGTGATGACATGGTTGATCTTAGCGTTATGACTCAGGTGGGTGTTTCTATCTGCCCCAGCGACGCATATGCATTGGTTTGCGAGCAGGCGAGTATCGTATTGCCATTAGGTGGTGGCCAAGGGGTGGCTCGGCTGGTGTGCGATATAGTGTTAAATGCGAAAGGGGTTTTAGCTGAAGCTTATAAATTGGCTGCAACACCGTTATTTGAACGCAATCGATCTTGATGCTATTCAGGGGTTGCAGCCGGTCGAGGCTGTTTCTCCAGCAACTGTTTATCCAGTAGCGTAGCTAGTGTTAGTTATCGAGTTATTCTGTAACGATATCGTCGAACGATTTCACAACTTCATCAACCGCCTTCAATTGCTCTAGGAACGGCTTAAGCTTATCCAGTGGTAATGCTGAAGGTCCGTCACATTTTGCAGAATTAGGGTCTGGGTGAGCTTCAAGAAATAGGCCTGCAATTTTTTGTGCAATACCGGCGCGAGCAAGGTCGGTAACCTGAGCACGGCGACCATCAGCAGAATCTAAACGACCACCTGGCTTTTGTAGTGCGTGAGTAACATCGAAAATAACTGGGAAACCAGTCTGTTTCATTATTCCAAAACCTAGCATGTCGACAACGAGATTGTTGTAACCAAACGAAGTACCGCGTTCGCATAAAATCAGTTTGTCGTTTCCAGCTTCTTGGAACTTGTTCAAGATGTGAGCCATTTCATGCGGAGCTAAGAACTGAGCCTTCTTAATATTGATGACTGCACCGGTTTCTGCCATGGCTTTTACCAGATCAGTTTGGCGAGATAAAAAAGCAGGCAGCTGAATAACATCTGCAACTTCAGCAGCAGGAGCCGCTTGGAAAGGTTCGTGAATATCGGTAATGACCGGCACGCCAAAAGTTTCTTTAATTTCTTGTAACAGCTTTAAACCTTCTTCTAAGCCTGGGCCGCGGAAACTTGAAATGGAACTGCGGTTGGCTTTATCAAAGCTTGCTTTAAAAATATAAGGAATATTAAGTTCGCTGGTTACCTTAACGTAAGTCTCAGCGGCTTTTAGGGCTAAGTCACGACTTTCCAGTACATTGATACCGCCAAATAGGGTAAAGGGTTTGTCGTTGCCGCATTCAATATTCGCGACTGAAACCACACGTTGTTGCATTCTAAGTTCCTCTTAATATGAGTTTCAGGTATTGTAACTTTGTTTTCCTTTAAACTAAATTTCAAATGCTCTCCAATACCGTAAAAAGCAATATTCAAACGGCTTACTCTGAATATCTAAAAAACCGTGACCTAAAGCCTCGCTCTGGTCAAAAGCATATGCTAGCTCAAATTGCTCGAACCTTAGGCAATATAGCGTTGGATGATGAAGGCGTACGCCAAGCCAATAGTACCGGTATTGCTGTTGTAGAAGCGGGTACCGGAACCGGTAAGACGGTTGGCTATGCGTTAAGTGCTATCAGCTTAGCAATGGCGATGGAGAAAAAACTGGTTATCTCAACGGCCACCATTGCTTTGCAAGAACAGGTTGTTAACAAAGATTTACCAGATATTGCTAAAAATACGGAGCTGAATTTTAAAGCAGTTCTAGCCAAAGGGCGCAGTCGTTACCTGTGTACGCAAAAGCTTGAGCAACTAATTCAGTTTTATAGCGGTACCGTGGTGGCCATGTCGTTGTTTGAAGAAACCATGGAGGCCGATGAGGCGAGTTTAGCTCAATACAATGAGTTAATGACGCAATTTGGCAGTGGCGCTTGGTCTGGAGATCGAGATCACTGGCCAGATAAAATCGACGATAATCTCTGGTTCAGCTTAACCTCTTCGCATCGGGAGTGCCTCAATCGGCGTTGCCCGCATTATCAAAATTGTCCATTTTTTGAAGCGCGTGGTGAGCTTGAAAACGCACAGGTGATTATTGCTAATCATGACTTGGTTATGGCGGATCTCTCTCTTGGTGGCGGTGCAATCTTACCAGCACCAGAAGACACCATTTATGTTTTTGATGAAGGCCATCATCTTCCCGAAAAAGCGCTGTCGCATTTTGCTCAGCAATTAACCGTTAAATACACGCTCAATCAGATTGATGCCATTCGTAAACAGATTCCGAAAGTTCGTCTTGAATTAGCATACGGTGATACGGCAGAGCGATTATTAGCCACCATTGTGGATGGCTTAAATGACGCGCATCAGCAGTTATCATTGACTTGGTCTGCGATGCAACCTTGGTTTAATCGGTTAAGCTCAGAAGAGCGCACCTTGACCTTTTTACAATCAGAGCAGCGACAGCCGTTGGATGATTTACTTAATCCGCTGGTGTATCCGTTCACCAGTTTGTATGCATCGATGAATGCCCTAGATGAACATACTCGCAAGCAACTTTCAGCCTCTGATGATCCTCAAGAAAAAGAACGCTTACAAAATGCGCTGCCGGTTATTGGCCGATGGCTAAGCCGAATTGAACCAGCTAAAGGGTTGGTCGACAGTTGGCTTGAGCCTGATGCAGAGAATGCGCCACCAGTGGCTCGCTGGTTAGACAGAATTGATAACGCAGATAACCAAGATTTAATACTTAACACCAGCCCAGTTTCGGCAAGCTCAGTATTAAAAAACTTTCTATGGAATCGCTGTTGCGGTGCGGTAGTGACATCAGCAACGCTGACGGTTGCTGGCAAGTTTGATCGCATTATGACTCAGTGTGGCATTCCGGAGCAGGCCGATGTCTTAAAAGTTGAGAGCCCATTTGATTACCCAAATTTAGTTACCGCGACTATTCCTGCATTGGCTGTAGAGGGTAGTCAGCGAGATGCTCATAGTGAGTCGATTGTTGCTCTTATTCATCAGCACCTGCCAATGGAAACAGGCAACTTGGTATTGTTTTCATCGCGAGCGCAGATGCAAGAGGTCTATGAAGGCTTAAATGACGACTGGAAAGCATTAGTCACCTCGCAAGATGATCTGCCAAAAACAGCGTTAATCGAGCATCATAAAGAGCGGCTGAATGAGGGTGGGGGTTCTACGCTATTTGGTTTGGCAAGCTTAGCCGAAGGTGTTGATTTACCGGGCAACTATTTGAAGCATTTGGTTATTGCGAAAATTCCTTTTGGTGTCCCAGATGACCCCATCACCTCAACATTGGCGCAGTGGTTGGAAAGTAAAGGCATGAATCCGTTTCAAGTGATTACCTTACCCGCGGCGACCATTCGGTTAGTGCAAGCCTGCGGGCGACTGATTCGGCAAGAGCAGGACAGTGGCGTTATTTGGTTTATGGATCGACGTATTGTTTCCAAACGCTATGGGAAAACTATTATTAACTCGTTACCCAACTATCATTGGAAAATCGAATAACGCATTGGCAAGTCGAATAACACCTTTGAAAGTCGAATAACACCTTTGAAAGTCGAATAACGGTTTATCAATAGCTTAGCTTTGTCCTGAGGTTTGTGCTCTGAACATATGTTTGATCAGTTGCTGCTTTTGAGCTTCGGTTAGGTTTTCAAATTCAAATAGATATTCTAACCGTGATTCATCTATTGGCTTAGCTTGGCTGACTTTAGCAAACGAAAAATGAGTGAAGTAGCTAGGTGTGAAAATGATGGCGATGGCGACTCGTTGGCCAATATTGAAACCTTTCGGTTTAATGAGTCGACAATTAGCTTCGCTCATATTGATTGATTGAGGCGGTGAATTTTTTTGTTGCGCAGTTTTTATATCGATAAGCGAAGTGATGATGTTGAGTTTTTTATGCAGCAAAGAAACCGATTTTTTTAATGTTATATCTTTAATACGATCGGTTAGGGCGGTTAACTCATCGTCGATGTTTGAGGTTTCAGACATTAATGCCAGTGCGTGTAATTCGGGAAAGCAATTAGCGGCATCTGACGATTCTGCATCAGCAGGCTTTAGGTCAACAATCGCTGTCATGTCGACATGAAAGGCGTCATTCTGATGAGGGTCGTTATTATTATTCATGAGTGCTCCGATGTCATAGTTGTGTAAAATGGGCACGACAGCCATACAGTATCAATATAGTGCTCTAAACAGTATATTATCTCACCATAGAATAGTCTCTCATCATAGAGTTTAATGGAATATCCAAACTATGTACCGCAGCCTGCCTTTTTATATAGGTTTAAGATATTTACGCGCCAAGCGACGTAACCACTTTATTTCTTTCATTTCTGCACTATCGATGGCCGGTCTTACGCTCGGCGTCATGGTGCTTATTATAGTACTTTCTGTCATGAATGGCTTTGATCAAGAAATGCGCAATCGTATTCTTGGTATGGTGCCTCATGCCACCATTTCACTGCCTGGTGAGATGACCAAGCAGCAAGAAATTATTGATAAAGCTTTGCAGCATCCGTTAGTCGAGGGTGCGTCAGAATATATTGAAACCCAAGGCATGGTCATTGCCAACAATGTTAATCGCGGCGCCTTATTCAGTGGTATCAACACGGAAACCATTGCCAGTGTTTCTATATTGCCTGAACACATAGTGGAAGGCTCATTAGAAGATCTCGCTAATCAGCCGTTTGGTGCCATCTTAGGAACCACAATGGCGCATATATTGGGTGTCGATGTTGGCGATAAGGTGACATTAATTGTGCCTGAATTGTCAGTAAACATTGCCAGCATACAACCTCGTTTTAAGCGCTTTACTGTTGTAGGCCTATTTGAAGTCGGTGCAGAAATGGACGCAGGTTTAGTCGTCACTAACATCGATGATTTAGGCAAACTGATGCTTTATGGCGGTGCCGTTGACGGTGTGCAGTTAAAAACATCAGATTTATTTAAGGCGCGACAGACCGCATTTGATGTAGGTCGTGAACTAACCGATGTTTACTACGTCAGCGATTGGACTCGTACACAGGGTAACCTGTTTAAAGCCATTCAAATGGAGAAAAAGCTCGTCGGGCTATTACTCTTTATGATTATCGCAGTGGCTGGCTTTAATACAGTATCTAGTTTGGTCATGCTGGTGACGGATAAACAAGCCGAAATTGCCGTGTTGCGCACTTTGGGCGCAACGCGACGACAAATATTAGCGGTCTTTATGGTGCAGGGTACGGCGATTGGTTTGGTCGGTATCATTATTGGTGTGATTCTAGGTGTTATTGGTGCGCTTTCGGTTGCCGATATTATTGCTTGGATAGAATCGGTGTTTCACATTCAATTTTTAGATGCCAATGTTTATTTTATTAGTTACATCCCGTCGCAATTAAAATGGTCCGATGTCTATCTAATTGCTGCTGCAAGTTTCTGTATATCGGTGTGTTCAACGATTTATCCTGCGTGGAAGGCTTCTCGAATTTCACCGGCGGAGGCCCTTCGTTATGAGTCTTAAATCCGTATTAAAATGCCAATCGGTTTCACGCCAATTTAAGATGGGCAGTGAGTATATTCAGGTGCTTAATGAAATTGATTTTTCAATTTCTCAAGGTGAAATGGTTAGCATTGTCGGCACCAGCGGTTCAGGTAAAACAACACTGTTAAATCTATTGGCAGGTTTGGATGATCCGAGTGAAGGCAGCGTCTACATGGATGAGCAGGCGATCAATAAACTGGGCGATGTTGCTCGTGCAAAATTACGCAATCAGTTTATGGGCTTTGTGTTTCAGTTCCATCACCTATTACCTGAATTTTCTGCAATCGATAACGTATTGATCCCGCATAGAATTCGAAACCAGGTAACGAAAGAGGCTCGCCTCTATGCTCAGCAGTTATTGCAACAGGTCGGTTTGCAAGATCGTATGGATCATCGCCCAGCGGAGTTGTCTGGTGGTGAGCGTCAACGTGTTGCGATAGCCAGAGCCTTAGTTAATAAACCTGGTATTGTTATGATGGATGAGCCAACCGGCAACTTGGATGAACAGACTTCTGAACAGATTCAATCGATGATTGAATCGCTTAACCAACAGACGGGCACTTCTTTTGTTGTCGTAACTCACAACCAAGAATGGTCTAATCAATTCCCAACTCAATATCGTTTAACTAAAGGCCAATTAACTCAAGTTCGATAACAGAAACATCTATTTATTGCGGGCGAATGAGCTTCATCTAAATCATAGTTATATAATTAATAAATCGCTGTACGATCAATAAACCAAGGATGGTGACATTGTTTGTAATCTTTTTTTTGCCACTGCTGCCACCTGTTTGGTATCAGTTTGGTTTATTTCCTAGTCTTATCCTTATTGCTGCGACGCTATTAGTCAGCTTGTTTTACTATGGCAGGCAGCGTCGATTTTTTAGCGAGCAAAAACACCCCTATGTTTTGCTCGTCTATGCGTTGTTGGCCAGCCTGATGTTAATTCAGCTGGAGCGTCAACTACAGCATCCATTGCCCGCAAGTTTGAAACATCAAACCTTACCACTGACTGTTTGTATTAATAGGGCAGTAGCCAGTTACGATGATGTTTGGTTTAGTCGGGCTCGTGTTGTTTCTCAACCAGCGCAGACGCAGCTACGTAATATTCAAATCAGTTTGCCTAAAGCAAAGGTTACGCAACCCATCTATCCGGGAGATTGCCTTGTTGGCGCTTTTCGCTTAAGGCAGCCACTTGGGTTTTTAACACCTGGTGGCTTTGATGCTGATCGCTATTATTTTTCGACGCAGATGGATGCTAAGGCAACCTTGGTCGATCTATATAGTTTGCAATACCAACCCAAAAGATCCGAAAGGCTCTACAAAAATCGACAGGCGAGTTTTCATTCTGATTCAGCCTTCGATATTTGGGCTGCGCTATTTTTAGGTTGGTCTCATTCTATTGATCAAGATTTAAAAAATACCTTCAGCCAAAATCAACTCATGCATCTGTTTGTTGTCAGTGGAATGCATATCGGTTTTATTTCAGTGTTTTGCTTGCTGCTGATTAAAGTCGTGATGCAGCCTTGGTCGAGTCGATTGTTATTGTCGACAACGGTTCAATATACGTTAGCGCTATTGTTTGTTGTTCTCTATGTCGCGTTTTTAGGCTGGCCAGTACCTGCTACCAGAGCGCTGATTATGCTGCTTGTTCCTTTCATGATAATGCGTTTAGCCATTCGACTTAATTGGTTGATGGCGCTGTTAGTTGCCTTGGCCGTTCTGTCGTTATTGAAACCAGAAGCTTGGTTGTCATTAGGCGCATGGCTAAGTTTTATTTCTATATTAATCATCATTGTTTTAATTCGTTGGCAATGGATGAGCCTCGGCCATTGGTTACTTCGGTTATTTTTATTTCAATGCACCATGTCATTAACAACGTTGCCATGGGCTTTTTTATCTGGCTTTTCGATGAATCCTTTCGCAGGCGTGTTGAATTTTTTTATAACGCCGTTGATTGGTTTTTTACTATTACCATTGGCTTTTTTAATTGCGCTGCAACCCATGCCCATAGTTGTTTCGGTGTATGAATTCGTCGTTCAGACATTGCTCATGTTGTTGCACTGGACGCAGCAGTTTGCATTTCAGTTTGCTTGGTTTTCGCCGTTGCTGGTGATCAGTGTTGTTGCTCTTTTGGTTTTATTCATATGGTTTGTTGATCGACGTTTAACATCCATTGTATTGCTGCTCGTTCTGTTGGTGAGTCTGATTAGGTATGGTTTTTATGGCTTTGCTTATCGTCTTCCCATGATGAAGACGCAGGCGGCGCGCGTCACTCTGTATGACGTTGGGCACGGCTCCTCGCTATTGATTGAAGATCAGTATGGTCGTTGGTTGGTTGATACAGGTGGAGGATTAAGGTCTGGCTTAAGTTATTTTCAGCGTGATTTAGATCGGCAAGTAGGCCCGTTAAGCGGTTTAATTGTGACCCATGCGGATGCCGATCACGCCATGGCAGTTGAGTATATTATGAACACGCAGGCAGCCTTTTTGGCTTGGTCTGGGCAGCCAGAAAGGCTCGCTAAAGCGCCGCATCGCAGCGGTTTCAATCATTGCAATGCCGATACTTCACCGACACCCAATATGCGCTTTATTGCTGTGCCGGAGCCGTTTCGGCAAAGTAGTAATGACCACTCCTGTATTTTGCTTTATCAGGCTCAAGGCAAGCGAATGATTATTACGGGCGATGCGGGAAAATCGATCGAGTATTTTTTACTGCAGGCTTATCCTGAACTATTCCCGTTAGATATCGTCGTGCTTGGGCACCATGGTTCTGCCACCAGTTCCTCACATGATTGGCTGCAAGCCAATAGAGGCGCGCTTTACTTAGTCAGCAACGGTGATCGGCTATCGCCGCGCTGGCCAGCTGCGGCCATTGTCAGCTGGTTTGATGCTCACCCAGAGCAACAATTGTTAAGCACTGCGCAACTTGGCTCTATTCGACTGTACTTTGATAGCGATGGGCTTAAGGTTAAGCATTCAGCAACCGCCTATAGAATGCGTCTTATACGTTGATTTTTATACATTTTGAGGCTCAGGCTATGATAGAGTAGAGCGGATATCAGGAGGCAGACTGTGTACGAAATTATCAAATCTGGCGGCATTCTTATGTGGCCTATTATCATCAGTTCTATTATCTCGGTGGCCATTGTTATCGAGCGTTATTGGACGTTGCGGGTTGCCAATGTGCGACCTAAAGATCAGTTGCCTCAGGTTTGGCGCTGGATTAAAAATCAACAGCTCGACTCTGAAAAGATTAAAAACCTACGCCAAAGCAGCTTATTCGGCTCTGTGCTTGCTGCAGGTTTACAAGCCTCTCGTTATGGCCGCGATGCCATGAAAGACGCCATTCAGGAAGCGGGCGATCATGCGGCCCATGAAATGGAGAGATTCCTCAGTACGCTGGGTACTATCGCTGCAATTTCGCCGTTATTAGGTTTGCTCGGTACCGTGTTGGGTATGGTCGATGTTTTTAGCGATATCATGACTCAAGGTACCGGCAACACCAGTATTCTTGCAGGCGGTATTTCTAAGGCATTGATTACTACCGCAGCGGGCTTAACTGTGGCTATTCCGTCGGTAGTTTTTCATCGCGCGTTGGTACGTAAAGTTGATGAGCTAACGGTATTAATGGAGCAAGACAGCATTAAGCTTGTTGATGCGATTCATTCGGATGGGGCCGCACAGAAAAAATGAGATCTCGCCGTAAACGCTTAGAAGAGGTTAACGTTAATCTGACGCCATTGATTGACGTGGTTTTTTTATTGTTAATCTTTTTTATGGTGACCACGACCTTTACTCGGCAAACACAGTTAAAGATCGACTTGCCGCAAAGTCAGAGTGAAATTCAGGCAGAGCAGCAATTACCCATCGAAATTGTGATTGATCGCCAAGGCAGCTATGCGCTTAACGGAGAAGTATTGATTCGATCCGATCTTGCCTCGTTGAAGGCGGCGTTAGTTGAATTGTCGGCAAACCAGACGGATCTGCCCATTGTTTTAACAGGTGACGCACAGGCGCCTCATCAGGCGTTTGTTACTGCACTTGATGCCGCCGCTCAATTAGGTTTTGTTAAAGTCAGTATTACCACTCAAAGTGAAACCGAAGACGCTAACTGAAACTAAAGATGCAAATAGCAATTGAAGACTCATCGGGTTCGGCTAGTCGAGTTATGCCTTATTCGTCAAGATTTGCCAAACTCATGAAGAATCATAATTCCTTAAATTACGACGCAGGTCTGTGATGAAATTTTGGTATCAAACGAACATTGGATGGCAGGCTTTTTGTTTATCGCCATTGTCAGCTCTGGTGCGTCGTCTGACTGATAAACGCCGTCGTCAGCGTAACCAAACGGCCTATCAAGCCCCCGTCGTTGTGGTTGGCAATTTAACGGTTGGTGGTACCGGAAAAACACCGATGATTATTTGGTTGGTGACCGCATTGCAACAGCAGGGCATTCGAGTTGGCGTGGTCAGTCGTGGCTATGGTGCAACACAGAAAGTGAATTACCCTGTATCTTTAACGGCGCAGTCATCGGTTGCTCAGGTGGGCGATGAACCCAAGCTGATCCAACTAAGAACCGGTTGTCAGGTGGTTGTCGACCCAGATCGCGATTGTGCCGTGCGTTATCTATTACAGCAGCATGAAGTTGATGTCGTTATTAGTGATGATGGTATGCAACACTATGGCATGCATCGAGATTTAGAGCTTTTAATGGTCGATGCTAAGCGACTGTTTGGTAATCAAAAATTACTGCCAGCAGGGCCGCTGCGTGAATCTATGGCGCGACTAGCAAGCGTTGATTTTATTGTCACCAAAGGTCAGCCAAGTAGAGAATTAATCCTGCCTGAGGCATTGCAGCTAAGTTATGCCGCTAACTTAACCTTTACGCCGCCAACAAACGCTGAAGGTAAAAGTCTGACAGAAAAAACGATTAATCTGGCTTCAGCGATAGGTAACTTTGACTCTTTTGTTGCTAGCGTTGAAGCACTCGGGTTTCAAATTGCAGAACGTCATCGTTTTAATGATCATGACTTTATACCCGAGTCTATTCTCAGCGATTCAAAACTTCCGTTGGTTATTACCGAAAAAGACGCAGTCAAAATTAACCTCGAAAACTATCCTAATCTTTATGTTTTAAAGCTCGATTTTGAGTTGCCTGAAGCATTTAAAGTAAATATTTTAAGCAAAATTGAGGCGCTTATTCATGAAAAAAGTAGTCATCATTCCAGCACGCTATAATTCGACACGATTACCTGGTAAGCCGCTGCAAGATATTGCCGGCAAACCCATGGTGGTGCGTGTTTGTGAAGCGGTGGATGCCAGCCAGTTTACAGAGGTGGTGGTCGCGACAGATGATGAGCGAATTACCCAGGCTGTCGAAGCGGCGGGTTATCGCGTTGTTATGACTCAGGCCGATCACTTAAGTGGTACCGATCGATTGCAAGAGGCTGCCAGTAAACTCGGCTTGCTCGACGATGACATTGTGATCAATCTACAGGGCGATGAGCCTCTTATGCCATCCGAAAATTTGCAGCAGGTTGCCTCTTTATTAGAACAATCTCCTGATGCCTCGGTTGCGACACTCTACGAAGAAGTCTCTGTTGAGGAGGCGGACAATCCAAATATCGTTAAATTGGTTCAGGGCCAAGATAATCGTGTGCTGTATTTTAGTCGCGCCAGTATTCCTTTTGATCGCGATAATACGCGACAGCAAACAGACAGTCTTAAGCGCCATGTCGGTGTTTATGCTTACCGTAAAAAAGCCCTTGATCAATTTACTAACTATGCTGAAGGCCAGTTAGAAGCGCTGGAAAAATTAGAGCAGCTACGGTTTATGGAGAACGGACATTTTATTAATGCCGATAAAGCCCAGCGTCCTATTCCTGTCGGGGTTGATACGCCAGAAGATTTAGCGACAGTCAGAGCTCTATTTGAGGAGCAAAGCTGATGAAGGTGTTATTCGTCTGCTTAGGTAATATTTGCCGGTCACCGACCGCTGAGGCGGTATTGAGACAGAAACTAGAGCAGCAATCGATTCATAGTGTCGAGGTTGATTCTGCTGGCACTGCAGGCTATCACATAGGTAATCCTCCTGATGAGCGTGCTATTGCTGCAGGCAAGGCTAAGGGTTATGCGCTGTCGTCATTATCTGCACGGCAACTCAACGTTGAAGACTTCAATGAATTTGATCTGATTCTAGCGATGGATGAAGCCAATCTGCGTGATATCCATCACATACAACCCAAGGGTAGTTTGGCAACAGTTGCAATGGCGTCGAGTTTTTCTGAGCAATCCTTTATCAATGTTGCGGATCCATATTATGGTGATGCACAGGGTTTTTATGATGTTATTCAGCAATGTGAAAGTATCGCGCTTGGTATCATCGAACATTACAAACAGGATGCAAGTCGGTGATTTCTTTTCAGCAAAATATTGAATTGCAGCGCCTTAATACCATGGCCGTGCAATCTTCAGCGTCTTACTTTTATCGCTTACAAGAGGCAAATGATGTAGCAGAGGTTGCGGCGCTTGCACAACAGATGCAACTGTCTGTTAAAACCTTGGGAGAGGGCAGTAATCTGGTTTTAAGTGAGTCTATTGATGCGCTGGTATTAAAAAATGAAATTAAAGGTATCGACATTATCTCAGAGGATAACGCGTCTGTTAGAGTTCGCGTAGGTGCCGGTGAAAACTGGCACGACTTTGTCTCTTGGTGTGTTGAACATGGCTATTATGGTTTAGAGAATTTAGCACTTATTCCCGGTACAGTCGGTGCAGCACCGGTACAAAATATTGGGGCTTATGGCGTAGAGGCCGGTGATACTATTGTTGAAGTGACCGCCTACGATCTTGTTGCTCAGCAAACGCAAAAAATTTCTCAGCCAGAATGTCAGTTTGGTTATCGAGAAAGTCTATTTAAACAGCAAGAAAATAAATACATCATCACCTCCGTCTGCTTTCAATTAAGTAAAGAGTTTAATCCCGTTATTTCTTATGGTGCACTGAGCGCCTTGGCCGACTCCAATAAACTGAGTGCAAAAGCTGTATTCGATTTCATTGTTAAAACTCGACAAGAAAAATTGCCCGATCCTACGGTGTTGCCCAATGCTGGCAGTTTTTTTAAAAACCCAGTGGTGCCTCAAGAAACATTTGAACAGTTAAGTGTTCAATGGCCAAATTTAGTCAGCTTTAAAACAGATCAAGGGGTGAAGCTTGCCGCTGGTTGGTTGATTGATCAGGCTGGTCTAAAAGGCTGTGTTGGCGATGAGGGTGTCGGCTGTTATGAAAAGCAGGCACTTGTTTTAATTAACCCGAATAAGGCGAGTGGAAAAGCCGTTTTATCTTGGGCGGAATTAGTACAAGCAAAGGTGCAGCAGTTGTTTTCGGTCGAGCTAGAAATAGAGCCTCGTTGCTGGTAGTTCGATTTAATCGATGTTTGTTTTGGAGAAGTAAATGAACATGAAAATTAAAGTTATATTTTCTTTAATTGCTGCACTTTTGTTATTGGTTGCAATTTGTTTTTCTGGTGTTATTCGATTTGAACGCCAGACGCGGGTGCTCCCATTTGAAGCTCAAAAATTCGGAGATGAAAATTTTATTTTTAATGCCGGTAATTATGATAATGCATTCAATGATGGTAATTTGCATTGGGTGTCGGTCAATTTATCCGGCGGTCAATATTCTGATGCGCACCTCATTACTAAAAATACAGAATCTATTTTGATTGATACCGGAAGTTATCAAAATAAAAAAGAACATAGCTTAGCTCGATATCTTGAAGAAAATAAAGTGAGTTATCTTTCTACAATTTACTTAATGAGTTTTTCACCGGAGAGTTACGGTGGTTTACGAGAACTATTACTGTCGGATGACATTTCGATTGGTTCAATTAAATTAAATATGCCAAGTAATATAAATGATACTCAAGATCGATCTGGTGGTAATAAGCAGGAGCCATTAGAGGTTCTTAGGGATATTGCCGCGTACAAGAACCTTACTATTGATATTATGATGCCAAACGAAAGGTATGATATAGACGACGATACATTTATCGAGGTGCTGTATTCACATGCATCGTTACCGGCCTTGTCCGATGATCAGAGTAAAGAACCGAGTGTGCCACCCTTTGTCGCCATGCTGAGTGATTATGGAAATAGATTTTTAATTACGGGTGATAACAATACTGCATTGGAGCATTATTTTTTAAGCCAAGCCTACGATGTTGATGTAGCGACTATTCCTTTAAGTTCAGATAAGTCGTTTGTACCGGATGCATTTTTAGATAATGTTGTTGCAAAAGACTATTTGGCGGCCTCGTCAGTCAAGTATTGGAAAAAATTGAAAGCGCTTCAATCAGTACTCAATGAGCGGTCTATTAATGCTTATGTTAATGGTATCGAAGGGCATATTGCTGTTATATCAAACCAAGACGGCTATACCATCCGTACCACCAGCATGTCTCAGTAATGTTTAAGTCTAGATGACTGATCTAATTGATCAGTCATCTAGATCCTCATATTCATTGTCAGTCAATTGCCGCTCAGTTAAACATTGTCATGCGGCAACCTTATGCCGATAACGGCAATTATTTCATTTCCTACCCTCTGAAACCCCTTATAAACACTGAGGCTTAGCCCTGCTGACGTTAGGCACGATCGTTGCTATTGCAAGCTATGCATCTAAAAATAAGGACACCCAATGACAGAGATTGCATCTAGCTTAATCAACACTGGCTTTATCGCTAATCAAACCGATTCAACCATTGCCTCTAGCGAGATCGATGAGATTAGCACTGATGTTAATGACCAAGAGAGCTCAACAGAGCAAAGTTCAGTTGAGTTATCAACCCGAAGCCAGAAATTGCAAAAACTTAACGAGGAGTTTTTTTCGGCAGGCCCGAGTGCCTTTGAAGTGTCGAGTGAATTTATTAGTCGATTAGAAGAATATGGTTTTATTACCACCAGCGAGGCAACCAGATTGTCAGCCAGTGTCACCTCGACAGAGAGCGCTTCAACAGAAAGCACCTCAACGATTAGTGAGCTTTCTTCTTTTATCGATGACTTAGTTGCTGAGCTAGAAAGCAGTGACTCTCAAAGTTCATTAATCAGCATATTAGAAGAGGCGCAGCTGGTGATCGATAATATTGATAGTCCTACAGCGGAAAGTCGCGCAGTTAATATTCAAAGTGTCGTGGATGAACTAAAGAATGCTAGCTCAAACAGCGAGTTAGAGCTGTCCGATTCTGATCAGGAGGCGTTAAATAAGTTAACCTTGACGCTGAGTATTGCCAACAATTTATCGTCTGGCTCGACGAGTGCCGAGATCGACCGTTATTTAGCGATTAGTAATTTTGATGCTTAGTTTAAAAGGGCTCTGTGGCTTAGAAGGGTCTGTGGCTTAGAAGGGGCTGTGGTTTAGAAATAGCCTGTAGTTTAAAGGGGCTTTATGATCGAAAAGAGCTATCTATTTTCAGATGCCAATAAACCGAAAATATAAAAAACCGCAGATATAAAAAAACCGAATAGCATGTCGCTATTCGGTTTTTTAATGGCTATAGCCTATTTCGATCTTTAGTCTTCAGAAGATGCGCGTTCAGCTTCTAATTGACGGCGACGAACTTCTCTTGGGTCGTTCGGTGCGCGGGTCGGCTTTTTATCATCATCCGACGCCTGGTTTTCGTCGTTTGCAGCAACCTCTGTTTGCTCGCTCGCTTTAGGGCTTGCAGCTTCAGCTGGTGCTAATGGTTCGCGCTCAACACTCGGTGTTGGCGAAACATCAAACTGAGAGCTTTCCGGCTGACTGCTTTCTGCCGGTTGACTGTTTGCCGGTTGGTTCTGGCTTTTGTCGACAGCTGCAGTATCTGTGTTCGCCTCAGTTGCTGACTCTTGTTGAGTAGGCTGATTGAGCTGCTCAGTGCTAACTTCAACATCAGGCATAGCATTGACTGGATTTGTCGTTTGCTCCGCAGCGTTTGCATCCAATACTGGCTCAGCTGATTCAGGCTTTTTACCAACAAGATCAAAATCGATTTCCGAGACAATCTCAGTTGGCTTAACAGGCTTTACTCGCTTAGCTGAGTTTTTACTCTCGCCGCGACCTTTTCTGTTAGAGCCAATTTCATCAACCGACACACGACCTGTTTGAGCGTTTCGACTCGGACGGCGCTTAGTTGTTTTTGGGCTATTGGTATTGTTTTCTACCTCGGTTGACTTATCGTCAGTCGATTTTTTTTGCTCGTGGTTAGCATTGTTTTTACGACGTGGCTGTTTGTTCTCGTTCGATTGAGTACGAGACTGCGAGTTACGACGTGAATTGCTAGATGAGCGATCATTACGGTCATTTCTATTGCGATTGTTTTTGTTCGCAGGTACTTTACCAGACTTGTGCTTAGGTTTCGTCACTCGCTTGGTTTTCTTTTCCTGCTTAAACAAACCACCAAACCAAGAAGCTAATTTGCTAGCTAGGCTGGCTTTTTTCTTTTTGCGAGTCACCGGTTTTTTAGCTTTAGCCTTTTGCGGCTTGCTCGGCGCAGCTTCTGGAACGGGCGCACGAGGAGCTTGAAGCATTGAGATTGCGGCTTCTTGAGGCTTCGCTGTGTTTTCTAGAACCGCTTCTGTTTCAGATGGTTCAGATTCAAATTTAATGGCGTAGCTTGGCTGGCCTTCGATAACCGATTCATCGTCGTCACGTAAACGTTGTACGTCATAATGTGGCGTTTCCATTTCTGGGTTCGGTACCACGAGTACGTGTACGTTTAGGCGTTTTTCGATGTCCGAAATTTGATCGCGTTTTTCATTCAACAAGAAGGTTGCTACGGTCATTGGCACGATGGTGCGAATTTGCGCAGTACGCTCTTTTAACGCTTCTTCTTCGATTAGGCGCAGAATAGAAAGTGACAACGATTTCACATCACGAATGGTGCCGTGGCCACTACAGCGAGGGCAGACAATACCACTGGTTTCGCCTAAAGAAGGGCGTAAACGTTGACGTGACATTTCAAGTAAGCCAAAACGAGAGAGTCGGCCAATTTGAACGCGAGCTCGGTCGGTATTAGTCGCTTCTTTAATTTTTGCTTCAATTTCGCGTTGGTGCTTGGCTTGATTCATATCGATAAAGTCGATAACGATCAGGCCGCCCATATCACGTAAGCGTAGTTGACGTGCAATTTCTTCTGCCGCTTCCATATTGGTATTGAATGCGGTTTCTTCGATATCCACACCTTTGGTCGCACGACTTGAGTTGATGTCGATAGAAACTAGAGCTTCTGTCGGATCAATCACAATCGAGCCGCCGCTCGGTAGTTTCACTTCGCGCTGGAAGGCTGTTTCGATTTGAGACTCAATTTGATAGCGGTTAAAAAGCGGTACCGTATCTTCATAGAGTTTAATCTTGTTCTGATAACTCGGCATGACTTTCTGTACGAAGTCTAACGCATAGTTGTAAGCATCTTTGTTATCGATCATTACGGCATCGATGTCTTGACGTAGGTAGTCACGAATCGCACGTAAGATAACATTGCTTTCTTGTAAGATAAGGAACGGAGCAGGGCGAGAGTTAGAGGCTTCTTTAATCGTGCCCCACAACTGCATTAGGTAATCTAAATCCCATTGCAGCTCTTCTGTCGAGCGACCGATACCCGCAGTACGAACGATGCAGCCCATACCATCCGGCATAGTGACACCCTGCAGTGCTTCGCGAATTTGTGCGCGCTCATCACCTTCGATTCGGCGAGAAATACCACCTGCACGAGCATTGTTTGGCATCAGCACCAAATAACGACCAGCAAGGCTGATCATGGTTGTTAATGCCGCGCCTTTGTTACCACGCTCTTCTTTATCAACCTGAACAATAACTTCAGTGCCTTCTTTGATCAGCTCTTTGATGTTAGAGCGAGAGGACATAGAAGGGTCAATAAAATATTCTTTGGAGATTTCTTTAAGAGGTAGGAAGCCATGACGCTCAGCGCCAAAATCGACAAATGCAGCCTCTAGCGAGGGTTCGATGCGGGTGATTCGGCCTTTGTAGATATTGGCCTTTTTTTGTTCTCTAAATCCGGCTTCTATGTCCAGATCGTAAATGCGTTGTCCGTCTACGAGTGCAACCCTAAGCTCTTCGGCTTGCGTTGCGTTAATTAACATTCTTTTCATTAAGGGATATTACTCTGAGTTGTTGATTTCAGAGCAGCAAAACAGGCAGACAGAGCGGTACATCGTTAGCAATCAATTTACACAATACAAACTGCGTATTTTTAACGCATGTAACAACTAGCAATGTTAAACGAGCCTTGTTTCAGAAAATGGCAGAGTCTTATGGAGTTTCCGGCTCTTTTTAGCAGTATTCACAGTACTTTAGGAATACTTTCAACCTGTTCTGAAGGCCTTTCGTTCTGTTTTAAATCTGTTCTTGCTGCCCAACCGATAAATTTCATTGTTGTTGAGCTTCTGTGCCTGAACGCCTGTGTGATCTCTGGGCGCCGACATAGAATACCAAGCTCCTGCAATATAACAGTAAACCCTTGCTGCTTCAACGCTCTGCTATCTGCTATCATCCTCGCCGTTAAGAATCTGAAAGGAAGCTTTGTGTCAAAGGTTAGGTTTGTATCTGTTGAAGAGGATCGTGATGATCAGCGATTGGACAATTTTTTACGCTTTCATCTGAATAATGTACCTAAAAGTCGGATTTATCGCATTATTCGCAAAGGCGAAGTTCGGGTGAATGGCAAGCGAGCAAAGCCTGAAACCCGATTGTGTGCTGGTGATGAGGTGCGCATTCCACCGGTTACAGAAGCTCAGAAAGAAAAGACTGTTCATTCGCCAAGCCAGGGTTTGCGGCGTGCATTAATCGATGCTGTCATTTATGAAGATGATTACATAATTGCAATAAATAAACCTTCAGGTTTGGCCGTGCATGGTGGCTCGGGCTTAACGTTGGGGCTTATTGAGGCATTGAGGGCTGATCGACCTGATGATCGTTTTTTAGAGCTTGTTCATCGGCTTGATAGAGATACTTCCGGCGTGGTGCTGGTTGCCAAAAAACGCAGCAGCTTGACGTTGCTGCAAGATTATTTTCGCACCAAACACCAGGTTCAAAAAACCTATTGGTGTTTAGTGAAAGGGCGCTGGCCTGAAGACAAAAAGCGAATTGATGCGCCGCTTTTGCGCCACGAAGAAGCTGCCAGTGGCGAGCGTCGGGTATCGGTTAATGCGCAAGGCAAGGCCTCGGTAACAAAATATCGACTCTTGAAGCAGTTTGATCAATGCGCTTGGGTTGAAGCGCAGCCAATCACAGGGCGCACTCACCAGATTCGAGTGCATTGCTTGCATGCCGGCCATCCTATTTTAGGGGATGATAAATACCAAGACTCTCAATCGGAGCAGCTGTGCCGGCAAATTGGTTTGAAACGATTATTTTTACATGCGGCACAATTGACGATTCCACATCCTGTTAGTGGTGAGGAGATGGTCTTCCGCGCACAAATTGAGCCTAGCTTGCAGGCGCTTTTGGCGAGATTAAGTGACTAATGATCACTGCCATTATCGTTTTATGTCATTAAAATTAAGGCCACAAGATTAAGTAAATAGTGGTAAAGCTGCATCATAATCGTTAACCCCTGAGTAAGATCTATACGTAGCTTATTAGAGGCGCATTTAATCAGTGTGTCGTTTTAGCAACGAATTAGGCTGTTTTATTATAAGGATTTCACATGTTCGGTCGTAAAAAGACACCATCGGTTGACTCTTATTCATCTGGAGCGTCATCGGAAAAAGAATGGCGACTCATTGAGCGAGTTGTTATGGCAAATACAGCGGAGCTTAAACGAGGGCGTCGCTGGGGAATCTTTTTTAAATTATTAACCTTTATCTATTTGTTTGTGCTGTTGGGTGTTTATTTTCAAAACAGTGTCGATCTGAGTGATCATGCCCATTCGACTGATCACACTGCCGTGGTTGATATCGACGGCGTGATATCTGCATCTGATCAGGCCAATGCCGACGCCATTATTGCCAATGTCCGGCGTGCATTAAGTCATCAGGGGACTAAGGCGCTGGTGCTGCGTATTAATAGTCCTGGTGGTAGCCCTGTTCAGTCGGCTTATGTTTATGATGAAATTCGTCGCCTGCGAGCAATCTATACTGAGATCCCGATCTATGCGGTCATTGTTGATACCGGTGCAAGCGGAGCTTACTTTATTGCCTCGGCTGCGGATGAAATATACGCCAATGGTGCAAGTGTTGTTGGTTCTATTGGTGTTACAGCGGCCGGCTTTGGCTTCCAAGGCTTAATCGAAAAGCTAGGTATTGAACGTCGAGAGTTTACCTCTGGCGAGCACAAGGCGTTTTTAGATCCATTTTCTGACGTCGACCCAGAAGAGCAGGCCTTGTTTGAAGCATTACTGACGGATGTGCATGAGCAATTTATTGATGCCGTGAAGCAGGGGCGAGGTGATCGCCTGGTTGAAACAGAGGATGTCTTCTCTGGCTTGTTTTGGACTGGCTCACAAGCGCTTGAGCTTGGGTTAATTGATGGCTTGAAATCAACTGGGCAGCTGGCTAGAGAGATTGGTCACCCTAGTCTTGTCGATTTTACCAGTCGTCCATCGCCATTTGAGCAGTTCACCAATCGATTTGGTGCATCGGTGGCGCAAAACTTGGTTAAGCTGTTGCAAAACGACCAGTTTAACCTGCAATAAAGATCTGTAGGGGTGTCGGCCTGTTAAGTTAAGGCAGTGCAAAGCCGGCATGCCTCAGCTGATTACACAGACTGAGTAATGGTAAGCCAATCAATGCAGAAGGATCGTCACTGCGAACTGACTTGAATAGGCTGATGCCCAGCGACTCGATTTTAAAGCTGCCAGCACAATAAAGCGGATCGTCGAGCTCAATGTAGCGCTGTATTTCTGCAGCGCTTAAATCCCGAAAGTTAACTTCTGTTTTGATTGACCAGCATTGGCGAGCATCTAGTGCTTTGTTAATTAGGCTGACCGCACTATAAAAGTAGCAGCTTTGCCCTTGGCAAAGGCTCAGTTGCTCAAAGGCTTTTTCTTTATTGAGTGGCTTGTTAAGCATATAGCCGTCGGCAGTTATCGCGGTTTGGTCCGACCCGATGACCCAGTGCTCAGGAAATTGAGACGAAACTGCTTCCGCTTTTTGTGCGGCTAGTAGCATGGCGAGTTGTTCGGCATTATCGCTGCGTGAATGGTCTTCATCGACGTGCGGGTCGCATATCTCAAAAGGCAGCTTAAGTTGCTGTAATTGCTGTTGTTTATAGCGAGATGTGCTGGCGAGCATTAGCTTGAAGTTGGACATGAATAGCGCGACTCAAAGAAGATTAACGAACAAACTGGGCGAGAAACCGATTTTAGCCTAAAAAGCCTTTGACTTAGGGGCGTGCATACGTATTATACCGCGCCTATGTCAAATTTCGAAATGCCGGAAAATATAAATCCTTACCAACTTGCCGATAAGCAAGCTGGTTTGGAAGGTGTGGTTCCAGCTCTGCGACTCAATCGGCTATCTCAAGCGGTTGTGTCGATCGATAAGTCAGCCGAAGCTCAGTTGTCTTTTAAGCGAGATGATTCAGGTCGGCGAGTTATCGAAGGTAAGGTTTTTTGTGCTGTCAGTCTTGAATGTCAGCGCTGTATGGAGCCTTATCCCGTTGAGTTGAGTGGTGAATTCACCTTAGCTATCGTTTATAACGACGAAATGGCTAGAGCATTACCGGCAGGGCTTGATTCGTTATTGCACTTGCCAGACGAGCAGCTAGATGTAGCCAGTATTATTGAAGATGAGCTTTTGCTTTGTCTTCCTATGCATGCAATGCATCCTGAGGGCGATTGTAAGATTGAAACCCAATTTGGATTGGATGAGGTAGAGGACGCACCGTCAAAGCCGAATCCATTCGATGTTTTAAAAGATTTGAAGTGATTTCAAAAGTATTAATAGTAGGAGGCTTTAAGCCATGGCAGTTCAAAAAAGTAAAGTAACACGTTCACGTCGCGGTATGCGTCGTTCTCATGATGCTTTAACCGCACCGACAACTTCTGTAGATGCGACAAGTGGTGAAACTCACCGTCGTCACCATGTTTCTGCAGATGGCTTTTATAAAGGCCAGAAAGTCGTAGCTGGTAAAGACGATTAATTTTATTAATGGCAACCGTTGCCATTGATCTTCATGGAGGGGATTTCGGCCCCTCCTTATTAATTCCCGCCTGTTTTCAATTTTTTAGAGAGCAGCCAAGCCATCAGGGCATATTGGTTGGTGATCTAAAACAATTTCGTTCTGTTGTTCAACATTGTCCCTCGAATATCGATTGGTTAGATAAACCAGCCTTAGGTGATGCGGCAAAACGTCCTGCGCGCTTATTAAAGCGACAAGCAAATAGCTCAATAGAAAGTTGTTTTGAGTTGGTTAAGCAGGGGCAGGCCGATGTCTTGGTTTCGGCTGAGCATACGGGTGTGTTGCTGGTTCTGACGACCAAGTACGGTCAGGTGCATCCATTTTTGAAAAGACCGGCACTGGTGTCGGCAATTCCAACGGTCAAAGAGCCCTGTTTAATGTTGGATTTGGGTGCCTCTTACACAGCAAAAACAGCTCAATTGTTGGCGTTTTCAGCCATCGGCACCAGTTTAGCCTCAGCGATTAAGCAGAAGCCGTCGCTCGCATTGCTTAATGTTGGCGTGGAAGCCTTTAAGGGGCCAATTGAGCTTCAGCGAGCTGCAGAGCAACTTGCTAATTGGAAAGATATCGACTTTAAAGGCTATGTTGAGGCCTGTGATATTTATTCTGGCGATTACGATATTGTGATTTGTGATGGCTTTTCTGGTAACCACGTTATTAAGTCGGCGGAAGGCAGCATGGCATTATCCAGTCAGTTATTGAGCGATCGATTGAATCAGAATTATTTAAATAAATTTTTAGGTCTGTGGTTTAAAAAACAAATGAAGGCCGCTTTGAAGCCATTAGATCCTGCTAATTACAATGGCGCTGTTGTTGCCGGCAGTGATTTAGCCGTGGTTAAAAGTCACGGTAATGCCAGAAGTAAAGCTTTTAACAGTGCGTTGGTTAAAGCCTTGGCGCTGTGTCAGCAGCAAAGTGTGGTTGCGATTCAACAAAAATTAGATCAGGTCGCCAACGATCAAAAGGGTGTGATAACTGGATAGTGCGTGGTGTTTTCATTACGTGCCTGCCGTTCATAAATGTTTTAACGGCTTAAAACTATGATCTTGCTGAAGATCACTCCATAATCCGCAAAAATTTTACTACTTACGAGAATATATTATGAGCAAACTAGCATTTGTGTTTCCCGGTCAGGGCTCGCAACAGGTTGGAATGCTGTCTGAATTTTTAGACGCCTTTCCAAAAGTGTCAGACGTCTTTGCTGAGGCTTCTGATGCCTTAGGCTATGATATGAAGTCGCTGATTCTTGATGGCCCAGCAGAAGAGTTAAATAAAACTGAAAAAACTCAGCCAGCGTTAGTGACTGCCAGTACCGCGCTTTATCAGGTTTGGTGTCAACAGATGGAGCAAACGCCTGCGCTGTTTGCCGGTCATAGTCTAGGTGAATACAGCGCTTTGGTTGCCAGCGGTGCGCTAGGCTTTGCTGATGCGCTAAAACTTGTAGAGTTACGTGGTCAGCTCATGCAGCAAGCAGTGCCTGCTGGTGAAGGTATGATGGCGGCGATTCTAGGTTTGAGTGATGAGCAGGTTGTCGAAGGTTGTGCTAAAGCCAGCGAAGGTGCTGTGGTTTCTGCAGTAAACTTCAATACGCCAGGCCAAGTGGTTATTGCCGGTGAGAAAGCCGCGGTTGAGCGTGCAATGCTGGTACTCAAAGAGATGGGGGCTAAAAGAGCGATGCCGCTAGCGGTTAGCGTGCCTTCTCACTGCGCCTTGATGAAGCCTGCGGCTGATAAGTTGGCGAGTGAATTTGATGCTATTCAGTTCAATACTCCGAGTGCTCCAATTGTTCAAAACCGAACGGCAAAAGCGGTGACTGATGTGAGTGAAATCAAGGCCAACTTGCTTGAGCAGCTTTATCAGCCAGTGCTGTGGACAGGCTCGATTGAGTACATTGTCTCAGCCGGTGCAACTGAAATTTTAGAATGCGGTCCAGGTAAGGTTCTGACTGGCCTGAATAAGAGAATTGCCAAAGAGTTAACGCACACAGTGTTAGGCGATTTATCATCATTTCAACAAAGGTTAGGGTAAGCGAAATGGAAGATTCAAAAATTGTTTTAGTCACAGGCGCAAGCCGTGGTATTGGTGCTGCGATCGCCGATGCGTTTGGCGCGCAGGGTCATACGGTGCTAGGCACAGCGACCAGTGATGCTGGTGCTGAAAAAATTACAGCTCGTTTTCAAGAAAAGGGCTTTACAGGCAAGGGTTATTGCTTAAATGTAACCGACGCTGATTCTATCGCCACTGTAATGGCAGAAATTAAGCAAGAATTTGGTGATATTGCTGTATTGGTCAATAATGCAGGCATTACTAAAGATAACCTCTTTATGAGGATGAAAGACGACGAGTGGCAGTCGGTAATCGATACTAACTTGACGTCTGTATTTGCCATGAGCAAAGCAGTGATTAAATCAATGATGAAGGCCAGAGTCGGCCGAATCATTAATATTTCTTCAGTGGTTGGTTCTATGGGTAACGCAGGGCAAGCAAACTACTGCGCTGCTAAAGCTGGCGTAGAGGGCTTTACTCGCTCTCTTGCACGTGAAATTGGTAGCCGTAATATTACGGTTAACAGCATTGCACCGGGCTTTATACAGACTGACATGACTCACGATTTACCAGAAGACGTCAAAGAAACGCTGATGAAGCAAATACCATTGAACCGATTAGGACAGCCAGAAGAGATTGCACACGCTGCGCTATTTTTAGCCAGTGACGGCGCATCTTATATTTCTGGTGAGACAATTCATGTCAATGGCGGCATGTATATGGGCTAAAAACCTTAGATTGGCTAATTCCCTAAGGTTAATAGTCTTTTCACTTGCCCAATGGAATACCGTTTATATAAACTACCCGCACATTTTTTAAGACAGTGCTAAAAACTTTTAAAGGAGTCTCATTATGAGCAGCATTGAAGATCGCGTTAAGAAAATTGTTTGTGAACAGTTAGGCGCAAAAGAAGAAGACGTAACCGCACAAGCATCTTTCATTGATGATCTAGGTGCCGATTCTTTGGATACGGTTAACTTGGTTATGGCTCTTGAAGAAGAGTTCGAAACTGAGATTCCGGATGAAGAGTCTGAGAAGTTACAAACTGTTCAAAACGCTATCGATTATATCAACACGCATTTAGCCTAATCGATAAGCACCTTTTAAAAGCCGTATTGCTTTCATTAGACAATGCGGCTTTTTGCGTTCTATAAGTTACAGATTTTTGGTATGGAGGTTTTATATGTCTAAGAGAAGAGTGGTTGTCACCGGCTTAGGTTGTATTAGTCCGTTAGGCAATAGCGTAGCGACCACATGGGAAGGCATTTTAGCAGGCAAGAGCGGTGTCAATCTCATCGAAAACTTCGATACTGAGAAATTCACAACTAAGTTTGCTGCACAAGTGAAAGGCTTTGATGCCGCTGACTACATGAATCCTAAAGATACTAAGAAGATGGATGGCTTTATCCAGTACGGCTATGCCGCTGCGGTACAGGCAATCAAAGATTCTGGTATTGAGGCGACCGAAGAAAACGCATCGCGCATCGGTGTCGCTATTGGTTCAGGCATTGGTGGTTTAGATACCATCGAGAAAAACTACTCGGCCATGATGCGTTCTGGTCCACGTCGTATTTCTCCATTTTTTGTGCCTGCAGCCATCATTAATATGATTTCTGGTAATGTCTCGATCGAATACGGCTTTAAAGGCCCGAATATAGCCATTACTACTGCTTGTACTACCGGCACTCACAATATCGGATACTCTGCACGTACCATTGCTTATGGTGATGCCGATGTGATGGTAACCGGCGGTGCTGAAATGTCTTCTGGTATGTTGGGTATGGGTGGCTTTGGTGCTGCTCGTGCGCTGTCAACACGTAATGATGACCATGAAGCGGCGTCACGACCTTGGGATAAAGACCGTGATGGTTTTGTTCTAGGTGACGGGGCTGCAGTGTTGATTCTGGAAGAATACGAACACGCCAAAGCGCGTGGCGCGACTATTTATGCCGAAGTGACTGGTTTTGGTATGAGCGGTGACGCTTACCACATGACATCACCGTCAGAAAACGGTGCCGGAGCGGCTGCATCGATGCAAAATGCATTAAATGATGCAGGTTTAAACGCTACCGATGTTAACTATATTAACGCCCACGGTACCTCAACGTTGGCAGGCGATGTTGCAGAATCACAAGCCGCTAAATCGATCTACGGAGCGGAGTACGACAAAATCGTTATCAGCTCTACAAAATCGATGACTGGCCATTTGTTAGGCGCTGCAGGTGCGATTGAAGCCTTGTTCAGCGTTTTAGCATTGCAAGATCAAGTGGTTCCAGCAACCATCAACCTTGATAATGTAGACCCTGCTTGCGATCTAGATTATGTACCTAATACAGCTCGACAGATGGCCTTAACGCATGTGTTAAGTAATTCTTTCGGTTTTGGTGGTACTAACGGTTCTTTGATTTTTAGTAAGGTATAATCGACATATCTTTGTCTAAGACCTTATTTGCATGAATATTAGTCTACTTAATGGAGAAGCAGGCACCTTGCCTGTTTCTCATCGTGCCTTAGCTTACGGTGATGGCCTCTTTGAAACGATTTACGTTGATCAGCAGGGGCCCCATTTTCTCAGCCAACATTTAGAACGCCTTGCACGTGGTATTAAGCGGCTACAGCTTAATTACTCTGAAGCTCAGCTTGCTGAGTTGCACGATAGCCTTACCCACCTGTGTAAAAATCTACAGTCTCCTCATGTACTCAAAGTTATGGTGCTGCGCCAAAGTGCTGGTCGTGGTTACGATTTTGTACCAACTGAGCAACTATCTGACACTGTGATTCAACTCTCAGACTACTCAAAGCCTGCTTGGGCAGAGCAGGGCGCCTGCGTTATGGTGTCTGATATTCCTGTGACCGAAAGTACAGCCTTAGTGGGCCTTAAACATTTGAATCGCCTCGACTCGGTATTAGCCCGGCAGACTGCAAGACAGTTGGGTGCAGATGAAGTGCTGATGCTGGATGCAAAACAACATATCATTCAGGGTACGATGACCAATGTGTTTTTTAAAATCCACGGTAAATGGCAAACGCCTTTATTGAAAAAGGCCGGTGTCGAGGGTATCTATAAACAGTCGTTAATGCAGCGATACGACATAGAAGAACGTGACATTGACGTTGCCGTTCTCGATGATATCGAGTCCGCTTTTATAACCAACAGCCTTATAGGCATTGTACCGATCTCTGAACTTCAGGGTCGTGCATTGCTGGTATGCTCCGATCTAACTTCAGAATAAAGTGAAAATTTTGTGATCAAAAAAATTATAGTCAGTGCCATTGTCCTGTTCCTTACTGTGGCTTTAATCAGTGCAAGCCTTGTACTGCGAGAATTAAATAAGCCAATTAATTTCTCTACAGAAACACAGCATTACACAGTGGCAAAAGGCTCTTCATTAAAAAGAGTACTGAACGATTTTTCTAATCAGGGCTGGGTTGCTTACCCGCGTGTGCACGAACTCTGGTTGCGCTTTCAAGGTAAAACGAATATCCAAAGCGGTGAGTATGAACTGTCGAGTCAGATGACAGTCGATGAAATCATTGAGCAATTTGTTCGTGGCGAAAAGATACTGCGCTCGGTGCGCTTTATCGAAGGTAAGACGGTCACTGATTATCTAGTCGTTATTCGTGCAAACAGCTATTTAACTCAAACACTTGATGGCCTCAGCCTTGAACAGATTGCATTACAAGTTGACCCAGAATTAGAAAACTTAGAAGGTTGGCTATTCCCTGATACCTATTTGTTTGAATCGGGTACGCGTGATATCGATATTTTACGCTTAGCCTATTCGCGTATGCAGACGCAGCTTGATCAACTTTGGGCTGAGCGATCAGAAAAAACAGCGGTCAGCACGCCTTATGAAGCTTTGATTTTGGCATCTATTGTTGAAAAAGAAACCGGAGCTGCGTTTGAGCGGCCAGAGATTGCTGGCGTTTTTACGCGCCGTTTAGAGCGCCGCATGCGCTTGCAAACAGACCCTACGGTTATTTACGGATTGGGTGCTGATTTTGATGGCAATATTACCCGCAGACACTTACGTACCGATACGCCGTACAATACTTACACTCGTGGTGGTTTGCCGCCAACGCCAATCGCTAACCCAGGACGAGAAGCTATCTGGGCAGCCTTGAACCCAGCCGATGGCGAGTCTATTTTCTTTGTTGCCAAGGGTGACGGCACGCATTATTTTTCCAGTACGTTAAAAGAACATAATGCTGCGGTAAGGCAGTATCAGCGTTTTGGCCGTCGCGAAGACTATCAATCCGCTCCGGCGCAAGAGGCAACAGCAGAGTGAAGCCACTTTTTATTTCTATTGAGGGGCTAGAAGGAGCTGGCAAAACCACGCAAGCCGCTGTATTAATGAATTGGCTAACCGAGCGCGGCGTTGAGTTAGTGAGAACCCGAGAGCCCGGCGGTACACCGGTGGCTGAAGCTATTCGTGAATTAGTATTGGCGACGCACGAAGAAGAGATCGATCCAATTGCTGAACTGTTGCTGGTTTTTGCGGCTCGTAAACAGCACGTTGAAACGCTGATTAAACCATCGCTTGCGGCAGGCAAGTGGGTGTTGAGTGATCGCTTTACCGATGCGACCTATGCCTATCAGGGTGGCGGCAGGATGTTAGCTGCAGAATTGATTCAGCAATTGGAAAATACCGTTCTTGAAGGCTTTCAGCCGGATCTGACTATTTGGTTCGACTGTGATGCAGAAGTAGGTTTAAGCCGAGCCAGTAATCGAGGTGCACTGGATCGGATTGAACAAGAAGACATGGCGTTCTTTAATCGTTGTCGTGATGCTTACGCCAGCCGCGCCGAAAAACAACCTCAGCGGTTTTTACGCATCAATGCCAACAACGATGTTGATCAGGTATCGCGCGAATTAATTGCAGCATTGGAGCTTCATTTTGCATAGTGCCACTGACGTTCAAACTGTCCCAATTTGGCTTACCGCTGACCAAGATAAGCTGTTAACTCAGTATCGTCAGGGCCGTTTGCCGCACGGAATTTTATTGGTTGGGCATGCAGGTGATGGCCGCGAAGTTTTAACGGATAAAATAATAGAGGCATTATTTTGCACGCAATTGCAGGCTAATCAGGCTTGTGGCGAATGTAAGTCTTGCAAGCTTTTTGCAACTAAGCACCACCCTGATTATGTTCGTATCGAGCCAGAAGGTAAAAGCCAAACCATTAAAGTCGATGCTATTCGCAGCATAGTGCAAAAGGTTACTGGCACTGCACAACAGGGCGGCAATAAGGTGGTTCGTATAGAGTCGGCCGAATGCATGAATCTAAGTGCCGCCAATGCGTTACTCAAAATATTAGAAGAGCCAGCGGCGAACACCTACATATTTTTAGCCACTCACGAACTGAGCCGGTTGCTACCGACATTGAGGTCTCGATGTCGAATCCAAACATTAGCGCGACCAACAGAAGCTCAGGCAGCGGCATTTTTGCAGCAACAGGGTTATCAAAACTTGCCCGAATTGGCTCTGGCCATTACCAATGGTCACCCAATGCTTGCTGCAAAACTAACCGAACAAGATGTGCAACGCTGGCAAGAAACAGAAGCAAAGTTGGCGACGGAAAAGCAGTTTATGGAGCTGAGCCGATACATTTCAGGTCAAGACATGGCGGCGTTGATCCGGCAAATGATGTTGTGGCTTGATACGGCAATACGGGCGCAGCAGCAAAGCTCATTAAGCTATACCGGTATCAGCACGACTGTCATTGAATCGTTAGTCAAGCAAGATGCCTCTCGGCTGTTTGCTTTGCGTGATTATCTGGTTAATAAGTTATCCGCGATCAGTCGGCAGGCAAATTTAAACCCTCAGATGATGGCAGAAGGAATCGCCAGTCAGTGGTTGTCGATCCAATCCTGATTGTTTAACCTGTCATTAATCAGTTGCGAGCCCACATCGCAAGAGTTAAGGATATTGGCTATGGCGCGTATTATTCATGAACCGTCGGCGATTGAGCGAGCTGTGGTTCAATCCTCTGTAAAGATATTCATGATCAACGGCCCCAGCCGAACCAGTATTGCTCACCTGATAAAATCAACTGGCTTCAGCAAAGCCCAATTCTATAAGCACTTTGAAAACAAGCAGGACCTTTACGCCGCAATCTTGTTAGAAAATGAGCAGGACTTCGGTTCGCGAATTTCGGATATGCGTAAACGTGAAAGCCTTTCTAAGCTGTTGGAAGACTTCTTGTTGTTCCGTATTGAAGACATCGAAAAATTTCGCTTGTTAATCGAGATAGAAGTTGAACTCGACGAAAGCAATAATAGATGCGAACGCTATCTGAATTGGAAAGCTTTAAACCAGCAGCATATCTCGGAGTTCACCGAGGTGGTCGCCAGTCATTTACCTCTATCAGCCGACCGTGAGGATGCTTACGCCTATTATGCATTGGTGTGGGCAATGGCGCGTGGATTCTGCAGTATTGCAGAAACCGACCGCTTTTATAATCTGGTTCAAGATCGGCGGGCGTTTACTCAGTTTTTGCTCAAAGCACTGCAAAACCTAACCAGTATTAATTTAGAGAAGGGCGGCAGCTAGCAAATTAACAATAAACTATACCTTAGTATTAAAAGTCTATTTGATTGATCCATAATGCCCAATGGTATGTACTGTTTGCTTGGGTCGATAGCAACTTAAGCGTATAGTAGCCAGCTTTCTATACCGATAACACGGCGGCAATATGGGTCTGTTTTTTAAGCCTAAATTCAAGGCACAAAAAGATCGCGCGATCTTAAAGAAGATTGATCAAACATTGAGCAGGCAAGGTTTGCCCAGTGCGTTGATGCACTTTGTGCTGTACGTCATCATTGAGTGGCACTTACTACAGAGCGAAGATGCCCCGAATATTGTTTATTTCTTCGGCTTGCTTCTGTTTATTATGGCCGCTTGGCGTTTCATACTCATAACCCAGTTTGAAAGCCTATACGCTAAAGGCCCAGGACATTGGCGTGAAGTTTTTATTGTCTCCGGCTTTATGCATGCCGGCACTTGGTCTAGCTATATTGTTTATCGGCTAGCAACGCTACCAGAAGAGCCGATGATGCTATTAGGCATTCTCTATACTTCTGCCATCGCTACGGGCGGTACCTTTGTGTATTCGTTGTATGGTAATGCAGTGCGCTATTTTCTGGCCATTCTTCTTGGCCCGTTATTTTTCTATTTTACCTTTATCCAGACCTCCGCGGCCTCTACCGCCGTTGGTGCGGGCATTATTATGGCCTACTTCTATTTGGTCGGTACTGGCTCTCGTATGGCTGAACTTATCTGGACCTTTTTGGCTAGAAACCATGAATATAAATTACGTTTGTCTGCGTTTGAGCAGGCTCGTGAAGCCAACAGCATTCGCATAACGTCTAACCGACGTTTTATTCGGCAGCTATTAAATCGATTAAAAAATCCATTAGGCAGTTTGATTGGTGTGCTTGGTACGCTCTCTGTCGATGATAATGATGTTGAAAACCAAGGTATGTTACGCATTGCTAAACGCTCTGGTTATTCCATGCTTGATCTGATCAAAGACTTAGAGGCGTTTCTTGATCAGCGCGATCGCAAAGCACCAGATTCTAGTGTGTTCAATTTACGTAAAACGCTAGAAACTGCGTTATCAGAAATGGGTGGCAAAGCTCACGAAAAGGGCAGAGAGCTGTCTTATCTTTACCATCCTGAAGTGCCAGAGCGTATTGAGTCCGACCCTATTTGGCTGACTAACGCGTTCCGCAGGATGATTGACTTCACCATTGATATGGCAACGCAGGGTGAGATCACGGTTAAAATTAATTCGATCAGTAAGCACGATGAAGACGCTTTGCTGCTGACTTTTTATTTTGAAAATAGCCAAATTAGTAACGCCGAACTGCTTAGTGTTATCGAACGTCAGTTGGGTGAATTACCAGAAGATGAAGACGTTGTTGAGCAGCTCACGCTAATGATCGCCAGTGCTCAGTTTAAAGCAATGGGCGCAACGCTGGATGCCGAGTCGAAAGGTGAGCTGCATAAAATTTCAGTACAGTTACCGATCAAAACAACCAGCCAACAAGCAAGCTCATTTAAACCCAGTAAGTATATGGCGGGTAAGTCCATTGTGCTTATTGATCTAAGCCCGCAAAATCGTCGCTCCCTGGCCGCTGAATTTGAAAGCTGGGGTATGAATATTTCGGTTTGGAAAATTGATGACTTGCTGCAACAGAGTGACGCTATTGAAAGTGATTTTGTGTTTATCAATGTTCCGGTTGATGACAAAAAAGCACGTAAACAGCTGAAAAAAATTAATAGTTTGCAGGCAAGCTTTAGCGCTCAAGCGCGTTACGTTTTATATGCATCTGAGCTGCAACATAAATTACTAGACGAACTCAGTGTCGAGTTTATTTTTGTTGAAAAACCCGTGGCACGCGATCAGTTATTATCGGCATTGCGAGATGCAAACGATAAGCAGGGTGCTGCCGATCAACAGGTTCAGTTCCATTTCACTGACACCAAAATCTTAGTGGCTGATAATAATTTATTAAGCCAAAAAGTAATTTTGAAACTTCTCGATCAGGTTGGTGCCGAAGTAGACACCTGTACCAATGGCATTGAAGTCACAGAAATGATGCAAAAAACAAATTATGATTTAATTTTAATGGATAGCGAAATGCCAATGCGGAACGCCTTAGAGACAACGCAGGTGATTCGCCAGACGGAACAGTCAACCGGGCTGCATGTCCCCATTATCATGATGTCTGCCGAGCAGGACCCTGAATTTGAGCGTGAAAGCCTCACCGCAGGTGTCGATGATTTCTTAATTAAACCTCTGCAGTTAGATGATGTGGTGCAATTGATTCAGCGATGGGTAGGTTAGCAAACCCAATCATCGTTTGTTCTCGATCGTATTGCAGAAGTTAATGTTTTTTAATGAGTTAAAATAGTCAGTTAGGTAAAAGTATGGATCAGCAGGTGCCTTTTTCATTCGCAAAACGTCAGGGTGTTATCGTCGACAGTGACGGTCCTGACGGTGCTCGAATTTTGTATCGAGCCGATGCTGATTTAATGGCTATCCAAGAAACACAACGTTTTATTGCCACAGTCTTGCCGCTAGCGTTAGTCAGTGACAGTGATTTTTCGGATGCCCTTAATCGTGCTTATCAGGTCGACTCAGAAGAGACCATGCAAATGGTTGAAGGTTTAGGCGACAACATGGATCTATCCAGTCTCGCTGATGCTTTACCGGAAACGACCGACCTCATGGATCAGGTTGATGACGCTCCGATCATTCGTTTAATTAATGCGATCTTAACGGAAGCGGTGCGCGAAAACGCTTCCGACATTCATATCGAAACCTTTGAAAAACGGCTGTCAATTCGCTTTCGTGTCGATGGCGTGTTGCGTGAAGTGGTACAACCTAAGCGTGCGTTGGCGCCATTATTAATTTCCCGTATTAAGGTCATGTCAAAGTTAGACATTGCTGAAAAACGTTTGCCGCAAGATGGTCGTATCTCACTGCGTGTAGCCGGTCGTGAAGTAGATTTACGTGTCTCGACTATTCCAGCAAATCATGGCGAACGGATTGTATTGCGCTTGCTTGATAAAAAGGCTGGCCGACTGGACTTAGCTCACCTAGGGTTGGCGAGTGCCGATTTAACTAAGTTTGAAAATCTAATTTCTCGGCCGCATGGCATTATTTTGGTCACCGGCCCAACAGGCTCAGGTAAAACCACCAGCCTTTATGCTGCTTTGCAATCGCTGAATAGTCATATTCGGAACATCATGACGGTTGAAGACCCGATTGAATATGGCTTGCCAGGTATCGGCCAGACTCAGGTTAATAGCAAGGTTGATATGACCTTTGCTCGAGGCTTGCGAGCAATTTTACGACAGGATCCTGATGTCGTTATGATCGGTGAAATTCGTGATAGCGAAACGGCAGAAATTGCCGTGCAAGCCAGTTTAACAGGTCACCTCGTGTTGAGTACGCTGCATACTAACTCTGCCGTCGGTGCGGTGACGCGATTGCAAGATATGGGGATTGAACCTTTCTTATTGGCTTCCAGTCTAATTGGTCTGGTGTCTCAACGGCTGGTGCGAACTCTATGCCCAGACTGCAAGATGGCGCATTTACCGGATGAAAGCGAGCGTACTTTTTTGGATTTAGCAGAGCATAACCAACAGCCTATTTATAAAGCGGTTGGTTGTTCAGAATGTAAAGGCAGTGGTTTTCGAGGCCGTATCGGCGTTTATGAATTAATTCAAATTGATGATACCTTGCGTCAGCTTATTCAAAGCCAAGCTGGCGACATTGAATTAGAAAACTATGCGCGTCAGCATGCGCATTCAATTATCGACGATGGTAAAAGTAAAATCCTGCAGGGCCTCACTACCATCGAAGAGGTGTTACGTGTTAATCGGAGTTACTGATCATGGCTGCGTTTGAATTTGTCGCTTTAGATGCCTCTGGTAAAAAGCAAAAAGGCATATTAGAAGGCGACAGTGCACGTCAAGTTCGTCAGCAACTGCGAGAGAAGGGTTGGTTGGTTGAGCAGGTGCACATTAGCCAAAAACGTAATCGGCAGCCATTACTCACTCTGTTTACACCCAAACTTTCGGTATCGGAATTAGCATTGGTGACGCGTCAATTGGCGACATTGGTAAGTTCCGGAATGCCGCTTGAAGAATGCCTCAAGGCAGTGGCAGAGCAGTCTGAAAAAAACAGAACTCGTTCGCTTATATTAAGTGTCCGCGCCAAAGTGTTAGAAGGCTACAGCTTGGCAGCTGCAATAAAAGAATACCCACGTTCTTTCTCCACACTGTATCAAGCAACGGTTAACGCTGGTGAGCACAGCGGCCATTTAGATCAGGTAATGAACCGTTTAGCGGACTATATGGAAGAGCAACAGCGTATCCAAAAACAAATTCAAATGGCCAGTATTTATCCGGTTATTTTAACTCTGGTCGCGCTCTCCATTGTGGCGTTCTTATTGAACTCAGTAGTGCCGGATATTGTCGGCGTCTTCGTTTCAACGGGTCAGGATTTACCCACGCCAACACGAGTATTACTCGCTGTCAGTGCTTTTACCGAACGTTATTGGGGGCTAATTCTGTTTGCCATCGTGCTTATAATTGCGGCGGCAGTACAGTTTAACCGTAAACCTGAACGTCGCATTAAAACCCATCGGCTCTACTTGAAATTACCACTGATACGACGAGTCAGTTTGGGTTTTAATACCGCACGATTCATTGGCACGGTAGCCATGCTGTCATCGAGTGGCGTGCCATTAGTTGAAGCGATGCGTATTGCGACGCAAGTTATTTCTAATTTAGCGATTCAACAAAAGGTGGCAGCTGCCGCGATTATGGTCAGTGAAGGGCAATCTTTATATAAAGCGCTTTCAGAAGCCGGTTATTTTAGGCCGATGATGCTGCATATGATTGCCAGCGGTGAAGCCAGTGGCGAATTAGACAGCATGTTACAGAAGACAGCGGATGCAGAAGAGCGTTCGGTACAGGATTTGATTTCAACGGTTTTAGGTTTATTTGAACCGTTGATGATTTTAATCATGGGGGCAATTGTATTGTTGATCGTATTAGCGATTGTATTGCCTATTATGCAAATGAACTCTATGGCAGGTTAAGAAAAGGTAAGGATGGATATTTCAGTGATAGATAAAAACAGTACAACAAAACAACGTGGTTTTACGCTGATTGAGCTGATGGTGGTATTGGTTATTCTCGGCATCATTATGGGATTAGTTGTACCTAATGTCGTCGGCCGCGGCGATGAGGCTCGAGTGACAGCAGCACAGACAGACATTAAAACCATTTCTCAGGCACTTGAGATGTATCGTCTACACAACTCGGCATACCCTTCAACGGATCAGGGCTTAGAAGCATTAGTCAGCCAGCCGAGTGGTTCACCTGAGGCTAGAAATTGGCGTGGTCCTTATTTGCCAAAAACACCGATGGATCCATGGGATTATGAATACGGCTACATTAATGAGTCTGGTGTACCTGAAATCATCTCTTACGGTGCCGACAATAGCGCTGGCGGCGAAGGTGTGAACGCCGATATTTCTTCTTCCGATTTATAAGCTTAATCGGTATGAAAAGAACTGCGCCACAGACTGGCTTTACGCTGATTGAATTAATGATGGTGGTGTTAATCATCGCCATCGGCGCAGCGACTGTTCGGCTTATCGTACCGCAGTCAGACCCATTAGATCAGGCTGAAAAGATCGCCCAGCAGTTCCAGCATTGGTTTACACAGCAGCAAGAGCAGTCATTGATGAGCCACGAAGACTTAGGCCTGTATTTTTTGCAGTCTGAAATAATCAGCCTCACCTGGCGGCAGGGCGATCGATCAGCTGGTGAGGCTGCCATTGTTTGGCAAGTTGTCGATCAACTTTCTTACGGCCATGACATCGAGTCGCTCGAATTTGAATTACTGCTGGATATTGAATCCAATAATTGGCAGTCGTTACGCAATGCGGTTTCTGATCATGAAACCATCACACCGCACGTTATTTTATTTGCATCCGAAGAATATCAGCCTTCTTTTCTATTTCGAATTTCCCAACAGAGCTATACGGATGAATTCATTGAGTTAACCGCCGACGGTTATAATCGAATGGAGTTGAATCGTGTATCGCGCTAGCCGAGGCTTTACCTTAGTCGAGCTAATGATTGCGCTGTTTATTTTTGCGCTGCTGGCTTCGACAATTACCTTGACCAACATTCAATCTCTACGTACCGCGCGGCAGTTGGATGAACAATTGCAAGGTCGCTGGGTGAATCAAAATGTGCTCACCGAAATGCGTTTAGCAGAAAGTTTTCCTCGCTCAGGCAGTACCGATCGTGAGTATGAATATAACGGTCAAACCTGGTTGGTTGATATCGAAGTTCAGGTTGAAGACTCAGAGCTACTCGGCAGCTATTTACGTCATGTCGAATTGTCCTCTCGTGTGCTTGGTCAACAGCAGTATGTTGATACCTTACGCGCAACGCTGGGTAAGGTTATCAGCCTATGAAACAGCAGACGGGCTTAACTCTGGTTGAATTACTTATTTCTCTTGCCATCGGCTCAATTATTGCGCTTGGAACACTTCGTCTGTTCAACAGCAGCGTCACAACCCGTGATAATTTGGGTGTACACGCTGAAGAGCTAAGTCAGTTAGCCCGTGCAATGTCAGTGATTGAACGCGACTTTTTACAGCTCGCACCAACTCGCTCGGTCAAAGATGCGTTCGATGAGTATCAATTAGCGTTGACTTTAGACTATGAAGGATTAGTGCTGACCCGTAATGGTTGGGCGACCAGTCGGGTAATGAGCTATGAGCGTTCATCGTTACAGCGTGTACGCTATACCTTGGTAGAAAACGGCGCAGAGCAGTGCCCTTGGCAAGAGCCTGAAGATGACGAAGTTTTAGACTGTTTAGTGCGAAGTTATCGTGCGCATCTAGATGATGACGGCTCATTAGATTGGTCAAATCAACTGTTACTGCGACCTGTTTCTGAATTGCAATGGCGTTTTTGGGTTTATAGCACGGCAACGCAATCGTTCGATTATCAAACTGAGCCACCGGTTCTCGACGCAACTACCGGCCAATTAACCGGCGTAACAACGGCTGTCGAATGGGTGCTGACCACTGGCATACAGAATCAACAGCACACTCGCTTATTTCGAGTGCCATCAATTGAATTGCCAAGCGAGGCTCAATAATGCGCACGAAACAAGGCGGTTTTGTATTGATACAGGTAATGTTGGTGTTTGCGATACTAATCATTGTCGCGGCAAAAATGCAGTACGAGCAACGCATTCAGATTGAACGCGTATCACAACAACTCTTTGTCAGTCAGGCGCAAAGCTACATTGAAAGCGCAGAAGATGTTGCAATGGTTGGCCTCTATGTTGATAGCCAATACAGTACAACCGATCACCTCTATGAACTGTGGAATACCACGAACAGTATCTTTCCACCATCGCCTGGTTGGTTATTAAGCTCTCAGCTGCATGATTTACAAGGACGATTTAATGTAAATTGGTTAGCTCAGAGTAGCCCAGATCGAGATAGCTCATTAAAAGCACTGCAGCGATTATTGCTATTGCTTGAGCTTGAAGAGGACATTGCCGAAGAGCTGTATAACTGGTTTTCTTCAGAGTCAGATTCATCGTTAAGTTACGCTTACGAGCAACCTGCCTATGCGGCATCGAAGCGAGAAATGGCCGATTTATCGGAATTACTGCTATTAAAAGCCGTATCGTTTGATGGATACCAAACATTAACGCCTTATCTGAGTGCGTTACCGGCAGATAGCTCATTAAATATTAATACGGCTCCTGCGTTAGTTATTCAGAGTATTGCTGCCTTTATTGATGAGTCTTCAGCCGAAGGGTTAGTTGAGAGCCGTGGTGAAGAAGGCTTCAGCTCGGTGGATGATTTTTTGTCGGCAAGTATCTTTCGGCAGAACAATGATACAAGCAAATACCTAAACCAATTGTCGGTCAGTTCCTCTTGGTTTGAACTGTACAGTGAAGCCTCGTATGGCTCGCGTTTACTTAACTGTACAACTTTGTTATACCGTGACAACGACAGTGGTCAGGCGACTGTTTTTGGGCGTAATCAGTCTCTTAATGAACCCAACCCCATTGCAGACGATCCCGTTTACATCGGTACCTATACTGAACTGCCGATAGAAGAAGAGTAGAGCATTGATGAGTATCCAATTAACACTTAAGTGGACCAATGAAGGAGATATCCTCTGGGCATGGCACTTAACGCCGCAGCGACTCAACGCACAATTACAGCAAGGCTCGCTCGATCAATTAGCGCATGACAAGCGGCGGAAAAATTTCGATCAGGTTGAATGTCGGCTTTATCTACCCGCACTCTGGTTTTCAACCATCAGTATCCAAGTTCCTAGCGCGATAAAAAAACTCAGTCCAGATGCACTGAAGTTTGCCTGTGAGGATGCCTTGGCACAATCGGTAGAGGAACTTCACCTTATTCCATTGGGTAAGCCTGAACAGGGGCAATTGCGCGTTTTAGTGAGCCAGACAGCTCAGTTAACCGAGGTGTTAGCGTCGCTAGAATCTGAAGGTTTTCTTGTTGCCGAGGCCTATTCAGAGCATGAACTGCTGGCTGCCGATGATGCTAATGAGCTCACCATCCAACTCGATGAGCAGCAGGTGCGTCTATGTTACCAAGCCGAAGCGCATCAAATTCACAGTCAGGGTTTTTCAGAATGGTTTGATTTATGGGCACAACAACATCAGCTAGCAAGCGATCAGACTATTGTGATTCATAGTGACAGTGCCGAAGGGCCTGCAAAAATATTAGCCAACGAGTTACAAGCCAGTGGTTATCAGGTTGATTGGCGCAATCGGTCCTATAACGGTCAATGGCTGTTATCGCTGCGAGCTCATCAATCATCATTGAATATCTTGCAAGGTGCCTTTAGACCAAAGCGACAAAGCAACTCATGGCGTCCCTGGTTACCAGTCAGCCTAGCTGCATGCGTGACAATGTTGTTGCTGCTGATTATGGCTTTATTAACTAACCAACAACTTAAGCGCCAGGTTGATCAAACATGGGCGGCCAGTGAAGCGGTGTTTTTACAGGTCTTTGGTGCGCAAAAACGTATACAGCGCCCGCTTATGGTTCGAGAAATGCGAGCCTTAGCCGCAGGCAATACTGGCATTGCAGAACAGCATTCGTCTGCGCTCGGAATTTTAAACGACCTTGCAACGGCATCTGGTTCTGCACTGATGGAAGATTTTCGTTTTAATGCGCAACGTAACGAAGCGCTGTTTACTCTATTGGTGAGCGAAGGGTCGAGCAGTGAGGCGTATCAGCTGTTTGAACAGCTTAATTCACATTTAGATGAGCAGGGTTATGAGGTTTCTTATTCTGCGAATCAAGATAACGATCAAATTCGAGCGCGTTTTAAAGCGGTAAAGGGAGGCGCGTAGCGATGTTTCAAGACACTCTAAACCAATTAACAGAGCGTTGGCAGCAACTATCGGCGCGAGATCAGCTGGCGTTAAAATGGCTTTCTGGCTTGCTTGTGGTTGCTATTTTGGTTTTTGGCCTTATTTCTCCGTTACATCGGCTGCTGGCAGGCCATAAGGCCAATTTAACGGCGGCGCAGCAAACTTACCAAGAATTAACCCGATTAGCGCCTTTAGCGATGTCTAATAATGCGAATGTCGCAGTTTCCGCGACGACCGATCTAAACAGCGAAGTACGTAAACAGGCCGCCGTGAATGGTTTTGATATTCAACGCTTTGAACCGGATGGCAACAATCTGAAAGTCTGGTTAGAGGAGGCAGCTTTTAGTGCTGTCATTGCCTGGTTAGCAAGTTTAGAAGAGCGGGGCATTGCTCACACCGATTTGGTGGTCGATCAGGGCGCTAAGTCTGGCTATGTTGATGTTCGCGTGACATTACTGCCTTAGGCTATGGTTAGTATGATTTTTTATGGCCTCCATGAGAACTGCTATGAACTCGCTGTGTCTATGGCTGGTTAGATAACTTTTTAATGATTAAGACGCGTGCCTAGAGGCACAACTAAGGATAATAGATGAGTTTTGATTACGATTTACTGGTCATTGGTGCAGGTTCCGGTGGTGTTAGAGCAGCACGAGTTTCAGCTCAATTAGGCGCCAAGGTTGCGGTGGTTGAGTCTCGCGATCTTGGAGGTACTTGCGTTAATGTCGGTTGCGTACCGAAAAAGCTGTTTGTCTATGCCTCTGAATACGGCCAGCATTTCAAAGATGCGCAGGGTTTTGGCTACACTGTAGATGGTACGCCTCGATTTGATTGGGTTAAGCTGCGTGATAACAAAACCAATGAAATTAAACGCTTAAATGGTATTTACCAGAATCTATTAGAGAACAATAACGTCGAGATCCTATATGGCAGCGCCCAGTTTGAGTCGGCGCATCAGGTGCGTATTGGTGATCGTTCCGTCAGTGCTGAGAAAATCCTTATCGCTACTGGCAGCTGGCCTTTTAAACCAGACATTGCTGGTGCTGAGCATATCGTAACGTCAAACGAGTTTTTCTATCTGGAATCCTTACCAGAACGCATGATCGTGCTCGGCGGTGGTTACATTGCGGTTGAATTTGCCGGTATTTTGAATGGTCTAGGTATCGAAACGCATCTGGTTTACCGCGGCGATAAGCTGTTACGTGGCTTTGATCGTGGTGTGCGAGACTTTGTCTCTGAGCAACTGGAGTTAACCGGTATTCAGGTTCATTACGGTGAAAATATTGAGCAGGTAGAAAAGGATGCATCCGGTGTGCTGAAAGCCCACCTAACCAGCGGTAACGTACTTGAGGCGGGCACCATTATTGCAGCAACAGGTCGCAAGCCGTTGGTTGAACCATTGAACCTAGATGCCGCTGGTGTTGCGTTGACCAGCAAAGGCAGTATTGCTGTGAATGATCAGTATCAAACTAATGTTGCCAATATTTACGCCGTTGGCGATGTCATTGATCGTGCCCAGCTGACGCCTGTAGCGATTGCCGAGGGTATGTACCTTGCGAATCACCTATTTGGCGAAACACCCAAATACAGCGTTAACTATGATCTGATTCCTACCGCAGTCTTCTGTCAGCCTAATATCGGAACGGTTGGCCTTACCGAAGATGAAGCCGCAGCGAAGTATGATCGCGTCGAGGTGTACGAAAGCATTTTCCGGCCGATGAAAAACACGCTGTCAGGCAGTTCACAACGCATGCTAATGAAGCTATTGGTTGATACCGAGACCGATAAAGTGATTGGCTGCCATATGGTTGGCTCAGACGCCGGTGAGATTATTCAGGGGATTGGTGTTGCGATGCAAGCTGGTGCTACCAAGAGTGATTTCGATAACACCGTAGCCATTCATCCTACTGCCGCCGAGGAGTTTGTCACCATGGGCTCTGTTAGCCGTGTTATTGGTCGTAAGACGGACTGATGCTCGAGTGGTCATGCAACATTGCCGTTTCGTTGTTATCGCAGCCAGTGGCTGCCGATGGCATAAGGGCGTGATCTGTGCATAAGCCGACGCTAGATGCCACCATTCAGCTATCTATAGCTCAAAAGCTAGAAGGTATGCTCGGATATTTAGCATGGGCTGTGGTGTGTTATTTAACCTTAAGTGCTCATCCTATCGAGTCCAGCAAAGGGGTTGTGCGATTATTTTTAATTGCCGCGGCCCTGTTGCTGGCAATTTATTTTTTCTATCTGACCACGCGAGATCAGCCTTATAACAAGGCTCGCTACCGGCCGTTTAAGAATAATCAGCAGTTAGTTCGGCGATTAGGTTTTATCGGTCAGTTAGCTATGGTTGTGCTAATTCGTTGGCATAGCGATCCAGGTGTAACAGCGGACATCCTTATTTCTGTGGCACTGGCGGCACAGGTGCCGATCTGCTTTGGTCAGTTTCATTCTATGCTCATCATCATAGCTTTGATGGCTATCGATTACTGCTTACACCTTAAAGCAGGAACAGAGGATGCCTTTTTTGTTTCTGCCATGGGTGGGGCGCTCCAATTACTGACGATCCGAATCGCGCTGCGTATTATTCAAGAAAAGGCGGCTTACGAGCAGATTGCAGGGCTGAACAAAGAGTTGGTTGCCATGCAGGAGCTATTGAAGCAATCGACGGAACAGAGCGAACGGCTTAGAATATCGCGTGATTTACACGATGGCTTAGGTCATGGTTTATCTGCGCTTATTTTAAAACTGCAATATTTAACCTATACCGCTAAAGAGCCAGCTATTCAGCAAACTGTGCAGCAGGCGTATCAGATGTCGCGTCAACTGATGCAAGATGTGCGTGAAACCGTCGGGCACATGCGTGAGAAAACCGAACTAAACCTTAAAGAAGCGCTGGAAGCACTGATAACGCAAACCCCCAACTTAAAATCGCAACTGCATTACGATGCCGACGTACACATTCAGGACTATCGGATCGCTGAGGTGTTGTTTCGATGTGTGCAAGAATCTATAACTAACACCCTGAAGCATACCAATGCCGATACACTGTCGATTGTCTTGCGTGAAGAAGATGAACATCTGATATTACAGATTGAAGATAATGGCGTTGGTGCCAGCGAATTCCAACTGGGCAATGGCCTAAAGGGCATGCAAGAGCGGGTTGACGCGATTGGTGGCCAGTGTGAGTTTACGCTGGATAATCATTTTATATTGAGAATCCTTATTCCTTCTTAACAAACAGGTGGGTCATGACTGTTACAACAACACCAATTAATATCATGCTGGTCGATGACCAAAACTTAGTTCGTGAAGGCATTAAGTCGTTACTGAACCTTACTGACCATATTCGCACCGTGGCTGAAGCTTCTGATGGTATAGAAGCACTAGAGATTATCGCGCAACAAGAGCTGGATGTGATCCTCATGGATATCAGAATGCCACGACTGGATGGCATTGAAACGTTGCAGCGTATGAGCCAACAGACTATTCAAGTGCCGGTGATTATACTCACCACCTTTGATGATCATGATCTGGTGCTCAATGGTATTCGCTCTGGTGCAAAAGGCTTTTTGCTAAAGGACGTGTCATTAGAGTCGTTGGTCGAAGCTATCGAAACCGTTAATCGGGGCGATACGCTCATTCAACCAGCGGTAACCGAACGACTGATCAAAGGCTTTGATGACCTAAAAGGTAAGGTCGAAAGTAAGGTTGAAGACGAACCTATAGAGGCTCCGCTATCTAAGCGAGAAATAGAGATTTTACGGCTGTTGGCTGGCGGCTATTCCAATAAAGAGATCTCTCGGGCCATCTTTAAATCCGAAGGGACTATCAAAAACCATGTCTCAAATATTCTGTTTAAGCTGAAAGTGCGCGATCGAACCCGTGCCGTGCTTAGAGCGATAGAACAGGGAATTATTTGATCTATCGTCTACGTTGTAGTCATAATAACGCTATTTTAAACTTCGAATAGGTTTTTTATGGCTCGCCCTCGATATCGCATTAGCAGTCAGGATTGGCTGGATTGCTTAGATTGGTTTGAATATCAAACTCATCAACGGCAGTGGTTGCTCCAGCCAGAACATCCAATCCATGAAATGGGTATTAGCTCGATTCAACAGTCAATTGCTCAATGGCGACAGGTTGAAAAACCAACCAATGAAATGCTCAGAAAGTTGCAGCAGCTGTTAGATCATTCGATTACCGAAGAAGATCGCGCTCGTTATCGCAAGGCACTATCAGCAAAAAAACGTCGACGTCGAGAACAGCGCTTACAAATCAAACCGGTAAACATTACTTTAACGACCGAGGCACATCGGGATCTGGTGGAATACAAAAAGCTTACCGGCATCAAAACCTTAAGTGAAGCGGTAGAATCCGGGCTCAAGTCGGCGCTGTACGAGTTGAATAAGCAAAAAGAAAATGAACAAAGCCAGCAACTATTCACGCAGCTGTCACGCTACACTCCGAAGGAATTAACGAAGTACACACTACGATACCTAAATTGCTGTACTCAACAGCGCACCTTGGCGAACTCCTGCAAGATTGCTTTCGACCTGTTCAAGCAGTCACCGAACCGTAACAGTGCTCAGCTATTAATTGAACGACTGGTTGAAGACCTGGTCTGGAATAATGTCCATCTCGGGGTAACTGTCGAATCGTTAAATTTATCAGGCAGCTAACGGAACTCTTTTTGTTTTAGTGGGCCATATTGAATACTGGTCGTATGAAGGGTCGCATTGCTATATAAAAACATAAAATACGCAGAAACGGTTGAGATCTTTAAATATTGGTCAACCAAAATGCGTAGAGGTGCACAGATAATGCGAATCAAATCTATTTTTGGTTGACCAAAGGCTTGATATTAACAACGTTAGGCTATAAATTAAGCCTCAGCTGAGTCCTTCATAGACCCTCTATGATTGATGAGGAGGCGGTTTTTAGAGGTATCGAACAGCAGCGCAAGTTGCTAGCGACTACCTTGATCGTCGAATAGATAGATTTACTTGCGTAACAGCACATCACTATGCATAGTGAATGTGTACAGCAATTAGACAGTACAACTATAAAAACAAACAACGTCATAGCTAATAAATAAGCAACATAGTGACAAAAGTATTAACCGAAACCAACAAGCATAAAAGGGTTATAACTATGAAAAAGCTACTAAAAACCGTCGTAGCGGCGGCTAGTGTTATCGCAGCAGCATCAACCTTTGCTGCAGACTATCCAACCAAGAATATTCGACTCATTGTTCCTTTTGGTGCAGGTGGCGGTACTGACGCGGTTGGCCGTACCATCGCTAACAGCACTAAAGATATTTTGGGTAAAAACATTACGGTCATGAACCGAACCGGTGGTTCTGGTGCCGTTGGTATGAGCTTTGGTGCTCAGCAACGTCCAGATGGCTATACGCTAACTGTTGTTACCCGTGAAATTGCATCGTTACCGCAAATGGGTCTAATGCAGCATTCTGCTGATGATTTTGAATTAATTCGTCTAGTTAACCTCGACCCTGCAGTGGTTTTGGTTTCTGCGAGCAGCCCATACAACAGCATTAGCGACCTAATCAACGATGCTAAAGCCAATCCTGGTTCAGTTAAATTTGCCTCTACAGCAGCGCCTAACTTTTACCTAATGGCCTTAGAAAAAGACCAAGGCATTAAACTGAATGCTATTCCATACAATGGTGCTTCAGAAGCAATTCCTGCCGTATTAGGTGGTCATACAGCAGTGACTATGGTAACTCCAGGTGAAGCGATTTCTCAGCTACGTTCAGGTCAGCTAAAAGCGCTAGGCGTTATGTCTAAAGAGCGTACTGCGATGATTCCTGATGTACCAACGTTGATCGAGCAGGGCGTTAACGTAACGTCTGGTACTTGGCGTGGTATTGGCGCACCTAAAGGTACGCCTGCTGATGTCATTGAAACGCTAGGCAAGGCTTTTGATGAAGCGATGGCTTCTAAAGAGTTTAAAGACTTCATGGCCAAAGGCGCGATGACGATCCACAACATGAACGCAGCGGAATTCACTGAGTTCGTTAAAGAAGATACACAAGCACTGGGTGCACTTGTTAAATAATTTCTGATTAATAACAGGTTCTAAACCCATGGTTGGCGAGCATCGGCTTGCCAACCTTTATCTTCGTAATCAACGAATTTCTCAAGGTGTCTTTCTATTATGTTAAATAGAGAAGTTGTCTTTCCCGTTATCGTCATAGTGTTGTGCGCTGTTGTACTGGCACTGATTCCCCAGTTTGAAGTGCCGTTATATCAACAAGACGCCAGCGTTGGTGCGAAATTTTTCCCTTCAGTTATTATTTTGGCACAGCTGGTTATCTGCATTGCCTTAATTGTTCAACATCTGATGAAAAAGCATCGAAGCCAATTAGACGAATCTGAAACTACCCCTATTGTCTCACTCATGTCATTGATGGGCCTATTGTTCTTAATAGGGTATGCGATTCTTATTTCATTTGTTGGTTATTTGCCTGCAAGCCTTCTTAGCTTTACTGCCTACCTTGCTTGCTTAAGGGTGACTAAACCACTTTATTATTTAATCGCATGGCTGTTTGTTTTTGGCATCTACTTTTTGTTTGCCAAGGTATTCTTCATTTCCCTTCCGACCGGCATTTTTTATTAAGGGGCCTGTATGTTTGAGTATTTATTAGGTGGTCTCGCCACCGCCTTTAGCCTGTCTGTATTGCCTGTTTTAATATTTGGTGTAGTAGGGGGCGTCATTCTCGGCGCATTACCTGGCCTCACAGCAACCATGGGGGTTGCTATTTTATTGCCCTTTACCTTCGGTATGGAAGCGACCCCAGCATTGGTGATGCTGATTGGTGTTTATATTGGCGGAATTTATGGTGGCTCAATAGCCGCGATTCTTTTGAAAACACCCGGCACACCGGCTTCGGCTGCATCGGTACTGGATGGCTATGCGATGACCCTTAAAGGGCAAGCGGCCAGAGCCTTAAGTATTTCTGCAGTGGCTTCGTTCATTGGTGGTATTACCAGTACCATTATTTTGATCTGCATTGCACCATTGCTGGCTAAGTTTGCATTGCGCTTTAACGCTCCAGAGTACTTTGCCTTGGCGTTATTTGGCTTAACCATTATTGCCAGTGTGGCATCAAAAAATATTCTAAAAGGCTTACTTGCCGGCACCATCGGTTTGTTTGTATCGACGATAGGTTTAGATCCTATCAGCAGCGTACCGCGCTTCACCTTTGGCATTTTAGATCTATACAGTGGTATTAATGTTATCCCTGTATTGATTGGGTTATTTGCGATTTCTGAGGCGCTTAGCCAATTAGAGAAGCTGTTTAACAACATTAAGGCGTCGAATAACTTTAGTTATAAGTTATTAAGCTTTAATGATTTGAAAAAGATGCTGCCGACTTCATTAAAAAGTGCGTTGTTCGGCACCGCTATTGGCTCAGTTCCGGGCGCAGGCGCGGATATATCAGCATTTGTTTGCTATAACGAGGCCAAACGAGTTTCGAAAAATCCTGATGAATTTGGTCAAGGCTCGGTAGAAGGCTTGGCCTCTGCAGAATCCGGTAATAACGGGGTCACAGGCGGCTCATTAGTTCCGCTGTTAACCTTAGGCGTACCGGGTGATGCCGTTGCTGCGGTATTGCTTGGTGCCTTAATCATTCAAGGTTTAACCCCTGGGCCGTTATTATTTACCCAGAACCCTGAAATTGTATATGGCATTTTCAGCTCGATGCTTGTCGGTAATATCGTCATGTTGTTGGTCGGTTTGTTAGGTATCCGATTCTTCTGCAAGATCACCGAAGTGCCGAAAATATTGATGATTCCTATCATTATTTTCTTATCTATCGTCGGCGCCTATGCGATTAACAATTCAATGTTCGATGTCGGTATCGCTATATTTTTTGGCGTGCTCGGCTTCTTACTTTCTAAGATGGATATACCATCATCGCCGATTTTATTAGCGATTATTCTCGGCCCGATGGCAGAGCAGAATTTAAGAAAATCGTTATTGATGTTTGAGGGTAGTTGGTCGTTTTTATACGAAAGGCCGATCGCATTAGCCTTTATTGTCTTGGCAATACTGTCGGTTGTTTCTACCGTTCGTAGAAACAATAAGGCTAAAAAGCTTGCCGCCGAGGCATCCTAATTAAAAACTGAAACTAAAAAAGAGGCGTTAAGCCTCTTTTTTTTTGTATTTAATATAGTGACTGCTGAATTAAACCTTGCGACCTTTACCACTGGCGGCACGTTTTTTATCTTCAGACTGTACGTACACCACATCGGTGGTTGCCATACTGGCATGACCTAAATCTTCAGATACATCTTTCATATCTCGGCCTCGCTCAATTTCCATACTGGCTCCGGTGTGTCGTAACCAGTGAGATGAAGACTCTTTTAATTGCTGTGCTTCTTCAATACCTTGCTGTTTTTTCATCCGTTCAAAAGCTTGGTCAAAAATCTCTTGAATCAGCCTGGTTAACTGTCTTGCTGTTGGGCTGCCAGGACCTCGTAGTTTATAAATGATAGGTGTTGCTTCATTGCTGGCGGGTAACGCCGGTAAATTTTGCGACAATCGGTAACGCTTTAAATAAACCAAGTAATCATCCGGTACGGTCACATCACGAATTTTGCGACCCTTACCATAAATCTTTAACCACCAGTTGCCGTCATGGTCTTTCCAGAAATCTCCCATTTTCGGGTTCCATGCTTCGCGATCAGATAACTCTGAAATACGTAAAAACAATGTCTTAAGCGTAATAATTAAAAACAGGTTACGCTCATAGTAGGCGTCAGAATCGGCCAAATCGATACAGGTGGTTAATACATATTCCCACTGTGCTTCAGAAAGTCGTTTGGTTTTTTTCACTTGGCTGTCTTTGATGAAATAGCGGCAGTCTTTTTTGGCAATCGGCACTGGATTACCATACAGGAATTCTTCTTCGGTAAGATGCTTAAAAAAGGCGTTAATGGCCGTGAACATTGCAGACAAGGATTGTTGCGATGGCCGATACTTAGATTTATCCGGTTTTAGGTTGGAGCCTTTGGCAACAGATACCCTGTACGGCAACCATTTTTTATTGATGACAAAATAACCATTATCCAAAACAAAGCGATCGTAATTGCTAAACGTCATCCAAGTTTTAGGCGGCTGCCAAAAAAAATCGGCGTACTCTAAAATATCATTTTTTCGTAACGCATCTAACGGTTGCTGTTTAATTAGGAACAACCACAACAATAGCTTTTCAATTTCACTGCGAAAACGAACAAAGGTATGTTCAGATTTATTGCGACGGATGTAGGCTAAAAAGTCGAAAGCGTACTGCCAGTTTTCTTTTTTCCACGCGCTGTCCAACGCCTCAGAAATCCCGGGGTAATCTCTTAGGTCAAAATCGACCATTTCATCAGCTTTCGGGAATAGGGGCGTTGGTTTTGGTGTGGCCATATGAGTTGCAGTGGTTGCTGTTTGAATTGAAATTATTGATCAGCGCCGATGGCAATGCAATCGGCAACTTAAGCGCGGTTTCGTTGTGTCGAGCTAAACAACCAATTAAACAGCGCTTAATCGTAATGGACGTCGCTTAAACATAAATTTAGCCAGCACACAGACCAAATAGATTGCGCCAGCCAAAATAACAGTGCTTGAACCGGTTGGCAGTTCTAATACATAGCTCAATACCAATCCTAAACTGGTAATACAGCCACACAACAACGCTGCTACAACGACTAATGTTTTCATGCGCTTTGCAAACAAGCCTGCGATAGCCGGCGGTAGCGTTAGCAGCGCGATCACCATGACGATACCAACCAACGAAATCATCAAAATGACTGTTAGTGAAACTAATAAAATTAAAAAACTTTCAAACAGTACAATATTAATATTGCGAGTTTTAGCGAACTCTTTATCGAATGAAACCGCGACAAACTGGTTGAAAAAGACTAAGCAGCAGAGGGTAATAAAACCATTTAGAGCTGCAATCATGATGAGATTAGTTTTGGAAATTAGCAGAATATTACCGAACAGATAACTCATTGGATCGATATAACCCGGCGTTAAATAGATAAAAACCATGCCAATGGACATGCCAATCGACCAGGTTGCACCAATGATGGTATCGATACGAGCGTGGCTAAAACTGGTTGCTAGGCTAATAATAATGCCGGAAAACAACGCAAAGATAACAGCGCCGCCGAGTGGTGAAATTAAGGTAAAGCCAAACAGCGTGCTTAAGTACAGCGCCATGCCAATACCGCCTAAAGCTGTATGGCTGACGGCTCCGGCAATGTAGGTCATACGTTTAACGACAACAAAGGATCCGATAATGCCAAATGGAATACTCGAAAGCAGACCCGCAAATAGAGCATAACGAATAAAGGGGACATTGGGGTTTGCCAGTGCCGCAAAGAACTCACTCATAGCGTGTGCTCCTCTGTTTTGGTGGTGTTAACTAATGGCATTGGCGTGTTGTTTTGTATCAATGATAGGGGTTCGTAAGAATCCAGTTGGCAATAGTGGTCGCTGATTGAAAGTTCACGAAGGGTTTTATTAACCAAAAAGAGTCGATTGACGAGGTTATTCAAAAAGCCTGTGTCATGAGTGACCAATAATACTGTAATTGATTGGCTCAAATCGCTAATTAACGACTTAAGCTGATCACTGCTTTCTTGGTCGATATTTGCGGTTGGTTCATCTAATAGCAGAACCTCTTTAGGCGAAACTAGAGCGCGAGCAATAAGCATGCGTTGCATCTGGCCACCGGAAAGGTCGGCCACCGAGCGGTTTTTTAATGCCTCAAGGCTAACGTATTGTAATGCTTGCATAGCAGCGTCTTTATCGGCTTTAGAGTAAAAGCCAAAGGGCTTTATTAGGCCAGTCAATACCACATCGAATACCGTCATCGGGAATTGTTTATCGAACTTTGCGTATTGCGGCACATAGCTGATCAGCTGTGCGCTTTCTGAAAGGGCACGACAACGACCATTTAATTCAATTACGCCAGACTCGGGTTTTAATAAGCCCGCAATAAGGCGTAGTAATGTTGTTTTACCGCCGCCATTAGGGCCAACGAAGGCTGCGATTTCATTTTTGCGAACAGAGAAACCGATATCCGATAACACTGTCTGTTGCTTGTTGTAAGAAAAGCTGACCTTGTCAGCTTTAATGTGGATATCGGTCATGGTGCTAGTTAAACGCCTTCTCTATTTCTTCTGCAATATGCGTCAGGTTATTAATGTAATCAGGATCAAGGGGCGTCAATGTTACCACAGCACCATCAATCGCTTTAGCAATAGAACGAGCAGAGTTTTGAGAAAACTCAGGTTGAACAAAAATAATTTTAACATTCTGTTCCTTTGCTTCTTCGATGATGTGCTCTAGCGCCGAAGGAGAGGGCTCTTTGCCACCGGTTTCAATAGCCGCCTGCTTAAGACCGTAATCGTCTGTGAAATAGCCCATCGATGGATGATAAACAAATAGCGTCTGGCCTTTAAAAGGTGCAAGTGTTGTGCTGAGTTTGGCATCCAGCTCATCTAGTTCAGAGATTAGCGCTTTTAAGCCTTGGCTATAAACGGCTTTGCCAGCAGGGTCTGCATTTACCAGCGCGTTATAGATGGTTTGAGCCTGTACTTTCACTAGGCGAGGCGATAGCCAAATGTGTGGATCTTCTCCGCCTTCTTCGTGGTGATGATCATCGTGATCGTCTTCATGATGAGCCTCGTTGTGGTGCTCATGTTCGTCATGGTCACCTTCATGATCGGCGTCGTGGTATTCGTGTTCATCATCGTGATGGTGAGGCTCAGTCATAATGCGGCGCTGAATACCGGCTGCAGTATCGACAATGGTAAGCTCGGGTAATGTTTGCTTAATGGTTGGTATAAAGGCTTTTTCAAACGGAACACCAATAGTAAATAGAATATCGGTAGAACCAAGCTCTAAAACTTGGCGAGGGGTCGGTTCATAAGTAGCAGGGCCTTTACCTGGGCTGACTAATACGCTGACATCTACACGGTCACCGCCGATTTTTTCGACAAAGTAGCTCTGTGGCAAGATGCTGGTATACACCTTAACTTGAGCCTCAGCAGCCAGCAGGGCTGCAGGCAATAAGGCAGAAGCTACGATGGCTACAACCTTGGTATGAAAAGACAATAATGTATTCAACAGGGTTTTCCTTATATCTCAGTGCGTCATTGGGCTTAGCTGAAGGTTTTAATTGTGTTCACAGGCCAAGTGAACCGATTGGCAATCATCGCACCGCTCTACGGCGTGATGTGCAGTAAAGTCCTGCCAGTGGTCTTGTTGGCAGCTATTCAACACGCCGACCCCGTTACAAACCGGGCAAACATTGTTGAGTGCTTTGAAGACCGCATTGCGGATAAATTCAGACTTATTAGGAATGTTTTTAAGCTGCTCGGACATGCGCTTGTCGGCTTTAAATGTGACAACCTGTTCTTTCATGCTTTGCCCCTCCGGTCTAAAGCTGTGAATGTGTTGATTTAGCAATTGCTGTTGCTAGGTAATACTTAGTAATACCTAGCTGGCGCAAGCATAGTGAAAATGATTCTCGACTGTCAATATCAGAACCGATTAGGCGGCGCTTAATTATGTAAAGTGTTGTTGCAATAGCTATTTAAGCAGATTAAGCAGAAGGTAAGGAGACATCCTGAAGTGCAGCGATAAAGGTTTTCTCCGTCTCGGTCATCGGGGCTGACTCTGCACGAGCAATGACATAATCAAATTCAATGGTAGGTTCAAAGGGCTTAATAACCACGCCGTTGTTGAGCCAAGTTGTTGCAGCAAAGGGCTCTATAATCGCGACAGCTAAGTTTTGTGCAACCATGCTGTAGCCAGTATGAGAGCTTTGAATACCGATTCTATCGCTGTAATGAATGCCAGCCTCGTTCAATGTTTTAGTGACTCGCTGCCAATTAACAAAACCCGCAGGCAGTATTTTTAAAATCTCTTCACCAACGAGGTCATCTGCCGTGATTAGCGGTTTTTCAACCAGCGGATGGCTATGATGCAGGGCGCAGACATGAGCACAGGTTCGCCAGTGGATCTGTTCAATACCCGGAACGTCAGGGAAGGCGGTGGTAATACCTAAATTCGCCATATGAGTTTTAAGCCGATGCACCACTTCGGTAGAGGATAAGCTTTCTATTAATAGGCTAACGTTTGGGTACTGCACCCGAAATCGTTGAACAGCATCAGGACAAACGTAAGTAGAAAGCGCGGGTGTGGCGCAAATTTTTAAATCCGATGGTCGTTGGGTGCGAATTTTATCGGCAACATCTTCTAACTGTTCAAAGCCGATATAAAATTGATCGACACCCTGATAGAACTGCATCGCTTCTTGCGTTGGCACCAACCGCCCTTTGATTCGATCAAACAATTTAAACTTTAAATAATATTCTAAATCACTGATCAACCGGCTGATCGCAGGCTGGCTTACCGCCATAGAATTGGCTGCGCCAGTCATCGTTCCTGTCACCATAACGTATCTAAACGCTTCTATTTGTCGGTATCGAATCATAATGTTCTGCCTATTGCTCCAACGGGAAACAGCCTTATAAGGCAACTTATTTGGCTATGGGTTTCTTCATGCTATCAGTTTAGGTTATGAGCTCATGATTACTTATAATTGGATGTGATTGCAATCCTTTGTCAGTATCAGATCTATAAATCTGGTCGAGCAAAGGTTTGTTATGTCATCAAGGAAACTAAGAATCGTCTTATCCGGTTACGGCAGTTGGCTGAGAGCGCCAGTGAATCCATCGACGGTCGTTATAGAGAACCTGAAGTTACGTGACTGGCCAGATTTAGATATTCGGTTTGTTCATATGGCGGTCGACTCAGAGCAGCTTTATGTGTCAATGAACCGAGTGATAAGAGAGTTCCAGCCCGATGCCTGGGTCGGTATTGGCGTTTCTGGGCGAACCGACGCTATACAGCTTGAAACACTGGCTATCAATAAACGTCACTTTATTGAAGTTCCAGATGTGAATGGCTTTATTGCCGATCAGTTGAGAGTTTTTGAGCAAGGCCCGTTGGCATTAGAAGCCAACTTTCCGAGTAGCTTATTAGTAGAAAAACTTAATCAAGCTGGCTTCGCTGCCAAACTTTCTTTCTCCGCCGGAACGCATCTGTGTAATCAGATGCTGTATACCGGCAACTATTTAGCTCAAAAATTAAATCAAGAAAACCAACAACTACAAAAAATGCTCTGCGGTTTTGTTCATATTCCTTTTATCGAACCACCAAAGGGTGACGCATTAAACTATATCGATACGCCTAAAACCATGGACGAACAGACACTGACCGATGCCGTTGCGCTGTTGGTTAGTGAGCTACACAAACAGCTTCAGGTGAATAAGGTGGAATAATAATGAATCAATCAACTCAAGCCGTGAGTTCATTGCCAAATTCTGATGATCTTATGATGTCGGTCGAGAATTTATCCGTTCAGTTTGGACGTAACAAGGTTGTTGATCAGGTTTCTTTTGATCTTTATCGAAATAAAACGCTCGCCATCGTTGGCGAATCTGGATCGGGTAAGTCGATCTCATCTCTTGCCATTATGGGTTTAACCAAGCATCTCGGTGCTGAAATTACCACGGGGCGGATTCAATTTGAGAGCGATTTACTTGGGCCTGTCGACCTAACCCAGCTGCCCGAAGAAAAGCATCGGCTGATTCGTGGTCGAGAAATTTCGATGATTTTTCAAGAGCCGATGGCGTCGTTAAACCCGGTATTTACCATTGGTCATCAACTATGCGAAACACTGGTGTTACATCAGGGTATTTCATACCAGCAAGCAAAACTTAAAGCCTGTGAACTGTTAGATTTGGTGCGGGTGCCGCAATCCAAAAGATTGCTCGGCTATTACCCTCATCAGTTATCCGGTGGCCAACTGCAACGTGTCATGATTGCAATGGCGATATCCTGCCGACCCAAAGTTTTAATTGCTGATGAGCCAACCACAGCGCTCGATGTCACCATTCAAGCTCAAATATTGTCACTCATCAAAGACTTACAAACAGAACTGAACAGCGCAATTGTTTTTATCAGTCACAACATGGCCGTTGTTGCAGAAGTCGCCGATGATGTACTGGTGATGCGCAATAGCTTAGAGGTGGAGCGTAATTCACTCGAGGCAATGTTAAGTGGGCCTAAAACGGCCTACACGCGTAACCTATTATCCGCAGTGCCAGAATTAGGCAGCATGACGGGCACTACAAGCCCTAAGTATTTTGAGCAATACGATGATGATGAAAAAGTACTCGAGGCGCACGACCAAGACAGTCGAGTTGATTACTCAGCGCCGCTATTAGAGGTCGATAAGCTGACTGTTCGTTATCCGTTATTCGATGGCTTTTTAGGTCGACTTTCCCATTATGTTCATGCTGCAGAACAGGTTTCGTTTGCGATTTATCCGAATGAAACGCTGTCCATTGTCGGTGAGTCTGGCAGTGGCAAATCAACCGTTGGTAAAGCGATTCAACAACTGATTGAACCCTTTTCTGGTGAAGTCCGGCTTGAGAGTGAAGACATCTATAAGGTTTCTTCATCGCGTAAAAAGCTCTTTAGTCGAGACATCCAATATGTATTTCAAGATCCATACGGAGCATTAAACCCTCGTAAAACCATTGGCGCGTCGATTATCGAACCGGCGTGGGTACACGGCCTTGTTCGCAGTAAAAAGCAAGCCGATGAACGAGTGTCTGAATTACTTAAGATGGTCGGCTTATTACCAGAACAGGCGCGCAGATACCCGAAAGAATTTTCTGGCGGTCAGCGGCAACGTATCTGTATTGCACGAGCTTTGGCTTGCGAACCGAAACTGATCATTGCTGATGAAGCGGTGTCGGCGTTGGATGTCTCCGTGCAGGCACAGGTGGTTAATCTGTTTTTGAATTTACAGAAAACCCAAGGGATCGCCTATTTATTTATCTCACACGATATGGCCATTGTTGAGCGTATAAGCCATCGAGTTGCCGTGATGTATTTAGGACAAATTGTAGAAATAGGGACGCGGCAACAAATTTTTGAAAACCCTCAGCACCCTTATACAAAGCGATTGATCTCTTCAGTACCGACAATAGCTACCCGAAATAAAAACAGGCCGCCAAACTTTAGTACTGAAATTCCAAGCACTATTAAAAAAATAGGCAGCCAACCCAACGTTCACTCTTACGTTGAGGTAAATAAAGGCCATCTGGTCGCAAATCACAGTCCCGAGTTTACAACTATAAACGATTAATAAAATTAATTACTTAGGAGTATTTTCTTGTGAAAAAATTAGCAAATACCGCTTTGACAAATGCAAGTCAGGGCATTAAAAAAACCATTAAGGTTGGTGCAATTTTAATTGCTGCAGTGACTTGTTCAGTCAATTCATTTTCTGCCGACCAACTAACGGTCGCTCAAGGTTACGATCCACAAAACCTAGATCCGATTGATACTTTTCGGCTTTCTTGGGGCTCCATCGGAAGCAATATCTTTGAAGGCTTAATTCAGCGTGATGAGACATTAAAGCTGTCACCAGGACTTGCAACCAGTTGGGATTTTTTAGATGACAACAGTCGTATACGTTTTCATTTGCGTGAAGGCGTAAAATTCCATAATGGTGAGCCTTTTAACGCTGACGCCGTTAAATATACCTTTGATAGATTACTCGGTGAGCAGGGCATGAAAGGCCCTCAGCGTTCCAACTATACATCCATTGATACTGTTAATGTTGTTGACGAATTTACTGTCGATTTTGTCATGAATCAGGTTGACCCTGTATTAATCACCAAGCTTGCCGGTTATGGCGCGATGATCGTACCGCCAAAATATATTGAGCAAGTCGGCGAAGAGGCATTTGACCGTAAGCCTGTCGGCACAGGACCGTACCAGGTCGTTAATTATGAGCCTTCAGTTGCAGTAGAGTTAAAACGCTTCGATGATTATTGGAATGGCACGGCTAAAACAGAATTTGTCACCATTCGATTTATTGCCGAACCTGCAACTCGCATGGCTGAGTTGATGTCTGGCGGTATCGACATTTCACTTAACATTCCAAGCACCTCAGTTGAAGCGTTAAAAAACAATAAAGGCGTTGATCTCGTGACTGTACCAGGGCCGACGGTTTACATGATGCGTTTTAAAACCACCGATGCCATTACTGCCGACCCTCGAGTACGTGAAGCCATTAATATTGCCATTGATCGCGATGTTATTTTAACCGCGCTATTGGGCGGCTTCGGTGAAACCATTGCCAGTGCACAGGGTGAACGCTCGTTTGGTTTTGACCCATCGTTAGAGAAATACAGTTACAACCCTACACGCGCTAAAACGTTGTTAGCGCAAGCAGGAGTAAAACCAGGTACAAAAATAACCTTGGATATCCAAAACAACGATGAAACCTTCCGTGAAGTATCTCAAGTTATCAGTTCTTATTTAAGCCAAGTCGGTCTTGATTTATCGATTCGTTCAAACGACAGCAATATTATGTCTTCCGATCTAATTCCAAATGGTAAGACAGGCGAGCTGTTTTTATTTGCTTGGGGCGGTTGGACATTCGATTTCGATAACACGGCCTATTTGTTGTACCACAGTGGCGAGCGTTTTAATCCTTATATTGCCGATGAAACCCTAGATGCATTGTTAGAGCAGCAACGAGGAACTTACGACCGAGAGGTTCGTGAAAAGGCTTTACAAGAGGTCTCTCAGTACATTCGCTCCAACCATTTAGAGTTGCCATTATTTAATACCGCAGCAATGTTTGGTGTCTCTAAAAAGGTTTCAGGCTTCACGCCAGCACCCGATGATCGAGTGCGCTATATGGATGTAGCAGTAGAAGATTAAAAGTTAAAGTAACTCAGGCAGCTCCGCACTCTTATTTGGTGATCAACGACTACTAAGTGATTAGCGGCGTTGCCATTCAAGTCTTTCATTTGAGGAGAGACGCTATGCAACAACTGACATTTTTTATAAAGCGACTGATTCAAGCTGCGTTCGTGGCTTTTTCGGTAACGCTATTTGTCGCCTTTGCAATCCGATTTACTGGCGACCCGGCAGTCATGATGACGCAAGAATCTAGCAACGTGACTGAACAAGACCTAGCAATGATTCGAGAATCACTTGGTCTTAATGCTCCTTTTTATAGCCAATACTTAGGCTTTATGAAAAACCTGATTACTGGCGAGTTGGGTAATAGTTTTTTCCGTGGCCCAATCAACGAATTGATCCGTTCTGCATTACCATCGACTTTAATTCTCGCCATGACATCGATGTTAATTTCAATTTTTGTCTCTGTACCTTTAGGGATTCTTGCTGCAACAAAACAAGGAAAATGGATTGATCAACTGATTAGAATTTTATCTCTAGCAGGTCTTTCGTTTCCTAATTTCTGGCTAGCAATGATGCTGGTTTTAATTTTTTCGATCACACTGGGCTGGCTGCCTGTCAGTGGCTACAACGGAATAGCTTCGTTAATTCTACCGTCACTAACAGTCGCGATAGTTCTGACCGCAGTGAATGTTCGGCTGGTTCGTACTGCTATGTTAGATATCTTTTCTGAACAGTACATTATGGTTGCACGAGCCAAAGGCTTAAAGGAGAGGGTGGTCATTTATAAACATGCACTGCGTAACAGCGCCATTGCATTGATTACTTTTTTTGGCCTTCAGTTCGGCAACTTAATTGGTGGCATCGTTGTGGTTGAACGGGTGTTTAACTGGCCGGGTATGGGGTCGTTAGCTCTTGATGCTATTGCGCAACGAGACTACCCATTGCTTCAAGCCTCTGTTTGTATTTTGGCCATGCTAATCGTATTGGTAAACCTAGTGACTGATATGGCTTATTCATTAATCGATCCACGTATACGGGTGAAATCATGACTCAACAGGCCGCAGAAAAAGCATCGATTTGGCAATCCCAATGGATGATTCGTATTCGAAATTTAGAATTTATTTTAGGCATTAGCCTCACTTTATTGTTAGCAGGGCTGGTATTTTTATCGCCTTGGTTGTTTGCAGATAAAGCTGACAGCATTAATTTACTGGCACGCTTATCACCACCGCTTGCAAACGCTCAATACCCATTAGGAACGGATGCATTAGGTCGAGATATTTTGGCCCGAATTGCTGCAGGCGGTAAGGTTTCATTTATCGTTGGAATTTACTCTTCACTCGGAGCAGTGATTCTTGGCGCTGTTTTAGGACTCTATGCGGGCTATTATGGCGGCTGGCTCGATACTTTTGTCATGCGTTTTGCTGATATTCAACTAGCGTTCCCGTTTATTTTATTTGCCATGACTATTATCGCAATTTACGGTCCGAGCCTTGAGCGAATTATTTTTGTCATGATTGCCACCCAATGGGTGCAATATGCAAGGATTATCAGAGGCTCTGTTTTAGCGTTACGTGAACGAACGTTTATCCTTGCAGCAAAAAGTTACGGCCAGTCGAGTATTAATATTATTTTCAAACATATTTTGCCCAACGCGATGGGGCCGTTAATTATTTTGTTAACACTTAATATCGCTAACAATATTTTATTGGAAAGTAGCTTAACCTTTTTAGGTTTAGGAGTAGACCCACAAACGCCAAGCTGGGGTGGCATGCTGGCTGAAGGCAGAAACTACATCCAAACTGCTTGGTGGATAACGCTTTTTCCAGGCTTAGCTATTATGCTGACCGTGTTAGGTTTAAATTTACTCGGCGATTGGCTGAGAGATCAATTAGGTAAAAGTGTTTAGATATTTAAACTAGAGGCTTAAATTAGAAACTTAAAGGAATCTCAGTACACAAGTGTGAACAAAAAAACGCCTCTATTGAGGCGTTTTTTATCACATACTCATTCAGCTACTGAAAGCAAATTAAAAGCATTGAATGGTACTGCGTTGCGCGAAAATTTCACCGAGACCCTCGGTCGAGGTTTGCGTTTTGTCCAAAGAGGAAGCAAGCATAATTTGCTCATCTGTTGGTGTTGGCTCAATCAATTGAGGCTCACATTCAGCGGAACTGGCATTAATAATTCGGATGTAATCAATAGCATCGTGGCGCATAGAAACATAATAGGTGGGGTCAAAGACTGTCCACTCTACCTGATGATTAATAAGTGAAATGGGCGATACCGAAAACAACATCTCTAAAATCATGATTTCGTCATCGCCAACGGTTGCTGTCGACATATGCCATTTGTAAGGGCGACCTAAATCAATCGGTTGGCTATTGAGCGATAAATGCGAGTAATAACCTAAGGCTTGTAAATTGTTAACGATTTGATCTGCTTGCATCCTCAGCGCTAATTCGTCGTCGGTATATTGCTTGCGTAAATCGTCGAGAATTACTAAAGAATAAAAGGGGTCAAAGATCCAGCGTTGCCGAACTTCGTAAAGCTCGGTCTGCTCATTGATAACAAAATCGCTGGTTAAGCTAACCCAAGCATGTGGATGGCTGTGCGCCACATTGGCTATTAATAACAAAGAAAATAAAACTAACTGACGTAGCATGGGCAATTCAACATTTATAGAGCTTAGAAAAGAGGGTGCTGTACCGCAGTTTCTATAGAAGCCTGAAACAGGCTGAAACCAAGTAACAGTAATAATATGCCGCCGAAACAGGAAATAAACAAGCCTACAGTACTGTTGTGGTGGCCATGACTGGCGTCACTTGAAACAACTTTACTTAGTTGCTCCCTAAATAGAATCGTTATAAAGCCTAGGCTTGCTACTGTCAGCCCGGTGCCAAGCCCCATCAGCAACGTTGCACTAATACCAACCCAGTAGATGCCAACAATATGAGAATAAATAAGCACCATTATCGCGCCAGTACAGGGCCTTGCTCCCATGGCGACAATAATACCAAGGGTTTGCCACGGAGAGACTTTTTCGACCGGCTTATAGGTATGACAACATTGATCGCCATGGTCGTGTGAATGATAGTTGTGTGAATGATGGTTGTGTGAATGATGGTTGTGTGAATGATGGTTGTGTGAATGATGGTTGTGTGAATGATGGTTGTGTGAATGATGGTTGTGTGAATGATGGTTGTGTGAATGATGGTTGTGTGAATGATGGTCGTGTGAATGATGGTCGTGTGAATGATGGTCGTGTGAATGATGGTCGTGTGAATGATGGTCGTGTGAATGATGGTCGTGTGAATGATGGTCGTGTGAATGATGGTCGTTGCGCGCGCCAACTAATCTCTTTTTAACTTTTAAAACCGATCGCCACAAGATATAACCACCAAATAATATAACCAAAACATAACTGGTTTGCTCAGTACGTAGACTCACCAAATTGGTTTGGCTAAAGGTTTGGCTCAACAGGATGGAAATAATAGAAACAATGCTAATAGCGACAATCGCTTGAAATATCGCCGCAGCAAATGAAATAAAAATACCCTGTTTAAGAGTGTCTTTTTGCGTCGATAAATAGGTCACCAATACCGCTTTACCATGGCCAGGGCCAGCAGCATGAAATACGCCGTAAGCAAAAGAAATTGCCACTAGCATAGCGCCGCTAACACGAGGGTTTTCTTTGAATTGACTAATATGTCGTGATAACAGGCTGTGAAAGTCTGCCTGTGTTGTAAGTATGCCTTTAACGATCGCCGGCCAATAATGCCATAAAGCAGCGACGAACAAAGAGATTGCAACAATACTAACAACCGACAGGAACTTGCTTTTCATAAAAGATAATCCAATTATTTGCACTCGAAGCATAGCGCTTACACATAACAGAATGAAATCAACATGCCTCAGTGGCAGGCTTTGTCATCATTAAAATCTCACTAACACGCCTGATGTAAAAACAGCTTCGGGTTAATTAACGCGCCTGAGTGAGTTGAATCGACGATGCATACTAAGGCAAATGATATAGTATATCAATTTATGCAGAGTCAGATTTACAGTGTTGATATGTTGAATATTAGGGTCAGCACAATTAAGCCGATGTAAACCAGTCAGCCAAGGCTGAGCGCGAGTGCTGAGAACTAAACTTAGCTCGTATGATGCTTAAAATTTGATCTTGAACTTAAAGGCTACGATTGAAAATTAGGTGAATAACGGCCAGCTATATACCTCGGTTACTCATTTATTTATCATGATCCGCACTAGCTTAGCTGAATGCTGTCGTTCTATAGCAAGCATACAATGTTAGTTGAAAGAGTTTACACAATGTCCGCAAGTCGTTATTGATGGATTTTGGTAGTAATACCACAGCGCTAAGTTCCTAATAAATACGCTAAACCATCAATATGGAGAAATGATGCCTTCGTTAGTTACCTACCAAAATTATGTTCACGGTCAATATATCGCCAATGGTACGGGGGAAACCTTTGCCGTCACTAACCCTGCCACAGGCGAAATCAGTTACTTGGTAGAAACCGCTACCGAAGTGGTACAGCAAGCGGCCATCGAAAGCGCTCAAAAAGGCTTTGCCATCTGGTCTGCTATGAGCGCTATGGAGCGCAGCCGAATCTTACTGAAAGCCGTAGCGTTACTTCGAGAATCTAATGATGAACTAGCGAAAGGCGAAGTCATCGATACTGGTAAGCCTTGGCAGGAGGCTAGCGAAGTTGATGTTGTTACCGGAGCCGATTCGATAGAGTTTTTTGCCGGTCTAGCGCCCAGTATTGAAGGTAACCAACAACCCGTTGGAGATGATTTTTATTACACCCGTCGCGAACCCTTAGGTATTTGTGCCGGGATAGGCGCTTGGAATTATCCGTTGCAAATTGCTTGTTGGAAAGCTGCGCCAGCGTTGGCTTGCGGCAATGCGATGATCTTTAAACCATCAGAAGAAACGCCGCGCGGCGCTATGCGTTTGGCCGAAATATTCACTGAAGCAGGCGTACCAGACGGCGTATTTAACGTAGTGCAGGGCGATGGGCGCGTCGGTTCTTGGTTAACAAATCATCCAGACATTGCCAAAGTGTCCTTTACCGGCGAAGTCGGTACCGGTAAAAAAGTCATGGCCGCTGCCTCCAATACGCTAAAAGAAGTCACGATGGAGTTGGGCGGAAAATCCCCGCTAATCATTTTTGATGATGCCGACCTAGAAGACGCCGTTTCTGCAGCGATGCTGGGTAACTTTTATACTCAAGGCGAAATCTGTACCAATGGAACACGAGTTTTTGTTCAACAAGCGATTTACCCACGCTTTATAGAACGCCTTGTTGAACGCACTAAGCAAAATATTATTTGTGGTGACCCGATGCAGCCAGAAACTAATTTTGGTGCGCTCATTTCACAGCAGCATCAGCAAAAGGTTTTAGATTACATTGAGCTCGGTAAAAAAGAAGGGGCAACCTTGCTTGCTGGCGGTAAGGCATTGCAACCAGAAAACTCACCGCAAGGCTTTTTTGTTGCGCCAACAATATTTACCGATTGCACCGATGACATGACGATTGTTAAAGAAGAAATATTTGGCCCTGTGATGTCCATCTTAACCTTTAGTGATGAAGACGAAGTTATTGTCCGCGCTAACGATACCCAGCTAGGCCTCGCAGCTGCAGTATTTACCCAAGATATAAAACGCGCCCATCGTGTCATTCATCAAATCGATGCGGGTATTTGTTGGATCAATGCCTATGGCGCATCACCTGCCGAAATGCCCGTTGGTGGTTATAAGATGTCTGGTATCGGCCGAGAAAACGGTAGCGAAACTCTAAAAGCCTACACCCAAATAAAAGCGGTATACGTTGGCATGCAAACACTAGAAAGCCCGTTTTAAGGAATAAAAATGACTGTAAAAAATTCAAGCAACTACGACTACATTATTGTTGGTGCTGGCAGTGCAGGTTGTGTCCTTGCAAATCGCTTAACAGAAGATGCCAGTAATAGGGTGTTGCTATTAGAAACTGGCGGCAGCGATAAAAGTATTTTTATTCAAATGCCAACAGCGCTTTCTATTCCAATGAACACTAAAAAATACGCTTGGCAATTTGAAACCGAAGCTGAACCCACATTAAACAACCGCCGTATGCATTGTCCGCGCGGTAAAGTGCTTGGCGGTTCATCATCGATCAACGGCATGGTCTATGTTCGTGGTCATGCTCGTGATTTTGATGAATGGCAGCAGCAGGGCGCAAACAACTGGGATTACGCACACTGCTTACCTTATTTTAAAAAGGCAGAAACTTGGGCTTTTGGTGGCGATAATTACCGTGGCGATAGTGGCCCATTGTCGGTTAATAACGGCAACCAAATGAAAAACCCACTCTATAAAGCCTTTATTAATGCCGGTACCGATGCCGGTTACTTAGCCACTGATGACTACAATGCTGCCCAGCAAGAAGGCTTTGGCCCAATGCACATGACGGTTAAAAATGGCGTACGTTGGTCAACAGCGAATGCCTATTTAAAGCCGGCCATGAAACGTAAGAACCTAACGGTTGTAACCCATGCGTTAGTGCATAAAGTGCTGATAGAAAACAAAAAAGCGGTGGGCGTACGTTATGAAGTTAAAGGAAAACTGATTGATATAAACTGTAACAAAGAAGTTATTCTAAGCGCAGGTTCGATTGGTTCACCGCATATTTTACAGCTTTCTGGGATCGGCAATTCAAAAACGTTACAAGCTGCTGGTATTGAACCACTGCATCAATTACCGGGTGTTGGCGAAAATTTGCAAGATCATCTTGAGTTTTATTTCCAGTTTAAATGCTTAAAACCCATTTCGTTAAACCGAAAACTGGATCCATTAAGTAAATTGTTTATCGGCGTTCGTTGGATACTTAATAAATCCGGTTTAGGCGCGACCAATCATTTTGAATCTTGCGGCTTTATTCGCTCTAAAGCCAATTTAGAATGGCCGGATTTGCAGTATCATTTCTTACCTGCGGCAATGCGTTACGACGGTAAAGAAGCCTTTGCTGGTGATGGTTTTCAGGTTCATATTGGCCATAACAAACCCAAAAGCCGAGGCGATGTTAAGGTTGTTTCTAGCGATCCTCATACCGCGCCACGCATTCAATTTAACTATTTATCGCATCAAGATGATATTGAAGGCTTTCGTGCCTGCGTACGATTAACGCGTGAAATTATTAATCAGCCTGCGTTAGATGACTATCGTGGTGAAGAAATTCAGCCAGGCTTAGCCGTACAGACAGATGAACAGATTGATGAATTTGTAAGAAGCTCAGTAGAAAGCGCTTATCATCCATCGTGCTCATGCAAAATGGGAGAAGATGATATGGCTGTGGTTAATTCCAACACCCAAGTTCATGGCATTGAAAATCTACGCGTGGTCGATTCTTCAATTTTCCCAACCATACCCAATGGCAATCTAAATGCGCCAACCATTATGGTTGCAGAACGAGCTGCCGATCTAATTCTTGGTAAAACGCCTTTAGCCGCCAGTGATGCACCAGTCGTTGTTGCTGATAAGTGGCAAAGCCAACAACGTTCAGCAAGCGCGGTATAAAGAAAAAACCAGCCATAAAGACTGCCAGTTAGGTCTTTATGGCTGAGTACAGCTATCTATATTCAATGCTAAACGCAATATCCAATACCTCACAGTATCGGACATAAGGAGATAGGTAGATGGCAGAAACCAACTTAAGAGTTAAACCACAAAAGAAATTAAGATCTGCCGATAAGGCTTGCTGAAATACAGAGGGTTTGAATCACCCTGCTATTTTCTATATTGGGAGTTGTCATTAGAGAGTCAGCAAAAGCCATCTTATTAGCAGTTAAGACGGCTTTTGAAAGTTTATGAGGGAAATTTAATAAACTACGTCACTAATCAGCCATGCTCAGCTAACCAATGCTCAGCAATTTGTTGACGTGTGGCGTACCAAACATCGTCAAACTGTTTTGTGTATTCAATAAAGCGGCGTAATGCAGCCAAGCGAGCTGGTCTGCCTACAATTCGGCAATGCAAACCAATACTCAACATCTTAGGGCTTTGCTCGCCTTCACGATAAAGTTCATCAAAAGCATCCTTTAAATATTGGTAAAACTGTTCGCCACTGTTAAAGCCTTGTGGCGTTGCAAAGCGCATATCATTGGTATCGAGTGTATAAGGTACAATGAAAAGCGGCTTGGAATAGTTATTGTCCCAATAGGGTAAGTCGTCAGCGTAACTGTCGGCGCAGTATAAAATATCATCGCGCTCAGCAATCAACTCTAATGTATAAGGACTGGTTCTGCCGGTATACCAGCCACGCGGTTTGCTACCCGTGGTTTCCTGGTGAATCCGAATTGCTTCTTCGATATGCACCCTTTCCTCTTCTTTGCTGAAATCCTGATAGTGAATCCAGCGTAAACCGTGGCTGGCGATTTCCCAGTTAGCATCAAGCATGGCTTTAACAGCATCTGGATTTTTTTGTAACGCCGTGGCAACGCCAAAAACCGTCGTCGGGATATTCGCTTGAGTAAACAAGCGATGTAAGCGCCAAAAGCCAGAACGACTACCATACTCGTAAATCGACTCCATACTGAGGTGGCGATCAGCATAGGATTCAGCGCCAACAATTTCAGATAAGAATCTCTCGGAGCCTTCATCGCCATGCAATACGCAGTTTTCACCACCCTCTTCGTAATTAATGACAAATTGAAGTGCAATTTTTGCTTTGTTGGGCCAGTTTGCGTTTGGTGGTGTTTGGCCGTAGCCAATGAGGTCTCTTGGGTAATCGTTGTTCATAGGGTTCTCAGTTGATCGTGTTTCTGTTGTTACTTAGTATAACTATCTATAGGTTTCAGATTATAAGTTTCAGACTTAGAGTAAACCTTTCAGCTTTGCCAAGCCATAGCAGGCGATGGTGCAGGCATCGGTAATCTCACCGCTGATTATTTTTTGCTCAAACACCTCAAGTGGAATTTGGCAGGCAATAAGCCCCTCTTCTTCATTATCTAATTGCTGACCGACAAAGTGCAGTTGGCTGGCTAAAAAGATATGGCAGCCCTGAGTCGAGGTACCGTTGTCGACATGATGAAAGCCTATTTTTTCAATTTTATCCGCTTGGTAACCTGTCTCTTCGCGTAATTCTCCTAGCGCCAGCTGCATTGGGTCGGCATCGGGTTGGTCAGTCCATCCGCCCATGGGGATTTCGAGTGTCGGCTGTGCAATGGGGTATCGATATTGTTCAACTAAATGAATCTGGCCATTGTCGACAGCAATAATGGCGGCAAAATCGTTTTTCTCGACCACGCCATAAAGACCCTGCTCACCGCTTGGCCGCTCGATAATATCTTCACGTACTCGTATCCAAGGGTTTTTATAGGTTTCTGTTGAGGACAGCGTCTTATACATGGCGTTACCTAATTCAGTGCTGTTAGAAAGGGTTCATAAAGGCTGTAGCGCCAGATCGAAAGCGCGCAGCTCAATATCGACCTATACTGTAACGGTTACATTTAAACAATAAAAACAATTCGAGGTTGTTATGAATACTCAGCTTATTGTATCAATTCAAGGCCCTGATCGAATCGGGCTGTTCAAGCAGCTCACAGAAGATACCGCAAAACTGGGAGGTGTTTGGTTAGCCAATAAAATGATTCATCTCGAAGGCCAAATGTCAGGCCTATTGAAGCTAGACATCGAAGAAGAACAACTACCGGCTTTTGAAGAGCTAATGGCTGAATTTTACGACTATTCTGTGAGTTACCATCCGGTCTCTGGCGATAAACTCAATATCCGCCAAATGGCGCGAATTACTGTAGAAGGCGAAGACCGACAAGGCTTAACCAGTGAAATCACCCACCTACTCTATGAACAGGATGTTTTTATCGACCATTTTGAAAGCCGGCGCTACCCGGTTATTGGCTTAAGCACCGGTGTATTTGAAGCGAAGCTAACATTGAGCTTACCCGAAGGGCTGAGCGCTGATGAACTTAAAGTCAGCCTTGAGCAGCTAGATAAACAGCTGCGGGTATTTATGGATGCCTAATTGCTGTGCTGATCGATAATGGCTGAGGACAAAGCGCCTCGATATCTTGTATCATTGCCGCCCTCGTTAGACAAAATCGATTGTTATGCACTTTTTTAATTGGCCTTTGGTGGCACGCCTTGCCGCCGTTTTATTGTTAATTTCTATATTATCCGCATTGTTATTAGGAACGATTAGCTGATGTTACGTTTCGAAAACCTAACCATTGGCTACGATCGCCACCCAGCCGTGCATCACTTAAATGCACATATCGCCAAAGGCGATTTTTTAGCCTTGGTTGGCCCAAACGGCGCTGGCAAATCTACCCTATTGAAAACCATTTTAGGTCACGTTCTGCCTATTGAAGGCCACGTAGAGTTTAACGGTATCGTTAAAAGTGATATCAGCTATTTGCCGCAATCGAGCGCGGTGGATCGGCGCTTTCCTATGACGGTAGGCCAGTTTACAGGTACTGGCCTCTGGTATGAAAATGGCCCGTTTAAGCGAATTACGGCGGATCAACGCGAGCGTATACAGCTGGCGCTAGCTAAAGTTGGCTTAAAAGGCTTCGAAAAACGAACCCTCAATGCCTTATCTGGCGGGCAGTTCCAACGGCTATTGTTTGCTCGTAAATTGATTCAAAACGCGCAACTTCTGTTGTTGGATGAGCCTTTTTCCGCTGTCGACGAAGCCACCATTGAAGATTTAATGCAGGTGCTTATTGAACAGCATCAGGCTGGCGCGACGATTGTTGCCGTAGTACATAATTCAGATTTGGTGCGCCGTTATTTCCCTCAAACCATGTTGCTTTCTAGAGAATTAATTGCACACGGGCCAAGTAATGAGGTGCTCAGTGCAGACAACATCAATAAAGCCAACAGCGTTGCCTTAGGCGCTATTCACGCCGAAGTATGCGAGGTAAAACATGATTGATGCTAACTGGGAAATCACCAGCGTTATTGGCCTGTTTGTCATGCCATTTGTCGAATTCGATTTTATGCAACGTGCGTTATTGGGCATGTTGATGCTTTCGGTTAGTACTGCCCCTGTCGGCGTGTTTTTAATGTTACGGCGCATGAGCCTAACCGGCGATGCGATGGCACATGCTATTTTGCCCGGTGCGGCATTGGGTTTTTTATTTGCTGGCTTATCGGTCACCGCGATGACCATTGGCGGCTTACTTGCTGGCAGCTTTGTTGTCTTACTATCTGGGTTAGCCGCGCGCAAAACAGACACAAACGAAGATAGCAGCCTAGCGGCGTTTTATTTAACGTCGTTGGCAATTGGCGTGATGATCATTTCTATGTCTGGTAGTAATGTCGACCTAATGAACGTTTTATTTGGCTCAACATTGGCGTTAGACGATACCGCACTCATCCTATTGTTAATTATTTGCAGCATCACGCTATTAACGCTAGCAATTCTGTACCGCCCTTTGGTGATGGAATGTATCGACCCTGACTTTTTAAAGTCGGTGAGTGGTTATGGCGCGATCGCCCATTTTGGCTTTTTGATGCTCGTGGTACTGAATTTAGTCAGTGGTTTCCATGCGATGGGCACATTAATGTCGGTTGGCTTGATGATTTTACCAGCAACCATTGCTCGCTTCTGGGTAAAGCAATTGGAGCCGATGATCCTGCTTGCCATTGTACTGGCGTTTTTCAGCTGCTTGGTTGGGTTGCTACTGTCTTACTACATCAGCATTCCAACCAGCCCAACCATTATTGCCAGCTTAGGCCTATGTTATTTCGTCTCAGTACTTACAGGGCGAAATAACGGCGTGCTCAGCCAATGGTTAGGCCGTAAACGTAAGCATTTAACTGCTTAGCTGTATTAGTTTTGAGCCTTTGCTAACGCTTCTTTGTAGTGCTTTCGGCACATAGAAACGTATTTCTCGTTACCACCAATCTGTACTTGAGCGCCCTCGACGAGGGCGTTGCCCTGCTCGTCCATCCGTACCACCATGATTGCCTTACGGCCACAATGGCAGACGGTTTTCAATTCGGTCAGCTTATCGGAAATGGCTAAGAGTCGTTCTGAGCCAGAAAACAGCTCGCCTTGGAAGTCAGTACGAATGCCATAACACAGTACTGGCGTATTAAATTCATCGACAATGGTGGCTAAGTCGTCGACCTGTTGTTTGGTTAAAAATTGCGCTTCATCAATGAGGATACAGTCAACACTCGGCTCTTGCTGGTACCAATCAATTAAATCGGTGCTTTCATTAAAAGTATCTGCGGGTTTTTCCAAGCCAATACGCGAGGCAATTTGGCCTTCGCCAAAGCGGTTATCCAATTGCGCAGTTAACAGCCGCGTTTTCATACCACGCTCATGATAGTTATAGTCAGATTGCAGTAACGCGGTGGATTTTCCGGCATTCATTGCCGAGTAGTAGAAATAAAGCTGCGCCATAAGTTCGATAATTCTCAATATCAATCAAAAGAAAGGTGGGCAATAATACTGGCCTTATTGGTTCTGCCTCAATGGAAAGTTACATGAAAATCATTTCTTTTAATATCAATGGCATTCGCGCCCGCTTTCATCAGCTGGATGCCATTCGCACCAGCCATGACCCTGACATCTTAGCGCTGCAAGAAATTAAGGTGCACTCAGACCTATATCCTCATGATGATGTTAGCCAGCACAGTGGCTTGGTTTCTCAAGTTTGGGGGCAAAAATCCCATCACGGCGTCGCCACCCTAACGCGTCAGCCGGTTGAGCACGAATGTGGCTTTCCTAGCGATGTCGAAGACGATCAGCGCCGATTAATCATTACTCGACACCCAACCAAAGATGGCCGTACTCTGACGGTCATTAATGGCTACTTTCCACAGGGTGAAAGCAATAAGCACGAAACCAAATGGCCCGCAAAGCGTAAGTTTTACGCTGATTTACTCAGCTGGCTGGAAAGCAACGTCACACCGGATGACCTTGTGATCGTACTGGGGGACTTTAATGTCGCACCGGTTGATGCAGACATCGGTATCGGTGAAAAGAACGCTAAGCGCTGGTTACGTGAAGGCAAATCGGCCTTTTTACCAGAAGAACGTGAATGGTTTGAACGCATTCGTAACTGGGGCTTAGTCGATAGCTATCGTCAAGTAAATCCAGAATCTAGCGAGCTATTAAGCTGGTTCGATTACCGTTCTAAAGGTTTTGATGACGAGCCTAAGCGCGGCTTACGCATTGACCACATTATGATCACTGCACCGCTGGTACCACTCATTCAAGAAGTCGGCATCGATTACCAAATTCGCGGAATGGAAAAACCCAGCGACCACGCCCCTGCCTGGCTGAGCTTGGATCTTGATTTAGCTTGGTTTTCTGAGCTGCTTACTTGTTAATAAGCTCAAAAAAGCCGATAACACTTGCATACTGTCGGCTTTTTTATGCTTCATACATACTCTTCAAAAGCCTATAACCAAGGGCTTGGCTATCTTTTTTCAGCAGTTAAAAACCAGCCTTTACTTGCTTCTAAGTTCATATAGGGTTTCTCTTAGTTTCATTGTAGGTTCTGGTTCAAGATTTTTAACAATCACTGCCCTGAAAGCCCGATATTAAGCCGCAAACTATATTTTATAATTTTCTTATATGCAGGGTTTTCATCATCTTTTAGCCCGCCTAAAGCCATAAAAATGGCTTAAACTGAGTATTTTGCTTATGAAGCCTGCTGGAAAGCCCATAACCAAGGGCTTGGTTTCATTTTTGAGGTAATCAAACACGGTACTGGCAACTGGATGTCTATTGTTCATTTGATTCCCATTTTACCGGCGGTGCTTCACATATTTAATGTATTTCTAAAACCCAAAAAAAGCCGACAGCACTTGCATGCTGTCGGCTTTTTTATGCCTGATTCAATGCTGAATCTCTCTATTACTCACTAAGTTTGTGCCAAGCAAAGCCTTTATCTGCCAGCCGCTCTGCATTACTGGTGTCTGTAATCACCGCTTCGGTCTTGTTGTCATCGGTGAGATAACGCCCGGCAACATCAACCAATTGCTTACTGGTCACAGAAAGTAGCTGCTCGCGGTAGTATTTTCTAAAGTCATCACTGCGGTTAAATAGTAGGTTTTGATAGGCCGCTTTGGCTTCCCCGGCTGGTGAGCCTGGTTTATCCAAAGAGCTAACAACGCCCAAGATTGACTGTTCAACCTGATCATCACTAATGCTAGTTTTTTCTAACCAATTCAACGACTTAGAGAAGTCTTCTAATGTTTCTTCTAGTCGAGGATCGCGGTAAGAATAAAAGCGAAACACACCGTTACTGTTGTCATGGCTAGCCCCGCCACCGTATGCACCGCCCTGTTCACGCACCGCGGTATGCAAATAGTTATTGCGTAACACACCGGCAAGGATGGTCAGTGCCGCAGAGTCTGGATGCTCAGGAGCAACCGTCTTATAAGCAGCGGCACAGAAGTTTACTTGGGTATCGACACTCCAAACTAGGTTCTCTTTAGCCGCCAATGCAATGCTTTGGTGATGCGATGCACCCTGCTCTGCAAAGTTCATTTGAGTCGCTAATTGAATGCGTTCCAGTTCAGCAAGGCTGTCTTGCTCGCCGACGACCAACGCGTGTGCTGAGCTGGCTTGGAATTTACGGTGCAACGACTGTAAGGCTTGCAACCAAGGCCCAAGCTGCTTCGGATCTTGCTGCCAAGCCTGAATCCAGCCTTTAAGCCGTGCAATGGCCGGTAAGCCAGTATTGTGATAACTCAATGCGCTACCCACAGCATGGCTGGCCGAGCTAGCTTGCATAGCCAAAGAATGACCGCTGCCAGTGATGCCTTGCACGCGACGAGAGCTCATTAGGTTGAGGTAATCTTGAATGCGGTCGGTTTCATCAAAGCGCGCATTTAGCCAGTGCTGCTCCATAATGTCTGTCAACGCTTGAGCATTAGGCTCCAGCGCCTTGCCGCTAAGCACCAAATAGCCGTTCAGCTTACTGGTGTCTTGAATATCGGTTTTATACAGGCTGTACAGGTTAAGCGCGCCAGTTTTAGCAGCTTGCTGCTGTTGCATTTCTAGGTAATCGAACTTTCCTGCACCAAGCTCTGGCAACATGGCGGTATAGAGCGGCATCAATTGCTGTTCATCTACCGTTAACTGCGGGATCGGCCAATACCATTGCTGATAAACCAAGCCGTTAGTACCTGCCGCGTATTGCACAACCGGGCCGTTTTTATGGGCCTTTATGGTTTTAACCTCTGGATTAACATCATCCAGCGTTACCTTTGGCAGAAGGCTGTCGTCATCAACTTGCGCTTGGCGCTCTTTTAACGCCTGCGCGGTAGCAACGATCTGCTGCGCCTGCTCATCGCTCAAGGTCTGTTGAATGGTGTCTAGGCGGTCACGCTCATGTTGTAGCTGGCGCGCTTTGAACTCTGGGTTCGGCTTAAAGCTAAGCTGCACGCGATGCGCATTGTTAAGCAACAAGCGTTCGATAGCCTCGCCAATATAGCCAGGCTGCTTGGTTTTTTCGCGCAGTTGCGCCAATGCTTGATCGATATCTAACGATTCCATAACCGAACCGCCATGCGTTGCGGCACCAGTGACCGAGAAGATCAACTGCAAGCCATATGGGTAGCTGTCGCCGGTGATTTCACGCTGCGATAGCTCCAATTGGTGCAACATGGCTTCAATGTCGTCATCGCTAACGCCCTGCTCTGCAACCTGCTGCAAGGTTTCTGTCACCAGCTGCTCAAAGGCTTCGGCTTGCTCTGGCGTACTGCCTTCCATGCCGCACAGGAAAATCATTTCACGGTTAGAGTCGTCTAAGCCGCACAGTGGTGATGGATTTGTACCTATTTCACTGGTTTCTAGCGCTTTACGTAAAGGAGAGGCGCTGTTATCAAGCAATAAGTCACTTAATAGATGGGCTTCTAGCTGCTGCTCTAAGTCAGCGCTTTCGCCAAGCAACCAAGCCAAGGTGTGGTAGGTTTTATTGTCGATGTCCGTTTCCAGCGGGTAACTGGCTTCAACCGTTAAACGGCTGTTAAAACGCTTTTCTGGTGGCACCGATAGGCTGTGACCGAGCGGTTCAAAGCGACTAAACGCCTGTTCTTCTAGGCGCTGCTGAATATCGGCTGCTGGACGATCACCAAAGGTGAATACACTGGCGTTCGAAGGGTGGTAATGGGTTTTATAAAAGGCTTTTAACTGCTCATAACTCAGATCGGGGATGTGTTCAGGGTCCCCGCCGCTGTTGTAATGGTAAGTATTACTCGGGAACAGGTGGCTCTTAACCGTTTGGTACAGCTGCGAAACCGGCGAACTCATAGCGCCTTTCATTTCGTTAAACACAATACCTTTGTATTGCAGCGGCGAGCTAGGGTCGTTATCCGTTTCAAACTCCAAACGATGACCTTCCTGCTGGAAGTCCAGTTCATCTAGGCGAGAGAAAAACACCGCATCCAGATAAACCGACAGTAAGTTCTCGTAATCCTTGCTGTTTTCACTGGCAAAGGGGTAAGCCGTCCAGTCGCTGCTGGTCATGGCGTTCATAAAGGTATTCAGTGAGCGACGAGTCATCATAAAAAACGGGTCGCGTACTGGATACTTCTCTGAACCACACAAAGCTGTGTGCTCTAAGATATGCGCCACGCCGGTGGAATCATTTGGCATAGTACGTAACGACACCATAAAGACGTTTTCTTTGCTATCACTGGCTAAGTGGAAGTGCTCAGCGCCGGTTTTTAGGTGTCGATAATGCTCTAAACGTATATTGAGCGACTCGATATAGCGCGATTCAATCAAAGAGAAGCTGGAAAATGGGGCTGGACAGGCTGAATTTAACGTCATGCTTATGGGGTTTCCTTAATATCTAACGCAGGCCAAATTGGCTTTGCAGCAGATTATATCTCTGGCGATAGATGTGTTGTTTTGCTGAATATAACTAGGATGATGGCGAGAGCGACCTTTTTAAACCGCTGGTTGCTTTTAAACTTGAAACTTATCGTTGTTTTATTTAAGTGCTCAACATCGAATTTGTTAGCTTTAAGTGCAGTATAAAGCCCATTGCCCAAAATGCACACGGGCTTTTGTAGGGCTGTTTTTGGATTGCGCGCTAACCCTTTCATCCTTGCTGTAAATACGTAGAATAGCCGCCCCAAATTTATTGTAGAGGTGACATATGGCGGACTTTATCCAGGGACAACGTTGGCTGGTCGATAGCGAATTGGAACTGGGTTTAGGCATGGTGCAAAGCGTCGAAGCCCGAGCCGTGACTCTCTACTTCCCAGAATGCGACACCGAACGCCAATACGCGCTACAGAACGCGCCGCTGACTCGCTTGATCTTAGAAGTTGGCGACAGCCTTGAGCATCGCGAGCAAGGCAGCCTAGAAATTGCTAAGGTCCATGAGCTAAATGGCCTCGTCATTTATGAAACGCCAGAAGGCCAAATGGTGCCAGAAACCGAATTGGCCGATGCTGTTAAGCGTAATAACCCAGTTATGCGATTGCTCACAGGGCAAACCGATCACCCTAACTGGTTTTCCTTCCGTTCGGCATTAAATCGCGGCACCCAAGCCATTTGGAATGCCCAGCTTAATGGTCTGTTGGGTACGCGCTCGAACTTACTGCCACACCAGCTTTATGTCGCCAAGCAAGCCACAGAACATACCCACGTGCGTGCACTGCTCGCCGATGAAGTTGGCCTTGGTAAAACCATTGAAGCCGGTCTAATTATTAATCGCCTTGCTCAACAAGGCCGTGCCAAGCGTATTCTTATTGCCGTACCAGAAGCTCTGCAAGCTCAATGGTTGGTTGAATTAATCCGTCGCTTCTCATTGTTTTGTGAGATGTACCAAGACGCCGAGCACGACTTTGCCATCGGCCAAGTGCATCTGGTTACTCACAAGCAGTTAAAAGACTTAGATACACTGCTCGAAATCGAATCCCACAGCTGGGATATGCTGGTTGTCGATGAAGCGCACCACTTACCAACCAATGCTAAGCCTAATATCCCGCACTGGAGCGAACTAGCAGCCAGTACGGATCACCTGTTATTACTCACAGCAACACCGGAGCAACTTGGCTTAGAAGCGCATTTTGGCCGATTACATCTACTGGATTCAGGCCGCTTTGTGAGTTTTGAGCAATACCAGCAGGATGAACAGGCGTTTTCAGAGCTAACCGAACTGGCTTCGGCATTGAACGCAGGCAGTATTAACAACCAACAACAAGCTCAACTGACGGAACTCGGCATCCATTGGCCGCAGGATTCTAAAACAGCCTTGTCTGCCCTGCTCGATCGCCACGGAACTGGTCGCGTGGTTTACCGTAATACTCGCAAAGGCGTTCAAGGCTTTCATGACCGAGAAGCTGAGGCTGTCTGCTTTAACTCTGACGACGAACGAGTCAAAGCACTAGCCGACTGGCTAAAAAATCATCTCGATGAGAAAATCCTATTGATAACCCATTCAAAGGATACTGCCAAGCAACTGGGTTTCCAGCTGCGTCACGAGTACGCCATTGATGCCAGCGTGTTCCATGAAGAGCTTGACCTAATAGAACGCGACCGAGCTGCAGCTCACTTCGCTGACGCAGAAGATGGCTCACAAGTACTGGTTTGCTCAGAAATCGGCGGTGAAGGCCGTAACTTCCAGTTCTGTCGCCACCTGATTCTGTGGGACATCCCGAACCATCCAGACATGTTAGAACAGCGTATTGGTCGTTTAGATCGTATCGGTCAAACCAGTACCATTCAGATTCATGCTTTCCTGTTAGAGCAAAGCCAAGACCTTGGCTACTTCAACTGGTACCACTCAACGCTAAACTGCATTAATCAGATACAGCCAGCGGCAGGTGCTATTCATGAACAATACGCAGAAGCTTGGTTTACTGAGCCTAGCGACGCTCTGGCAGAACAGATCAATCAAGACTTACAGAGCTTGACGCAACAGCTGGAACAAGGCCGTGATGTGTTGCTGGAGCTTAACTCGTGCCGTCAGCCAGAAGCCGATAGCATTAAAGAAGAGATTGAGCAGCTGGAGCAAAACCACCCGTTAGCTGTGGTTGAAATGGCGGCCAATCTACTGAATTTGCATTTTGAGTCTATCGCTCAGGGTATTTACGAGCTGATTCCTTCCAGCAATATGATGATCCCAATGTTGCCCGGCATTCCGGAAGGTGGCGCACTGGTCACCTTCAGCCGTGAAATCGCATGTGGCCGTGAAGACACGCTGTTCTTATCTTGGGAGCACCCGTTCATTCAGGGCTTATTGGATATTTTAGAAGGCACAGACCTTGGCCAGGCCAGTATTGCTGTGCTTGAAACGGAACAAGTGCCTGCTGGCAGCCTTTTGTTAGAGGTGCAATGGTCTGTCAACATTCCGGGGTTGTACCAACACTCGATCAAGCCGCACATCAATGAGTCCGTGTTCAGAACGCTGGTATTAGAAGGCGGCAAAAAAGACCTCAACGACGTACTTAAAGAAGACGCCCTGCAACAGCAGGTCAAGGCGATGCCTGTTAAGGTCGCGCGGAAAATGATTCGTGAAGCCAAAGAACGCATCTCACCGCTGTACGATTTAAGCCAAACATTTGCCAAGCAGCGCTTTAGTGAGGTGATTGAACAGGCATCCAATGCGCTCAATAACCATAACGCGGCTCGATTAGAGCGTATGACTTACCTAGCTGGCATTAACAAATTGGTCACTGAGCAAGATATCGAAGCATTATCGCAGCAAATTAAAGCAGAAACCGCAGCCATGGCTGAATGTGAGTTTACAACCAGTAGTACTCGCTTGGTTCTTTGCGCGCCTCCAGGGACGCTCTAAAACTTATCTCAGCTGGACTTCCAAACCCTGCTCCCTGTTTGAGTACTCATTCAGGGGGTAGCAATATAAAAGGGCCATATTATCTACGTGTAGATATGACGATGGCTAATAACAACAGCCTTTAAGTCTACATTGTAGACGATATGATATTTATGCGAGGGTGATACTGCCGAATGGCGCGGTTGACTTAGCTGCAGCATGGACAAGATTGATGCCTATCAAATCAATGATTTATTAATCGATTTTTACTCAGGATTTAGGCTCGATCTTGTAGCTATGACGAATAAAAACCATTAATGCTTGAATTACTGGGTCATTATCGTAAAACTCGCGCTTATGGCCTTGAATTGGCTAGTAATAACCTGATAATAAAAACCTAGACATTACTTTAATCAAAGGAGGCTTGAAATGGCCCAGTTTGAAAACCTAACCAGCACGGGTCGCGAGTCGACACTTGCGACCAACAAGGTGCTTAAAAACACCTACATGCTGCTTTCTATGACGTTGGTTGTCAGTGCTATTGCCGCAGTTGCTGCTATGGCAGTTGGTCTGTCACCTGCTGTTTCAATGGCAATGATGTTTGGCTCAATCGCTATCATTTGGTTTGTACTGCCACGCAGCTATAACTCAAGCATGGGCATTGTTTGGACATTTGTGTTTGCTGGCCTAATGGGCGCAAGCTTAGGTCCAATGCTTAATATGTACCTAGCGTTACCTGCTGGCCCTTCTATTGTGGCTCAAGCATTAGCCGGTACAGCGATTGTAACCTTTGCACTTTCTTTCTATGCGCTAACCACTAAAAAAGATTTCAGCTTCTTGGCTGGCTTTTTGATGGTTGGTCTTATTGTTGTGTTGGTTGCTTCGATTGCGAGCATCTTTGTAGCGATCCCTGCTATGAACATTGCGATCTCTGCAGCGGTTGTATTGCTAATGTCATTGATGATCTTGTTCGATACTAGCCGTATCGTTAACGGTGGCGAAACTAACTACATTCGCGCAACGGTCAGCCTATACTTGGATATCTACAACCTATTTGTTCACCTTCTACACCTTGTTGCTGTATTGACAGGTCGTGATTAATCGGTTTTAGAAAACCTCCTAAAAAAGCCGCTATATGCGGCTTTTTTTTTCAACTCTGTGTTTTACTTAAGCCTGCTTAACTTAAGATATAGACAATAAATTCGCTCCCTATTTGCTTATGAATATCCAACTTAATATCTACGGCTCTCCATTAGCCAGTAATGCAGCAAGTAACGCTTTGCAATTTGCACAGCTGTGCTTAGAAAACGGCCATGCCATTAAGCGTTGTTTCTTTTACTTTGACGCCGTTTACTTAGGTCTAGACAGCCAAGCTCCTTCCTCGGATGAACAGAATTTATTAGCTGGCTGGCAGCAGCTCGCCGAGCAACAGGTACCACTATTGTTATGCATCGCGGCCGCCAGTAATCGCGGCGTGTTAGATAAGGCAGAAGCCGAACGCTATGCTAAACCCTTTGCGCCGATGAACGAGGTCTTTGAGTTGGTCGGCTTAGGGCAATGGGCCGCGGGCTTTAGAGACACCGATAAAATTATCAGTTTTAAGTAGCAAGAATCCTATGGCATTTAATCTATTTGTTGTTAAAAAACCAAGCTACCTTGGCCGTAGTCACCTCGAAATACTAGAGGCGCTAATGAGCATCGGCTTGTTTGATATCGAACATAAAATTGTATTTTTTGAAGCTGGGGTGAGCTGGTTACTCAAAGAGCAAGCGCCGATAAATGAAAAGTCTATAGAAAAGCAGATCAACGCTCTGCCTATGTATGGCGCTGAAAACCTCTATTATGTCGATTCCCATGCGCAGGCCCTCTACCCTAACCAAGCTCTTAACGAGAACGCTGAGGCGGTATCTACTGCTGAATTAGCGAGCTGGATGCAACAGGCTGAACATGTCGAGGTATTTGGTTAGATGCTATTAAAACTATCGCAATTACCGAGTGCTTTAGAGCTGGAATTTTTTGCTCAGCTATTATCCAGTGATGATATTGTGCTGGTACACAGCGCGGCACTACCGATGATTTTCAATGCTCTGCCGCTGGCTTGCCAAGCAGCTGTACTCGAGCAGGACGCAGAAAAAATAGGTGGCAAAGCAAACGCAGCATGGCAACAAATCAGCCAGTTAGAATTATTATCGCTAATTGAACATCACAAGACTTTGAGCTGGTAGTTAGAGATTTATGACTTTTGAGACCGACCATCTAGGCTTTTTACTTAACCCGCTCGACTGGCAGCCAGCGTGGGCTGAGCAGTCTGCTGAACAATTGGACATCGCATTAGAGGCGCAAGATTTGGCGATTATTGAGTCGCTGCGCAATTTCTATTTTGAATTCGATCTGTCACCGCCAATGCGACCTCTAGTAAAACATATTAAAAATAACTTCGGTGCTGATATTGGCAACAGTATCTGGTTAATGCAGCGTTATGGTGAAAGCCCAGCACGAACTTTGGCTTTACTGTCAGGCTTGCCAAAGCCGAAAAATTGCTTATAACTGAGCGTTAGTTAGCCCTATAAACCGTTAATCTACATTAAAGAGCCTTTCCCTATGGACCAAGCAACTTCATTACCTTTGATCATTCGGGCACTCGGACGAGGCAAGAAAGGCACTCGAAACCTCACCGAAGATGAAGCCGCCTTTGTTATGACGGCCATTTTAGATAACTCCATCAGTCAGGCACAGCTAGGCGCCTTTTTAATGCTGATGCGAGTAAAAGAAGAAACTGCAGAAGAGCTTGCCGGTATGGTTAAGGCTGCCGAACAAGCTATCGAAGCTCCTGCCAATGCAGCAATCGATATTAACTGGCCGGCATACGCCGGTAAAAAGAAGCAGCCTTCTTGGTACCTGTTAGCGGCAAAATTATTAGCCAATAACGGCTTAAAAATATTGATTCATGGTGGTGGAGAACACACCGAGGGTCGCCAATATGCGGCCAATATTTGCTCGGCGATTGGCATTGGCAGCGCACAAGATTTAGCTGAAGCTAACGAGCTTATTGAACAACAGAATATCGCCTACATTCCCTTAGCTCGCTTTTCTCCAGTGTTATCACATCTGATTGATATGAAGGCAGAGCTGGGTTTACGTTCGCCAGTCAACACATTAGTTCGCCATTTGAATCCATTAAATGCACGCGTCACACTGCAAGGTATGTTCCACCCAGCCTATATGCCGATGCATCATGAAACGGCAGTTAAGCTTGAACAAACCAATAATATTGTGCTCAAGGGTGACGGTGGTGAGTTCGAAGTACGACCAGACAGCAATACGGCGGTTGCCATTCACGCAGCAACGCAAGCAGATATCACACAAATCGAACCGGTATTACAAACCCGTGCAATTCGTCCTGAAACAGTTAGCCTAGAGCCGCTAATCGATCTATGGAATAAGCAACAGCCAAACCCATACGGCGAAGCGGCTACATTGCAAACAGCTGCATTAGTGTTGGCGCAATACCGAGCTGTTAGCCTAGCAGAAGCTCAAGGCGTCGTTGCAGACTGGTGGTTACAACGACAACCTATCGTGACAACTTAATTTGTTATCAGACTGAAAATTTATACTGCCAATTTTTTTGCTAGCAGTATTTTATGCTAAACAAAGGTATTGCCGCTTCGCGCTGCTATACCTTTGCTTTTTATTTCATCTCCGCCCTACTCGTATTTTAATTTCACAATTCAATACTGCAGATAGCGTTCCTACTCAACACTCGGTTTTGGTGATAATGTGTCGTTCAAGATACCCTTTATATTATCAATTATAAAACAGTAGGTTTTTCTATGAGAAAGTTGGTACTGTTCGTTATTGCAATCGTTGCAACTAGCGGAATTTTCGTTTGGTTTTTTTCTAGTGCATCCTCTACAACAGCAGACGATACATTAAGCTTTGTTCCTGCAGATACGGCATATTATGTTGGCGGTAAGCCGAGTAAGGACGCCGCTAAATACATTAACAATTACCCTCTTGCAGCTCTATCACCAGTCCATTCTGAATTATGGCGGTCGTCATTTTTCCCTGAAGTTGACCCATCTTTGTTAGAAGAAGCATCGCCAAAGGCAAAGTTTTTCTATTATTTTTTGAATGAGTACAACAGCCTAAGTGATCGAGATATTACTAAGTTAGCTAAGCTGACTGGCTTATCACCTGATGATCCGTTTGCTTTATTTAGTGATGGTTTAATGCCCGTATTACGTCTAGGTATTAATAACGCGAGCACGCTTAACACACTTATCGAAAATGCAGTGCAGAACAGCCAATGGCAGTATACACAAGATAATATAGACGACATGACAGTTCGCCTTTGGCCTCTCAATGGTGAATATAATCGTCGGCAAGCCTTTTTCACTATTGCGAATAATGAAAACTACGCCGTGTTTACGATTATTACTAACGATGATGACTTAGACGCTAAAAAACAACGCTTAGGGATTATTAAGCCTGAACAATCATTAGCAAATGACCGAGATACTCAAAGTTTAAGAAAACAATATGATGGCGCTGACAATCTATTCGGTATGATTCAGCTCAACCATATTGCCAGGGCGTTAATAACGCCAGAAACCAACAAGCTTGGCCGTGATTTAGAAAGATACCTATTTTTAAAAGAAGTAACAGCCGAATGCAGTGGCGATCTTATCGACTTAGCAGATAGCATGCCTCGCCTAGTTATGGGTTACGACTCGATAACCATTGATAGTGGCGAGGCTCAATTTAATAGCCATACCACTCTGCAAATGAATAATGCTGCATTGCCAAAACAACTAAAGAAAATTCAAGGTCATATTCCTGAACACAGCACGGAAGTTAAAGACAAAATACTTGCCGCAGGTATTGGCATAAATATAGACAACCTAATGCCTGTGCTGTCGACTTTATTGGAGCAGTTTGCTGCTCAAGACTTTAACTGCCCAGCCTTGATAAAAGCCCAAACAAATAGCTTCAACTTAGAAAAACTTACCAGCTTTGTAGAGCTGTTAAATGGTGTAAAAGGAATAGGCTTCTCAATTTTTGATATCACAGAAAGCGATCAGAAAATTACACTCGATGAGTACTTGGATTATATCGAACTTGAGCATCCAAAGTTACCTGAAAGTGCTGATTTCATTGTAAGTGTGGCAACTGAAAACCCAGAATCTCTATTTAGCTTTTTAGCTACAGCAGCCGGTTTAAAGATTTCGGACAATGTTAAAATTACCCATGACGATATACCCTTTTTACCCAAAACCATGACATTAACGGCAGCAATCAAAGGCAGCCACCTTGTTTTATTTTCTGGAGAGAAATCAGAAGATGTGGCCGAAAAACTGATTAATGAAACGACAAAAACCAATGGTTTATTCAGTGTAAATAGCGACCTAGTAAAAATACGCCAACTGATCACCTTTGACAGTTTCAATCGCATAGCATCGTACTCAAGTGACAACTGCGTTGCCGCTCATGCTATCGCCAACCAATTACAAGACTACCCTGCTACGATAAGTATGACATCTAAGATTGATAATAAAGGTCTAGTAATAGAGAACCTTGTGAATCTAGAAACACCTGACCAGAAAAACTTAAATCTCGTAGGGGAATATAAGCTAAATATGTTAAGTCGCGGTTGTCGCTGGGTGGAGCTTGGCAATTATAGGTTAAATAGTGATGGCACAGACAATTACACATTAAGTTCTGCTGATTCTTCGTGTGATTTAACTGTGTCGAATGGCACCTGGAAAATAGAAGGCAATATGTTAATTACAAGTAATGATATGCAGCATCGTAAATTTTGTACTGATGAATTTGCAGAGCTTCAACACTTTAGTGCACCCTGCCATATAATGAATGTTCACGAAAATGGTTTTGAATGTGCGATAGGCCCAAGCGCTGAATATAGAGCGATCTACAAATACAATCGTTTATAAAGGCAAAGATGAGATTAACAGATAAAACTGCACGGCTAGTTTTATCTGTTTCTTTTCTAGGTTATTAATTATCGCTAAAATAAGACTCATAATGCGACCTTATGAACCCGTCTAAATATTAGAGTCGACAATGGCAGTTAAAAATACACCTCAAAAAGCTTGGTCTGAACCACTAGCCTATGAAAGCAGCAATCTGTTTGAAATTGGTTGTGACCCATTCGAGATCGCTCTATTACCAATGATACGGGCTCTTGCTCATAGCTGCTTAGATCCAAAAGCGCCGAATTGGTTATCGGTTTATGCTCGCGCCGAACAACAGTTTGGTTCACGCACAGGCTTACCATTGGTTAATGGACTAGCGCAAATCACTGTATCTCTATTAAGAATTAAGGCTGATGACTTACAAATTTTGCCGAGCAGTGAAAGCATTGAGTCTGAAAAAGTGCTGCCTGATGAGCGCTTAATTTTATTAATGATTCACCATATGAGACGTAACCACTTTATTGCCGGCTATGACTTTTTAATGGAGTTGTTATTAGGTGAAGTCGACGACGAGCTACTAGAACAAGCGCACAGCTTTGCCAATCGGCACTCATGCGGAGAGCAACAGCCTCGCTCTCACAAAGGTATTATTGGCAAGCGATTACGGCTAGTGCCAACAGTTAACAAAAACTAGCTAAAAAAACTAATCCTCCGTTACGGCAATTTATAAAGCCACTCATCGGTGCCGTACTTTTCTTTCACTAGCGCTTCGGCTTTTTGATATTCATCTTCAGTCACTTCGCCCATGACCGCGCCGTTTAGCTGGCTAAAGGTATCCATCAGCGATTGGATAATATCGCTACGATCCATTCCTGTTTGGCTACGCAATGGATCAACACGTTTAGCGGCACTGGCAGTACCCTTATCGGAAAGTTTTTCACGACCAATACGTAACACCTGAGTCATTCTGCTCGGGTCCATATCGTAAGCCATGGTGACGTGGTGTAATACGGTTTCATTGGCAAAGCGTTTCTGCGCTGCACCGCCGATCTTGCCTTTAGGGCCAGTGATATCATTGAGCGGTTGATAAAAAGCTTCAACGCCCAACTCATTCAGGGCTTTCAATACCCAGTTATCCAAAAAGGCATAAGAGTCTGCAAAGTTCATATCGGCCACTAACGAGCTTGGCGCATACAATGAGTAGGTAATGGAGTTGCCCTTCTCAACAAACATAGCACCGCCACCGGTTGCTCGACGCACAATCTCGACATCTAATTCTTTAGCTGCATCGGCATCAACTTCATTTTTTACCGATTGAAAGGCTCCAATAATGACAGCAGCTCGATCCCATTCCCAAAAACGTAACGTCGGTGGTCGATTACCTTTGGCAACTTCTAACGCCAAGACTTCATCCAACGCAACATGCATCAGGGGCGTTACCGGCTTGTGATAAACCATTTGCCATTCAAAATCGTACCATGTCTTTGCTAAACCTAACGCTCGGCGCACAGCGATAACAACGGCCTCTGCTGAAAAGCCAAACATTTGAACATCTTCTGGCAATGCATCTTTAACGGCTTCGACCCACTCTTTTGCCGGCCCTGTTATGTCTTTTCCTACCAGCGCAGCAGCAATGTCAGCAAGGGCCTCTTCAGGTTCAAGGAAGAAATCACCCGAAATTTGCAGCTCGCTGATTTGGCCTGCTTCAACTAAAACATCCGCTACAACCAGCTTACCGCCAGGAACCTTATATTCGCCGTGCATCATTGATGTTATTCGCTCCGTTTATCGCTTGATGTTTTGATATGTATAACGCCAATAGCTCGATTGGCTAATCACAGCCAACATATTAAATGTACGGCCAATCATTTAGGTTAGTCAGACTAACGAGCTAAACGTGAAACCATTTTAAGTGGTCATGCAATGCGACAACATGACCAACAATAGTCAATGTTGGTGCCTCAGGTTTTTCACGTAGCACAATCTCAGGCATAGTCGCCAACGTACCAACGATTACGCGTTGTTCTGGTGTCGTACCCTTCTGAATAAGCGCAATTGGCATATCAGGGCTACTGCCATGTTTAATCAGCTGTTCGCAAATTGTGTTTATGCCGCTTAAGCCCATGTAAAACACCAAGGTCTCTGTTGAACTAACCAGCTGTTTCCACGGTAAGTTGCTAGAGCCATCTTTCAGGTGACCGGTAACAAAACGTACCGACTGAGCATAATCACGATGTGTTAGCGGAATGCCTGAATAGGAGGCACAGCCAGACGCGGCAGTAATACCTGGCACAACTTGGAAGGAGATATTGTGCTGCGCCAGTAAATCGATCTCTTCACCACCGCGACCAAAGATAAAGGGATCACCACCTTTTAGGCGTAATACCCGCTTGCCTTGAAGCGCCAAATCAACCAGGAGTTGATTAATCTCTCCTTGAGGCAAAGCATGATTAGCTTTGCGTTTACCGACATAAATACGCTCAGCATCGCGACGAACCATATCCATAATTTCATCAGAAACCAAAGCGTCGTAAAGTACTACGTCGGTTCGTTGCATGAGTCTAAGCGCTTTAAAGGTCAATAAGTCAGGGTCGCCCGGCCCTGCTCCGACTAAATACACCTCACCACTGTTACGCAGGTCTGGATTATTCAGTTCGGCTTCCATTAAGGCTTCGGCTTTTTCGTCACGCCCTGCAAATACCTGTTCAGCAATTACGCCATTCAAGGCTTTTTCCCAAAAATAAAGCCGGTCGTCCATGCGTTTAAATTTAGCTTTAACTCGAGCACGAAATTTAGATGCTAATTGCGCAAGCCTGCCGTAGCTGGCTGGAATGGTGCTTTCAAGTTTGGCTCGAATGGTGCGCGCCAATACCGGAGCTTGGCCACTGGATGTAATGGCAATCAACAATGGGTTTCTGTCGACAATCGATGGGAAAATGCAATTGCATAAGTCCGGTGAATCGACCACATTGACTAATAAACCTCGAGCTTTGGCTTTGTCGCTGATGCTGGCATTTAAGCTGTGATCATCGGTTGCAACAACGACAAGTACACAATCATTGAGGTCTTCATCTTGGAACTCACGCTCGTGACATTCACAACTCGGCTTGGTTTTAACGGCAGGCAGGATTTCTTTACCCACTACTTTTAACCGGGCACCACTGCGCTCCAGCAAGGAAATTTTACGAGAAGCGATAGCGCCGCCGCCCACAATAAGAACGTTGGTGTCCTTTAGTCGATGAAAGAGTGGAAAGTAATCCAAGGTGTCACCCTGTTAAAAAGCAAAAGTAAGTTTTTGTTTTGACGGAGAATAAAAAGCCCCTTTCGGGGCTTGATTATTTACCGCTTTATTTTTTATAAGCTAAAAATTCAATGCCGCCCATATAGGGTTGTAAGACTTCCGGTATCTTTAAGCCTTCCGCAGTTTGATAGTTTTCAAGTACCGCCACCAAGGTGCGACCAACCGCCAAACCAGAACCGTTCAGTGTATGCACTAATTCTGGCTTATTGGTTTCTGGGTTTCGGAAACGCGCTTGCATACGGCGAGCTTGATAATCGGTCATGTTAGAGCACGATGAAATCTCTCGATAGGTTGCTTGCGCCGGCAGCCAAACTTCTAAATCGTAGGTTTTAGCTGAACCAATACTCATATCACCACCGCACAGTACGACTTTACGGTAAGGTAAATTTAGCTTCTGTAAAATGGTTTCCGCGTGTTGCGTAATCTCTTCCAGTGCATCGAACGATTTTTCTGGGTGAACAATCTGTACAAGTTCGACCTTTTCAAACTGATGCTGGCGGATCATGCCACGCACATCACGGCCATAAGAACCGGCTTCAGAGCGAAAACACGGCGTGTGTGCCGTCATTTTCATTGGCAGTTGCTCTGCGTTTAAAATATCACCTCGCACCATGTTAGACAGAGGAACCTCTGCCGTTGGGATCAGGTAATACTCCTGTTCAAAATCAAGCTTGAATAGATCTTCACCGAATTTAGGCAGCTGGCCAGTACCAAATAGCGAATCTTGGTTAACCATAAAGGGCACGATCATTTCTTCGTAGCCGTGCTCATTAGTTTGAACATCGAGCATAAACTGCGCTAAAGCTCTGTGTAGTTTTGCTACTCCGCCACTCATAACAGCAAAACGCGAGCCTGTGAGTTTGGCTGCGGTTTCAAAATCTAAACCGTTAAGTCTAGCACCAACATCAACATGATCTTGCACATCAAACTCATAGCTCGGAATCTCGCCCCACTTCAAAACTTCAACGTTATCGTCTTCGTCTTTACCGGCAGGTACAGATTCATGCGGGATGTTGGGTACAGAAAACAGAATGTCATCCAGCTTGGCTTGCACTGCTTTAAGCTCAGACTCTTTTTCTGACAGAGTCGCGGCAATTTTATCTAACGTTTCCTGTACTTTCGCTTTAGCTTCTTCCGCACTCATACCTTGGCGAACATATTCACCAATCGCTTTCGATGCTTTTTTACGTTCGGCTTGCAGCTCTTCGGTCTCAACCTGTAACGACTTACGACTGGACTCAAGCGACTGAAATTCTGAAATAGGTAATGAATAGCCCTTTACAGCCAATCGGCTAGCGAGTGAATCAATGTCGTTTCTGAGCTGCTTAATATCAAGCATCTTGCATGAGTCCTTACGTTAAAAAATGAATTTGCCTAAAACATAACCAGCCAGCACGGCTACCAAACAGGCGGTAATAGAGGCGGCTATGTATAGAAGAGCGATAGTAAAATAATGTTGCTGGATTAGCGATAGTGTTTCGAGTGCAAAACTGGAAAAGGTGGTAAAAGCACCTAATAAACCGACCATAACAAAACTTTTATAGCCGCTCGGTAACTGTTGAAACTTAATCGTGAAGAAGACAAAGGCGACGCCCATTATAAAGCTACCTACAACATTGACGCTCAGTGTACCAAGCGGGAATTGGCTACCGTGTAGGCGATTGATGAAGTTAACTGTAGCAAACCGCGCCATCGCCCCAAGGCCACCACCCAAGCCAATGACGGCCCAATGCCAAATAGATAGTGCTGCCATTAGCGATTCCTCTTTTGATTAGACTTTTGATCAAGTGCGCGTAAGTAGTCTAGTTTTTGTGCGATCTTTTTTTCTAAACCACGATCAACCGGCTGATAAAACTGGCGGCCGTTGTGCTGCTCCGGCAAATAATTCTCGCCTGCGGCATAAGCTTCTGGTTCATCATGAGCGTAACGATAGCCAACACCATAATCTAATTCTTTCATCAGCTTAGTCGGTGCATTACGCAGATGCATTGGCACCTCTTGAGAACCTTCGCTTTTCACCAACGCCATCATTTCATTGTAGGCGTTATAGACGGCATTCGACTTAGGTGCGCTAGCAAGGTAAACCGCTGCTTGCGCTAATGAAAGCTCCCCTTCCGGGCTGCCTAAACGCTCTTGGCTTTCCCAAGCATTAATCGCCAAGGTCAGCGCACGAGGGTCGGCATTGCCGATATCTTCTGAGGCAATACGCACCATTCTTCGCGCTAAATAGAGCGGTTCAATGCCGCCATCCAACATTCGACATAACCAATAGAGTGCACCGTCCGGCGATGAGCCTCGAACACTTTTATGAAAGGCAGAGATTTGATCGTAAAAGTTTTCACCGCCCTTATCGAATCGACGGGGCTGGTTCTGCAACAGCTGCTGAATGCTGTCGGTATTAATGGCGTCTTCCGGCTCAAAAAAGTCTGACGCGATTTCCAGCATATTCAGAAATCGTCGAGCATCTCCGTCAGCGTATTGCGCTAACATCGAAAGGCTTGGCTCATCTAACTTAAGCGCCGCGATTTGGCTATCGAGCTTACAAGCACGTTGCCATAGCGTAATAAAATCTTGCTCAGTAAAGCTTTTTAAAACATAAACTCGAGCACGCGACAACAATGCGGAATTTAATTCAAAGCTCGGGTTTTCAGTGGTAGCGCCAATAAAAATAAAGGTGCCATCTTCGACATAGGGTAAAAAAGCATCCTGCTGCGATTTATTAAAACGATGTACTTCATCGACAAATAAAATGGTTTTTTCACCGATATATTTAGCTTGCTTGGCCTGTTCCGCGGCAAGTTTGATGTCTTTCACGCCAGCCTGAACAGCGGAAATAGTTTGAAAGCGAGCATCAACACTGTGGCTTATCACCTGAGCCAATGTGGTTTTCCCCACTCCCGGCGGCCCCCAAAAAATCATCGAGTGGATGTTTTTTTGCTCTAATGCTTTTCGCAGAGGTTTATCATTATCAAGAATATGCTTTTGGCCGACGTAATCATCTAATGAGGTCGGCCGTAAACGATCGGCTAAAGGTTGGTAGCCGGATTGCGTTTGAAATAAATCATCCATTTAGAGCTGCTCGAACAAATCCGTACCGGGTGGTGGATTAAATTGAAAAGCACTCGGATCGATCGGCTGGTTAGCACTGAACTGACTAAACTCAATTTCGGTACGTTGACCAAGCGAATCTAAAATCACTATTTTCTTGATACTCTCATCGTTAAGCGTCATTTGCATTTCTGTAAAAACAGAATCTTCATCAAATGGAATTAACTGATAAACCTGTTCGTCGTCGATAACAACACGCAGTACCTGATACTGATCAGATAAGGTCTGACGAGGTTCAGACAATATCATCGCGGGAGAATGCTGAACCTGTTGGTCAACTGCCTGATAAGTCGCCTGTTCTAAGTCAGGATCATACACCCATAGCATTTCACCATCTGAAAGCACTTGCTGCTCGTAAGGTGCAGTGACCATCCATAAAAACTTAAGTGGCTTTTCAACCTTAAAATAGCCTGTCAATTGCTCCGGCTCGAACGATGACTCTGCATAAGTTTTTTGGCTGAAAAGCGCCGACACTGTAGAAAATTGCTCAAGACTTTTTATCAGCTGTTCTTTATCTGCCTCGTTTGCAGACAGCCAGGGTGCAAGCAATAGAGCCGATAATATAAATGCTAAATAACGCATGTTGATCATCCTTTCAGACAAATTCGTTCAATTCTGACTGCGGCATAACAACAACTACGCAGCAGTCATATTTATGGTTATAGCTAGTTTTAAGCCGGAGGCGGTGGTGGCGCTAACACTTCACGAGCACCATTATGGCCAGCGGAACTGACCACACCAGCCGCTTCCATTGCTTCAACTAATCGAGCCGCTCGGTTATAGCCAATTCGCAACTTACGCTGCACCGAAGAGATTGAGACTTTACGAGTTTGGGTAACAAATTCGACGGCCTGATCGAACAACGCATCCGACTCGGCATCGCCATCGTCATCCAACGAAGGCGCACCTGGTACATCATCGCCTCCACCTTGAACAATTTCTTCCAGATAGTTTGGCGCGCCGCGTTTTTTCCAGTCTGCAACAATGGCATGCACTTCATCATCATCAACAAAGGCGCCATGCACCCGAATCGGCAGGCTGGTGCCTGGAGGCATATAAAGCATGTCACCATGACCGAGTAATTGCTCCGCCCCACCCTGATCTAAAATCGTTCTTGAGTCGACTCGCGATGAAACCTGGAAACCAATACGAGTTGGAATGTTGGCCTTGATTAAGCCAGTAATCACATCAACCGAAGGTCGCTGAGTTGCCAAAATTAAATGGATGCCGGCGGCACGAGCTTTTTGCGCAATACGGGCAATTAACTCTTCGACTTTTTTACCGACAATCATCATCATGTCGGCAAACTCATCGATGACGACAACAATAAAAGGAAGCGGCTTAAGCGCAGGCGCTGGCTCGCTTGGGTCCAATGCGGTGTTTGGGTCGTACAGTGGATCCAAAATAGGCTCGCCGTTTTTAATGGCGTCATTAACTTTTTTGTTAAAGCCGCCAATATTACGCACACCGACAGCAGCCAGCAATTTATAGCGACGTTCCATTTCCGCAACACACCAACGTAAACCGCCAGCGGCCTCTTTCATGTCAGTAATAACAGGCGTCAACAGATGTGGGATGCCTTCGTAAACGTTCAGCTCAAGCATTTTCGGGTCGACAAGAATAAGCCGTACTTCATCGGGAGTCGCTTTATACAGTAAGCTACAGAGCATCGAATTAACGCCAACCGACTTACCTGAACCAGTCGTACCAGCCACTAATAAGTGCGGCATTTTAGCCAGATCGGCAACTACCGGAGTACCACTAATATCGTGGCCTAGGCCCATACTCAGTACGCTTTTGGAATTGTCATAAACGGCTGAGCCAAGTACATCACGCAGACGAACTATGGCACGCTTTTCATTAGGAATTTCAATACCTACCGTGGTTTTTCCTGGGATGATTTCAACAACACGAACACTGACTAGCGCCATTGAACGCGCTAAGTCTTTTGCCAAGTTGGTAATTTTTGAAACCTTAACCCCTGCCGCCGGTTGGATTTCGAAACGAGTAATAACCGGGCCCGGCGCCACTTCTGTGACTTCTGCCGCCACGCCGAAATCTTTCAGTTTAATTTCTAACAACCGTGACATCGCTTCGAGTGCTTCGTTGCTAAAGCCTCCAGACTCATCACCTTCCGAAGAGGTCAACAGATTAAGTTCCGGCAAACCGCCACTGACCACAGGATCATCAAAGAGTGTTTTCTGTTTCTCTTTTGCAGCACGCGCACTTTGGTTGGCTTCTGCCTTTTGCAGCGGTTTGATTTGAGGCGGCTTACGCTTAGCACGCTTCTCGTTCTGAATTTCTAAATTACGCTTTCGCTCAGCCACAACCTGTTTAACTTGAGCTGCTTCACTGGCTTTGCGTTTAGCTTCACTGCGACGGTGCTTAACTTTCTCAATTAGCTTAAATACGGTTTCACCAATCTTATCGATAACGCCCACCCATGAAATATGGCCAGCAAGGGTCAGCGATAACAAGAAGATCAGAACAAAAATAACCGTGCCGCCGGTTAAGCCGAGTATTGGGAACAGGCTGTCAGAAACCGCCAAGCCAATGTAACCGCCAGAGGTATGCATCAAATCGCTAGAGATATGTACCGTCGCTAGCGCACAGCCAGTTACTAAGAAAACCGCCCAGCCAATAACACGTAATAAGACAATAAGCGGATTCCATGGCTGAGGTTCTGAACGCTCACGAAAGACTAACCAAGCTTGATAAAAACAAATTAATGGCAGTAGATAACTGAAGATACCGATCAAGAAAAACGCCAATGAAGATACCCAAGCACCAGCATAGCCTGCTAAGTTGGAGACATAACTGGTACCGCCAGCAAAATCAAAACCTGGATCGAGTGGGTCATAACTGAAAATGGCTAATGCGAATAAGACGCCAATAGCAATAGACGTTATCCACTTAGCATCATGACGGAAGCGTTTGCGTAGCTCTGTCAAGCGGTTATCTGACTTGTAATTTTTTAATCTCTCGGCCAATTGGCTACCCTTAATTGTAGGAACTGTTCTGAAGGGGTTATAAGATAACACAAATCAATGGTCAACTTATTGAATTAATAGCACTTTTATGTCAAATATAAGCTTACTCAATGCTGAACAAACGCCCTATTTTCCAGCGGTCGAAGAAGCACTCGACGACCCCGAGGGACTATTGGCCATTGGCGGGGCGTTAACAACGCCTTGGTTATTGGCGGCCTACCAACGAGGTATTTTCCCTTGGTTTAATGATGGCCAGCCCATTATGTGGTGGTGCCCGATGCCCAGAATGGTGCTTTCTCCGGGTGAAGCTCATATTTCCAAATCACTGCGCAAGGCTTTTAGGCGTCAACCGGTCGAAATTCGTGTTAACAGTCAATTCGAACAGGTGATCCGCAATTGTGCCAACAATCCATTACGGCGTGATGGCAGCTGGATTACCGAACAGATGGTGCAAGCCTATATAAGACTACACAAAGAAGGCTGGGCACACTCTTTTGAAGTCTGGCAACAAGGCAGCCTTATTGGCGGACTCTACGGCGTCGGTATTGATCGGTGTTTTTTTGGTGAAAGTATGTTTTCGTTGCAGCCGAGCGCATCAAAATTCGCTTTCATAGCATTGAGTGAATGGGCCAAAGAAGCCGAGTTAAGCATGATCGATTGTCAGCTATACAACCCCTATTTAGATTCTTTAGGTGCAAGCATGATGGCTAAACAGCCATTCCAAGAACGATTGCCGAACCAAGAAACTCGTTTAGCTGCGATGGATGCGGCATCGGTCAACTTATCTTTCCTGCGATTAATGGAGCCTGAGTCACAACGATGAAATCGAATTCAACAACAGATCCGTTAATTAAATTTTTTCGTACCGGAGAGCACGAATGCAGCTACCTGCCGGACCAGCAAGCCCGCACGCTATTTTTAGATCCTGAATTGAGCTACAGCCAAACGCTTTATGAAGAGCTGACTCATGCTGGCTTTCGCCGTAGTGGCAAACATCTGTACCGCCCAGACTGCATGTCTTGCCAGTCCTGTATTGCATCACGTATACCTGTCGACGACTTTCAACTAAATCGGCGCTTTCGTCGCATCATGAAACGCAATCAAGATGTGCGTATCGAACTAAGGCCCTGTCACTTTGATGAAGCCGACTATCGTTTGTTTGAACGCTATGTAAACGAGCGACACGCTGATGGCGATATGTACCCGGCTAATGAGGCGAATTATCGTGATTTTTTGACGGTCGATCGAGATTTTAGCTTTCAGGTACGCTATTTGGTGGATGACCAGCTCATCGGTATTGGTGTCACCGACCGGCTCAACACCGGCCTATCTGCGATCTATACCTTTTTTGATCCAGACCAAGCCAGTCGTTCATTAGGTACTTACTCTATTTTAAAACAGATTGAACTTTGCAAAGAGTTCAAACTGCCCTACCTGTACTTAGGCTATTGGATTCCTAATTGCCGAAAAATGGAATACAAAGCCCATTATCAACCCATTGAGCTGTTACTCAGTGGTCGCTGGCAAGGCGTTGAATTTAAGCCTAAAAAGCCATCTGACGCATGATTTTAATAAAATGGAACAGTATTTTTGCTAATTGCTGAATTTTCAGGCAGAATGCGCGCCGATTGTTATTTCAAATATCATTTATCAATTCAAATACTATTTAGTGAGTCTATGGCAAAAGAAGATGTGATTGAAATGGAAGGAGAGATCCTTGATACCCTTCCAAATACGATGTTCAGAGTAAAACTTGAAAATGGTCATGTGATCACTGCCCATATTTCTGGAAAAATGCGTAAGAACTACATCCGAATTTTGACGGGTGATAAGGTGAAAGTTGAACTAACACCTTATGATTTGACGAAAGGCCGCATTGTTTACCGGGCTCGTTAATTTCATCTACTGCTCTGTTTCGACTTCCATAAAAAAGCACCTTTAGGTGCTTTTTTTTGTGCTTATCGATTTTGATTCGCTTAATCAGTAAAAATATACGCTACCGTTAATCGATAGCGCATTATTTTTGGTTATTAGGCTTCTGCGAGCTCGCCAACGACCGAAAGCGTTAGCTTCTCGTCGACAACCGATACATTCACGGTACCGCCCTGCATCAACTCACCAAATAGGATCATATCGGCCAACGGACGCTTGATCTTCTCTTGAATTAAACGAGCCATCGGTCGCGCACCCATCAATGGGTCATAACCCTCTTTAGCCAGCCAATCGCGAGCTAAATCATCAACGTGCAAGTCGACTCGCTTAGCGTCTAGCTGTGCTTGCAGCTCAACCAAGAACTTATCGACAACGTTCAGCACAATACCCTGCTCTAGCGGCGCAAACTGAACAATGCCGTCAAGTCGGTTACGGAACTCAGGCGTAAAGGCGCGTTTAATCGCCTCTGAGCCGTCTGTAGAGTTATCCTGTACAGTAAAACCAACAGAGCGACGACTCATTTCTTGAGCGCCTGCGTTACTGGTCATGATTAAAATAACGCTTCTGAAATCGGTCTTACGGCCATTGTTGTCGGTAAGCGTTCCGTGATCCATAACCTGTAACAACAGGTTAAAGACGTCAGGATGTGCTTTTTCGATTTCATCCAACAGCAACACACAATGAGGATACTGATTAACACCATCGGTTAATAAACCACCCTGATCGAAACCAACATAACCTGGAGGCGCACCAATCAATCTTGAAGCCGCATGACGCTCCATATACTCCGACATATCGAAACGCAGTAGCTCAACGCCTAAAGACTCTGCCAACTGTTTTGTTACTTCCGTTTTACCGACGCCTGTTGGGCCCGTAAACAGGAATGAACCAATAGGCTTATCTGCCGACTTCAAGCCTGCTCGCGCTAGCTTGATCGCCGATGAGATATTTTCAATGGCTTCGTCTTGGCCAAATACCGTCATCTTCAGATTACGCTCTAGATTGGAGAGCAACTCTTTATCATCTTTATTGACTGTTTTGGCAGGCACTCGAGCAATCGCAGCGACAACTCGCTCAACATCAACAACACCGATCGATTTTTTACGACGGCTTTCAGATTTCAATTGCTCAGCCGCGCCCGCTTCATCAATAACGTCAATGGCTTTATCCGGCAAGTGACGATCGGTGATATAACGATCAGCAAGCTCGGCCGCAGCCTTAAGTGCTTTATCGGTATATTTCAACTGGTGATGATCTTCAAACTTGGTTTTTAAGCCGCGTAAAATCTTATAGGTTTCATCCACTGATGGTTCGTTGACATCGATTTTTTGGAAACGACGAGTCAGCGCTGAATCCTTTTCAAAAATACCTCGGAACTCTTGATAGGTCGTTGAACCAATGCAACGAAGCTCGCCAGAACTGAGCATTGGCTTCAATAGATTCGAGGCATCCATAACACCGCCAGAGGCAGCACCTGCGCCAATAATGGTGTGGATTTCATCAATAAACAGAATCGATTTTTCACGCTTTTTAAGATCCGCCAATAAGGCTTTTAAGCGTTTTTCAAAATCACCTCGATACTTGGTACCGGCTAGCAACGCACCTAAATCCAACGAGAAAACTTGCGCGCCAAGCATAATGTCCGGCACATCCTCATCGACAATACGCTTAGCCAAACCTTCTGCTATAGCTGTTTTACCGACTCCAGATTCACCAACCAGCAAGGGATTGTTTTTTCTGCGACGAGATAAAATCTGCACTACTCGATCGACTTCAAAATCACGCCCGACTAACGGATCAATACGCCCTTCGCGTGCCGATTCATTTAAATTGGTCGCAAAGTTTTCTAACGGGCTAGAGCCTGATGACTCTGCGCTAGTCTCTTCATGAGATTGCTCAGAACCAAAATCATCACCCTCGTGATCATCTGACTGAGCCTTAGAAATACCGTGGGCCATAAAATTAACCACATCGATACGAGAGATGCTTTGCTGCTTCAAGAAATAAACCGCTTGGCTTTCTTGCTCTGAGAAAATCGCAACCAGTACATTGGCACCACTGACTTCTTTTTTGCCTGAGGATTGAACATGGAATACAGCTCGCTGTAAAACTCGTTGAAAGCCTAACGTCGGCTGAGTTTCGCGATCTTCATCTTCAATTGGAATTAACGGCGTGGTGGAGTCGATGAACTCGATCAGATCCCGTCGCAACTGTGGGATATCTGCAGCACAGGCAGTCAAAACTTCTGCAGCAGCTTGATTATCCAGCAGGGCTAATAGCAGGTGCTCAACGGTCATAAACTCATGCCGCTTGGCCCGCGCCTCTTTAAATGCGCTATTGAGTGTTAACTCTAAATCTTTACTTAACATAGTACGCCCCTTCCTCAGTGACTAGTTGTCACCTATTTCCTCTACCTCGCACAATAGCGGGTGTTGGTTCTCTCTCGCAAAGCTATTTACAAGAGCTGCTTTGGTTTCGGCTATATCCTTAGTATAGATACCACAGATCCCTTTTCCCTTCGTATGGACATTTAGCATGACTTGCGTGGCTTTTTCACGATTCATGGTAAAAAAATGTTCCAACACATAGATAACAAACTCCATGGGGGTGAAGTCATCATTCATCAATACCACTTGGAACAAAGAAGGCCGTTTTAGTTCGGGCTCAGCGCTTTGTATTGAAACGCCTATAGTGTCATCTGTATCGGTACCCGAAGCCATTAACTGAGCTCCTCCTTGTAGAACTGTAGCGTAATTTGATGCATTAAAACGAATATTCACAATATTTTTGGCCATGTTTTGGATAGTTAAACTTATCTTTGCACAGTTAGTTTAATCAATCTGACGAAGAGTGCATAACGCCGACTGCATCATATAACTACCAGATTGGGGTTGACTTAGTATATTCAACGGTATTCCATACATTCGTGGCGAAGTTCGTGATCCAGATAGTTTTATATCACTCGCGCGCAGTCGTTGGTAGCGTTGTCGGAGCAATCCATAGCAACAAACCAACAGGGAAATCCAAAAACAAATAATAAAAAGTTATAAAGGGGTACACTATGCCAATAGGGAACGTAAAATGGTTCAACAACGTCAAAGGGTTTGGTTTTATTGTCAGCGATGATTATAAAGACGACCTGTTTGCACACTTCTCTTCTATTCAAATGGAAGGATATAAAACGTTGAAAGCTGGCCAAGCGGTAGAGTTTGAAACGGTTAAATCCGAACGAGGTATTCACGCTGTGAATATTCAGCCCATCGAAATGGAAGTCGACAACAAAGCCACAGAAAAAGCTAACGACTCCGTCACTGCTTAATTTTAAACAATTAACAGATTGACATAAAAAAGCCCGGCTATTGCCGGGCTCGTTATTTAAGCGACTCAAACAACGCTCGATTAACCAATCATCTCAATTAATCGGTTCAATTCTTTGCTTGGGCGCATTGCCTCAGAAACCAATTCCGTATTCGGCTTATAATAGCCACCAATGTCTACAGGCTTACCCTGAACAGAGTTCAGCTCCGCTACAATGTTAGCCTCTTCAGCCTTCATATTCTCAGCAACCGATTTAAAGATTGTAGCTAGATCGGAATTTTCTTGTTGATTTGCTAGTGCGTCAGCCCAGTAAAGCGCCAAGTAAAAATGACTGCCACGGTTATCAATTTCACCTACTTTTCGCGATGGGCTCTTATTCGTCTCTAAAAACTCAGCCGTTGCTTGGTCGAGTGTTTTTGCTAAAACCAATGCCTTGTCGTTATCAAAACGCTTAGCCAAGTGCTCTAAAGACGCCGCTAATGCAAGAAACTCACCTAGAGAGTCCCAACGCAAATGGTTCTCTTCGTTGAACTGCTGTACGTGCTTAGGCGCAGAACCGCCGGCTCCGGTTTCAAACAAGCCGCCACCATTCATCAACGGTACAATTGATAACATCTTGGCTGAGGTACCCAACTCTAAAATAGGGAATAAATCAGTAAGGTAATCACGCAATACGTTGCCGGTAACAGAAATGGTGTTCTTGCCCGCTTTCATGCGAGTTAGAGCGTGCGAAGTGGCATCGACTGGGCTCATAATTTGGATATCTAAGCCTTTGGTATCGTAGTTTGTTAGATACTCTTCTACCTTCTTGATCAGCTCACGATCATGAGCACGACCTTTATCGAGCCAGAATACCGTTGGCCAGCCTGTATCTTTTGCACGACTCACAGCAAGCTTAACCCAATCTTGAATCGGCGCATCCTTCACTTGGCACATACGGAAAATGTCACCGGCTTCGACCGCTTGTTCAAGCAGAACGTTACCGTCGCTGTCGATGACTTTAACTGTGCCACTGGCTGCAACTTCAAATGTTTTATCGTGCGAGCCGTATTCTTCAGCCTTTTGAGCCATAAGACCAACGTTAGGCACTGTGCCCATCGTAGTCGGGTCAAAAGCACCGTTCTTCTTACAGAATTCGATGGTTGTTTGATACACACCCGCGTAACAACGATCAGGAATAACCGCTTTCGTGTCGTGAGACTTGCCATCTGCTCCCCACATTTGACCCGAAGTACGAATCATTGCAGGCATAGATGCATCGATAATCACATCACTCGGCACGTGTAAATTGGTGATGCCTTTGTCGGAATTAACCATAGCCAGCTCAGGTGCTTGGCCATAAAGCGCGTCCATATCCTGCTGAATCGCTTTTTGTACATCTTCTGGCAGTTGCGACATTTTCGAGTACAGATCACCAATACCATTGTTAACATCTAAGCCAATAGCTTCGAATTCAGCACTGTATTTAGTAAGTACATCTTTATAGAAAACACTCACCGCGTGGCCAAAGATAATTGGATCACTGACCTTCATCATCGTCGCTTTTAAATGCAGCGAGAACAGCACACCCTGCTCTTTGGCTTCTTTAATTTGCTCTTCAATAAATCGCTTCAATGCCGCCACATTCATGACCGAAGTATCGATAATCTCACCTGCCAACAGCGGCGCAAAGCCTTTTAACAGGTCGACTTCACCAGTAGCACGATGTAATTCGATCTTAAATTCAGTCGCATCTTTTAGCGTGACTGATTTTTCACTATCGTAAAAATCACCAGAGCTCATGCTGGAAACGTGAGATTTCGAGTCTGCACTCCATTTACCCATGCTGTGTGGGTTTTTTTGTGCATATTGCTTAACTGAACCTGGCGCACGGCGATCTGAGTTACCTTCACGTAACACTGGGTTTACCGCACTGCCTTTAATTCGATCATAGCGAGCTTTAATGCTGGCTTCTTCGTCGTTAGATGGCTCTTCAGGGTAATTTGGTAAATCGTAGCCCTGCTTTTGCAACTCATCGATAGTTGCCAACAGCTGAGGGACGGACGCTGAGATATTCGGAAGTTTAATAATATTGGCGTCTGGCTTGGTCGCCAGCTCGCCTAACTCGGCCAAGGCATCAGGAATACGCTGGTGCTCTTTTAAATATTCTGGAAAGTTCGCAATCACCCGACCTGCTAATGAGATATCGCGTGTCTCTACACTGATATCAGCGGCACTGGTAAAGGCTTGAATAATGGGTAATAACGAGTATGTCGCCAGTGCTGGGGCTTCGTCCGTTTCGGTATAAATTATTGTTGCTTTATTATCAGTCATATTTATTCCTAATATTTAAAGAAAGATACAGACCATTTTTTAATCTAGCTGTAAATGCGATTGCGAATAACAAATAAGGCTAATCAGTTGAACAAACTAATGTAATCAAACTTTAGCCTGAATATACTTTGATAAAACTCTATTCGCACGAGCTCAACCTATCATGTTTCGGTACATCCTATTTAACAAACCCTTCCGAGTATTAACCCAGTTCACTGATGATACCGGTAAAGCCACATTGGCTGATTATATCAAAATTCCGGACATCTACGGCGCTGGACGCTTAGATTATGACTCCGAGGGGCTGTTACTTTTAACAAATAATGGACCATTCATCCACCACTTAATGAATCCAAAATTTAAAGTGCCAAAGACCTATATGGTTCAGGTTGAAGGCATTCCGTCGGCTGAGAGCCTATCTCAGCTAAGGCTTGGAGTGGAACTAAAAGATGGTATGACAAGACCCTGCGAAGCTGAATTAGTGGCTCAACCTGAGTGGCTTTGGCCAAGAACGCCGCCTATTCGGGAGCGCAAAGAGATACCAACGAGTTGGCTTAAAATTACCATAACAGAAGGGAAAAACCGCCAGGTTCGGCGAATGACAGCGGCTATTAATCACCCAACACTGCGCTTGGTGCGTTATGCCATCGGGGATTTAACGTTGGATCAACTAGCCAGCGGCGAGAGTAAAGAGCTGTCGGAACAGCAGCTGTATCAGGCATTGGGGATAAAAAGAATGACAAACCAGCACAGCCGCCATGCTAAAACGGCTGCGCCAGTGAAGGCAGCGACTAAACGATCGGATTCACATCCGCATCGTAATCAACGTCGTCGAAACCAAAACCGAACAGGCGGTAAAATTCGTTCTGGTAACCGCTAAAGTCGGTTAACTCGTCCAAATTATCGCTGTTTACCTTGGCCCAGATGTCTGCAACTTTGCTCTGCACGGAGTCTTTCAATTCATTGTCTTCCATGCGGATACGGCCAGTACTGTCTAGATTAAGCGCGCCATCGGCGTAAATTTCTTTATAGAACAGACCAAAGATCTGCTCGATGCAGCCTTCATGTGTGCCCTCTTCTTTCATCACTTTGTACAGTGCCGAAATATATAGTGGCATAACAGGAATGGCGCTGCTCGACTGAGTCACTAAAGCCTTCAATACAGAAACATAACCTTTACCGCCAAGTGAGCCTTCTAGTTTGGCTGAAATAGCCTTTGCAGCACGATCCAAATCTTCTTTTGCCTTACCGATAGTGGCACCGCCATAAATAGGCCAGGTCAAATCTTTACCGATGTACGTGTAGGCAGTGGTCTTAACACCTTCAGCTAAGACATCCGCCTCAGCAAGAGCGTCCATCCACATTTCCCAATCTTCTCCACCCATAACTTTCACAGTGTTAAAGATTTCGTCATCATTTGCTGGCTCTAGCGTGATATCAGAAACTTCTCGAGTATCGGTATTAAGGTTCTTACGCGTAACTTCTTCACCAATTGGCTTCAGCGTTGAAGAGTAAATATCACCGGTATTTGGGTCTTTACGACGCGGCGCTCCAAGGCTGTAAACAACAAGGTCAACCTTGCCCATGTTTTGTTTAATCTTGGCGATGGCATCTTGCTTGGCTTCATTAGAAAACGCATCGACATTAAGAGATTCTGCATACAGGCCTTTTTCTGCAGCAGCCTTTTCGAAGGCGACCGTGTTATACCAGCCTGCGGATGCTGTACGGCGTTCTGTCGGCTCTTTTTCAAACATCACGCCTAGGGTATTAGCATTAAAACCAAACGCAGAAGTAATGCGAGAGGCAAGTCCGTAACCATTTGAACAACCAATCACCAATACATTTTTTGGCCCATCAACGTCTGTTTTATGACTGGCAACATAGTCGATCTGTTCTTGAACGTTTTTTGCACAACCGACTGGATGAGCTGTTGTACAAATAAAACCTCGAATTTTGGGCTTGATGACCATATAAGGTATTCCTTCTAAATTGGGTACAATAGACAACGAATTAGGATTCTACTCGTTAAAAACGAAACTTAGGTCGTTATAGTAATCGACCCTTGCGATGACTTCGATTTTAACGTGCGAATAAGAGTTGTGAATTTAATAACTAATTAGCGTGTCACACCACTGTCACGCTAATGTCGCCACGACTGGTTACAGGGTATAATACTGCCTTCACTACCAACTGTGTTCATAAACATCTGCCGCTGGCAGCTTTAATTCACCTTGAACTCGCCTTGAGTGAACCCATTGTATATTTCAAGTTTTATCGGAGCCACCCATGAACTCTCTTTCCTCAACTAAAGTCATTGTCGGTATGTCTGGCGGTGTCGATTCTTCTGTGACTGCAGCTTTATTACTTGAAGCTGGCTATCAGGTCGAAGGCCTGTTCATGAAGAACTGGGATGAGGACGATGGCACCGAATACTGCACCGCGATAGAAGATTTAAAAGATGCTCAAGCTGTCGCTGATAAGCTGGGTATAAAATTACATACCGCAAACTTTGCCGCCGAATATTGGGACGATGTGTTCGAGCACTTCCTTGCAGAATACAAAGCTGGACGCACGCCGAACCCTGATATCCTTTGTAACCGAGAAATTAAATTCAAAGCCTTTTTGGATTACGCCCTTGCTCTAGGCGCCGATAAAATCGCCACTGGACACTACGCACGAACAACCGAAGTCAACGGTCAAGCAGTTTTGTTACGAGGCTTAGACAACAACAAAGACCAAAGTTATTTCCTGCATGCTGTTGGTCATGAACAGTTTGCCAAAACACTCTTTCCAATTGGCGATATGGAAAAACCCGTTGTACGTCAAGTCGCCGAAAAATATCAGCTGGCTACAGCTAAAAAGAAAGACAGCACCGGCATTTGCTTTATTGGCGAGCGCCGCTTTGCTGACTTCTTAAAACAGTACATCCCTGCACAACCGGGCGATATTGTCACGGAGCAAGGCGATGTTATCGGTCAGCATCAAGGCCTTATGTATTACACCATTGGTCAGCGTCAAGGCTTGGGTATTGGTGGTACAAAATACGGTGAAGCGCCATGGTTTGTCGCCGATAAAGACTTAACTAAAAACCATCTTGTCGTGGTTCAAGGTACCGATCACCCTTCGCTATTTACCCATGCGTTATCGATGTCTAATGTCTACTGGGTGGACGATAAAGGCCCAGAACTACCGATAAAAGTTAGCTGTAAACATCGCTATCGCCAGCCTGATCAAAGCTGCACCCTGTCACTTAATGAGCAAGGCAAACTGCAGGCCGATTTTGATCAGCCACAACGCGCAATTACCCCTGGGCAGTCGGCGGTCTTTTATCTAGATGACATCTGCCTAGGTGGCGGTGTTATAGAAGAAACTTGGAAGTAAACTCAATATGGAATCTGATCTTTCTCGCCAAACGCTGGCTCTGGCCGGCGTATTTCAAGCCGCAACTCTGGTCGATAACTTGGCCAAGTCTGGTTCTATTGAGCCTAAACAGTTAGAAAACACCGTTGCCAGTATTCTTAACTTATCGCCTAGTTCCTATGACGACGTCTTCCAAGGTCGTGAAAACCTAGTGATAGGGTTCAACGCTTTAAACAAAGCGATGTCAAAAAACAGCCGAGATATCAATCGGGAAGTTCTGCAGTACGCCATGGGCATTATTGCCGCGCAAAGCAAACTGGCCGAACGCCCAGATCTAATGGAAGTGCTATCTAACGCCTTAGATCGAACCGTTGATCAGCAACGTTATTTTGATAGCTATACCCATGAGGCTGTAGTGGCCTCTACCGCTCAGTGTTATGAAAAAACACTCAGCCAGTTAAGTTTTCGTATTCGCGTCGTCGGCAACCCAGGGCATTTAAAAAATCCGCAAGTCGCCGAAAAAATACGTACCATCCTGCTGTTTGGCATTCGCTGTGCCATGCTTTGGCGTCAGGCAAATGGCCATCGCTGGCATTTCTTGACTCGTCGATCAAAAATAAAAGCTCAGTCTGAGCAGCTGGTTAAAATGGTCTAATCGGATCATTTAGGTATAATGCGCGTCGTTTTCTTTCCTCGATCGCAAGAAATAGGCTTACTTTTATGGAACTTTCCGCCCTTACCGCCATATCCCCTGTTGACGGCCGATACGGCAATAAAACATCGGCCCTTAGAGAATACTTCAGTGAATTCGGCTTGATTCGTTACCGCGTAGAAGTTGAAGTTCGCTGGTTACAACAGCTTTCTAATATCACCGATATTGCCGAATGCCCTGCCTTTTCAGCCAGCACTCATGACTTCCTCGACAACTTGATTGCTCAATTCTCTCCTGCTGATGCACAAGAAATTAAGCAAATCGAAGCAACGACCAATCACGATGTTAAAGCGGTTGAATATTTTCTAAAGAATAAATTTAAAGGCAATGAAGAACTTGAAGCTGTACTTGAGTTTGTTCATTTTGCTTGCACCTCAGAAGACATTAACAACCTGTCTCACGCGCTCATGCTTAGCAACGGTATCCGCAATGTCATTCTACCGACATTAAAAGAAACCTTTGTTGCCATTCAAACGGTTGCTCACGACCTTGCTGATGTACCAATGCTGGCCAGAACGCATGGACAAACAGCCTCACCAACAACCGTTGGTAAAGAATTCGCCAACGTCGCCTATCGCTTGCAGCGTCAAATTAAGCAGATCGAAAATATTGAATACCTAGGCAAAATCAATGGTGCTGTCGGTAACTACAATGCTCATCTTTCTGCCTACAGCGATATCGACTGGCAAAAAAATGCAGAGCAATTTGTCACCTCTTTAGGGCTCACGTGGAACCCTTACACCACTCAAATTGAGCCGCACGACTACATTGCTGAGTTGTTTAATGCGATCAGTCGCTTCAACGTTATTTTGATCGATTTCGACCGTGATGTTTGGGGTTATATTTCTCAAGGCTACTTCAAGCAAAAAACCATTGCAGGAGAAGTTGGTAGCTCAACGATGCCGCATAAGGTCAACCCTATCGACTTTGAAAACTCAGAAGGCAACCTAGGTATTGCTAACGCAATGCTGGCTCACCTTGCTGAGAAATTACCAATTTCTCGTTGGCAGCGCGACCTAACAGACTCAACTGTGTTGCGCACTATGGGCGTTGGCTTAGCGCACAGTTTGATCGCTTATCAAGCCAGCCTAAAAGGCATCAGCAAACTTGAAGTTAATGAACAGAGATTGGCTGATGACCTAAACAACGCATGGGAAGTCATGGCAGAACCGATTCAAACGGTAATGCGCCGTTACGCGATTGAAGAGCCCTATGAAAAGCTTAAAGCCTTCACTCGAGGCCGTGCCATTACCGAACAGATGATGGTTGAGTTTGTAAACCAGTTGCAGCTACCGTCAGAGGCCAAAGAAGCATTATTGGCAATGACTCCGGCGCTCTATACCGGTAATGCGGCGACTCAGGCAAAAAACATCTAAGCTTTTAGACTTATGAATGCTTAAATGACTTAAATAAAGGGGCTGTTTACAGCCCCTTAGTCTTTCAGATTGACCTTCCTGTAACCCTAGAGTACCTCTCATGCCTTCAGCGACGCTAAAACACATCAACCCACAAGAATTTCTAGCTGACTACTGGCAACAAAAGCCATTACTGGTTAGAGAGTCATTTTCATCAGAAGAGCTGATTAGCCAAGAAGAATTAATGGCACTGGCATGTGAACCCGAAGCTGAATCTAGGCTCATTTCTAATTCGGCAGATCAGCCTAATGACTGGCAAGTGCAGCACGGCCCATTCACCGAAAAAGACTATCAATCGTTACCTGATAGCCACTGGACATTGCTAGTACAAGCGGTGGATCACTGGATAGAAGCTGTAAACGATAGTTTCTCTGCCTTTCAGTTTTTACCGCGCTGGCGCATGGACGACATGATGATTTCCTTTGCTGTTGAAGGCGGCGGTGTCGGTCCACATTACGATCAATATGACGTCTTCCTAATTCAGCTATCAGGCAAGCGTCATTGGAAGGTTGGACAGCATTGTAATGAAAATAGCGAGCTGCTCGAAGATTTACCCGTTAAGGTACTGCAAGAATTTGAGCAACAAGAAAGCTGGATCACCGAGCCTGGCGACCTGCTTTATATTCCGCCTGGGGTTGCTCACTGGAGTGAATCTATCGGTGATAGCCTGACGCTTTCAGTGGGCTTTAGAGCCCCCTCTGACAGTGAATTCATCACCGAGTTTGGCTATTTTTTAAGTGATCAATTGTCGGAATTCCAACGTTATCAAGACCCAAAACTGTCACAGCGAAATGCACATCCTCATGCATTACTCAGTGAGGACATTCAGCGATTAAAGGCCATTATTGAACGCAACTCCAGTGATGAGCAGCTAGCGCAGTGGTTAGGCCAATACATGACTCAACCCAAATACAATGAGGCAGAGCCATTTGACGATCTAGACTTTGAGTCCTTTATGGCTCAATGGCATCAGCAGCCGTTATACAAGAACCCGACTAGCCGCTTTGCCTATTATGGCTCTGCCCTATTTGCAGACGGCCATCGATTCGACAGCCAGCTTGAGGCCCAAGACCTTGAAGTCATTTGCTCAACCGCTGTATTTGAAAGCGACAATAGATCACCGTTCGATCAAATCGAGAGTCACACCTTGCTGTTCCAACTATTCATCTACGGCGTGTTGTTTTTCGATCAGGATTAACCAGAAACCGATTAAAGACAAAATTGACGAGCACAAAAAAGCCCATCTAGCATTGCTGATGGGCCATCTACAATCCAGTTAGATTTTAACTAGCTAGCCAAATACTAGGCAGCTACTAATCAGTAAATTACGAATACGATTAGTACGCCATTCTAAAGCCGACATGGAAAGTCGAATCAATCTCGACATTATTGCGCGCATTGTAGTTACCACGAACATCGTAATAACCAACAAAGATCCGAGCCTGAGGCAGCACCTGATAGGTTACTCGTGCCAATAATTCATGCACATAGTTAAGCTCACCAAAACTTAGAATGCTCGGTGCAACATAGGCATCGCCCTCAATACCTAAGCCATTTAAGACATAAGGCTGATAGCGAATAAAACCGCCAACGCCAGTCGCTAAAGCAAAGTCATCCACTTCTGAAGAGATTAGAATTGCCTTAAAACCAACACCGCCAATGAGGTCCTGATTAGCCATCGAAGCATCGACCGCATTAAAGCCAGCGGTTAATCCCCAGCTGGAATTCGCTTCGTTGTACAGATAGCCGGTAGTAAAGTGAGCCCCGGTACCAACCAAAACAGCATCGTGCTCGATACGGATAGAATCATCCGCTAAAGAAAAATCAATAGCGCCGCCCGCATTGGCCACAATAGAAGAGGCAAGAATAACTCCAGATACAATGACCTTTTTCAACAGCATTTATCTTTCTCCAAGATACTTAAACTTTGTAATAAAGCCTTACTTAAACCACTTATGCAAGAGGCTAAAAGTAAGGCTTTGCGGATAGTCTCATTTTTGTATCACGCCGATAAGGGCATGATGCAATTTGAGGATCGTTTTTTAATGAATTTTACAATGACAGTTTAAGACATCATTTCTAGCAAGAGTTTATTCAAACGTGAAACGAAGCTCGCTGAATCCTTTAAGCTAGAGCCTTCGGCAAGACGAGACTGCTCCAGTAGGATATTGGCCAGATCATTAAAGCGATCGTCATTGGATTCTTGCTCCAAACGCTGAACCAATGGGTGTTCTGGGTTTAGCTCCAATGTCGGTTTTGTTTCCGGCACCTGCTGCCCAGCGGCTTCCATGATTCGGCGCATTTGAGCACCCATGTCATCATCGCCAACCACAATACAGGCTGGAGACTCAACCAGACGATGCGTCATGCGAACATCGGCAACCTCTTCAGCAAACAGAGTCTTCATTTTACCAATCAGGTCTTTGTGCTCATCATTGGCTTTTTCTTGCGCTTGCTTTTCTTCTTCTGACTCAATATCACCTAAGTCTAAGCCGCCACGCGCGACATCAACAAATGACTTACCATCGAATTCTTGTAGGTAACTCATTAACCATTCGTCGATGCGATCAGATAACAACAACACTTCGATACCCTTCTTGCGGAAGACTTCTAAATGCGGGCTGTTCTTAGCGGTTTGATGGCTGTCAGCACAAACATAATAAATTTTGTCCTGACCTTCTTTCATGCGCTCAATGTAATCAACCAGGGCAACATCTTGTTTTGCCTCACCACTGTGACTGGTTGCAAAGCGCAATAAACCTGCGACCTTTTCTTTGTTGGCCATGTCTTCTGCCGGGCCTTCTTTAAGCACCTGACCAAACTCTTGCCAAAACTCTTGATACTCTTCTGGTTTTTTCTTCGCCAGTTTTTCCAACATATCAAGAACACGCTTTACTAACGCAGACTTAATACTTTCGATGGTTGAATCGTTTTGTAGAATTTCGCGACTGACGTTTAGAGGCAAATCATTGGAATCGACAATACCCTTCACAAAGCGCAAGTACATAGGCAGAAACTGTTCAACGTCGTCCATGATAAAGACGCGATTAACGTATAACTTAAGGCCACGCACACGCTCACGATTCCATAAGTCGTAAGGTGCTTTTTTAGGAATATACAACAAGCTGGTGTAGTCCAACTTGCCTTCAACTTTGTTATGACTCCAAGTCAATGCATCGCCGTAATCGTGAGAAATATGGCGGTATAGCTCTTGGTATTCTTCATCCTTAACATCGCTACGAGAACGTGTCCACAACGCCTTAGCGCTGTTTACGTTTTCCCATGTTGGCTCTTGGGGTTTGGCTTCTTCTTCACCTTCTTCTGGTGCTGCAAATTTTTCTTCAAGCATTTGCACGGGTACAGAAATGTGATCAGAGTATTTTTTAACCAGACTTTTTAAACGCCAATCATCGGCAAATTCACTTTCTTCAGCTTTTAGGTGCAGCACGATTTTAGTGCCGCGCTGAGGCAAGATGGCGTCGTCGATTGTGAACTCACCTTCGCCTTCGCTGTGCCAATGCACGCCTTCTTCTGCGGCATGCCCTGCTTTTCGGGTATAAACATCAACAGCTTTGGCAACAATAAAGGATGAATAAAAACCAACACCAAACTGACCAATCAGCTGGCTATCTTTGCGTTCATCGCCGGTCAAATTTTTCAAGAAGTCAGCCGTACCAGAACGTGCAATGGTGCCTAGGTTTTGAACAACCTCATCGCGTGTCATACCAATACCGGTGTCTTCGATTGCAATGGTATTGGCCTCTTTATCGACGCTGATGCGGATTCTTAAATCGCTGTTCTCAGCCATAAGGCTGTCATCTTTCAATGATTGAAAACGCAACTTATCACAAGCGTCAGAAGCATTTGATACCAACTCTCGCATGAAAATTTCTTTATTCGAATACAAGGAGTGGATCATCAGATGTAATAGTTGCTTTACTTCCGTTTGAAAGCTCATCGATTGTTGAGTGTTTTCAGACATATTCCCTCTTCCAGTGTTGTTATGCCAAGTGAGTAAGTTTGACGCTAGAATGGGGATTATTAACTCTAATTCAAGGGTATAACCTTAGGAAGACACCTTACTGCCATATTAAAAGTACATTATCCTTAAAAACCTGAGCTCTTAAGTAATTGCTCTTTTAGAGATGTGCTTTTAGATAACTGAAATACGCCCTATTACATTTGCCTTGTCGTTCTGGAGATATTGCATGAAAAGCTACCTAATGGCGCCTGAGAAGACCCCCAAGCGAGAAATCATCAGCTGGGCGCTATATGATTTCGCCAATAGCAGCTATACCACCGTAGTCATCACCTTTGTCTATTCTGCTTTTTTCATGTCTTACATCATTCCGCCAGAGCTTGCTCATTTAAAGAACTCTCTTTGGGCCGCGACGATAAGCCTCTCGACTCTTATTAGTATTTTTGCAGCTCCTTATATTGGCGCGCTGTGTGATATCACCGGCCGTAAAAAACAGTATTTAGGTGTTTGTACACTCACATCGGTTATCAGTACAGCGCTGCTCTATTTTGTTGGACCGAATGATTTGGCATTGGGGATGTTTTTATTGGTCATCAGTAATACAGCCTGGATGCTATCGGAGTCGTTCAATGCCAGTTTTTTAACCGACATCAGTAATGAGAAAAACATTGGCTCCGTCTCTGGCTTTGGTTGGGGCATTGGCTACATTGGCGGTTTATTGAGCTTGATTTTGGTCTTCATGATTATTACCGCCTCGGCAGAAAATAATATCCAGCAGTACATCCACCAAAATCAGTTAGCGATGCTAATGATTGCCCTCTTCTATGGTATTGCTGCATTGCCGTTGTTTTTTGTCGTTAAACAAACGCCACCCACACCATTAACAAAAGAAGGTAACAAGATCTCATCATCGCAATTGTTACTCCTAGCCTGGCAACAGATTCGGCAATTAAAAAGCTTGAGCCGAGATAAACCGAGTATGTTTCAGTTCTTTTTAGCTTTCTTGGTTTATACCGCTGGCGTCGCTGTGGTTGTAAAGTTTATGGGGATTTATGCTACGGAAGAAATTGGTATCAGTGGTGCCGAATTAATTATTGTCGGCGCAACGTTACAAGTCAGCTCTATGATTGGCGCCATATTATTTGGCTTGCTGGATGATAAAGTCGGCTCTAAGGCCGCGATTCTTTATTCGATTGCCTTATGGGTGCTAGGTGTTTGTGCAATTTACTTTTTAGCCTCTCTCAGTTATTGGACAAACATTTCGATGTCTCAGCTATTTATTGTTATTTGCTTTATCGCAGGCTCTGCCTTAGGTGCAACCCAATCATCTAGCCGAGCCATTGTTGGACGATTTGCCAGTGGTCAGGATTCTGCCTTTATCTTCGGCTTGTGGGGCACCTTTTCTAGGCTAGCGATTATCTTAGCGATGCTGTTTGGGCCTTTAAGCGATCTTGTCGGTCGGCAAAATAGTCTACTGCTAATTTTGGTTTATTTTCTAATAGGAGCCTTTCTGTTAATTAAAGTGCCTGTAAATAAAGCGTTAAATAGCCATTAAACTGACAAAATTCAATTGAAATAAGTAACAATGGCTGCAATATAGAAATTCAGACCATGCATTAAGGCTAGTACGTGAATATACATTTTAAACACCTCTATAATCGGCCACTGTGGCAACGCTTTTTAATATTTGCAGTCTCTGTATTCTTAATGATCAGCCTATTCTGGATCGGTATGGTTTTCATTATTAGTTTCGCAGTGATTGCATTTACCTTAGCTATCGTTAATAAAATCAAGATGAAAATCACTGGCCGGCCATTATTCTCTGGCCCAAAGCACTTCCATCGTTATCAATCTCAGTTTCGTCAAAACGATGTTATTGAGGGTGAAGTAGTTAATAGAGACGATAGCAAAGACTGATTGCTTGCTTACTTGCTAAATAAATAAATAAATAAAAAGAAAAAAAGTAAGTAAAAAAAATAGCCATAAAAAAAGCGACCTCAGTGGTCGCTTTTTTATGCGAAGAAACTTTCTGCTCAAATTACCAGCCGGTAATCTCTTTTAAAGCGCTACCGATATCTGCTAACGAACGAACCGTTTTAACGCCAGCGTCATTCAGTGCTGCAAATTTCTCATCTGCTGTGCCCTTGCCGCCAGAAATGATAGCACCGGCATGCCCCATGCGTTTACCCGGCGGCGCTGTTACGCCAGCAATGTAAGAAACAACCGGTTTGGTAACATTGGCTTTAATAAAGGCTGCTGCCTCTTCTTCTGCTGTGCCACCAATTTCACCGATCATTACAATCGCTTCCGTTGCTGGGTCTTGCTCAAATAACTGCAAAATATCAATAAAGTTAGAGCCAGGTATCGGATCGCCACCGATACCAACACAGGTTGATTGACCAAAGCCATGATCGGTCGTCTGCTTAACAGCCTCGTAAGTCAGCGTACCTGAACGAGAAACAATCCCGACCTTTCCTGGTCGATGAATGTGTCCAGGCATAATACCGATCTTGCATTCATCTGGTGTAATAACCCCTGGACAGTTAGGACCAATCATACGAACGCCTTTACGGTCGACGTACTCTTTGGCGACTAACATATCTAAGGTTGGGATACCTTCGGTGATGCAAACGATCAGTTCAATACCGCTGTCTGCAGCCTCGATAATGGCATCCTTACAGAAAGGAGCCGGAACATAAATAACCGTTGCTTGTGCCCCAGTAGCCTGTACTGCTTCACGTACGGTATTAAAAACTGGCAACCCTAGATGTTGAGTGCCACCTTTTCCTGGGGAAACACCGCCAACCATTTGCGTTCCATAATCAATCGCCTGCTCACTATGAAAAGTACCTTGAGCTCCGGTAAAACCTTGGCATATAACTTTGGTATTTTTATTAATTAAAATGCTCATTGTGCACCTCCTGCCGCTGCAACAGCCTGTTTTGCGCCGTCAGCTAAAGAGGATGCCGCAATAATATTTAACCCACTTTGAGCTAATTTTTTAGAGCCTAACTCAGCGTTATTGCCTTCTAAACGAACAATAACAGGCACCTTGACCCCGACTTCTTCTACCGCACCGATGACGCCTTCGGCGATCATGTCGCACCGAACAATGCCGCCAAAAATATTAACGAATACAGCTTTGACATTGTCATCTGATAAAATAATTTTAAAAGCTTCAGCAACGCGTTCTTTTGTTGCGCCGCCGCCAACGTCTAAAAAGTTAGCCGGTGAGCCACCATGTAAGTTAACAATGTCCATGGTCCCCATTGCGAGACCAGCACCGTTCACCATGCAGCCGATGTTGCCATCTAGTGCTACATAATTAAGCTCCCACTCTGCCGCTTCAGCTTCTCGCGCATCTTCTTGGCTAGGGTCATGCATGGCTTGTAAATCTTTATGGCGATACAGCGCATTGCTGTCGATGCTTACTTTAGAGTCTAAGCAATGCAAGTCACCATCGGTTGTCGTTACTAATGGATTGATTTCAATTAAGGCTAAATCTTTTTCGATAAACAACTTGGCAAGACCAAGAAATATATTAGTGAACTGCCTAATTTGAGTGCCAGAAAGTCCTAGCTTAAATGCGAGTTCACGCCCTTGATAAGCCTGAGGTCCAGCCAATGGATCGATCTCTGTTTTTACGATTTTTTCAGGGGTTTGTTCAGCGACTTTTTCGATTTCAACGCCGCCCTCTGTAGAAGCCATGAAAACGATTCGGCGACTAGAGCGGTCAACAACGGCACCTAAGTAGTACTCCTTTTCAATGGAGCAACAAGCCTCTACTAAAATTTTACTGACCGGTTGGCCTTTGGCGTCTGTTTGAAAAGTAACGAGATTTTTACCCAGCCATTGCGCTGCAAAGTCTTTAGCTTCTTCTGCCGACTGAACCAATTTAACTCCGCCTGCTTTTCCTCGGCCGCCTGCATGGACTTGTGTTTTTACAATCCATTTATCGCCAGAAATTCTAGAAATAGCATCGCTTACCTCTTCCGGGGTGTCACATGCGTAACCCTCAGAAACCGGTAAACCGTATTGTTTGAAAAGTTGTTTTCCTTGATATTCGTGAAGGTTCATATTTTCACTGCCTTCTTTTAGTTGTTATTAGGTCACTAGTTATTATTAGATAGTTTTTAAACTGTACGTTTAAAAATGAGTTTGCGTATTAATTCACTTTTGTCCAGTTAAAAAAAGAGCGAAGTGATTAGCTTCGCTCTCATGTTAATCATAATCAGGATTAACGTTTTTTCCTATTCACTTTATGAATAGCGATATTATCAACAGCCAATGCCGCCTCATGTACCGCTTCCGATAAAGTTGGGTGAGCAAAACAAGTTAATTGCAAATCTTCTGCGCTAGAAGCAAATTCTAGAGCAATCACACCTTGGGCAATCATTTCTGAAGCACCCAAACCAAAGATATGCATACCTAATACACGGTCAGTTTTTGCATCAGCAAGGATCTTAACTTGACCTGTTGTATCGTTAGCAGCCATTGCTCGGCCAATTGCAGCAAATGGGAATGCGCCAGCCTTGTAGTCAACGCCTTCTGCTTTTAGCTGCTCTTCTGTTTTACCAACCCATGCAATTTCAGGGTGAGTATAAATAACGCTAGGAATTGCGTCATAGTTCATCTTAGCGTTATGGCCAGCGATGATTTCGGCAACCATAATACCTTCTTCAGAACCTTTGTGAGCCAACATAGGACCACGAACGACGTCGCCAATGGCATAAACACCAGGCACAGTCGTACGGCATTGATCATCAACAAAAATGAAACCACGCTCATCTAACTTAACACCACTGTCATCAGACAAGCAGCCTTCCGTGTATGGGCGACGACCTACCGCAACAACAAGCTTGTCGAATATTTCAGTCTTTTCACCTTCCGAATCTTGGAAAGTCACTTCAACTTGCTTACCTTTGATTGTAGAACCAGTAACACGTGCGCCAAGACGAATTTCAAAGCCAGGCTTGTTAAAGTGCTTATAAACATCTTTAGAAATAGCGCCGTCTGCTGCTGCAAGGAATGAATCCATCGCTTCTAAAACAACAACATCAGAGCCTAAACGAGCCCAAACAGAACCAAGCTCAAGACCAATTACACCAGCACCGATAACACCTAAACGCTTAGGTACTTCACTGAACTCAAGTGCACCGGTAGAGTCAACAATAATGTCGCCGTCGGTTGGTGTTGGTGGGATTTCTACAGGAATAGAACCCATAGCCAGAATCACGTTTTCTGCCTGAATGGTTTCTACAGTGCCGTCGTGCTTAGCAACTTCGACAACTTTGTTCGCCTTAAGTGAGCCTTTGCCTTCAAAGCTAGTAACACCGTTACCCTTTAATAGACCTGCAACACCACCGGTTAGTTGATCAACAATGCCGTCTTTACGAGCCAGCATTTTTGCAACATCCATTTTAGGTGATTTAACAGAAATACCGTGAACATCGAACTCATGAAGTGTTTGAGCGTATTTTTCTGACGACTCTAAAAGAGCTTTAGATGGGATACAACCAACGTTTAAACAGGTACCGCCCCAAGTGGTCTTACCGTCTTCTTTAACCCACTTTTCAACAATCGCTGTTTTTTTACCAAGTTGAGCTGCTTTAATTGCAGCTACGTATCCTGCTGGTCCGGAACCAACTACTACCACTTCAAACTGATGTGCCATGGCAACATATACCTTTATGTTAATTACATGTTAAAGGGGCTGCAGCCCCTAATCGAAAGCATGAAAACTTATTTTAAATTACAGTTCTAACAAAATTCTTGCAGGGTCTTCAAGCATATCTTTAATTGCGACTAAAAATTGAACAGCTTCTTTGCCGTCAATTAATCGATGGTCATAGGACAACGCAAGATACATCATTGGTAAGACCTTCACCTCACCGTTCACAGCCATGGGTCTTTCCTGAATTTTATGCATACCCAGAATAGCTGTTTGAGGTGGGTTTAGAATTGGAGTCGACATTAAAGAGCCGAACACACCGCCATTAGAGATGGTGAATGTTCCGCCTTGCATTTCCTCAATGCCTAACTGACCTTGCTGAGCTCGCTCACCAAAATCACGGATGGCACTTTCAACACCGGCTAAACTCATAAGATCCGTATCACGAAGGATAGGAACAACCAAACCTCTATTGCTCGAAACCGCAACACCTATATCATAATACCCATGATACACCACATCGTCACCATCTAGTGAGGCATTTACTTCTGGATGACGTCTTAAAGCCTCTGTTGCCGCCTTAACAAAAAACGACATGAAGCCAAGGCGAGTGCCATTATGAGCTTTCTCGAATTGATCTTTATACTTTTTGCGCAGCTCCATCACAGGCTGCATATTCACCTCGTTAAAGGTTGTTAGCATTGCGGTGTTGTTCTTAGCATCCAGCAATCGTTCCGCGATGCGTTTACGCAGCCGAGTCATTGGCACACGTTTTTCTGAACGAGCACCTGATTGCGCTGGAGCATCTGTGCTTGAGCCACTCATTGGCGGCATCATGCCCGGCATTGAATGCTCTGCAGGTGCAGATGTTTCTGATTTGGTCTCAGTTTTTGCAACCGGCGCAGAGCTACTTTCTTGAGTTTTGCTGAGCACATCCTCTTTCGTAATTCGGCCGCCTTTACCCGTGCCGACTATTTGCTCAGCAGAGAGATTATGTTCGTCGGCCAATTTGCGAGCTGCAGGACTCATTGGTGTGTCTGCACTGCCAGCAATCGGCGAGCTAACCGAGGCGCCTTCAGACGTAGAAGGTTGCTCAGACTCAGATATGTCACCTTCGACAAAATGGCCGATCACCTCTTGGCTTTCAACAACATCACCTTCGTTTTTAATGATATCGCTAATCTTGCCATCCGCCGGTGCAACAATTTCTAAGACCACCTTGTCGGTTTCGATATCAACAAGAAGCTCGTCACGAGAAACCGCTTCTCCTGGCTGCTTATGCCAAACAGAGATAGTGCCGTCAGCGACGGATTCTGGGAATTGAGGTGCTTTAATTTCTATTGCCATAGTAAGTCCTTAAGTGCTCCGCCTTATCGATTACTGAATATTCAGTATTGCGTCGTTGAGGAATTTTTCGAGTTGTTCTAAATGCAGCGACATATAACCAGCAGCCGGTGATGCAGAAGCCTCTCGTCCAGCGTAACGTAAATAGAGATTCGGGTTGATACGGTTAACAACGTATCGGACATGATGTTGACTGGAGTACCATGCTCCCTGATTCATTGGCTCTTCTTGACACCAAATAACATCGTCGATTTTTTTGTAACGTGACATCACTTCAAACAAACGATCCTCAGGGAATGGATACAGCTGTTCGACACGAATCACGGCAACGTTATCAACGCCTTCTTTTTGAATTTTATCTTTTAAATCGTAGTAAACCTTGCCTGAGCAAACCACCACTCGGGTCACCTTGTTTTCATCGGCACTAGGGTCATCTAAAACCGTTTGGAAACGACCGTCAGCTAACTCTTCTAAGGTTGAAACCGCATCTTTGTGACGCAATAAGCTCTTAGGCGACATCACCACAAGCGGCTTACGCAAGTTGCGCACAATTTGACGTCTTAACATATGATAAACCTGCGCTGGCGTGGTTGGCATACAGACCTGAATATTATATTCGGCACAGAGCTGTAAATAACGCTCTAAACGAGCTGATGAATGTTCTGGTCCCTGCCCTTCATAGCCATGCGGTAACAACATCGTAAGGCCACATAGGCGGCCCCACTTACCTTCACCCGATGTAATAAACTGATCAATAACGACCTGAGCGCCGTTGGCAAAATCACCAAATTGAGCCTCCCAGATAACCAACGCATTAGGCATTGTTGTGGCGTAACCATACTCAAAAGCCAATACCGCTTCTTCTGATAAGAACGAGTCATAAATTTCAAAGCTTGCCTGATCTTCGGAGATGTTCGCTAGCGGCACAAAACTACTGCCATCGTTTTGGTTATGCCAAACGGCATGACGATGCACAAAGGTGCCACGACCAACATCCTGACCAGTAATACGTACCGGTAAACCCTGATCAATAATCGTTGCATAGGCGAGTGTTTCGGCAAAACCCCAATTGATCGGCAATGCACCTTTGGCCATTTTGCCTCGATCTTCCATGATTTTATTAACCTGCCGCTGCAGCGGGAAACTTTCTTGTGGCGTGTTAATAATATGCGCTAATTCTTGTAAGCGCTTAAGGTCGAAGCTAGTGTCAAAGTCATCATTTACTGGCTGGTTAAGGTACGGCTTCCAGTCAACAAATAACGAGCTGTTCGGTTCTTTTACCAGCGCATTAGCAACATGTTCACCACTGGCTAATGATTCACGATATTTATCAACCAGCTGTTTAATCTCGTCTTGTGAGACAACACCGCTCTGCTTTAATTTTTCTGAATACAGCTCAAATGTTGTTTTGTGCTTACGAATAGATTTGTACATCAGCGGCTGAGTCATCGCTGGTTCATCTGCTTCGTTATGGCCACGGCGACGGTAACAAACTAAATCGATAACAACATCGCGCTTAAACTGTTGTCGATAATCGACAGCCAGCTGTGTTGCAAAAACGACCGCTTCTGGGTCATCACCATTCACATGGAAAATAGGCGCTTGTACCATCTTAGCAACGTCGGTTGGGTGCTCAGTTGAACGCGCATCGTCTTGCTTTGATGTGGTAAAACCAACTTGGTTGTTAATGATAATATGAATCGTACCACCCGTGCCGTAACCGCGAGTTTGCGACATCTGCAAGGTTTCCATAACGACGCCTTGCCCAGCAAAGGCGGCATCACCATGAATATTGACAGGTATAACGAGACTACCATCGCTGTCTTTACGTCGATCTTGGCGAGCCCGAACAGACCCTTCAACCACTGGCGCTGCAATTTCTAAATGCGATGGATTAAAAGCCAATGCTAGGTGAATTTCGCCACCGGAAGTCATGACATTAGACGAAAAGCCTTGATGGTATTTCACATCGCCTGAGCCTTCCGTTAAGAAAGATTTACCTTCAAATTCATCGAATAGATCGGCAGGATTTTTACCCAAAATATTGACCAGCATATTAAGTCGGCCACGGTGAGCCATGCCAATAACAACTTCTTTAGCACCATAAGAGCCACTGCGTTGAATCAGCTCATCCATTAACGGAATAAGAGCTTCACCACCTTCAAGACCAAATCGCTTTGTTCCTGGATACTTAGAGCCTAAATATTTTTCAATACCTTCACCGGCACAAAGACGCTCTAAAATATGCTTGCGCGCATCGACCGAAAACTCAGGATTAGAGCGCACAGACTCCATTCTCAATTCAATCCAGCGGCGCTCGGATGTGTTAACAATATGGGTAAATTCAGCCCCTACCGAACCACAGTAGGTTTGCTCCATAGCACCAATAATGTCTTTAAGTGGCGCTTCCTGACGGCCAATATAAAGGTTGGCGCATTGGTAGATAGTTTCCATATCCGCCATGCTTAGACCATGATATTTAGGGTCCAAGTCAGGAACAGAAGATTGCTTTTTAAGGCCTAAGGGATCGAGATCGGAGCGCTGATGGCCACGCAAGCGGTACGCTGTAGCAAGCTGATGCACACGAACCTGCTTACGTTCATGCTCGGTAACTAGGCTTGGAGCCAAGGTGTCGGTTGCTAATTTGGGAGACTTACCCATTAACAGGTAATGATCGCGCACTGGCTTATGAGGAGTATCGGTAGTGACTTCTTCGCTAACGCTGGGCAGCTTATCAAAAATAGTTCGCCACTGCTCTGGAACCGAATTCGGATCTTGCAGATAAGCTTCGTACATTTCATCTAAATAAGTTTGGTTACCGCCTGATAAATGGGATGATAACCACTGCTCTTCCATTGAAGCATTTCGCATTATATAACCTTACTATCTATTCGCTACACCACGACCGTCATTCATTGCAATACACGTACTTGCTCACTTAAAACATCCAAAACGCCATTTTTAAATGGCGCTATTTAGTAGCATAGATCGTATATGGCCAATCGCACGAGTTGGATTTAAACCTTTTGGACATACACTGACACAATTCATAATGCCTCGACAGCGGAAAACGCTAAATGGGTCATCTAATCGAGATAATCGTTCCTCAGTTGCATCGTCTCGGCTATCAGCCAAGAAACGATACGCTTGCAATAAACCGGATGGTCCAATGAACTTATCTGGATTCCACCAGAATGATGGACAGGCAGTAGAACAACAAGCGCACAAGATGCATTCATAAAGGCCATCTAATTTTGCACGATCCTCTGGGGATTGTAACCGCTCAATCGCCGGCGCAGGAGTATTATTAATTAAAAATGGCTCAACTTTTTCATACTGTTTATAAAAAGTTGTCATATCGATAACAAGATCACGAATAACGGGCAAGCCTGGCAATGGGCGCAGCACTAATTTGGCTTTAGAACCAATAACATCAGACAACGATGTAATACAGGCCAATCCGTTAGTGCCGTTGATATTCATGCCATCAGAACCACAAACACCTTCTCGACAAGAGCGCCGATAAGAGAGCGTCGGATCCTGTTCTTTTAATAAGTTCAAAACATCCAAGATCATTAGATCTTTGCCGGTTGGAATCTCTACTTCGTAATCCTGCATATAAGGTCGGGAATCGACATCAGGATTATAACGATAAACACTGACTTTCATGCTCACTTCCTTAATAGGTACGCTTTTTAGGTTGGAAAGGTTCGACGGTTTTAGGCTCAAAATTAACCGAACGCTTAAGAACTTCTTTAGCAGTTGGGTTATATACCGAATGGCATAGCCAATTTTTATCGTCGCGATCTTCAAAGTCATATCGAGCATGAGCGCCACGACTTTCCGTACGCACATCTGCTGATATGGCGGTCGCCTCGGCAACCTCCATCAGATTACCTAATTCCAACGCCTCGATGCGGGCAGTATTAAAGGTCTTCGAGTGATCAGACAACACTACGTTTTCGACACGCTCACGCAACTGCTCTAATTTTTTGCGCCCTTCCGCCATTTTTTCGCCTTCGCGGAAAACGCCAAAATGTAATTGCATCGTGTTTTGTAGGTCTTTTTTCACTTCCGCTACCGGCTCACCAGAAGTTCGAGCGTCTAGCGCAGTTAATTTTTGCAGCGCAGCTTCAATATCACTTTCGCTGGCAGCTGCTGAGTCATAACCCTGCTGTAGCGTTTCTTGAATCTGAATGCCTGCTGCTCGACCAAATACAACCAAATCTAATAACGAGTTACCACCTAAACGGTTAGCACCATGTACCGAAACACAAGCAGCTTCACCACAGGCGTAAAGCCCTTCAATAATTTGATCATTGCCTTGTTCATCTAAACGAATAGCTTGGCCGCCAATGTTGGTTGGTATGCCACCCATCATATAGTGACAGGTCGGCACCACTGGAATCGGTTCTTTTGCAGGGTCGACATGAGCAAAGGTTTTGGAAAGCTCTAAAATACCTGGCAAGCGCTCTTGCAAGAGCTCTTCACCAAGGTGGTCTAGCTTTAAGAATACATGGTCATTATCAGCGCCGCCGCCGCGACCTTCTAAAATTTCCATAACCATAGAACGCGCCACAACATCGCGGCCCGCCAAATCTTTTGCGTTAGGCGCATAACGCTCCATAAAGCGTTCGCCATCCTTATTAATAAGATAGCCACCTTCACCTCGGCAACCTTCGGTTACCAACGTACCAGCGCCATAAATACCGGTTGGGTGGAACTGCCACATTTCCATATCTTGCACAGGAAAACCCGCGCGCAAGGCCATACCAATACCATCACCGGTATTGATCAGAGCGTTAGTGGTTGAGGCGTAAATGCGCCCAGCACCGCCAGTTGCTAAAACAGTTGCTTTAGAGCGAATGTGCACAACATCGCCAGTTTCTATTTCAATGGCAATCACACCAACAACAGCACCAGTGGCGTTTTTAATCAAATCCACGGCATACCATTCGTTTAAAAAGCTGGTCTTAGCTTTTAAATTGCCCTGATAAAGCGTGTGCAATAAGGCATGTCCGGTTCTATCAGCAGCTGCACAGGTTCGAGCCGCCTGAGTTGGATTATCTGGACCCTTAGACTGGCCGCCAAAAGGACGCTGATAAATACGCCCCTCTTCTGTTCGAGAGAACGGCAAACCCATATGATCTAATTCAAAAACGGCTTGCGGCCCGACTGAGCACATGTATTCGATAGCGTCTTGGTCACCAATATAATCAGAGCCTTTCACGGTATCGTACATATGCCAACGCCAATCATCTTCTGGGTCAGCACTGGCGATAGCACAAGTAATGCCGCCCTGAGCGGATACGGTATGCGAACGAGTTGGAAATACTTTTGACACTACAGCGGTATTTAATCCGGATGTAGCCAATTCTAATGCAGCGCGTAGTCCTGCACCGCCGCCACCGATTACGATGGCATCAAAGCTCATTGTTTTTATTTTTGACATCTTTTAAGCGCCCCACACTGCTGTGAATCCAAAGACAAAATATACAAACGTTATGGCGGCAACGAACAATAAAAACAAAAATCTCGCCAAGGTGTTATGAATATAATCGGTAGCGACGGTCCATAGGCCGACCCAAACATGAGCAACAATAGCCAGCAGCGTCGCCACTGAAAATAACTTAAACCAACTGTTCGCAAACAGCGCATGCCATTGCTGAAATGAAAGATCTGGATTTACCGCAAAGAAAACCACCATAAATAACGTGTAGCTTGCAAGAAGCACTGCCGATACACGCTGAACAATCCAATCAACGAGGCCGTTACGGGAGAAACTCGTGACACTTTTTACCATACCCAAACCCCCAGCAATAAAATACAAATGACCGATACAACCAGCACCACAATCGATGCAATTGGACCGGTTTCTTTGGTCTCAAAAAAGCCCATATCCATTAATAGATGTTTAATACCAGCAATCAAATGGTAAGCGATTAGCGATAAAACGGCCCAGCAAATGAATTTGGCAAATGGATGCAACATGACTTGAGATACCGTATCAAACCCTTGCTGCGAGCTTAGACTTAAATTCAAAGCCCACATCAGAAAGGCCAATGCGACAAAGAGGCCAACTCCGGTAATGCGGTGAATAATCGAAGCGATGGCAGGAACAGGCAGGCGAATAGTTGTGATATCAAGATTCACAGGTCGATTTTTTTTCACAGGCGTAGTCTCAGTTGTTCTTATTAAGTGCATTATTAAGCGCTTTATTATTGAGTTGTCAAACTAGATGCTCACAGCCTATTAGTCAAAAAAAATATAGGTACCCGCTTTTGGTAGGATAAAGAAAACTTTTTTTCAATTTAAATGGGTTTTAGCTGTTTTTATCTTGGAACCACACTCAAATATTAGCAGCCAGCATTAGTTTTACCTCAATCATTATTCCAGCTCGTCTCTAATACTTTAGCGTGTAGACTATTTATTGAACGAACTAATGGTTCGGTAAATTGACTTTCAAACGCAAAACTCTATAGTGATTTGGTAATGCTGCTGATAATCGCCGTTCTTTTATATAAATAAAATATAAAAAAATGAATGTGCTAAGTAGTTGTTTTTACTCCACAATTGGCGTCAATGTCGACGTAACAACCGTAAACAAGAGGAGACCTCATGGCTAATAAAATCGCCAAGCTGGTCATTGAAGGGCAAGACCCCATAGAACTACCTATTTACCCAGGTACGTTAGGGCCAGAAGTTATTGATGTTCGTGGCTTAGCTTCTAAGGGTTACTTCACTTATGACCCCGGCTTTATGGCAACTGCCTCCTGTGATTCCGCCATCACTTACATCGATGGTAACGAGGGTGTATTACTGCATCGCGGATACCCAATTAAAGAGCTAGCAGAAAAAAGAGATTACCTAGACGTTTGCTATTTGTTACTCAATGGCGAACTGCCAGACGACAAAGCGAAACGTGAATTTCACCAGATTGTCATGCGTCACACCATGGTTCATGAACAGATGCACGACTTCTTTAAAGGCTTTCGGCGCGACGCTCACCCAATGAGTGTTATGGTCGGAGTTGTCGGCGCCCTGTCTGCGTTTTACCACGACTCTCTCGACATCACTAACGAACACCACCGTGAAGTTGCGGCAACTCGATTGATCTCTAAAATGCCGACACTGGCTGCGATGGTTTATAAATATTCCATTGGCCAACCATTTGTTTACCCTCGCAACGACTTATCGTACGGCGGAAACTTCTTACACATGATGTTTAGTAACCCATGTGAAAAGTACTACGTTAGCCCGACTCTAGCGCGTGCTATGGATAAAATATTTATTCTGCATGCCGATCATGAGCAAAACGCTTCAACCTCCACAGTGCGCCTAACAGGCTCCTCTGGTGCAAATCCTTTTGCATGTATTGCTTCTGGTATTGCAGCGCTTTGGGGGCCTGCACACGGCGGTGCAAACGAAGCAGTATTGAACATGCTCGAAGAAATTGGCGACGTCAGTAAAATTGATGAGTTCATTGCTCGAGCGAAAGACAAAGATGATCCATTCAGATTAATGGGATTCGGTCACCGAGTTTATAAAAACTACGATCCTCGCGCTAAGGTAATGAAAGAAACCGCTGATGAAGTGTTATCAGAATTAGGCATTACCGATGACCCGCTATTGGACATCGCTCGTAGGCTCGAGCAAATTGCCTTAGAAGACCCTTACTTTGTCGAGAAAAAACTCTACCCGAATGTAGATTTCTATTCTGGTATTATTTTCAAAGCATTAGGGATTCCAACCTCGATGTTCACGGTAATTTTTGCCGTCGGCCGTACGCCTGGCTGGATTGCACATTGGAAAGAGATGATCTCAGGGCCATACCGAATTGGCCGCCCTAGACAGCTCTACACCGGTGAAGGTGTTCGTGAAGTTGAAGAATAAGACTTAAATTAAGCAAGATTAAAATTAAGTTAAGATTCATCGATAAAAAAACCGGCAATTGCCGGTTTTTTTATGACTAGAGATAGCTCCCGTTAATAGCTTAACAAAGAGCTTCTAGCGGCCATTAAAGTAAACCTAAAACTAGGCTTTTTTCGCCTTAGGCTTTGCTTTCGCTTTTGGCTTAGCCTTGGCTTTTGCTTTTGTCTGCACAGCCCACTTACCACTGGCATAATAAGCTGCCCAACCTGTCGCTTTACCGTCTTCTTCAGACATAACGTACTGCTCTTTGGTTTTACGACTGAAACGAATAACGCTCGGCCTGCCATCGTCATCAGCAACAGGTGCATCACAAAGGTAATGATACTTTTCTGGTAACTCCTGCTTATGAGGAATCAATTCTGCAACCAAAGGCGGTCGTGTTTCTCGGTTTTTCGGGAATTGACTGGCCGCTAAAAACATACCAGCAGCACCATCGCGCAGCACATAGGTATCGTCTACCTTTTGGCACTGCAATTCAGGCATTGGCACTGGATCCATCTTTGGTGGTGCCGCTTCGCCGTTACGTAATAACTTGCGCGTATTTTTGCAGTCATCAGAAGTACAGCCAAAGTACTTACCAAAACGCCCGGTCTTCAACTGCATATCATTGCCGCACTTATCGCACTCAAGTACAGGGCCGTCATAGCCTTTGATTTTAAAGGCGCCCTTTTCAAGCTTAAAGCCTGAACATTCTGGGTTATTGCCGCAAATGTGTAGCTTACGAGTCTCATCAATGAGATAGCTATTCATTGCTGTGCCGCAAATGTCGCAACGCTCTTTTTGGCGCAACTGATTAACTTCGGCTTCATCGTCATCTTCAGAAATAGCTTCTTCACCTGGAATAAGGTTCAGCGTGCCCTTACAGCGTTCTTTAGGCGGCAAGCTGTAACCTGAACAGCCTAAGAACACACCGGTAGTTCCGGTACGAACCATCATCGGGCGGCCGCAAGTCGGGCACTCGATATCCGTCAGAGTCGGTTCATTCGGCTTCATACCACCGTCTTCGCTACTGGCCTTGCTTAGCTGGGCAGTAAAGTCCTTATAAAACTGATTAAGCACCTCTTTCCAGTTTCGCTTGCCGTTGGCAATTTCGTCTAAATATTCTTCGAACTGAGCTGTAAATTCGTAGGCCATAAGATCATGAAATGAGCCTTCTAAGCGCTCTGTAACGATATCGCCCATTTTTTCAGCATAAAACCGTCGGCTTTCTAACTTAACGTAGCCACGATCTTGGATGGTAGAAATAATGCTGGCATAGGTAGAAGGCCGACCAATACCTAGTTTCTCTAATTCTTTTACCAATGAAGCTTCAGTAAAACGAGCAATTGGCTTAGTAAAGTGTTGTTTCGGCTCAAGCTTTTCTAATTTAACGCGCTCACCAACCGCTATATCCGGTAGCTCGATAATGTCATCCCGCTTACCTGGGTGCATGACTCGAGTAAAGCCATCAAATACCAACACTCGTCCCTTGGCTTTTAGCTCATAGCCTGCAGTGTCAATTGAGAGCGTCGTGCTTTTATATTTTGCCGGCACCATTTGGCAAGCAACAAAACGCTGCCAGATAAGCTCATAAAGCCGCTGAGCGTCCCGCTCCATAGAAGTTAGATCGGTGCTTGAAATACTGACATCAGACGGACGAATCGCCTCATGCGCCTCTTGAGCGCCATCACGGCTGCCGTAAGTGATCGGCTTTTCAGGCAAATACTTAGCGCCGTAAGAATCGCTAATGTATTGGCGCGCATTTTCAACCGCTTCAGCACTCAGATTGGTAGAGTCGGTACGCATATAGGTGATATGACCGGCTTCATAAAGCCGCTGCGCCATCATCATGGTCTTTTTAACACTAAAACCTAAGCGAGTACTGGCTGCCTGCTGCAGCGTTGAAGTAATAAAGGGAGCAGCTGGTTTCGAGCTGGTAGGCTTATCTTCGCGATGAGTAATTTCATAATCTGGCTGATCTAAGCGCTTAACATGCTCATTCGATTCAGCCTCAGAGGTAGGACGATACTTTTCCCCCTGATACTTAACCACTTCAAATGGAATTTTATCGGAGCCACGCTCAGTATGAGCGTGCAAATCCCAGAACTCTTCTGGAATAAAGGCACGAATTTCGCGCTCGCGCTCAACAATCAGTTTCACAGCGACCGATTGCACACGACCAGCGCTTAAGCCTCGAGCAACCTTGGCCCAAAGCAAAGGAGAGACCATAAAACCAACAACGCGATCTAAAAATCGGCGGGCTTGTTGAGCATTAACACGGTCGATCTCCAAATCACCCGGCTTTTCAAATGCCTCTTGAATCGCTTTTTTGGTGATTTCATTGAACACTACACGCTTATAGCGTTCGTCTTCGAGACCAATAGCCTCTTTTAAATGCCAGGCAATGGCTTCCCCTTCGCGGTCCAAATCGGTCGCGAGATAGATAACATCAGCATCTTTGGCCAGTCGCTTTAATTCATCGACAACTTTTTCTTTGCCAGGCAAAACCTGATAATTGGCCGCCCAGTCATTGTCAGGGTTAATGCCCATGCGGTTAATTAGCTGCTCATGGGACTTTTTCTGCTTATAAACAATCTTTTCTTCGGCGCTCATCTTACGCGTCAAGGCCGCCTGCTTTGCCCGTGCTTTCGGGTCTACAGGCTTACTTTGGCCACTGGTTGGCAAGTCACGAATATGGCCAACCGAGGATTTGACGACAAAGTCTGATCCAAGATACTTATTAATAGTCTTTGCCTTGGCAGGCGATTCCACTATTACCAGTGATTTTCCCATGCGTTATGATTCCGCTTATCTTATGATGTCTTTTTTATATAATTAACTCAGCTTAGAGCTTTCCGCAAGCGGCTGTGGTTATATAGATAAAATTTTATCCGTCAAGCAGTATTACGCATTAAAGGGTAGATATATGTCTTTTTGGGGTTTTATTGGCATTTTGCTCCTACTTGCAATTATGGCGAGTGCGCTTCTTGTAGCAAAATACGCAGCACAAAAAGAAGCTGAGTTTCGTGAATTGAAATTCAAAGCTAGGCAAACACACCTGACGATTGTCGATCTCGACGAAATCTGCCGCACGCTTCTTTTATATGACAAAGATATTCAGCTATTGGATTATTTTATTAAAGAAATGCGCTCTCTTATCGATCGTGCTCTTGAGCTGATGCCAGACAGTGAATCGATTCGCGGTGATGTACTCAATGTGCGCTCATTAGAGCAGGAAGTTGACGTCTTAAGAAACTCAACATCAGAGCCGGAAATTCCCGTTTCGGATCAGCAAATCAACCTCATGAAAAAACATTTTTTACGCGCGCAGAAAGCCATTAAACGACTCGCAGGCGCTGGCAGAATGCCATCCAACCGAGCCAGTGAACAATATAACCGGCTGGTTCAGAGCGCCCTATTACTTGAAGTGAAGGCGTACCGAAAACAGGGCAACATTGCTAAAAACGAAGGCGATACCAGCTCAGCTGCGAACTTCTTTAAGCACGCTAAAGAATTGCTGATGAAGTCTGAACTCAACTTTGAAGGCAAATCGGAGCTAATTAAAAAGACCTCGAATGATTTATCAGGCCTTTATGTTACTAACGAAGATGAAGAAAACGACGACGAAACCGAGGCCACATCTGAAGCTGAAGAGGTTGAGGTTAAAGAAGACAGTCAGCAAGCCGGATAGTAAATCCGGCTTAGCTAGTCGCAGCCAGCGGATTAATCAACACAAGATCGCAATCCGCTGCAAGCTGGCTTAATAATTCCGCCAACTGCTGCAAACTCACCTCTTTGGTATTTTCATTCCATACCAAGCCAACAAACGCATCATTGACCACTAAAGCTGTCACCTCTTCTGGCACTTTCGCTAACCGTTGTGCCAGTCGTTGATAATGTGTTTCTGTGACATTCTGACGCTGCTGCCATGCCCAGCCATTAGGCAAATAAATACCTGACTCACCACTGGTTCTAAGTATCGTAAAGGCTAATCGGTCATGTGGGCTATCATTGGCTTGCGGGTCCACTTCAAGTGCTAGTCGGTATAGGGTTTCAATGCTATTGCGTTGATTGACTCGACCATACTCACTGGTGTCAGGTAGCTTTATGCTGCCAATGAGAAAGCCCTGAGCAATAGCACTTGAGCGAAGTTGAGCTAGGTGCTGATCTCGCTTTGAAGGCTTAAGCCATAAAAAGGCGCCAATGACTAATAGACTCGAACAAATTGCAATTAATAAATCCATTCTGTCATGACTCCATCAATGCTTCGAGTTCAGCCCAACGATCATAAGTCAGATCCAGCTGTGCTTGAACGTCCGATAAACGTGCCAGCACAGGCATTGTTATATCTGCTGGTTGAGTATAAAAACGACTATCCGCAATTTGCGTTTCAAGCTCATTAATTTCCGCTTCCAGCTGTTCAATTTTTTCTGGTAACTGATCGAATTCACGCTGATCTTTATAGCTGAGTTTTTTCGGTTTTTTTTGTGTCTCAGCAACCTCTTCAAGTGCAACTTTTGTAGAAGAACCGCCCTTTTGCTGACTTTGCTCTGCCGGCCAAACGCCACCCTGAGCGGCCCAATCTTCATAGCCTCCTGGGTAAATACGGATAGCCCCGTCACCTTCAAAAGCCCATGTTTTTGTAGCCAGCTGATTAATAAAATAACGGTCATGGCTGACTAATAATACCGTGCCACTAAACTCGGCTAAACGATCGATAAGTAACTCAATGGTGTCCATGTCTAAATCATTGGTTGGCTCATCCAGTACCAATAAATTTGCTGGCTGACTGAACAGTCGAGCTAACAATAAGCGATTAGTTTCACCACCACTAAGCTGACGTACTTTCATGTGGCAACGCTCAGGCTGAAACAGAAAATCTTCTAAGTAGCTAATAACATGTCGTGACTTATCGCCAATGGTAATAAATTCACGCCCTTCGGCGACGCTGTCGATTAGTGTTTTTTCTGGGTCGAGCGCCATGCGCGCCTGATCAAAATAGGCAACATTTAATTTAGTGCCGACACGCAACTGACCCGACTGTGGCTCTAACTCACCCAGTAATATTTTTAATAAGGTCGACTTACCAATACCATTTGGACCAATTAAGGCAATTTTTTCGCCACGCGTAATGACATCAGAAAACCCAGCAATAATGGATTGTGATGGATAATCAAAAACGACGTCGTTAAATTCTGCTACCAGTTTGCCACTAATTTCGTGCTGATTAATGTCGAACTTCGCCGAACCTTGCTGATCCCTTCGTTGCGATAATTCTGAACGCATCGCCTTTAAAGCTCTAACGCGGCCTTCGTTACGAGTTCTACGCGCTTTGATACCTTGACGAATCCAGGCTTCCTCGCGCGCTAAAATTTTATCTTGGTGCGCACGATGAGTCGCCTCAACCTCTAACGCTTGCTCTTTTTCGGCGAGATATTTTTCATAGGGTGCATTAAAAGAAGTGATCTGGCCACGATCGAGATCGATAATCCGCGTCGCCAAATTATCAATAAAGGAACGGTCATGAGAGACAAACAACAGAGTCCCGTTGAAAGCTGATAACAATTCTTCCAACCATTCAACCATTTTAATATCTAAATGGTTGGTCGGTTCATCTAAAATCAGCAAATCGGGTTCATCGACTAACGCTTGCGCAAGCAACACACGCCGACGCCAGCCGCCAGAAAGCTCGGAAAATAATTTATCCGTCGTCAACCCCAAGCGACTGATAACCGTCTCCGCTTTGGTTTGATAATGCCAACCATCAGCCTCTTCAATGGTTTTTTGTAACTGCTCCATTTTGTCTAAATCAGGTGCTTCAGATGCAGCTATCGTTTGATACTCATACAACGCTCGGCCAACCTTTGGCACGCCATCGAGTACGACTTCTAAAATAGTACGACTATCGCCTTCAGGAAGTGCTTGTTGTAAGTGACCTATTCTCATACCTTGTGCGTACTTAATGACGCCAGAGTCGAGTTCATATTGGCCTTGAATTAACCGCATAAGGGTTGACTTACCGACGCCATTACGCCCAACCAAGGCGAGTCGCTCACCTTTTTCTAGCACAAAGCTACAGCGATCTAGTATGGCTAAGGAGCCCATCGCAAAATTCACACTGTCAAATATAATAAGGCTCATAATCACTACTTATGGCACTATAAGTGCCAATTAACAAATTCATAAAATACATCGCAACACTATTACAGGGGTCATTGACGTGCCTAAAATAAAATCTGCAGGTCCAATTATCGCGATAGTCATCTCTATCCTGTTCGTGCTTTGGATGCTCATGGGCGGTAAAAAGCCTGAGAGCGTAACTCATTTAGAAAACACTCATAAAACTATCGTACCAAGCGTTCAAGCAATCGACAGTACCGCAAGAGAGGTGCAACAGAAGCTGACCGTCAATGGTACAACAAAAGCACAACAGCAAGTAACTGTCATCAGTGAAGGTTCAGGAAAAGTCACCAGTGTCTTAAAAACGCAAGGAGAGACTGTTGAGGTCGGCGATATCATTGCTCGTTTAGACAGCAAAGACATACCCGCCCAGATTGAACAGGCCAAAGCCTTTGAAAAGGCAGCGCAATTAGAATACAACGGCGCGAGTGAATTAAAGCGTAAAGGCTTAATCAATGAGGCTCAAATCGCCGCTCTTTATGCTTCTTATCAGCAAGCCAAAGCTAATGTCATATCACTTGAGCTGCAATTAGAACACACCCTACTTCGCGCCCCAATTGCAGGCCAAATAGAAAACAGCGATTTAGAAATAGGTACTTTCATCCGTAATGGCGATGCTGTTGCCAGTATTTATGACTACCGAACCTTGGTTTTTGAGGGTTCTATTTCTGAAAAAAACATTGCCAAGCTAGCGATCGGTCAAACTGCGGAAGTCGAATTAATCAGTGGCGACTTAGTTGACGCAACCGTCAGCCATATCAGCTCAGTCACTAACCCAGCGACAAGAACCTTTGATATCGAACTTGAAATCAACAAGGTCGATAGAAAAATTTCCGGCGTGACGTCAACGGCAACCATTCACCTTGATAATGCTCTAGGCCATTACATTAGCCCTGCATTGCTGTATGTGAATAACGATGGTCAGATGGGGTTAAAAACGCTTAACGCTGAAAATAAAGTGCAGTTTGAAGAAGTACAAATTATCAGCTCAGATACCGATGGTGTTTGGGTTCAAGGATTGGATGAACGTTCCCGTATCATTATTGTTGGCCAAGGCTTTGTTAGCCTAGAAGATACTGTTGAGCCAAAAATGGTTGAATTCAATCCAGCAACGGCCGTTGGTCTTTAAGGAGCCTTATTGTGGTTTCATTTATTAAGGCGTCCTTAAGTCGCTCACGTACGGTTATACTGGTTTTTTTATTGATATTTTTTTCCGGCGTTTCGGCGTTGGTATCTATCCCGAAAGAAGCAGAACCGGATGTTACTGTCCCCTTTGTTTATGTCGGCGTGTCCTTAGAAGGTATTTCACCAGAAGACTCTGACCGATTGATGGTTCGGCCATTAGAGCAAGAGCTCAGCACCGTCGATGGTCTTAAAGAAATCACCAGCACTGCCAGTGAAGGTCATGCTGGTTTAACCATGGAATTCCGCGTTGGCGTTTCTATTGACGACGCACTTGTCGATGTTCGTGAAGCGGTTGATACCGCCAAAGGCAATCTTCCTAGCGAAGCAAGCGAACCTTACGTGTTGGAATTCAACATTGCAGAATTTCCGATCATCAATGCATCACTATCTGGTGAAGTCGATGATCGCGTACTATTTAAGATCGCTGATGATCTTCAAGATCGCCTTGAAGCGTTGCCCAGCGTACTGGAAGCAAAGATAAACGGTAGCCGTGATGAAGTTGCAGAAATCATTATCGATCCTGCGCTAATGGCAAGCTATAACATTTCGCATGCCGAACTTTATTCCATTGTTTCAAATAATAATCAGCTGGTAACCGCGGGGAATTTAGACACCGGTGCTGGACGCTTTTCTTTTAAAGTACCTGGTTTAATCGAAACCGAAGAAGACATTCTAAACCTTCCAGTCAAGGTCGATGGTGATACCGTGGTTCACTTTGGTGATATCGCCGTCGCGCAGCGAACCTATAAGGATGCTGAGACCTATTCTCGACTCGATGGTCAGCCTTCAGTTACATTGGAAATTTCAAAACGTGTCGGTGAGAACGTTATTGAAACCATTGAAAGCGTTAAGGCAACTATCGAAGAGGCTTCGAGCGCTTGGCCTGAAGGTATTACGGTTACCTACACGCAAGACAAATCGGTTTCCATTCAACAACAGTTAAACGACCTGTTTAACTCTGTCATGCTATCGACCTTGCTCGTGTTCATCGTCATCGTTTGGGCATTAGGTGTACGCAGTGCTGTATTGGTTGGCTTAGCGATTCCAAGCTCGTTCTTAGCTGCAATTCTAGTGATGTCGATGCTCGGTATTACGCTTAATATCGTTGTGCTGTTTGCGCTTATTTTATCCGTTGGCATGTTAGTCGATGGCGCGATTGTGGTGATCGAATACGCCGACCGACGTATGTCTGAAGGTGCAGATAAAACCACTGCTTACCGTGAGGCAGCCACCCGTATGGCTTGGCCGATTATCGCATCGACAGCAACCACTCTTGCCGTCTTTATGCCGCTGCTATTTTGGCCCGGCATTGCAGGTGAGTTTATGGGCTATCTACCGAAAACGGTATTGATCACGCTGTCAGCCTCTTTGATTATGGCTCTCATTGCTATCCCAGCTTTTGGTTTCTTATTTGGTAAAGCCTTACCTGTCACCGAGAAACAACAGGTCACCATCGATGCAATTCAACAACGGCAGTTCGGTAATATTAAAGGTGTTTTAGGTCGCTATATTAAGTTCCTCAGCTGGCTACTACCCCGCCCTTGGATTGCCATGGTTTTGGTATTTGTAGTGATGCTACTCATTGTTATCGCCTTCATCATTCGCCAGCCCGGTGTTGAATTTTTCCCGCAGGTTGATTCAGATTTCGGTTCTGTTGTTGTGCGAGCGCGCGGCAACCTTTCACTCGATGAACGCAACGAAATTGTTAAGCGCGTTGAACAAAAAGTGATGGAAGTCGAACACATTAAAACGGTCACCACGACGGTCACCACATCACCTTCGAGTGAATACAGTGCAGATACAATTGGCATTCTATTTGTCGAATATTTTGACTGGACACCGGCACGTCCAAGCACCGACCTGATACTAAGCAATGCCGTTGCTGCGACTTCGGATATTGCCGGTATTGTTGTCGAAACAAAGCAGCCTGCGAACGGCCCGACAACAGGTATCGACATTCAATTGCAGTTTGTTTCGAACAGCATTGAAAGCCTATATTCGGCAGTCGATACGGTGGTCAAAACCATGCAAGCCGACGAGCGCTTCAAAGAAGTTACCGACAACCGATCACTCGATGGTTTAGAGTGGAAAATTGAAGTTGATCGTGAAGCGGCTGCGCGTTTCGGAACCAATGTTGCAACCGTAGGCTCATCGATTCAGATGATAACCAACGGCCTTAAAATTGGTACTTACCGTCCAGATGATGCTGATGATGAAGTCGACATTCGAATTCGCTACCCATTTAATGGCCGAGATCTCGAACAGATCGATAATTTAACCATCACTACTCAGGGTCAACAGGTACCGATCAGTAACTTTATAAAACGTACCGCGGAAAACAAACGTGGCGATATTTTCCGTACTGACGGTAAGCTCACCCTAGAAATTGAAGCAAACTTACAACCTGGAGAACAGGTTGGCTTTGTCATTGCCGACTTACAGACTCAATTGACCGAGCTGTATCAAGCTGGTCAATTACCACAGGACGTTACCTTTTTGTTCGTCGGTGATCAGCAAGAGCAAATGGAAACCATGGCGTTTTTAGGCAACGCCTTCTTGGTCGCGCTATTCATCATGGTGATTATTTTGGTAACGCAATTTAATAGCCTACTGCAAACCGGTTTGATCTTATCTTCTGTTGTACTTTCAACAGTCGGTGTCTTAGTCGGTATCATCGTGACAGGCAACCCGTTCGGTATCGTCATGAGCGGTGTTGGTATTATTGCTCTGGCTGGTATTGTGGTAAATAACAATATCGTGCTTATCGACACCTATAATGTCATGAAGCGCGATGGCCTAGAGCCGATAGAAGCGGCCTTAGTCACCTGTGCGCAACGAGCTCGGCCAGTTGCGTTAACCACCATCACCACCATTTTGGGGTTGGTGCCGATGGTGTTGCAGCTAACTATTGATATACCTGGTCAAGAAATGTCTATCGGCGCGCCATCAGCGCAATGGTGGACTCAGCTATCAACAGCCATTGCAGGAGGTTTAACCTTTGCAACTCTGTTAACGCTGGTCTTGACCCCAAGCATGTTAATTTTTATTGACCGAGATATTAAACGCCTAATCGCTTGGTTAAAAACTATCTTAGCAGGCTTACCTAATCTAATTACGACACTTATTGCACGTAAATAGTCCTTGCCGAGCGAAGGCCCCTGCCTTCGCTCGCTTATTTTTCTTTACCGACTCACTCAAGCTTTAAACTACATTTATTACCTATTAATACCCATTCTTTATCAGCTAAGAAGCATCAGCTCTGACCACACCAATTAACATGGCTTTGTTTAGCGGTATAGACTTCTCACTTTACTTACTGTGTTACATAACGTGCTTGAATTTCAGAGCAAAGCCATCTAGCCTAGCTTGAAGTCATTCTGCTTAATCGGATGTTATGAAAGTTATTAACATTGTCTCGTTATTATTGTTTATCTGGTTAAGCAGCTGCCATCAACAAACCTTGGTTGATGAGCCCGTCAGTGAATTTTCGATATACAAACAACGTATCCAAGCTGGCTCAGTCTCCAAAGCTGAACTTAAAAGCTGGCACAATGAACTACTCTACCCTCATCTCTATTCACTCTGGTTAGAACAAAACATCACCCAAGTGAAAAACAAAGAAGTCAGCCGGTTCTTATCTGTAACATCCAACAGCGCTGCAGCAAAACTATTTTTACCCGCCTGGCGAGAAGAGTTAACTCGCCGAGAAGACTGGCCGCAATTGGTTAAACAATTTGCACACTCCAATGAACCTGACGGGCAATGCGATTTTTTACTCGCATCATTAAAGTTAAACGCCAATATCTCTGAGCACTATCCATTGATAGCTTCACTTTGGTTTTCTGGCAAATCACAGCCGAGCAATTGCAACGAGCCTTTTTTAAATTGGCTTAACGCGTCACCAGAAGAAAAAGATCAGCGCATCTGGCAACGCCAATTACTCGCCTTTTATGAGCGCAATGATAGCTTAATGACCGAGCTTGAATTGCTGTATGAGTCGAACGACTACCTCTCCTTGAGTGTGAAACTGCGCGATGTTTATCAGGACCCTAAGTCCATTATTAGCCTATCTTACGACCCTAGTTCTGCAGAGAATCGAGAGCTGGCGCTGGCAGCGGTTAATCGCATGGCCTATCAAGACCCTAAATCCGCATCAAACCTGTGGCTACAAATCGTACAAGCAACACCAGGCATTGAGTTTGAGGACATCCAAACAGCTTCTCGATACCTAGGGATTGCTATGGCAAAACTTGCACTGCCGCAAGCGGACTATTGGCTGGCCATTGCAGACCCTTACCGTTCCGACCAAACGGTTCAACATTGGCGACTGCAAATTGCATTGGCAAACGAAGACTATGAACAGGTAGAGCAACTGTTTTCCGAGCTTAGTAGCGAGCTAAAACTGACTCACCAATGGCAATATTGGTCTGGTCTAGCTGAGCTTAAACTCACCGGGCAACTCAGTGGCGACAACATCCTGTATCAACTCAGTGACGAGCGAGACTATTACGGCTACCTCGCCGCCGGCATTTTAAATAAAACTCCGTCACTTGGCTCACAAGCGGATTATCAAGCGAGCAATATTGCCAGTCTAAATAAACAACCTGCGCTTAAACGGGCGCGAGCGCTGTATCGTGCCGGTGATTTGCCACGAGCTAAAGCAGAATGGGACGACTGGGTACGGCTTCAAAATAACGATGTGCAACACGCAGCGGCTGAATTGGCGTTTAATTGGGGTTGGTATGCTAAATCATCTGAATCGGCAGGCTGGAGTGGGCGCTATAATTTAATTCACCTACGCTATCCTGCAGCATTTGCCTCATTGATAACAGAGAATGCACAGCGCTTCGAGTTACCTGAGCACTGGCTATACGGTGTTATGCGCCAAGAAAGTCGATTTGATAGCGCCGCGGTAAGTCCAGTCGGCGCTCAAGGCTTAATGCAGATTATGCCTTACACGGCAAAAGCCACAGCAGACAAACATAATATCCCCTACCAAGGACCTGAGGATCTTTTCAACCCAGAAACCAACATTCGTATTGGTAGCCAGTACCTCAGCGATTTATATCAAGAATTTAATAGCCAGGTTTATGCGACTGCTGCTTATAATGCTGGGCCGCATCGGGTTGTCTCTTGGAATGAACGGTTTCCCTATGAGCCTACAATCTGGATAGAAAGCATTCCATTCGATGAAACTCGGCATTACGTCAAGTCTGTGCTTACCTATAGCCAAGTCTATGCCTTAACCGCTGAAAATCAGTGGCGCCTTTCGGCTTGGACCGGCAGTGATAACGAACAAACACAAAATCCATAAATACTGCAGTGATTAGATAGGTCGAAAATCTCAAGTGTGGTGTAGTGTGGTGTGTGAAAAAAGCAACGCCTCATAGGCAACATAAATCGAACCAATAAAAAAAGCGCTGTATGAAAACAGCGCTTTTTAGGTGATCTTTTATAGGCTCTCTTAGATAGCCCGTTTTTATGTACAGACTGCTTTTAAGCTGACTGTTCGATTCGATCTTTGATTAGCTGAGCCAGCTCTTCAGGTTTAAACTTCGATAAAAACTGGTTACAACCCACCTTCTCGACCATCGCTTCATTGAACGCGCCACTGAGAGAAGTATGGAGCACAATATATAAATCTTTTAGTTTATCATCTGCGCGTATCTCAGTTGTCAGTCGATAACCGTCCATTCTTGGCATTTCAGCATCGGTCACCAATAGTAAAATTCGATCGGTAATCGGGCCTTCTTGCTCGCTAGCCAGTTGACGTAACAGCTGCAACCCTGCTTCGCCATCCATTGCCTGATGCACAGTTAAACCTAATTTTGTAAAAATAGCCTTGGCTTGAGCATGCGCAGTCGATGAATCATCGACCATAACAATTTCTTTGCCATGGGCTTTATTTACAAAATCATCTTCCAAAATATGATCGGGTAACTCAGTGCTCAATGGCGAAATTTCTGACAACACCTTTTCAACATCAATAATTTCAATGATTTTTTCTTCTAACTGCGTGATCGCTGTTAGGTAATGATGATGACCCGTACCACTCGGTGGTGGCTTAATTTGTTCCCAGTTCAAATTAACAATACGATCTACAGCGCCGACCAAGAAAGCCTGTACGGTCGAATTATATTCCGTCACTATGATGGTTGAATTTTCATCATGCTGAATTGGCCGCATACCAATGGCCAAACTTAGATCAATCACCGGTAATGAGCGGCCTCGCAAATAAACCACACCTATAACGGCCTTATTACGATGCGGCATTAGAGTCAACTGAGGCAATGTCAGTACTTCTTGAACCTTAAACACATTGATCGCAAATTTTTGCCGACCCGCCAACTGAAACATTAAGAGCTCCAGTCGGTTCTGCCCTACAAGGTTGGTTCGGCTATCTACATTTTTTAAAATATCTGACATCTAAAAACTCACTAATTACATAACTTAATATAGGTAATGCTCGAATAACCTAAGTGTAGACAAAATTCCAAGAGATACGAATGACTGCGACAGCCTTACGCACATAACACTTAACACCTAGCCTATAGGCTAACGAAACACACCCAAAAACCACCATTGAGCCGCTTTAGCAAAGCGTAGAGGCTCAACAGATACACTAAGCGAATTACTCGCCTAACATTTGAGAAACAAAATCACCTAAGTCACCCTGATTCATCGGGTGATTCAATAAGGCGGTGAGTAGCCCTCGATCGGATTCAAACTTACTTTGCCACTCCAGTTGCTCAGCTAACAAACGATCGGCGTAATCTTTTAATGGCTCTAGTCCCTTAGGAAGGCTAGTAGAATCGGACTCTGGAACATTACTGACGTAACTGCCCACTCGGCTGGCTTCGACTTCAGTCATAGATAGATCCATCGACTTTAACGAAGTACCGTCAATGCCGATTTGCTGCGCCATACTGAAGGCCGTATTTAAATCGCCGTTATAAAATTCGTTCGCCAGTTCATTAACCTGCTCAAGCAGTGCTTCTAAGTCTGCGCGTTCTTCGTCACTCAGGTCACCTTCGATATAAAGGCTGTAATCACTAGAACCGCTGGCACCCCACTGAACAGACGACGCTGAATTATCGGAACCATAAGCTGCGTAGTTTTCTTCGGTTACAGCTGAGCGAATCTGAATTTTATCGCCTTCTTTTGTCACTAAGTCGAGCTCAAATGTTTGGCTCTGGTACTGATACTGGCTATAAGCATTTATACCTTGGGAGCTTGATGAACGATTGGTATAAAGAGAGGATGTTTCAACATAGGAGGCTGAGACATAGGTTGTCGATGCCTTTTCTTTCGGTTCAATCAACACATCACCTGACAGCGCTTGCAGTGATTCATCAATTTTATCAACCAACTGGCCATAGGCTGAGTCAATCTTCATCTTAAGAGGTTCGTCGAGCAACTCCATGCCTTCTAGGACTTCTTTAGCTTCGGAGAAGCCCTTCTCAATACCGCTGGCAGCATCCTGCCACATTTGAGCAATGTCTTCTTCACTGGCGCCATCAGCTTCTGCCTTAGCAACCCGTGAAGAGGCAAAAGACCAAAGCTGGTCAACCAAGGCATCGACATTAAAATTGTCAGCGCGTGACGTGGAATCTGTTTGCTCAGTTGAACTTGCTTCCGTCTTTTGTGCTGCTTCAGGCGACTGCAGTTTTGAATTAGCCGAGCCATATTGATACTGAGAAGCATAGTTATCTGGATAATAACCAGACCCAAGGTTGTAGTTGTTCACGGCAGAAGACTCCTGTTGAATACGCGCTAAGGGTATGCATAAATTTAAAATAGCCTAACTTTTTATCGGCCGAATAATGGATAACTAAAGCAAGAATTTAACAGAAGCTTAGAACACCTCGCCATTATCACTATCTATGTCCTTTATTTAGTGCCCTTTATTTAGGTTCCGCTCTAGCAGCAGGAAACAATAAGAGCCTAAAAATTGATAATCACCAACAAATTCGCCTTATTATCAAATTTTACTCAACAATAACCTAGATAAAAGCCCTTTAAGTGACTATTATAGCGCTTTAACAGTAGCAAACAGGATCCCAACTTATGGCGCGTCTGGACTCACTTATTATTTTTACTACCGTCGTCAAAGCGAACAACTTTACTAATGCTGCACATCAAATGGGCCTTACGCCCTCTGCGGTCAGCAAACAAATCAGTCTATTAGAAGATCGCTTAGGGGTTCGCCTGCTTAACCGTACAACTCGCTCTGTTAGCCCTACCGAAGCAGGCCAGCTATTTTACAATCGCTGCAGCCGGTTATTAGAAGATTTAGAAGAAGCCGAACACATGGTGAAAGATCTCGAAACTTCACCTCAGGGCACATTACGAATATCTGCGACGCCGACCTTTGGTCGAGCCATGCTAATGAGAATCTTTGCTGAATTTCTAAAACAGTACCCTAACGTAAACTTCGATCTAACGCTGGCAGATAAAGGATTGGATTTGGTGCGTGACGGCATCGATTTATCGATCCACCTAGGCTCACTGCAAGACAGTCGACTGGTCGCACGGCCTGTCGCACGGCAAAAAGTTGTTTTAGTTGCCTCTAAAGATTATTTAGATAGCCACTCCACACCTCAGCACTTGAATGACTTAATTGACCATCACCTATTGATGGTATCCGGTATCGATTTTGCCGAACCTCGTTGGATTAAGCGTTTTATCAAGGAAGCTGGGCTGGCAAATAAAGAACGTCGCTTTACTGTTAACGACCTAGATACATTATGTGAAGCAACATTGAATGGTATGGGCGTTGCCGCACTGCCACTTTATTTAATCAGACAACATCTAGACAGTGGCAAGCTGGTGCAGCTATTACCAGAAATTAACTTCCCAACTCGCACCATTCACGTGGTTTATCCAGAGAATCGTTACTTGTCAGCCAAAAGTCGCGCCTTTGTCGATTTTATGGCCAGTTATTTCGAAAACAATAATTTGGATGATCTGCCAGTCAAATCAGCCAAACGATAACGAAAAATGCCGACCTTATGGTCGGCATTTTTTCTTTAGCTAGTTCGACTCTACAGCTTATTCAGCTAAGAATTTTTCTAACGCTGGGTCGCTAAGCATTCTCTCAATAACCGAACTGAATACGCCATTCAATAGCTGCTCGTTCTTCTGTTCATTCGGGTAGCCGAAAGTTTCTATATATTCGCTGGTTCTAAAACCATTTTTAAAGCTCTTGGCACCATTGTTAATAAAGATACTCATTTCTGCTACCGCGGTAGAGCGCATAATATTTGCCTTTTGAGGCTCAGTTTTATAGCTAAACTCGTCAATAGAAATTTCTATATCATAGAGTGGAAAGGCGTTAGTTAGGGTCGCACCACCTTCTACTAATAATTCAGAAACAATATCAGCCACCTGATCTTGCAAAGGCTCTTTTGGCTGAATAGTTGAAGTGTCTGAATAGACACCACCACGATAACCAATAATATTATCAGCACGATTATCGGTCACACTTACCGACAATGTTACCGGCGCATTAATGGCACTTTCGACATCGGTATTCAAACTGATTAACTGTGGTGACAGCTGAGAGCAACCAGAAAGCAGAACCATAAAGCTACTGCTTAATAGCGCTAGAGATCTTAACGCTTGTTTCATTTTTATCCCCTAAATAGTTATTAAAATTGTTTTAAAAAACCGCTTCAACAGAAGTTTGAGCATTAAGCCTGCTCCGAGCGCTTAAATACCCAGGTTGTATCGTCTGATTCAGCTGCCGAAAAAGCATAACCGCCGTAGTTAAAACTTTTTAACGCCTGTTCACTGCTTGGCTGTTCGTCCAACAAATAACGAACCATCATGCCTCTTGCTTTTTTTGCTAGAAAAGAGCGAACTTTATACTCGCCATTTTTCCCATCTTTAAACACTGGGGTAATTACCGGAACGTCTAATGCTTTCGGTTGAATGGCTTTAAAATATTCAATCGAAGCTAGGTTAACCAACACATTGGCACCTTCTGCTTTGATATCGTCATTCAACTGATTAGTTAACTGATCACCCCAAAATTTATAGAGGTTATCACCCTGCTGCGTTTTTAATCCCGTGCCCATCTCTAATCGATAAGGTTGAATTAGATCAAGCGGCTTTAATAGGCCATACAGTCCTGAAAGAATACGAAACTGATGCTGCGCCGCACTGATTTGTTCAGCGGTTAGAGTTTCTGCACTCATACCCGTATAAACATCGCCTTTAAATGCAAACATCGCCTGCTTACTGTTTTGCGGGCTCATCTTAGCTTGCCATTGCTGATATCGTTCATGGTTAAGTTCCGCTAAAGCATCACTTAACTTCATTAATGCTTTGATATCGCCAACACTCAATTGACGTAGCTCACTGATTAACGCTTGCGCTTGCTGACCAAAACGAAACTCACTGCTGTCCTGCACGGGAGCTTCAGTGTCAAAATCTAATTTTTTAGCGGGTGAAATTACCGCCAATGGCTTCAACATTATTTTAAGAACCTCTACACTGGTTTAAACACTTATTATGGTTGAGCTATGAAGATCATTCGAACCTATTTACCTAATTCAGCCGATAACTACAACTACCTTGCTTATTGCCCGACGACGGGTGTCGCCGCGGCAGTCGACCCGTTCGATGCGGACCATTTAATCAGTATTGCTGATGATAACAAACTCAACATTACACAAATATGGGTTACCCATGAACATTGGGATCATATTAAAGATGTCAACCGTTTGAAGGAATTGACTAGCGCACAAGTTTACGCACCACACACCTGTAAAAACGCAATGGATGCCGATATTTGGCTAGAAGATGGCGATGAGGTGGATCTTAGCCAGCACCACAGCGTCAAACTGTTTCTCACTCCTGGGCATATCGCAGGACACGGCGTGTATCTTTATCAAGATCTGCAGCAGCCAACTGATAACTTTATTCTGGCAGGCGATACGCTATTTAATGCCGGTGTAGGCAATACCAAATCCGGCGATGTAGAGCAGCTTTATCACAGTATTGAACGCCTGCACCAGTTACTCACTGAGCAATGCCAGATTTATGTTGGTCATGACTACATGGTGAGCAATCTTAAATTCACCTTAAAGCATTGCCCGACATTAAAAGCGGCTGAACAAGCACTGCAGGCAGCAGAAGCCGAAAGTCACGACTCGCGACCGATACAACGCTGGCAGGATGAAAAAAGCTACAACCTATTCTTAAGACTCGACTCCAATGAAGTCCGTGAACTGACTGGCAAAGACAGCCGTATCGAGCAATTCAAAGCACTTCGCGCGCTTCGAGATCAGTGGTAGGTTGCCGAGCAACTCTGCCATAAGTAAATAAAACTGCGCCCAATCTTTTGCTGTAAGGTACCAGCCAGCGCTAATTCCAGACACTGACTGGCGTTATCTCAACGCTTACTGTAGAGCGATGTGCACCATTTTACGGGCAAGGGTTTGGCTGAGCCGCATGTAGCGCCTCGATATCTTTAAGAACCTCTTCGTTAAGTGTGAGATAAGCACTGTCTATATTGGTTTTTAACTGCTCTACCGAGGTTGCGCCAATAATATTGCTGGTCACAAACGGGCGATCATTAACAAAGGCTAACGCCATCTGAGCCGGGTTTAACTGATGCTTTTCAGCTAACTGAAGGTATTGCTCTGTCATCTGGTCAGCAAGTTCAGTCATGTAACGCTGAAAGCGAGTAAAAATTGTCAAACGTGCGTTTGCAGGGCGAGCACCGTGACGATACTTACCTGTCAAAATCCCCATACCAAGCGGCGAATAGGCTAACAGGCCAACCTGCTCTTCTTTAGCAAATTCACCCAAGCCTATTTCAAACGTTCTGTTAAGTAGATTATAGGGGTTCTGAATTGACGCTATTCGAGTCAAGTCGCTTTCACGTGACAACCTTAAGTATTCAGAGACTCCCCAAGGGGTCTCATTAGAAACGCCAATATGGCGAACCTTGCCCGACTGTACTAAGCGAGTACAGGCCTCTAATGTCTCTTCAATAGGCACACCAGTATCTTTAGCTGGGTAGCTAAAGCCTAGCTGACCAAAAAAATTGGTTGGACGGCTTGGCCAATGAAGTTGGTACAGATCGATGTAATCTGTCTGTAAACGCTTTAAGCTTTTTTCTGCGGCTTCTATGATCTCTGCGGCGCGCAAATCGGCGTTTGGACGAATATGATCCATGCCATTAGAAGCAACCTTCGTCGCCATAATTACTTTATCTCGGTTACCGGTTTTAGCGAACCAAGAACCAATATATTGCTCTGTTAAGCCCTGAGTCTCAGGCTTAGGGGGTACTGGATACATTTCTGCTGCATCAAAGAAATTAACGCCATGCGCAATGGCATAATCCATTTGTTCATGCGCCTCTGATTCGGTATTTTGTTCACCAAAGGTCATAGTGCCAAGGCAAATTTTAGATACTTTTATATCGGTACGACCTAACAGTCGGTATTCCATGATGATCTCCACGCAAATATCAAACGAATCAGGCTATAATAAGGCCTTTAAACACTAGAAATATAGGCGAAATATGTCTCGATCAAGAAAATCCAGAAGGATGAAGGATCGAGTCGGCATTAAAACCGGCTCGAAGAAGGATTTCATCAAGCAAGGGGAAATGGGCAAAATCCCTAGCCACAACCGACTTGCCAAGCATAAAAAGAAGCAAAAGTCGGCGTATCAGCGTTATCTTGCAGAAAACAATCTTGCAGATACCAGTGCGGGCCAGCAAAAAGTTCGTGAGCGGCTTAAAAAAGCTGAAGATACACGCCTAGCGGTCGATACAAAGCAGCGTAAAGAAGATAAACCCACAAAAGACTTTGATCAGTTATCCGGCGATGAATTACTGCAACTCTTTAATTAAACCGTTCTCATTATTGCTCCCGCTGACAGCGACAGCTAAGGTCGCCAAGCGATTAGCGAACCATTCAGGCCATTTTGTCAGTATTTTTTTGCTGTCGATGGGCCTTAGCTCGTTATCGCTCGCCAATGATTTCGGCGTTGCTGATTGGGGTATGAGTATAGAAGAGGTTAAAGCTCTAGAAACTCGACCAAACTTGACGCCCTTTGGTGCCGACGGCTATCTAATTTTCAGTGTTGCTATTAAGGGAATTGATCATAGTCGGCTGATTTATCAGTTCGAAGACGGCGTACTGACCGAAGGCCGGTTTCTATTTCAACCGATGAATAAAGGCGACTTTAATCGCGCACTGGAACAATATTATACGGTTCGCTCATTTATATCGGCACAGTATGGGCAACCCTATAGCGACGAAACGCTGTATAAAAAACCTGCCATGGCATCAAGCCAAGTGACTGGCGAAGACTTAGCCGCCGACAATGTGATTCTAAAAACAGCCTGGCGGTCTGAATCTTCTTCATTACAGCATCAGTTGGCCTGGTATAAAAACCAACCTCACCATCAGATTCATTACCGCCCTGTCACTCCGTAACGTCTATTAAACCTCCACTGCTTTATTGTTTTAGATTTTAAGGTAAGGCTATGCAGCAAAATAATCGCTTATATATTATTGATCAGATGCGCGGCATAGCCGTGCTACTGATGGCAATTTTTCATTTTTGTTACGATCTGAGCCTATTTAATTTTATCGAATTTTCTCTAAAAGGAGGCTTCTTCAGCTGGTTCCGCTATTTGATATTGACGCTATTTTTTATTCCCGTCGGTGCCAGTTTAGCGCTAGCTCACTCAGCTAAAATTCAATGGCATAAATTTATATACCGACAAGGTAAGCTGTTGGTTGCTGCGTTGATCATCAGTGTTTCAAGTTATTTCATGTACCCAACGTCTTGGGTTTGGTTTGGCGTGCTGCATTTTATTTTTATTGCATCGCTATTAAGCTTGCCATTAGTCAACAAGCCATCACTAGCAGGCTTATTCGGCTTAAGTATTTTTTTACTGTTCCTACTCACTCCCTGGTTCAATCTTAGTTTTTTATACCAAGCCTTGCATGAACCTTTGCACTTACCTCATGGCACTATCGACCTGACTCGTTTAATCCCTTGGTTAGGAATGGTTTATATCGGAATTTTTATCGGTCATAAAAGAGCATTGCGACGAAAGCGCCTGCCATTAGGCAGTATCAATACGCTCATTCATTGGTTAGGCCGTAATAGTCTGATTGTTTATTTAGTTCACCAGCTTCCGCTTTACGCTATCGCTTGGCTGCTAAATGCTTGGTTACACTAGCCTTTAATGAGAAACAGGTTATAGAAGTAAGGCTGTTATTCATCTGCGCGTAAATCATCCGGAATCGGGTAATCAGGCTTTCTAGGCGGCTCCTGAGCTTGCCCTCGCTTCCATTGGTCGATCTGGTAAATGTATGCCAAGACCTGTGCCACGGCGATATAAAGGCCTTCTGGAATCTCCGCGCCAATTTCTGTGTTGTGATAGATAGAACGCGCTAATGCCGGTATTTGTAATACTGGAATTTTATACTCTTCACCAATCTCAATAATTTTAAACGCCACATGGTCAGCACCCTTTGCAACCATAATAGGCGCTGGCATTTCGTGCGGTTTATATTTTAGAGCAACCGCATAGTGAGTCGGGTTGGTAATAATAACATCGGCTTCAGGTACATCTTTCATCATACGTCGGTTTGCCATTTCACGTTGCAGCTGTCTTACTTTCGCCTTAACTTCTGGCTTACCTTCAGTATTTTTATATTCATCCTTAATTTCCTGCATCGTCATGCGCAGTTTTTTAGCGTGGCTGTAAACCTGAAAAGGAATATCGACGATGGCAATGATGACTGTGCTGCTGGCAATTAATAAAAATGACCATGCGATTATTTTCGCGGCATGAGCAATGGCGTTTTCTGTCGGCTGAAAAACCATCGATAAAAAATCATTTTTCAATCCAATCAATACTAAAACGGCAACACCACAAACAATAATTACCTTGGCCCAACTTTTTGCTAGTTCAACCAAAGCATTTAATGAAAACATCCGTTTAATGCCTGATAACGGATTGATTCGAGACCCCTTTGGCTGAAGCGCCTTGGTTGAAAAGTTCCAACCGCCTAAGCTGATCGGTGCAACCAACGACACAATAATCAACATAATCAAGATAGGGCTAATCGCTAATAACGCTTCAAATAACGAAGCATTTAGATACTGCCCCGCTATTTTATCGTCCCAACTGGCTCTTGGATCAAATGAAAAACACAACGCCATGATCGCCATAAATGATCGCGTTAGCATTGGGCCAAAAAAGATAAAACTAAAGGCAGCAACGATTAACACCGCGCTGGTGTTAAGTTCTTTAGACCGAGCAACATTCCCCTCTTCTCGCGCTTTTTCTTTGCGTTTCGTCGTGGGTTCTTCGGTCTTCTCCTGGGAGGAATCTTCTGCCACCTCTCCTCCTTAGTTACCAATAAGTCGACGTATATAATCGACATGAATATTTAGATAGTGATCAACCAACTCTGATGCTGCTGAATAGCTAGCCCAAACAATGACTAAACCACCAAGCATGGTAATCGGAAAACCAAGCGCAAAAACATTTAACTGCGGAGCAGCTCGTGTCATGACACCGAAAGCAACGTTAACCAGCAATAACGCACTAATGGCTGGCAACGCTAGCATCAAACTGGCTCGGAACAACCAACTGCCAAAGGTCGATAAATCAAACCATGCGGTGGTCGCAAAAAGTCCGTCACCGATCGGTATGCTATAAAACGATTCAACAACAACCTGCAAAGTGAGCAGATGACCGTTAATCGACAAATAGACTAGCGTCACCAGAACTTGATACCACTGCGATATCACGGCGACAGAAACCCCATTCGTTGGGTCAACCATTGAAGCAAAGCCGAGACCCATCTGCATAGAGATAGTCTGACCCGCCAAGATATAAATCTGCAAAAGCAAAAAAACGACAAAGCCGAGTGTTGAACCGATGATGATCTGTTCGAATATGATGATAAAGGTTTGTAGATTAACCGCTTCTATAATCGGCATATCCGGCAGTACCGGGTAAATAAGTACCGTGATCACAAAGGCCAAAGTAATACGAATACGGGCGGGAATCAGCTGCGCGCCAAGTACAGGAACAATAAGAAAAAACGAACTAATACGAAAGAACGGCCACATAAAGTGGCTAACCCAACTGGAGATAATTTCGTTAGAAACGTAATACAAGCTGTTAACCTATCAATATCGGGATATTGATGAAGATATTATTGGCGTATTCCACCATGGTTTTAACTAAGAAGGGTCCAGCCATAATTACCATGAGTAGCGTAATTAATAGTCGAGGTAAAAAGCTCAAAGTTTGTTCGTTTATCTGCGTTGCGGCTTGAAAGGTAGCCACCACTAAACCGACGATGAGGCTTGGAATAATGATGATGCAAACCATCACGACAACGATCCAAAGCGCTTCAGAGAATAAATCTCCAATACTAAATGCATTCATGTCTCATCTCCCTACATGTTAAAGCTAGCGGCAACTGAACCCATCACCATGGCCCAGCCGTCAACAAGAACGAACAACATAATTTTAAACGGCAAAGAAATAATCATTGGCGACAACATCATCATACCCATCGCCATCAGTATAGATGCAATCACCAAGTCAATAATTAAAAATGGAATAAATAACAAAAAGCCAATCTGAAAGGCGGTTTTAAGTTCACTGGTCACAAAAGCCGGCATCAATACCGTCAGCGGTGTTTCTTCTGGAGAAGCGATTTGACCGACCTGATCGGAAAGCTCTAGAAACAGGATCAAATCACTTTCACGGGTTTGAGCTAACATGAATTTTTTTAAGGGCACCAAGGCTGTATTCACTGCATCTAGCGGAGCCATTTCTTCTGCGATATAAGGCTGAATCGCCTCAGCGTTTATTTGGTTAAAGATCGGCGACATAATAAAGAATGTTAAGAACAGCGCTAGGCCAATCAATACTTGGTTCGAGGGTGTTGATTGCAAACCAATCGCTTGGCGAAGAATGGCAAAAACGACCACAATACGTGTAAAGCTAGTCATCATAATTAACAACGCTGGGATAAAACTCAGCGCCGTCATAATGGCTAGAATTTGAATGGTGACGGTGTATTGCGTACCGCCATCAGGCGTCGTTGTTACAGCAATGGCAGGAATGCCGTTGGCGTATGCAGAATCAGCAAAAAAGAATAAACACAGAACAGCGAAAATGCGTGAACATAGACGCCAAGTGCTCGTTAAACTACGATTTTTTTGATGGGTCTGATGATTTTCGGTGCTTGGCCAATGGATCACTATCTAAACCTTTTAATATACCTTTCAATCGATCAGCGAATGGACTTGGCATCTGGCTATCAGACTCATCGATTGGCTGTTCAAATCGATGCAATGTCTGAATACCATTAGGCGTCACGCCAATCAGTAAATACTCCGATGCCGCTTCAATCAGCATGATTTTTTCACGCGTACTTAAAGGCATAACCGATAGTACTCGGATATGTTTTTGGTGAACACCTAAGCCACCCGATATTCGTCGAATAACCCAAGCGCTGCAAAAAATAATCACCACAACCACAATCAGCATTAAAAAAACTTTAACGAAATCCTGATTGTAATCTGGCTTCATCGGGGCCGCGGAAACGCTCGTCATCAACAAAACGGCGATTAACGACCAAGCTACCCTACCCATAATACCATCATAAACAAAGCTCAATTTTAATATTAACGCAAACGCTGTACACGCTCTTGCTGGCTGACTACATCGGTGAGTCGAATACCGAATTTTTCATTCACCATAACCACCTCACCGTGGGCGATTAATTGACCATTAACCAACACATCCAGTGGTTCACCGGCTAATCGATCTAATTCAATCACACTGCCTTGGTTGAGTTGCAGCAAATTACGAATGGCAATTTCTGTAGAACCAACTTCCATCGAGATGGTTACAGGAATGTCGAGAATAACATCCAGATTCGGATTATTCTCATCAAACTCGCCGTTTTTAGTAGCTTCAAATTGCTCTAATGGCGCCGGTTCGGCCTCCTGCTCGGAATCACCAGACTCTTCCATGGCGGCCGCCCACTCATCAGCAAGATCTTGATTATCTGCACCTTCGGCCACTTCATTAGCCAATGCATCGGCGTCGATTTGACCATTGCCTTCGTTATTTAAATCATCATCGCTCATGGCTTATTCCTTTTCATCTTTAGACTGCATTTTTTGCTTTTCACGCAATCCCATAATTCTGGATTTCATATCACCGGTTTCATGTTTCGGCTTGATCGTTGGGTGCTCAACTTTTAAGGCTAGATGCTCTCCACACTGGCCTAGCTTAGTTTCAAAAATAGGCGTGGTGTTGGCCGTCAATGTTATTTTATTTGGAATTTCAATCGGGATAATGTCACCGGCTTGTAGATTCACCAGGTCTCGTAATTTAATTCTTCGTTTTGCAACGACGGCATTGGTCGGTACTGTTGCATCCAAAATATCGGTTCGTAACGAGTCGATCCAGCGCTCATCAACTTCGTCAACATCCGACTGCATACCTGCATCTAGCACTTCTCGAACCGGCTCAATCATTGAATACGGCAACGTCATGTGCAGATCACCGCCGCCGCCATCTAATTCAATATGGAAGGTACTGACAACACAGACTTCACTTGGAGAAACAATATTCGCCATTGCTGGGTTAACTTCGCTGGAGACATATTCAAACTCGATGTCTAAAACAGGAGCCCAAGCTTCTTTCATGTCTACGAATACTTGTGAAAGCACCATCTGAACGACTCGAATTTCGGTTGGTGTAAATTCTCGACCTTCAATTTTTGCGTGCCGGCCGTCACCACCAAAGAAGTTATCCACCAATTTAAAAACCAGCTTGGCGTCCATAATAAACAGCGCCGTTCCGCGTAATGGTCGCACCTTGACTAGGTTCAAGCTCGTCGGAACATAAAGGGTGTGAACATATTCACCAAATTTTAAGATCTGAATACCGCCAGTCGCCACATCCGCACTGCGGCGCAGAAAGTTAAACATACTGATACGAGTGTAACGAGCAAAGCGCTCGTTAATCATTTCCAAGGTCGGCATTCGACCACGGACAATGCGATCCTCAGTGGTTAAGTCGTAGGACTTAACACCTTCGGCACCAGCGCCGTCATCTTCTTCGACAGCGCCGTCATCAATACCATGCAGTAACGCATCAATTTCGTCTTGCGATAATAGATCTTGCAATTGATCACCCTATTGAATAACAAAACTCCGGTACAGAACGGTTTCTATACCAGGTCGGCCTATTTCAACATCCAAAATACTTTGAATAGCCTCGGTTAGCTCATCAGCTAATTTTTGCTTGCCCTCTGCGCTGACAAGTTCATCTAAATTTTGCACACTAAACACATCGAGCAGGTTGTTACGGATGAGCGGACTGTGTGTTTCAACAGCATCTAATGCCTCAATATCTCGCGTCAGCAGCGACAGTTCAACCTGAAGAAATCGAGAGCGCCCACCCAAGGCATAATTCACAATAAACGGCTGTATCATTTCAAAATACATCGCTTCACCTTGGTCAACAGTGACCACAGGGTCGGCCATTTCAATTTCGTCGACAGCCATATCGCTCGGATCTGACAGCTTATCCTTTAGCATAAACCAAGTGCCTAACATAGACAGCGCTGCAACTAGGATCACGCCCAGTACAATGAAAATAATTAGCTTTAGCTTACCACCGCCGCCACCGCCTTCTTCACCTTCACCTTCCAGCGTTTCTAATTCATCTTCTTCGGCCATAATCCAACCCTACCCTGTACTCATTTTAGATTTAGCAAACACTATACCATTATTAACCAGTATAGCTTAGAGCCTTATGTTTAGCGGCTCCTGAGAATAATAGCCGCGGCGACGCTAGTTCGCTGCACGGCCAATCGTCAGAATTATGGCATAAAATTAAACATACTGGTCAACTAAACCTATTGTACGCTGCGTAGTCACTTCAACTTCTGCGTCAAAGTCAGCGCCATCAGCCGCCTGGCCACCCTGGTTTGAACCTCGACCGTCACTAGAACCGCCCTGTGGTTGTTGGTCTGAAACATCTAAATTAGAAAGGTTAATCCCCTGATCGGCCAACGCTTCACGTAAACGAACGGCTTGCTGCTCTAGTGCTTCACGAGTCTGCGGATTCGAGCTGACAATTTGAACCTGAGTTTGCTCATTACGAACATGAACCTTAACTTCCATGGAACCTAGTTCTGGCGGATCAAGCCGGATCGTTGCGGTTTGCACATCTGAATTAAGCATAGTTTTAATACGATCAGACATATCAAACGCGGCATCAACTAAACGAACAGGCTTATTTAGGGCTTCATTTAGCTGTTGCTGTAACTGCTGCCCCTCGACTGTAGAAGGCGCTTTTAGTTGGGTTTGTTCAGCACGAAAGAAATCAGAACTTGTGCGTACGTTTTTAGCGTTATCAGGCTGATTGTCTGCATCCATCGCCAAGTCGATATCCAGCGTCGCATCCGAGCTATCATTGGACTCTGCGCTAGCAGATGCCGTTCCGCCTGCCGCGGAGTTCTGAGCCGGATCAATCTGAACCTTACCGTCGACAACCGATGCATTTAAAGAGCTTGGCGCGTCATCGCTACTGAGTGTTTGAGTAGCAGCTGTTTGAGAAGCCTTGGTACTGCTCGAACTCAACACTGCGTCATCCTGTTGCAATGTTGAGCGATCATTCGATAATCGTTTTTCATCCGCAGCAAGAGTCTGCGCTGCGCTCAGCGTTGCAGCAGGCACTACATCGCTCTCTAGCGGTTGCTCAACAAGCGTATCGTCTAACGATTCGGTATTGGTCGCATTCAGCATTTCAGCATTTTCCGATGTTACGGCTATAGCTGCATTATCGCCTTGCTCATCAAGCGGTGCATCTGCTGCCAGTTTAACTGGCTCTTGCAACACAATGCCGTCGGTACTGATCGGTGAAGGCTGTAAATGGTCAGAGCTGTTAGCAACTACCGTAACCGGCGACTCCGCCAACAAATCAACCTCTTCATTGCCTGTTAAGTTTTGTTCGAGCTGTTCGGTTGTCATCTGCTCAGCCAATGGCGTTTCACCTAATGACGATTCACCTAATGACGATTCACTTAACTGCATTTCACTTAACTGCATTTCACTTAACTGCATTTCACTTAACCGCTGCTCTGAGGCTACAGCCGTAGGTCGTTCATCAATTGAGAAAATTTGTTTTTGCAGACCTAATCCCTCCAATTGCACGTGCTCAGAACCTGCTGAATCAGCTAGCATACTCGGAGAAAAATCAGCCAGCTTTACTGCTTCTGGATTTAAACCACCAGTAATAGCATGTTCAGCTAAAGGCGAAGAAACAGGGTTTAGAGGTGTAGCGGCGCTGTTATCACCTGGCGCTGCCATAAATAGCGACGCTTCAAGCTGAGCTACTCGAGCGTCAAGATCCTCTGCTATGTCATCCAGATCCTCTCTGTCTTCGCCATAGAGAGATAAATCAAATTCGGCCAACTCTTCTTCTGTTAACCCCTCATCCGCTAGCTCACTATCAATCAACTGTGAGGCGGCTTCAATATCGATTATCTCGAGCGCGTCACCATCGACGAGCAACTGACTGGCATCGGGGTCAATCATCGTAGGCTTTTGCACGCCAGAGGTTGCCATTAAAAATGACATCAAACTCTCTTTGTCCATATTCTGCAGCAGCTCATCTTCATTTAGAGCCGTCGGTGAACCGCTACTCTGTGCAATATGGGGATAGCTTTCGCCGCTTTTTTGGACGTTACTCTGTACTTCGGCGGCCAACTTTTTCATAGCCATCGCCGAGCCTTCTTGTTCATTATAATTTGAAACCAGCTGCTGAAAGCCATTTTCTGACCTATCCACTGCCGTGCTCGTCGCCAACTGACTGGGCTCACTTGCAATGGACGCAGCTGAGTCACCTTGCTGCGCATCCGCAGAAAGAGAGAACAAACTCATCGATTGAAACATTGGTAACTACCTTAGAAATTCCGTTATAGGTTGGAATAGCAAAGCTAAGGCCAGTTTCGCTTTTTTATTAAAAAAAGTAATACTGCTGATTAAAACCATAGCTAACGCTCAAGGCCTGACGCTCTAAAAAGAGCGCATAAGTGCGAGTGCACATTCGGATTACCTAATAGGACGAGCAGCTCAGATTAGAGCTTTTGACAGTGTAGCCAGCAAATATTTTAGCTAGCGAATCCTTTCAGTCATTCTGTATTTTAACTAGCTATCTATGCGTGGCTGATTAGCTACAGATAAGTTGATAAAAGATCGCAGGTTTCCGAGGATTTATTTTCAATATCATCTATCAATTTTTGACCAACGGAGGCATCGTCGGCGCGTGCGGCTTTTTCGACCTGCAAGCAATGCTCGCTCAACCACAAGGCACCTAAATTTAAACTGGCACCCTTAATACTATGAGCAATGGCATATATCTTTGCAGGATTTAATTCATCGACCGCTTGACGTAACAGAGCAACGTTTTTCTGAGTGTCTTCAATATAGGTGTCGACTAATAATTTGAACTCGCCTTCGAGTAAATCCTTTAGTTCGTCAATCACCTGTGGATCTAACAACATAATTGCCATAACTTACCTTAGTTTTCTACTTAATATTGATGGTCTTTTTTACTAATGTGATCTCTAGTATTCGGCCCACGACTTTAGATTAATAGTGCGATTTCAAGTTGGATTCGTTACTTCAAATAACTGCAGAGTTTTATTTTTCACAGGGCCGCTAATTTAATCAGTACTGGCTAATGGCCAAGTCAACACGACCGATACCGCATTACCGGTTGAGCTATAGGCCACCTCATCACAAATCTCTTTGATCAACGGAATGCCTCGACCACTATAACTAATGTTCGATTCCATGCGCTGCTGCACCTGATCGATATCGAACCCTTTGCCGCTGTCTTCAATAGTCAGCGTTAATCGGCCACCAACGTTTAACGGCTTATGATGAATATGGAATGAAACATAGCCCTGATCGACCGCTTCAAGCTGTTGCTCACGCTTTAGGTAATACTGAGCAAAGCCATTCGGTGCCGCCTTAATAGCAGAATCCAATTCCAGCACACCATGATCCAAGGCATTGGTATAAAGTTCAGCAATGAGTGTATATAGCTGACCACTTAAATTACGCAGCCCTTCAACTTCCGTAATAATCGAAAGCACTAACGGTAATGGGTTAAACGCTTTGAGTGATAGAGGCCTCAAAGTATAACTAAGCGACCAGTCAAGCGGCCCTCCCAATGAACCTCGCTGGTTCTTATAATTTGGCAAACCCAGTTCGCCAATATCAACCATTTTAACGCTCAATAAGGTTAAGTCGTCATCGGCATTGGCCTGCCCAACAAACTGTTCAACCCTATTTAAAATCGAATGGAATATAGACTCTTGAGGCGTGTCATTAAAACAATCCAGCAGCCGTTGCTCGCCAAAAAACTCACCCAACTCATTACGTGATTCAATAATACCGTCGGACCAAACAAACAGCTCGTCACCAAAGTCTAACGATAACCCGGTAAATTTCGGATTAAATTTTTCGGCACTTAAAATCCCAAGCGGTAAATTTTCTGAACCGTAAACCTCTGCCTCTTGAGTTTTACTACGATAACAAATGATGTCCGGCAAACCACCAATCCATAGAGTTGCAATTCGCTCGTAAAAATCGATACCAATAAAGCAGCCACAACAGAATATGCCGGTTGGAAGCACCTGACTTAGCTTATTGTTCATTTCTCGTAACACTTCTTCCATGGAAAAGCCTTTGGCTGTCATACCATAGAAAATTTCAGCCAATGGCATAGCACCAATGGCTGCAGGCAAACCATGACCTGTAAAGTCACCTAAAAACAGATGCATTCCGCCATCGGGCTTTCTTTCTGCTAAAACCGTATCACCATTAAAAACCGATAATGGCGAAATACTGTAATTGATATTGCTTAACTCAAGACAGCCAGAATGAGCGACTCGATCAAAGATAGTTTTGGCGACCTGCTGTTCAATGAGCAACTGACGATTATGATCGCCAAGCTTTGCTTGCATCGAACGCATGCGGCCAAAGGCTTTGATTTTCGCTTTTAAAATAGTGCGGTCATAAGGTTTGGAGAGAAAGTCATCGCCGCCACAGTCTAGGCATTCGGCTAATGCATTAGGATCAATCAGCGATGTCAGGAAGATAATAGGAACATAATTTTCTGGATCAGAAAATTGCCTAATTTTTCGAGCGACTTCAAGCCCATCCATTACGGGCATAAGCACATCAAGCAAAATCAGGTCTGGATGGGCGTCATGGTACTGCTGTAATGCTTCACCACCATGACTAGCCATAACGACTTCATGCCCTTCACTGGTAACGATCCGATTGAGAATAATTCGATCGGTTTCGTTATCATCAGCGATCAAAATACGAAGCGATGAACGATTATTCACGGCGGTAAAGTCCGTTACGTCGATTTATACGATATTGAACAGCTGACCAAAGTTAGAGATGATCAATATCTTCTTCACATCATCGTTACAATTTATGATGTCTATACGTGCATTATCACCGCCAGCGTAATCACGCATCAGCAACAGCATCCCCAAAGCAGAGCTATCAAGATAGGTAGCGTCTTTCATATCGACAGTGTATAGCGACACGTCAGCTGATACATTCTCGTAAATTTGGCGAAACTCTTGATGTGAGCTGAAATCGAAACGACCCGAAACCTGAATTGTAATTTTTTCACCCTGTGTAGAAGCGGTAACCGTCATATGCATTCCTTAAATATTAACTTTTTACTGAGTATAGATTGGGCATAACAAGTTGCCACTTATTCCCTGAAAAAATAGCACCAATTTGACAAGTTAGTAGCCAATTCAGTGATATTTTTAGGAATTCACTTATACGACCAACAAAAGCCAACCACAACTGATTGCTAAGACCAGACATCATGCAGGTCTTAGCGCCGTTATACAACATTAGTCTAATATGAAATTTAAGGGCTTAATTATTTGATATTGCTCGGAATAACTAGGCTAAAGCTAGTCTCAAGAGCGGTGAAAGCGCTGGGTCACGAGTTCATCTATAAATTTTTGTTCTTTTTTATCTTCTGCAATTAATTCTTCGGCACTGACTTTATCGATGAACTGGCCAATGTTTTTTTTCTTCTGATAAAGCTCGCGCCACTTTTCAAGTACCTGCTGCTCACGCTGTTGCCAGGATGCGATAGTGCTTTCTTGACGTTGTGCCAGCATCGCGAGCTGATCGATAAAGCCCTGTGTACGCCGCCACTGTTCAATAGCAATACCACCATTCGCCTGCTGATCTAAATAGGTTTGATACTCTTTGCGATATTGTAATAACTCATCTAAGCGCTGTTGCTCTAATGCCAGCTGGCTACGCACTTCTGCTAAGGCCTGAACGGCTTGGTCTTCTCGTTGTTGCGCGAGCTTAGCAACGAGCTGTAAGCGTTTTGAGCGGCTCATTTATTTTTTCGCTCCTTTAATGGGTCGCTTACCTTTAATGCCTTTTTGATTACGAGCAGCCCGGCCCGTCGTAGCTTGGCCTGCACTGATTTTTTGCGGCTCGCCAGCTTTAGGTTTCTGAGCCACTGCATTTTCAGTACCACCCACCAAAGCCTGTAAACCTTTAACACACTCTTCTAAAGGCGTTTCTTCTTTCAGCCCCTGTCGTAAAAAATCACGAATATGAGGCTGTAACTCTACCGCTCTATCAATCTCTTTATTACTGCCTTTTGAATAAGCACCAATTGAAATAAGGTCCTTATTTTGTGAGTACGTCGCCCATAACTGCTTCGTTAGTTGCGCGGCTTTAAAGTGTTCCTCTGATACCACCTGAGGCATAACTCGACTGATACTCTGCTCAATATCGATGGCAGGATAATGCCCTTCTTCAGCCAGCTTTCGATTCAGTACAAAGTGACCATCTAAGATTGCCCGTGATGAATCCGCCACAGGATCCTGTTGATCATCACCCTCAGTCAACACGGTATAAAAAGCGGTGATAGAGCCACCGCCCTGTTCAGCGTTACCCGCTCGCTCCACTAGTTGGGGAATACGAGCAAACACCGATGGTGGATAACCCTTGGTTGCCGGTGGCTCACCAATCGCTAAAGCGATTTCACGTTGTGCCATGGCATAACGAGTTAACGAATCCATCAGCATCAATACCGACTTACCCTGAGCACGAAAATACTCTGCAATGGCCGTTGTATATTCTGCGGCACGTAATCTTAATAAGGGTGCGTCGTCCGCCGGAGAAGCCACGACAACGCTTCTGGCGAGCCCCTCTTCACCTAAAATCTCTTCAATAAACTCTTTAACTTCTCGGCCCCGCTCACCAATCAAACCGACAACGGTAATATCGGCATCGGTAAAGCGCGTCATCATGCCCAACAATACCGATTTACCAACACCGGAACCGGCAAATAAGCCTAACCGTTGGCCGCGACCAACAGTCAGCATAGAATTAATGCAACGAATACCAACATCCAATGGCTTGCGAATGGGCTCTCGGTGCAAGGGATTAATATAAGAACCACTTAAGCTCTGTTGAACACGGCAATTCAGCGGCCCTTTGCCATCGATCGGTTCACCAAAGCCATTAAGTACTCGGCCAAGCAACTCGTCACCGATAACCAATTGATTCGATGAGGCTAGCGGTACAACCTTGGCGCCTGCGCGTAGCGAATGTACGGCCTGAACCGGCATAAGAAAGGTTTGTTTGTCATGAAAGCCGACGACTTCAGCTTCAACTATTTGGTCGCCATCGATTACCTGACAACGCTGACCAATAGAGGTATTCAGGCCTACGGCTTCGAGCGTTAAACCAACCATTCGAGTCAATCGCCCTTGCGCAACAGGCTCTGGAGGAGTCACCCACTGTTCACAGTCTTTAAGGTAATCGCTAATCGGGCTGGTCATGCTTAACTTGATCTATTGGTTCTTGGGTTGACGGCTCTTGGACTGATGGCTCTTGATCTATCGGCTCTTGTGATGATTCAGAAATAGGTTCTTGAGTTGTCGACTCAGCTTCTTGATTAATTGATGATTCCAGTGAGTCGTTCAGTTGAGAGTCACGGGTATCTACAGTTATTTCTGAAGCAACAAACTCTTCGTCCGCCTGCTCGTTACTGGCTGAATAATCTTCTGTTGAGCCATCTTCAGCTAGTTCGTGCTCAGCTGATTCATCGCCAGCTAGTTCATTCTTGGCTGATTGCTGCTCAGTGACATCATCGGTTATTTCTTGCTCCGCCTGAGCATTGAGCGATGCTGTCGACGGTTGCTCCAGTGTAGATTCCTGCTCGGGATTTAGTGACGAATCTGAGCTCAGACTGTCTGCGGTAGACTCTTCCGTTGTATCGACTAAAGGCTGTTGTGGATCCGTAAGCTCCGCTTGGGCAGCAGCGGTATTTTCTAGAACATCGGCCAATGGCTGTTCAGATATCGGGGCTTTATGCTGCTCCGATAAAGGCTGACTCGGTAACGTCATCAGCTGAGCCACCGCGGTATCAAAGCGCCGATCAATGCTGTAGTCGACATAGCTAGTATCACTTTTTACCTGGCAGCCGCCGCTGGCGACATTATCGTTTTCGGCAACACGCCAGTTTTCCTCGGCGATGGAACGCACTAATTCTGCATCTGCACTATTAGTGTAGATAACGAGCTTCTCATCAGGGTTCGGCAACGCCTGCACAGCTGCATGAACGATCCGTTTAATGTGTTCTTGATTAACCGCTAATTCTTCAAGCAGCACTTGCTTAGCAATACGCAGACTCAGCGCCAGCACCGCTTCTTTTAATTCAGTTTCTTCTTGAATAAGCTGCTGGCTCATCGCATCAGCAACAGAATGGAATAGATCGACTTTCTTTTGGCTTTCCAGTTCGCCTTTCTGCAAGGCTTCCTCATAACCCTTATCAAAGCCTTGGGTTTGTCCTTCCGTTTCACCCTTAGTAAAACCTTCGGCATAGCCTTGTTCGAGGCCTTTTTTTTGCCCCTGAGCCATGCCCTGTTCATAGCCCTGCTCAAAACCTTCGTTATAAGCCTGTTCGGTAATTTTTTCCAATTCCGCAACGGTAGGAAGCTTTACCTGCTCTTCAACATTTTCTACTGTAACTTCAGCTTCTGGACGTTTAGGGCTGGAAATTAGATTGCCGTGTCGGTCCCATCGAGGCAACGCAACGCTTTCTGCTTTTGTCGATGCGTTTTTTCCGAGTGATTTACGAGACGTTAAGTTCGAGGTTGACGACACAATTGGCTCCTTTCATTAGGCTGGTGATTACAGCATGTCCTCACCGCCAGCGCCACCCAATGCGATTTCACCAGCATCAGACATTCTGCGAGCAATGCCAAGAATTTCTTTTTGTGCCACTTCCACTTCAGAGACTTTAATTGGTCCCATTGATTCCATGTCATCACGCAGAATTTCTGCAGCTCGACGAGACATGTTATCCAGGATTTTATTCGCCAGATCATTCTCAGCACCACGAAGGGCGATCTTCAGCGACTCGGTAGAGACTTCACGTAACAGCGCCTGAATACCACGATCATCCAAATCAATCAGGTTATCAAACACAAACATGAGGTCAGAAATTTCAGTCGCCAAGTCTTCATCGACTTCTTTAATGCCGTCCATAAGTTCTGTTTCAACGCTGGAATCTAGGTAGTTCATGATTTCAGCCGCAGTTTTAACACCACCCAACGTCTGAGCCTGAGTACCTGCACTGGAAGAGAATTGTTTCTCTAGAATATTGTTCAATTCTTGTAAGGCTGCTGGTTGCACACTTTCTAAGGACGCAACCCGCATAATAATGTCTAAGCGAACTTTTTCAGGGAATAACGCCAAGACATCACTGGCTTGGTCGGCGTCGAGATAGGCTAATACAATGGTTTGGATCTGAGGGTGTTCGTTACGGATAACATCAGCAACTGCTCGGGCATCCATCCATTTTAAGGTATCCAGACCGGTGGTATTACCCCCTAAAATAATTCGATCGATCAGGCCGGCTGCTTTTTCGTCACCTAATGCTTGAGTCAACATATTGCGGATATAGTCGTTTGCCCCAACGCCTAAACCAGACTGACCGCCAACTTCCTCTAAGAACAAACGTACCGCACCTTCGATCTGCTCTTGTCGCAACTCAGGCATGGTCGACATCGCTGTACCAACACGCTGTACTTCTTTTGGACCTAGGTGTTTAAGCACTTCTGCTGCATCTGTTTCACCAACAGTCATTAATAACATGGCAGCACGGGTGCGCATTGGCACGCCATCAAGGGCTCGCTCTAGTTCACCAAGCTCGGCCTGCGTTGCAGCGGGTAAGTTAGTATTCTCAGTCATCAGCCATAATCCATCGTTTTAAGACCAAGGCGACACGACCTGGGTCATCTGCAATGAGCCCTCGCAAGGCTTCCAGCTGTCGCTCAAAGCTTTCTGATGGGCCCGGTAAGGTGAAGTCATCAGCAGTGCTGAGCGTCACCCTATCGTCGGAAATTAGGTCTTCATCGACATCCAAATTCGCTAATGCGGCATCTTCTAGGCTGTCCTGAAGGTCTTCTTCACCACTGGCAGTCAAGTTTCTGAAGGCTGGGCGAATCACACCAAACAATAATATGAGTAAAAACAACCCAGTGCCAAAGTATTTTAACACTTCCCAGAACCATGGTTGAGTATAGAACGGCTCTGGTTCTAGATCGTCGCCGACACCTAGGAACGTCGAGTTAATAACATTAATACTATCACCTCGACTGGCGTCATAGCCAACCGCATCTTGTACTAGGGTTCGTAATCGCAAGATGGATTCTGGATCCCACTCCTGCTCAACAAGCTCGCCGGTTTCTGGATCTAATACTTTAATATCATCGATAACAACAGCAACGGTTAAACGACGCACTCGACCCTGTTGGAATTGGGTGTAACTGAGTGTTCGATCTACTTCATAGTTACGTGTTGCTTCATCTCGACTAGAACGAGGAATAGTAGCGCCGCCCTCACCGCCTTCAACAACTTCCGGTGCTTCTGCATCAGTTGGTGGTTGATTAGAAAGCGCACCTGGGATTCCGCCTTCTGGCTCATTAACGCGTTCTTCTTCTATCGTTTGTTCACTACGTAATGCAATGAGATCTGGGTTATAAAGCTCTTCAGCTTGTTCAACTTTAGTGAAGTCGATATCGGCCGAAACTTCCGCCTGAAATTTTTCAGTCCCTAAGATCGGCGACAATATGGAGTTAATTCGACTGACCAGATTTTCTTCAATTCGACGCTGATAGTCGAACTGACGATTGGTCATTTCATCTTCTAAATTTTCTTCGCTGTCGCTTAATAAGCGCCCACGCTGATCGACGATAGATACATTTTCATCTTTCAGTTCTGGAATCGATGTTGATACCAAATTTCGAACCGCTTTAACGGAACTGTTGTCGAGTTCCGCACCGGCATACAATTCTACAAAAACAGAAGCGGTTGGTTCGCGTTGATTACGAACAAATACCGAACGAGCAGGAATAGCCAAATGTACACGCGCTAAACGCACCTGATTAATCGACGAAATGGTACGCGCTAGCTCACCTTCTAAAGAACGCAAATAGCGAGCATTCTCCATAAATTGCGACTGACCTAATGGCTGATCTTCATCCAACAACTCATAACCAACGGTTTGATCATCAGATAAACCAGCACCTGCAACGGCTAAACGGGCAGCATGTAAATCACTTTGCTTGACTAAGATAACGCCACTAGAAGGGTCGATATCAAAGTCGATTTTTTGACCTTGCAATACTTCGATCAGCTCGGCTGCATCAAAGCTATTGGTACTATTCATCAGTGGCCGATAACGCTCTTTCTGCATCCACAAGACGACACCTAACGCCAACGCAATAGTCGCCGACAAGGCCACCAACAAACCAAACTGACGCATCATGGTCAATTTATTAAAGCCAACTAAGATTGGATGCATCTTAGTGATCTTTGGATCTTCAGCTTCCATCAGGTCGGTTTTTTCTGTCGCCACCGGTATTTGTGCATCACTGCTTTGTGGCAACTGAGTGGATTCGGACTCCGATTCCATGGCGTTCATATCTGTGGTCGATGCAGCGGGTACGTTCTGAGTCATAGTCTTATCTGCCCGTTACTTAGAGAGTCATGTTAATAATTTCTTTATAGGCTTCGACCATCTTGTTCCGCACTTGGGTCATCGCCTGAAAAGAAACGCTGGATTTTTGCAACGCAATCATTACTTCGGGTAGATCAACTTTTGGATCACCCATCTCGTAACGTGTCGCCAAATTATTGGCGACCTGTTGATTGTGGTTCACGGTATTAATGGCCGCTCCCATCATCTGACCAAACGAAGGAACGTCTCCGGTTGGTGTGTTACTGACCACAGAATCAGGATGCTCATTTACTTCATTGACGCGAGATGGCGAGGCGGTGCCCATCTGTTGCCGAGCCTGCTCAATAGCATTGGAAAAGCCCGTCGGATTGACAGTTGTATTTGGAATACTCGTTTGGCCTTTTAAGGCGCGCATCTGTTCAAGTACGCCTTGAATATCCACTCTATCAACCATGAGTCACCTCTTTCGCGTCAAATAAAAAACTAAGTTTCGTGATACCTAGAAATAGTGACTAAAACTCGACAATTTTCTGTCGTTCTGCTGACTATTTCCGCTTACAACACATACTTTGCAATTGACAGGCCAACATTTGCCGCTTTTTAAATACCTTAAGTTATTCGGCAAAGATTTAGTTTTAATTTGCGTTTAGGCATAAAAAAGCCTTCCATTTGGAAGGCTTTTGTCTAATTTACCGCCAGCTTATTAGCCGGTTACTGAGATCAACGAATATCGGCGATTGCCTGATCAACATTCATCCCCAGCTCACGCATTTTGGCTAACTTATAACGTAAGGTGCGTGACGAAATCCCTAAGTGATCTGCGGCTTTATTTTTACGGCCGTTATGAATACGTAATGCGTCAAGAATAATCTCGAACTCTTTGTGCTTCAGGCCAACATGTATACTCGAGCTTTCATTATTCTCAGCGACTAATGAGATTGGTTCGGCAATATCCATAGTCGGAGGATTTGAAAGTTCGCTGGAATAATGACGCGTCGATTCAAAATCGATTAGATGTTCACCGTTTACACCTAAATCTTGAGCCGTCACCGTTTGACCAGATTGCAAAATTAGACAACGTTGAATTGCATTATCTAACTCACGAACATTACCCGGCCAAGAGTAATCCAACATAGCTGCTTTAGCGGAGGCATCAAACTGCAAGTTTGATTTATGCATTTTACTGGCATGCTTAACTAATAAACGCTCGGCCAACGGAATAATATCCGCTTTACGATTACGCAACGGCTGCCACTCTAACGGGAAAACACTCAAACGATAATATAGATCTTCACGGAAGCGGTTCGCCTTCACTTCTTCAGTGAGTTGACGGTTTGTTGTCGCCAGCACTCGCACATCCAACGATATCGTCTTACGACCGCCAATACGCTCAACTTCCTTTTCCTGCAATACACGTAGAATTTTCGCCTGAAGATTGATATCCATTTCTGAAATTTCATCTAACAGAATGGTTCCGCCATTGGCCTGTTCAAACTTACCGGCTTGACTAGCAACCGCACCGGTAAAGGAGCCTTTTTCGTGACCAAAAAGCGTGGCTTCTAACATATTGTCTGGAATAGCCGCACAGTTAATTGCGATGAATGGACCATCACTGCGATCGGAATGCGTATGAATATAGCGAGCCAACACCTCTTTACCGGTACCGCTTTCACCGCTAATTAAAATAGTGCTGTCACTGACAGCGACCTTTCTCGCCAACGCCAACATATGCTGGCTGGTTTTATCAACCGCGACAGGTGATTGAGTATCTTTAATCGTCGGTTCACAATGTTGTTGGATCAATTCGATCAATTGATTCGGAGCAAACGGCTTTACTAAATAATCTACCGCACCCTTTTGCATGGCATCGACTGCTTTATCTACTGCGGCATAAGCTGTTGCTAATAGCATCGGTATCTGCGGATAGTATTGGCGAACATGATCTAAAAGCTCATGACCATTCATACCCGGCATGCTGACATCGGACACAATAAAATCAAACGAATGCTGCTTTAATTTTAGTATCGCATCTTCACCACACTCTGCACATTCGACTTCATAGTCGTGCAGTGTCAGCGTATCACTGACCGCTTCGCGTAAATTTGCATCATCTTCAACAATTAAAATCTTCATTGCACTTACCCCTGTTTAACCACTGGTAAAGAAATTATGAATTGGCTGCCAACACCGACTTTGCTTCGTATTCTGACATGCCCTTTGTGAGCCTTAACGGTCGTCATTAACACAGGGATACCTAATCCTGTGCCGTGACTTTTGGTGGTAAAAAACGGCTCTTGAATTTTATGAATTTGCTCTTCGGTCATACCTGGACCTTCATCAGAAAATGAAATTTCTAACGTGTCTTTTTTTGGTACCGCATCAATATGTACCGTTGCTTTATTGTTTGACGCCTCTAATGCGTTATTAATGAGGTTCATAAAGGCGCTGATTAATGCATCCGCTTGGCATTGAATAAATACGTTTGGCAGGGTTACTGGCCAACGAATTTTTTCGAATGCCTGAGCGGGCAAACCCTCTGCAGACTCTTGCAGTAACTGGATGATCGCCTGAATCGGCAACTGATCTTTTAGCTGACACTCGCCTTTAACAAATAGCAGCATGTCTTGAATTTGACGCTCCAAATGATCTAAGCGCCCAACCAATTTATCGACAAAGATGTCATGTTTTTCGGTCGATAAATTTGGATTTTTGAGATTTCCGGCATACAGCAATGCAGCCGATAATGGTGTGCGAACCTGATGTGCTAAAGAAGCAACCATCTGCCCCATCGCCGTAAGTCGCTGTTGACGTGCAACCTGACTTTGCAATGCACGAGTTTCCGTTTGATCAGTTAATAGTATCAGCTGACCTTTTTTATCCAGCGGGCTGGTTTCAATTTTAACCAAGCGACCGTCTTTCAAACTGACTTCATGATAGTCGGTTTGCTTTGGCGCAAAGGCCTCTCGTATCACCCGGCCCCAAGCCAAACCAAGCAAACCAGTGCTTGTTGATAACAACGAACCTGACAATAATTTCTCGGCAGTTGGGTTGGCTTGAATAATGACGCCTCGATTATCGAGCACAATCACACCAGCGGGTAATAGGCGAAGTAAACTTTCTAGTTTGTCCGCTATTTGTTCTTTTTCATTGAGCTCTTCTAAGCGCTGAGCAGAAACAGAAGCCAATTCGCCACTGAGTTCAATGACTCTATTTTCGAGCTGAGAATAGCTTTCTGTTAGATGCTGACTCATCTCAGAAAATGCAGTAAAGGCTTTCTGTAAGTCCTGAATGGTTTTTTTGTCGGCGGTCACCTGATCAGTTTTCTGATTTCTGATGTTGCCGGTTAATTGAGCTGCTTGCATGTAAAGTCTTCAAATAATTGACGTTTATCTGAAGTTTGCAAAGGCGATGCCAGTTTTATAATTTCTTTTTTATTTTTTCAAACAATAAAAAGCCCGCTGTATAAGCGGGCTAGAGTTGAATTAGCAGTATTAAACACAAGAAAAACTAGATTAAATAGAAGAAAACCATTTTAACTATAAGAGCAGCTAGGCGACTTCTTTACGGTTAATATTGTATTTACGCATCTTCTCAACCAACGTTGTACGTCGAATATGCAGTTTTTCGGCAGCTCTGGCGACGACACCTTGAGCATCATCTAAGGCTTGCTGAATTAAGTTTTTCTCTAATTCAGTCAAATATTCTTTCAAATCAATTCCGTTTACCGGCAACTGCGCAGGAATACCATCGACAGTCGACTCAGGGTGATGTTCCGCTAGCGATTCCATAAGTGACTTAGGCAGCAGAGTTTCTTCTTCCATATCATCATCGATCTGACGGTATTTTAGCGGCAGCTCTTGCACACCAATAACACCATAGGGATGCATGATCACTAGACGCTCAACCAGGTTAGCCATCTCACGGACATTGCCTGGCCATTCGTACTGAATCAGGCTCATAATGGCAGCGGAATTAAATCGGATTGAGCCACGCTTTTCATTCTCTAAGCGAGAAATCAACTCATTGAGCAGTAAAGGGATATCCTCACTGCGCTCGCGCAACGCGGGCATCTCAATCGGGAAAACATTTAAACGGTAGTACAAATCTTCGCGGAACGTTTCTTTAGTGATCATATCTTCAAGATCACGGTGAGTTGCAGCAATAACACGAACATCGGTGGTATAGGTTTTCGTACCGCCAACTCGTTCAAAGGTTCTTTCCTGCAACACTCGCAGCAACTTCACTTGCATGTTGAGCGGTAAGTCACCGATTTCATCTAAGAATAAAGTACCACCTTCGGCCATTTCAAACCGACCCGCTCTGGAGGTAATAGCGCCGGTAAAGGCACCCTTTTCATGACCAAAGAGTTCACTTTCGATCAGTTCAACAGGAATCGCGCCGCAGTTAATTGGCACAAACGGCTTATTTCGGCGATGAGAGTTATAATGCAGGTTACGAGCAACCACCTCTTTACCGGTACCACTTTCACCGGTAATTAATACCGTCACTTCTTTATCTGCAACTTGAGTCATCATTTCACGCACGGATTGAACCGTACGACTACTGCCAACTAAGCTACGGAATAAATTCACTTCACGTCGATTATCGCGACCACGAGTCAAATTATACTGTTCTCGATACATCTGTGCGCGATGCAATGTATCAAGCAACTTGTTGTAGGTTGTCGGCATAGCAAGTTTGGCGATCACACGAGAGCGTAGCTCATCATCCAATTGCTCAAGCTCAGTATGCTCCTCAGCAATAAGCATAATCGGGATGCCAGCATCCCAGTCTGTCAGTGCTTTCACGGTCGCTTCTAGTTCATCGCTCAGCCTACCCAGCATCACACCAACCAAGCTTGCTGGTGAATCCACTGCATTAGAGGCCTGCTCAAACCAGTCTTTACCTTTCACGGTGATTAATTCTTCACCTAAAAAATCGAGAATTACTTTCATATCACGACAACGCTGCTCGTCATCATCTATTAAAAGTAATTTAATTTCTTTCAACATCTAATTAGCCTCGAACGGTCAAATCAGCGAACTGACCTTGAAAAACAAACACTGCCAAAATATCGGTATTCTTAATATACAGAAGTAAAGAGCGATTTGAAGTGATAGTCAAATAAATGACTGATTTTTATGTAATACAGAGATAAAAACGGTAGGTTTTCGGTGCAGGCAAGACTTTTAAGCGCTTTATCGACATCTGATTGACACAAAATCGATCAATTGATAACTGCATTGACTGCACCATTCTCTCATTTCATTACACTTGTTAATAAAGGTAGGATGGTGCAGCTGAATTATGTCAATTCATCAACGTCAACGGCTCAAACAATCAAATAACTATCTAATCGCTAATCGGTAAAAAAATAACCATCTCGTCGATAGAATAGCCTTTGCCACGCAGGACACTGCTGATCAAATGCATAACCAAGCCGATCGATAGTTGCAACGACCACAACGGCTAAAGTTAAATTCGACCTTCCTGCTTTAATGAATCTAAGGCTTCATCACGAATTTCATCCCAGGCGCTTTTAATTTGACCTAATAGTCCGCCAACTTCGTCTAGCAATGAAATGTCGTTTCGGATGTTCGCTTCAAACAGACGTCGAATCATATAGTTGTAGAGTCGCTCAAGGTTTTGAGCCAGCTCACCAGCATCCAGATTCAAACTATCTTGCAGACCACCAACGATCGATATTGCAGAATTAATTTGATTATTCTTTTTATCATATTCTTTGCGCTCAATATGACCCTTTGCCGCAGCAATGCGAGCCGTCGCACCTTCAAACAAAAGCTGAATGAGACGATGCGGATCGGCGTCCACAATCGATGTCTCAGTGCCAACGGACTTATACTGGTTAATGCCCTGTGCGTACATTAATCTACCTCATTTCCCAACGTGATCGGTTTGGTCTGTTTATCATCAAGTGATCTAGCTGCTTGGCGACAACAAATTATCAATACAAAAACCTTATCGGCCTGAGCACGAATAATTTTAGTACTTTTTCTCACACTCGCCTGTATCACTGGCTATTAACCCCTCTGGCACGCCCTTTGCTCCACTGTAAAGAAAGGTAACGAGCTGAATAAATAGCGGTCATAAGTTGCCGAAAGAATTCATTAAACGGCAATAAATGAGTCAACCAAACAAGGGTATTGGTTATGGAACAGGCAATTCAACATTTGGATTCATGGTCAACTAAACTGCCTACTGCGTCGAATCGTGATGACATTTATCATGACACCAATGCAGCGAGCAATTTAGAACAGCATGCGCTTTACCATTATGAGAAAAGCCTAGCAGAAAGCACACGCAATGAAGATTGCGCCATGCATCGTCAAAAAGCTAGAGACTACGCCAACCAGTTAGTTACGCTACATAAGCATAAAAATTCACAAAGCTGCAGTATCGCTTTGAATTTGCTTGGGCGTATCGCACTGGACGAAGGCTTTTACTCGCTTGCGTTTCAACACCTAGAAGAAGCCACCAGTCTGGCACCCAACTCAGCAGGCAATTGGTATTCCTTAGGTCACGTGCATCTAGCCGACCAATGTTACGATCAGGCTTTAGAATGCTTTACCAAAGCACTCGATATATCTCCTAACGAGACTCGCGCTGCAATATCAATAGCCTACACGCTTTATAAAAAAGGCTTAACAGTTGCCGCTTTTCAGGCGTACCGAAAGCTGTTCCATGTGCATCCAGAAGATCAGCACGTTCAAGCAAAGCTGTTTGATTTGGTTCACCAAATCAAAGCGGATTATTACCAAGAAGAGCTTGAACAGGATGTGATCAGCTGGCTGATGCTCGATGACGTTAACAGCCAAAAGTTAGCGCCTCTGACCATTTCATTGTTAACGCATAAATACGATCTAAAAAACCCAAACGCAGTTTTAGACTTACAAGACTTAGCTATTGATCCACTGCTTAGCCTCGCCTTAGCGAAGCTATACGTGACCGACAAAAGCCTTGAAGAAGTCATTATCATTATTCGAAAACAACTGCTGCTGAGCGCGATTGCCGGTGATTATCAAGACAGTAAATTACTCGACTTAACCATAAACATTGCTCAGCATTCGCAACACAATGAATACATTTACGCCTACCAAACCGATGAGTTAGAGATTCTAAACCTGCTAACAGACTCTCTTAAAAAGCTGAGCCAGACCGACTTACAGTCGCACTCGAACGTTGCTTATCTATTTAGTTTATACGCCATGTACGAATCCCCTACTCAGATCAGCAGCTTACTTAAGATCAGCTTTGCCGATGTCTACACTTGGCCTGATGAGGTAAAAACTTTATTTAAGACAACCGTGCTCGACTTCAAAGCAGAAATTGCCGCAGCAGATGAATTAACGACACTGACCAGCATTTCAAATGAAATTTCATTGGCTGTAAAAGCACAATACGAAGCTAACCCCTATCCTCGTTGGTCGCATCTCGGCTATAACACACCGACCAATTATGGCCGCGCACTTGAGCAAGAATTAGAAAATTTTAGAGCGCCAGAATTTTTTAACATGGGCGCCATTAAGGTACTTATTGCTGGCTGTGGTACTGGTCAACATGCTTTGCGAGTGGCGAAATATTTTAGAAACGTTGAAGTCACTGCCATTGACATAACTCGTCGCTCTTTAGCTTATGCACAAAAGAAAGCCGAACAATATGGCATTGAAAACATCACCTTCATGAACTTGGACATTCTCGACTTGGATGCACTGCAGGGCGAGTTTCATGTTATCGAATGCTCCGGTGTTCTGCACCATATGCAAGACCCTTCCGTTGGACTAGCGAAGTTAAAAACCAAATTAGCAGCTAATGGCCTTATTAAGTTAGGCCTATACAGTGAAGTGGCCCGCAAGCCGATTCAGCAAGTTAGGGCCTTGTTAGATCAATACCAAGTACCAACGAACCTAGAGTCGATTCGAACCTTACGTCAATCGATCATTGAAGATAAATTACCGATTGATAATAAAGGTATTTTGGAAAGCCAAGATTTCTACTCAGCCAGTGGTTGCCGAGATCTATTGTTTCATGAGCAAGAATTGCTGTTTTCGCCACTAAAAATACAACAGCTCATTAGCGAGCACGATTTAAGATTTTTAGGTTTTGTATTGCCAAGTGATAAAAAGGCTGACTATTCAACGCGCTATCCTGACGATGCTAAACGGATCGACTTAAACAATTGGCAAGAATTTGAATTGCAGCATCCGGCGATGTTCTCTCAGATGTACCAGTTCTATTTGCAACCCTGTTGATCGTACCCAATAAAAAAGGCAGCCTAGATCTAGGCTGCCTTTTTAACTTCTAACTTTCTGACTTTTAACGTCTAGTTTTTAACTTCTGACGTCTAGCTTCGAATGTTTAATTCGTTATTTGCCATTACAATTAAGTCGCGCTTGAAACCCGTGACATATATTTTTCTGTTTCGGTATTCACCTTAATCACATCGCCAGGGCCAATATACTCAGGCACCTGTACGGTCACACCGCCTTCCAATATTGCCGGTTTTGTTCGAGCAGAAGCAGAGGCGCCCTTAATACTCGGGCTGGTTTCTGTAATTTTTTTAACCACCGACTGCGGCAATTCTATCGCAACTAGGCGATCATCAACCACCAAGCCTCGAATCCCTTCCATACCTTCGTGGATCCACATCAACTGATCACCCAGATCATCGCTAAAAAGCAAATGCTGGCTATAGTCTTCTGTATCCATAAAGGTGTGGGAGTCAGCGTCAGAAAATAAATAGCTGACACTGATCTGCTGGAAATCCGCCAATTGAATAACATCGTCACCTTTAAAGGTAACTTCTTTTTTGCGTCGCTCTTTCAGTTCATTAAGCAACATTTTATAAAGCGTTGCAGCGCCGCGTGCGGTTGGGCTACTAACGGTAATCGACTTAACAATGTATTGAGCATTGTCCAGCTCAATCACCTGTCCACTTTTTATATCTGGGGCTTTAGGCATTTTTATATCCAAAAGATCAAAACATTCAACCAATACAAACAAAAACTCCCGCAAAGGCGGGAGGTAAAAATAACATATTTTAAAACAAGCCATTAGGCTAATTTTAAAGGCTTAGCCGTTGATCAAATAATGCACTCCAATACTGGCAAAATAACCTAGGATGATCACTGGCGTCCATCGTAAGTGACTAAAGAAAGTATACTTACCACGTGCTTGACCCATTAATGCAACACCGGCGGCTGAGCCAATGGATAACATAGAGCCACCGACACCTGCCGTTAAAGTCACCAATAACCATTGATACAAATTCATATCTGGCTGCATGGTCAAAACGGCAAACATCACAGGGATGTTATCGACTATTGCCGAGGCAAAGCCAACTAATATATTAGCGGTTGTGGCACCTAAGCCAACGTAGATAGTCTCCGATGCCATGGACAGATAGCCTATAAAGCCTAAGCCACCAACCGACATCATGACACCGTAGAAGAAAAATAACGTATCCCATTCGGCCTGAGCAATCTTATTAAAGATATTAAACTTATAGGGATTAGTCTGGTTTTCTGGTGGCTGATCAGGTCGTGCAGTCCAATGATGAGAGCGTCGATTCAGATAATAAGCAAACAATTCCAGATACGATAAGCCAAACATCATGCCGTAGGCTGGTGGAATGTTGAAAAAGTTATGGAAACAAACCGCAGTAACAATCGTTGCAATAAACAACCCAACCATTACTAGACCACCAGGCTTCAGCGCACTGCCACTAGAGTTTTGGATATCGGTGACTTTTTCTGGCAGGCCTTTAGGTAAGGCAAAATTCATAATCGCTGCTGGTACTAAAAAGTTCACCACCGATGGAATAAAGAGCGCAAAGAATTGGCCAAACTGAACATTACCCTTTTGCCAAACCATCAGCGTTGTAATATCGCCAAACGGGCTGAAAGCACCGCCTGCATTTGCTGCAACAACAATATTGATACAGGCTAAAGCAACAAACTTGTCATTATTTTTACCGACCGCCAGTACCACTGCGCATAAAATTAATGCCGTGGTTAAATTGTCAGCAATGGGTGAAATAAAAAATGCGAGTACACCCGTCATCCAGAACAGTTGACGGTAACTGTAGCCTCGCTCGACCAGCCAATTACGAAGTGCTTCGAAAACGCCGCGTTGCATCATCGCGTTTATGTAAGTCATCGCGACAAGCAAAAAGAAAAACAGCTCAGCGTATTCTAAAAAGTTATGTTGAATAGAATTATGCAAACCGTCGAGGTCGTGAGCGTGATAAGCAATAGCAATAATTATCCAAATTAAACCTGCGGCTACCATCACTGGCTTAGATTTAGGCAGATGCAGCTGTTCTTCAAAAATAACGAACAGATAAGCGATAACGAAAACCGCTACAGCGGCATAGCCAAACCAACCGTGGGTTAGATTTAGATTAAGTGTGTGATGCGTTGCCTCGGTGTTGGCCAAACTTAGTGTCGGCAATAATAAACCAGACAACAATACACTCAGTATGATTGTGAATCGTTTCATTCCTACATTACTCCACATTTTTAATGCCGTAGATTAAGGTTCGAACGAACCCAGCACCCTTCATTCGCCACCGATTATGCGACGAAAGTAGTACAATGTAAGGTGATGGCATCCTGAAACTGCGTGTTTTCGATAGAATCTTAGATCTAGGGCAATTTTTATTGTATTTATTCTGTCTATTTTGACTCGCCCTTATCGAAATAGATAGCGCTGCTCACTGCCCTTTTCGATTTATTGGCGCACGAACCTTTACCCGATCATTCCTGCAGCGATTGGCAAAATTCTGCTTCCGCATTTGGGTTTCCTCGGTTCGGCGCCGTCTTACCCTGCTGATACCGATAATTAAACAGCTCGAACCAGGCGTGTAATCGATTGGCGTTTTTTTGCTCTGCCACACGGGCTAAAGCCGCGGCTGCAACTTCGGCGGTAGCCAATTGATGCTGTTGACTGGCCTGACGAATCTGAAACGCTGATAAGGCTTCTGGCTCAATCGATAACACAGGAAAAGCATCTAAATAAGGGCTTTTACGAAACATCTTTTTAGCTTCACGCCAGGTGCCATCTAACAGCACAAACAGCGGCTTTTTACCTTTTGGAATACTCAGCTGGCCTTCTGGCAAAAGCCGCTCTGGTTCGCTATAGGCTTTGGGGAACACCACAATCGGATACCAAGCAGAATCGTTGATTATGCTAAGCAGAGCCTCATCGACTTCGGTACGTTGCCAGATAAAGGCGAAGGTGTTGGCAATTAAATCGGCGATTAGCTTGCCGGTGTTTGAAGGCTTTAACACCTCATCGTCGTAATACAGCAATAAAAAACCAGCATCTGATGACAGCTCTTGGCGCAGCGAACATATGCAATGCGCCTGCGATATTCGGCAAAAAGAACAGCGTTGTACTAATTTTCCACGCGCATTAAATGGCCGCGTTGAACGGCTAATGCGTTGGTCATATAAATGATGGACGGCGTGCTTTTTCATGCTTAAGGTTCTAAATAATCGAGGCTCTCAATAATCAGGCGATGCTAACACGAGAGCCGAAAAATAGAATCATAGAATAACCGAGGCAACAAAAAACCAAGCCTGCTGGCTCTCAGCCGTTGAGTGTAGCGCTACACAACAGCCTTGGCCGGTGGTAAATCCTTAACCTCAAGCATGCCTTCACTGACGATAATATTAATAATCTGATCCAAACCCTCTGCTATTTTTAGGTTAGAAAACACAAAGGGTTTGCTGCCGCGCATTTTACGAGTGTCCTGATCCATGACCTCTAACGAGGCACCCACCAACGGCGCCAAATCTGTTTTGTTAATCACAAACAGGTCTGAACGTGTAATGCCCGGGCCACCTTTACGCGGGATTTTATCGCCTGCTGAGACATCAATAACATAGATGGTAAAGTCTGACAGCTCTGGGCTAAAGGTCGCACTGAGGTTATCGCCGCCACTTTCGACAAAGATCACATCCAGCTCGCCATGGCGCTGCATCAGCGTATCGATAGCAGCTAAATTCATTGAGGCATCTTCACGAATGGCAGTATGCGGGCAACCGCCGGTCTCTACGCCAATGATACGATCAGCCTCTAATGCGTTGTGTCGCGTTAAAAACTGCGCATCTTCTTTGGTGTAAATATCGTTAGTGACTACAGCGATATTGTAGTGATCCTTCAATGCGGCACAGAGCGATCGCAGTAATGCTGTTTTGCCGGAACCAACAGGGCCGCCAACGCCGACTCTTAAGGTTTGTTTTGTTAGCGATGTTTGTTTTGTCATTTTCTCACCCTCTAAGATCGAAATAATCGGCTGTATTGTGTTTCATGATGCGAGCTATAAATTGCTAATAAGGGCAGCGAGCCACCCATAGAGTCTTCATCTAACGTCTGTGCCAATTCAATGGCTGGCGCTAAACTCGACGGTAATTCCAGCAATAGCTGTTGCGCTTGTGATTGCCCCAATGGCACCAACTTGGTCGCTGCTGAAATTTGATTTTCTAACCAAGACCAAACAAGGCCATGAGCGGTAAGCTGCGCTTCTAACGACCAATAGTTTGCCGCTAAACCATAAAGCGCGACAAAGCTGTATTGATTATCTACGACCTCAGGCACTGGCACGGCAAAGCTGGTTAATAGTCGTTTTAAGGCTTCGCCCATGGCAGACTCTGTTAGCCGCAGTTCTTTGGTTTCTCGGTTCGCCATGGAAATATCGTTCCACCGCCGCCAGTTTTCTACATCGTCAACATCCGAATTCATCACGCCAAACAATACTGGTAAATCTACTCGCGCGATCGATTCAAATAACTGAGTTTGCAACCAAGCTTTGGTTTGCTCGGCATCGTTGATCGAGCCGGACTCAATGGCATACTCCAAACTTTGAGAAAAACTGTAACCACCGACCGGTAAGCTAACGCTCGAAAGCTGTAGCAGTTTAAATAGCGCTGAACTAGTGGTGGTGATGTCCATGCGCATAGGCTCCATTTTCTGGGTTGAACACAGCCTGCTCTAAACTCACCACCAGACCAATTTGATGAAGCATGTCTTCCAATACATGATCAGGCTTTATTCGTAACCAGCGATCCCCTACCTCGACTTTGGTATGCCGATTACCCAAGTGATAACAAGCACGAGAAAAGGTGTGCCAATCTTCACAGCTGGCATGAGCAACCGCTTCCGTAGCCCCTCGAACTTGAATAATTTGACCGCAGCGGCTGCGCAAATACTCGCCAACCAATAGGGCTTTTCCTCGCTCTAAAAACACGCGAACTTCTTCACCCTGATCGCTGACTAATTTTAATCGGCCACGCTCACGCTGTTCGTGATTCAGCGTGACAATTGCGACAGCAGGCTGTTCACAGTGCAAGCCTAATCTTTCAATGGCTTCTAACATGATGCTCTCCTGTAACCTTCGTAATTTGATAATTGCTTTAATTAAATAACCGATCTAATTAAATAGCCGCTATTATTTAACAACCCCTGTCAGTTAAAGCGCGGCTAAAACAAACAATAGCGTTGTGCTAATGGCAATTCTGTTGCTGGCTCACAGCTGATCAACTGACCGTCTGCGCGCACCTCATAGGTTTGCGGATCGACACTGACATCGGGCATCCAGCTGTTATGAATCATGTCGGTTTTGGCGATATCGCGAGTATTACCACAGGCAATAAGTTGACGATCTAAACCGAGCTTTTCAGCTAATTTATTATTCAGTGCTGCCCGAGAAACAAAAGTCACCGATGTCGCCGCCGCAGCCTTACCTAAAGCACCAAACATTTCTCGGTAATGCACCGGCTGAGGTGTGGGAATGGAAGCATTTGGGTCTCCCATCGGCGCCGCGGCGATCATGCCACCCTTAAGAATCAAACTCGGCTTAATGCCAAAAAATGCTGGCTTCCATAAAACTAAGTCTGCCAATTTACCGGCTTCAATCGAGCCAACCTCATGCGCAATACCATGAGCGATTGCTGGGTTGATCGTGTACTTGGCTACATAGCGTTTAGCGCGAAAATTATCTGCCCCAATCTCTATGTCTTCACTCAATAATCCCATCTGAGTTTTCATTTTATGTGCCGTTTGCCAAGTCCGCGTTACCACTTCACCAACTCGCCCCATTGCTTGTGAGTCCGATGCGATCATGCTGAACGCGCCGAGATCATGAAATAAATCTTCTGCGGCAATGGTTTCCTTACGAATTCTCGAATCGGCAAAGGCAACATCTTCAGCGATATTTGAATCCAAATGGTGACACACCATCAGCATATCGAGATGCTCATCCACGGTGTTGTGCGTGTAAGGCCGTGTTGGATTAGTCGAGCTTGGCAGCACATTTGGCAAGGCACAGGCGCGAATAATATCGGGCGCATGACCACCGCCTGCACCTTCAGTGTGATAAGTATGAATGACCCGATCTTTAAACGCCGCGATGGTGTCATCAACAAAACCCGACTCGTTCAAGGTGTCGGTATGAATTGCTATTTGAACGTCGTATTTATCTGCCACCGTTAAACAGTTATCGATCGAAGCCGGTGTTGTGCCCCAATCTTCATGCAGTTTTAATCCCATGGCGCCAGCTTCGAGCTGCTCTTCTAAAGCCTCTGGTAAGCTGCCATTACCCTTGCCTAAAAAGCCAAAATTCATCGGCATGCTGTCAGTTGCTTGCAGCATCTTGCCGATGTACCAAGGTCCCGGCGTGCAAGTAGTGGCATTGGTTCCTGTTGCTGGCCCAGTACCTCCGCCAATCATCGTAGTAACGCCAGACATCAACGCCTCTTCTACTTGCTGCGGGCAAATATAGTGAATGTGTGCATCGATTCCGCCTGCGGTTAAAATCGAACCTTCACCTGCGATCACTTCGGTACTGGGGCCAATAATTAAATCAACCTTATCTTGAATATCAGGGTTTCCTGCTTTGCCTATGCCGGCAATACGGCCTTCTTTGACGCCGACATCGGCTTTAACAATGCCCCAATGATCTAAAATTAACGCATTGGTAATGACCAGATCCATAGTTTCACGGGATGTCCGTTGAGATTGCCCCTGGCCATCGCGGATAACTTTACCGCCACCAAACTTCACTTCATCGCCGTACAGGGTGAAGTCTTTTTCTACCTGAATCCACAGTTCAGTATCGGCGAGTCGAAGCCGGTCGCCTGTGGTTGGCCCAAACATTTGAGCATAAGCATTACGGTCCATTGTTTTAGTCATTATCTGCCTCCGTTGCCAACGGCCCCATCACTTCACCGCGAAAACCATAAATTGTTTTTGTGCCCGCGTACTCGACTAATTCAACTTCGCGACCTTGTCCCGGTTCAAATCGAATGGCAGTGCCTGATGCAATATTCAGCCGATAACCAAGGCTTGGCTGGCGCTCAAACTTCAACGCTGGATTGGTTTCAAAAAAGTGATAATGCGAGCCAATTTGAATGGGCCGATCGCCAGTATTTTCGACATAAAGCCGGTAGGTTTTTCTGCCTTCATTTAGCACGATGTCGCCTTGAGCAACCTGTATTTCACCTGGAATCATAGCTAACCCCATTTTTATCATCGGTTAAAAAATATCTTTCTGTTTAAGTAAAAACCCACTCAACAGATGGGTTCGTGAACCGTTACCAATTTGGTTCCATCTGGGAAAGTCGCCTCAACCTGCACTTCATGAATTAAATCTGCAACACCTTCCATGACTTGGTCTGCCGACAATAGCTGCTTGCCATAAGACATGAGCTCGGCGACGGTTTTACCATCGCGTGCGCCTTCAATAATTTCCATGCTGAGGTAAGCCATGGCTTCTGGATAATTCAATTTCAAACCACGATTCAAGCGTCGCTCGGCTAGCAACGCTGCGGTAAAAATAAGTAACTTGTCTTTCTCCCTCGGTAACAGTTCCATAGCTTCTCTCTTATCTTGAATAGGTTAAAAATAATTCCAGCTTGCTAAGCCTGCCTGACTGATGTGTGCTTTTTATCAGATCTTTTAATTGCTTAATTCTTTTAGTTAATAAACTCTTTTAGTTAATAAGTTTTTAGTTAACCAAAGCTTTTGATTCATCGGTTGAAATAATTCAAATGTTTGCAACAATTTAAATAGTTTAGGTGTTCCATATTCTTGGCTCACAAATGGGTCGATTCAGTAACGCCGGGCGAATATAGGACCAACAACAAACAAAGCGCTGACGAATTAAATCACTGCGTTTAGACAATGCTCTAATCACTAAAAATTCACCCACATAGGTAATGCCTAAGGGTTCATCACAATCGGTAAATTGCTCGCGCAAGTGATGCAATAATTCTTCTGGCTCTGTTGTAAAAGGCCCCGCTATTAAAACGCCCTGATTTTGATAACCGGCAAAGCCAGCTGCACTTTCTAAGATGTTTCGATTAACGTCATTAACCTGCATTCGCTCTTGTAACAGTAAGCGCTGCTTTCGATATATTTTTATGTTTTGGCTAATGCTGCCTTGGTCAAAGGTTTTTTGGTTCGCCGGTAAACCAAGGCTGAGCACATCCCAAAAAATAACATGGGCGTTTTCTTCTAAGTGAATGCAGTTGCTGGCTGAGGCGTTGGCATCTGGAAACACGATGGCTTCCATCGGCAACCACTCAATAGAACTTGCGCTGGCTAAATTTAAAGTCACCTGCTGACGCTGTAAGCGCTGATCAGGCCTTGATTTATACAGCCGTCCAGCGCCCGGCGTTGTAATTAGTGCGTGCGCTTGGTGTTCAACATTGATGTCGATACTCAAGCAATCACCGGAGACCAAGCCGCCAGGAGGATGAAGCAAGTAGACGTGCGGCGCCTCAACCCCTTCTGGGTAAAAAGGTTTTTGAACGTAAAGCGGCCCTTGGTGCTGCTTTTCTACTAAACGAACCCCTCGTTGCGTTTGAGCAAAACGCAACATCAGGTTAGCGTGCCATGCTTGGCTATCTGGCTCTTTATTCTCTAACCTTCTGCTGCCTAGTTCTTTGTTATCTGACTGTTTATTTGCCTGCCTCTCTGGCGCATTAAGTTCCACCTGATCAGTCAGCAATGCTTGCTGCAATAGATTCATCATTAGACGGCCAAGTATTGGCGAATTAACTGATCATTAAGGTTTTCCATTCGATCAGCCGCGACAATGCTGCCCTTTTCCATAAGACGAAACTCCTTACCTACTCTGCGTGCAAAGCCTAATTTTTGTTCAATTAGGATGACCGTTAATCCATCCTGCTCATTCAGCTTTAAAATAACGTCGCCAATTTGGCTGACGATATTCGGCTGAATGCCTTCATTAGGTTCATCTAAAATCAGCACTCTCGGGTCCGTCACCAAAGCACGACCAATCGCCAATTGTTGTTGTTGCCCACCAGAAAGATCTCCACCGCGACGGTTGAGCATTTCTTTTAACACCGGAAACAGCTGATAAACCTTTTCTGGAATGGTTTTTAAACCGTCGTTACGCGCCTGTAAGCCGAGCCGTAAGTTTTCTTCAACGGTTAATAATGGAAAAATTTCACGCCCCTGTGGCACGTAACCAATACCCGCAGGTGCACGAAACTCTGCACTGCGGTTTTGCAAGGCTTTGCCCTGAAACTCAATCTCGCCACTCGTGGTTGGTAATAAACCCATAATCGCCTTCAGCAGCGTTGTCTTACCAACGCCATTACGCCCCATAATGCAGGTGCAAGAACCTTCGGCTATATCGAGGTTTAGGTCCCACAAAATCTGAGTACCACCATAGTGTTGGTTCAAATTTTTAATACGAATCATAAAGCTGCCTCCGAACCTTCTGCGTGCTCTTCACCGAGATAAACTTCGATCACCTCTTTATTTTTTTGAATATCATCCATACTGCCTTCGGCTAAAACTGAGCCCTGATGCAATACAGTAACGGTGCGAGCAATAGAGCGTACAAATTCCATATCATGTTCAACCACGACAACCGTATGTTCACCTGCCAGCTTATTTAATAGCTCGGCAGTTTTTTCGGTTTCTTCTGCGGTCATTCCCGCGACGGGTTCATCAACTAACAGCAACCTGCAATCGGAAGCTAGCAACATACCAATTTCAAGCCACTGCTTTTGACCATGAGACAAAGCACCTGCGGCAAGTTGGCGCTGTTCTGTAAGACCAATGGTCTCTAGCACCTGTGCAATTCGTTTATCTTGCTGATGACTTAGCCGAGCAAATAAAGTTGGCAAAACCGACTTATTGGTTTTTAACGACAATTCCAAATTGTCAAAAACTGAAAGCTCTTCAAACACTGTCGGCTTTTGAAATTTTCGACCAATACCTAATCGCGCAATCGCGGCTTCATCGTAGCCTAAAAGATCGTGATTTTGACCAAACCAAACCGAACCGGAATCCGGTTTTGTTTTACCTGTGACAATATCCATCAGCGTGGTTTTTCCGGCACCGTTTGCACCAATCAAACAGCGCAGCTCACCTTCTTTGATATAAAGGTTGAGCTGGTTAATGGCTTTAAAGCCATCAAAACTGACGTTTAAATCCTCGATATAAAGCGCGATATTTTTATCTAGATTGACATCAACCTGCTTAGGTAACATTACCGACCAAACTTGATCGCGCCGAAACAGCTCTCGGAAGTCATTTAACCATTTCATGATTTCACCTCCTTAACAGCGGCTGGCGATGGCAATAATTTTTTGCGTATTGAACCTGCTAAACCGAACAGACCTTTTGGCAAAAAAAGTGTCACAACAACAAACAAAGCGCCTAAGGCAAATAACCACGCCTCTGGAAATATTGCCGTTAACCGTGTTTTGGCATAATTGACTAACAACGCACCCAGTACGGCACCCACTAAAGTGCCACGCCCGCCAATGGCAACCCAAATAACAATTTCGATGGAATTAATGGGTGTAAATTCACCGGGATTAATAATGCCAATTTGCGGCACATAGAGGACTCCGGCAATCGCGGCGATAACGGCAGAATAGACAAACAGCCAAACCTTATAGCGCTCGGTTCGATAACCTAAAAACCGAGCTCGGCTTTCACTGTCTCGCACTGCGACAATGACTTTGCCGAATCGCGATTTCATAATGGCATGACTTAATATCAGCAATAACGACAGCAGCAAGGATGTAATAGCGAGCAGCACCACTCGAGTCGTATCGCTTTGCAAACTAAAGCCTAAAATATCTTTAAAATCCGTTAGGCCATTATTTCCACCAAAGCCCATTTCATTTCGGAAAAACGCCAACATTAAGGCATAGGTGAGCGCTTGCGTCATAATCGATAAGTACACACCCGTGACACGTGAGCGGAATGCTAACCAACCGAAAACAAACGCCAGCAACGCAGGCACCAGCAACGCCATTAACATAGCAAAGCCAAAGTGATCGAAGCCAAACCAATACCATGGCAAAGACTCCCAATTTAAAAACACCATAAAGTCCGGCAGTAAGGCATTACCATAAACGCCGCGATCTCCAATTTGGCGCATCAAATACATGCCCATGCCATAACCACCTAAGGCAAAAAACGCCGCGTGACCTAGACTTAAAATTCCGCAATAACCCCACACCACATCCACTGCTAATGCCAGCATGGCGTAGCACAGATACTTACCTAACAACGTAATGCTGTAGGTAGAAACGTGCAGCACAGAGCCTTCTGGAAACACTAAATTACCTAAGGCAGCAAACAGCGTCACGACAAATAACAAGGCCACAAACGGCACAATCACCGCGCCAGGTTCGCCTGAGCGTTTAAAGTTAAAAATACTGGAAAATAGCTTCATTCAGCCGCCCTCCCTTTTTGTGGAAACAGGCCTTTAGGGCGTTTTTGAATAAATAGAATAATAAACACCAACACCAAAATGCTGGACAGCACTGCGCCAACCATCGGTTCAAATAATTTATTGGCAATACCCAGCGTGAAGGCAGCAACCAGAGTGCCGAATAAATTACCAACGCCACCAAAAACCACCACCATAAAGGAGTCGATAATGTAGCTTTGGCCTAAGTTAGGGCCAACATTGGTTAACTGACTCAAGGCAACACCTGCAATTCCGGCAATGCCAGAACCGAGACCAAAGGTTAGAGCGTCGACCCGAGCGGTTTTTATCCCCAGTGCGCGAGCCATATTTCGATTTTGCGAAACCGCCCGTACATTTAAGCCAAGCGATGTTTTTCTTAAAATTACGAGCAAGGCAGCAAAGACGATGAGCGCAAAAAAGAAAATATAAAGACGGTTTAAGGTAATAAACAAAACCGGATTAATTTCAACCGAACCACTCATCCAGCTAGGCGTATTGACCTGTCGATTGAGTGGAGAAAATATGCTTCTTACCAACTGTTGCAAAATAAGGCTAATACCAAAGGTTGCTAATAGCGTTTCTAACGGTCGGCCATGCAAAAATTGAATAACGCCTCGTTCAATCACAATGCCAACTAACGCAGAAACGGTAAATGCCAGCGGTATCGCAACAATAATGGACTGATCAATGTGATTGGGCATCAGTAGTTGAACCACGTAAGTGGTGTAAGCACCGAGCATAATCATTTCGCCATGGGCCATATTAATAACACCCATTACGCCAAAGGTAATGGCTAAGCCAATTGAGGCTAACAACAAAATAGAGCCCAAACTTAAGCCAAAAAATACTGTGTCGAGTTTGTTATAAAAGCCTATTTTTGCTTCGATTGTTTGTAACGCTTGCGTTGCCGCGGCTGCAACCTTTGGCACCTCTGTTTGATTAGCGATAGTGACCAGCATATTTCTGACTGCAGGTTCTAGGCTTTTCGCCAATCGGTTAATCGCTGCGATACGTTGCTGCTCATTTTTGTTGAACTGAGCATCGTTCATATCAATCAGTAAATCCATTGCCGACTGAACCGCCTTGTTAGTCTCTTGGCTACGCAGTTCAACAACGGTTGCAAAGGTTGTTTTATCAACTTTTTTATATAACGACTCAACAGCCTCTTTGCGCACGGTGTCATCTTTAGCTGTTAGTTGAATACGCGCAATACTGGCTCTTAAATAGGTACGTAACGCGTTATTGACTCGGATTTTTTTTGCATCGGAGCGATCAATAGCCCGTACTTCGGCGCTATAGAAGTCTTTAATTTGTTCAACACCATCGACCTTCTCTAATACCAACAAGGAGTGATCAGATGTATCAAAGTAAAGGTTGCCTGCCAACATGGTCTCAAATAAATGCAGGTTCGTTTCATCATCGGTCTGTACTATTTTTTCAAGCACTGACTTGGTTTTACTGAGCGTTACGTTGGTTAATTCATGGTGTAATTCTGCAATGGTTTGCGAATAAGAAAAACTAGAAAAGACGAACAGTAAAAAACCGAATAATAATTTTAGACTGTTACTTAGTAGGTAATGACAGCGGTATCGATTCATAAACTCACCCAATCCGAAATGTAAATCAAGGTGGCAACCGACCTGTTAAGCCTGAACACTCAATAGGCTAAGTTAGGAGACTCTGCTATAAAAATAATCAAAAACTTAAACAGAGTCGGTTGCCATTCGTTTAGGCGGACTAGTAATTTTGTCCAGAACAAACACCTGTTTCGGTGTTGTAGTTACCGCACTTGATTGGGGCTGTCCAATCGGCAATCAGTTTCGCTGACTCAGGTAAGAAGTCTGACCATGCATCGCCTGCTACTTCGCCGTCTGTTTCCCAAACCACTTCAAACTGGCCGTCGTCTTGGATTTCACCAATTAAAACAGGCTTAGTTAAGTGATGGTTTGCACCCATGGTTGCAGTACCGCCGGTTAGGTTTGGTACGCTCAGGCCAATGATCGCTTGCTCAACTGCATCAACATCGGTGGTGCCAGCTTTTTCTACGGCATTTACCCAAAGATTGAAACCGATGTAAGTCGCTTCCATTGGGTCATTGGTGACACGATCTTCACCAGCAAAGGCTTTCCATTTTTTGATAAAGGCAGTATTGGCGTCACTTTCTACTGACTGGAAGTAGTTCCATGCCGCTAAGTGACCGACTAAAGGCGCGGTATCGAAACCAGACAACTCTTCTTCACCCACTGAGAATGCCACTACTGGAATGTCTTCAGCAGAAACACCCTGGTTGCCTAACTCTTTATAGAATGGCACGTTTGCATCGCCATTAATGGTAGAAACAACCGCTGTTTTTTTGCCTTCGCTACCAAATTTTTTGATATCGGCAATGATCGACTGCCAATCGGAATGACCAAATGGCGTATAGTTGATCATGATGTCTTCTTTCGCTACGCCCTTAGACTCAAGGTAAGCTTCTAAAATTTTATTGGTGGTACGAGGGTAAACATAGTCGGTACCGGCCAATACCCAGCGCTCAACTTCAAGGTCATTCATCAGGTAATCTACCGCTGGAATCGCCTGTTGGTTTGGCGCAGCGCCGGTATAGAAAACATTTTTAGAACTCTCTTCGCCTTCGTACTGTACTGGGTAGAACATCAATCCATTTAGCTCTTCAAGAACCGGCAATACCGATTTTCGAGAAACCGATGTCCAGCTACCAAAGATAACATCGACCTTTTCTTGAGTGATTAACTCGCGCCCTTTTTCGGCAAAAAGAGGCCAGTTGGATGCAGGGTCAACAACAACTGCTTCAAGTTGCTTGCCCAATAAACCACCCTTTTTATTTTGCTCTTCGATCATCATCAGAACGGTGTCTTTCAATGTCGTTTCTGAGATAGCCATGGTGCCAGAAAGTGAATGCAGCACACCCACTTTGATTGTGTCTGCAGCGTATGCTGTCGCAGCGATAGTCGCAGAGACGGCAAAGGCTGCACCTGTTAGTACAGTTTTAAGTTTCATGGAAGTTCCTCGTAGCGTTTTGGATGATCCAGTATTGAACTGGCTATGCAGCATTATGCGATCCGAGGAATGTAAGACTATGGGGCGAATCCCCTAACGAGATACGTTAATTGACGTATAGACAAAAACTTAATTTAGATTTAAAGCAATGCGTTCTCTTGGGCAAATATTTTGAGTGCAATGCCTGCGGCGCTAGTGCGATTATCGACATTTAATTTAACGTAGATCTGCTCTAGGTGTTTGTTCACGGTGCGAGGACTCATCGATAATATTTCAGCGATTTCGCGATTTGCCTTACCATTGGCCAGCCAATATAAAACTTCCGATTCTCGCTCAGTAATCTCTAACTGGTTGCGTAATAGCTCTGATCCGGTTGGCCGTTCACCGTCAATTAACCGCAATACCCATTCGCTTTCGTGATCAAACATTAGCCGAACCGCTAATCGATAGTCGGGGTTTTCAAGCTGGAGCTGGTAACCCACATTGGGTTTATTGGCGAGCCATTGCGCCAATTGCTGAGAAAACAATTGCCAACTCTGCTCACTCCTTAAACCCGCTTTACTCAAGAGCGTATAGGCCTGAGGCGTTGACCAAAGTTGTTCACCCTGACTATTTACTGCCATCATCATTTGGCCGTTCTGATCCAATGCAGAATAAGCTGCTCGGGTTAGGCTCGCGTTAGTCAGATGCACCTTGATACGAGCGATCAATTCATCCGGTTTGACTGGTTTGGTTAGGTAGTCGACACCGCCCGCCTCTAAGCCTTTGACAATGTCTTTGGTATCGGTCAGGCCGGTCATAAAAATAACAGGAATGGCGGCTAATGCTTTATCTGACTTTAATTGTCGGCAAGTTTCAAAACCATCCATTTGCGGCATTAATGCATCGAGCAAAATGATGTCGGGCTTCATTTTTTTAACAATGCTGATGGCTTGCTTGCCCTCTAAGGCAACTAAAACATCGATACCTGAGGCTTCAAGGGCATCGTGTACAAAAGACAATGCATCCGGCGAATCGTCGACGACTAATGCGAGCTTGCCAGTTAATTCAATAGACATCTAAATAACCTCAATATCCTCTTTGATCCGATTAAATTGCATCGACTCAGCATGATCGCTCAGACGTGCAAATTGCTCTTCTGATATTAACGCCTTAGTCCTTAAGGTTTTAAGTGCTTCTAAAATCCCTCTTTTAAAGCCGATCTCAGACGCACTGATCAGCTCGGCAAGTTCCGGACTATCGACGATCTGTATAGGCCGCCGACTATGCTTAGCCTGTAGGTTTGAAAGTGATTTGGCCGTGGTCTGCCAACTAATATTCAAATGAAAACTAATGGCATCCAATAAGGCTTGGTTACGTATCGGCTTAATCAAATAATCGGAATAGCCGTATTGTTTTTTAAAGTTTTCTGGCGGAACCTGTGCATTCGCCGACAACATTAAAATCGGTTGTGACACGCGTTGCAACCTTAATTCTTTGGCCAGTTCAAATCCATTCATGCCAGGCATTGAGACATCGATAATAAATAAATCACTGCTTAGCTGATCCAATCGGTTTAAACAATCACGTCCGTTTTCGGCACAGTGAATATCAAAGCCTAAAGGCTGCAATAGATCGGTGAGCATTTCACGAACATAAGTATCATCATCGATAATAAAAATACTTTTCTTATCAGCCTGATAACCAACGATAGATTCTTGATTATCCAGCTCATGAATATCCCCCTGAACCCAAGGCAACATCAAAGAAACTTTAAATTCGCTGCCTTTGTTGAGTTCCGATTTAAGCTGCAAATCACCGCCCATCACTTCAACCAGCAGCTTAACAATGGTCAAGCCTAAGCCTGTGCCAGACACCGACTTGCTATCGTCCCGTTGAATACGCTCAAAGGGTGAAAATATGCGCTCATGCTGGTCGGCAGGAATACCACAGCCAGTATCACGGACAATAAACTCCGCCACTTGAGTTCGATAGCGAATTTCAAAATCAACTGCGCCTTTATCAGTGTATTTAATCGCATTTGATAATAGGTTGATCAGCACTTGGCGTAAGCGCTTTTCATCGGTTTTCACCCAACCAGGCAAGACATCCTGCACATTAAGATTAAACGGCAGCCCCTTGGCTGCGGCTTTCATATGAAACATTTCAGAAATTTGATACACCAATTCTGGGAAATTAACCACCGTTTGATGCAGTTCTAGCTTACCCGCTTCAATCTTAGAAACGTCTAACAAGCCTTCTATTAGATCGGACAAATATTGACCGCCACGATGTATAGAATCCAAACTTTTTTGGTGAGTCGAGGGTGTATCTTGTCGTTCTTTAAGTAATTGGGTATAGCCTAAAATAGATTGCAGCGGCGTGCGTAATTCATGGCTAATACCAGAAAGATAACGGCTTTTTGCTGCACTGGCATTTTCTGCTAACTCTTTAGCATTTTGTAGCGCGGCATCGGTTAGTTCGTGTGCCTGTATTTCTTGCATCAGCTTTTTGGTTTGTTGGTTCGACTCCTGTTGCGCATTTTTTCGTGATTCGTGCGCTAATAAAAATAACCAAATCACCACACCGTTGATAATCATTAAGATAAAAAACAGTGTTAATAGACCGTTTTCTAAATAGGGTAATTCGCGCTGGCTTTGCAGTGTCATGTGTTGATAAACCAAAGAAAGCAGTGCCGCCATTGCCGCATTAACCACGATAAACCAGGCAAAAAACCGCCCTGTCCAACCGAGCAATAGGTTACGAATGTAGCGCGGAACAATCACCAGTAATGGTGTAAAACCGGAAGAGGTATCTTTGCACTGATCTAAACAGCGTGAATCCAAAGAGCAACAAAGAGAACAAATATGGCTTTGATAGGCTGGGCAAAACAGCATATCTTCTTTCTCAAAGGTATTTTCACAAACACCACATTGGCAACTCGGCTGAGAAAGATCTTCAGGCTGTCGCGCTAAGTAATACTTACCTTTCGTTAGCCATGCCAGTAAAGGCACCATGACAAAACAAACGATGATGGTGGCAAAGTGCCCCAGCGTTCGAACTGGCTCGCCAAACCAGCCCATATAAAAAGCAAAGCCAACAAAAGCAGCGACAAACATCGAAACAAAACCAACGGGGTTAATATCGAATAAATAACCTCGGCGAAACTCAATATGTTTAGGGCTTAGACCTAAAGGCTTGTTAATTAATAAATCCGCCGAAACACAACACAACCAGCTGACCGCTACAAAAGCAAATACACTTAAAATAGACTCTAAAACCTTATGTACGCCCAACTCCATGAGCAGTAAGGCAAGCATAACGTTAAACACTAACCAAACGACTCTGCCCGGGTGCGTATGGGTCAATCGAGAAAAAAAGTTCGACCAAGCAATAGAGCCTGCATAAGCATTGGTCAGGTTAATTTTCATTTGCGAAATAATCACCATAACCGCAGCAAGAATTAACGCAATCCGTTCAGAATAAACAAAGTATTCAAACACTCGCTGGTACATTTTTGTTGGATCACCAGCCTCAAGAATCGGCACACCTTTCATCAACGCCGAATGCGCTAAAAAGGAACCCAATAACATTTTTGCAACACCAATAAATACCCAACCCGGCCCAGCCAGCACTAACCAAAACCACCATTGTCTTTTATTTTTTTCGGTTTTTTCTGGCATAAATCGCAAGTAATCGACCTGCTCACCAATCTGTGCAATAAGGGCAAATAACACCGACGACGCAGCACCGAAATACAGCCAATTAAAGCGATGTGCATCCGGTAAATGTTCGGGCGTATAGCTTGCCCAGCTGTTAAATTCTCGCCAATCAAATACCAGCACCACAACTAGGGCTGCCAGCTGTAGTGCTAACCATAATGCCTGAGTGCCGACTTGAAATTTACTGATAGCAGTAATGCCACGCATCACAATAGGTATAACGACTAAGGCGCAAATGACATAGGCTAACGACATAGGAATGCCAAATAGGAAGTGCAAGGCCGAACTTAAAATCGATGCTTCGATGGCAAAAAAGATAAAGGTGAAAGTGGCATAAATCAGCGAGGTAATGGTTGAACCTAAATAGCCAAAGCCAGCACCGCGAGTGAGTAAATCAATATCCAAACCATATTTGGCCGAATAACGACTGATAGGAAAGCCAGTAATAAAAAAGATAATCGCCACAGCAAGGATAGCAGCAACGGCATTCACAGTACCGTAGCCAAAGGTTACCGCCGCGGCCAAACTCTCCAGCGCTAAAAAAGCGGTTGCGCCTAATGCTGTGGTACCCACCACTCGGATACTCATATGGCGGGCTTTACGCGCGGTAAAACGGAGCGCGAAATCTTCTAAGGTTTGATCCGCAACCCACTGGTTATACTGTCTGCCGACCCGATGAATGCTGTTTTTAGCCTCTTGGGCTGACGGTTTTTCTAGCTTTGGATTCATACGCCCCCAAACTCAATGTGGTTGAGTTTATGCCTTTTAAAAAACACTACGAACAGTTAAGCATTAGATAAATGGGCAGGAAGGATTCACTGCCCCGACGTCAGATTACCTAAAAATACCAACAACGCTATGGTATTAAAGTCGATGCATTCATCGCGCTTTAGCTTACGAAAGGCTGGCAGGCTATAAAAATAAAAGCCAATTACAAAAACTGGCGCTTAATAGTTTCGGTAAAGTCTTTAGTAAAAATCAATTCGCCGTCGACATAGGCTTGCCAGTTGGCGCTGATATAAAAATGGTCGGCATCACTGGTCATTTGGTATCGCGCTTTAAGAGCACTGCGCCACCCTTCTCTGCCCATATTGACATGAAAGCGAATGTCATTTTTTGCACTGAGTGGATCTAATGGATGGATGGAACGTAATTGATGAATGCTGAATTCACACTCACTCTGAGTCGATTGATAAAAGTCATTACCAAAATCTTCCAGCGTTTCCAGTGTAATCACGCCTGTCTCTGAATCTGTATGAAGCGTCCGTTCACTGACCATTGGCTTGGTTTGTTGGGCATTAAAACTGAGCGTCTCTTCATAGTCTGCAAACGCGGAACTGACCTCAGGCGCATTATTCAACGGCAGCTGCAATGAACAGCTTTGAGGCGCTATGCGCAATGTTGCACTGTGCGCGCTTGGCCAAATCAGTGGCCAATAATTGGTTGAAATCGCGACTCTAATTTTATGGCCTTGCGGTACAACATAGGCAATATGATTTATATTTAATGCAATGTCATACCATTGGTTTGGCTGTAAAAGCTCAGGCTGTTCGTGACTGTTTCGGTGAGTTAAATTTAATACGCCATAACTGATGCGAGTGACTTCCCCGCTTGGATGCACATCGCTGATGCGAACTATTAAGTTGGCTTGAGCCTGATCACTGCAAAGTTTTAAATTGATTTTCATTTGCCCGGCAATGGCTTTGTCGGCTGTTAAACTATCTGAGTCGAACACCAAACTACCGGCATCATCGTCGCGTTGATCAACTGGCTGCTCTTTATCGATACGCATACCAACAAAAAAATTACCGCCCTGTAGACCAACGGTTTGTGGCGAACAGATACTTAACTCTGCATCACTTGCTTGCGCTTGAAGGTGTAATCCATGTTCAGAAAAATACAGCGTCTCGGTCTCTGTATTTTCACTTGGCCAAACCGGTTCACTTACCCATTGACCAGCGCGATAATCATAATCGGCCTGTGGTAATACACTCTGTTGCAAATAATAATGCAGCTCAGGTTCGTGCTCGATACCGTTGTCGACATTTTTTAGCCAACGATCCCACCATCGAACCGACTCTGTAATGTAATCGATAGAAGGCTTAGGCGACGCCATATTTGGGTAAGCATGACACCACGGACCGACCAAGCCTTTTTTAATACCGGGAAGATTTTCCAACAACCGAAACACCGCATTACGATAGCCATCTGACCAACCGCTAATGCTGTATACCGGTATTTTTATCGCGTTGTAATCTTCACAAACAGAGGCATGTTTCCAGTAATCATCACGCACCTGATGAGACAACCAAGGCAACGCCAGCATTGGCATATTGTTCAGCCGATCTAACCAAATAGCCTGCCAGTCATCCCCGACAAGGCGAGCATCCGGTGCTCGGCCTAAGGCGTAAGCCCAAAAATAACCGGCCCAGTCGAGGTTATCGTTTAGTAAACAGCCGCCAGCATAGTGGACATCGTCACTGTAGCGGTCGTCGGTTGAGCATTGACTAATAATCGCCTTTAACGCCTGCGGTTGCAGCGCGGCAATTTGTAAGGCGTTAAAGCCACCCCAAGAAATGCCAACCATACCGACATTACCATCACACCAAGGCTGGCTTGCAATCCATGCGATGGTATCAACGCCATCTTGCAACTCTTGCGGTGAATATTCATCGTCAAAATAACCTTCAGACTCACCGGTACCACGAATGTCTACCCGTATACAGGCATAACCCTGTTGAGCGGTTTTCAGCATGGTAATTTCGTCGCGATAAATCGTACCGTCGTTTTTGCGATAGGGTAAATATTCTAAAATTGCCGGAACGGGCTGGCGGTCTGAATTTTCAGGCAGCCAAGCGCGGTAAGCTAATCGAGTTCCATCTGGCAAGCGAAGCCAATCGTGGTGAATTTCTTTAATGTCACATTTTTTCATAACGGCTATTTTTCTGATTCATTTACTCGCTGAATATAGCGCCATAAAATATCAACGCCGTACAGCAACATGTCTTCATCGAAATTAAATTCCGGGTGATGATGCCCGCCAAAGGTTTGCGAGCCTAAGCAAAGATAACTCGCCGAACCGCCACTGCGATTAACCTCGTTCATCATAAAGGTGGCATCTTCACTGCCGGGCGTCAGCTCGTAATCGGTAATCAATTCTTCGGGCACACCGGCATCGAGCACCGCTTGCTTCATTAGTTGCACACTGGCTGCGCCGTTTTCAGCCATGACGTATTCACCTAAGGGTTCCATTTCTACCTCGACGCCATAGGCCAAGGCGATGCCCTGCAAAACATCCTGTGCACGCTGATATAAAAAGTCACAAATCTCATTGCTTTGGCCTCGTAATTCCAATTCAAACTCAGCGAGGCCTGAGATTACATTGGCTGGATTATCGCTATGAAACTGACCAACATTCATCCGAGAAACACCATCGCTGTGACGAGAAATAGCAAAAATATTGGTCACTGCTGAGCAGGCAGCCAACAATGCATTACGGCCAAGCTCTGGGCTCACCGCAGCGTGTGCGTTGGTACCTTTAAAGCGCACCGTAAAGGACTTCAGGCTTAAGAAAGATAGGCCACAGACAATTCGTCGAGCATCTAAAATGCCAACATGCAACGCCACAAAATAGTCGAGCTGCTGGAAGACACTAAACTGTGCAAACACCTTACCGCCCGAAGGCCCCTCTTCTGCCGGTTGAAAAACTAAAACAAAACGGCCTGTTAACTGATCAATTTGCTCAGAAATTTGTTTCGCTAATGCTAAGCCAATAGAGGTGTGCCCATCATGACCGCAGGCGTGCATATTTTCGTTGCTAGAGGTAAAGCTGTTCGACGATGGTAAATGACTGGACTCGGCAGACTCTTTAATGGGTAAACCATCGATATCAAATCGGAAACCGACAGTCGGACCAGAAACCTCACTATCCAAGGTGGCAATTAAACCGGTAAAGCCGCCTTGCATCTGCTCAAGCCATGGATCATTTGGATATTCACTGGTTACTTGAGCATAGGCTTCATCAACAAGGTTGGCGTCCAATGCCGCCAGCTCGCTAATATGCTGCACGCTTGGGTAAGCATTTTTATAGAGGTCTTTGCCATATTGAATGCTATAACCTAAGCCCTGTAAGTATTGGCAAATTTCACGCGTTGTCCAAAATTCGGTAAACGCCAATTCTGGACGCTGATGAAAATGCCGCCTTAAGCGCACCACCTCTTCTAGCTCACCTTGGTCGATATCTTTTGTCGGTAAAATGCGATCTGTCATTTGGCATCCTTAGGTTTAGAGCAACAAACAATACTCTGCTCTAACTCAACATCATTTAAATTCACCACAGCCTAGTGGTTTCAGCGGCCGAATAAAAGCACTTCATAATTTAAAGGCTGGCATTGCAGCTTGGTGTTCAAAGGCTCTGCCTATTCGCGGAAAACCCACCAAAAAATTCAAAAAAAAGTGCACCACAACTGCAAACATAACAGCCTCATCACGCATCTAATCGACCGTAAAGTACTGTTACAGCTCACTCTCTAGCTACGCACTAAAAAATAACCGCACCAGCTAAAACGCCCCGTTATAGGGAATATTGAACGATCGTACATTTACTACTTGAACGGTCGTACATTACTAATGTAACCTGAATTCCTGTTCTATCAGAGCTTAATTTTTTTGGTTATTTTAGGAGCAATCTTTGAAATACGCATCGTTTGTAGACCGCATCAAAAGCCAAGGCGGTGAGGCATGGAATATTCATTTTAAAGCCGTTGAAGCTAAAGATGCCGGTGAAGATGTTATTGTACTAAGTGTTGGTGACCCCGACTTTAATACCCCAGAAGTTATCTGCGATACCGCCATCGATGCTATTCGAGCCGGAGACACGCACTACACCGGTACTAAAGGCCGCGTTAATTTAAGACAAAAGATTGCCGAACAGTTTAATCAAACTGCGACTAAAAAAATCGACCAAAACAATGTCATTATTTTAGCCGGTACACAAAATGGCCTCTATTGCGCTGCAAGCTGCTTACTTGATCCAGGCGACGAAGTGTTGGTTATTGATCCTAGCTACCTCACTTATGAAGCAACACTGAAGGCAACTGGCGCGACGGTAATTGCGGTAAAAACCGATCCTGACAACTACTTTGAGCTTGACCCTATTCGCTTGCGCAACGCCGTTAGCGAAAAAACCAAAGCCATCTTTTTTGCTAATCCAAACAACCCTACCGGGCGAGTCATGGATCGATCCGAACTCGAAGCCATTGCAGAAGTCGCGCGTGAATTTGACCTTTGGGTTGTGTCTGATGAAGTTTATAACAGCCTAAGCTTTGCCAAACCCTGCACCTCTATTCGTGAATTAGAAGGCATGGAAGAACGCACAGTAATCATCAGCAGTTTATCAAAATCGCATGCGATGACAGGCTGGCGATGTGGTTGGATGATCGGCAATAAGACATTAATCGAACATATGGACCCGCTGGTATTAAACATGATGTATGGCCTGCCCGGCTTTATCCAAGAAGCCGGCGCCACTGCAATTGAACATTCTGAGCGCATTATCAGCGACATGGTCGAAACCTATCGTAAACGATGTGCTGTCGTTAAAGCCGGTTTAGCCGACTGCCCTAAGATCAAATTATTAGAGCCCGATGCCGGCATGTTTGTACTTATAGACATTCGTGAACTCAGCATCAGCACCGAAAAATTTATTTGGGCGCTGTACGAACAGCAAAAAGTTTCCACACTTGATGCTTCTGCTTTTGGTGCCAGCGCTCAAGGTTTTATCCGACTGTCATTTACCTTGAGTGAAAGCGAATTAGCACGCGCTTGTCAGCGAATCAGTCAGTTTATTAACGACCTTGTCAGTGCCGACGAAATCGAGCAAAGCGATCAATTAGAAGCCGAACCACAACAAATTAGCTAAGCCCTTTAATCCATTAAACAGCCCAGCCATCAGGACGAAACGATGCAGAAAAAAGTCATTCAAATTGAAAACATTCACAAGCGTTTCGGCGATGTAGAAGTACTGAAGGGTATTTCTCTAACCGCACGCGAAGGCGAAGTGATCTCACTTATTGGTGGCTCTGGGTCTGGTAAAAGCACCCTTTTGCGCTGTATTAATATGTTAGAAGTGCCCAATGAAGGCGTGGTTTATATCGACAACCAAGGCATCGATATCCGCACCGACTCAAAGGGTAACCCCTATGTTCGCGACCAAAAGCAGCTGATCGACATTCGCTCTCGCCTTGGCATGGTGTTTCAAAGTTTTAACCTTTGGCCACACCGAACCGTTTTAGAAAATCTGATTGAAGCGCCAATTCATGTCTTTGGAGAAAAGAAATCTGAAGCCATTGAACGTGCGATGGGTTTATTAGAACGTGTTGGTATGGCGCACAAAAAAGACGAATACCCAAGCTTTTTATCGGGTGGCCAGCAACAACGTGTCGCTATTGCCCGAGCCTTAGCGGTTGAACCAAAAGCCATGTTATTTGATGAACCAACCTCTGCACTCGACCCAGAATTGGTTGGCGAAGTATTGAAGGTTATACGTTCTTTAGCCGAAGAAGGCCGCACTATGATTCTAGTCACTCACGAGATGGCGTTCGCACGCGATGTCTCCTCGCACGTCGCTTTTTTACATCAAGGCATTATTGAAGAACAGGGCAAACCAGACGTCATATTCAACCAATCGAATAACGAGCGATTTAATCAATTCATTAACGCACAGCATTCGCGCTAAGGCTTAATAATGCATGAATCACTTTATCTATTAGGTTTTAGCGAAAATGGCTGGGGTCCCGCCTTACTCAAAGGCACTTGGATTACCTTACAAATATCTTTTGGCGGGTTTTTAACCGGCTTATTAATCGGCCTAATTACTGCCAGCGCTAAGCTTTGCCGATTTAAATCGTTGCAAATGATTGCCAACGGCTACAGTACGCTTTGCCGTGCGGTACCCGAATTATTATTAATCATCTTATTTTTTTATGGCGGCAGCAGCCTGATAAATGCGGTAGCTCAACGTATTGGCTTTGAAGATTTTAATGTCGCCGGTTTACCTGTTGCCATTCTCGTTCTTGGTTTAGTGCAAGGCGCCTATGCTTCAGAAATTTTTCGCGGTGCCATTCAGTCGGTACACCCAGGACAAATCGAAGCGGCGCAAGCCTATGGTTTGAGCCAGAAAAAAATATTCTTTCGTATCACGCTGCCCATTATGGCACCCAACGCATTAGCTGGGCTTTCCAACCTTTGGGTTTACATCATTAAAGACAGCGCGCTAATCAGTGTTGTTGGCACCAGTGAATTACTTCATATCGCCAAGCAGGCTGGCGGTTCAACTAAAGAGTACCTTTTGTTCTTTGGTGCTGCGGCAGTGATTTATTACCTAATTACATTAATTTCCAGCTACTTCTTGCGGATATTAGAAACTTACCTGCGCCGCTGGCAGCCAAAACACTAGGAGCACACCATGACATTTATAATGGAGTACAGTGATTTAATCCTAGAGGGTTTATGGATCACCGTATCGCTACTCATCATCTCGTTTATTTTTGGATTTATCCTATCTATTTTTGTTGCCCTGAGTCGTCTTTCTCACTACAAAATTATCGCACTCCCTGCGTTTATTTTTACCAGTGTCATTCGAGGCACGCCCTTATTGGTACAAATCTATATTTATTATTATGGCTTAGGTGAAGTCTTTGCCAAGATGCCAGGAATACGCTCTAGCTTTTTATGGCCATACCTGCGAGACGGTTATTGGTATGTTGCGTTTGCGCTTATCGTATCTACTGCGGCTTACTGGGGTGAAGTTATTCGAGGCGGTTTATTAGCAGTGCCCAAAGGTGAAATTGAAGCGGCTCGCGCTTTTGGTATGTCAGCCTTCAAAATTTTAATTCGTGTTCGCTTGCCTCGAGCCATTTACATCCTAACGCCAACCTTAGCCGGTGAAACAATCCTGCTGCTAAAATCAACCGCCCTCGCCTCGACTATTGCGATTATGGATTTACTCGGTGCAGCGCAACGTTTCCGTTCGATCACTCTTGAGGTTTACCAACCTCTGTTGACCGTCGCCGCGATCTATTTGCTTATCACTCTATTGATTGAGCATCTATTTAAGCGCGTCGAAAACCGCATACCGACTCGGGGCTGATGGAATGAATTCAGCAATGCGTCACAAGCTACCAGCCACCACCATCGGCGTAATCATGTGCTTTTCTGCATACGCGACCTTCTCTATTCAGGATGCGGTGATGAAGTGGTTTGTTACTGACTTTAGTGTTGCTGAGTTACTCTTTTGGCGCAGCCTCACATCTATTCTGGTCTGTCTGGCTTTGGGTGGCGCGGCTATTATAAAGCAAGCACTCAGCTCTAAAATTCTGTTGCCGCTAATTTGGCGTAGCATCATTGCGGCCTTAGCTTGGTTTTTTTATTACCTGTCAGCCAGAGAGCTGAGCTTGGCACAGATGACAACGCTTTATTATTCGGCGCCAATCATTGTGGTGCTGCTTGCGGTTGCATTACTTAAAGAACAACCCACTAAGCGCCAGTGGGCCGCAACAGCGATTGGCTTTATCGGCGTTATCATTGCATCGAAGCCAGAAGCAACAAATCAATATTTATCAATTTTTTATGCATTATTTTCAGCCTTTTTGTGGGCCTATACCTATATTTTGCTGCGCAAGCTTTCAGGCAAATCGAGCATCCTTGTACAGATGCTTTTAGCCAATGTTGTCACCACGCTAATGACCGGAGCCACCCTGCCGTGGACCTTCACATCGATTGATGCAACGACGATAAGTGTCATGGTTTTAACTGGTGTGATTGGCGCTTTAGGTCAGTACTTTTTATTTTCTAGCTTTGAATATGCCGACGCCAGTACGCTCGCACCGATCGAATACAGCGGGCTGATTTGGGCATTTTTATTCTCTTACTTTATCTGGGGGAACCAACCCGGATACTTTTTAATTATCGGTGCGATGTTCATTGCGCTGAGCGGCTTTTTGTCCATTACGGTCAATAAGCAAACCTCCACGACCGCCAAACCCAAGAAAGGAAAACTAGCATGAAGAAAACATTGCGAACCATTGCCCTATCTGCGCTGGCCTGCGCCGCCATCTCGGCGACTGCCGCCGAAGTTGTTAAAGTTGGTATTGCAGCCGAGCCTTACCCACCGATGTCGACGCTAAAGCCAGATGGCACATGGGAAGGTTTTGAAGTAGAACTGCTTGATATGATCTGTGAAGAAGCCGGTGTTGAGTGTGAAATCACTGCCGTTGCCTGGGACGGAATTATTCCATCACTGGTTAGTAAAAAAATTGATATGATCTTCACCTCCATGTCTGCAACCGAAGAGCGAGCTAAGCGCGTATTATTCTCTGCGCCTTACTACAATACACCGGTTACCGTCATTGGTTTGCCAGGCCAAACATGGGAAATCAGCAAAGATAATCTAAAGCGTAAAATCATCGGCGTGCAATCTTCTACTGTTGCTGGCGACTACATCAAAGACAAAGCGGAGAAACTCACCAAGATTCGCGAATACAACACTCAAGACGAAGTGAATTCTGATCTATTAGCCGGTCGTATTGACTTCATGCTTGCTGACGGCATTGTCGCTATGGAACTTTACAACGCGAACCAAGATAGCCTAGAAGTTTACGGCAACGTAGCGTGGGACCCAATGTTAGGCACTGGCGCTTCTGCGGCTTTCCGTCATGAAGATACGGCACTAGAAGCCAAAATTACTGCTGCAATTAAAAAGCTCACAGTAAGCGACGAATATGAAGCACTTTCAGTGAAATACCTAGGTACCAATGTAGCGCCGTAATTTGTATGCCTATAGGGCTACAGCGCTTACAGCATAAACTATAGAGGGTTCTGCCCTCTTTAGTTTATTATTAAAACTATTCAAGCTTAACGATACGATTTTAAAAATGACCAAGAAGCCAATAAAAGAAAAAAAATTTTCTCGGCAAGAGCCGGATGAACGACGAGAACTACTGATTCGTAGCGCCATTCGTTGTTTAGAAAATGAAGGCTATGCAGGCCTTTCGGTGCGAAAAATAACCAAAGAAGCCAACGTTTCGCAAGGAATGGTTAATCTGCATTTCGGTTCTATTAATAACCTCATTGCCTGCGCTTACGATCTTATTTCTCATGAGTTTAGCCAAACCACCATTGCTCAACTCGATAGCTGCAACGGTAGCGCAGAAGATAAGCTTCACCTGTTTTTTGAATACCATTTCCAAGAACGCTGGATGAACCCAAAGTTACTCAGAGCCTGGTTAGTGTTTTGGAGCCTTATTCCAGACTCAGCAGAAATGGCTGAAGCCTATAAACGTAATAACCAAGAAACTGAAAATCTGTTAAAGGCTTTGCTGTTGCAAATTAGCCAAGATGACGGATTAAACATTACCGATATTTCCCCCGTCAGCCAGCGATTAATGGCTTTACTGGATGGCCTATGGGTACGACAAAGCTTAGAGCAGCGAGAAAACTCCTCTGAGCATGCTTTAACACTTGCAAGAAACTGGCTCGACAGTTTTCGAAAAGGCCATTCAATTTATCAGCGCCATTCGGACTGCTTTACATTTAAGGAAGGTTGAAACAATGAAAGAATATGGATGCCAGTTGATGGCAAAAAATATGTCTCGCGTATTGATGCGCAGACCCGGCAAAAGCTTACTGCAAGCAGACCCTGCTACCTGGCATTACAATTCGCTTTTTGATGCTAAAAAAGCCATCCAGCAATACCATGAGTTCGCCAAACTGATTGAAGAAACGGGTGCAGAAATTTGCTGGATAGAAGACCAGGGTGATGGCCTTGCCGATGCTATGTTTACCCGCGATGCCTCGCTAATTACCAAAGCCGGTGCCGTTCCTTTACGTATGGGCAAACCACTACGATGTGCCGAGCCGATGCTGCATAAGTCCAGCTATGAAAAACTCGGAATCCCTGTGCTTGGCCAATTGACTGGTGATGCCATGATTGAAGGTGGTGACACCATCTGGTTGAACGAAAATACCCTGCTTGTTGGTATTGGCTTTCGCTCAAACGAAGAAGGCGTTAAGCAGCTGAATGAATTGCTCAACCCTCATGAGATAACCGTACTGGGATTCGACATGCCATACTGGGCTGGCAAAGAAGCCTGTTTGCATTTGATGTCGGTGATCTCACCACTGACCGAAACGGCTTATCTGGTTCACCCACCGTTGATCCCCGCTCGGCTTTGGAGCTTACTTGAGCAGTCCGGTATTGAATTAATCGTGGCGCCAGCTGATGAGTTTGAAGCCTCCTTTGGCCTTAACCTTAATGTGTTACCCACTTCCCCCGGCCAGTGCATTATGATTGACGGTTTTCTAAAGACTAAAAAAGTCATGCAAGACCACGGCATTAGCGTGAAAACCTTTGAAGGCGACGCGCTATGCATGGCTTGCGAAGGCGGACCGACATGCCTAACGAATCCGATTTATCGCGGTTAATAAAACTTGCCGCTGTTAAAGTGGCAAACTGTTCAATTCGTGAGGATTATACAAATAAAAAAGGCGAACCCTAGGTTCGCCTTTTTAGTTTTTGTTCAAACATCATCAAACTTCTGTTAAACGCCCAAGCTCTGTTAAACACCAAAGTACTGTTAAACGCCAAAGTTAACTGCTGATGTCATGTTGCGAATTGCTTTAACAATCGCCAATGGCACATCTGCACTGGTACTGGGTGTCATCTCTGATGGCACACCCTGCCAATGGGTTTTTAAATGGCCAACATTACTTTCAAAGCTAATGTCTGTTTGCATCATCGATGTTAAAGGGTCTGCAACCAGCTTTACCTTGGTGTCATCTAAACCGACGGTAGCCAGCGCTAACATCGCACTGATGTTACTACTCTTTGGGAATAAAGCAGCAGCTTCCCTTGCGGTACCTTGGAAAAAACAGCGCGGCTCTTGTAGCTCATTCAAGTTAATAAAATCTTCCGCTGGGGTATTTTTCCACGAATCCGTCGGTTTGGATTGAGTAATAGAAACTTCTTTAACATCCGAAAAGGACGCAGCAGACATCCAGTCAACAGCCGGCAATGCACCTGATGACAACAGGATCTTAGCACCAGACTTATTTGCGACTTCGATCAAATTAGCCAGCTTACTATCGTCAGTAAATAAACCAATACTGGAGACCAGCAAATCGATCCCCTGCTCTAGTACTTTTGCTGCGTATTGATCTAATGTTTCTTGGCCAGCAGCTTCAATAACGATATCTGGCTTGGCATAAAAAAAAGATTCTGCTTTATCAGTAATAATAGATTTAAAATAATCAGATTCATTGCAATGAGTGACTAAATTTTTAGTACGGTTTCGGCACAGTATTGAAACCACCTGTGCCGAACCACACAACCCACTTTCGATAGATTTCGCAACATTAAAACCAATCGCTCCAATGCCAATAATACCTACCTTTAAAACTTTATTTGATTGCATCTGCTACCCTAATAAATAACTACGAATAATGTATAAACTGACTTAAAACTAAAAAAGAAAACTGGGTATGTATAACGAAAGCCAAGGCACATAAGTAATAACAATAAGGCCGAGCAGCATAATGGCAACAAAGGGTATGCAACCTTTGAATATTTCAAACAGCCCCATTTTAGAAATCGTTACAGCGACAAATAGGTTAAGACCAACTGGTGGTGTCACCATGCCTACCGAATAATTCACCAAATTAATCACACCAAAGTGAACAGGATCGATACCGACCTGATTAGCAATGGGTGTAAGCAATGGCGCTAACACGATGATCGCCGAAGCGCTGTCTAAGAAAAACCCAGCCACTAACATGACGCCATTCAGCACAGCTGTAATTACGGCAGGAGAATCACTGAGTGATAAAACTGAATTTGCCAAGGTTGCAGGTGTGCCAGTGACAGTTAATAACCATGAAAAAGCCGAAGCACCAGCAGTGATTAATAACAGCGAACCCGATGTCAAACCGGTACTCTGCAATATTTGCCATAAGGTTTTGGCATCAACCTGCTTATAGATAAACATGCCAACAAATAAACCATAAGCACACGCCACTGCGGCTGACTCGGTTGCGGTAAAGACACCGCTGTAGATACCGCCTAACAAAATAAACGGCAGACCTAAGCCCCAAGCCGACCCCTTTAGCGCTGCAATAACCTCTGCAAAGGTTGGGAAAGGTTCGCTTGGAAAATTTTTCCGCTTCGAATAAATCATGCAATACAGAATTAAAAAACCGCCTAACAACAAGGCGGGTAAAATACCCGCAGCAAACAGCTGCCCTACACTGGTTGCAGTCACGGAACCATAAATAATTAACGCAATGCTTGGCGGTACAATAGGCCCAAGAGTGCCAGCTGTTGTTAGCAAACCAATGGCGAAACGCTTGCTATAACCAGCTTCCACTAAGGCTGGAAACATAATGCTGCCAATCGCCACCACCGTTGCCGGGCTAGAACCAGAAATAGAACCAAAGAACAAACAGGATAAAACCGCCGCCGATGCCAAGCCACCCGGCGCCCAACCAATAGAGACTTGAGCAAGCTTAATAAGCCGTGCAGACAAACCACCGACTCGCATCAGCTCGGCAGCTAAAATAAAAAACGGAATCGCCATCAGGGTGAAATTATTCATGCCTGAAAACATTCGCATCGGTACAATCATTGGGTTAAGCGAACCGGTTAATTCCATTGCACCAATAACCGACATCGCCAAGGAGCCGTATATCGGCAAACCCAATAACAATAAAACTAAAAAAACACCCAGTAGAGCGACAACCATTTATCTAAGCCTCAACCTTTAATTACTTGAGCAATAAACTGAACCAAAGAACCTAACCCACGACGTTGCATTAAGAATCTGTTTTATCAGGCTGTTTTGGCTTAAACACCAACGACACCATACTTTCAAAATACCGAAAGGATTGAAGACAAGCCGTAATAGGAATAAGCGCATAAATATAAGCGATAGGCATTCTTAACGTAGGAGTTAACTGCCCTCGCGAGACCGCGCTTGAATAGAGCGCATAGCCGTAATAGAAAATCAATAAGCCGAACACGAAACCAATGAGTGACGAAATAAATAAGAAAACAGCTTGGAACGATTTAGGGATGCAAGCTTTAAGTACATCAACCGTAATGTGCGATTTTTTACGTACGCCTAAACTGGTCGATAAAAAACTCATTGCAATGATTAAATATAGAACCGCTTCTTCAGCCCAAAATATAGAATCATTCAGTACGTACCTAAAAAAAACCTGCACGAATGTCAGGACTGAGGCCGACGCCAAAATAGTCGCGATTAAAAACCCTTCGATTTGATCCAGAGCTTTACTGACCTTCTGTAACATAAAGACCTTCCAATAAGGATATTCCAATAAGGACAACCAGCAGAATAAAACGGCTTACAAAACCCACCCTGCTTTAGATAAATTTATCAACCTGAGCTATTGATTAGCATGACTCAGTGCTTACCAATGTTGACGAAAAAAATAGAGGGAGGTAAACCTCCCTCTTTACTCATGTTAAATGAGTTATTAACGATTAATTTCTTCATAGACGAGATCAAGCAGATCTGACGTGATGGTATCGCGGAACTCTTCATGTACTGGCTGGCTAGCTTTAACAAATGCTTCTAGCTGCTCAGGCGTTAACTCAGTCACTTGCGTGTACTTCTTGATGTTTTCAAGTGCTGTAGCTTCCAACTCATTGGTTAACTGACGAGAAAGATCACGAGCATTATTAAAGGCTTCTGTCATTACCGCTTGTAGATCTTCTGGTAGTGAATCCCAAGCTTGCTTGTTAACAATAGCGGCATAACCATGGTAAGCATTTGACGTCAGTGTCATGTACTTTTGAACTTCATAAAAACGCTTACTGGTAATGTTTGCAATTGGGTTTTCTTGCCCTTCAATAACGCTTTGCTGTAAACCGTTGTAAACCTCGGTGTAAGCCATTGCCGTTGGGTTTGCATCAAAGTTACGGTAGGTGCTAAGCAAAATTGGTGACTGCATAGTACGCATCTTAATGCCTTTTAAATCACTCGGCTCATCGATTGGGCGTACATTGTTTGTCATATGACGGAAACCCGCACCCCAAAAGTTCACTGCGTGCATACCGTGACCTTCTAATGTATCTAGAATTTCGCGACCAGCTTTGCCATCCAATACTTTGATCATCAACTCTTCAGAAGGCAGTAAAAATGGTAGATCTAAAATTTGTACGCGTGGCTCAAAGTTACCCAATGTAGCCGTAGGTGGAATAGCAATTTGCACTAAGTTGAGCTGTAACTGTTCGATAATTTCAACGTCACCGCCTAATTGCGCCGCCGGCATTACATTAATTTTAATTCGGCCGTCTGATTTTTCTTCAACTTCTTTAGCAAACGCCAATGCCGCCTGACCGTTAGGTGTTTCATCTATAAGTACGTGTGCAAAGGTAAAGTTGTATTCTGCTGCGGTGACTGCTGTACTCATCAGTAACGCGAATGCAGCGATAAGATGCTTTTTCATCATGACTCTCCTACTTCTGTTCCGATTAATCTTTATCGATCTCGATGACTGTATAGAACTCTCTGTGCGTCGGACAAAAAATAGGCGCCGGGGCATTTAAAGGCAATAGAAGTTTGCTTACACCAGCTGTAAAAAAAATTACAGAAAACCACTATTTGACAGCACGAACAGCGGTTTAAAAACAGCCTCACTTTCAAGCAAAAAGCACCAAAATAAAACAAAGCCCTTTAATTCATTGCAATTACGCCCTATTTGGAGGCAATAAAATTCAACCTAAAGCCATCAGCACAGCAACTTGACTGAAAAAAAAATTACAACAAGCCTTGCCACTGGCGGGCTAAAGCCATTAACCTTTGCCTCCAGTGCCAAAAGATAATCGCCACTGCCTACCGCCAAGCAAGCTTACCTCAGGAACACCGTATGAATGAGCACACTAACCTGCTTTCGATAAACTGGAACGACCTAAAATATTTTTTAGCGCTGTCCCGCTATGGCCGACTATCTTTAGCTGCCAGCAAACTTGGCTGTACTCACGTCACCATTGCAAACCGGATTGAACAGTTAGAAAAAGCGGTCGGCACCCGGTTATTTTTTCAAAACAGCAAAGGCTTTCACCTAACCAAAGCGGGTGAAGACCTCATTCCCTATGCTGAAGAATGTGAGCGAACGCTGCGTCTAGCGAATGAAAAGTACCGCAGCACACAACAGATCCGCTCAACCATTCGCATCGGAGTGACCGAAGGCTTTAGTAATTATTTTTTATCGAGCCACTTACCGGTATGGATTAAACATAAGAACATCGATATTGAATTGGTCTCACTCGCCGGCATTACTTACATCACCAGCGGCGATGTGGATATCAGTATCACCATCGGGCCGCAAAAGGGTGAAAACTTCATTCAACGAAAATTGACCGACTATACGCTCGGCTTATTTGCCAGCCATAGCTACTTAGAAGAACACCCTAAAATAAAAAAGCGCGATGATTTAGAAGCGCATCATTTTATTGGCTATATCGAAGACCAACTGTTTACCGACCTATTAAAGTATCAATCAGAAATATATCCAGCTTTGGAATTCATCTACCAATCAACCACCATTCATACTCAACACAAGGCGGTTCAGTCAGGTTTAGGCATTGGTATTCTGCCGCACTTTGTCGCCTATGGTGATGACGGCTTAAGCCCTGTACTGCCCGATATATTGCTGCACCGTGAACTATGGATATCGACCAGTAAGGATTTACATCAATTTCGAGATTTAAAGCTCACCTGGGAATTCATACTCAGCCAAACTCAAGAACAAAGCTTTCGTTTTAAACCCAATGCAGGATAGCTGCTCGATCGATAAGAGCGATACAATAGTCGGCAACGACTATCCATCTTCCTAAATACTTTTTCATAGATAGGCCAAATATGAGCCAAAACCAAAAGATCAGCAAAGTACCGAGCCATATCATCACTGGCTTTTTGGGCTCAGGAAAAACCTCTTTAATTTTAAACCTATTAAAAGCAAAACCTGAGCACGAACGCTGGGCCATTTTAGTCAATGAGTTTGGTGAGATCGGCGTTGACGGCAGCCTATTCGAACATCAGCCACAACAGGCTGGCGTCTTTATTCGAGAAGTGCCGGGTGGATGCATGTGCTGCGCAGCCGGTTTGCCGATGCAGGTTGCTCTAAATGAACTACTGACACGAGCTAAACCAGACCGGCTATTTATAGAACCAACAGGCTTAGGCCACCCGATTGAAGTGCTCAAGGTATTATCCAGCGAACATTACCAAGAAAGCCTTGCTCTTGAAAAAATTGTCACACTGGTCGATGCCCGAAAAGTGGCTGACACTCGTTACACTGAGCATGAAACCTTTAATCAGCAGATTAAAATCGCCGATCTTATTATTGCCACAAAAACCGATCTTTATCAGCCTGATGATTTGGCGCGACTGAAAGACTATGTCAGCGATGTCTCAGCAGTCGACGTGGAGTTCCATGCCACAAGCCATGGCAAAATTACGCTGGCGCAGATAACCGGCGCAACGGCTTCGCCGATTGTGAACCCTACTCTTAAGCCGGAACCGCATGCCCATGAGCACGAGCACGAGCACGAGCACGAGCACGAGCACGAGCACGAGCACGAGCACGAGCACGAGCACGAGCATCACAATCATAGCCATAGCCATAGCCATAGCCATAGCCATAAAAACCAGCCTGAGCCGTTAGCAGACAACGGCTACAGGCAAGTTGCGAATCAGGGCGAAGGTTATGAAAGTATTGGCTGGCAATTTTCAAGCGAGCATCGATTTGACGCTTCTAAATTGAGGGAATTTTTAAAAACCATTAATGCAGAACGCATTAAAGGCAGCTTTATTAGCGATGAAAACAGCTTAGGTTTTAACATCACGGAAGACAGCTTTAATGAAACGCGATTAGCGCCGCTCAGCGAAAGTCGGATAGAAATTATCGCCCCGACCGTTCAGCAGAGCTGGCAAACAGAGTTGCTTAAGTGTCTCCTGTAATGGCTGCAGCTATAATCTTTACAGCCAGTACAGGAGCCTATTTTTAGACTTTAAAACGTGACACCAATTCAGCAAGGTTATCTGATAAATCTTTTAACTGATGACTGGATTGATTAACGCTCTCTGCAGCATCGACATTTTTATCAGTACTGTCGCTGATGTTAACGACATGCTCATTAATCTCTTTGACCACGGCGCTCTGCTCTTCTGTCGCGGTCGCGACTTGAGTATTTAAATCGCTCAGGTTTTGGATATTTTTCACAATTTTCGATAACGACTCTCGAATCATTTTTGATGACTCGACGTTTTTCTCAACCTGATGAATTCCTCGCTCAACCGCCGTTACCGACTCGTCAGCACCACCTTGTAACTGAGCAATAATTTGCCCAATCTCTTCGGCCGAGGCACTGGTACGCTGAGCTAAGCTACGAACCTCATCAGCAACAACCGCAAAGCCTCGACCATGTTCACCGGCTCGCGCAGCTTCAATCGCTGCATTTAATGCTAATAGATTGGTCTGTTCAGAAACGCCCTGAATAACTTCAAGTACCGAGGCGATAGAACGACTCTTTTCTGCCAATGAAGAAATCGAACCAGACACTGCATCCATATCTTGCGCCATCACACTGACAATACTTTCAGATTCCGCAACCTTTTCGGATATTTCTTTAGACAACTCATTCGCCTGATTAGCCGACTGAGCAGCAACACTGGCGTTGTTAGCAACATCGGTAATGGTATTACCCATTTCATTAACTGCCGTGTTTACCTGCAAGCTTCGATCACGCTGTTGATCAGCGACTTGACGTAGGTTTTCAGCATCGGTACGAGTGCCTTCAGCCGCATGGCGTACCGCATCAGAAGTTTCACTAACCTGTAAAACCACCGCTCGTATTTTGTCGACAAAGCTATTGAAGCCCATCGCTAGTCGAGCGATTTCTTCAGACTTATTGGTATCTAAACGACTAGAAAGATCGCCTTCGCCCTGACCTAAGCGCTCAAAAGAGGCAGCCATATCATCCAACGGAGCAAACAGCTTACGCACTAAGAAAGCAGCAATACCAACAAAAACCAACAAACATAAAGCCAATGCTATAAACATGTAATTACGTGCTTCATTGATAGCAGAATACAGCTCTGAACGCGGAACTTGCGCCACAACATACCAATCCAACGATTCAATATAACTGGTAGCAATGATCATTGATTTGTTGGATGCAAAGGCAAAGTCTCTATTTTTTAATAGCTGGCTGGTATCCATATTATCGAACAGCTGGTCTAGGTGACGCTCTCCAACCAAGCTCATGTCTTTATGAACTTTGACCAAGCCATCTTTATCGACCAAAAATAAAAAACCACTTTCTTCAATCTCAATGGTATTCAAGACATCAACGACATCACCAAAGGATTTAGACACACCCGATGCACCTCGACCATCTAACTGCTGATAGTTAACAAATACGTCAATAGAGCCATCTTCGTAAGTGTAGGTACTGGCACTTCTGGCCTGGCCGCTGGCTTTATAGGCGAAGAACCAGCCGTCGAAGTTATCGTTTTGTAGCTGACGTAAAAAGCCGTCTTGATTCCAATAGTTATTGGTTTGGCGATCAACAAAAGAAGCGTTACTGAGCTGGTTAGTTGTTGCAACCTGCTTTAGATAGGCCACTAACTCTGTCTCTTGCTCTGCGTTAGCACCATTCTCTGACCAAGAAACAATAAACGGATTGGTGGCTAACGCATGCGTAATAACATGCATTTCTCCGATTTCACCATCAATAAGGTTACGTGCTCGCTGAACAAGGTTAGGAAAGTCTGACGACTCTAATCGCTCGGCCAGCAACTCCTGAGTTTTACCGGTGGAAATTTCAACCAGTACCGCCGTGGAAGCAAAAATCGATAAAAACAACGACACTGTAATTTGCGTCTTAATCGAAAATTTAGAAAGAAAAGCCATAGTAACCTCTAAAACTAAGCAGCAATCATGCTACGAACACAAAAAACATCAGTGTAGTCCTTCAACTAATGACCGCCAATCAAGGTTTCTTGAAAGTACGGATCGCCAGATCAGTGACACAACACAGCAACAAACAGACAGCCTTGAGCAACAAGGCCATGATAAATTTAGGTGTAACTTTGAGAAGAAATGTTCAGACAGAAATACTACTCAGAGACGCCAAAAGCACCTACGCAGTAGGTGGCAACGAGATAACTACCCGGAGCCTAGCAACTCCGGCATAGGCGGTTAAATCGTACAGCCTAATAAACCCGACAAAACTTACCTTTTGGTCAACATTACTATGGGATCGTGTAAAAAACAACCATTCTCATGACACAAATATGACACTAGCGGTTGCCAAGCAGCCGAGCCAAGCGGCAACGATGATGATTAGACAGCCGGTAAGAACTGGAAGATATGCGCTTCGCGGCCCTTCGGGTCGAACTCGACCGTTCGTTCGTGCTGCGCACTCGTTTTGCGGTGCAAAACAATCTCTCCGATACAGCGGGAATCTATACCGATAGGCAATACATAATTTGGCAATGAAATACTATTGAAATGGCGCGCCGCAAGAGATGCGCTTCGCGGCCCTTCGGGTCGAACTCGACCGTTCGTTCGTGCTGCGCACTCGTTTTGCGGCGCAAAACAATCTCTCCGATACAGCGGGAATTGATACCGGTAGGCAATACATAATTTGGCAATGAAATACTATTGAAATGGCGCGCCGAAAGATATGCGCTTCGCGGCCCTTCGGGTCGAACTCCTACGTTCGTTCGTGCTTCGCACTCGTTTTGCGGTGCAAAACAATCTCTCCGATACAGCGGGAATTGATACCGGTAGGCAATACATAATTTGGCAATGAAATACTATTGAAATGGCGCGCCCGGAGAGATTCGAACTCCCGACCAAGTGGTTCGAAGCCACCTACTCTATCCAGCTGAGCTACGGGCGCGTAGTGCTGTTCAGAATTGAACGGCTGCCATTGTAGTCAGGGCGGAAAAATTAGTCCAGTGCTAGGCCGCTATATTTAGTGCAAATAGTTGATTTTGCTAGCTTTTTGCGGCTCTGATCAAGCAAGGATCTTTTCTAACAAGGCTTTAAGCTGTAATGGCCGAATCGGTTTTTTTAGTAAGTAATAGCCTTTGTCTTTTGTCGCGTGGCGCACCTCATCGGTATAGTCTGCGGTAATAACAATAACTGGTGTTTGCTGCATCCAGCTTTGCTGCCAACGGTCAATCACCTCTAGCCCGGTCACCTCATTATTAAGGTGGAAGTCGATAATCACCAACTCTGGCTGACTCTTTTGGATATGCTGATCCGCTGCTTGTTCGTCGAGTGCGACATCAACTTGATAGCCCCAAGCCTGCATTAGGCTCTGCATGCCATCAATAATTTGCTGTTCGTTATCAACGCAGAGGATGCGCCAATCGGCACCTCGCTCAACTGCCTCAAGTTTGGATTGGCTGGCTACTGGCAAGCTATCGCCTTTAGGCACGCTAACACTAAAACAGCTACCTTTGCCGAGCGTAGATTCAACAGACAGCGGGTGATCGAGCAATTCGGACATCCGTTTCACAATCGACAAGCCAAGACCAAGGCCTTGTTCTTTTTGTGCGTATTCCGGCACTCGATAAAACTCATCAAAAATAACCTTGCACTGTTGCTCACTGAGCCCGGGGCCAGTATCGATAACCTCAATTCGAAGCTGTTGCTGGTGTCGGCGCACGCCAACCAGAACCCGTCCGGAATGGCTGTACTTAATGGCGTTACTGATCAGGTTTTGCAAAATACGACGCAGCAATCGAGCATCAGAAACAACCACGGCCGAACTGACCACCAAGGTAAAATCGACATTGCGCTGCTCTGCGATAATGGCAAACTCAGCCTGCAACGATTGCAGCATCGAACTCAGGCTAAAGGTTGATATCGACGGCTTAATAATGTCCGAGTCTAGCTTAGAGATATCGAGCAACTCGCTTAATAGGCTATCTGCCGATTGCAGCGAGCTCTCTATTTTTTCACACAGTAATTTGAGTTCGTCACTCTCTTGCGAATCATTCAGCCGCGATTGAAGGCTGGCGGTAAACAAGGCAGCTGAATTTAATGGCTGTACTAAATCGTGTCCGGCTGCAGCAAGGAATTTGGTTTTATTGATGTTTGCCTTTTCTAATTCTACGTTGGCTTTTTCAAGTTCTGAATTAGATTGTCGCAAGGCTTCGGTACGTTTATCGACCTGCATTTCAAGGTCTTCATTACTGTGCTTTAACTGCTCAGTAATTAAACGGTACTCGGTGACATCGGTATAGACGGTGATATAACCGCCCTCGTCCATCGGGCGGCCTAGTATATTAATATAGCGGCCGTCTTTAACTTTTCGTTCGGTTTTATAATTTTCGGCTCGATACAAAAACGCCATGCGCTGCTCAACCAATTGCGCCACCGAGCCTTCACCATATTCACCCTGCTCTGCGTTATAGCGCACCAAATCAATGATCGGCGTACCAACAACGAGAAGGTGCTCTGGGTAATCGAACATTTGCTGATAGGTTTTATTCCACGCAACTAAATTAAACTGCTGATCGACAATGCTAATGCCCTGATTAATCGATTGCAGTGCAGAATTTAATATGTCCCGATTAAACTTAAACACCTGAGACGCCTCGGTGACGATGTTATCAACATCACCCCAGCCTTGTAGGCGAATCTTTTCAACCTCTTCAAACAACAGACGCGCTGCTGGCAACCCCATGACCGACGACAACATGCGTTCACTGTTACGGATCAAACGATCGTCAGCTATGCCATCCTTACTGATGCGATGCGTCACTGGGTGGGTGTAGCCATGAAATAACGATGACAGCTTTTCAATGGCAATAAACTGACTCATCAGGCTATAGAGATCTGCCACCGTAATACCACTGTATTGATTCTCTGCTGGCTCTTTAGCTGACTGCTGAACAATACGACTGGCCTGTATTCGATCTTTTAACGAAACCTGACTGTATGCCGAACCCAGCAGCAACCCCAAAACATTGAGCGCTAAGCTCCAAGCGGTTGCATGCACCACTGGTGTTAAACCATCGACACCAAATAACGCATAAGGATTAAAAATGCTCTGCTGCTGTAGCCACTGCTGCAACGCTTCGGTACCAAGCCATGTTTGCGCTGCCATAGGCAACATCAGAGTATAAAACCAGGTCAGAAACCCTAGGCTTAACCCCCAAATAACACCTTTACGATTCACGCCCGTCCAAAACAAACCAATCACAACGGATGGTACAAACTGAGCTACCGCCACTAACGCGACTAACCCTGTCAGTAATAAGCTGTGTGCCGAGCCAACTAAGCGATAATAAGAAAAAGCGGCCAATAGAATAGCCACAATACCCAAACGCCGAACCGTTAAAATAATGCTAGCCATCCGTTTTGATTCAGCACGAAAGATTGAAAAACGAATCAACATGGGCAACACAAGGTCATTAGATAACATGGTACTTAATGAAATAGTGCTGACAATCAGCATTGAGGTTGCCGCAGAAAGACCACCAATAAACGCAAGCAAAACAAGATCATCTCGGCCATGCAGCAGTGGTAAAGTTAATACTAGGTGTTCTAACTGGCTGGCATCTGCATTGACGTGCAGCAAACCAACAGCGGCTAACGGGGCAATGAAGAGGTTAAATAAAATTAAATAGCTGGGCAAAATCCAACGCGATTTTTGCAAATCTTGGTCATTTCGACAGTCGACAACAGCAAGCTGAAACTGCCGCGGCAAGACAAAAATAGCCAACAAACCCAGCAGCATTTGCGTGGTATAAATATAGCTGTCGTTAAAGCCATTAAACAGAGTTTCTGTAGCCGAAGCAGCCAAAGAGTCGCGCAACAAGGGCACAAAACCACCACCGATACTTTGTACTGCCCAGTAACCTAGAACCAAAAAAACTACCAGTTTAACGATCGCTTCTGCTGCGACAGCCAACAGCATGCCGGAGTTATGTTTCGTTGCGTCGAGATGACGAGTGCCTAACAGCATTGCAACAGCAGCCATAACCAAAGCAATATAAAGGGCGATATCCTGAAACCAATAATTGGTGACAACCGGTGTATTTGAAACCAAGCTAAAGCTGACGGACATCGCCTGCAGCTGTAAAGCGATATAGGGAATAACGGCAAATAGCGATATCAGTGCAACCAATAATGCGACGGTTCTGCTATTGCCATAGCGCGATGTAATGAAATCAGAAAGACTGGTGGCGTTTTCTTGTTTAGCGACTCGAACTAGCTTCTGCCAAAACGAAAAGCCAAAAACCAATAACACAATGGCGCCTAGATGCACCGGAGAAAAGTACCACCCCTGCCCCGCAAATTGAGCCGTTGCGCCATAAAAGCTCCAGCTGGTGCAAAAGATGGTGAGCGATAATCCATAAACCCAAGGGTGCAGTCGAGAGTGCAGCGGTTTTTTATCGCCCCACCAAGCAATGGCAAAAAAAACCATTACATACAGCAGCGCAATAAATATGAACAAACTCAGGCTATGCATTAATTACTCCAGCACAAACACCAGCACTCAATAAGACAAAGTGAGATAAGATGAAAGCAGTATAACATTGATTGCTGCCGCCATAAGCGTAACCTGTGGCACGCAAGTCACGCCTTTAGTTCAAATTAAATAACTCAAACTCGCTAGTTCAAACCGGATAACTAAACAACATACGACAGCTAAAACTCGATAACAAAATAAAAACCAGCGGCCTAACTAAAGGCCCAGCGAAGTCACTTGCTTCTCTAGCCATTGGTCGAATAAACCTGCTGGCATATTACCCTGGCGTTGCTCGACAACCTCGCCTTTATAGAACAATAAAATACTCGGAATGCTGCGAATACCAAAGCGATTAGAAATAACAGGCGTCGCATCGGCATCTACTTTGACAAAGCGAACTCTAGGTTCCCAGCCACGAGCCGCCTGCTCAAACACTGGAGAAAACTGAACGCAGGGCGCGCACCAGCTGGCCCAAAAATCGACCACAACGGGCAAATCTGTTTTCAATACATGGTTATCAAAATTGCCTTCACCAACAGTGATAGCACCGAACTGAATGACCGGCTTTTTGCAATGACCGCAGATCGCCTGATCGACCGATCGGTCTTCAGGTACTCGGTTGATGGTAGAACAGGATGCACAGGTGACGTTTAACATGCGTATAACCTCCGTTGTCAGCTGTATAAAGCTGGTTTGAAATGTTAATTAGTAAAACACACTAACCGCTTTGAATTCACTAACGCAGTAGCAAAACCATGGCCTAACAATTGAGGGAACAGGTTTAGAAATAGATAAAATGAAGCGCCACGACATAACGGTTAAATAGCATTCAAGTTTACCCTAAAGGATAAACTTGAATATTGACCAGTAGCATTAAGATTAAGACTTAGAATCCGTCTCGGTTTCTGGGTCCTGCAGAGATTGAGCGCTGAGCGCCTCGGCTAGGTTTCCTCGACTGAGTTCACCCTGCAGCTGGCCTTCTTCGTCGACGACAGGTACTGGGTATTCGCTGTCGAGAGTTTCAGAAATCACCGCTTCGAGCACATCATCCGGTGATACAACCACTTCTGGTTCGTAGTTGTCTTCACACAGTTCATTGGAATATTCAGATTTATCCAGCTCTTCAAGCTGCTCACGAACAATCGCACCTTGGTAGCCATCTTCATTCACATTGTAAGCGTAATCGAGCTTAGAAGTTCGCATCTGTTTAATCGCTTCACCAATAGTATGCGCAGAAATACGATCCTTAACAGGCTGCATCACGGTATCGACTGTCAATGCCCGAGCACGGTTAACATCGCGAACAAAACTTTCGACGTAATCATCTACTGGGTTCAGCAGAATATCTGCGGGCTCACCTACTTGAATCAATTCACCGTCACGTAAAATGGCAATACGATCACCAATACGTAAGGCTTCGTCTAAATCGTGGGTGATAAAGATAATGGTTTTATGCAGCTTCTCTTGCAGCTCAACCAACTGGTCTTGCATCTCCGAACGAATGAGCGGATCAAGTGCCGAAAAAGCTTCATCCATTAATAGAATTTCTGCATCAGTACACAAAGCTCGCGCTAAACCAACACGCTGTTGCTGGCCGCCAGAAAGCTGTGAAGGATACTGATCTTCATAACCTTTTAGACCGACATCTTCCAGCCATTGCATGGCTTTTTCTGAGCGATCTTTTTTAGCAACACCACGAACCTGCAAACCAAAGGCTATATTTTCTAATACCGTGTAATGAGGCATAAGACCAAAACGTTGAAATACCATCGACATTTTAACTCGGCGGAACTCTCGCAGTTCAGCTTCGTTCAACGTCATAATATCCTGACCTTCAACGATGACTTTACCTTCGGTAGGGTCAATCAGTCGATTAAAGTGACGAATAAGAGTCGACTTACCCGAACCTGATAGCCCCATAATAACGAAGATTTCACCGCGTTTAATATCTAGACTAATGTCACGTAAACCTAAGGTGTGTCCAGTTTCTTTCAAGATGTCAGTTTTTGTCTCACCTGCTTTGGCTTTTTCAATAAACTTATTAGGTGTTGAACCAAAAAGTTTATAGAGGCCTTCAACTCGAACCAATGATTCAGTCATTTTGACCTCCAATATTATGTTGCGAGCGCTTAGCGTAAGCCTGTGATACACGATCAAAAATAATAGCTAATACAACAATGGCAGAACCATTCAGCAAGCCTTGAGCAATGTATTGGTTATTAATGGCTTGCAATACTGGTAAACCCAAACCCCGAACACCAATCATAGATGCGATCACAACCATCGATAATGCCATCATAATGGTTTGGTTAATGCCCGCCATAATATTAGGCATGGCTAACGGCAGCTGCACCGACCAAAGCCTTTGCATAGAAGTAACACCGTAAGAATCTGCGGCTTCAATGACTTCTTTATCCACTAAACGGATACCTAAGTTCGTTAAACGGATAACAGGAGGGATCGCATAAATAACGACAGCGATTAGGCCTGAAACTCTGCCAATACCAAGCAAGATGACTACCGGTATTAAATAAACAAAAGCAGGCATTGTCTGCATAATGTCGAGCACAGGCGTAATAACTTTCTGCGTACGATCAGACCGAGACATCAAAATCCCAACAGGAATACCTATTAAAATTGATAACAGCGTACACACTGTAATTAGGCTTAAGGTCCGCATTGTGTCTTCCCACATACCTAAAAAACCAATACAGAGTAGCGCAACGCCAACACCAACAGACAACTTGACTGAACGTGCTGCCAGCTGAGTAATCAATACTAAAATAGCGATCATTAGCCACCAAGGTGTGGCGAGTAATAGTTTTTCAAAAAAGATTAAAAAATCCAGCAAAGGCTTAAAGAAGTTTTCAATACCTTCACCATATTGACGAGAAAAACCTTTAAAGGCTTCATCAATTATTTTTTTTAAGCTAGTCATACCACTACGGTCTAGCTGAGGGATTTCTGTTAACCAAGACATGTTAAGTTTCTTTTCAAGCTAAAAATAAGGCGCCCTAATAAAGAGCGCCACTTAGTTTTTATTTAAAGACAAATGACTTCAAATAAAATTCATGAAATAAATCACAAACTTCTATAGCGAAGCTTTAATTGCTGTCGCGACTTCTTCAGAGACCCAAGGAGTCCAAACTTCTGGATAGCTTTCTAAAAATTCATAAGCACCAATTTCGCCGTTTGCTTGGTTATCTTCCATCCATGCTAGCAGCTTATTCATCAATGCGTTATCTAAAGAACGAACAGCTAAATAATCCATAACTTCTGGAGATCCTGAAGAAAATTCAGTACTTACAACTGTCCATACATTAGCAACAGGGAATGAAATCACTCGAGGTGATTCACAGTCTAATTTGCCAATACAGGTAGAATAGTGTTCAAGGTCAGCTTCTGCACCCACATCAACACTTACCATTTCATATTTACCTAATAGCGCAGTAGGTGCCCAGTAATAACCAAACCATGGTTCTTTACGCTCATACGCTTTAGCAATAGAGCCAGCAAGGCCAGCACCAGAACCTGGATCTACTAATTCAAAACCATAGTCTGCTAGTTCCATAGCTCGGAACAAATTCTCATTTGCAATCTGGCAGTTCCAACCAGCTGGACAACCCATCATCATGCTCGTACCAGGGTTTTCAGGGTTTTTAAACAGCGCTGCGTGTTTTTTAACACCTTCAAGTGTTGCTAACTCTGGGTATTGATCAACCATGTACTTAGGTACCCATAAGTTTTCTTGACCACCATCAGAAAGTGAACGACCAACATATTCGACCTTGCCGTCCTCAACACCTTTTTCCAGTACATCAACAACACCATTAGTCCACAACTCAGGGGCAATTGCTGGTACGCCCTTTTCGATCATCGATGTTGTTGCCGCCAGGGTGTCACCAGGTACTAATTCCACTTCACAGCCAAAGCCGTTTTCCAGAATCACCTTATCGATATTCGCCCACAATGAAGCAGAACTCCAAGTCATTTCTGCAATTGTAACGTTCTCACACTGATGACTTTCTGATTCAGCAACCGAATCTTCAGCACCTTCTTGTGAGCAGGCCGCTAACAGCAGCGCAGTCACAACTGGCAAAACCATACTTAATTTAATTTTCATTTCATTGCATTCCTTGATTATTTTTTGTACAGACAACCCATAGCAAAACCTAGCTAATAGCTGCCAAGACGGTTGTTACGTTTTATAGAGAGGGGAAATTGTGTATTACGAGTTAGGGATAAGAGGTATAAAAAACAAAAACGGTAAGGAAGAAGAACTTTTGCAGGCCGACTAATTGTGGCACGAGTAGCAGAAAGGAACGGGAGTAATAGCGTGGCTAAACTGTTCTCTAAGATATTCATATACTATTCGTTCAAATAGTCTAAAACCGAGCCTGGTTAGGGGCTGGTAACCGTTTGACGAGTCCTCTTGTATTGCAAAAGTTGACACAACCATAACAAAGCCAATTCTAAACCTCAAATAGTATACAAACTAAATTTATCGTCTAAAACCAGCCAAATTCACGTAAAGCACTGAGCCATAAGGGGTTTGCAGGGACTTCGAGCATCATATTTTTATTTAGTACAGGATGGAAAAAATCGATAGAAACCGCCCTCAAGGCTAGCGAGGCAATACCCAACTGCTGTTGAGCTAGCTTATTGTGATGCCTGCAACCGTACCGGCTATCCACCAAAATGGGGTGGCGAACATGCTTTAGGTGACGACGAATTTGGTGCTTACGCCCTGTTTCAGGCTGGCACTCCAACCAAGAGAATCGACTTTTTGAGTATCGACTGACTGGATGCGCCAGCTCGGCAATGGCGAGACGCTTAAAGTAAGTAACGGCAGGCTGTGCAGGCTTATCTTGCTGAGCGTATTTATCGGCGATTTTATCGAGCTGCTCAACCAAGGCATAATCGACGCTAAATTCAGGCTCACAAAAGCCACGGCAAATCGCCCAATAGCGCTTTTTAATCGATCCATTACGAAACTGTTCGGCTAGATCACGCGCCACCGCTTCAGATTTCGCCACCAACATAATGCCACTGGTCGGTCGATCTAATCGGTGTACTGTATGCACCTTATGGCTAGCGCCCTGCTGCTGAAAATAGCTTTTTAATCGATGACTTAACGTATCGCTTTCATGGCGATCAAGCCATGACGGATGAACAAGCAAACCGGCAGGCTTGTCGACCGCGATCAGGTACTCATCTTCATAAATAACCGAAACATCACTCATTACTCATCAACCATCAATCGTCGTCTTCGTCATCAACCACTTCGGTAATTGAAGGCTCACCACAAACAGAGCATTTACCTTCGATAAAAATACGACCTAAAAACTCGTACTCAATAGGCTCAACCATCCCCAAATCGACCTGCTGGCACTGATTGCACCAAGTATTTTCTAAAAATGCCTGCTGCTCTTCTGCACTGCGCGCGCTGAAATCTCTAGCAATTCGCTCGTTTTCGTCGCTCATCACGCTCTCTCCCTTCTGATTAACCTTATTTAAAACTACAAAACGGCTGCGAACTCTAAACTAAAGCCGCCATTTTTAACATGACCCGCAAATTAGATAACGGTATAAACTAAAAAATCGCAGACTGGATTATTCTGCCTGCACCATGAGATCATTAGCGGCAACCGAAACACTGATGAGATGCTATGAATATCCCTACCTTTATTGCTTTTGAAATGACTGATATCGAATCCGGCTACCCTTATGCGGTTTCTTGGTCGTTAAAAGATGGCCAATACAAAACGGTACTGATTCGACCAGAAGAAGAATGGCTGATTGATTTTGAAACCGCACAGTTCAACAGCGACACCCCATCGGTTCAGGATTTACTCGATAAGGGTGAGTCTGTTTTAGACATTCTCAAAGAGTGGGATCTAGATCTAGAAGATGGTGAGCTTTACTGCCAAGACCCGATATCGACTCAATATTGCTTAGATTTGATGTTTGAGGCATATCAGAAAGAATGTGAATACGATGTTATTTCCGAATACGACTGCTTCGATAACATCGACAGCTTTGACCTAGACGAGCAGCGTCGCTGGATTATGGACACCGAAGGTCTCAGTGCAACCAACAGTGAAGACATCATTAAAGCCTCTATATTTTTGTACGCTCGAACAGAATAACTCGACCGAAATAAAGAGCGAAAAGCTGAAAGGTACTGATCCCCTTCTTACCTAATAAACTCCAAGCACAAAAAAGCCAGCATAAGCTGGCTTTGTTTTTTCTGGCGCTAAGCGACTTGTTAGCTGGCGGTAAACTATCTGTTAGCTAGCGCTAAACCAGCGTAGTACCGCTAATGACTCATAGTGACTATTGACGAATCAAAGCCAACAAATCTTGAGTCTTTTCATCCATCAATGCTCGGTCACCACGTGTTTCAACGTTTAAACGGATAACCGGCTCGGTATTGGACTTACGCAAATTAAAGCGCCAGTTTTCAAAGAATAATGAAAGACCATCCACTCGCTCAACGGCAATAGCGTCTGCTTTATATTGCTCAAACACGCGCGCCATGGCTTCATCGGCATCGGCTACCTTGCTGTTAATTTCACCTGGGCTTGGGAATTTCGCCATGCGATCTTCCACTAAGGCTTTAAGGGTGGTGTTCTTACGGCTCAGTAAATCAACAACCAATAACCAAGGAATCATGCCTGAATCTGCATAAGCGAAGTCTTTAAAGTAATGGTGCGCCGACATCTCACCACCGTAGACGGCATCTTCTGAGCGCATCTTCTCTTTAATAAAGGCATGACCAGAAACCGATTGGATAGCTTCGCCGCCAGCGGCTTCAACAATTTCAAGGGTATTCCAGGTTAATCTTGGATCATAAACAATTTTAGCGCCCGGCTGCTTCGCCAAAAAGGCTTCCGCCAGCAGGCCAACGATGTAATAACCCTCAATGAAATTAGCGTCCTCATCCCATAAGAAACAGCGATCAAAGTCACCATCCCAAGCAATACCTAGATCGGCACCATGGTCTTTCACGGCTTTGCCCGTCACTGGCTGCTGGTCGTGCAATAATGGGTTTGGAATACCATTAGGGAAGCTGGAGTCAGGTTCGTGGTTAATTTTAATCAACTTGATCGGTGCACCACGCTTTTTAAGCTCGGCTTCAATGGCGTCCAAACTTGGACCTGCGGCACCATTACCGGCATTTACGACGATTTTCATCGGCTTTAAATTGGCGATATCGATGTAGCTCATCAAATGCTCAACATAGTGAGCTCGATTATCCAACTGGGTCAGCGTACCTGGCGTAGCAGCTTTGGCATCGTAGCTTTCCTCTTCTGCCATTTTACGAATGTCGCTAAGGCCGGTATCAGCAGAAATCGGCTTGGCTTCATCACGTACCATTTTCATGCCGTTGTAATTAATCGGGTTATGGCTTGCCGTTACCATACAACCACCGTCGGCCTGTAAAAACTTGGTGCCAAAGTACACCTCTTCGGTACCGCAGAGACCTAGATCGATCACGTCTGCACCGTAGTCTAAAACACCTTGAGCAAAGGCATCTTTTAATTCTGGCGAGGTTTCTCGCACATCCCAACCGACAACCACTTTTTTAGGCTTTAAGAATGAAGCGAAAGCTCGGCCTATCTTATAGGCAATATCCACATTGAGTTCGACTCCCAACTCTCCTCGAATATCGTAGGCTTTGAAGCAGGTCAACGTCATTAGGGTTCCTTAATATGAAATAACTGAATTTGAAAGTTTTAAATTTTAAATAAGCGCAGTTTAACAGCTACTCTAATCTAAACAGATGACCGCAGCGCTCAAACAAGTAACCACAGCAAACACGAAGTCTAATCGTAATAAAAACTGGCTTAACAGAACCTCACAGCGGCAAATAATAAACAGGGTTCCATCAATAGTTTAACTAAGCCATGTAGGGTAATATTTTTTTATAGAGACTGAAAGTAATCTCAGCATAACAGCATGGATTAGGGTATTATTTTGATCCAGATAAAGCCTTGGTCAACTTTTACGCATACCAAGAATATGTTTATACGCTTAATTTAATCTCGTTTACCGTTAGACAGAGCCACTATGATACCTACAAACCTTTTCCGCCAAGCCAGCACCATCGCCCTATTCAGCCTTATCAGTAGCGCCCTTCAGGCCGACAATCTATTAACTGATACCTTTTTACAGCCATCACAGGTTAAAAATGAGGCCTCAGGTGGCGAAGTCATCTTCAAATTAGGTATCAATGAAGGTAGTGGTGAAATTCGCAATGACGACGGCTACCGAATCGACTTGCCGCGTATTTTGCTGCAAAAAAACGTCTCAGATGAGATCTTATTTCGCGCCTCGGTTCCTTGGGTCTATTTAAACACCGCTGATAACGAAGACAATCGCTACACGCTTGGCGATCCTGCTTTCCTAACGACGGTACAAATCAAAGATCACAATACCTTTACCGTCGGTGTAACAGAACCCGCAGCTAACCGCCCTTTAGAACCTGATGTTGTGCGCTTTTATGCATTCTACACGCACGGCATCGAAACACCCTTCGCCTATATTACAGGCCAGTTTGGCCCTGAAATCCCAGATGTCTATAACGGTGAAGGCCAAAACGACTTACTTAATGCAGGCCTTTCCATCAAGCTAAACAGCCTACCTTTAGAGCTAAGCCTTATTCGCAAATTTGAAGTTAGTAGCAAGTGGTGGGATTTCACTAAAGCAGTTGAGTCAGATTTAAACCGTACTAACCTAACGTTAAGTGCCGAGCACAAAATGAACCTGCGCTATGTAAACAGCCTACAATGGTTTGCTGGCTTCCAAGAAAACGATGGCATGCAATATATTTATGGTGTTAGCTTTAAATAACGACGACCTGTTCTTATCAAGCTCAAAAAACGAACTAATAAAAGACTACTAATAACCTTATATTGCTAATGAAAATAAACCGCTACCTTTACAAAGAAATACTGATCACCAGCCTTTCTATTACGGCGGTTTTATTGTGTTTACTTATCGCTACCGAACTCAGCGACACACTCACCAAGATATTAACGCGGCAGTACAGCAGCAATGCTATTTTGTATGTGATCGGCTTTCAGATTTTTATTTTGCTGCCTGAGATAATTCCTGCAGCTTATTTTTTAGCTTGCTTAACTACGCTCAACCGTTTTAGCCAAGACTTAGAGCGAGTGGTCTACCATGCTGTAGGCATTAGCGATAAAGATATCTTGAAACGATTATTACTGGCGACTTCCCTACCTATTATTGCCGTTGTGCTAGCATTGCAAAACTACATAACTCCGCTAGCTAACTATGAATTAGCTCAATACATTGAGCAGCAAAAAAGCCGGCCAATTACTGACATTATTCAAGCAAAAACCTTCAACCAAATCTCCAGTGCAGCCGGCACACTCTACGCTAATGGCGCCGACAACCAAAGCGAGCAACTTAAACAGGTTTTCTCTGCTTCAAACCGACAGGGTGAACTGAGCATCATCTTAGCCGATAGCGCCAAAACCGGCATTTCAGAAAACGGCCAATACCTGTTATTCCAACAAGGCACCCAAACTCGATTCTCTTTTACTGAAAACAGCGAAAGCCAACAGGGTGAGTTTTCGGCATTAAATATTTTGATCGACCAGGCGAAAGCTCAATCGGCACAAAAACGACGTTACTCCAGTTCAAGCAAGGAGTTGATAGCAACGGCGGATCGAAGCAATCAAATTGAAGTTTTGCATCGTTCTATTTCCAGCCTATTTATTCCAGTTTTTTGCATGTGGGCTGTCGCCCTTACTCGTTTTAAACCGCGCAGCGGCAAAGCTGGTGCCATGGCTATCGGTATCTTTTTTTATATTCTGTCGAACTTTAGTTATCGCACGGTGCAAAGCGCCTTCGCCAAATCGGATGCGGCATTATTTTTATCACCTTGGTGGTACTTTGCCTTACTGGCGTTAGTTGCTTATTACCTTGTTGCAAGGAAGGCTCAGTGATGAAAATTTTAGACTGGTATCTACTGCGCCAAACCAGCTTTATGATCGGCATTGTCATCTGTTCGATAGCTGGCCTGCTGCTGATCACCGGCATTGCTGACGATGCAGCACGCCGCGTTGACGAAAGCTACACGCTATTAAAATCTGTTAAATACAACCTCATGATGCTGCCGTCGTTTCTGCATGAATACATCGATATTTGCGTCATGCTTGGCACACTGATCACAGTAGCTTCTTTAAACAAAAACCAAGAGCTTACCAGCATTCAATTAATATCCAGCTCAACCGCCAACTTAGTACTGCGGTTATTGCTGCCTGCCTTAATCATGCTGCCCTTTTTATACTATTCGGGCCAATGGCTTGGGCCTTCACTGGCACAGAGTGCAAAATTAGAGCGAGCACTCCTAACCGGCCGTAGCACGCCAACTCTAAGCGGCCAATGGTTTAAAACCGGCAATGAGTACATCAACATTAACTTGATTACCACCGACAACCAGCTCATTGGCATTAGCCGCTTTACTACCGACGGCGAGCAAAATCTATTATCAGCCCAATACAGTAAAATGGCCTCCTTTAATGAAGACCATTGGATATTAGAAAACAGTACCGAACTCAACTTTGATACCCGCTCAGTCAGCCGGGAAACTAATCCACAAAGCACTTGGCAAACTGAGTTATTCACTCCTGATGTTGTTAACAGCTTGAAACAATACAGCGACCGATTAACACTCACGGAACTGTTTAAACGCAGCCGATTCGACGCTGAAGCTGGCACTCTAACCTCAGAAACACAACGAGATTTTTGGAATAGAGTTTGGTATCCCATCCGTTACTGCGCTGCATTGCTATTAGCATTGGCATTTTCATTTGGGTCGTTTCGACAAAAAACGGTTGGCGATGCCGCCTTTAAAACCATTGTTATTGGTATTACCGCAGGCCTGATGATGGATACCATTGGCGCTGCATTGATGATCCTACAGATGAACGCGATTGCCGCAACACTACTGAGTAATCTGCTTTACTTGACTGGCAGTGTTGCGCTATTGAGAAGAAGTTACTGATTGCACTGAGTAAAAAGATCCTGAGATATTGATATGCTAAATTTAGAACGCCCTAGTTTTTTTCTCCGCAAGGCCATGCTGACTCAGCTCGCAAAAGCAACACCATATAGCATAACAGAACGTCAAATAGCCAACTTTGAAAATCAACTGAACGTTGAGCAAAAGAATCGCCTCGATTACTATTTAAAAGATAGAAAAAGCTCGCCTGATCGCCTACAACTTAATAAAGCTGTTGCCGATTTCAAACTAGAAAAAAACTCACTGCAATATTTTGATTTAGCACCACTGCTGCATCATTTCCCAAAACATAATAAATTCAATGTTTTATACGGTGACATAACCCTAGTTCCTGAAAACCCCACCTTTGTAAAAAGCCGTCCAATTTCAAAAAACAACTGGCAATCTGTATTACTAAAAATTTCAACCCTGCGGCACTTTTCATTTCATGCTGACAAAAAAACATGGTACCAAAAAGCCGACAGCGCTATATGGCGTGGCCATGCACATAACGAAAACAGACGTAAACTAGTCGCGAATTATATTAATAACCCTCTAATTGACGCACACCAAACAAATAAAGACTACCCAAGCTTACCTCCTAAAAAACCATTTATGAGCGTTCAGAACCAGCTTGATCATAAATTCATTATTAGTATTGAAGGTAATGACGTAGCTACCAATTTAAAATGGGCTATGGCTTCAAACTCACTGGTAATCAGCCCAAAACTGAAATATGAAACCTGGTTTATGGAAGGCAAATTAAATGCAGGTGAACACTATATTGAGGTAGCAGACGATTTCTCGGATTTAGAAGATAAAGTAGAGTATTACTTAAGCCATCCAAAAGAAGCGGAAGAAGTTATTGAACATGCACATAGGCATGTGCAACCATTTTTTGATCATAAAGCCGAGAAGTTACTCAACCTATTAATCATTAAAAATTACTTTGAACGATATATGAGCTAAGCCTTAGGCTAGTAAACAAAAAATACGACTGCACAGTAGTAACTATAGAAGGCTATAGCTAGAACTACTTATTTGCCCAAATAATTCGGATTTCTTTTTCTGTAAGTTTATCAATTCCGTTTTCAATTTTAATCGCTTTGTCACGCATACGCTGCTTTAACATCACCTTATTTTGGCGAACCTTATCTGCCTTTCTGTAAGGCCTACCATGCTCTTGATGCAAGGCAACTAATGAATATTGGTGTCGTCGCGAAGAAGTACCGGCGTTTGTTAAACGAATGCCAAAGTCTCTATCTAAACCACCGTAGCCCCAGTCTTTATCAAAACCATTCACCCTTAGAGCATCACTCTTCCAACAAGAAGAATTCGCGCCGGTAAAGGCATTGCTACGCCACGTTAAAAAATCTTTCACTCTCGCCTGTATCCCGAAAGTGCTGACTCGACTGGCTTTGTTTTTAGCAATGAAACCGTGCTCAACAAACGCTTTACTGGCAAATAACGAACTTAATTGATTAGCCTTATTAACAGCACCCTGCTCTAGTTCTGCCAAAAACTGCTGTCCCGCCTCATTAACATTGACATGACTACCGCCAGTTATAAAAAATCCAGGCTTAAGCAAACAAATATGGTTAGCGACAAGGTCAAAACGCGGCAGCATATCGGCATCTAAAAAAAGCAATCGCGGTGCACTAGCCACCAGAATGGCCTGGTTGAGCATGCCGCATTTATCGAAGCCTTCATCTTCGTGCCAGATATGCTTCACTGATACATTAGCATTATTCAACCGCTCAACAGCGGCATGGAAGCTAGCTATCTGCTCTTGAGTACTACCATCATCAGCAATGATCAACTCAAAGTCTAAGCACGTTTGATTAAACCAAAAAGGCAGCGCCCTATTAAGCGCTGCGAAATTGTTATAAGCAGAAAGAATAACGGAGAATTGAACTGCCACCTAAGCTACCCTTGCGTGACTGGCTTATCAGGCCAATAGGTTGAAAATTTATTCAATAACTCAGGCTGGTTTTGCAACAGCCACTCACGGTGCCCGCCAGCAAATAGAATGGCAAGCTGAGATGAGAACAGTGACCATGCAGCGTAGTTATTAGTTGTTGCTTCAGTTAAACCAAATACCAAATAGCCAACACCTAACAAAATACCTGCTTCCCGATAACCGGTTGAGCTATAGCAGTTAAAAGCGTAAAACACCCCAAAAAATAACGCTAAATAGCAAGCAATACCAACCAACCCCCTCTTTGCTAAAATATCAAAAAAGTCATTATGCTGGTGACCGTATTTTTTATAATTATAGTTAGCCAGCCCGCTATCTTCCTCAAATTGAGTTAACCCAGCCGAAGTAAGGCCAAATACTGGCTGTATTTTAAAGCCGGCAACTGAAACTTCCCACATCACAAGCCTCGCTCCTATTGACCCTCTCCCGCCACCACTCGTCATATGATCATGAAATTCACTTACCGCTGCATCAGTTCTACTTTTTAAAGGCGACCCAGGCACTATATAGCTCACCGAAAACACAATGACTATAACTACAGCCAATAAATAAAAATAGCGCACAGGCAAAGACCGAAAGAGCATAAAACATGAAACCACAAAAAAAACCGGCACAGCCAACCAAGAACCTCGAGTCTGACTTAATACTATTTGTATAAATGCGAATAGTAATACAACATATACCGCCGTAAGCCAACGACCATGCCAGCCGCGAGCTTTCACCCCTAAATAAACAAAGATAAGATTTGCAAAACCGAGGTACACAATAAAATCTGCCGAGGTTATTGCGTGCATATTGAGCCTTGGACGACCGGTATTATGAAAAGCATCCCAAATAGTCATTGCCGAACCAATCACAACAGCAAGTGACATACTAAAGCTCAATAGCTTTGCATTAATACCAGTGCGAATGAGAAATATCATCACAGGGATAATAAAAATCAAACGAGACAATATATCGAATTGATCGGCAGAATAACGGCCACCAAACAATTCCCGCAGCATAGTATAAAGAGGGAGGATGCATATCAGAGTAAAAAACCAACGCTCTGTACGGCTCAACACTAGCCTACGCTGTAAAAGACTTAGCATTGTAAAACCAAGCCCTATAAATAACAAAACCACCAAAGCAAGTTCGTGCGAATACCTAAATTGCCAAAGCATTAAAAAGTGAACAAAAAGCAGACTACAAGCCCACTTATAAACTTTAGGCGCACCGCCAATCTCTCGAATAAACACATAAACCCCTTTATATTCCAAACATGTACATCTATAGGCATTTTAAACTAACCTATAGTCGAACTATAACAAAAGCTATCCCCCTAACCCTGGCGCTATTTATAAAATAGGCATAAAGTAGCCTCTCTATTAATAGCCAGCCTTTTTGAAGGAGCAATCATTAATAACCATTTGGGTTTTTAGATTGCCAATTCCAAGTATCTCGGCACATATCATCTAGTGAGCGTTCAACACGCCAGTCAAGCTCCTGATATGATTTTTTTGTATCTGCATAGAATGCGGCTATATCGCCATCTCTGCGCGGAGCAATATCATAGTTTATTTTTTTACCTGATGATTTTTCAAACGCTCGGACTACATCCAATACACTACACCCATTGCCTGCGCCTAAGTTATAAGCTTCAACAGTAGGTTTAGTACTAGCGATTAGTTTCTCTAGCGCCTTAATATGACCCAAAGATAAGTCAACAACATGAATATAATCACGAATACAGGTTCCATCAGGAGTCGGATAGTCATCACCAAAAATCTGAAGTTTTTCTCTTCTTCCAACAGCAACCTGACTAATAAATGGCATCAAGTTATTTGGAACTCCGTTTGGGTCTTCACCTATAAAGCCACTAGGGTGAGCGCCAACTGGATTAAAGTAACGAAGTAAAGATACATTCCATCGCGAATCCGAGGCATGAGCATCTTGTAAAAATTGCTCAATCATCACTTTAGTTCGCCCATAAGGACTAGTAGAACTTAAAGGAAAGGTTTCAACAAAAGGGATTGGGTTTTTATCACCATATACTGTCGCTGAGGAGCTAAATACCATATTAAAAACCGAATACTCCTGCATCACCCTTAAAAGAGTCAATGTGCCGGTAAGATTATTATGGTAATAATTAAGAGGTACTTTTGTGGACTCACCAACCGCTTTCAAGCCTGCAAAATGAATCACGGCATCAATTTTATGCTGCTTGAATACCTGGCTCAAGGAATCATAATCCAGCAGATCAACTTTATGAAACTCGATAGATTGGTTCGTAATAGCATGAATACGATTCACTACTTCAGGGCTTGAATTACATAGGTTATCGACCACTACCACTTTATAACCTTGTTGCAATAGCTCTACACACGTATGACTACCAATAAACCCCGTTCCACCCGTTACAAGAATTCTTTTCATTTCCCAACAACCTAACTTATAATTTTCATTGCTATTAAAATAACATAGCACTATTTATTCTCTATAAACTATAGATAAAGCTATCTACACTAGTAGTGTCACAGACCAAATTTCTAGATGCTATTGACCTAATAATGGGAGTAGGTAGTTTAACTTAGAGTCGTATCAACTAAACCAATTAACCCTAAAAGCCTTGCTCACTATAGAATAGAAGCTCTAAGAAAGTCGATTCCAGTTAGAGAATCAGCCAATTACAGATATAAAGCTGCCCCCAAAAAAAAGACCCAACCAGACCTTACAACAAAATAGCTCCTCAACAATAGCTAACTGACCTTGATACATAAATCTTTTGATATTCAACAACTCAAAGTAGTTTAAGCTAGCTTGTCATTAGGTTATAGTTCTTAATGTTATAGTCAATACATCCTATCCAGCGAACAGCTTTATGAAAACTCCTACCCAATGCTCTGGCTTATTTTTTAGAGCAGCAGATCTAATAATCGTTACATCTATTGGATACATTACCTACTGGGCGAGATTCAATACCTGGCAACTTCAAGGAGAGTATAAAAATATCCTTGCCCTAGGCGCCGTTATAATGTTGCTTATATGTTCACACCAAAAAATCTACCAATCATGGCGTGGACATTATGGCTTCTCTCTTTTCTCGCGACTATCAACATGCTGGCTAACATCAAGCCTTTTATTAATATGTTTTATCCTATTCAGCCACCAGGGTGAATACTATTCACGCTTATGGCTAGGCACCTGGTTAGTAGGCAGCTGGCTTTCTGCTATTACTATTCGACTATTTGCATATTACATACTCGCTATCCGCCGAACAAAAGGCGGAAATAAAAGTAACGTCTTTATTTTTGGCGGTAAAGACAAAGCATCACAAATAGAAAACCAGTTCAAACTTTATAATTGGGCTGGGTTCCGCATTAGTGGGACTCTAGATTTAAAAGATGCCTGTAAATTAACAGAACAAGAGTTACTTTACCTTGTGGGTGATTCAGACGAAGTTTGGATAACCGCCTCCATTAAAAACAGTGAGAAAGTAAGTGAGCTTTACTACAAACTACAAAACTGTACAAAAAACATTCGCTACGTACCCAACCTAAGCGACTTACGACTCCTAAACCATAAAGTAGGTAATATTGTCGGATTGCATACCATCGATTTAAGCACCTCCCCCTTAGATGGATCATCAGGCTTAATAAAACGGCTAGAAGACTTATTTTTAGGAAGTTTAATCTTTATCGGCTTGTTACCTATCATGTTAGTTATTGCCATTGCTGTAAAACTGACCTCTAAAGGGCCAGTTATATTTAAGCAACATCGCCATGGAATTGATGGAAAGCCAATTAAAATCTATAAATTCCGCTCAATGAAAGTACACCAAGAAGAAAACAATGAAGTTACCCAAGCAAAGAAGAACGACTCCCGGCTAACTCCTATTGGTGGTTTTTTAAGAAAAACAAGCTTAGATGAGCTACCGCAGTTTTATAATGTCATCCAAGGAAGAATGAGCATTGTTGGTCCGCGGCCTCACGCTATTCAACATAACGAATACTACGCCAACCTAGTACAAAGCTACATGAAGCGGCATAAAGTAAAACCCGGAATCACTGGATGGGCTCAAGTAAATGGTTTACGGGGCGAAACGGATACATTAGATAAGATGGAAAAACGAGTTGAACACGACCTTTTCTATATTGACAATTGGTCATTTTGGTTTGACATTAAAATTATCACATTGACAATTTTATATATTTTAAGGCATAAAAACGCTTACTAATAAAACACACTATTATAGTACTCCTGTCAGCTACCCTTAAACTGAGATAGGCAAAATTGGGGTTTCTAAAATCATGACCTCAGGAGACCATTATGAAAAAATTACCATTTAGCGGCTCATTTCATCGAGAGTTTTTAAGTAAATATTACTTTGAATCAATTAAGCAGGCGCAAAAAACTAGAGGGGCCAACTAAAAGGAAGAGGGCCCCGCAGGGCTTACCTCTTAGCATCTCTAAAACTGGAAAACTCTAATTTAGAGTTGCGTCACTAATAGGGTAGTTGGCACGTTAGATTTTAAAAACCCGGGTATCGATATTTCTCCACTTCTAACCCAAATTTTTTAAATAATCCTAAGTTTCCCTCCGAATAGAAACCACTAATAAAATCAATTGTGTCAGAAGAAAAATCGACTGCCATCTTCTGACCACCACGAAATCGCTTCATCAGCTTGACATCTATACTCTTAAGAAAATAATTATTTCTCATATCATCCGGTAAAATATTGATAAGTAAGTTTTTATAGTGGCGATATTTATTCAGCCCTGCCGATACACCACTATTTTCATGATGACCAGCTAAAAGCCGATGAACTTCCTCACTACCAATATCTAAAAATCGGCCAATTTTGCTAGAAAAACCAACCAAATCATGAATCATATCTTCAAATAATAAAACGCAGATATTTTCACATCCAAATAGATCTACGTAATAATTCAATAAATCAAAATAGTTAATAGAGGCAAGAAAGCCATTAGGATTCTTTTGATCAATTTCAACCCATTTATCTATATCAGTACTACGCCGCTTCCAATTAAAACTTCTAGGATCAAACGGATGATCACGATACTGTGATTTAATAATATCAAACTGATTACGTATAACAATTATGATCTTTGAATCGTCAAAGCACTCTTTTACCCGTCGAGCTTTTACTCCTTGATCCGGGAAAGAAAATAAATTTGAAGCCATACGTTCATTACTTAAAACATTAACTTTATTATTCTTATATACTGAGGATAAATCAAAAACGCCCTCCTGAAATTTTTTCTTAAAAGCAATTTCACTATCGTGTGAAATACTCTCATGAAAATATGAAAGAACTGCTTCACCACTAGCATCATGAGTACTGGTTTTTATGTATTCAGAATCTAAACCAATATTACTCACTGGGTACTGTCCTAAAAAATTTATTTGATCACATTTATCAAAAAGCTTCTTTTGAAGCGTCGTACTACCTGATTTAGGAAACCCAACATGAAAATAAATCATTTAACCATGCTCTTTAAATCACCTGAGAAACTAGTTAGATCTATCGAAAAAAACTCTACATTCTCTTCTAACTTTTCTTTAGGCCAATACCACCACTTAATATCTTCCAATTGATCAATCAACTCTAATGAAAACCTTCTCTTTATGGCCTTAGCTGGTGTACCGACTGCAATACAGTAGCTAGGAATATCCCCGGTAACTACACTGCCCGCTCCTATAACCACTCCATTACCAATACAGACCCCAGGAAGGATAGTTACATTGTCTCCTATCCAACATCCATGACCAATGACAACACCTCCTTGATCTCTGGACAGAGAAGGACCGCCAACGATTTTTTGTAATTTGTCTTGCATATTCGCATAGCAAACCAAGTGGTTACGAGTCCTGACTCTAAAATTATGAGCTATAGCACAATGCCTTCCGATACGCACACTAGCTTGTTTATTACTGAAAATATAGCAAGGTCCATTAATATTGGTTCCATCGCCTATATAAGTATTTAAACCTAATCGAGAGCGTGGCGCTAAGTAAACAGAACGTCGATAATACTCATTGTAAAAGAAAAATTGGTATAGCCTTGTAAAAATTCGAGTAAGTCGACCAAAAATCACATTAGCCTCCAACAATTTTAAATTTCACTCTATTCATAACCTTAAGATCAGAATCAAAGAGATCATATACAATCGTACTAATAAAGAGGGATATAACCGTTGAATACATTGCACCTAAGAATCCATATCGATTAATCAAAACAACGTTCAAAAATAGATTCAAGATCACATTAACCCATTGTCGGTTCATTATTTTATGTTGCTCATTCATAACTCTTAAATAGACACTATTCAATGCTGCAAAACTTGACAAAAATATAGCAATACACCCTACTCTTAAGACGTTCACCGAATCAATATATTGCGCGCCATAAAATAAATCTACAATATATTCAGCTAAAAAATACAAGATTATCGCGAAGCTTCCCATAGCTACAGCAAAGACTTTATAAGCTATAGACATCCTTCTGTAAAAAGTGTTTTCATCGACTTCTTTGAGCTTAACAAAATAAGGAAATATAGATCGACTAATTAGGTGTGGAAGCATTACCGCCAAGTCCAATATCCTTACCGCTGATGCATACATCCCTACTGCCTCAAGTCCTAAAAACCCTTTAAGCATAAATTGATCAACTCGCATATTAATAGAGATAGCGACACCAGAAAGTATTAAGGGCCAGCTATCTCTAAGTAAGCTCTTTGCTATAGGAGTACTGAATGACCAATTATTAATTGGCATCCCAAATCTACGATTAAAATACAAGTAACCCAAAGATAATATAAATATCTCAGAAACATAAGCTAAAGCAAAACAAAAAACAGGAGCACTAATGAAGACTAAAAAAAGCTTTAAACATGCCCCTAGCGACACGGATATTATCGATGAAAAAACAACAAACTTACTCTGAACCCTGCTCTGAAATAGTTGATCGATAACGCTAAAACAATGAAAAAGTAAACTGAACGACATGATTACTATCATCAACATCAACATGTCTTTTTGGAAGAAAACCATACTCAACAATAAAATCAGCATGACTATAGCACTAACTATTAACCGACTAATAAAAGCAGAACCTAACAACTTATCTGTTAGGGATGGCTGTTTTACGAATTCACGAACTAAAATTCCGTCTAAGCCTAGAGTGCATAGTGCTAATAGTGCAAAATTTATGGCCATAACATAAGACCACAAACCATAGTCAAATACACCTAAATACCTTGCTACTATAACTTCAGCAATAAATGCAACAAACAACCTAACTAATTTTTCCAATAAAAGCCAGATAGTATTATTGATATAAGCTGAGGCCGTACGGCTTTGGAACAGGCTCAATATATTTTTAAAATCTAACAAAGAAACACCAAATGTAGTGAAACATTAACTATCTAAGCTTTAAAATTGCAGTTTCTATTCTTGAAATAAAATCTCTTAACAAACCTATTAATTTTTTATTTCCATAGTGATTAGCCTTAATCAACCAGCTATATGCATAGCGCCCTCGAAGATTTACTTTATTCTCACTTTGGTGAGCATGGCCAGCAATTATTTCGGAAATTAATGACTGCCACGCAGAAACAACCACACTAGGAGCAAACGTCTCTTTAACAAACTCCTTCCCAGTGCGCCCCATTTTTTCAGACAAGCCTGGATCATGCAAAAGAGCGACTATGCTTTGAATCATTTGCTTATCTGACACAGTAAGGATGCCTGTAGATCCATCCTTGACTGTATCTACCATTCCAAACTTATTGACCGACACGACTGGAAGACCTACGGATGCACACTCGATGACGCTACCAGGGCAGCATTCGGTTAACCCTGTAGGGTTTGGTACTGCAACTGAGCTAGATGCAAGGTGCAAATATTTATCCTTTCGAATCAACCCTAAAAATTCAACATCGTACTTTTCCGGCTCAAAATCCAGATACTTCATAATCCGCTTTTCGTATCCAGCTTCCGCTATACCATTACGGCCTAATTTTGCGTTTTGATTATATAACTGACCAGACCCAATGATTTTTAAACGAGCATCAGGCGCTTCCTTTTTAATCATCGGCCACAGCCTGATCAACTTATGAACGCCTTTGCTAGGGATAATATTCCCGATATATACCACTATCTGGCTCGCATAGTTAATCTCATACTCTTGTCGAAGAGGATAGTGCATATTGTAGATATAGGTAGCTTTATGGGCAGCTTTAGTATCTAAAGCTAACGCCATTTGCTCCCTACCACAAAAAATAACTTTTTGTACTAGATCATTTTTACCAAACGCATCTAATACATGCCTTTTAAGATGATTGTGTACCCATAGCACAACCGGAACGCCTTTGTTTAAAATCCAACTTTGTAATATCGCATTATCCCCTCTTGCAACAATCAAATCGAATGCAGAGAAATCAACGCTGTTACAATTACACTTCATTTCAGGTTCAGACACACAAATAGCTGATAGATTATTAGGAAGTGATGCCTCTGAATTACAATGAATTAAAGTAGGCTCGATCGTCATACTAGACTTCGTGAGCTCATAGGCTAATGCGATAAAACAATATTGCGTTCCACCTATACCCTCATTTCCGTTTTCTGGTGACACTGAAGAATACTTTCCAAGAGCACTATCATCCATCACAAATGCTACTTTTAACATAACCACATCACTCACTGCTAAAATTTTTTGTAAAAAACCTAAAGTCAAGTAGCCAATATTTATTCTCAATCAATAATTCATTTAGCTAGAAAAATATTTTCATAGACCTACTATCTATTTGCAATACTTTAAACTTGGAGGCATTTCAATTTGCAAGTATTGTCCGATAAGCCTCAAGGCTTACGAAAACGATTTATGGTTCTCCAAAAACCAATCATAAGCGTGATTCAACCCTTCGCTTAAGTTATAGCTGTGCTGCCAACCTAGAGAATGTAGCCTGCCTACATCCATCAATTTACGCGGTGCACCATCTGGCTTAGTGCTATCAAACTCAATATCACCTTTAAAGCCAGTAACAGCTGCTACGGTTTTCACCAGTTCATGAATGGTGCAGTCTTCACCCGTACCTACGTTTATGTGGCTCAACATTGGCTGTGTATGCTCTTGATAGATGCTTTCAGGCAAGTTCATAACGAATACCGAAGCTGCGGCCATATCGTCTACATGCAGGAACTCTCGCATGGGCTTGCCACTGCCCCAGGCTACTACCTTGGCGTCGCCATTCATTTTGGCTTCGTGGAAGCGGCGAATAAGGGCGGGTATTACATGGGAATTTTCCGGGTGGAAGTTATCGTGCGGCCCGTACAAGTTAGTGGGCATTACGCTTCGGTAATCTACGCCATACTGCCGGTTATAAGATTCGCACAATTTAATGCCTGCGATCTTGGCGATAGCATACGGCTCGTTAGTCGGTTCCAGCGTGCCGGTTAACAAGGCAGATTCTGCCATAGGCTGTTCGGCCATTCTGGGGTAAATACAGGAAGAGCCTAAAAACAGCAGCTTGGTGATTCCACTTTTGAATGCAGAATGAATAATGTTGCATTCTATCATTAGGTTTTCGTAGATGAACTCGGCTGGGTAGGTGTTGTTGGCGTGTATGCCTCCGACCTTCGCCGCAGCAAGGTAAACTTCATCAATAGTTTCTTGCTGAAAGAAGTCACTTACAGCCTGCTGATTAATCAAATCCAGCTCAGAACGCTTCTTCGTTACAACTTGAATCGATTGGTCAGACTCTAACTGACGCACAATAGCGGAACCCACCATACCGAGGTGACCAGCAACAAATACTTTTTTCATAGATATAGAGGGCAGCTACAAAACGAGTTAACCTGCCCTACTCCCTTACAATTAAATTAATCTTGACAGTATCCTTTAAAACGCTATGACACAGGCCAACAGAAACACTGAATTCACATGTTATTCTTTTGCGACGGAAACTTTGTAACCATGTTCCTTAAGAAGCGCATGTTGCTTAGCTACCTGAAGGTCTGACGCGACCATTTCACCACACATTTCCTCTACGGTGATCTCTGGTACCCAGCCGAGTTTTTCTTTAGCTTTGGCAGGGTCACCGAGTAAGGTTTCAACTTCAGCTGGGCGGAAGTAGCGTGGGTCTACTTTCACAATTACATCGCCTACGCTCACGCCTGGTGCTGTTTCACTATTTACTGCGGTTACTGTGGCAATTTCATCGACACCTTCGCCAGAAAACGCAAGAGTAATACCGGCTTCCTGTGCAGACATACATACAAATTCACGCACTGATATCTGCTTACCGGTGGCAATTACAAAGTCTTCTGGTTGGTCTTGCTGCAGCATCATCCACTGCATGCGAACGTAATCTTTAGCGTGGCCCCAATCTCGCAGGGCGTCCATGTTACCTAAGTATAGGCATGGCTCTAAGCCCATGGCTATGTTGGCGATTGCACGAGTTATTTTTCGGGTAACAAAGGTTTCGCCACGGCGAGGGGATTCGTGGTTAAACAAAATGCCGTTACAGGCATAAATACCATAAGACTCTCGATAGTTTACCGTTATCCAATAGGCATACATTTTGGCTACCGCATATGGCGAGCGCGGATAAAAAGGCGTAGTCTCTTTTTGGGGTATTTCCTGAACTAGGCCATAGAGTTCGGAGGTTGAAGCTTGGTAAAAGCGAGTCTTCTTTTCTAGTCCTAAAAAACGAATTGCTTCCAGTAAGCGTAAGGTGCCTATAGCATCTACATCTGCAGTATATTCTGGAGCTTCAAAAGAAACAGCAACATGCGATTGAGCACCTAAATTATACAATTCATCTGGCTGCACTTCCCGCAGAATACGGGTTAGGTTTGAAGTATCTGTTAAGTCACCATAATGTAGCTTAAATCTCGCGTTTTCTATATGCGGGTCTTCATATATATGATCTATACGCTCAGTATTAAATAATGAAGATCGGCGCTTAATACCATGAACCTCATAACCCTTTTCTAGTAATAGTTCTGCTAAATACGAGCCATCCTGCCCAGTAATACCAGTAATTAAAGCTACCTTCCTATTCATAAATCTCTCATTCTATTAAATTCAAAACACCACGCAGATAGGTACTAGTAAAGGCATCTCATAACAAATTTAGCGCCAGCTAGTTAATTAATCCGATACTTGGAACACCTAAAATAGTTAATCGCCAAATTCAATACCAAAGATTTTCTGCCGAAAAAAATGAAATAAAAATCTAGGGTTCTGTTTCAAATATCGCTGCCAAAGCCTTTCGGGCTCAGAAGCCAACCTAAACAGCCATTCCAAACCAGCCAACTGCATCCATCGTGGCGCATGTTTTTTAGAGCCCGCTATAAAGTCAAAGGCAGCACCAACACCCAACATTACGCAATTGATTTTACCTTTATGCTCATACATCCAACGCTCTTGTTTTGGACAACCAATTCCAACAAACAATACATCTACTGCAGAACCATTAATTTCTGTACACATCTGAACATCTTCAGTCTCTGTTAATGATCTGAATGGTGGTGCATAAGCATAAGTTATTTTCACATCAGGGTAAGTATTTGACAGCTTACGCTTAACTTCCAACAATAGCTCCGGTGAGCTGCCGCCATATAGACCAATATTCAGCTGTTTACTTCCAGAGATGGCACAAATCGCATTCATGATATCCTGCCCTCTAACCTGAGTTGCACCTTTATTCCCTAGCAGCTTTTGCGCCCAATAAATAGGTCGACCATCAGGTATAACCATATCAGCAGTGTTTACTACCGTTGCAAAGTCCTTACTGTCAAAGACTTCCATGCACATATGCACATTAGACACACAGATATACGACGAATTATCTTCCCGATGAGACTGAACAAAGCCTAGTACTTCTTCCAGTGAAGTAACATCTGTATCCATCTTTAAAATCTTACTTTTCATTTACTGAGCTTAACTCTGTCAGTAGAGATAACAGATGCATAAATAGACTCAAGCATAGCTAGATTCACCTCTGCGGTATATTTTTCCTGGTACTTTTTTTTAGCACCGGTCGATAATTTTTCAAACATTACATTGTCATCCAATAGCCTTCGAATGCAAGCCAAAAAAGACCCCCTATTACCTGCCATATAATGCAGTCCCGCTTCATCATTAGGCACAATACCTTCCATACTTCCTTCAGATGGAATGAGCACTGGAAGTCCATAACTCATAGCTTCAATAATAACCATACCAAATGGCTCATATCTTAATGATGTTATAACAAGACAAGAAGCCTCCATCATTTTTTCAGCAACCTGAAGTCGGCTAAGCTCTCCTAAGTATTCAATATTATTACTAGTTTTACTTTTTACTAATTGCTCTAAGGGGCCAGCACCAATAACCTTCAACTTTAATTCATTTGAGTCATCAAATGCACTCAATAAAAATGGAATGCCTTTTTCTTCACTTAATCGCCCGACAAACAGAGCATAAGGTTTTCTAGCTTTCTTTCTTTTCAACACTGGAGTCGTAAAATTAGGTTTCACTACAACCTTATCTTTTGGCCAGCCAACATTAAGATATAATTGCTTATTAAAATCAGTAAGCGCTATAAACCGATCTACACATTTAGTCCAAGTGCCTACTTTTTTATGAAAAGAAATCATAGAGGACAAAAGGAATGTACCAACAAGTGAGCCGCGATAAACACGTTTTCTTACCGCCCACCATGGCCCTTCTGTAAGACTCCGCTCAGTCACTTTACCATTGAATTGCAACAAAGCTGTAGGGCATATAGCTCTGAAATTATGCAAGGTGTGCACAACAGGTACGCCCTTTATTTTGCAGGCATAAAAAACAGAGGGGGATAAAATAGGGAAATAGTTATGTACATGAACAACATCAGGCCTTACTTTATCAATAGCCTTTAACGTTTTGATGTAGCCATGGATAGAAAAAACAGTCGAAACTGCTACAAAAATCTTTGAGAAAAAACCTCTAACGGAATCATTACTCACCCTTAACTCAGTTACCTCATGCCCCCCATCACGCAATAAAGCAACCTCATTCTCAAAAACTGAATCCTCCCCACCTCTAACTTTATAGGAATTATGAATAACTAATATTTTCATTATTCTAGAACCAATCTTTGAATGCCATTAGCAAAATTATTTACCATGTTTTGAAGTGAATATTTACTGGTTGACTCTATGCACCCAGTAACCAACCTATCGTGAAACTCTTTGTTTGCGAGAACACTAATTACTCCGTCACTATATGCTTCAATATTATGAGGAACTTTCAAACCATTAACATCATTGACTAAATACTCAATTTCTGGACTGTGATAAGCGACATCTGTGGTAATCATTGGCACACCAGAAGCAAAAGAATCTAAAATCGCCAAGCCTACTAACCCAGGCATTAAAAAAACCTTCGCGTACGCAAAGTATTTGACTCTATCCTCCCCAGAGATCTCGCCTAACCAAATACTCCAATCATTAGATTCAGAAAACCCCTTAACGCTATAAGCATCAGGGCCATCACCTATAAAGATCATCTTGAAGCCAGGTCGATGTTTTTTAACCAACTCAATAGATTCGATAAGAAATGGGAGGTCTTTTTCTGTATACATACCTCCGCAATATATCCCTACATCATCACCAATTGAAACCTTAAACTTTACGAAGTCGAGGACTTCACCCTCTCGATACCTTTGAATATCGTTAAAGCAGCCAAGATCTATGCTGTTATAAACTACAGTGACTTTATCTTTCGGACAACCTGCTTCCCAGAATATTCTCTTTCCTAAATCTGTATAAGCAAACCACCAATCGAATGATAATGAAAAACGCTTTTTAAAGCACTCCAAGAATCCATTAGGGTTGCGTGACTGAAAATTTTTACCATGCCCCCACAACCCCATTTTAATAAATTTAAGTTTGCGCAAAAGCCAGAACAAGTAGTTGATTACTAATCGATTGGACTGTTCAACAATAACAACAGATCCTCGCTTCAGGCTTCGAAATAAAACTGACTGAACAACAATTTCTTTACCTAAAAAACTTATATATTTATTACCACGGTAAATAACCCATGGCCGATTAATTTCAACCGTCTTAGGGACACTACCACTTTTCTCAAATCCAGCGACCACATACAATTTGACACCCTGCGAAAGCAATGACGCATGCAGGGCATCAAAAAAGTGGATTCGATAATGAGGCAAGACCCTCTGGTAAATATAAATCTCTTTCATTAGATAACACTAGGTAATTTCAAATTACTAACCGATCGACCGTAAAATAAAAACAAAGGCACGGTAATTTGAGGGCGAATAATAGATTCTGTAGTCAAAGATACAATTAAAAATATACACATAAAACATGAAAATACTATTGCATCTTTTTTTAGCTCTGGCAATGAACACCTAGCTGTGGATTTAAATATAATAAAAACAGCTTGAACAACCATACATAAAAAAAGCAAACAACCAACTATGCCCGTACATAATAGCAAATAAAAGTAGCTACTATGAGCTCTATGAGACCCTGAACCAAAATTATACATATATAAAGAAGTTGCCTCTTGATCAGCCAGATAACCTCGACCAAAGACAGCCTCTAAAGGTGTATATGTTTGATAATGACTTATCAAAGCCGCCCATATCTTGTTTCTCCCCTGTAAATTCTCACCACTAAAAAAACTATTAAAATCTATAGCTAAGAAGCCGAACGCTGAAAAATCAAAAAGTGAAATTACCAAAACAAACAAAGCCATCGATATGATGCATAATAATAAAAACCCCAATGATATCGCCCCTCCTTTACGGAAGTACCATACAAGAAAAGGCAATAAAAATATCAAAGGCAAACATATACGAGAGTTGGATAAAAATATCAAATATCCACATATAGAAAAAAAAATAAGATACGAAAAAAAACTCACTGGCAAATAGACATATATAAATATTGAAAAAATCGCAACAGCTATAGCCAAGTCCGTTTTAAAATAATACCCTCCGGAAAAAGTAACAACACTACCCCATTGCTTGTAGCCAACCCCAAACAGTGAAACCACAAAAAAAACCAAAACTGCAAAAGCCGAAATAAAAAATAAAAACCTATAACCCACTCTTTCTTGATAAGAGATTCGTCCCAAAAAATAGCCTATGGAGATCATTGAGAATTTAATAAAATCAATCAAAGCACTATCTGGATAAGACAAAAACACAAACAATGAATAAAAAAGAAAAAACAGAAATAAAAAATCAGAAATTGGAGATTTCAGCAATCTCATTCTCATCATGAAAATAAAGAAGATAACTCCAAGCAATAGAAAGCTTAATAAACTTATAAACTTAATATTCCAAAAAAAATCGGAAATAAAACGAAAAAAAATTAAAAAGGTAATCAAATTACAAACCCGCTATAATCTTGTCTTTTTCATCACCAGCTTCAACACGCCAATAAAGACTTCACCAAACAGAACCATGATTGGCACTAAATGATCAGAGTGATATATAAGCAATAAAAAGACACCCTTTCATCTTAGTTACCTTAAACAAAACATTATCTTCATCTATAAAACACAACTGCCATTACAATCACATGCTATATCAGCCCTTACAAATGACTGACCTATTTACCATCCAAAATAAATATATGACCGAATAGTTTCTATTATATATATAAACTTCGCAGTCAAACTCAAACCTCTAAAGTTCAGAAATTGACAGCTTTTTTAGCGCTAACTATAAACAGGGCACTGCATAACCACCAACCGTAATAACAGGCTAAAAACCCTAGAACACACGCATCCTATAATAGAATAAACAACACCATAAAGATAGAAATGCATAGCAGAGGTACACCACTTTTAAAGTAATCGCTAGGGGTGTAGTTACCCGGCGCCATCACCATTAAGTTTGTTTGGTAGCCAAAAGGCGAAATAAAACTGCTAGATGCCGCTACCATCACGGTAATGGCAACCTGATTCACATTTAAACCAGAAACATCACCAATGGCCAAAGCAAAAGGCAACATAACAGCTGCAGCTGCATTATTGGTTAGTAACTCTGTCAACAACCAAGTAATAACATAGATAAATAATAAAGAGGTAAGAGGTCCACTAACTAAAGGCTGGATCACTTCTACCGCAGATAAAGCAAGCCCGCTATGGATACTGGCCTGAGCAATCGCAATTGATGAAACAATAATAAGCAGAAGATCAAAGGGAAGTTGTTGAGCAGCATTACGAGGCGTGGTAACGCTCATCACTAATAATAAAATAAGGTAAACAGTCATTGCCTTTAAAAGCCCAATCGGCGTGAAAGCCCCCAGGAAAATCGCGATTAATAAACCAATAACCGATACAGCCTGAACCCAAGCAGGCTTAACCTGACGTAGCTGAGCTTGATTTAACAACTGAAAATCTCTTGCGGCTAAAGAACCAGCCCAATCTGGGCCAGCACATAAAACCATCATATCGCCAGGCTGAATAAGCCATTCCCCAATGCGCCCTAAAATACTTTTATCCTGATGCGCCACACTGATTATTGAAGCATTATAAGATTCCCGAAAATCTATTTGTTTAGGGGTTTTACCAGCTAAGCGGCTATTAGAAGGTACAATTACTTCATAAAAGTTTAATTCCGATTGATTCGGTAGCTCATTAATAATCATGTTTAATTGAGCCAATTCATTACCTAATTGCAGTGAACCACTGAAGTGAAGTTCATCACCTTCTAAAATTACAGTTTTAGATACGGCATCTATTACATCGCCATTTTGCCGCTGTATTTGATACAGGTAACCATCTTCCAATTGTCGCAAACCTGCATCGAATAAAGATTTACCAATAAGGGAGTCATCACAAAAGGTCGCTCTAAATAAGTAGTTACCATAGTATTTTTGTTTTTTTAGGTTGACAGCAGGCTTTAAGCGCTTAACTAAAAACGCAAAATAAAAACTGGTAACAACAAGAACCGGAAGGCCAACAACGGCAGGCGAAAATAGTGACAAACTATGGCTGACTTGCTGGGCTTCCAGCAAACCTAAAACAATTAGGTTAGTAGAAGTCCCTACCAAGGTTAGGGTACCGCCAATAATGGCAGCATAGCTTAATGGCAACAATAACTGATGTGCTTCTAAGTCGTGTTTTATAGCCCATTGACGAATAGGTTGAATTAACAGCGCTACAACAGGCGTATTATTTAATACCCCACTAATCAACGCTACCGGTACAAGAACACGAAACGAAAAGCCTGTAGCGCTTTGCCATTTAGACGGTAATAGTGCCTTCACTAAGCCATCTATCAACCCTGCTTCATAGAGGCTTTTAGAAATAATAAGCATAACAACCAGAGTTAATACACCTTCATTCATCACTCCTTGAAAAGAGCTTTGAATGTCATTAACTCCAGTTAGATAAAGCGCCACTGCACCGGCAAAAAAATAGCGCCAGGCTTTGTTATGATTTTTATAGGCAAAACCCAGTACGCTCACCATAACTAGTAACGTTACCCATGCAGGCCAGCTCATATAAGAATCCTTTTCTGGCTAGAGCAATGATCTAAAAGAGAATTAAACCTAATTAATAACGTCAAGTACAGCTGCAACACTTTGTTCTACTGTAGAAGATGATGTATTAATTTTAACTTCGGCAGACTCTGGTTCTTCGTAAGGATCGCTTACACCTGTAAAGTTTTTGATGATGCCTTGGCGGGCTTTTTTATAGAGGCCTTTTGGGTCGCGCTGTTCACATACATCTAACGGTGTATCTAAAAAGACTTCTATAAACTGGCCATGGTTAAACATTGAGCGAACCATTTGGCGGTCGCGTCGATATGGCGATATAAATGCGCAAATCACAATTAGGCCTGCGTCGACCATCAACTTGGCAACTTCACCAACGCGGCGGATATTTTCAGCACGATCTTTTTCGCTCATGCCTAAATCTTTGTTTAGGCCGTGGCGTACGTTATCGCCATCCAGTAAAAAGGTTGCAGCACCTTGCTCAAATAATGAGGAGTCCAAGGCATTAGCAATGGTCGATTTACCCGAGCCAGAAAGGCCAGTCAACCAGATACATTTTGGTTTTTGGCCCAATTTTTCTGCACGCATTTGGTTTGTTACGGTAGCGTGGTGCCACACTGCGTTAGAGGCAAGTTCGGTGCTCTTAACTTCATAAGGTGTTTTTTTACTGCTACTCATACTCGTTACCCTTTAACTTGATGACTCTTACTTACTAGTTACTTTAGTTACATTACATAGAGTCATGACTCGATGCTTAAACCTAAAATACGCACAGCTATAATTTTAACCTTTAAGCTAAAAGTCTTTAGTCACTACCGAACAAATCTCGTGTGTAAACTTTTTCGGCAACATCGATGAGCTCTTCCGATGGGCGGTTGGCAACAATCACATCGGCACGCTGTTTAAAGGCGCTTAAATCGTTGACTACCTCAGAATGGTAAAACTCATTTTCATTTAATACTGGCTCGTACACCACTACTTCGATGCCTTTGGCTTTAATACGTTTCATTACGCCTTGAATGGCTGAGGCACGGAAATTATCAGAGCCAGACTTCATCACTAAACGGTAAATACCCACAACTTTCGGATTACGTTTAATAATAGAGTCAGCGATAAAATCTTTACGGGTAGTGTTAGCATCAACAATGGCACGCACCATGTTATTCGGTACGTCTTGGAAATTAGCCAATAGCTGTTTGGTATCTTTAGGTAAGCAGTAGCCACCATAACCAAAACTAGGATTGTTGTAATGGTTACCAATACGTGGGTCTAAACCAACACCTTCAATAATTTGCTTGGCATTTAGGCCGTGTGTTTCTGCGTAGGAGTCCAGCTCATTAAAGTAAGCTACGCGCATAGCAAGGTAGGTGTTAGAAAATAGCTTAACCGCTTCGGCCTCGGTTGAGTCGACAAACAACGTTGGGATATCGGTTTTAATCGCACCTTCGGTAAGCAATGCTGCAAAACGCTCAGCGCGCTCACTTTGCTCACCCACAATAATACGAGATGGATAAAGGTTATCGTATAGCGCTTTGCCTTCACGCAAGAACTCCGGCGAGAACATTAAATTTGAGGTTTTAAACCGCTCGCTTGCCTCTGCCGTATAACCCACCGGCACAGTCGATTTAATCACCATCACTGCATTAGGGTTAATTGCTGAAACCTGCTTGATTACTGCTTCAACACTGTTGGTATTGAAGTAGTTAGTTTCAGGGTCGTAATCAGTTGGTGTTGCTATAATCACAAATTCAGCATCGCTGTAAGCCTGTTCTGCATTAAGGGTTGCAGTGAAGTTAAGCGGCTTATTTTTTAAGAAATCTGAAATTTCAGTATCTTCGATTGGTGAAGTTTTTTGGTTTAGCATCTCGACCTTTTCAGGCACGATATCTACTGCTATCACTTGGTGATTTTGTGCTAACAACATAGCATTTGAAAGGCCAACGTACCCAGTACCCGCCACTGCAATTTTAGTCATTTTTACTCCAACGAATCGATCAAACAATGCATAGATAAAACCACTCGATCTATGCACTTTAAATTTTCAGCCAGTATACATAAAAGCAAAGTAAGAACAGGCGTAAAGTCATAAAAACGCCCTTTAGCTTACATAAAACAGCCTATATTGGCTGTTTTACAGCCAATAACTGTCATGTAAACGTCATACTTGTTGAAATTCTATTTACGGTAATAACTTTTGTACCAAGCGACGGTTTCTTTTAAACCTTGGCTTAACTCGGTGCTCGGTTTATAACCTACACGCTGCTCTAACATTGAGGTATCGGCATAGGTTGAAGGTACATCACCAGGCTGCATATCCATGTAGATTTTTTCTGCTTGCTTGCCGGACTCACGCTCAATGGTTTCGATAAACTCCATTAACCGAACCGGTTTTGAATTACCAATATTAAACAGCTGATAAGGCGCATCGCTTTTGGCTGGACCAGAAACCCTATCTAAATCCGCAGACAGGCTTTGAGGTGGGTGTTCGCCCGCTTTAATTACACCTTCAATAATATCGTCGATATAGGTGAAATCACGTTCCATATCACCATGGTTAAATACTTTAATTGGCCGGTCATTCAGGATGGCATCTAAAAATAAGAATGGCGCCATATCTGGCCTGCCCCAAGGGCCATAAACGGTAAAAAAGCGCAACCCTGTGGTTGGTATGCCGTATAGATGACTATAGGAATGCGCCATCACCTCGTTCGACTTCTTCGTTGCTGCATAAAGTGAGACTGGGTGATCAACATTATGCTGTTCAGAAAACGGTTGCTCTTTGTTAGCGCCATAAACAGAGCTGGAAGAGGCATAAACTAAATGCTCTACTTTTTGCTGGCGCGCAAGCTCTAAAATATTACCGAAGCCAACCAAGTTAGAGTCGATATAAGCAGCTGGGTTTTCTATCGAATAGCGCACACCGGCTTGTGCTGCCATATGGTAGATAAGCGTAAAGCTGTATTGTTCTGCCAACTGCTGCATTGCTGCACGGTCTTCTACTGCTAACTGAATAAACTTAAAGTTGTCGTAATCGTTTAACCGTTCAAGGCGATCATGCTTAAGTTGCACTTGGTAATAATCATTCAGGTTATCAATACCAATAACCTCGTGACCTGACTTAACGAGCTCTAATGCCAGTGCGTTACCAATAAATCCGGCTGCACCGGTCACCAAAACAGTCATCTATGCTCTCTTAAAATGCTTAATTAAATAAGTTAAATAAAAATATTTTTTGATACCAAGCAACATCACGCTGTTACGAGAGGGTGATTTCTGGCAAGGCATCTTCTGCACTGTCCAAACCAGCTATGACCTTAACCGCCATCTGTTGGTAAGCCTCTGCTATACCCACTTCATTTTGTAGCGCTTGCGGTTGCCCAGCATCCATTTGCGTTCGCACCTGTAAGCTGAGTGGCAATTGACCCAATAACTCAACACCGTATTGTTGCGCTAATGCTTTACCACCAGCGTCACCAAAAATATGTTCTTCGTGGCCGCACTGCGAACAGATGTGTACCGCCATGTTTTCAACCACGCCTAAAATAGGCACGTTAACCTTTTGGAACATTTCGATGCCTTTTTTAGCATCCAGCAAGGCAACATCTTGCGGTGTCGTGACAATCACAGCACCGCTAATTTGCGCATGCTGCGCGAGCGTTAACTGGATATCACCCGTACCAGGTGGCATATCGACGACTAAGTAATCGAGTCCTTGCCAGTTGGTTTGCGTTAATAATTGCTGCAATGCGCCAGAGGCCATTGGACCACGCCAAACCATCGGTGTTTTATCGGTAATAAGATAAGCAATACTCATGGTTTGAATGCCATGCGCCATGATCGGCTGCATTTGCTTTTCGTTAATCACTTCTGGCTTAGTGCCTTCAGCAACACCCATCATGAGCGCGACACTGGGGCCATAAATATCGGCATCGAGCAGGCCGACTTGCTTGCCCTGTTGTTGCAATGCTAAGGCTAGGTTCACCGCCGTGGTAGATTTACCGACGCCGCCTTTACCTGAAGCAACGGCAATTATCTTTTTTACGTTTTCCATAGTCATGCCTTTTCCTTAACTTTGCCTGAATGTGCATTAACCAAATACTTAAATGCTTAGCCCTTAAGGTTTTCCGGTTTCAAAGCCTAACGCCATACTTAGGCTTGCTTAATCTTTTACCTACCAAGAGGTTAAGTTTAACAAGCCTATACACGGCCATAGCGATCAGTTAAGCGAATAATGTCATCTTCACCTAAATAAGCACCGGTTTGTACCTCGATAAGCTCTAAAGGGATTTTACCAGGGTTTTCTAATGCATGAACGGCACCGAGCGGAATGTAGACTGACTGATTCTCTGTCACCATCTGTACGCTATCATCGATAGTTACGCTTGCTGTACCACTAACGACAATCCAGTGTTCGGCACGATGATGATGCTTTTGTACCGAAAGCTTTTCACCAGGTTTCACCATAATATTTTTTACATGGTAACGGTTGCCTAGATTAATGGTTTCGTAAGAGCCCCAAGGGCGATGCACTTTGGTATGAATTTCATGCTCGGTACGACCTGCGTCTTTTAGCTGCTGCACTATATGTTTAACATCTTGCGCACGTTCACGCGGCACAATGGCGACGGCATCTTTAGTGGCAATTACAGCGAGGTTTTCAACGCCGACGGCTGCAATCAACTGGTTTTCACTACGGATGTAGTTACCACTGGCTTCATGGGTGAGTACATCGCCAAACAGTACGTTGCCGTTGTCATCTTTTTCGTTAAGGTCGTATAACGCAGCCCATGCGCCAATATCGTTCCAGTCGCCATGGTAAGGTACAACCACGGCCTTATCGGTTTTTTCCATAATGGCGTAATCGATAGAATCGGCTGGCGATTGCGCAAAGGCTTCAGCACCGACACGGATAAAGTCCAGATCGATGTTATGTTCTTTATAGGCTTGTTCGGTAGCGTTAAAAATGTCGGCCTGCAGACTTTGCAACTCACTCAGGTAACTTTGAGCACTAAAGACAAACATACCTGAATTCCAATAATAATTACCCGCTGCTAGGTATTGCTCGGCAGTTGCAGCATCGGGCTTTTCTTTAAAGGCGCGTACCGCGCTAACACAGCCTTGTTGCTCGGCTTGAATATAACCGTAACCAGTCTCGGCATAGGCAGGCTTAACACCAAAAGTGACTAGTTTGCCTTTTTTCGCTTCACTAACTGCCTGCTTTAATGCTGCGTTAAATTGCGCCTGATCTTTAATGACATGATCGGCTGGCAACACAACCAAAACTGCTTCTGGGTCAAGAGCCAGCGCTCTAAAAGCAGCCAATGCGATGGCTGGAGCGGTATTTTTACCGCTAGGCTCAAGGATAATGTCGGCCTTGATATCAGCTTCCGCCAATTGCTGTGCTATAAGAAACCGATGTTCATCGTTACAAACCACGATCGGCTCAGCAAGCTTGGCCGTTTGCGCCCGCTCTGCGGTTTGTTGAATTAAACTTTTAGTTGGGTCAAACAGGTTAATGCATTGCTTAGGATAGAGCTCTCGCGATAACGGCCATAAACGACTTCCCACACCGCCAGCTAATAATACAGGTATAACCACGTTCGATTCCTTTTTGAGTCTAAAAATAAGTAAACGACCGATCTTAATAAATACTCGTCGTTAAAATGGCGGCAATTGTCACTGCTTACGGCACAGAACGCAAATATTAGCCAACTGCTTATCGCACAATGGATGACGACTCAAGCGGCTTCAGGTTAGAATAGCTGGCTACATTAAAGATACCTCTGAGCTTAGGGATGTCACCTGAGTTTCAGAACAATTAGATAGAGGATACAAGTCGCGCATATGACTGCCCTACAAAACGCTGCTCCACAGAACTCTGGTCAACGAAAAATTCTCGTTACCAGTGCCCTTCCATACGCTAATGGCCCACTTCATTTAGGTCATATGATGGAACAGATCCAAACCGATATCTGGGTGCGTTTCCAAAAAAGTATGGGCCACCAATGTATTTATGTCTGTGCCGATGACACCCACGGCACCGCGGTAATGCTGCGAGCCGAAAAAGAAGGTGTTACAGCGGAGCAATGGATCGACAAAATGAATGCCGACCATAAAGCGGATTCTGAAGGCTTTCTAATTGGTCACGACAACTATTACAGCACTCATTCGAATGAGAACCGTGAGCTTTCTTCGTTGATCTACAATCGTTTAAAAGAAAACGGTCACATCACCGTTAAAACGATTCGCCAGCTGTACGACCCTGAAAAACAGATTTTCTTAGCCGACCGCTTTGTAAAAGGCACCTGCCCTAAGTGTAAAGCCGAAGACCAATACGGCGATGCCTGTGAAGTTTGCTCGGCGACTTACGAAGCCAACGAACTGATCAACCCGAAATCAGCCTATACCGGAGCAACACCAGTCGAAAAAGAATCTGAGCATTACTTTTTTGATTTGCCACAATTCCAAGACATGTTGCAACAGTGGACTCGCTCTGGCACCTTGCAAACCAGTGTTGCCAACAAGCTTTCGGAATGGCTCGACTCAGGCTTGCAAGCTTGGGATATTTCTCGTGATGCGCCCTACTTTGGCTTTGAAATCCCTAATGCCCCAGGCAAGTATTTTTATGTTTGGCTGGATGCGCCTATCGGTTACATGGCCAGTTTTCAGGATTTGTGTAACCGTACCGAAGGCCTCGACTTTGACGACTTTTGGGCAAAGGACGCCGATGCCGAGCTGTACCATTTTATCGGCAAAGACATCATTAACTTCCATGCCTTATTTTGGCCTGCCGTACTGACCAGCGCAGAGTTTAAAACCCCTAACGGCGTTTTCGCGCATGGCTTTATTACCGTTAACGGTGAAAAACTGTCTAAGTCTCGCGGCACCTTCATTATGGCCAGCACCTTCTTAAAACACTTAAGCCCAGAAGCGTTACGCTACTATTATGCTGCTAAGCTCGGCTCTACCACGGAAGACATTGACCTAAATCTAGAAGACTTTGTCCAGCGTGTGAATACAGACTTGGTTAACAAGTTCGTTAACATTGCCAGCCGTTGCGCAGGTTTTGTCAAAAAAGCTGGCGGTGAGCTTTCACAGAACATTGCCGAACCTGAATTGTTAGCAGAGGTTATTGCAGCCAAAGCAAACATCGCCGAACTTTATGAAGCTCGTGAATACAGCAAAGCGATTCGTGAAATTATGGCGCTGGTCGATAAGGCCAACGAATATATTCAGGCGAAAGCACCTTGGGCGCTGGCTAAAGAAGAAGGCAAAGAGCAAGAAGTGCTGGATATTTGCTCTATGGGTATTCACCTGTTCCGAGCACTCGCGATTTACCTTGGCCCGGTATTACCAAACCTAACGGAGAAAGCGCGTACGTTCTTAAACGTCGACAGCCTTAACTTTACCGACCTAGAACAAACACTGACCGGCCACGCGATTAATAAATTTAAGCCACTGATGACCCGTATCGAGATGACACAGGTTGAAGCCTTAATAGAAGAAACCAAGCAAGACGTGGCACGCGAAGCGGCTAAAGGCAAAGCGGCGCCTGCCGCCGAGCAAAACAAAAAGGCAGATAAAAAAGCCAAATCGTCAGATACGAAACCGGCAGGTGAAGGTGATGGCCCGATCGATTTTAACGACTTTGCTAAAGTCGATTTGCGCATCGCCAAAGTGCTTGAAGCAAACCATGTGGAAGGCGCCGATAAATTGCTGCAATTACAGCTCGATGTCGGCAATGGCGAGACTCGCCAAGTATTCTCAGGCATTAAAAGCCATTATCAACCTGAAGACCTAATCGGTAAAAATCTGGTATTGGTCTACAACCTAGCACCACGAAAAATGCGTTTTGGCATGTCGGAAGGCATGGTACTTGCCGCCGGTGAAGGCAAAGACTTGTGGATTATGGAAGGCGATGTGAACATCCCTCCAGGAACCCGAATTAGCTAATTTAGGCGATCAAACAGCCACAGAGTGTCGTTACTCTGTGGCTGCTCGCTTAGAAAGCGAGTCTCTACTAAACAACTCAATCCTTATTCTGCTTTTTACCTGCCTCACTAAGATTACATAGTTATTCCAAATAACTATAAAAATAACAGAAGATCCCGCTTGTTTGATATAACTGTTATAACGATAATAACGCGACTGATATTAACGCCCCAAATTTTATAACTCGATTCGTTACGGTATTAAAAATAGGCAACTGATTACGAGTAAAGCTTGCCAGCTGACGAACCAATAAATAGACGATAATAAATGACTGACTACATTCTTTTACTGATTGGCACGGTTTTCGTGAACAACTTCGTGCTGGTTCAGTTTTTAGGCCTCTGCCCGTTCATGGGAGTGTCGAATAAACTGGAGACCGCCGTAGGCATGTCGGCGGCAACAACCTTTGTACTGACACTTTCTTCGGTTGCCAGCTATGTCGTCTATACCTTTTTACTAGAGCCGCTAGGCTTAGTTTATTTAAAAACCATCAGCTTTATTTTGGTCATCGCCTTCATGGTGCAATTTACCGAAATGATGGTGCGTAAAACCAGCCCGTTACTGTATCGCGTATTAGGTATCTTTTTGCCACTAATCACCACTAACTGCGCAGTATTGGGTGTCGCGCTACTGAACATTAGCCGCCAAAATTCGCTATTAGAAAGCTTCTTATACGGTTTTGGCGCAGCATTAGGCTTTTCATTAGTATTAGTTCTGTTTGCGGCAATGCGTGAACGCATTAACCTAGCCGATGTACCGAAGCCCTTTCAAGGCGCAGCCATTGGCCTGATTTCTGCCGGCATTATGTCGCTTGCCTTTATGGGCTTTTCTGGCTTGGTGGCAGGCTAACTATGATTATCTCCGTTGTCACTCTGCTGATTTTAGCGGCCATATTAGGCGCTTTGTTGGGCTTTGCTTCTGTTCGCTTTAAACCCGAAGGTAACCCGATTGTTGATGAAATCGACAATATATTGCCGCAAACCCAATGTGGCCAATGCGGCCATCCTGGTTGCCGACCATACGCCGAAGGTATTGCCGCCGGTGAAGCCATCAATAAATGCCCTCCTGGCGGTGAAGCCACAATTCAGGCCTTGGCTGATTTGCTCGATGTCGAAGTTTTACCGCTCGATGCTGAAGAAGGTGCCGACAGCACACCAAAGATCGCTGTCATTCGTGAAGCCGAATGTATTGGCTGTACTAAATGTATTCAAGCCTGTCCTGTCGATGCCATTTTAGGTGCCGCTAAACAGATGCACACCGTCATTGAGTCGGAATGTACCGGCTGCGATTTATGTGTTGAGCCCTGCCCGGTTGATTGCATCGACATGGTACCGATTGAGACCACATTAAGAACTTGGCATGCCGATAAGCCAGTTAATGTTTTAGATTTAATCGCGACCGACAGAAGCGGTTTGGTCGCCCATGCCAACGAGAACGCCTCATGAATTCATCCGCCGACAACATCGCCACCGGCAACGTTATCGCTTCTGATAAAATGATAACTATGGGAAAAGCTTGGTCAATACCAGGCGGTATTCACCCAGACGATAAGAAGTCGCTCTCCAATCAGCAGCCCATTAAAACCGCACCTCTGCCTAGCGAGCTATGGCTACCTCTGTCTATGCACATAGGTGCGCAAGCTATTCCTATTGTCTCTGTTGGCGAGCAGGTGTTAAAAGGCCAACTGATCGCCAAAGCTCAAGCGGGTATTTCGGCTAATATCCATGCGCCAACTTCCGGCCATATCTCTGCTATTGCAGAACACGCCTTTGCTCATGAGTCTGGTTTTGCAGTCGAAGCCATATGCATTACGCCAGACCAAAAAGACCAATGGCGAGCACAACAGCCTTGGCCAAATTGGCAAGAAAAACCTGCCGCGGAATTACTCCAGCGTATTCACTCTGGCGGTTTGGTAGGCCTCGGTGGTGCAGGCTTTCCAACCGATATCAAATACAGCAACAAGCATGCAAAGATCGATACCCTACTGATTAATGCTGCCGAGTGTGAGCCTTACATCACCTCCGACGATGTACTGATGCGCTTCTACGCAAGCGAAATACTTTTGGGTGCACAAATTAGCCAGCAACTGAGCGGTGCTAATAAAATCATTATCGGTATTGAAAATAACAAACCAGAAGCCGTTGCCGCCTTAAAAGAGGCTGCGCAACAATTGAATATGGCAATAACGCTGACCGTTGTGCCAACCAAATACCCTTCTGGTGGTGAAAAACAGCTGATCCAACTGACGACTGGTATTGAAGTGCCGAGTGCAGGCTTACCAAGCGATGTCGGCATTTTATGCCAAAACGTCGGTACGCTGCGGCAAATTTACCGCACTGTGGTTCATGATGAGCCATTGATCAGTCGTATTACCACAGTAACAGGTATGGCCTCAGGCCAACCCGGTAACTATGAAGTCCGCATCGGTACGCCAATTGAATCATTATTAAGCTATGTCGAAGCAGACCTTAAACTGGCCGATCGCATTATTATGGGCGGCCCTATGATGGGCTTTGCCGTACCAGACAGCGCTGCACCAGTGATGAAAACCACCAACTGCCTGCTGTTACCGAGCAAAAAAGAATTACCGCCAGCGATGGCCGATAATCCCTGTATTCGTTGCGGCCTTTGCGAGCAGGCCTGCCCTGTGAATTTACTGCCACAACAAATGCTTTGGGCGGCAAAAAACCGTCAGTTAGAGAACGCGGCATTACACAGCCTTCCTGATTGCATTGAATGTGGCGCCTGCTCTTATGTCTGCCCAAGCCATATTCCATTGGTGCAGTACTTCCGCTATGCCAAGGGCGAAACGCGCCAAGAGCAGCTCGACCACTTAAAATCGGAACAGGCTCGCATTCGCTTTGAAAACCGCCAAGCACGCCAAGAGCGTGAAGCGTTAGAAAAAGAAAATCGTCGTAAAGCTCGTGCCGAAGCCGCTGCCAAAGCACTGGCCGCAAAGAAAAAGGCACAAGAAGAAGCCGGTGAAACAGGCGCAGAAAACAAACCTGCTGAAGACGACCCAATTAAAGCCGCACTGGCGCGAGCCGCCGCTAAAAAAGCGGCTCAAAAAGCTCCCGCGGCAGACAAATCTGTTGAAGAGTTACAAGCCGATTTCGACAAGGCCAACGCTCGTTATCAAAAAGCGCTTGAGCGAATTAAAGCAGCTGAAGAAGAAGGCTCTGAAATGGTTAATGCGCTAAAAAAAGCAGCAACCAAATTGCAAGAAAAAGCCAACAGCCTCGAGCTGTTAGTTAAGCAAGCAAAGGATAAACAATAATCATGCTATCTATTAGCTCGCCTCACATTACCGGTAAGGCCTCAGTCAGCAAAGTTATGCTGACACTTGCCAGCACCATGATTCCAGGAATTCTGTGCCTAATATATTTTTTAAGCTGGGGTTATTTAGTCAACCTAATTCTCGCCAGCCTAACGGCTATTTGTATCGAAGCTACGATCCTTAAGGTTCGTCAGCGGCCAGTGCTGTTTTTTATTAAAGACGGCTCCGCCTTAGTCACCGCCTTATTGCTAGCCTGTGCATTACCGCCACTCGCGCCTTGGTGGTTAACAGTTATCGGCACTGGCATTGCTATTATTTTTGGCAAGCAGCTATTTGGTGGACTGGGGCAAAACCCTTTCAACCCAGCTATGGTGGCCTACGCTCTTTTATTGGTATCACTCCCGGTTTATATGACAACACGCTGGGCCGCAATAGAAAGCCCAAGTGGACTACTAGAAAGCCTACAGACTATTTTTAACCTTGGCCAAGCACCTCTTGACGCACTGACCGGCGCGACTCCACTGGATCATTACAAGCAGAATATCTCGCGCTTTAGCGCCAACGATTTACTTATTGAGCCCCTGTTTCAAGGTTCATTTGCGATCGGCTGGACTCAAGTGAATTTAGCCTTTTTAGTTGGCGGCCTAATCATGTTGTGGCGGCGCATCATCACTTGGCATATTCCTGTGGCGGTACTTGCAACTATAACGCTGATGGCTTTGCTATTTAGCCATGATATTGATGCCAAGGTGCCACTGTTAACACATCTATTTTCTGGCTCAACCATGCTTGCGGCATTTTATATCGCAACCGATCCCGCTTCTGCTGCAACCAGTAACAAAGGCAAACTGTTTTACGGCATCGGCATTGGCTTGCTGATCTATTTAATCCGAACTTGGGGTAATTACCCTGACGCAACCGCCTTTGCCGTATTGCTGATGAACTTTGCAGCACCGTTAATTGACCACTACACTCGGCCAAGAGTTTATGGTCACAAGAGCGCCGTAAAGGGGTTTAAAAAAGATGACTGAAGCCAACACCTCAATGCTTAAAGCAATAAAAAACTCCGCTATTGGCTTAGGTATTTTTGCTTTTTTTACTGCTGGCATTATTGCGATAACTCAGCAAGTAACTGCGAAAAACATCACTGAAAACCAACGCCAATTCGAAGCTCGTCAATTGCTATCGCTACTGCCTGATGGCTTTAAAGCAGAGCAAATTCTTAACAGTGCGCAGCCTTTAAATGCGACACAACTGCAACAATTTGAACTGTTAAATGTTTCTAACGGCAGTCCTTACTACATTGCTAAAAATGCAGCAGGACAAGTCCAAGCCATTATTTTACCGGCACAAGCACCCGAAGGTTACACCGAAAGTATCCAGCTTATTATTGGCTTAACCGCGCAAGGTGAAGTGATTGGTACTCGCGTGACTCAGCATAAAGAAACCCCGGGCTTGGGCGATCAAATCGAACGAGCAAAATCGGATTGGATTCTAAACTTTAACGGCAAGTCGCTTAACAACCCGACGCCCGAACAATGGTTGGTAAAAAAAGACGGTGGCAGTTTTGATCAACTCACTGGCGCAACCATTACCCCACGAGCAGTCGTTAAAGCCGTAAAACAAACACTCACCTTTTATGAATTAAATAAGGCGAGCCTGCTCAGTGAAAATTTAGCTGAAGGACTAACAGAAGGAGCGGCACAATGAGTAATTCTGTCACGACACTAGTTAAAAACGGCTTGTGGAGTAACAATGCTGCGCTGGTACAAATTTTAGGTTTATGCCCATTGCTGGCGGTTTCTGGCACGGTGGTAAACGCGTTAGGCTTAGGCCTTGCAACAACTGTAGTATTGGTCGGCTCAAACATTGCGGTATCGTTGATTCGTAACTACGTTGCCGATGCGATCCGCTTGCCGGCTTTTGTTATGATCATTGCTTCATTTACTACCTGCGCCGAATTGCTGATGCAGGCCTATACTTATGAGCTGTACCAAGTACTGGGCATTTTTATTCCTCTGATTGTAACCAACTGCACCATTCTTGGCCGAGCCGATGCCTTTGCTCGAAAAAATTCACTGGTACCATCAATTATCGATGGCCTTGCCATGTCTTTTGGTTTTTTAGTGGTCTTGGTCATACTGGGAGCCATGCGCGAAATTATTGGCCAAGGCACGCTTTTCACCAACATGCATCTAATTTTTGGCGAATCCGCGCGAGGCTGGCAGATTAATCTATTTAACGATTACCCTAACTTTTTATTTGCTGTGTTACCGCCGGGTGCATTTGTTGGCTTAGGCTTTTTAATTGCCGCAAAAAATGCCATCGACGCTTACCATGAAAAACGCCTCGCCAAACAACAGACAGACGAGCCGAAAGTTTCTAAACGTGTACGAGTAACGGGCAGCATCAGTTAGTGACTGATAAATTAGACCTGTGTGCTTTTAATCTTGGAAGCTAGGCAATGAACAAAGATATTCGTACTGAAATTTTTACTCGGTTACGCAACGAAAACCCAGAACCTAAAACCGAACTTAATTACAGCAGCCCTTTTGAGCTATTGGTTGCTGTTGCCCTGTCTGCACAGGCAACCGATGTCAGCGTCAACAAAGCAACCGATAAGCTATTCCCCGTTGCCAATACGCCTGAAGCTATTTACGCCTTAGGAGTTGATCGCTTAAAGGGTTACATTAAAACCATCGGGCTGTTCAACACCAAGGCAGAAAACGTCATTAAGCTCTGCAAGCAGCTGATCGACAACCATAATTCTGAAGTTCCAGATAACAGAGAAGCGCTCGAAGCGCTGCCCGGCGTTGGCCGTAAAACCGCGAATGTGGTTTTAAATACCGCCTTTCGACAGCCTGCAATGGCCGTTGATACTCATATCTTCCGAGTCAGCAACCGTACAAAAATAGCGCCGGGAAAAAACGTTTTAGAAGTAGAAAAACGCCTTATGCGTTTGGTGCCTAAAGAGTTTTTGCTCGACGCTCATCACTGGCTTATTTTGCACGGTCGCTATACTTGCGTTGCACGAAAGCCGAAATGCGGTAGCTGCTTGATTGAAGATCTGTGCGAATACAAGGACAAAACTTCAGATTAGCGTTCGCTCTTGTCGCTGCGGTTAAAGCCGCTTATGCTGAGATTAATGGACAAACTCAGTCTTTTTCTGCGGTTACAGACAGCATCGATATAACATAGGGCTGCTTCATGGACGAGGCGAAACTACACACAGCATTGATCATTGAACCAGAGCCTGACCTATTGACGCTCTGCGAAAACACGCCTTCGTTGTTTTTAGCACCAACGCAGCTAACCCCAGCACAGAGTTTATCAAAGCCTAAGCGACAGCCTTTATGCTCTTTATCGCGACAAAAATCGCCTCAAGAGCCACAAGCTAACAATTGTTATAGTCTGACTTGGTTGAGCGAAAGCGAGCTTATTTACCACTATGACCAACTGCTGTATCTGGTTCAGGCAAAGCCCGTCGCACCGACACCATTGAGCCGCTTTAGAGCCCGCAAACCGCACCAAAGCCATGATGAACTGAGCTTGCCTCTAGAACGAATAGAACAGCTGCGACGACAAGCGAAGCTGACGCACCCCTTTAAAGCTCGACTGTTTAAATGCAGCCCTCATAACAACTACAGCCTTTTAGTATTACAGGCTTTGAGACTCTCCTTGCAAGGCCTACAAATCGATTACATACGTCACCAGCTCGCACGCTACGATAAAGAGCACTCGCAAGCCAACGTTCATAACGGCAATGATGCCAACAACCACTACGAGACTAACAGCCGATAAATAGCTAATATGAGACCTACTCAACAATGCTGATCAAGGTAAATAACGACGCTTTTCAGCTCAGAGTTATTTTTGCTACTCTGTCGTCAGTCTTAATCAATGAGTAATTTATGAATTTTTGCAGTGCATGTGGTCAGCCGGTTATTTTTAAAATTCCAGAGGGTGATAATCGTCCGCGCTACGTCTGTGATCATTGCCAAACCATCCATTATCAAAACCCAAGAGCCATCACCCTAACCCTGCCGATTGCTCCAGATGGTCGAATTTTATTATGCAAACGTAATATCGAGCCGCAAAAAAACTACTGGACACTGCCTGGTGGTTTTATGGAAAACGATGAAAGTACGCTACAGGGAGCATTACGAGAAACATGGGAAGAAGCTCGAGTTAAAGCCGACACCGGTGAGCTATTTGCTGTGATCAGCGTACCCAAATGGCACCAAGTCCATCTGTTTTATCGTATTCAAATGCCAGACTTTAGCTTTGCGGCTACTGAGGAGTCTAGCGAGGTCAAACTCTTTAACGAAACAGAGATCCCTTGGTCTTCTCTGGCCTTTAAAACCGTAGAATGTGCACTAAAACACTATTTAGAACTGCCAAAAGCCGGATTTTCGGTGCTAAACACGTCACTTTCTGGCTAAAATAGAAAAAATATCGCTGAAATAACAATAATGAATCTTCATTTAATTCAAACGCCGCCGCTAAAGTACATTATAGTATTCACTTTAACTTTGGATGATCGTTAGGGCATGGCAATAAATAACGACACTCTACTAGCTATATTAGGCTTTGCCTTCTTGGTTGCTATCGTAATAGGGGTACTCGTCTCCCAAGCGAACCATCGTGCTCAAAAATTACGTAATGAGCAGATACAAAAGCTTCGTTTGCAGCAAAAAAGGCTAAACAACTTACTCAACTTACTTCCGGCAGGTTATCTTTCGACTGAATTACGGGATTTTATCTATCAAGCATTACAGCAAAATATTAAATCCCAAATTATGCTCAGTAAGATCAATAAAGAGCTGCTGCAAAGTGAATTAGATCAAGCAACCGAAGCACGTGAAAAAGCGAGTAATAATCCACCACCAGAAAAATCCATTAGATTGACAGAAGAACAGGTTGGGTTATTTCGCAGCCTGTTGAAGTCGCTGTATCAATTTATTCGTCGCAATTACGAAACTGGTCGATTAAACAAAGAACATGCTGAAAAAATTATCTTGCAGGTTGAAATTAAACTTGTAGAAACAGCAGTGGAATTCTTTGCTGGTGCGGCAAAAGAGCTTAATAACACCAAACGCTACCGACAAGCACAAAGTGCTTATCAACAGGCGTTAGATGCAATCTCTAGTTCAGCTCATGCTGAACAGTTCCACCAACAAGAAGTCAAGATTCGCAGCGAGCTTAACAACATGCTCGATCAATGGAATAAAACCAAAGAAGAGAATGCAAAAGCGACTGCGAATACGCTAGAAGATAATGTCGATTCATTCGTCGATGACGACTGGAAGAAAAAACAAGAATACGATTAATCACACCTCACTCCATGAAGATACTTTTTATCGCATCCGAGATCGATGGGCTGATTAAAACAGGCGGCCTAGCCGATGTCGCCTATGCGCTACCAAAAGCACTCTGCGCACTGGGGCATGAAGTTAAAATTGCCCTACCCGCCTACCAACAAATTCAATCCGTTTGGCAAACGTGGCCAAAACAAACCTTCGAAAGCAAAATTAATCATTTTATGACTGAACCCGTGAGTGCTTATCAGGGTGATTTTAATGGTCTGGCGCTCGTGGCTATTGCGCATAAGGATAGCTTTAATCGCAACGGTATCTACGATGAACGCCAGCAGGCCTATAGCGATAATCCATTTCGTTTTGCAATGATGACCAAGGCCAGTTTAGATTGGTGTCAGTTAAATAGTTGGCAGCCGGACATTGTGCATGCAAACGATTGGCAATCGTCTCTGGCTGGTTTTTATTTAGCCGAACACTTTAAACACGAATCCTTTTTTACCAATACTCGATCAATACTGACCCTGCATAACGCAGCGTACCAAATGTATTGCGAGCAACGTGAGCTTACTTATTTAGGCATCGACGAGCGCTTTTATACCGAACAGGATTTTAAACAACAGGACGGCCTTAACCTACTAAAAGGCAGTCTTGGTTTTACCGATGGCATTGTCACCGTAAGCCCAGGTTACGCACAGGAACTGAAAACAGAACTGGGCGGACATGGACTTACAGATAAGATAAACAGCCTATCACAGCCCTTTAAAGGCATTTTAAACGGCAGTGACGAGTCTCAATGGAACCCAGAGAGTGACATCTATATTAGCAGCCATTTTTCTGCCTCTGACCTTAGCGGCAAACAGCAATGCAAACTGGATTTACAGCAACGACTGAATCTGGCTAGCGAGGTCAGTAAACCCTTGCTTGGCGTTATTTGTCGACTGACTGAGCAAAAAGGTATTGATCTACTCATTCCGGCATTTAAGCAATTAATGCAGGCTAACCAATGCCAGATTGTCGTATTGGGTTCTGGCGATGAACGATTAGCCAGTGAATTGTTAGAACTGGCAGAAAATAACCAGCAGAATTTTAAATTTATTAACGGCTATGACATCGAGTTATCTCACCAAATAGAAGCTGGCTGCGATGCTTTTTTAATGCCATCCATTTTTGAGCCCTGTGGGCTGAACCAAATATACAGTTTGCGCTACGGCACCCTGCCGTTAGTGAGACAAGTCGGCGGATTAAAAGATACCGTCTGTCGATTAGCTGACGACTACACCAATTGTGACCAGGCTACTGGCTTTATGTTTTTAGAGGCTAATTCAACGGCATTGCTACGTGAGCTGGAACGCTTACTGGCTGTTTATAATCAACAGCCTGATATATGGCAACAGCTGCAACAGAATGCAATGCAACAACGCTTTAGTTGGCAAAAAGCCGCACAACAGTATGAACAGTTTTACCAATTACTACTAAGCCAAGAAAAAGCTGCTCATCCGCTTATTTAAGCTAAGCGAGATTAAGTTGCAATTAATGAGTTTTGTTGTCTTTTTTAATAAACAACAGGGCAACTAAAAATGCTAAACCTGCCCAGCAGGAAGCAACCCAGTAAATTCGCCCACTGCCATCCCAGAGTGCACCGGCAATCAAATTACCGAAAAACAAGCCAACGCCAGAGCCAACTGCAACATACAAACCCTGACCAAAACTGGCACGGCTGGCCGGAAATAGGTAACTCATTCGATGCACGATCACTGAGTGAGTGACACCAAAGGTGATTGCATGCGCAACTTGAGTTAATAGCACCACGGCAACACTTTGTGCGAAATTAGCTAACACCAACCAACGCAGTACCGTCACTGCCAAGGCAAACAACAGCAAGGCTTTATCACTGTATTTAACGAATAGCCGAGCAATAAAGATAAAGGTGACAATTTCGCAGAATGATCCAAAGCTCAGCAAAAAACCACTCATCGAGGCACTCACACCCTGCTCTCGCATATATAAATCAAAAAAGGTGTTGTAAGGCGCCATACTGAACTGCCAAAACAAAACCGCTACGAGTAAACCACTCACCTGTAACCAGTTTATTGGCAGTTCGATTGGTGAGGCTTCTGTTTGTGGTTTATTTTCGAGCACTACCTTTGTATCGGTATTTTTTTGTTCAGGGATAAACAGTGATGCAATTAGCATCAGCATCGACAACACCGCACCAATCATGGCAATAATGCGAACACTAAATAGGTCGATCAAACTGCCCAACAGCCATACCGTAATGACAAAGCCAATCGAACCCCAAAGCCGAATTTGGCCATAACGATGACGCTGGTCGCCTAACAGCGATAAGGTAATGGTTTCCATTTGCGGCAATACAGCTGAAAGGCAAATACCAAATAAACCAAAGACCGTAAAATAAAACCAAAACCCAGAACCAAATAATGAGGCGAAATAAAACAGCCCCATGCCGATATAACCGATGCGCAAGTAAATAACACGCTTACCGGTTTTATCGGCTAAAAAACTAATTAAAAAGGGTGCAAATACATTCACGCCATTTGCTACGGCAACAATGATCCCAGCCTCAACGGCAGTTAGACCACTGGCAATTAAAAATCGCGCAATATAAGGAATAAAAGAGCCGAACAGGGCAAAATAAAAAAGATAAATAGGAGAAAGTCGCCACACCTTTTGAGTTAGCGACAACGAACTTGGAGACAATCTTAACTTTCCTTATGAACTTGAACGCTGTCTTTGAGCTGCTTTTTGCGCGCTCTGCGTTCTTTAAAGAAGTTCGACATTTTAGTTGAGCATTGCTCCGCCAACACACCACTGGTGATATCGAAGCGATGATTAAAATGAGTCAAACTATGGATATTTAAGGTCGATGAAATGGCGCCCGCCTTAGGCTCAACCGCACCATAAACTAAACGGCTAATTCGGCTGTGAATCAGCAAGCCCATACACATAGTGCAAGGCTCTAACGTGACATAAAGCGTGCAATCCACCAAGCGATAATTGCCTATATGCTTGGCCGCTGCACGTATCGCTACCATCTCGGCATGAGCACTCGGGTCGAGCGAGGTAATGGATTGATTAAAGCCTTCCCCAATCACCTCATCTTGATACACCACCACTGCGCCTATAGGCACCTCACCCAATTGCTCGGCTTTATCCGCTAGCCCAAGAGCTCGATGCATATAGTGTTGATCTTGCTGACTCATTCGCCTTTGCCGTATGGATTAATCATCCTAATGTTGTTCTGCTTTATTCTGAACAGCTGAACGGAACAGCACAAAAATACAGCTAGACATAAGGCCTAGGAAAATAGCCAATACCAATATCATTATTTTCTTTTTACTGTAGTTAAATTCAGTGGCATCAACATTAGCTAATACCGAATGAAATTCAGCTTCATCAGCAATAGGCGTTTCTAGTAAAGCGGCTTGGATTCGTTCTAATGTTTTATCTTGCTCTAGAGCTCGCTTTTGTTGTTCTAGCTGAAACAAGCCTTCAATGAAATAACTCTTGTTTTTTCTATTTTTTAACAACTCGATTTCTTTTTCTATGGCTTTATAACCACGTAGATAGGTAATTGTATCGTCAGCATGGTTTTGACTCGACCTATTAGCTTCAAAGTTATTTGTTTTTTCTGGTGTCATTGCATCGTTTGAGTTTAAGTTCATCAAGACATCATTTGAAATTTCAAAATTCACCTTGTCGCCAGAGACCATTCTTCCTTCTGCTAAATTTAAATACCTTGCAATAGCTGCATGCTCTTCTAAATAGGCAATACGAGTTAATACAAACTGTTCGTAGTCTCGCTCTGCATTCTCTATAGCTGTTGCTATATCTTCTATCTCGAAGTTTAATTTAGATCGCTCACTCGCAACTATTGATTCTACTCGACTTATAATTGTTTTCCGTATGTCTGTATTCACTTGGGAATATAACAAAGCTAATAATTGCTTCCATTTTTCTTCGTCAGTATGAGAGTAGCTTAGCTCTAGATAAATAGAAGGCTCCTCTGCAGTAACAATATTCGTATTTTTAATGATCTTCACACCAACTTCCGACGCTTCTTGAGCTAATGCTAAATTGTATTCGGCTTCAGCGTCATATAATGAAGAATCAATAAAATTCAATTCCTTCATCGCTGCCTGAATAGCATCACTAGACTGAAGCTGCTCCAAAAACATCACGAATAACGTATTTGAATTAACCTCTACTGCGTCATATTGATTAAAGCTTCTATATTTCAAGTTCTCTAATAACGGTATAGGACGAAATATTGTTTGTGCAGTAAAGGTAGACGGTGTGATAGAGACATAGACTAAGGCGATAATAGAGAACACTGCGGTAACCGCAGCAATCAGTATTTTTTTAGCCCATAGAGTATTAAATAGCTCTATTAGGTCGATTTCATCGTCATGCCTGTAATTTACATCGTTCATCTATTGCTACCTTATTGTATATGCTTTACAGACAGTTGCTTCAAACAACCGAATTGTAAAACCTTGCCAAAATAAAATATTTTATCTATTGATCTAGATAAGCCTCGTAGACTATCGCACTAGTTGATTAAAGCCTATTCCCACTCGATGGTCGCTGGCGGTTTACCTGACACATCGTAAACAACACGCGAGACACCATTAATTTCATTGATGATACGGTTACTGACTTTACCTAGCAACTCGTACGGTAAATGCGCCCAGCGTGCTGTCATGAAGTCGATAGTCTCTACCGCGCGCAGTGCTATAACCCATTCATAGCGACGGCCATCGCCAACCACGCCGACGGATTTAACTGGTAAGAATACAGCGAAGGCTTGTGACGTTTTGTGGTACCAATCCGCTGCGTGCAGCTCTTCCATAAAGATGGCATCGGCTTCACGTAGGATATCGGCGTATTCTTTTTTAACTTCACCTAAAATGCGTACACCTAAGCCTGGCCCTGGGAATGGATGGCGATAAACCATGTTGTACGGTAAGCCGAGCTCTAAACCAATGCGGCGAACTTCGTCTTTAAAGAGCTCGCGTAGCGGTTCGACTAAGTCCATTTTCATATCTTCTGGTAAGCCACCGACATTGTGGTGCGATTTAATCACGTGCGCTTTACCGGTTTTAGAAGCAGCGGATTCAATAACATCAGGGTAGATCGTACCCTGCGCTAGAAAATCGACATCGGTAATTTTTGTCGCTTCGTTATCGAATACATTGATGAATTCGTGACCAATAATTTTTCGCTTGGCTTCAGGATCAGACTCGCCTTTAAGCGCGTTTAAAAAACGATCTTGAGCATCGGCACGAATCACCTTAACACCCATATTTTCGGCAAAGGTCTTCATGACTTGATCGCCTTCGTCTTTTCGCAATAGGCCGTTATCAACGAACACGCAGGTTAGCTGATCGCCAATAGCCTTATGCAATAAGGCAGCCACGACTGACGAATCAACACCGCCTGAAAGACCTAACAATACTCGGCGATTACCTACTTGCTGGCGGACCGCTGCAATTTGATCTTCGATAATATTGGCCGGTGTCCACAAGGCTTTGCAACCTGCAAATTCAATCACAAAGCGCTGTAGCAACTCTAGGCCTTTTAAAGTGTGCGTCACTTCTGGGTGAAATTGCACACCGTAGAATTTTTTAGCCTCGTTGGCCATGGCAGCGATTGGGCAACTGGGTGTTGATGCCATCAACTCAAAGCCTTCAGGTAATTGAGTGACTTTATCACCATGACTCATCCAAACATCCAACAGCTGCGCACCGTCGGTTTCTTTATCGGATAAGCCTTTTAATAGGCTACCGTTACTTTCAACTTTAACTTCGGCGTAACCAAACTCTTGTTCATTCGAGGTAGAAACAACACCACCAAACTGGTGCGCCATGGTTTGCATGCCGTAACAGATACCAAGAACCGGAATACCAAGATTAAATACAATATCTGGCGCTGCTGGGCTATCCTGTTGACCAACAGACTCTGGACCACCGGATAAAATAATGCCGCGAGCATTAAAATCTTTGATCTCTTGTTCGGGTAAGTCGTAGGCGTAAATTTCACAATAAACACCTAACTCGCGAATGCGACGTGCAATCAGCTGAGTATATTGAGAGCCAAAATCCAAGATCAGGATTTTATCGGAGTGGATATTCACTTGAGTCATGTAATTTGCCTTCAGATCTATTGTCTAACACAACAACCGACACCTTCGAGCTTAATGTTGATTGCGTTTTCTTGGTTCAGTAAAACAACTAATTTAATACAAATAAAACAACTCGCCGAGCGAAACCCTAATGGGCGCGCTCGGCGATTTAAACGTTCTATCTGTCACTAACTACCACAGTCAAACTACCTATAGCCGCTAACTGCTTATGGCCACTAACTATCTATGATCATTAGCTATTTATGACTACTAAGAGCTAGCTAGCCTTTAAAGACTAGGTGACAGTGATTAGCTGACACGGTAGTTCGGTGCTTCTTTGGTAATTTGAACATCATGCACGTGCGATTCTTTCATACCAGCGCCGGTAATTTGCACAAATTCTGGTTTGGTGCGCATTTCTTCAATGTTCTTACAGCCAGTGTATCCCATCGATGCTCGCAAACCACCCAATAACTGGTGCACAACGGCACCCATTGGTCCTTTAACAGCAATACGGCCTTCAATGCCTTCTGGTACCAGTTTTTCGACACCACTTTCTACGGCTTGGAAGTAACGATCACTTGAACCTTGTGTTTGCGACATAGCACCCATCGAGCCCATACCACGGTAGCTTTTATAAGAACGGCCTTGGAACAGTTCGACTTCACCTGGCGATTCGTCAGTACCGGCAAACATGCCGCCAGCCATAATAGCCGAAGCACCAGCAACAATCGCTTTAGCAAGGTCACCAGAAAAACGAATGCCGCCATCAGCGATCAGTGGAATGTCGTACTCTTTGAGCGCTTCTGCAACATTAGCGACGGCACTGATTTGAGGAACACCAACACCTGCAACAATACGAGTGGTACAGATAGAGCCAGGTCCAATACCGACTTTCACGCCATCAGCACCAGCTTTGGCTAAGTCTATCGCGGCAGCGGCTGTGGCGATATTACCGCCAATCACATCAACTTGAGGGTAGTTTTCTTTTACCCAACGAACTCGATCGATGACGCCCTTGCTATGACCATGTGCGGTATCGACAACAATGACATCAACGCCAGCATTAACTAGCGCTTCAACGCGATCGGGAGTATCTGCACCAGTACCAACCGCAGCGCCCACACGTAAACTGCCATTCTGATCCTTACAGGCGTTTGGATAGGTTTTGGCTTTGTTAATGTCTTTAACCGTCATCATACCGATCAGCTTAAAGGCATCATCAACCACCAAGACTTTTTCGATGCGGTGATCGTGCAGTAAATCGCGTACTAACGATTGGCTAGCGCCCTCTTGTACAGTCACCAACTTCTCTTTACCAGTCATGATGTCAGAGACTTTGTTGTCGAGGTTTTTCTCGAAGCGAACATCTCGGCTAGTAACAATACCGACTAAATCACCATCTTTAAGTACTGGAACACCAGAAATACTGTGCAGGGTTGTTAGGTCGATAAGTTCGCGAATGGTCGCATCGGCGTCAATAGTGATTGGGTCACGTACAACGCCAGATTCATATTTTTTAACGAGGCGAACTTGCTGCGCCTGCGCCTCAATGGTCATATTCTTATGAATAATACCGATACCGCCTTCTTGCGCCATGGCAATAGCCAAGCGAGATTCAGTAACAGTATCCATTGCGGCAGAAACAAGGGGAATATTTAAGGCGATATTACGGCTGATGCGCGTTTTTAACGACACGTCTTTGGGTAGAACTTCTGAGTGGCCTGGAACTAAAAGAACGTCGTCAAAAGTTAAGGCTGTTTGAGCAATTCGTAGCATGATGTATCCCTTTGCTTAACGTGGAAAGGAGATAGATGAAGCACCCTCGCTATTAAGGATACCAATCTTTGATTGGCGCGGCATTATAACCATATTTGCTTAATTGCAAAGCTTTATGGCATTATCGCGCGCTTTTATAGACTGCCTCTTTGCGGGTCTGGCGAATGCTAAGACAGGCTGCGCAGCCAATAAGCGTCATCGTGTGACTTCTTACTATTAATGTGACTTCTTATTAAAGAGTAAGAGTCTTCTATATCGAGAGTCTTCTATGTGGCACCAACCCTCTTCCCCATTAAGCGTTTCGCAGCTGAACCGACAGGTTAAACAGCTACTGGAAAGCCAATTCCCTGCGATTCCTGTGCAAGGTGAAATTTCGACTTTAAGCCGCCCTGCTTCTGGGCATATTTACTTCACGCTGAAAGACCAAAACGCACAGATTCGCTGCGCCATGTTTAAAGGCCAGCTAGCGCGTAATCGTTATGTGCCCAAACAGGGCGATGAAGTACTGGTACAAGGCCGTTTAAGCCTATACGAAGGCCGCGGCGACTATCAGCTGATTGCCAATAGCATCGCACCTGTAGGCGAAGGTGAGTTACAGGCGGCATTCTTTCAAATGAAAGAACGCCTAGCAGCCGAAGGCCTGTTTGACGCAGAACACAAAAAACCGCTACCAGAATCGATCCAAACAGTCGGCTTAGTGACCTCTAGCACAGGCGCTGCAGTACAGGATATTTTAACGGTTTTAAAGCGCCGCTACCCGGCTATAAAAGCCATTTTATACCCCAGCCAAGTTCAAGGCGCTCAAGCAACACAAACCTTAGTAGAAGCCATTGAAACCGCCAATCGGCGCAATGAAGTCGATGTTCTGATCGTCGGCCGTGGCGGTGGCTCATTAGAAGATTTATGGTGTTTTAATACTGAGCCTGTCGCTCGGGCATTATTTTCCTCGGAGTTGCCCGTTATCTCTGCCGTTGGCCATGAAGTGGATTTTTCTATTGCCGATTTTGTTGCTGATGTTCGAGCAGCAACGCCCTCTCAAGCTGCCGAATTAGTCAGCCCAGATCAGTATGAACGTATACAGCGTGTTGATCAGCTGACTGAAAAGCTGTATTACGCCGTCAATACGAAGCTGGCGCTCAGCCGACAACGACTATTGCAAACCCGGCAGCGCTTAAAAAGCCCACAACAAACGCTTAGTGAATGGCGACTGTCGCTACACATACAACAAAGTCAGTTAATCGATGCCATCAAACAGCCGATGTTAGCTTGGAGTCAGCGGTTAAGCTCGCTCACTAATCGGCTTGAACGCATGAACCCTGCCGCTCAGCTAAAACAACAGCACAACAGCCTGGTGCAGCTAGAAAGCCGATTACAAAATAGCATTCAACACAGCCTTGGCAACAAGCAGGTACAACTGGCCAATTGCGCCTCACAGCTGAATATACTATCGCCATTGGCAACACTGGAACGAGGCTACAGCATTACCAAAGATGACGCAGGAAATATCATTCGAGATGTTTCTGAATTAGCCGAAGGCCAAGAGATTCAAACAGAGGTGGCGCAAGGTCGGATTCGATCTAGAGTCGTTGCAACAGAACCGGCAACAAAGCCTGCAATTAAATAGCGAGTAAAAGCAGTAGCGAGCAAAAGCAGTAAAACCAAATACGACTGTGACATGGCTTTGTTGCCGCTGCCACAGTCAGGCTTTTCTTTTGATACGCTTGATACTTTGATTGAAGCTGTTTTTATTTATTGCGTCGATGCTCGCGACGTGCCTTTTCTTTAGGTGCTCGACGACCCTTAGCAACATCATCATAGGGGTTTTCACCAACTCGGAATTCAAATCGAATCGGCGTACCGCGAACTTTCAATGCTTTACGGAAGGCATTTTCCAAATAACGTTTATAGCTGCCAGGTAGCTTATTAAGCTGATTACCGTGGATAACCACAATCGGCGGGTTAGTACCACCTTGGTGAGCATAACGCAGCTTAATACGACGTCCACCGACCATTGGCGGCTGATGCATCTCAACCACACCCTGCATTATTGTAGTGAGCTGATTAGTACTCCAATGGCCACGAGCACTTGCATAGGCGGTATCAACCGACTCATACAGATGGCCAACATTGGTGCCGTGCTTAGCAGAAATAAAGTGCAGATCAGCCCAATCCATAAACGGCATTCGACGATCAATTGCCGTTTTAACGGTATCTTTTTGATCTTCGTGCAAACCATCCCATTTATTGACAGCAAGAACTAACGCCCGGCCTGAATCCAATGCAAAACCCAGCATGTGCATATCTTGGTCAACCAAGCCAACCTGTGCGTCGATAACCAGCACCACTACATTCGCATCTTGAATGGCCTGCAAGGTTTTAACGATAGAAAACTTTTCTACCGCCTCAGAAATGTTTTTACGGCGACGAACACCGGCCGTATCAATCAGGGTGTAATGTTTTTCATGACGCTCAAATGGAATGTAAATGCTATCCATCGTCGTGCCCGGATGATCGTAAACAACCACTCGATCTTCACCCAACATGCGATTAACCAGTGTTGATTTACCCACATTTGGCCGACCAATAATCGCCATACGAATGGTGTCATCGTCCATCGGATCTTGACGATCCTCTGGTATCGGGAAGTTGGCCAATACTTCTTCCAATAACGAAGAAACTCCTCGGTTTTGCGAGGCGGCAATCGGTAACGGTTGACCTAAGCCAATTTCAAAAAAGTCTGCCGTGGCTACATCAGGATCGCGGCCGTCGGTTTTGTTCACCACCAAATAAATGGGTTTATTTATTTTACGCAGATGATCAGCTAAAAACTGGTCGGCGCCAGTAAGGCCCGTTTGGCCATCCACCAAAAACAACACCGCATCAGCTTCGTCAATGGCGGCAAAACTCTGTTTTGCCATCTCAGCATCGAGACCTTCTTCAAAACCACTGACACCACCGGTATCGATAACAATAAACGGCTGTTCGCCAAGCTTACCCTCACCGTATTTACGATCCCTGGTCAGGCCTGACCAGTCTGCAACCAAGGCATCTCGCGAACGCGTGAAGCGGTTGAAAAGAGTTGATTTACCGACATTCGGTCGGCCTACTAATGCAATTACAGGAATCATTTAATTTTCGTCTTTAGGTTTATATGGGTCTATTGAATCTTTGAAGTTTGGACTAATTTGACCAAAATTCATACTTTTTAGCACCGCATCACTATTAAAAATAGGCCGCGCTAAAACACAAAAAAGCGGCTTATCTACGCCTCAATAATGCCAGCGTAGAAAAGCCGCTCACGAGTCTGTGAAGCTATTGCACAGTTAGGTATTTAATTCGACTGCTGCTGCCTTGGAATAAAATGCCATCTAAATATTTAACAGGTTCACCGTTTGAGCCTTTCCAGTCGATCTGGCGAGAAGTGAGCCATTGTCCGTCTGCTTTATTAAGCAGATGCACGTAACCTTTAATGTCGGCAACGAACAGATAATCACCGTCAATTAACAAATCACTGAGCTGACGATATTGGAACGACTCAACCCGCCATACTTCATTCATCGTGGCAGGATCTATGGCGACAAGGTGTGATTGAGCATTAACGCCATACCACAAACGACCATCCGATTTAACCGCACGATAAGAAGAGAACGGTGCCGCTTGCAATACACGACCAGAATTGACATCGATAACGACTAAATCACCCTGATAGCCAGATATTAATAAACGATTACCCAGCAATGTTGCCTGTGCATCGATATCCACTAGGCGACTAATATCTGTCGAACCACTGGCACGAGCAATGCGGTATTCCCAAAGAATGGCACCGTCAGTAACGCTTAACGCCACAACCTTACCATTAGATAAACCAGTAATTACCGCTTCACCCTGAGCGGTATTCACTAGCACCGGCGCACTGGTTCCAGTAATGGTTAAATTTGGCTCGGCATCTTGATAAGCCCAAAGCAGACGACCAGTAATGCGCTCTAAAGCATTTAATCGGCCATCAATGGTTTGCACAAAAATTCGGCTATCGGTAATCAAAGCCGGCTCTATTGAAAGCGCGCCTAATTTAGTTTGCCATTGACGTTCAAATTCAGTGTCGTACAAACCCGCCTGACCTTCATTATTGAGCACTAAAAACTGTTCATTGTCATAGCTAACTTGGGCAGTAATGCCAGCACCTAGCGAAAACTGACGAACCGTTTTGCCGCGCTGATCAAGTTCAAATAACTCGCCGTTGGCTAGCGGAACATAAATCGCTTCATCGACTACAGTAGGATTCAAATGCGCAAAAGCATTGGCATCGGCTTGGCTATCTAAAATACGCCACCACTGTACCTTTAAATTTGCCTCACTCGGCAAGGTCTCAGGCAATTGCGCTGGCTGCTCGCGCAAGGCACCATTAGAACAGGCGACTAATACAAGCGCGGCAGTAATCGCTATTAATTGGCGTAACATATGAGAACTATTCAGCAACGGCTAAATCATCCAACTTAATTTTCAAATAGGGGTTATTAATGCTTTGCTCTGAGCTAAGTTCGTAAGCGGTTTGGTAAGCTTGACGCGCAGCTTCAATATCGCCCTGCTCAAACAATACATCGCCTTTTAACTCGAACGTTACCGCCTCATGACCAGTACCTTCAATAGCCGCCAAGGTTGATAACGCCGCATCCAGCTCACCTAATTGGAATTCGACCTGTGCTTTACGGTATTGAACCAAGGCAAGCAATTCATCATCGCTATTCTTTCGCGCCCAATCCAATTCGCTTAACGCAGCCTCGAAATCACCGGCATCAACGTCGATTTTAGCGGCAATCAAAGCAGCCATAGCACCGTAACCAAGATCTGAGTAATCGCGCTTCAACGCATCAATCAACTCTTGCTGCTTTTCGGTATTTTCACTGTCAGCTAGGCTGGCACTTAATTCATCGTAAATAACCGACGCTTCAATTCGGTGATTTTCACGTGCATTTTGGTATAGCTGAACACCGACATAAGCGGCGATAAAAATAATAAAGGCAGCAATCACCCAATTACCGTATTTGGACCACCATGTTTGCAATGCTTCAATTTGTTCCTGATCGGTGTCGTACACGCTATTACTCCAACATAAACTCAAAATACTGGCGCTTGGCGGCTGCCAGTTTTATTAATGGGCCTACCTAGATAGACCGTGACTATTTTTTAGGGCGCAGATTATAGCCCGAGTTTGATTAAAACTTCAGCTACATCATCCCAAGAACTTGCTTGTTGTTCGTTATGACCTTGTAAATCCTTGATTTGCACGCTCTTATCGGCCACTTCTTGATCACCTAAGATCAATGCGAAGCGAGCACCAGACTTATCTGCCTTCTTCATTTGGCTTTTGAAACTACCACCGCCGCAATTGGCCTGTAAGCGAGCTTGCGGCAAGGCATCTCTTATACGTTCCGCAACCGCTAAAGCAACGGCTTCAGCCTGTTCACCAGCGGCGACTAAATAGAGGTCGATGGTGTTATATATACCATCTGGCACCACGTTAAGCTCTTGCAGTAGCAACAACAAACGCTCAATACCCATAGCAAAGCCAGAGCCTGGCGTTGGCTTGCCGCCCAGCATTGGCACTAAGCCATCGTAGCGACCACCACCACACACTGTACCCTGAGCACCGAGCGCATCGGTAATCCACTCAAAGACGGTTTTTGTGTAGTAGTCTAAACCACGAACCAGACGTGAATTAACGACGTACGGCACACCGGCGGCATCTAAAATAGTGCGCAAATCGGCGAAGTGTTGCTTAGACTCATCATCGATAAAGTCGTCAAAGTTTGGCGCTGCATCTAATAAAGCCTGAGTCGAGGCTGATTTAGAATCAAGAATACGCATAGGGTTTGTGGTTAAGCGACGCTGACTGTCTTCATCCAGCTGATCTTTAACGCCCTCTAAATAGTTAACCAAGGCCGTACGGTATTGCGCTCGAGCTTCACTACTGCCCAAGGTATTAATATTTAGCGTCACAGACTCGGCGACACCCAATTGCTTGAACAATCGATAAGTCATCAGAATTAATTCAGCGTCAATATCGGCACTGGCGATACCGTAAGTTTCGACACCTAACTGATAAAACTGACGATAGCGGCCTTTTTGCGGACGCTCATAACGAAACATTGGGCCTTGGTACCAAAGGCGATGTTGCTGATTATGCAAAAGACCATGTTCAATCGCTGAGCGAACACAGCTGGCGGTACCCTCTGGACGCAAGGTTAAGCTTTCGCCATTACGGTCGGCAAAGGTGTACATTTCTTTTTCAACGATATCGGTATGTTCGCCAACGCCACGACAAAAAAGCTCTGTTGGTTCAACAACGGGCGTGCGAATTTCTCGGTAGCCGTATTGATCTAATACCGCCTTCACCTGTTTTTCAAAGTATTGCCATAGTGGGCTATCCGTGGGCAGGACATCGTTCATACCACGAATGGATTGCAAATTAGCCAACCGAACTTCTCCTTAACTGTCTTTTGCGATGATCGACTCATCAAGCAATTGTTTTTCTGCTACTTTCTTTCGAATAAGCTGTTCATAGTGATCTACGATGTTGCTGTTCTCTACTTTATGATCAGGCTTACCGTCGACATAAACTAAATTATTGGGTGAACCGCCAGTAATACCAAGGTCCGCTTCTTTTGCTTCGCCTGGGCCGTTGACAATACAACCAATCACCGCCACATCCATAGGTGTTAGTACATCTTCTAGGCGCTCTTCGAGCTGGTTCATGGTGCCAATAACATCAAAGTTTTGCCGTGAACAACTTGGGCAAGCAATAAAGTTAATACCTTTATTGCGTAAACGCAGACTTCTTAAAATGTCGAAACCGACTTTAATTTCTTGTACTGGATCAGCCGCTAATGAGACCCGAATAGTATCGCCAATGCCATCCATCAACAGCATGCCTAAGCCAACCGACGATTTCACTGTACCGCTGCGTAAGCCGCCAGCTTCGGTAATACCTAAGTGCAATGGTTGATCGATTTGACTGGCGATCTGGCGATAGGCCGCGACGGTCATAAAGACATCCGAAGCCTTTAAGCTCAACTTAAAGTTTGGGTAATCAAGGCGATCGAGAATATCGATGTGGCGCATTGCCGACTCAACTAAAGCTTCCGCAGTGGGTTCGCCATATTTCTTTTGTAGATCTTTTTCTAACGAACCGGCGTTAACACCAATTCGAATAGGAATATTTTTATCACGCGCGGCATCAACAACTTGCCGCACTCGATCTTCGCGACCGATATTGCCCGGGTTAATACGTAAGCAATCAACGCCCAGTTCGGCAACGCGCAAAGCAATTTTATGATCGAAGTGAATGTCCGAAATTAACGGCACATTGGATTGCTTTTTAATTTCAGCAAAGGCTTCGGCAGCTTCCATGGTTGGAACCGAAACCCGAACCATATCGGCACCGGCCTTTTCTAACTCTTTAATTTGCGCCACGGTCGCGGCAACATCGGTTGTTGGCGTATTAGTCATCGACTGCACGCTGATCGGTGCATCACCACCAACGGGGACATCACCGACCCAAATTTTTCTCGAAACTCGACGCTTAATTGGGCTTTCGCCTTGCTTATTCATAATTCCGCCTGCCAAGATAAGTATTGCGAATATTCGTCTGTCTGTGGGTACTGGCTTTTCAGTTGTAATGCCAGTGAAGCGTATAGATCCATATCGCCATGGACATACGCCAAAGGAATACCTAACCAGAGCGACGCAGCGTTTTGGTTCGCTTTACGTGCGCGCACTAACTCTATAAAACCCAAATAAGACTGGTAAGCCTGATCGGTAGATTGGTCGTTATTATAAAGCCTCGCCAAGCCAAGATAGCTGCCCGCTAATTCCGTGTTTAATACCAGCGATTTTTGATAAGCGGTTATCGCTTCATCAAACGACTGCAAGCGCGTTAACGCAATGGCTTGATAATAAAACACCTGCGCTCGGCGTTCATAGAGAGTGTCTTTTAACACCTCATTATATTGAGCTAACGAGTCTTCGAATCGAGCACGATTATATAGATAAACCGCGTATTGGAAATGCGCTTCTGTCGCTCCACCATACTGAATAGCTTTTTGAAAATGAGATTCGGCTAAACTGTACTCTTGCTCCTGCTCGTAAACTCGAGCAAGCCCCATATGCGCACCTGCGCTTTTTGAATTAATCGCTAAGGCTTCGCTGAGTTTTTCTTTGGCTTTGAGTAATTGACCATTTTCAAAATAGCCATAACCCAATTGAATATAAATTTTTTCTGCTTTTTCCAGATCTTTTTTTTGCTCAAACGGGCCTTGGGTGGTAGTTACACAGCTGCACAACCACACAACACTCATTAAACATAGAGCCCAAAGACGTTTTTGCTTCATTCCACGGCGTTCCGATCTGTTCGCTGACTGGCAACGGTTGCAGCCGTATGGCCCAGCTCAATGGCTTCGATAAACTTAACCGAGCGACGCGTTTTATCGGCAACCTGGCCAACCAATTGGCCACAGGCTGCATCAATATCGTCACCGCGTGTTTTGCGCACGGTGACGTTGTAACCGGCTTCGTGCAAAATATTTTTAAAGCGATGGATACGGTTATTACTCGGCCGGTTGTAACCCGAATTTGGAAACGGATTAAACGGAATTAAATTGATTTTGCAGGGGGTATTTTTAAGCACCTGCACTAATTCTTCTGCATGAAAAGTTTCGTCATTTATCTTATCAATTAGAGTATATTCGATAGTACAGACGCGTTTATCAGGCAAGCGATCAAAATAGGCATTAACCGCGTTTAGGGTTTCTTGCAAACCATAGCGCTTGTTAATTGGCACCAACTGATTACGCAGCTCATCATTCGGAGCATGCAATGACAAAGCTAAGGAAACATCAGTAACCTCGGCAAGATCATAAATTCTTGGTACAACACCAGAAGTACTCAATGTAACGCGGCGTTTAGATAGACCGTAAGCGTTATCTTCCATCATCAAGTTCATCGACTCAACAACATTGTCGTAGTTCAACAACGGCTCACCCATACCCATCATGACAACGTTTGTAACATGGCGTTCACGCTTTTTACCGGGCTCATCCCACGAACGTGCAGCGACCCACAACTGGCCGATAATTTCTGCCGAACTTAAGTCACGGTTAAAGCCTTGTTTACCGGTTGAACAAAAAGAACAATCCAGCGCGCAACCAATCTGTGAAGAAACACATAAGGTGCCACGATCATCTTCTGGAATGTAGACGGTCTCGACTGCACTGCCGCCGGGCATTTTCATGACCCACTTACGGGTGCCATCTTTCGAGTATTTTTTATAGGTGACTTCCGGTGCAATAATTTCGCATCGCTGCTTTAACTTTTCACGCATTGACTTGCTGACATCGGTCATATCATCGAAGTTATCAACGCCACGCTGATGGATCCATTTCATAATCTGTACGGCACGAAAACGCTTTTCACCTAATTCTTCGGTGAAAAACTGCACCATATTATCTAGGCCCATACCCAGTAAATTAACTTTTTGCGACGACGCTGACATATTCAACTTTCCAAGTACTCTTTCCGGTCACTTCTTTCTAAATACTCTATTGCTGAGCCTTTTGGCTAGGCAACGGTGTATCGATATACGAATAGGCCATCCAAGATGACCAACAACTAAACACAACAAAGGGAGGCAACATAGGCCTCCCTTTTCAATAGCCTAACTGACTAGCTAAGCTGGCTATAATACTTGAAAACGCGTCCGTTTTATTGTGAAAACCGACGTTATTTCGAAAATATCTCGCTTTGTTCAAAAAAACAGCCAATTTCTCGTGCTGCGGAGCTCAACGAATCGGACCCATGTGCCGAATTTCTACTCATGCTCTCGGCTAAATCGTGGCGAATAGTTCCAGCTGCGGCGTTTTCTGGATTGGTCGCACCCAGTATTTCGCGGTATTTAAGCACTGCATTCTCGGCCTGCAGCACCTGTACGACGATCGGCCCTGAGGTCATATACTCAACCAACGGCCCAAAAAATGGCTTACCCTGATGCTCACCATAGAAGTTTTCTGCATCGGAGCGGCTCATTTGGATCAGCTTCATTGCTACGATCTGAAAGCCTGCTGCCTCCAAGCGAGCATTGATAGTACCAATCAGGTTTCGAGCTACCGCATCGGGTTTAATAATGGAAAAGGTTTGTTCAATCGCCATTCGATTTCTCTCTTATTTTTTATTTTTGTCATACCAGCGAAGGCCAGCAAATTCGGCTTTATCAATCTCTTAAAGATTAGATACAGCGTTAAAAATATAGCATACAGTGCCGACTATCGCCTGCTCAACACCGTTAGCTGAGCAACAATGGTTATGACTAGAGAAATCTGAGAATTTAGCTTTTAGCGTAATCCGTAATGCGCGCAACCATGGCACGCAGGCCGTTGCCACGTGTTGGACTTAAATGTCGCAATAAATCGACAGACTCAAAGTAGCTGTCAATATCAAAGCTGGCTATCTCTGCCTTAGTTTTAGCGTTGTAAGCTGCCAACGTCATCGCTAATAGCCCACGTACGATATGAGCATCGGAGTCGACCTGAAAGAAGCACTGCTCACCTTCCATATAGGGAGACAACCAAACCTGACTCTGGCAACCACGAACGATGTTGTCATCGGTTTTCAATTCAGTGTCCATCGGTGGCAGCTCTTTGCCAAGATCGATAATGTACTTGTATCGGTCTTCCCATGAATCAAAAAAGGACAGGGTTTCTAAAATATCATCGGTGGTGATATCTACGCCAAAAACAGAACTCATCTTCCCTCTCTTATAAAGCTATAACTTATCGAGCCGTTTGTTCACACGCTGTAATTAGAGCTGTGAACACTAAAAAAATTTACGAATCAAGCGAACATACAAGCCAAAAGAACATACAATCAAAAAAACATACAAACTAAAAAATATACAAACTAAAAAATATACAAACTAAAAAAACATACCGGTTTCTAATTGGGCTTCTTCACTCATCATCTCTCGGTGCCAAGGTGGGTCAAACACCAAATCAACCTGTACATTTTCAACATTAGGCACCATGGCGACGCGATACTTAACATCATCGACCAGTACCGGCCCCATGCCACAACCAGGCGCGGTTAATGTCATCTGTATTTGGACACTCTTCTGACTCACTTGAACAGCATAAACCAAGCCTAATGAGACGATATTAACTGGGATTTCTGGGTCAAACACAGTACTTAGTGCGTACCAAACCTGATCTTCTTGAACGTCGTCTCCAGTCACCTCAGAAAACTCTAATACCTCAGCTTCAAAGCCCAAGGCATCGGCATCGGTACCATCGATACGCGCCATATTCCCCTGATGGATAACGGTATAAGTACCACCTAATGCCTGAGTCAATGTTACAAAAGTATCTGCAGGAATCGTCAACGGCGTCCCTACTGGCACTAATCGCGCATTAACCTCACGAGTGGTGACAACAACGCGCCGCTCCATTAGGCATTGTCCCGAGCTTCAGACTCAACGACAAAGCTCTCACCACAGCCGCACTCACCAGTCACATTTGGGTTATTAAACATCAACAACTCGTTGAGGACTTCCTTACGAAAGTCTACTTCCGTGCCTTGCAAGATGGCTATCGCTTCGCCTTGAACATAAAGTTTTAGTCCATCGACTAGTTCAATAGTGACATCGTCCGGCTGTGGTTCAGATACCAACTCAAGTCGATACATATAACCAGAGCAACCACTCACTTCAATAAACAAACGAATCGATTCGTGTTCAGACGCTGCCAGCTGCTTACTAAAATGAGCAATTGCCGCATCGGTAAATCGAATATTGGGATTCTGTTTAATATCGGTTGGGTCGATTGAATTGACCGTCATAATCGCCTCCTCTGAGAAAGCTATGTAAACCCGCAGGTTTAAGAAATTTGCAGCTGGCTGCTGTTGCAAGCCAGCATCAAGAAATTAAAAAAGTAAACGCTTAGCCTTATCGAGCGCGGCGAATAAAGCGTCAACATCGGCACGAGTGTTATACAGAGCAAAGCTCGCACGTATCGTTCCTGGTACACCGAAAAAATCCATAATCGGCATAGCGCAGTGATTGCCTGTTCTTACCGCCACACCTTGCTGATCGAGTAACATACCAACGTCTTGCGGGTGTGCACCCTCCAACACAAAACTCAACACTCCAGCACGCTGCTTGGCGCTGCCAATTAAACGCAGGCCTTCGTAAGCCTCTGCTCGCTCAAGCGCATAGTTCAAAACGTCCTGCTCATGCTGTTCAACCTGCTGCCGATCAAGCTGATTTAGATACTCAATTGCCGCAGCTAAACCGATCGCTCCGGCAATGTTCGGCGTGCCGGGCTCAAACTTATAAGGCAACCGATTATAGGTTGTCTCGGCAAAGGTTACCGTTTCGATCATTTCACCACCGCCCATAAAAGGCGTCATCTGGTTTAATAGCTCGGCTTTACCATACAAAGCACCTATGCCTGTCGGGCCGTATAATTTATGGCCGGAAAAGACATAAAAATCGCAATCCAGTACTTGCACATCAATCGACCAATGCGCAACGGCTTGAGCGCCATCAATTAAGACTCGAGCACCAACTTTATGGGCTAGCTCAATGACATCGGCAACCGGATTTACCGTGCCTAAAGCATTCGATACATGCACCATCGAAACAAATTTAACCCGCTCATCCAGCAGTGCTTCAAAGGCATTTAAATCTAACTCACCCTGATCCGTTACAGGAATAGCGACAAGCTCTGCACCGGTGCGCTGGCAAACCATCTGCCAAGGAACAATATTGGCATGATGCTCCATGTGAGAGACCAACACGCGATCACCCTGCTTGAGCTCACTTAAGCCCCAACTGAAAGCAACTAAATTAATTGCTTCAGTGGTGCCTTTGGTCCAAATAATTTCGTCGCTTGAGCTAGCATTTAAAAATTTCTGCACCGTTTTTCTGGCTTGCTCAAAATGGCCAGTCGCTCGATCACTTAAAGTATGCGCACCACGGTGCACGTTACTGTTATCACATCGATAATAATTTGTTATCGCATCGATAACCGAGTTCGGTTTTTGTGTCGTCGCGCCATTGTCTAAATAAACCAGCGGCTGGTCATTAACCTGCTGCTGCAATATTGGAAAATCCTGGCGAACTGCTTCGACATTAAAACTCATGCCGTCTGCCTCATTGGCTGGCTCGATGATTGTGAAAACAACTCACCCAACAATGGCTGCAATAGTGCTTTTACCGGCTCATCCGTCAACGCATCTAACAGCTCGTTAATAAAACCAAAGCTAAGCATCACTTCTGCTTTTGCACGACTGATGCCGCGAGACTGAAAATAAAACAGCATGTCTTCATCAAGCTGAGCCATTGTCGCTCCGTGCGAGCAACGCACATCGTCTGCGTAAATTTCTAATTCCGGCTTGGTATAAACTTCTGCATTAGGGCTTAGCAACAGATTGCGATTATTCATGTTTGCCAGCGATTTTTGCGCCTGCGGATGAATATGGATACGGCCATTAAAAATAGCTTTACTGCTATCACCGGCAATACAACGGAACACCTGATCACTGAAGCAGTTAGGAACCGCGTGATCAATACTGGTGTGATAGTCGATAATCTCGTTACCTGTCGGCAAATAAACGCCATTCAGACTTAATTCCGTGTTTTCACCGCGATGATGGATTGCAATATCTTTGCGTTTTAGTACACCACCAATCGCCATGTGAAAAGCCGTCAACTTGGCTTTTTCTGATAACGCCATACTGACACGACCAACATGACGATTTTCATCACGCTCCAATAACAGATGGTAATGCGTCAGATGTGCCTGCTCGCCAATAGTTGCCGTCGTGTTCGCATTCGAAAAACAGACACTGCCTTGCGCTTGAGTAAAGGTTTCTGCAACGGTGGCAGCAGCGCCCTTACCTAATTCAATCAATAACTGAGTGTTGATCATGCGATGATTACCGGCTTGCACATAGTTAAAGTGCAACGGTTTTTCTAATGTCACGCCATCATCAACCTTTAACCAATAGGCTTGATCAAGAGCGGCTTGATTTAAAGCATCAAAATAAAAACTGCCGCGCTGCTCGGTAATTTTTTCAATAAACTCTTGGCTTTGCTGTTCATTAAAATCAGCCGAACAGATCAACTCAACACCCGCTGGCAAATCAGGAACCGATGCTAGCATTCCATTTTCAATGCGTAAGGTAATTTCATGCCAATCTTGAAATACGACACCCTGATCAAAAGGCGCTTGCGCGTCCTTATTCCAATCAATCGAGACAATTGATTTTAATGGCGTGTATTTCCAGGCTTCGGTTTTTTTAGTTGGTAATAATTGTTCAGCAAGTTGCTGCTGTGCAGCCTGCTGCCAACTCATTAAAGCGCTTTGTTTTACTTGCTGATTAACGGCAGGAAAAACATGGCTTACATCTAACTGCGTAGTCACCTTATGCATTCTCCTGGTCGATCCAACCGTAGCCTTGAGCTTCTAGTTCTTTGGCTAGCTCACTACCACCGGACTTAACAATTTTACCGCCAGCTAATACATGCACAAAATCTGGCACAATGTAATCTAACAAACGCTGATAATGGGTTACAACGATAAAGGATCGGTCTTTGCTACGCAGCTCGTTAACGCCCTTAGCAACAACTTGCAAAGCATCAATATCCAAACCAGAGTCGGTTTCATCAAGAATACAAAGTGACGGCTCTAACAGCATCATCTGCAAAAGCTCGTTACGTTTTTTCTCACCACCAGAAAAACCTTCGTTAACGCCACGCTTTAGAAAGTCTGCTGATAGATCAACGGCTTTAGATTTTTCTCGCGCCAGCTTAATAAAATCAACCGAGCTGTAAGGCTCTAAGCCTTTTGATTCACGAACGGCATCAACCGAAGCTTTCAAAAACTCCATGTTAGAGACACCAGGAATTTCTACAGGGTATTGGAAGGCTAAAAATAAGCCTTTACGAGCACGCTCTTCTGGGTCCAACTCTAAAATATCTTCACCATGAAACAGTGCCTTACCATCAGTCACTTCGTAATCTTCGCGACCAGCAAGCACGTTGCCTAATGTACTTTTACCTGCACCATTAGGGCCCATGATGGCATGAACTTCACCTGGATTAATGGTTAAGTCCAAGCCTTTTAAAATATTTTTTTCTTCAATTTTTGCGTGTAAGTTTTTAATGCTTAACATCTGTATTTATAACCTATATAAAATTTTAAAGAGGGTTTGACCGGCATGATTCATACCGATTAACCAACGGAGCCTTCCAAACTGACTTCCAGCAGTTTGCCCGCCTCGACGGCAAACTCCATTGGCAGCTCTTTGAATACTTCTTTACAGAAACCATTGACGATCATCGACACAGCTTTTTCTGCATCTATACCGCGCTGCTGACATAAGAACATCTGGTCGTCACTGACTTTTGATGTTGTCGCTTCGTGCTCAACCACCGCCGAAGGATTTTTACTTTCGATATACGGGAAGGTGTGCGCACCACATTGATCGCCAATTAATAACGAATCACATTGGGTAAAGTTTCGAGCACCCTGAGCACCTTTTTGCATGGTTACCAGACCGCGATAGCAGTTCTGGCTTTTCATGGCGCTAATGCCTTTAGAGATGATGGTCGACTTGGTATTTTTACCAATGTGAATCATCTTAGTGCCGGTATCGGCCTGTTGTCGGTTACTAGTAAGCGCTACCGAGTAGAATTCACCAATGCTGTCATCACCTTTCAAGATGCACGACGGGTATTTCCACGTCACTGCTGAGCCGGTTTCAACCTGAGTCCAACTCAACTTGGCACGTTTATGAGCAATACCACGTTTAGTTACAAAGTTATAAATACCGCCTTTGCCTTCAGCATCCCCTGGATACCAGTTTTGCACCGTGGAATATTTTACTTCTGCGTCGTCCATAACGACTAACTCAACCACCGCTGCGTGCAATTGGTTTTCATCACGCATTGGCGCAGTACAGCCTTCTAAGTAACTTACGTGACTGCCTTCATCGGCAATAATCAAGGTGCGTTCAAACTGGCCCGTTTTTGCTTCGTTAATTCGAAAGTACGTCGACAACTCCATTGGGCAACGCACGCCCTTTGGAATATAAACAAACGATCCATCAGAAAATACCGCTGAATTTAACGCCGCATAAAAGTTGTCGCGTTGTGGCACAACACTGCCTAAATATTTTTTAATTAACTCAGGGTGTTCATGTACCGCTTCTGATATAGAACAGAAAATCACACCGGCTTCTGCTAGCTTTTCACGGAAGGTAGTACCGACTGAAACCGAATCGAATACCATGTCGACTGCCACGCCAGCAAGAACCTCTTGTTCATGCACAGGAATGCCCAATTTTTCATAGGTTCGCAGTAATTCAGGGTCGACCTCATCCAATGACTTAGGGCGATTTTCTTCCATACTTTTTGGCGAAGAATAATAAGACAACGCTTGAAAATCTGGCTTATCGTATTCAACGTGAGCCCACTCTGGCTCTTCCATTTCTTGCCAAGCGGCATAGGCTTTTAAGCGCCACTGCAACAACCATTCTGGCTCACCTTTTTTAGATGAAATCAGACGAATAACGTCTTCATTCAAACCTGCGCCTATGGTTTCTGATTCAATGTCCGTTACGAAACCCGCTTCGTATTCGGTTTTAATATACTGTTCGACTTCTTCACTCATACTTGTACCATTTATCCTTTCGATGCTGATCTTAATGACATCACAGCATCTGACACTGAGGTAATGACTGCTTCGATATCTTCTTGCGTTGTAAAGCGGCCAACACTAAACCGTAACGAGCTATGGGCATCCTGATCAGATAAACCCATAGCTTTTAATACATAAGATGGTTCAACCGTTGCTGACATACAGGCCGAACCACTTGAAATAGCAACGTTTCTCAGCCCCATCATCAGAGCTTCACCGTCTAAACCATGAAAACAAATATTTAAATGCCCCGCCGAACGAGGTGCATTCATACCGTTCACTGAAACATTGCCGAGCTTTTCTATACCTTGCCACAGGTTGTCGCGTAGCTTCGCAATACGGGCGACTTCGGTTTGCTGCTGCTCTTGTAAGACTTGCGCAGCCGTACCCAAACCAACTAACTGATGTGTTGCTAACGTACCTGAACGCATACCCCGCTCATGACCACCGCCATGGATTTGAGGCAACACAACCACATCACTTCGACGACGCACATACAGTGCGCCAACCCCTTTCGGGCCATAACATTTATGAGCGGATATCGACAGCAGGCTAATACCTAACTGCTGCATGTCTAATGGGATTTTACCAACAGCTTGAGCCGCATCAACGTGAAAGGCTATACCGCGTTGCTGACAAAGTTGACCAATATCATTAATCGGATTAATAACACCGGTTTCATTGTTCACCGCCATTAACGACACTAAACGAGTTTTTTCAGTCAGCGCTTGCTCAACGGCGTCTTTGCTAATAACGCCATTCGCGTCCGGCTGTAAAATAGTGACCGCATAGCCCTTATCTTTAAGGTATAAAACTGGGTCCAATACCGCCTTATGTTCAAGCGCACTAGTAATAATATGGCAATCGTCTGGGGCGTAATTTTCGGCAACGCCTTTAATCGCCAGATTATTGGATTCGGTCGCGCCGCTGGTCCAGACTATCTCGCGACTATCGGCACCAATAAGCTCTGCAACCTGATTTCGCGCCTCTTCTACGGCTTCTTCGGCCATCCAGCCGTAATAGTGTGAACGTGATGCTGGATTACCAAACTCACCATTCACACCTAAATATTTTGTCATCTGTTGCACTACACGCTCATCCACCGGCGTTGTAGCAGCATAATCAAGATAAACTGATCGCATTAACTTAATTCTACCCTTGAAATATCTGAGTCTGGCGTTGCTGTATTATCGAGCAACGTAATCAATTGCTGATTTTGGCGCTCGTTAACGTTTTGTATTTCACGGCGCGAAACCAGATCTTGTAAACTGATACCATCTAAAAAAGAAAAAATTTGGCAGCTCAAATCTTGCCATAGGTGGTGCGTCAAGCAGACTTCACCCTGCTGGCAACCCGTATTGCCTCGGCACTTGGTTGCATCCATTGACTCTGAAACAGCCTCAACAACGCGAGCAACACTGATGTCGGCCTTTGGCTTACCCAGCAAATAACCACCGCCCGGACCGCGCACAGAAGCCACTAAGCCTTCTCGACGAAGCTTAGAAAATAACTGCTCCAAATAAGAAAGTGAAATACCTTGCCGTTCCGAGATGTCTGCGAGATTAGTTGGGCCTTTACTCTCATTAAGAGCCAAGTCCAACATGGCGGTTACCGCGTAACGCCCTTTTGTGGTCAGTTTCATAGGCTGATCTGGCTGCAAATTTAGGCGAAAGTATAAATACCCGACTAAAACAGTCAAGTATTTATCAATAAGCTCAGACCATAGTACTAAGCTAAATAAAACTGAGCTAAATAAAACTAAGCCCAATAGTGCAGGTTCTATTTGACAATGCTGTTAGCGGCTAACCATGAGGCATTGAAGAATTAGCGCAACAGCAGCAAAGGCACCTTAGTATTAAGCAACATTTTGGCGGTAAAGCTACCAAAGACAAAGTCGCGCAAGCGATGGTGACTAAAGGCGCCCATAACCGTCAGATCTATATTGTGCAGCTCTTGATACTGGCACAAAGCAGTTGCAGGATCACCCTCAAGTACGCCAGCATAGACTTTTCGGCCTGCGGCCATCAGCGTATGTTTGGCAGTATCGATAAGGTCTTCGCCTTCACCCTTCTGCTTAGCGACATAGACGATATGCACAGGAATGTTATCAAACATCGGGCTTTTAGCGACCATATCGAGCGCTTTTTCGCTACAGCTACTGCCGTCATAAGCGATCATCGCTGCCTTAGGCTCAACGTACTCACGGTTAACAACAAAAATTGGCCGTTGAATAGTGCGAACCAGAGTTTCCAGCTGCGCACCTAGGTGATTGCCGTTTTCTTCATTTTGTTGACCGCGAATACCAACCACAACCACTCGGCTTTCGTATTCCAGCTCAATCAGCGTTTCTGTTAAAGCACCATGACGCTGCAGTACTTCTGGACTAGAAACACCCAGATCAATCGCTCGCTGCTTTGCTGCTGCCAACATTTGGCGACCCTTTTCAATCTCCAGCTTATTGCGCTGCTGCTCGATCTCGCTCAATTCGGCCAGCAGCGTTTCTTGCGCCCCTAGACCCAATGCACCGGTCAAATCGGCAGCCGAAGCGGTGGCTGCATGCTCAATCGCGTGCAGCGCTTTAAAAGGCGAATTGAGTGCCTTACTTAACCAAACAGCGTAATCGCAAACCGCTGCATTAAATTTAGAGCCATCGATACAAGCGATGGTAGAAGAACGTTCTGCGGTATTATTGTTATTTGCCACTAGTGGCCTCCCAGTACCTTTTCTATGTCTTCAGGTTTGTCGTGCTGACCAAAGCGATCAACAATGGTTAGGCTCGCTTCAGTAAGTCCAACAACGTTAACATCTGCACCTTCTCGGCGAAACTTCAGTACGGCTTTATCTAACGCTTCAACCGCCGTAATATCCCAGAAGTGGGCCCGAGATAGGTCTATTTCTACTTCTTTTACCGCCTCTTTAAAATCAAAAGACGCTGTAAACTTGGTCGCAGAACTGAAAAACACCTGACCATTAACGCGATAAGTACGCTTGCTTTCTTTTTCATCTAAATCAGACTCGATATACATAAAATGACTGATTTTATTGGCAAAGAACACAGCAGCAAGCAAGACTCCAGCAAAAACACCAAAGGCCAAGTTATGTTTCCAGATAACAATAACCACCGTTGTTAACATAACTAAGTTAGTTGACAGTGGGTAGTGCTTCAAATTTTTAATCGATGCCCAATTAAATGTACCAATAGATACCATAATCATTACCGCAACCAAGGCAGCCATTGGGATTTGAGCCACCCAGTCGCTTAAGAACACAACCAGAATAAGCAGAACCATACCAGCAACAAAGGTTGAAAGACGGCCACGTCCGCCAGACTTGACGTTAATCACCGACTGACCAATCATCGCGCAACCCGCCATGCCGCCTAAGAAACCAGCGCCAATATTGGCAACACCCTGACCCTTACATTCACGGTTTTTATCGCTGTTAGTGTCCGTTAACTCATCAACGATCGTTGCTGTCATTAACGACTCCAACAGACCAATAACAGCAAGCGATACTGAAACAGGGAAAATAATTGCAAGCGTCTCAAAGTTCAGCGGTACATCAGGCAATAAGAAGACTGGCAGCGTATCTGGCAAATCACCCATGTCACCAACAGTGCGGATATCGAAACCTAAACCGATTGAGACCGCCGTTAATAGCAGGATACAAACCAGCGGAGACGGAATGACCTTATTGACCAGCGGGAACAGATAAATAATACCTAAGCCGGCGGCAACCATGACATAGACAATCCAAGAGACGTCGATCAATTCTGGCAGCTGCGCAAGAAAAATAGAAATCGCTAAAGCGTTAACAAAGCCGGTAACCACAGAGCGCGACACAAAGCGCATCAGCTGATCTAACCGCAAATAGCCAGCAATAATCTGCAAAATACCTGTGAGCACGGTCGCAGCTAGTAAATACTGCAAGCCGTGATCTTTCACTAGATCGCCCATCATTAATGCCATGGCGGCCGTTGCAGCAGAGATCATCCCCGGACGACCACCGACAAAAGCGGTTAGAACCGCGATACAAAATGACGCATAAAGCCCCACTTTAGGATCCACACCGGCCACAATTGAAAATGCAATCGCCTCAGGAATCAGCGCTAGGGCGACAACAAGACCAGATAAAATGTCACCACGGATATTACCGAACCAATCGGATTTCTTTTGAGCCAACAACATGAATTCGCCTCTTCGCTTTTTGCTTAAAATTTGCTTTTAAAATTAAGTCATTGTTGATCGCCATATGTTAGCGATCAAAAAATCGGCCGAGAATACACAGTCGATGCTGACAATTCAATGTCAACAGCCGACCAAGGCTTGTAAGCCAGCACCCCAAACCCTGAAGGCTAAACCCACAGCGGCCAGCCAAGCAATCAATGCTATGCACCCCATCTATAATGCTATTGTCATTATGACTCACTAATGTAGCCTACAGGTCTTGATCGTCACGATGGGCAAAGCCCCAGTTGACAAAGTCATGCTCAAGGTAACAATCTGAACGTATATTTGAGGAACATACTCATGCGATATCGCTTAGCATTTATTGGCAGTGCTGCCATCATACTCGCCAGTCAATCTTCCGCGAACTTACTCTTTTCGGAGTACGTGGAAGGTTCGAGTTACAATAAGGCACTGGAACTCTACAACAGCGGCGACTCTGCTGTTGATTTATCTAACTACAGCATTGAGCTGTATTCGAATGGCAGCAGTACAGCCAGTTACAGCCTAACACTTAACGGCTCTTTAGCCAGCGACAGCTATTATGTAATTAGCCATCCGAGTGCCAACAGCGACATCCTTGCGGTAAGTAACGTCAGTTCAACTGTGACTAATTTTAATGGTAACGACGCTGTGTTACTGAAACAAAATGGTACTGTTATTGATCGCATTGGCCAGCTAGGCAACTCTGCGACCTTTGCGGCCAATGTCACTCTGGTACGCAACGAAAACATTTCCGAAGGCGATCCTGACTACAGCGCCAGCTTTGATATTAGTGCTCAATGGACCGAATACCCACAAGACACGCTTGCTTACCTTGGTAGCGGCAGCAGCACACCGAGCGAACCGACGGTCCCTGACTACTTAGCCGAGCTTAGTATCATGCAAGTTCAAGGCACTGGCGAAAGCTCACCTTATATTGACACTGGCAGCTATTCGTCTGCCGATAACTACAAGGTCAGCGGTGTTGTCACCGGCATTGAAACGGCAACCAACGGTGATGTCATTGCGCCAGGCTTTTTCATTCAAGACGCCCAAGGCGATAATGATCCACTTACATCAGACGGCATCTATGTCTATTACTACGACACTCAACAGCTTGATCTGAATGTTGGCGATGAGGTTGCTGTTTATGGCCCAATCAAAGAGTACTTCGGCCTCACCGAATTAGCGCCTGAGTATGTTGAACTGACCGGTAATAGCGCGGAAATTGTCGCAACACCGTTACGCACCCTAGCCAGCGATGACAACTTCGAACAAACCCTAGAGCGCCATGAAGGCATGTATGTGCTACTCGATGAGTCTGCTGACATGCACATTACCCGCACCTTTGGTTTCGACTACGCCAGTTATCGCAATAACATGGTGTTATCAAAAGGCGGCTGGAACCCACACCCGAATCAGCATGCGGTTCCCGGCTCCAGCGAAGCAGCAGCACAGTCGATTGCTAACGCACAAAACCGATTATTTGTTGAAAGCATGCAAGAGGCCGAAGACGGCTCTGTGCCTTGGTACCCAAGCTTTGCTGAAGATTCAGATAACGACGGCTCCGCCGATGAATATCTGCGCATTGGCGCCATTGCCAATGGCATGACCGGCTTTATTGGTTATTCCTACTCTGAATACCGTTTTTATGTTGAGCCGGAACTTGAGCTCTCTCAGCAGCACTTCCTCTATCCTGACGGCAATGACCGCATTGCTCAACTCGACCTTAAAGAAGGCGATTTACGCATTGCCACCTTTAACGTCTTGAACTACTTCAATTCCAAGGTCGGCGGTGCCGTTAATCCGAACCAGTCTGCCGATGACAATCGCGGCACTGAAAACATCGATGATTTTTACCTGCAAACAGATAAGATCGTCGCGGCGTTAATCGCTATAGATGCTGACATCATTGGCCTTATGGAGCTTGAGAATAACGGCTTTAGCGATGATTCCGCCATTGCCACATTGGTTAATGCTCTTAATGAGCAACTGCCGAGAAAGCAGCACTATCGCTTTGTACAGCCGCCTGGTTATGACTACATTGGCACCGATGCCATCACCAATGCTGTGCTTTATCGTCCGCGTGAACTGAAGCTAATGAATGCAGACGTTATTAAAATGCCAGAACAGCATGCGCCATCTGTTAGCTATGATGACGGCAGCTTTGAAAGTGGCGACAACTATCAGCGTGATGCGGTACTCGCTACGTTCAAACACCCAAAAAGCGACAAACCGTTGATCATTGCCGTTAACCATTTGAAGTCAAAAGGCTCAGTCTGCTACGAAGATGTTATGACAGGCTCGCTTATCGATGATGATTTGCAAGGCAGCTGTGAAGCATTTCGCGTGTCCGGCGCTTACTACCTAGCCGAGCAACTGAAACGCATGAAAGGCTACAAAATGATTATCGGCGACTTAAACGCCTACGGCAGTGAAGACGCCATCCTATTGCTAACGCAAAAGCACCGCTCAGACTACGAGATAAACGCAGCCGCCTACACTTATGTTAATAATCGTCAGGCTGAATCTATCCCGCTGCACGGAGCAGAAGGTGCAGTGTTGCGCAAAACCTATGGCTATTTGAATCTGACTGAGCACTTCGAAGACGATGCCTACAGCTATTCCTACAACGATGAAGTCGGCACCTTAGACTACATGCTGGGCAGTGAAGACTTAAAAGACATTGTCATCGATGCCGCCCATTGGAACATCAACGCTGGTGAGAGCAGTTACTTCCAGTACGACTACAGCTATGGTGAAGTCACGCTATATGGCGATGCCTTCCGCTCTTCTGACCATGACCCTGCGATAGTGGTATTGGAGTTTGATGGCAAAGGCTCAAAACCTGATAAGCAGCAACACCAAAATCAACATAAGCAAAAGTAACAACCAATCAATAGCAACCAACTGAGCCCGAGCTATCGGGCTCTTTTTTAGCTTACTGCCTGACTCAATCGCTGCCAGCCAGTCACGGAGCCGACGTCCTTTTATTGTCACAAACTCGGCCTTGCGTCATTGATGGGCTGACAACAATAACCACCAAAGCCCAACCAACCGGCGACCTTACCAGCCTATTGTTCTATCACTGATCAAAAACAGCCATCATAAATTTTTAACCTAATATTCACATTTCAGTCACAGATTATTCCTACTGTTGGCGAAACGTGAATAGGGGGTATCCTCATGCAGAAACGAAAAGTTAGAACGCTTTTTATATCCGATCTTCACCTCGCCAGTCCAAATAGCCAAGCTAAACGACTCAGTGAATTTCTGAACATGATCGATGCTGACTATGTCTTCTTGTTGGGTGACATCGTTGATTTGTGGAAACTGTCTAGCCGTAAAGGCCGCTGGTATCAATCGCACGAAAAAGTCCTGCATCAACTGATTGACCTAGCCAATACAGATACCAAAGTTATTTATGTACCGGGTAATCATGATCCGTTCTTCCGTACTTTTGGTGGTTTAAACCTAGGCCAGATCGACGTCCATGAAGAATATGTTCATACCATGGCAAACGGTAACAAATTCTTGCTCATTCATGGTGACCGGTTTGATAAAGAACTCTACGTCGGCGACATCTGGCATCATATCGGTGAAGCCCTATACGAAACCATTGTCACCACGAACCGCCTGCTAAACCGTGTCCGTACTTGGATGGGCAAACCCTACTGGTCGCTTTCTGTAGCATTAAAAATGAACAGCAAAAAAGCTCGCGACTATATCGAGCGTTTTGAACAACTGGCCGTCAAGTACGCCAAAGAACAAAATGCACAGGGTGTTATCTGCGGCCATATTCACCAAAGTAAGCTAATTGAGCGAGACGGCATTATTTATGGTAATGATGGCGACTGGGTGGAATCGTGCACGGCTTTAGTCGAAAACGAAGATGGTAGCCTTGAGCTATTAACTAGCCAAGCAGTGACGGTTGAGAAAAAGCAACCAATCAACGCTCGCCCGGCTGCGGTCAAAGCCTAACGACTCTAGAGCAGTTTTATAACTGATCGCGTTAAGCAAAAATAAAAATGCCAACCCTAGGGTTGGCATTTTTATATCTATTGAAAACAACTCAGTGCTTATTTGTCATTACAGCCGATCGAAGCAAAGTCATCATCATTGAGCTCATGTAAATCTTGCTCTTTAAAGTCTTTATCTAACATTTGCAGCGCCTTACACATGCGCTCCATGCGCTCGTCTTGAGCATGTTGATGCTCTAGCAGCGCTTTAATGGCCTGAGCAGTCACGTCGGGCATATCAGCAACACCATAAGCATCGAAACCCATTTTTTTAGCAATGTCTTTTTGCTGCTCAGAAAACGGCAAAACCTTCTCACCATTCTGTTTCACAATACGACCCGGTACGCCGACGACTGTCGCCGCTGGAGGGACTTCTTTGGTCACCACAGCGTTAGAGCCAATGCGTGAGTTTTTACCCACCGTAAAAGGCCCTAGCACTTTAGCGCCTGCCCCAACAATGACACCGTCTTCCAATGTCGGGTGACGTTTGCCCTCTTCCCAACTGGTTCCGCCTAAGGTCACGCCCTGATAAACGGTGACATCATCACCAATGACGGCAGTTTCGCCAATAACAACGCCCATGCCGTGGTCGATAAAAAATCGCCGGCCAATGGTTGCACCGGGGTGAATCTCAATGCCGGTTAACCAGCGAGCAAATTGCGATAACCAGCGCGCCAAGGTTTTTAAATTCCAACCCCAAAGCCGATGGGTCAGACGATGAAACAGAATCGCGTGTAAACCAGGGTAATTGAGCACAACTTCAAACCAGCTACGCGCTGCTGGGTCTCGATCGAAAACACTTTTAATATCTTCTTTGAATTGGCGAAACATCAACGTCTCCCTAATTTTTTATCCACGTGGCTGAGCATGCCACGCAAAATATTGGCTTCAACTTCATCTGGCTGCGCCCTCAGTATTAAACGGCGTAGCTTAGTCATCAGATGTCGAGGGTTATTCGGGTCTAAAAATTCGATATGGGTTAATACCTGCTGCCAGTGTTCAAACAAACCTTCTAACTGACTCGCTTTCGCTAAGGGCTGATCCCACTCAACACCCCAAGTCGGCTTAGGCTCATTGGCTGAGGCCACTGCTGACATGCGTAATTCATAACACAAAACTTGCACAGCCGAAGCGACGTTTAACGAGCTGTAATCTGGATTAGCAGGAATATTGACGTGCATATGGCAACGAGCCAACTCCTCATTGGTTAAGCCGCTGCGCTCACGACCAACAACCATCGCTATTTTAGCATTTTCCGGTAAGGCCAATGCCTTGCTTGCCATCTCGCGCGGGTTTACCAATGGCCATGGCAAATTCCGTGATCTAGCAGAAGCACCAACGACGAAATCACAATCGGCGATCGCCTGCTCTAAGGTCTCTACTACTGTCGCTTGCTCTAAAATATCTGTCGCACCAGAGGATAATGTCGTCGCCTGTTCAGACGGAAACTCCTTCGGCTGTACCAACACCAGATCTGACAAACCCATAGTTTTCATGGCCCGAGCAGCAGAGCCAATATTGCCAGCATGAGAAGTATGAACCATGACTATTTTAGTCCGCTTTAAGACAGCTAACGCCGTATCTGGTTCTTGGTTTTGAAAAGATTGATCGGTCACTCTTAGATGCTCTAACTCTTGTTAAAGGCTAACTATATATGAATATTACAACGGCCACTAAATAAAAGCCGCTTACAGGCTGTATCTGCTTTAATGACAATCGCCTCTGCCTTATATGTCATCAACGCCGTAATCACGAATAAGGCTGGTTTTTAACCTTCAGGCTAGGTAGAATGCGCGCCCTGAATTTAGTCATATCATTGACAACGGGCGACTGCCGACAGCTGCATCGCCTTTGCGCTTTTTAACATGTCCTTGCGGACTCTGATTTCTTTGAACACTCTCAAAACGGGAGTGTTCTGTTATTGTGTGAGAATATTATGCAACCCATATTAGCTATAGCATTGCGCGCTGCCCAAGGCGCTGCCGATAAGATCAATTACACCGTTGAAAACATCCTGTCATTAACTGCCGACGGTGATTCCCGCAAAGACGTGTTCGATAAAGCCATTGAGGATGCCGCTTGGCGTGCTCGCAAAACCATTCGTAACGCCCACACCCAACATCATATCGACTCGGTTCAACTCGGTTTAGAAGAAAGTCGCGACTGGGATAAACAGTCTCGCTGGTTAGTCGATGTTGCCTGTGGTGAAGATAACCTGCGCAATGGCCTACCCGGCTTTGTGGTCAATGTTGCGTTATACACCAAAGACAAAATCGATTGTGTCGCTATTGTTGACCCTATGACGGGTGACTATATGACCGCCTTTAAAGGCCGTGGTGTACAGTTTTCAGACAAGCGTGTGCGCGTTGAAACCTGCCCATTAAAAGATGCCTTTTGCGCTCTATATACCGATGACTCTGAACGCCTAGCTCAGTGGCATGGCAAGGTAAAGGCACTGCGTGTTTCTGGCTGTGCATTACTAGATTTTGTTAACCTAGCCGCTGGCCGTGTCAATATTGCTGCCGCCGACAAAATGTCCGCATCCGATATAGCAAGCGCTATGCTGATTGCTCAAGAAGCAGGTGCTCTGACCGGCGACATGAGTGGCCGACCGGTTAAAATGGACAATGGCCAGCTAATGGCAGCAGCACCAAAATTATTTAAACAGCTGATGGCACGCTAATTTAGCCGACAGCAATTCAGGGCGAGTTCTCGACAACAGCTCCAGCACTTGCCCATATCTATAGACAGAACAGCACGAATTAAATGCCTTTAGCAATGACTGTAAAGGGCTTTATTGAGTATTGAATAGTATGCAAACAATAGACATCTATGCGGGCAAACAGGCGTTTCAACACATTGAGAAAAACGGTCTAAAACCGCGTGATATTCGCGTTATTATTGGTGCCTCTGGCGGCCCTAAATGGTTTGTATTAAGCCACCTCGACCGCTATCTAGTAAGCAACTGGTTACCCCAAATTGATCATCAACTAGAGTTAGTCGGTAGTTCTATCGGTGCTTTCCGCATGGCCGCCTACGCCAGCGAAAACCCATTAGCGGCAATTGAGCAGCTTGAAAAACAATACATTAATCAACGCTACTCAACTAATCGCCCAAGCAGCAAAGAAGTCTCACAATCCTCTATTGATATTCTCAAGGCAATGCTGTCAGAAAATGACCTCAAGCATCATCAAAGCCGCAAGCTTCATATCATCACTGCTCGAGCAAAAGGCTTAATTGAGAACGAAAATAAATTCAAACAGGGATTAGGCTTAGCACAGGTAGCAGCGGGTAATTATCTGTCTCGCAAACTGCTGGCGCGCCATTTTGATCGCGTTATATTCCAATCACCCGGTGGTCACTTGCCTATCGAACAGTGGGATAAATTTAAAACCAGCGCTATCACTCTGTCTAAAGAAAACTACTTCACAGCAGTAGAAGCCAGCGGTGCGATACCGATTGTGATGCAAGGCGTCAAAGACCCCTTTGGTGCGCCTAAAGGTACATACCGCGACGGCGGCATGGTCGATTACCACTTCGACCTACCAATCAAGCCAAAAGACGGCTTGGTACTGTATCCGCATTTTTCATCGACGATAAAGCCAGGCTGGTTCGATAAAAATATCCAATCTCGTAAGGTTTCAGCAGATAACTATTCTCATACTGTGGTTATTTGCCCAAGCCAAGCCTTTATTGACTCACTACCTAATGGCGCGATTCCAAATCGGAAAGACTACACACGCTTTGATGATCTGACTCGCATCAACAACTGGACAACCGCAGTAAGAGAAAGCCGTAAACTTGCTGAAGAGTTCCAGCGTTGGTATGAACAGGGCACGCCTATTAAGAACGTCAAACCTATCGAAGAAATCTGCCACTCTAAGTGAGCCAATCTTTAAACAGGCAGCAAGCCGTATTTAACGGTAAGCTGCTTGCTATCGCTACGCTAAATAACGCTCAAACATCTGCTCGACCATACGCTCTAACGGCGCGTCATCGTTCGCCTTGCCATAAGAACGTAAGCCCATAATTTGCACCTGTACGTATTGCGCTAACTGGTCGACATCATATTCGGAGCCAATTTCACCCTGCTGCTGGGCTTCACTCAACAACTCCGCAAATCCCTGCTCTATGCGCTTAAGCTTGTGCTTTGCCAAACTTAATAACTCGGCTTGATCTTCTGTCAGCTCAGCTACGGTTTTAGCCAGCATACATAAACAGCTAGGAGCGTCTTTTCGGGACTCCACCACTGTATCGTGAATCATTTGCTTTAACGCTGCCAACGGCGAGCTATGCTGTTGTCGCGCACGGCTCAGGCCAGCCAAGCTCTGCTGCGCATAATGCTCTAACGCCTCTTTAAAGACACCATCCTTACTGCCAAATGCAGCATAGATACTGCCTGGGCGCATGTTAATAGCATCCTGCAAGTTACGCATCGAGGTTGCATGATAGCCTCGCTGCCAATACAGCTGAGTCGCTTTCTCTATCACCTGTAAGCGGTCGAACTTTGCGGAATTACTCATGGCATAACCTTAGAACAAAATATAATTGAGCGATTGTTCAAATATAGCTTGAACGATCGTTCAAATCCAGTTAAGTTACTCCCCGTTAAACAAGCAACGTGATTTTTAGCTAATCACAGCACGAAAAAAGACACCTAATATCATTAGCCAATACAATTAAGAGTAAAAAAATATGAGCGAATTTAAACTGCACGACGTCGAATCAGCACCAGAACAAGCCAAACCTATTCTAGAAGGTTCTTTGCAGCAAATGGGCGCTATCCCAAGCCTATACGCGGTTATGGCAGAATCACCTGAGCTGCTAGAAGCCTACACTAAGCTGCACGGCTACTTCACCAGCACGTCTTTTAGTGCAGAAGAGCTGACTGTGGTTTGGCAAACGATCAACGTCGAGCACAACTGTCATTTTTGCGTACCAGCCCACACAGCCATTGCTCATTCAATGAAGGTTGACCCTGAATTAACCGAAGCGTTACGTAACGAAGAACCAATGCCTACAGCTAAACTTCAGGCTTTGCATGACTTCACATTGAGCGTTGTACGTAAGCGTGGTTTTGTTGACGATGCAGAACTTGAAGCTTTTTACGCTGCAGGTTACGCACAGAAACAAGTACTTGAAATCGTTCTAGGCTTGTCTCAAAAGGTGATCAGCAACTACGTTAACCACCTTGCTAAAACGCCTGTTGATGAAATGTTCCAACCCTTTGCGTGGACCAAAAAAGCCTAATAGCTAAACGCATCGTGCTGTTAAAATAACGGCAAAAAATAACAACAATAATATGAGTTTGAGCGCTAATTCAGCCAGTCTGATTTAGCGCTTAACCGATCAGCCTGATAAGCTAGGGTTTAAATGCATTATCGTCGACAACCAACAGCATCGACAATTAGCAACAAGCATCAAGCATCAAGCATCAAGCATCAAGTATTAATACCAACAAGCTATAACCGACAACAGATGAGGTTTTATTGTGGCAGAAAAATACACCCCCCCTAAGGTATGGACATTCGATAAAGAAAACGGCGGCGCATGGGCAGGCACCAATCAACCGGTTTCCGGCGCCACACACGAAAAGATACTTGCCGTAGGTAATCACCCTATTCAGCTTTATTCTATGGGTACGCCTAATGGTCAAAAAATTACTATCTTGTTGGAAGAGCTGCTCGCTCTAGGCAAAGACGCCGAGTACGACGCTCACCTAGTCAGCATCCGAGAAGGTACTCAGTTTTCTTCTGGCTTTGTCGAGCTAAACCCAAATTCCAAAATCCCTGCGATGGTTGATTATTCAACCGACACTCCAGTCGAAGTATTTGAGTCCGGTTCGATCCTTTTGTATTTGGCCGATAAGTACCAAGCCTTTTTACCGACATCAATTAACCAGCGTACAACTGCACTCAATTGGTTATTCTGGCTGCAAGGTTCAGCACCTTATCTGGGTGGTGGCTTTGGTCATTTTTATTATTACATCGATGAAAAATACGAATACCCAATCGACCGTTTCACCATGGAAGTCAAACGCCAACTCGATGTGTTAGACAAGCGTTTAGCAAACAATCGCTATTTAGCCGGTGATGAATACTCCATTGCCGATATCGCGACCTGGCCTTGGTACGGTAACTTAGTGCTGAACAACTCTTACGAAGCGGCAGAATTTCTAGCCGTACATGAGTACAAAAATGTGGTTCGTTGGGCTACCGAAATTTCACAACGCGAAGCAGTACAGCGTGGTCGCATTGTAAACCGTACCTTCGGTGAAGAATGGGAACAGTTGGCTGAGCGTCATAGTGCTGCCGATATTGACGAAGTGCTAAAAAATAAACCTAAGGACTAAAAGTCAGCCAAAGGAGAAACTGAATGAGCTTTCCATTAAAAGGGGCTTGCCAGTGTGGCCAAGTTCATTTTGAAATATTGCAAATGCCCAAAATGGTCATTGCCTGTCATTGCAAAGAATGTCAAAAACTTGCAACCGCTCCTTTTAGTGTAACGGCAGTTATGGCTGAAGACGATATTCGTTTTTTTGGTGAACTGAAAGAATGGCAACGCTCTGCTGATAGCGGCAATATCAGTGCCGCTAAATTTTGCGGTACTTGTGGTAATCGGGTTTATCATTTTAACCCTGCAGACCCAAGCACCATAAAGTTAAAGTTGAAACCAATCGAGCTAGAAGACGATACGATCTTTGAACCAACAGCGCACGTTTGGACTGATGAAAAAGTCAGCTGGTTCACCATACCAGAAGGCGTTAAGAGCTTCGCTCGACAGCCCTAACTGCTTAACTATCCGTAGATAAAAATATTCAAAGGCTTAATGCCCTAATAAATCAGCGAGGCGCTCAACCAGCGCTTCTCGCTGTTGCTCATTACTATTGGCAAAGCCAAAAACCATGCCGGTTTTTTGCGCATCATCTAAGTAGTAGGCTGACAACGCAGAACCACCAAAACCTTCTTGGTTTAATATCCGGCAGATAGATTTATCGTCCCGGCCGTTAAAATCTAACACCAAATGCATACCGGCACTTTCAGCAATAACATCGACTTGCTGAGCTAATTTTTTATTAATTTTATCTTCAAAATCGAGCCATTTTTTCTTATAGCTTTGACGCATGCGACGCAAGTGCCGAGCAAAGTGTCCCTCTTCAATAAAGTCTGCAATAACCGCTTGCTGCAACAGTGTCGATTCTCCTGAGACAATAGATTTAGCCTGAGTGAAGGGAGCAACTAATTGCTTTGGCAACACCAAATAACCCAATCGTAACGATGGATATAAAACCTTACTGAAACTGCCCATATAAATAACATTATTCTGCTGAGTCATGCCTTGCATTGCCGCCACTGGGGAATGTAAAAAATGAAACTCACTGTCGTAGTCGTCCTCGATTAGCCATAATTTTTTTTCAGTCGCCCACTCTAACAACCGAATACGATCAGCCGCACTGAGTAAACCACCCATCGGGTATTGGTGAGTTGGCGTTGTATAGAGAAGTTTTGCATCTTCGCAATGCTGCTCATGCTTAATCAGCCAATCAACATCGATCGCTTGGTGCTTTAACGGCACCGCAACTTGCTGCGTATGGCGAATCGAAAAGGCCGATTGTGCGCCTCGATAACCTGGATTTTCATGCAAAACCTTATCGCCATCGTCTAGCAAAACCAACGCACTCAAAGCCAATGCTTGTTGTGCGCCATCGGTAATTAAAATCTGATCCGCATTGGCGCGAACCCCTCGCGATACCCGCAAATAGTCGGCTATTGCAGAACGCAACGGCATGTAACCCTGATAATGATCGTAACCCATGAGTCGTATGCGGCTCTGGTTATATCGCCATAAGCGCTGCCAAACCGCCATTGGGAAGTCTTCTAATGCGGGAATACCCGGCGTAAACGGCATCGTTTTTTGATGCACGCTAACAGAGAGCTGCTCCAGCTGTTGCGCAAACCCAGAAAGAGGCAAAGATGAAAACTCTAGTGATGAAACTACAGGATCTATCGGCTGTACTTGGGGCAACGATGGCTCAATAAAGCTGCCACGGCCAACTTCTGTACGAACAAAGCCTTCCGCTTTTAGCTGATCTATCACGGCAACCACCGTATTACGGCTGACCGCTAACAACAGACTCAACTGTCGAGACGATGGCAATCGAGTGCCCGGCTCTAGCCGCCCTTCTTTAATCCATTGCACAAACTGTCGATGTATCTGAGCCTGCAACGGTTGCGTCGTATCTAGATCAAAGGGCGGTAAATCACTGATGGCCATTTAATGAAGCTGACAATCCAAGAAGGCTCTTTCAAACAGCGCACTGGCGGCCCAAATGAAGAACCGGAAGATATGGAACTGCCCGTTTGGCACGGTACACTACCGGCTTGCCCGTACACCAAAAGCTAATAAAGCAATGCCTAACTAGATGTTAGGCTTTTTTCAGCAATGCGGTTTTTTAACCGACCTGCAACCACTGCCGTTTAACCTTGGTGATGATCATCAGGGTGAATTGCATCTCGTCAACCCTGTTAGATGCATTAAAGAGCTACTTTGAACTGCGCTGGCCCTAGTAAATCTGATAGAATTCATTATATTAGATAAACTGAATATTTTAGCTAGCTGCTTGATAATTCATTCAAGCAACAGCTTTGCAACCGGAGATCTTTTTATGAGCTGGACCCAAATTGCCGACAACTATTTTGTTAGCCCTCAAATCACACTAGCCGATGTGGAAGAAGCCAGTCGTCAAGGTTTTGATACCATTATTTGCAATCGCCCAGATGCTGAAGATCCAGGCCAACCAACCTTTGAAGAAATAAGTGCCGCTGCCACTCGTGCAGGTATGGCTTGCATCCATATCCCAATGGTTAACATCAATATTAGCTCAGCACAGGTTGAGGCATTAAAACCGATTGTTGCAGAAGATAAGAAAGTCTTGGCTTACTGCCGCTCTGGTCGTCGCTCGGCAGTATTGTTTGAAGCAACCACTCAAGGTTAAGCCTGTCTCCAAAGCATAAAAAAAGCCGCTGATCTCAGCGGCTTTAAACCGTCAACATACATTAGGACGGGTCATTTTAACCTATCAGGCCGAAGCAAATAGGCCATCATCACTTGCCAACTTATATTGCCTGTTGGTACTCAACATCGATACAACTATCCAGCCAATCTAAAATCAGTGGAAAGTGATCCTTGCTGGCATGTCGATGCTCTAGTAATTCCCGATCATTGTACTGATGTAAATTACCCTGTCGTTTACCAACAATGACCAAGCGTGCATCATGACGCCCCTGCTCCATCATAAATGCTCGCGCATCAGCAATGTCGCAACGGTACTTATTTTGGTTAGCCGCTATATACAGGCTCGAAGGAAGCACCAATGTTTTCATCGCAGCACTGTAATCAAAGTTATCACCATCATCGACCCAAGGGCCGTTAGACCAAGCGACCCAACGCTGGTACCACTGAAGGCTTTCTGGCTCATTAAAATCAGACAATAAATTCAACGGCACTACTCGGCTCTTACGCGCAAATAACGGCAGAAGACGCTGCCAGAAAATAGTTTTGATAGGGTTGCGATTAAGATCGCTATGCGCAGTCGTTCGGCGAGCAGAAAAATGCACAAAACCTCTAACCATGTTACGTAAGTTAGGGTAACGAGCGTAAGCGGCCATCAACAGTGTTGAGCCAAAATCCTGCCCAACAAGAAGTAACGGACGACCATTTAAATGACGACTAACTTCATGAAAAATCCGAGGTAAGTCTTCATTTAAAATATCAGAAACAGTGTGATCAAGATGCTGATTTAAATGCGGCCAGCTTTCGCCATGACCGATCATGTCAGGGATATAGCATGCATAACCCTGTTCATATAAAAAATTCGCAAGGCCACGATCATTTTTCAAAAAGGTATCACCGTTGTTGCCTAAACCATGCAAAAACAGTACTACTGCCTTGCTGTTTTCTGGCTCTAATCGGCGCAGATAAATCTGACCGCCTTTAACGGTTTGAATTTTTACTTTGTCGATGTGTAATGCATTTTTCATTGTTCAATAACCTTCTGCCACTGTTTCTCGATACGTTTTTGAGAAACAGAAAAACGCGTCCCTAACGATTGAGCAAAAAGAGAAACACGATACTCTTCAAGCATCCAACGAAACTCTATAAGCTCAGCTGACAAACGCTGACTACTTTCTAGCACTGTCGAGTACTTTGTAAACCTTTGCCAATACTCTTTTAGCTGATCAACTACCATCGTTTCGGAAGCTGGAATACCAGAAGTCCGGTTAAGTCGTTTATCAACTGCCGACAAATACCGAGGTAAATTCTGCCAATGTTCCGATTCGGTATTCGATATAAAACCAGGGTAAATAAGGTTATCTAATTGACTGGCCACATCGGCAAAAATAAACGCCGTTGCGAACGAAACCTTACCTTTAATCTGTTTACGCACCTTATGATGCGCTAACAAGATATCGTGCAACTCTGTTGCCTTTTTCTCCGCAATTGCAGAAAAATCGCCTCGCCCCTGATCTAGCCAGCTCTTAAAGCTGGATTCACTGCGAGGTAATTCATCATTGAGCGGTAGGCTTTCTTTCACCGCTGCAAATAATAGATCTTGCTTTAAGCTTTCTGATTTACCATAAGGCGCAAATAACAATGCCGACTCTTTAAAAGTGGGCAACCGCTTAGCCATATATTGGATATTGTCATGCCAATAAAAACTCGCTAAACGCCATAAAGCTTGACGATGATTGAAGTGTGCCCACTGTTCACTAGTAAAACTTTCTTTGCCAACAGAATTAATCTTATCAACCAAAGCTGGGTACATAATAACTTTGATTCCAGCCTGTATTCTGTGCTCTATTTCAGGTAATTCTGCAAACTCCCATGCGGTTGCAGTGACATACTTCTCATTATTTAACTTTGGTTCAGCCGCTTGCTTCTGCGCCGTTTCGTTAGCTGGTTTTAAAATTTGCTGCAGCGTACGACTTTCAGCAACAGTTTTACCTTTTTCATCGACCACTTGAAAACGAAAGCGCAAATGTTCTGCAATGCTGTCTTCTTGCCATTCATCTTCTGGCACTCTTACACCGGTCATGCGAAATAACTTATCAGAAAGACAAGCTGTTAACGGTCGATCTTCTGGAATTAATGAATCCATCAACGCATCGACATAGTTAGGAACCGGCACAAAGTTTTTACGATAAGATTTTGGCAGCGCTTTTAACAGCGCAGTAATTTTCTCTCTTAATAAACCGGGTACCAACCATTGCATTTTGGCAGCAGAAATTTGACTAACAGCCCCTGCAGGAATTTTTATAGTGACGCCATCTTCAGCATGGCCCGGTTCAAAATGATAACTCAGCGGCAGCAACATACCGTTCACTTCCATACTGTTTGGGAAGTCTCGATCAGAAACATGAGTTGCCGTATCAGCCAACAATAGCTCTGTATTGTAATTTAAAAAATCTGCAGGTTTTTTTTTCAGCCACGCATGAAAGCCTCGACTGTTGACGATATCATTGGGTAATTTAGCGTCATAAAAATGAAACAGCGTTTCTTCATCGACCAAAATATCTTTGCGTCGCGCTTTATCTTCTAGCTCTAATACATCGTCCATTAGGCTTTGATTATACTTAAAGAATTTTTCTTTAGTGGTTAACTGGCCTTCAACTAAAGCTGTGCGAATAAATATTTCTCGTGAACGAACAGCATCGATCGCACCATAGTTAACGGTACGATTAACCACAATGGGCAAGCCATAAAGCAACAGGGTTTCATTAGCGACAACTTGACCCCGTTTTTTTTCAAAGTGAGGTTCTGAATAGTTTCGCTTCACCAAATGCATGGCGATGGGTTCTAACCAAGCCGGCTCAATCTTAGCTACGCAACGCGCATAAACCGCGGTTGTCTCGACCATTTCTGCGCAGACAAACCATTTAGGGCCGCGTCTGCGATAAATCGATGAAGGATGAATAACACACTGTCGATTACGAGCTGCTGTGTAGGTTCGCTCTTCTTTGTGTGTTGCTATATGGCTCAACAAACCACTCATTAACGACTTATGAATGGCTTCATAATCGGCTTCACCTTGGCTGAGCTTATAGCCAAGCTGCTGGCACATGAGTGTTAACTGGTGATGTATATCGCGCCACTCACGCATTCGTAAGTAGTTTAAGAATTGCGTTTTACAAAACTTTCTTAATTGGTTTTGCGTCAATGTTTGGCGCTGCTCTTCAAAACGTTGCCATAAATTATAGAAACCCAAAAAGTCTGACTGCTCATCTTTATCTTGTGCATGCTTTTCTGCCGCAGCCTGCTGTTTTTCTTGCGGTCGTTCGCGTGGGTCTGGCACAGATAGCGCACTGGCAATAATCAGCACTTCACGCAGCGCATTAAATTTATTTGCCGCGATGACCATACGGCCAATTCTTGGGTCGACTGGCAAACGAGCTAGTTCTTTGCCAACTGGCGTCAGTTTGCCCTGATCGGTCACTGCGCCGAGTTCATTCAGTAGCGTGTAACCATCCTTGATCATTCGTTTTTCTGGCGGTTCAACGAATGGAAAATCTTCTAAGAGCCCGAGGCCAAGATGTAACATCTGCAAAATAACTGAAGCTAAATTTGTACGCAGAATTTCAGGGTCAGTAAATTCAGGTCGCGCTAAGAAATCTTCTTCATCATACAGCCGAATTGCAAGGCCTGGAGCTATTCGCCCACACCGACCGGAGCGTTGATTTGCAGAAGCCTGTGCAATCGGCTCAATCGGTAAGCGTTGGATTTTAGAACGATAGCTGTAACGACTGATCCGCACCAAACCACTATCAATAACATAGTGAATGCCTGGAACGGTCAGTGATGTTTCGGCAACATTGGTCGACAAAATAATGCGTCGGCCAGAGTGTGATGAAAAAATACGCTGTTGCTCTGCGGCGCTAAGTCGAGCATACAGCGGCAAGACTTCTGTACTTCGAAGCTCAGAGCGTTTTAAAACATTATAGGCTTCACGAATTTCTCGTTCACCAGGAAGAAACACCAACACATCACCACCGCGACTGTGTGTTTGGCCAGATCGCTCAAGCTGCTCAATCTCTTCGACGGCATTTAAAATGGCTGTCGGTAAGTCTGCCGCGTAATCAGCATCATCTGTACTCATAGGTCGGTACAAGACATCAACCGGATAGGAGCGGCCGCTAACTTCAATTACCGGTGCGTCATTAAAATGAGCAGAAAAACGATCAACATCGATGGTTGCCGAAGTAATAATAATTTTTAAATCCGGTCGCCTAGGTAACAGCTGCTTCAGATAACCCAATAGGAAATCAATATTGAGGCTGCGCTCATGCGCTTCGTCGACAATAATAACTTGATACTGATTAAGGTACGGATCGTTCTGAATCTCAGCCAACAAAATACCATCAGTCATCAACTTAATGGCAGTATCGCTGCTGGATTTATCGGTAAAACGCACTTGATAACCAACTAAATCGCCAAGCTCGGTATTCACTTCTTCGGCGATTCGGTCTGCTACCGAACGAGCGGCTAGCCGTCTTGGCTGAGTGTGCCCGATCATGCCTTCGGCACCTAAGCCTAGTTGCAAACAAATTTTAGGCAGCTGAGTTGTTTTACCAGAACCGGTTTCACCGGCAACAATAACCACCTGATTCGAAGAAATAGTATGAGCAATTTCTTGCGCATGCTCACTCACAGGAAGCTGTTCGACTAACGTTACCGCCGGTATGCGATCTCGTTTCTGTTTCAGCGCTGCAGCAGACTTAGTAAACACCTGCTCTACCGTTGCCTGCAGTTTTTCTGTCGGCTTGGCTGCTTTTTGCAACGACTCAATACGCCGACAACGCGAGCGTAAAAAATGCCGATCACGAATAAGACATTGATCTAAGTTAGCTAAAATATAATGCGGGGTTAATGATGTCGACATGAACAACCAAAGGATGTGTTAAGTGTTTACCGTTTTACTTACCTACATGTTGGTAATCTAAACCGGCTTGTAAAAAACAAGCTTGCAGCCTAACCAGCCACAAGCATTAATTAATGAGCGTCGCGTTTATTAGTCATTAGGATGCAATTTTAGTCGGCTCTGATTTTTTATGAATAATTTCTGGCCCAAAATCATGCCAGCTACTTTCGCCATTGACGAACATACGCCCCTCGCCCGATTTCATAGCCAACCACTGCTCGTTTTTGGTCAGTGGTTCGGTAGCAATAACAACCGAAACATGATCGTCACTGTTAACCGAGGCGAAATCAATCGATAGATCACAGTCTCGCAATTGCGCTTCACCAAAAGGCGCTTTGCGTGCTACCCAATGTAATTTGGTTGAGCAGAATGCAAAGATGGCATCGCCATCGGATAATAAAATATTGTTAATACCCAAGGCATTCAAGCGATTACATAAACTGTGTAAATAGGCTGAAACTTGCGAAATACAAACATCGGCATTAAAAGCAGAACGTAGCTCACTGAGAATCCAGCAGAAAATTTTCTCGCTATCGGTCGTGCCTACAGGTTGGTAATAACTGGGTTGAGGTACTTGCTCTATTGGCATTTGCCCGTTATGCGCAAAGGTCCAGACTTTGCCCCAAAGCTCGCGCTGAAAAGGGTGAGTATTTTCAAGACTGACGCCACCAACATTAGCTTGGCGGATATGACTTAAAATGGTTTTGCTGCGAATAGCGTAGGATTTCAGAAATTCAGCAATAGCAGACTGGCAGCTCGGCAAGTAGTCCTTAAACTCTCGTAAACCACCATGCTCATAAAAACAAATGCCAAAGCCGTCGCGATGAGGGCCGGTGACACCTCCGCGCGGGCACAAACCTGAAAAACTGAATCGAATATCGGTTGGCACATTAGCGCTTAATGCCATTAACTCACACATATGGGGATTACCTCCTAAGAGGAGCCATTCTACCTCATTCGATCTGTTTTTCAGTAATGTCTCGACCAACATTCCGCAAATTTAAAGGATTTCAGCAAACCACCAGAGCAAAGGCAGGCTTAAACGTTAAGCATTGGCCGGTTGCTCTTGCTCTGATTCTGCAAATGGGTCATCTACGTCTAGATCAATGTCATCAAAATCACCATCGACATCGCTGATATCAAATAATTCACCATCGCTGCCATCTACTTCGCTTTCCAGTAACGACTCATCCAATAGACTTTCTTCACCTAAGGTCGGCACATCATCGTTACCAAAATCATCACTGTCCATAGCGATATCGAGATCATCATCGCTTGCCAAGTCGATGCCGCCATCATCATCTAAAATACTGTCTTCATCGCTGGACATATCCAAGTCATCGCTGGATAAATCGTCATCACCTGCCAAATCTAAACCGGAGGTAAAGGCTTCTGGATCGTCCACCATTGCTAACTCATCGTCACCGACCAACATGTCGGACTCAACCGCTTTTGTTTTACGTCGAGATTCAAACCAGCGATAGCCAATATAAGCAACTATCAAGCTAATTACCCCAACCGAGCTGAGTAACAAATAGGTTGTCCAAGGAATCGGTGCGCTATTCGCAGGCTGATCCAACGGATCTAAGGCGTCCTCTTCGCTCATCAGTGGGTCTAGTGCGCCATCAGACACCACGATATCTGCGGTCAACTCTTCAAATTCGATAATCGGTTCTTTGACAAAGTCTTCAGAAACTAAGTCTTCAGAAACTAAGTCTTCAGAAACTACATCTTCAGAAACCTGCGGCTCGATCATGTCATCAACGGATGGAGCCATGTTTTCACTGGCCATATCGTCAATCATGGTATCGGCCTGCTCGATCATTGAGCTGTCATTCATATCCGTCGTTGCAGATGTGGTTGGCATTGCCATGTTAGGCTCAGGCGCGCGCATTAGGCTTTTTGGTGGTACCTGTAAACGATTTTGCTCAGGAACCAATGCACGAATAGAGTCCGATAAGACTAAGTCACCTGACAGGGTGACATCGTACTGCCCGGCAGGCATGTCAAAGGGTAAGCGCCAATACCAGTAACCGGCTTCATGCTGAATAAAGTCATGTGTTTGAACCTGATCGTTGCTGTCAAAACTGGCTTGCGCCTGAATGGAATAAATGTCCAATGAACGACTTGGGTAAAGGCGCCATTCGTATGCATCCGACAGGGTTAGCAATTCAGAAACATAGGGTTTTAACAGGCTCAACTCTCGACTAATGGTTCGAGAGAAAGTCTCGGCGGCAATATTTAATGTCAGCTGATGCGATGTTTGCCCTTCTCTGGTCATCAAATCTGCTTCGATAGCCTGAGGCGTTACATTGATCGGTACCTCAACATTATCGACATAGAGATTAACTTCCATCAGTTGACCAATATTTGCCAACACTGAGCGACCTTCGCTATCCATAAGGCTGGCGGCAATGGCAATGGTACTGGCTTGCGCCACGCGATCTTCTAGCGGCTCTGTCCACTCCAAAGCGATATCGCTATAGGCTTCGGCAGATATGAACTTTTCGGCATCCAATTTCCATTGCCCTGCTTCTGGTGCAATGACAGTAACTTCCGTCATACCGGCTGTGACATGCCAATACTGATTCGCAGGCGCTAAAGCAGAAGTCTGCTGACCAGACGGAGAGGTTAAAGAGGCGGCATTTGCAAAGTGACGTACAACCAAGGTTAGCTGCTCGGTACCCGGAGCAACATTAAAGACTTTACTGTCCAGCTGGCCTGCCATCGCATTGACAGGCGCACCGAAGGCCTCTTCAGGGTCAACCACTGGCGTCAAGGCTGGACCTTCTTCTACCACCAGCTCCATCACTACGCCATCCATCTCGGCCATAGTAGTATCAGTTGACGCGACTTCAGGATCAGCCATGACATCATCCGGTCCGCTAGCCATTAAGTCTGTTTTATCAAATAGCTGGTCAAATAAGGATTGAGCATCGTCAATGCTGGCATAACGCCCGCCAGTATTGGTGGACAATGCTTTCAGCAAATCATTATTTTCGGCTACCGCCAATGCTAAGGTATTAATTTTAGCTTGCGCGCTTTGGTATCGAGGGATCAACTGCTTTTCTAAGTGCAGCTGCGCTACACCGTTGACGCCGGCATTCGGTGCAATGTCGACAGCGCCATCAGTGATTAAGATGGTTTCAACATCTGCGGTAAAATTAGTAAAGTCAAAGTCATAGGCGGCTTCATTAAGTGCTGCGCCAATGTTGGATCGCACCGCTGGCGCACCTAGCTTAGCGACCTCGGCTTTTGCCTGATCACGCCACTCATCGGTTACAACCTGATGAGGAACCAATAAATTTACGTAACGACCAAAAGTCCAGATCGCCGCCTTATCGCCCTCGGGGATTTGATCGATCAACTCACTGATTACAGCCTGACGTTTGTTTTCAGGGTCGTGCTGCAACATGCTTTGCGAAACATCAATCAGAATACGGATATCCGCAGCCTGAGCCGAACTCAATAGTAGAGCCGCGACAGCGATGCAGATACGCAAAAAAGCGGTATTTATTGTGTTTGGAAACCTGACCATGTTCGCCTCTGTTAAACTAATCGTACTACTCACCATTATAAATCGGCATCTTCCTATTCAACTGTAGTCTTTTTTTAAACTAAAACGCCCCGTATATACGGGGCGTTAAATAAAGGCAAAGCCAGCTTAAAAATATAAACGGCTATAAGCTAATAAAAATTCATTAGTTGGAGACAGAAAGGTAATGACGACCTTTGGAGGTGATAAACCAACGAGTACCTTTCTTGGTGAGCACTTTGCCACCTAGGTCACGAGCAACGATGATATTTAATGTTTTATGGATGGTATTAGCATCAAGGCCAATTTCTGTCGCCAATCCAGTTTCGCTGCGGAAGATGTAACGGCCATTACCCAATGCTGTTAGCACGTTCGCTGTTGTTACATCGAGTTCGTCTTCAGGTGCTAAAACTAATTGCTCGCCACTGTCTTCGTGCTCGATTTCAGTGTCTAACATTGGCTCCATTTCACGCTGAAGTAAACGCAGCTCAGTTAAAATTTCATTAGACTGCTGCGTCGTTGTTTTCACTTCTTGAACAATTTGCTTAGTAATGGTGGTTAAGAAGAACCGACTAGACCAAGCGGCAATCAAGCAGAAACCCGCAAAAATAAGTAAGCCGCTGGCATCACCCTGACTTCTAACAATGAGGTCACTGGACAATAAAAATAGAATTAGAGGCACCAAAAAAGACGCCGCCAAGCCGCCAACCAAACAACGAGGCATACTCGTATTGTCGGTGTCTACTTGCGCTTGCATGTAATAGTTTAAAAGACCACCAAACACACCGGCCATTAACATGATTGCTACGAGTATAAATATATGATTCGCCATGATATTCCTTCTATCTGGTTTCTCTTTTAACGAGTTTTAAAGATGTATTACCCGAAAAGACTAGCTATTTAAACGAGTAATGTACACTAAAGCTTAAAGATCTCGAACGACTGAGGTTAGGTTTACTGAACTAAATAACACTCATATCAACATAACCGGCATCAGCCGACAGCCGACTCTTCTTGCTCAGATTGTTGCCCAGCCTTCTTCATACGTAAATGACGACCAACTATAGCAACCAATACTAAAAATAAACTGCCGCCAACCAATGCTGCGATCATTGGCAATAATGCCTTCATCGCGCCAGTTGGACCGACATCTAGAAAATCAAACGCTCCAACTATAATGGCTGGCGCATAAAAAATTTCTGGTTCTGTACCTTTCCACGGCGTCAACACCACACACAGATACACCCAGTGTATCCACCAGCGTACCAATCGCCATGGCAGATAAGACACTGCACGCCATAAACACAACCAAAAACCTAAAAATGCAATCATATAAATGATGGCTGCATTCATATATAAATCTTGATAAACCATGAATTGCCTCTTATTTAGGCTACGCCCAACTGTTGGAGCAATGCCCTACTTTTGCCTAAACTGTTCGATTATACCCAGCTTAACTAAGCTCAGTTCGATTAAACCTAGCTTAATAAAAGCTACTGATTATCGATAACATATTCTTGCCAATCAGACTCAGGAATTTGGTTATCTTTTACCAAGTCCATATGTTTCACCGATATATTAACCGCGTGGATAATATCAGGATCGCCACTGACCAGCGGATGCCAGACCGGTAAATCGCGGCCTTCGGATAAAATCCGATACGCACAGGTCGATGGCAACCAGAAGAAATTGTCCACATCCTCAGGCTTTAACCAAACACAGTTTGGAACCAATTCATGTCGTTTTTCATATTCTGAACAACGGCAATCTTCGGTCATGTATTGGCAAATTACTGAGGTGTAATACACAGTTCCATCATCTTCATCCTCTAATTTTTGCAAACAGCACTTGCCACAGCCATCACAAAGCGATTCCCACTCACTCTGAGACATCTCTGCCAGTGTCTTACGTTGCCAAAAAACCCTATCAGCCATGATCGGAATAACCCTTTTCTTTATACAGGTCTAACAGGTAGTCTTCTTTTGGTGGTGGTAACTGTAAATAAAAGCCCTGCTCTTCGATACTCTTAAGTACCTTTGCCGCATCGACTCGCGCTAAGGCTTTGTCTTCTGTTAATAGCATATCCAGTACAACAACCCCTTTACCAAACAAGGCTTTCAACGCCTCAGGTAATTGATCAAAGGAGTCTTTTTTACGCAAATATAAATAGGTCTCAGCAGACTTTGATGACCGATAGATTCGAACGATCTCTCGTTTCACACAGATACCTCATTCATTTGTCTTGCCACTCTTTCAAGATCCCTGCTGCTCAAGCAGCTGGCAAATGGGCTCCACGATATAATCATGACGCCAGCCATTAAAAACATCAGGAACAATGTATTCTCCATTACGGCAGCCGCTTCTCAACCAGCTTTCGAGCTGTTTACGCTTGGCGACGACTTCTGGCGGTATATTATGCTGTTGGCAAATGTCATTAATAAGCTGACGCACTTTTTTTAGTACATCAGACTGGTCCGCTGGCAAAGGCCCATCGATTTTGTCTGGCCACTGTTGCCGATCAATGGTTTCCGCCGTTGCCATGATCTCCATAATGGTATCAGCATATTTGCGGATCTTACGCGGACTGAGCTTAATACGATATTGCAAATCACTTTTGGTGATCGGCATACGCTCAACCAGCTGAATCAGCTCTTTGTCTTGCAAGATTTGCCCGCGATTACAATTCTCTTCACGTGCTCTGCGCTCACGCCAAGCCGCCAACTGCTTCAACGCAAACAAGGCCTTACCTTTGAGTTTCCAGCCGCCTCGCAGCTTTAAATAGTACTGCTCTGGCTCTACGGGTAAATTATTGGCTACCTGTCGCTCGCTATCTTCTTGTACCCAAGCATAGCGATCCATTTGCTTTAGCTGTTCTGCAACCTGCTTATAGACCTGATAAAGCCAAAGCACATCAGCCGCAGCGTACTCACATTGCAAAGCACTGAGCGGCCGTGCCACCCAATCACTTCGGGTTTCTTCTTTACTGATTGTTTCGCCACAAACATCTTCAACTAACTTTGCGTAGCTAACCTGCAATGGATAACCCAACAGAGCAGCGGCTATTTGAGTATCAAATACATTGACCAATAACACACCGACGCTGTGTTTAATCACTTCAGCGTCTTCTGACAAGGCATGAAAAACCTTAATGATATTCGGATCGGTAAAAACCTGCTGCAACGGTTGCCAATTTTCAATGGTTAACGGATCAATCAGCCAAACCTGCTGCTCTATACCTATTTGAATAAGGCCTAAACGCGCATGAAAGGTTTCCGTTCTGACAAATTCGGTATCGACCGCGATCACCGGTGACGTAAGCCATTGCTGACAGACATCCGCCAACTCGGCATCACCCTGAACCCAACGGTAATGTTCACTCTTGCTCAAGCGTGATCTCCTGACGATTAGTCAACGCACTGACGAGATGGCGACTTTCGGCTTGGTCTAAATTGCCATTTTTTAAATGCATTAACGTCACTCGGCTGCAGCGAACATCAATCGCCTTAAGTTGCTCAGTAATGTAGAAGACGGTGGCTTCGGATTCCATCTGATCGTCTAAAACAAAAATCACTTCACTGACGTCATTGTTTTTAAGCTTATCGATTAAATCAAAAATCGCTAACTGCTCTGGGCCAACACCTTCAATCGGCGACAGCACACCATGTAAAACAAAATAATGCCCCTGAAACTGTTTAGACATCTCAATAGCGGCTCTATCGGCATCATTGACAACAACACAGAGGCTCGATGCATCTCGCTCAGAATCCTGGCAGATATCGCACTCAACTTGCTCAGTCAGTGTCCGACATGACGGGCAACGATGCACTTTGTTCAAGGCCTCGGCCAATGCATTATTAAGCCATTGTGCCGATTCGGTATCGCGCTCTAGCAGATGCAACGCCATACGTGCAGCCGAACGACTGCCAATACCAGGCAAACCTTGCAAGGCTCGTATAAGTTCTTCAGTTGCTGGGGTGTACGCCATGATTGCCTATATCTTGTTCAGGTTATCGCTTTTAAAGCATGAAACGACAACAAAATGCTCTATGCTCAAGCCGCTTAAAACGGCAGTTTCATGCCTGGCGGTAAACCCATACCTTGCGTTACCGAGGCCATTTTTTCTTGGCTTTGCGCTTCTACTTTACGCACAGCATCGTTTACGGCCGCAGCCAATAAATCTTCTAATAAGTCTTTGTCTTCGCCCATAACTGAATCGTCAATGGAAACTTTTTTAACATCATGACGGCCTGTCATTACCACAGAGATCATGCCAGCACCGGCTTCTCCAATGACTTCCATATTGGCTACTTCTTCCTGCATTTGCTGCATCTTTTCTTGCATTTTTTGGGCTTGTTTCATCATGTTGCCCATGCCGCCTTTCATCATTTTTTTATTCTCCTGAAGGAATTGGATTATGGTTAGTGACTGCCGACTCACGCTGTAACTGTGCTTCAAATTCATTCACCAACTGAGTAATAAATGGGTCTTGCTGTAAATATTGGTAGGCTTGATCTTTCGATGCCTGCACCAATTGGTCTAGCCACAACTGCGGGGTTAGCTCGACCGGTGCGAACTCAAAAGCAAGCCGACGACAACCCGGCAACCAATCTGCCAAGGCTTGCATCAGCTTTTCTTGGTGACTGTCATTCATAATTTTACGATAGTTAGGCGATATATTAAGGCTTAAGGTATCGCCTTCAAAACCCAACCACTGGCTATGGGCAAACAATGTTTTTGTCATGCCCTGTAAACCTAAACGATGCAGATTAACTTGCCACCAAAATACCGGATCTTCATTGCGATCGGTTGCAGGCCACTGAGCCTTAGCCACCCTATCTTCTGACTGGCCTGGTGCTTTTTCTGGCTCTGCTTGATCGACATTGGAGGATAATAGCTCATGACTCGCTGTATTTTCTGAGTCGATACTTTGAGGCTCTACACCTTGAGACTCTACACCTTGAGACTCTACGCCTTGCGGCTCGAAACGCTCAGCGGGCTCTATTTCCGACGTGGCTAAAGCTTCTGGCGTTTCTACCTCATCAACCGATGTTACTGCCTCATCAACCGATGCTTGAACAAACTCAGCTTGCAGTACCTCAGCTTCTGGCTCAGGCGCGATGATAGTTTGCTCATCTACTATCGGCTCCGCTAAGGAAACAGACTCAGATGCATGCTCTTCGACCGGCGTAACAGATTGACTGTCCGCTTGGCCACTCGATTCTGCAATCACGGCGGTACTGTCTATTGAAGAATCTACTATTGAAGAATCTACTATTGAAGAATCAGTTATTGAAGATTCTGGTTCAGGTTCAAGCTCAGGGTTGGATTCGGCATTATCGCTAGTCGCCTGTTGATCAGCCAATGCATCGGGTTCTAAAGCCGATTCGGCTTGGTTGATCAACTCAGACTTTTTTGCCGGAGTAGCATCAGCCTCCACCGCCTCTGGATCGGCCTGGTGTTGCTGTGCTGATAATTCAGGTAGTTCACCGATATTCGACACTGGCGTCTGGCTAAACGCTACCATTCGCAGCAAGGCCATCTCAAAACCAGCACGCTCACTCGGTGCTAACGGCATTTCTGGTTTCGCTTTCGCCGCTATTTGGTAGTACAGATGGACATCTTCTGGCTGCACCGCTCCGGCCAATTTCACAATAGCATTGCGATCACCCTTGCTGTTATCAATCGCAGTAGGCGCCGCTTGAGCTATCGCGGTGCGATGCAATACGGACATCAACTCAGTCATTAAAGCTTGGTAATCTGGGGAGTGCTCATCAACTTCGGCGGTTAATGCCATTAGCTGATCAACATTGCGCTCGAATAAGGCTACAGCAAAGCGCAGCACTCGTTTTAGGTCTACTGAGCCCAACATGGCCGAGACATCGGAATCCTTTAACGCACCTTCGCCAAAAGCAATTGCCTGATCGGTAAGGCTGAGCGCATCACGCATACTGCCAGCTGCGGCCTCAGCGATAGACCAAAGCGAGCCTTGATCATGCGGCACCTGCTCTTCTGCCAAAATATGATTGAGGTGCGAAACGATATTCTCGCGCGTCATATTTTTCAGGTTAAACTGCAAGCAACGCGATAATACAGTGACTGGAAGTTTTTGCGGGTCGGTCGTCGCCAATAAAAATTTAACATGCTCTGGCGGCTCTTCGAGCGTTTTCAGCAAGGCGTTAAAACTGCTTGACGACAGCATGTGCACTTCGTCGATCAAATACACCTTATAGCGACCTCGGGTCGGCGCATACTGGACGTTATCCAATAACTCTCGCGTATCTTCGACCTTTGTACGGCTCGCAGCATCAACCTCGATAAGGTCGACAAAACGTCCTTCAGATATTTCTTTGCAGCTAGAACAAACACCACAGGGCTTTGAACTGACGCCCTGTTCGCAGTTCAGACTCTTAGCCAACAATCGAGCAATGGTCGTTTTACCGACGCCACGTGTTCCAGTAAACAGATACGCATGGTGCAGTCGCTGCTGGTCTAAGGCATTAATAAGTGCGCGCAAGACATGAACCTGGCCGACCATTTCTGCAAAGGTTGCTGGCCGCCACTTTCTCGCTAAAACCTGATAGGACATAGAGATCCGATTAGAAACTAAATAAAGCGGTATCCTAACTTTGATTCACAATCTCTACCAGCCCTGAAATGCTTAAGCTAAGTAAAAAGCTAGATAAAACAGTGGCTTAGATAAACAGAAATCGGAAAACAAAGACATAATCGAAAGATAACAGGAAAACAAACAGGTGAAGTAAAGCAACGAGGTAGGTATTTTTGCTGAATCTAGATTGGGTGGCAACCCACCAGCCACACCCCGGCACACGAGATAGCCGCTACCGTTGCTCCCTTCCGGGCCTGGCGGGGTTTACGACCGTTCGTTGCGAGGGGACCGGCAGGTCGCCATAACAAGAGCGGCGCATTATCCACAGCCAGACGCGAAACACAAGAACCGCCGAGCATTTAACGCTCACTGAAAGCTTAGGCTGGCGATAAAAAGCTTAGACTACCGATAAAGCGCCAGCTGCGTTATTATTGAGCGCTTGGATTTTAAGAACAGATGATTAGCAAGTTATGGCTTACAGCGTAAAAGAGATGTTTTACAGCCTTCAAGGGGAAGGCCATCACAGTGGCAGACCGTCTATTTTCTGTCGCTTTGCTGGCTGCAATCTCTGGAACGGCAAAGAGGCTTCTCGCGAACAATCAGTATGCAGCTTTTGCGATACCGACTTTATCGGCACCGACGGTCAAAATGGTGGTAAATTTCGCACCGAACAGGCATTAGTTGAAGCAATAGAAGCTCTTTGGCCTGAGCAAGCCGAGCATAAATACGTCGTTTTTACCGGTGGCGAACCAGCTTTACAACTAACCAATGAACTGATTATTGCACTGCAGAAGCGCGGCTTTGAATGCGCTGTTGAGTCTAACGGCACCTTGCCGTTGCCTAGTCAGCTCGATTGGGTCTGCATCAGCCCAAAAGGTAGCGCTGAAATTACCGTCACCGAATGCGATGAGCTTAAACTGGTTTTCCCACAAGAAGCCGCCATGCCTGAACGCTTTACCGACATAAAAGCCCGTTATCGCTATCTCAGCCCACTAAACGACTGGCAGCAAAGCACTCTGATCTTTAACAGTAATACTCAAGCGACGATTGACTACTGCCTTGCGCACCCTCAATGGCGATTAACACTACAAAGCCACAAGATTCTTCATATTGACTAACAAATATACAACTTATCAATTAAGCTGACCCAGCCATTCACGCAGTGAATACTAGTTATTTCTTCAGTCCGTCGATAAGTACTTAACTTTCCGAGTGCTATTCACTAAACTTTTTCAACACTACAAGCTCGATACATTTTGATTCTAGAGCTATTACTATATCTGCCTACTCTTAAATTGAAGCGGCGGGAGAATCATTAAAAACCGAGCTGGGACTACAGCTTAACAACGGTCACCCTAACTAGGCAGCTATGCCTTAAACATCTGAGTGATCAATGTTAACGCATAACAACGAACTAAAAATGGAGATCAAATCGTGCTTGATGCTTATCGTAAACATGAACAAGAGCGAGCCGCCCAAGGTATTCCGGCTAAACCGCTAAACGCAGAGCAAGTTACCAGCTTGGTCGATCTCTTAAAAAATCCGCCCGCTGGCGAAGAAGCATTCCTTAAAGACTTAATCGTTAACCGCGTACCACCGGGCGTTGACGAAGCCGCCTACGTAAAGGCTGGCTTTTTATCGGCCCTTGCCAAAGGTGAAGACAGCTGCCCGCTAATCACAAAAGAAGAAGCTGTTAAGTTACTCGGCACTATGCAAGGTGGCTATAACATCGAAACGCTGGTTGAACTACTAGACAACAGCGAACTGGCGGAATTAGCAGCCGAAGAACTTAAAGAAACACTATTGGTTTTTGATGCCTTTCACGATGTCAAAGAAAAGGCCGACGCTGGTAATGCTGCAGCCAAAGCAGTTATGCAATCTTGGGCCGAAGGCGAATGGTTCTTAAACAAGCCTGAAGTACCAGAAAAAATCACCCTAACCGTCTTTAAAGTGACTGGTGAAACCAACACCGATGATCTGTCACCTGCGCAAGACGCTTGGTCTCGCCCAGATATTCCATTGCATGCTTTAGCCATGTACAAAAATGCCCGTGATGGCATTAACCCAGATAAAGCTGGTGAAATCGGCCCAATCAAACAACTTGAAGAACTCACCGCCAAAGGCAACCTAGTTGCAATGGTGGGCGACGTTGTTGGTACCGGTTCATCACGTAAATCAGCGACCAACTCTGTTCTTTGGTATACCGGTCAAGACATTCCTTTCGTTCCCAACAAGCGTTTTGGCGGCTTCTGTCTGGGTGGCAAAATCGCTCCTATTTTCTTTAACACCATGGAAGATGCAGGCGCCTTACCTATCGAGCTTCCAGTCGACAAGATGAACATGGGCGATGTTATCGACCTTTACCCATATGAAGGTAAAGTTGAGAAAGACGGCCAAGTCATCTCTGAGTTCAAACTAAAAACAACCGTGCTGCTGGATGAGGTTCGTGCCGGCGGTCGTATCCCATTAATTATTGGTCGCGGCCTAACAGATCGTGCTCGTGAAGCATTAGGCTTAGGCCCGTCTGATATCTTTAAGCGCCCTGCTGATGTTGCTGAATCCAACAAAGGCTACACGCTCGCACAAAAAATGGTTGGTAAAGCCTGTGGCGTTGAAGGCGTGCGCCCTGGTCAGTATTGCGAACCTAAAATGACAACGGTTGGCTCTCAAGACACCACCGGCCCAATGACCCGTGATGAATTGAAAGATCTAGCCTGCCTTGGCTTCTCGACAGACCTTGTCATGCAGTCTTTCTGTCATACCGCTGCCTACCCTAAGCCGGTCGATATTGACACTCAGCACACTCTGCCAGACTTCATCATGAACCGCGGCGGTGTTTCTTTACGCCCTGGCGACGGCATCATTCACAGCTGGCTCAACCGCATGCTCTTGCCTGACACCGTTGGTACAGGTGGCGACTCCCATACTCGTTTCCCAATGGGGATTTCATTCCCAGCCGGTTCTGGTTTGGTTGCCTTTGCCGCAGCCACAGGTGTTATGCCATTGGATATGCCTGAATCGATCCTTGTGCGCTTTAAAGGTGAAATGCAGCCTGGTATTACATTACGTGATTTGGTGCATGCGATTCCTTACTACGGCATCAAAGAAGGCCTATTAACCGTTGAAAAAGCCGGCAAGAAAAATGAATTCTCTGGTCGTGTTTTAGAGATTGAAGGTCTTGAGACGCTAACCGTTGAGCAAGCTTTTGAACTTTCTGATGCATCCGCTGAGCGTTCAGCTGCTGGCTGTACCATTACCTTGAGCGAAGACTCAGTAGCAGAATATCTGCGCTCAAATATCGTTATGTTGCGCTGGATGATCGCCAACGGCTACGGCGACAAGCGTACGCTTGAGCGCCGCGCTGTATCGATGGAAGAATGGCTTGCTAACCCAAGCCTGATGCGTGCAGATAAAGATGCAGAGTACGCTCATGTTATCGAGATCGACCTAGCAGACGTAAAAGAGCCAATTCTGTGTGCTCCAAATGACCCTGATGATGCTCGACTACTGTCTGAAGTAGCTGGCGACAAGATCGATGAAGTCTTTATCGGCTCATGTATGACCAATATTGGTCACTTCCGTGCCGCTGGTAAGCTGCTTGACAACTACGGTGGCTCAATCTCAACCCGTATGTGGATTGCGCCACCAACGAAAATGGACGCTCACCTGCTCATGGAAGAAGGCTACTACAACATCTACGGCCGTGCTGGCGCACGTACAGAGATGCCAGGCTGCTCCCTTTGCATGGGTAACCAAGCGCGTGTAGCGGATAAATCGACAGTAGTATCAACCTCGACTCGAAACTTCCCTAACCGTCTAGGCCAAGGTGCGAACGTTTACTTAGCCTCTGCAGAGTTAGCAGCTGTCGCAGCGATCATCGGTAAATTACCGACTGTCGATGAGTATTTAAACACCATCCAAAGCTTAGACAGCATGTCGGATGAGATATACAAATACATGAACTTCGATCAGATCGAAGAGTTCACTGACGCAGCTAGCTCGCTGATTGCATCAGCCTAAGCTCTGATCGTGACCACTAAAAAAGCCCGACTCGTTCGGGCTTTTTTATAACTTATCGTTCATGTTATTTTTCTCGGCTATCAGCCTTCCTAGCAATTATCAGTACATAACGGCCAATGTCACAATAAGGCCGCGATTCGCACAGCCGCAGCTCAGATTCAAAAACATCAGACTCGTCATACCAATCAATCACCGTCTTTTCTGCCAAGTCAGAAAAAGTACGAAGGCCAGCCTGAGATATTACCTCAAAACCAGACTGTCGTAGTGTCGCTGCAACCTCATTCGGGTCCAACGGCGAAATCGGCGTCAACCCTTTACGATCGCCAGCAATTTCGCCAGCCATAGCCCGCGCCATCGTTCCACGCATCAAATGCCTTAGCATCAGCATATGTTTGTTATACACCATCAAACAGAGGTAACCACCTGGCTTGACGGCGGCTTGCAGCCTAGCCAACGCGTCATAAGGCTGCTCTAACCATTCTAAAACTGCATGTGCATTGACCAAATCAAATGCATTCTTAGTCTCCAGCTGGGTAATCGACTGGCAACTCACCAAAAGGCGATCAGTAGTTATTGCTTGCGCGAACTGTTCTGTTACCGCCTGCACCATTTCTTCAGAGACATCGAAATAGTTAACACGACTGCCTTGCGATAAAAACCATGCGCTCATTTGCCCTAATCCACCTGCGGCATCGAGCACATCTGCTTCATTCAATGAAGTTAAGGGTAAATAGCGGCGATACAGGGCATCGATGAGTTGCATACGCAAACGCCCTTTCCGACTTTGATAAATTTGCTGAGAAAATCGGTCAAACAGACCGTCAAAATTAACACTCGACATGGATGATGCTCGTTGAACAAAAAGGATTGTCACCGATGGCAGTTAAGTTACACCTATATCGGCAAGTGGACTAAGCATATCATCACGATCAGGGGGTTTATAAACTTAACGTCGTCGCCTAACTCAATGTGCTCAAGCTAAAAACAACGCTCAACCAAAGTTTAAACTGTTGACGAAACCATGAGGCTCGACTGCAGGCGTCTATCAATCATCAAATCAGCCAACGTATATTGATTTAATACTGCAATAAAATGACTGAGCGCCTTTTCAAACACCAGCTGCAACTCACTGACCGAGGCCTGCAATACAGAACTGGAATCCTTCATGCTGCAATCAATAAAGGCTGTTTCAGTCTGAGCGATTTTAAAAACATCACCTAAACCGATATCTACCGTCGGTTTCGCTATTTTTAGACCGCCACTACGGCCTCGCTCTGTCTCAACATAGCCATGCTCAACTAAGCGAGCCGAAACCTTTTTCAAGTGGTTTAACGAAATATCATAAAGCGCAGCAATCTCTGAAAGAGGTACCGTTTTATCTTTATTTAAACCCAACACAATTAATATGCGATATGCATAATTGGTAAAGTTGTTAATTTTCACTCGGCCCTACCTCTACGACGACTTAACATGGGTTAAAACTGTACAGATATCGATGCTGCTTATCTTTTTCCGGTCATCTTAAAGGATTCGAATCGAGCAAGTTATAATCAGAAAGTCTAATGGGTCGCATTATTACTGTTAGTAGTTTGACGGTGATTGTTCACTTTGCCTTCCTCAAGCAATTTGATTAGCCTCTTTGGCTTTAGCAATGCCAGCAGACTGCACTACTGCGAATAATCAAATCCAATCAAAAGCAGTCAACTGATAAGCAACTTAAGACACTTTTTCGACTAAAAACAGCTATCTATAAAAAAAATCGTCCGTCAAGAGACCCTATGGCGAATTAAGTTGATTTGAAATAATGAAACAACGGTTAAAACTTGGTAGCATCCATGCCCTAATTTAATTTCATTCCCAAATTGACCAATCTGAACATAAGGGCTTTCAAAATGACGCGTAAGACCAAGATCGTATGTACGATCGGACCGGCTTCCGACTCTAAGGAAATGTTAAAGAACCTCACCAACGCTGGCATGAATGTCATGCGACTTAACTTTTCTCACGGTGATTACGATGAGCACGGTGCACGCATTTCAAACCTTCGTGAAGTTGTAAAGGAAACCGGTAAAAAAGTAGCCATTCTACTTGATACCAAAGGCCCTGAAATTCGCACAATGAACCTAGCGGATGGTGACGTCCTACTAGAAGCAGGCCAAACTTTTACACTAACAACAGATCAGTCTGTTGTCGGCGACAAAACACGCGTTGCAGTCACCTATGAAGATTTCGCAAAAGACCTTTCTGTAGGTAACACGGTTCTTCTAGATGACGGACTATTAAACCTAACCGTTACTGAAATCAAAGGTAACGACGTTATCTGCCGTGTTGAAAACACCGGTGAACTAGGTAACAAAAAAGGCGTTAACCTACCAGGCGTAAGCGTTAAGCTACCAGCTCTTTCAGAGAAAGATAAATCAGACATCATCTGGGGTGCTGGCCAAGAAGTTGATTTCGTTGCAGCCTCGTTTATCCGTAAAGCTTCAGATGTTCACGAAATTCGTGAGCTACTGACAGCAAACGGTGGCGCTAACATTAAAATCATCTCTAAAATCGAAAACCAAGAAGGCGTTGATAACTTCGACGAAATTCTTGAAGCTTCTGACGGCATCATGGTTGCTCGTGGCGACCTAGGTGTTGAGATTGCAGTTGAAGACGTAATCTTTGCTCAGAAAATGATGATCAAAGCCTGTGTACTAGCACGTAAGCCTGTGATCACTGCGACTCAAATGCTTGATTCAATGATCAAGAACCCACGTCCAACACGTGCAGAAGCCGGCGACGTTGCCAACGCAATTCTAGATGGCACCGATGCAGTTATGCTTTCAGGTGAGTCAGCTAAAGGTAAGTACCCGACTGAGACTGTTAAAATCATGGCGCAAATCTGTGAACGTACAGATTCCGCAATGAAGCAGATCGAAGTGAAATTACCTGAAGAGAAAGGCGCACTACGTGTTACTGAAGCAGTCGCGAAAGCAGCGGCTCAAACAGCTAAAGAACTAAATGTTGCAGCTATCGTTGTAGCTACTGTTGAAGGTAAGTCAGTTAAGGCCGTACGTAAGTACTTCCCTAAAGCACCTATCCTTGCTCTTACAACAGATACCAAAACATCACAGCAGTTATGTTTAACAAAAGGTGTTACCACCTCTGTTGTAGAACCTTTTGCTGACAGCGATTCAATTTATGAAAAAGCCAAAGCAAAAGCCGTTGAATATGGCGTAGCAAAATCTGGCGACTCAATCTTAGTGGTTGCTGGTGCAATGCATCAATCAACTAACACTATGTCAGTACAGTGCATCGACTAATGTTGCCTCGCGCACATTAAGTTAGCCAATAAAAAGGAGCCCTTAGGCTCCTTTTTTTGTCATCAAAAAACTTTAAACCAAATGATGGGAATCTAAATCCATCGCATCGACCTGATAACCCAATATGACGACCGCACCACGATAGCGAAACTCGCCTGTTGAGGTAAATTCAAAGCCGTAGCGCCGTCTAACCTTCAATAAGCCATCAGCACCACGCGCCAACCATAATCGCTTAAGCACTAAGCTCTCATCCAATAATTGCAAATCATGCTCTTGGCAGTATTGCCGTACTCTGCGTAAAGCAAATGCCTTAATACCCTGGCCGTGCCACCACAAAGCACCTGCAATAATTAACATTGCTAACAGTACGACATCCGATAATACGAAATTCAAATACCTAGCCCTCTTTTAATTTACTGTGCAATACTCAGCGGTTCAGCCTGTGTTGTATCGCTATTTAACAGTTGCCAATAGACAGCATTAAGAGTCAATAATTGCTCATGAGTTCCGCGTTCAACAATACGTCCCTGATCAAACACCAGTATTTCATCCGAATGCCGAATGGTGCTGAGTCTATGTGCAATCGCAATTACCGTTTTGCCATCAAATAAGCGCTTCACTGCCTTTTGAATCAGGTTTTCAGTCATTGAGTCAACCGAGCTAGTGGCTTCATCCAGCATAAAAACCTGCCCCTTTTGCGCGACTGCTCTTGCAAAAGAAATCAGCTGAGCTTGCCCAGAGGATAAATTCGAGCCGTTCTTATCTAATTTAAAATCGTAACCGTTCGGTAACTGTTCAATAAACTGATCGGCAAAAACATATTCAGCTGCAGCCTTGATCTCTTTATCAGTCATATCCTGCTTACCCAGCGCAATATTAAAGCGAACCGACTCTTCAAATAAAAACGCATCCTGTCTCATCAGTGAAAAGATATGATTTATTTGATTTGTCGGTATCGAAGAAAGCTCGACACCATTTAATAGGATGCTTCCTTCATAGCCGGAATAAATTTGCGCGATGAGCCGTAATATCGTCGACTTACCCGAACCTGTCGCGCCAACCAGCGCAATTTGCTGCCCCTTATTTAAGCAAAAAGAAACTTCTTTAAGCACATAAGGCAATTGTTCGGTATAGCGAAAGCTGACATTTTTAAATTCTAAACTATCGAACTGTTCGAGCTTCTTACTTACGCCCGCGCTTAAAATCATTAAGCGATCCGCCTCATCTAGAGGCTCCGTAAACAGTTCTTCAACATGATCCAACGAAGCAAAAGAACTCTGAATCGTCGCTATTTGAGAAGTAAAATCTTTAATCGGTGAAAAAAGCTTTTCCAACATATTGATAAACGCAATCAATACACCGAGCGTTAAACCCTGCTGCAATACCTGCCCTGATCCATACCATATCATTAACGCGACCGTGATTGAGGTAATGCCGGAAATTACTGCGAACAGGATCGAATCGTATTTATTGACCTTTATTTGTGCTCGTAAAAACTCATCCGTGTAAGCACCATAAACCTCCTCTACTTCTTGTTCGGCTCGATACAGCTGAACGGTTTTAAAGCCCAATAAAACTTCTTGCAGAAAGCCGGTGCTGCGCGCCATTACCGAGCGAGTAATACGATACAGCGCACGTAATCGATTACGCACATAGATGGTCAAATACATCACCGGAGGAATAACGCACAGCACAATACTGGCCAGACGCCAATCAATAACGAACATCATCACCAATAGAGAAATGGTAATTAATGAGTCTTTAACCAGCCCAACAACAGACTGCACAAAAGACTCGCCTATGGCTTCTAAATCGCTGGTTAAGCGAGTCAAGGTAACGCCCGATGGTGTGTTATCGAAATAACGACGAGGTAAATGAATCACTCGATTAAAAAGCGCCGTTCTCATGTCGGCAACGGTTAATTGACCTGTTCTTTTTAAGTTATAAGAATAAAGCGATTCAAAGAGATAGTTCAGCGCCAAGACTAAACAGAGCAAACCGATATTAAGCCAAAGGCCTTCGATTTTATTTTGCGCTAATTGATCATCAATAACCTGAATAATTAACCAAGGAAACAATAGGTTTGTAATGATCGACAACGGCAACATCAAGATGCCAATCCATGCAGTAACTCGATATGCCTTAGCATATTTAAAAAAATGCTTAAGGTGCTGTATGTCCTTTGCTTTAAGCAAGACTGGCCTCCTTACTGTTTTGTTGTAAGCGCCAAGTTTTTTGGTAGTAGCTATTCGTTTCTAGCAGTTGCTGATGACTACCCTGAGCAATAATTCGCCCTTGATCGAGTACGATAATTTCATCCATATATTCCAAGGCACTGACTCGATGCGACACCAACAGAATGGATTGCTGACCTAAACGTCGGAAGATGTGTTTTAAAATTTTTCGCTCAGTTTCGTAATCGACCGCCGAAAGTACATTATCCAATATCAATAAATTAGTCGGCGTTAACAGTGCTCTAGCCATACTTAACCGTTGTTTTTGACCACCCGATAGCATGACGCCCTTTTCTCCAACAACGGTTTGCTTACCCTTTTGGAAGCGTGACACATCTTCTGCAAACTGGCTAAGTTCTAACACCTGATCAATATCGGCATCGGTAATCTCAACATGGTTTTGACCAAAGCGAATATTATTCTCAATGCTATTAGAAAAGAGATAGGGGTCTTGCGTAACAGTACGCATAAAACGCCGAATATCATTGCGAGAAATAGTCGCTATATCAATATCGCCCCAATAAACCGAACCTTCTGGAATGTCGAAGTGATGACTTAAGCAATTCACCAGCGTTGTTTTTCCAGAACCTACACCACCTAGAATGCCAACTTTTTTGCCTGCTGGAATATCAAAACTAATATCTTTCAGCACCGGCTCATCACTACCGGGATAACAGAATGTTAAGTGCCTGACCGACAAACTGGCTTGTTGAGCAAGCTCTAGCTGCGGCGGACTTAACCGATTAAATTCTGTTTTTGGAATTTCAGCATTGAGTATTTCTTGCACACGACTGATGCTCACCATGCCGCGCTGATAGACCGTTGCAATGCGGCCCAACTGTGTCAATGGAAACGCCAGCATAACGGAATAAGACAGAAAGGCGGTGATTTCACCCAAACTTAATTGCTGCTGTAATAAGAGATAGCCACCCAAGCCTAAAATAAGAATTTTCATTAGGTTATTGGTGTATTCCAGCACCGGAATAATAAAGGTTTGGATTCGCGCCATCTTAATTCGGCATTCTAATAACTGCTGATTTAACCGACCGACTTCCTGTTGAGCCCAATCACTCATGTTGGAATTTTTTAATAAATCAATGCCGGATAATAAGTTCATCAAATGCTTCGATAGACTTTGCAAACGACTTAGATGTTCGCGGTGTAGATCTTTCATGCGTTTGAAGCCAATACGAAAAATCACAAAGCCAAACAAAATAGGAATAACGGAATAGAGTGTTAAAGCAGGTGATATTTGCCACATCCAAACCGGCGTTAACGACAAAGCAAAAAAGACATTAAAAAACTGTAAAACACCGACACCAAAAAACAATCGAACGCCATGCATGTCGTTATTCATCACCGAGATTAATTGCCCTGAGGCAAAGCCCTGATGAAAACTATGAGGCAATCGGTTTAGCTGATAAAGCAATTTATTTTTTACTGCCGCTTCTGTAATTCGCCCAGGATTAAACGCATAAACCCGCGACAAAATTCGCACAACGATCATTGCCGTGGCCATTAACACCACGACCGTGACGTAATGAGTCAACTGACCATGACCGGCTTCGGTTGGATCATCGATCAGGTCGATGGCTCGTTGAATATAGAGTGGAATCTGAACTTGCAGCCAATTCACTAAAAAAATAAATAAAACCGCCAGACTATAAGACAATCGATTAAGTTTTAGATAATGCAGGATAAAGCCAATTTTAGTCACTTGTATGGCCCTCAGCATCTTTCGGCCAATCAAGATTATAGTGGCGAACGCAGGCTTCGATAATGCCTTGTTTTATATCTCCACGCGCTTCCAGTTCCGACAACAACCACTGCGGCAACCTAACTGGGTGCGTTTTAACTCCTGGCTTTCGGCCACAACCAGGCCTGACACCACCTCGCCCACAACAGTCCTGTTGAGCCTCATCTGTTTGTGACGCTTTCGCTTTCATGATCACTGCCTTAACCGCCGTTATTCTTTCGGCGTTAATGTATCTGCGTTGGGTTTATCTGCGCTCAGCAATTCACGCTGAGCTTATTTTTTGATAAGTGTACACTTTTCATCACTAAAAATCAGGCGAAAAAAAAGCGCCATAAGGCGCTTCATTGATTTCGATTAGTCCCCGATGGGTTTTCACGGGGCGCTTAAAAAGCGCTCAACACTCGCTCTTTAATCTCATCAACAGAGCCAACACCTTCAATGTAGATATAGTTAGGAGCCTCTGCCGGTGAGCGTTTAGCCCAATCGGAATAATACTCAACTAGCGGTTTAGTTTGCTCATGATAAATAGCCAAGCGTTTACGGACAGTGCCTTCCTGATCGTCTTCACGCTGAATAAGCGGCTCACCAGTTTCGTCATCAACACCTTCAACTTTCGGTGGATTATAAACGGTGTGATAAACACGACCTGAACCTGGGTGCACTCGACGACCACCTAAACGAGCAACGATCTCTTCGTCAGCAACGTCAAAGTTAACCACGGCGTCAATTTCGATGCCTTCCGATTTCAATGCATCGGCTTGTGGAATGGTGCGTGGAAAACCGTCAAATAAACAGCCGTTTTTACAATCATCTTGCTGCAAGCGCTCTTTAATAAGGCCAATAATGATTTCGTCAGAAACAAGTTGGCCTTGATCCATGACTTCTTTAGCTTGAATGCCTAAAGGCGTACCCGCTTTGACAGCCGCTCTGAGCATATCGCCTGTTGAAATTTGTGGAATATCATATTTTTCACAAAGAAACTTGGCTTGCGTGCCCTTTCCGGCGCCGGGTGCACCTAGCAAAATAATACGCATATTAAAGACGTACTCCTATTTTATTACCACGTTAGGACCATTTTGTCTGATTTTACCAACATCACACAGACCCTTAACGTATGAAGGGGCGCTACTTTACCTGCGCCCCTTACAAGTTACAACCGAATAAAACGCTTAATCTTTACCCTGTATTGCGCATACCCGCTGAAATACCTGCCATGGTAACCTTTAACGCCTGTTCAAGTTCTGGCGCTATTTGGCCTGCTTTACGCTCACGTTTTAGCAGTTCAGCTTGCAAATAGTTTAGTGGGTCGGTGTATGGCGCTCTCACTTGCAACGACTGCAGCAATAATGGATCAGATTGCAACAATACCTGCTGATCTTTCAGCTCATTGAGCAACGCTTGGCAACGAGAAAGATCATCACGTAGTTGCTCACCAAGACTCTTATATTGCTCGTCTACCAGCTGTTCTTCGTAATAGGCGGCAATCGAGCCTTCTGCCTTACCCACGACCATTTCTAGTAGATCGATATAGGCGGCAAAGAACGGCCATTCGGTCATCATTTCTTTAAGCGTGTCGACATCATTCTTAACCGCATGCTCAAGCGCCTGAGTTGCGCCTAACCAAGCAGGTAAATTCAGTCGCACCTGCATCCAAGCGAATACCCAAGGAATAGCACGCAAACTTTCAACACCACCGGTTGCCTTACGCTTAGCCGGTCGGCTGCCCAAGGCCAGTTTTCCGAGCTCTTGCTCTGGCGTCAATGAGCGGAAATAAGGCACAAAACGCTCATCTTCACGGACAACCTGACGGTACATTGCCAAACTATGATCGGACATGGCCGCGATCAGATCGCGCCATTCTTGTTTAGGTGCTGGATTCGGCTGCAATGTCGCTCTCAACGTTGCTGCCAAATAGATGGCCAAGCTGCGAATCGCAACACGTGGCTGGCCAAACTTATAGCGAATCATTTCGCCCTGCTCTGTCACCCTGATTTGCCCCGGAACAGAACCCGGCGGTTGCGACGCCATGGATTTTTCTACTGGGCCGCCCCCGCGACCAATGGTGCCACCACGACCGTGGAACAGCATCAAGGTAATATCATGCTGATGAGACAGCTCCACCAACGACTCCTGAGCACGGTATTGAGCCCACGTTGCTGTAATTTTACCGGCATCTTTAGCGGAGTCGGAATAACCAATCATCACTGTCTGATTATTGTCAGAGTAGTTACGATACCATTCGTTCTGCCATAACTGAGACATCACCTTTGGTGCTCGATCTAAGTCATCTAAGGTCTCGAATAGCGGCACAATGGGCATATTCCAAGAGACACCGCTTTCTTTCAGCAGTAATGCAACCGATAACACATCCGATGGCTGCTGAGCCATTGAGATAATGTAATGTGACAGCGCTTCTGGTGGCTCGCTGGCGATCACGGCACAGGTATCTAACACCTCTTGGGTATCTGCTGATGGCGTCCAATTTCTAGGAATCAGTGGACGTTTACTTTGCAGCTGCTCATATAGGAATGCCTGACGTGCGTCTTCATCCCAGCTTTCATACGAACCAAACTCAAGGTAATTAGTCAGTTCATCGATCGCCTTAACATGACGCTCGCTGTCCTGACGGATATCCAATGGAGCAAGGTTTACACCAAAACAATGTACGCGACGGATAGTATCCAGCAGTGCACCGTTCGCCACTCGGGTAAGGCCTTGGGCCATTAACTCATCGTGACAAGCAACCAATGGCTCGAGCAATTCTTGTTTCGTTAAAATAGGTCGACCTTCAGGCACGGGCAAGCCATTAAGGCGCGCATGTACTCGCGACTGAGTCAAAATTAATCGATCACGAATGGTATGCATGCACTCACGATAAGGTGTTTTTGAACCCTTACCCCAGCTGTCTCTAAACTCATCGCTGGCAGATTGCATACTGAGGCTGGTCTTTAGCTCGTCGATATCGGCGAGATACAGCTCGGCCGCCATCCAGCGACCCAATAAAATCACTTCTTTAGTAACCTTGTGATCGACGTTCGGGTTGCCGTCTCTGTCACCGCCCATCCAAGAATAAAAATGGAACGGGCTAGCATCGAGTGGTAAACCTTGGCCAATTTTTCGGCGTGCAATGGCATCGAACTCACGCATAAAATCAGGCACTGCTTCCCAAAGTGAATTCTCAATAACAGCAAAGCCCCATTTAGCTTCATCAACTGCCGATGGACGTGTTTCACGTACTTCATCGGTGTACCAAATTTCATCAACGGTGGTACGTAGCTGGCCTTTAACCTTATCGACTTCATAAGGGAACAAGTCGGTTCGGCCCAAATCACGCAATGCGTTTGAGACTTTCTCGTATTTACGGATCAGAGTCCGACGCGATACTTCAGTTGGGTGAGCAGTTAAGACTAGCTCGATCTTCATTTTGCTCAGCGCTTCACTGACCTGATCTTTGCCCAACTCCTCGGTTAACTCTTCAACGGCTTCTTCTAAAACATCACGTTGAGCAGCTTCAGCGCTTGAGAAATAGGTTTGCTCTGCAATATTGGCTAGGTTCAAGAATTGGTTAAATGAACGCGCAATAGGCAAAATATCTTTGTCTTCAAGATTCGCCAATGCGGTTCTAAGCGGTTGCACATCGCTGTTACGATCGTTATACGCCGTCTTACCTAACAGACGAATTTCTTCGATCTTACGAAACAACTCTGGTCCATGGTTCTCTAGAACAGTATCCCCGAGTAAATCCCCTAGTAGGCGCACGTGTGAGCGCAGGGTATCCGGTATTAATGTCATGGTTAACTCCAACAATTGAGGACTGACTTGAACCTATAGGCACTCGAGCCTAGCCTATGGGTTCTAATTCATAGGCACTCGAATCTATAGATACTCGGTCAGTCGGTACTCACCCAGCCGATTGTTATTACACATCGACCCAGTGGTCAAAAATTTGACTCTTAAATAAAAATCACAGCTGCTAATAATACACAGCAAAACTAAGATGCATATGATAATAATCGATAAAAAGCGTGTTTCTTATAATTTAAAGGTGACAGTATTCGTGTACTGTATTTCAATAGTGGCAATAATAGGCCGCGAACAGCGTTAAATATAGTCGGTTAGAGCGACCTAGAACCTATTATTAAAGGGGTTCTACATGGGCACTCACACCGAGCTATTTATTTAATTTAATAGCATTATTGATTGGCTACCGTCAGATTATTCAGTGGCCAAGCTATTCAGAGATAATCCCTTCGAGGAAACTGCCATCATAGAGAGATTCAGCATCCGGCTGCTGCAATGACGAGTCACCACCGATGCGCAACTCCCAAAGCCCATCGAGACGTTTTCGACGGTATTCGCTCAAATTATCTTTAACGATCGTCGGACGCATAATCACCACTAGGTTGCTCTTAGTCTTGCTGGTCGAGGTTGATTTAAACAGCCAACCGATCAGCGGAATGCGACTGAGCACCGGAATGCCAGACTCATATTCCACCAACTCGTCAGAGATCAGTCCGCCTAGTACAACAATTTGGCTATCTTCGACCAGAATTTCTGTCTTGATTTCTTTTTTACTGGTAATGATATCGACAGCACCCGAAACAACATCACCAAGAATAGACTCGACCGACTGATCCACCTCTAAACGGATAGTACCGTCCTTTTGGACATGCGGTATCACGGTCAAGGTGGTACCGACGTCCTCTCGCTCAATCGTATAGGGATCATCATCCGTGCCGCTACCACCGGTTACAAACGGCACCTCGCTACCAACGGTAATAAAGGCTTCGGTGTTATCCAAGGTCATAACACTGGGTGTCGACAACAGATTAGTATTAGTACGTGAGTCCAACGCTTCGATAATCGACATAATCGACAAGGATTTATCAGCGAGAGCCAAGGTCGTACCTGTTGGAACCCCCGCAAGAGCACCTAAAGCGCTGTCTGCACTACCAACCGACGAAGCTATGTTACTGATCGAATTGCCTGCAACATCGCTGGATGAAGAGAAAAACGGCGATCCGTTTTCAAAGGTATTTTCAGGATTAGTTAGCCATTGCACGCCTAAAGCATCATCGCTAGAACCACTGATTTCAACAATTGCCGCTTCGATCAATACCTGCTCGCGAGCAATATCCAATTGTGAGATCAGGTTTTCCAACTGGCGTAATTCAATCGGTGACGCCTTGATAATCAAGGCATTCTGATTTTCGTCCGCCAAAATCGAAACCGGCACCTGCTGATAATTAACCTGTTCAACAGCGCCAGAAACGACCGAACTGGATGACACCCCTTCTAATATTTGTGCCATCTGTGCTGCATCGGCGTAATTCAAGAAGATAACTTTATAAGACGACCCCTGCTCCCGAACCGGCGTATCGAGCTTTTTAATTAACTCAATAATTTGGCTACGCGACTCTACATCGCCTTTCACAATAATACGGTTACTGCGCTCATCGCCAACCAGATGCACACCGAGCGTACTTGGCGCACGATCGTTACCGGTGGTCAGTGTTCTTGGCGCAATACTTTCTAACAGGGTGATCATAGAACTGACATAGCTATATTGCAGTTCAACGACTTCAATCTCCTCACTGCCGGCACGATCCAACAACTCGATGATATCGGCAATTCGCTCCAAGTTAGCACCACGATCAGCGATGATAAGAACATTAGCTGAAGCGACTCCGGCTAAATGCCCGTACTTAGCTACCAATGGCCGTAAAATTGGCACCAATTCAGTGGCATTAACATTTTCAATAGCAAAGACGCGAGTGACGATTTCTTCACCAACGACAGAGCCATCAAGATCGACACCCAAACCCGCTGATTTTATGTCTGACTGGGCGATAATCTTGACGACATCACCACTTTCGGCTGCAGAGAAACCATAAACTTCTAATGTCGCTAAAAAGGTTTCATATATTTGCGCTTGAGTCATTTCCTTATCGGAAATGACCGTAACATTACCGCGTACTCTCGGATCGATAATAAAGGTTTTACCCGTCACCTTAGCAACAAGGTCAACCACCTCTTTGATGTCTGCATTCTGCAAATTGAGCGTGAATCGTTCATCATCGGCAGCAATCGACATTGCAGCCATAAACAATACTGGCATGAGTAGTAGTAATTTAAGTGCTTTTCGAACCGTCATTCTATATTCCTTAACGTGCCGGTATTTCTTGATGAATCGTTAATGTTCTGGAGCCTCGAGTAATTTCTATCGACACCTGTCCACCCGTGCTCATTAGCTGGTTAAGCAGTTGTTGATCTTGAGAAATATTACCCACTGGCGTGTTATTTACCGCCGTAATAATATCGCCAGGCCGCAAACCAACCATTAGTAACTGCCGAGCACGGCGTGATACCTGATAACCCTGATCGGTTACCTCTAAGCCCAGCTCATTCAGTAAAGCTTGAGGATCTTCATTTATCGCCTGTTCAACATAACCCAGGACCCCCTGAGTTTGTAGCGTAACATCTGCTCCTTGAGCAATGGCTTGGTTAGCGCTGGTCAACGCCTGCTGTAATGACTCGGCATTCGAATCGATTACCGGCCGTTCAGGCACCGGCGTTGCGAGCGAAGAGCTGTTGGTTTTTTCAAAGTAGAGCGTTTCCATAACGCCGCCACGTTCAATAATTACTCGATCACTGTATACCGCCGACAATACCGCCTGACCAAAGAGGTTATCGCCGACCTGAAACACCTTGCCAGAAGAAGACGATTGCCCAATGATGGCAAAACCACCGCGGTCGCTGGCGGCGAGAATAGCCAATAACGAAAGCTTTAAGCGTGTCTCTGGCGCATCAATCTGCGAGCTAGCATCGGTAACTTGCTGTGCTTCAGGCTCACCAAAAAAAGCACGCTGATTAATGGCCTGTGCCCATTCTCGCCACTGGGAATTTGCGCTAGAGCCAGCTGATGAACTCGCTTGTGTATCAGACGCAACAAGGCTTGGTACAGTAACGCCGGGCATTGGGGCGATAACAAGCCAAGTAATTTTTGCGAGCAGCCAAGCACTGGTGATGAGCAACAGCGCCACACCCCAAGATTGTAATTTAAGCTCTGCAAACTGCAGTAATCGTTTTACCTTCACTTAAAAAACCTGCTGCGAAAAGTCTAAAATTGACTCAGTGGAACCAGGAAGCTGAATTGAAAGAGCCTCAGCAAGTAGGCGCTTTACCGAAATGCTAGCACGCCCTTCTGGCGTTAAAGATAGCGTCATAAACGACTGCTGCTGACTGCCTAAAACCTGCCCGAGCCAACCGTCAGAATCGCCTTGTAAATTAAGCATCATCATTGGCACCTGATAAGTCTGCTGACGCCGGTTAACCGACATCTGCGCATTACCGCCCGACCAAACCAACTGTCCTTCTAAATCGCCAATAGAATGATTCCAGCCGAGATTAAAAGCTAATTGCTGGACCGTTAAACGGCCCGTGACCTGTGTTTTATATTGCTGCATCAGTGGCGCAACAAATGGCTCATCCGCATAACCGCTCAGTTGCCGTAAACGCATACCTAACGGACTAAAAGAAGCCTTTCCGGTTAACGCTATATCCTGACCTGAAAGGCTGAAGTCGACGGCGGCCTGTAACAGGATTAATTTATAGGGCGACAGATCCCAGCTCACTGTAACAGGCTGAACTTCTCGGCTAAGCACATGGACTTGCCCCTGCCAGATATTACCTTGCGGGTTTTGTAGCAGAATACCGGTTGACGGAGCAGGCTGAATAATCTTAGGCAGCCACCATTGAATCGGTGCTGTCACAACTAACACTAGCAAGTAGCTGGCAACAAAAATAATGACGAGTTTTATATTGAAAAATTTCATGAATACATGGCTACTTTTTAAGCACATCTTTTTAGTAAAGTGATTTTTCTATTCTAAGCCTGAATGACTCTAACACTAAGGCAGGCAGGTTAATAAAAAACCGCCATATTGAACAGCTGTTTCTGCCTTTTGGCCACAGGGTTTAGTAGAGCATAGCTTTCTTTCAGGCACAAAAAAGCCCGCAAATGCGGGCTTTTAAAATACAGCGAGGAAAAGGCTTACATCATGCCGCCCATTCCACCCATGCCGCCCATATCAGGCATCGCAGGGGCTGCACCACCTTCTTGAGGCTTATCAGCAATCATCGCTTCTGTTGTAATCATCAGACCAGCAACAGAAGATGCCGCTTGCAACGCGGTACGAGTAACTTTAGCTGGATCGATAATACCGGCTTCGATCATGTCTAAGTATTCGCCAGTTGCAGCGTTAAAGCCGAAGCTGCCTTCGCCTTTTTTCACTTCATTCAATACAACTGAAGGCTCGCCACCAGCATTTTGAACGATTTGACGCAACGGAGCTTCCATAGCACGCAATGCTAAAGAGATACCAACGTTTTGGTCATCGTTATCGCCGCTTAATTCGTGAACATTATTCATGGCACGAACCAGAGCAACACCACCACCAGCAACAACACCTTCTTCAACCGCAGCGCGAGTTGCAGCTAAAGCATCGTCAACACGTGCTTTTTTCTCTTTCATTTCGACTTCAGTTGCCGCACCCACTTTAATGACTGCAACGCCACCGGCCAGTTTTGCAACTCGCTCTTGTAGCTTCTCTTTATCGTAATCAGAGTTAGATTGCTCAATCTCGGCTCGAATTTGCTCAACACGTGCTTTGATATCTGCTTCGTCACCAGCACCATCGACAACAACAGTATCTTCTTTAGTAGAAGTCACACGCTTAGCAGAACCTAGGTGTTCTAGCGTCGTTGTTTCTAGGCTAAGGCCAATTTCTTCAGAGATAACAGTACCACCTGTTAGGATAGCTAAGTCTTGCAACATCGCTTTACGGCGATCACCAAAACCAGGTGCTTTCGCCGCTGCAACTTTAACAGTGCCGCGCATGTTGTTAACAACCAAGGTTGCCAACGCTTCGCCTTCGATGTCTTCAGCGATGATCATCAATGGACGGCTAGCTTTCGCAACCGCTTCCAATACCGGAATAAGGTCACGAATGTTAGAAATTTTCTTATCAACCAATAGGATGTAAGGGTTTTCTAACTCAGCAGACATGGTTTCTTGGTTAGTCACAAAGTAAGGTGATAGGTAACCACGGTCGAACTGCATACCTTCAACAACGTCAAGCTCATCAACGAAGCCGCTGCCTTCTTCAACAGTCATCACGCCTTCTTTGCCAACTTTTTCCATCGCATCGGCAATCAGCTGGCCGATAGTGGCATCAGAGTTCGCAGAAATAGTACCTACCTGAGCGATAGACTTAGAATCAACACAAGGAATAGAAAGCTTGGCTAACTCTTCAACAACCGCTGCGGCTGCTTTGTCGATGCCGCGCTTTAGATCCATTGGGTTCATGCCCGCTGCAACTGCTTTTAAGCCTTCATTAACAAACGCTTGAGCAAGTACCGTTGCTGTTGTTGTACCGTCACCGGCTTCATCGTTGGCTTTAGAGGCAACCTCTTTCACCATTTGCGCGCCCATGTTTTCGAACTTATCTTCTAGTTCGATTTCTTTAGCAACAGACACACCGTCTTTAGTAACGCTTGGCGCACCAAAGGATTTTTCTAACACGACGTTACGACCTTTTGGGCCTAACGTAACTTTCACAGCGTCCGCTAATAGGTTAACGCCGTTCTGCATTTTGTCTCGTGCTGAAAGACCAAATAAAACTTCTTTAGCTGTCATATTTTTTAACCTTGTTAACTCTCAAATTTCAGAAATTATTCAATAACACCAAAGATGTCGCCTTCACTCATGATCAACAGCTCTTCACCGTCAATCTTTACGGTATTGCCAGCGTACTGACCAAATACAACCGTATCACCGACTTTCACATCTACTGGGCGAACATCACCATTATCTAATACACGACCATTACCAACCGCTAAAACCTCACCCTGTGATGGTTTTTCTTTGGCAGAGCCGGGAAGCAAGATGCCGCCAGCTGTCGTTTCTTCCTCTTCTTTGCGACGAACAACAACGCGATCCTGCAAAGGGCGAATATTCATGAATAAGCCTCCTAAAAAATGTTGGGACTGTTATATATAGTTCGTTACCGCCAGTTGTCTTTGAAGAGTCCTGAATAAGATTCAAGCGATTCTTATTTTCAAGGTACTCTTATTTAGACTTAAAGCACTATTTAATACACGAAGTGCTTGGTAATTACACAAAGTGGTTGATAGCACTTAAAGTACTGGGCCGTAACATCATTGCAGCGAATAAGTGGGGGCGGTTAAGTCCATTTCAACAGTCTTTTTTTAAATTTATTACGCATTTTTTTGGACTCAGCGTCACTCATCGCCCTCCAAGCTAAAATTGATCAATTCCTAATCAGACTTGCCCAGTAGAACCGGCAATGCCATCATCGCGACTCATCGACTCTAACCGAATCACGCAAGCTCTATGACTTCCATTTTGAACAAATCACGACTCAACATGCTCATCGTCGGCCCTGGTGCTATTGGCTCGCTGGTATGCGCTCAATTTCAAGAGCACTACAATTGCTATGCTTATGCACATCGACCCGACCTAGAGCTGGCTGAGCAGCTTATTAATCATTCAGACTCACCAGCCGAGGCAAAGCAACAATCCTTGCAGCCATCCTTAACAACTCTAAAGTGGCAAGCGCACACCTCGATACCGAACCTATCGATAGATATTATCTGGGTCTGCTGTAAGGCCTTTCATAGCCACAGGATGACGCAGCAATTGCTTCAGCAACACCCTAAAGCGATTGCCATCCTATTGCATAATGGTATGGGACCACAGCAAGCCCTCAGTGATGAATTTGCCGAGCGCGTACTTTGGGGAGCAACTACCTGCGGTGCCGTTAAACAAAGCAGTCACGTGTTTTGCCAGACCGCGCTCGGGCAAACTCAAATTGGCTACCCGACACCTCAACCATTACCAACGCTGGTGAAACAGCTTATCGATGACTGTTCGCAAACAACGCCGTTTTTAGGCCTAACCGCCAACCCCAACATTCAGCAGGTGTTATGGCATAAGCTATTAGCCAACAGCGTCATCAACCCGATCACCGCCTACGCACAATGCAATAATGGCGATGTGCTTGCGCCTGAGTTCACTGCCGATGTAGCCGGTATTTGCCAAGAAGTTACTCACCTGATGCGCCAGCAAGATATCAAGCCGCCAGCCGATGCTGTAGCATTTGTCCGCTCACTGGCACAACTGACGGCCAACAACCGCTCATCGATGGCCGAAGACGTTCGACAAGCTCGTAAAACCGAGATCGACTTTATTCTTGGTTTTTTATTAGAACAGGCTAGGCAGACTGGCTTTGCAACACCCTTTATAAGCCGCTGGTATCAGCGCATTATTCAGCACAGTCAGACAGACGCTTAAATATCTATTTATCTAGCTCTACTGACCTAACTAACAATGGCAATGTCTATGAATGACAACAGTCGCGATCAACGGATTAAAACGGTACACAAGCTACTGTGGCTGTTATCGCTCACCTGTAGCGGGCTAGCAGGGCTTTTAGTATGGCAACAAGATGGCTTAGTGGTTATTAAACTCTGTCTACTGTTGGTGTTTATCTCACTGTTGGTGCTGGCTGGGCTATCAAGACGGCAGAGCCATGCAATGCAATTGGGGCATTCCGCTTCTGATAGTGATACAGAACATCACAAAGATGACTCTGAGTCTGAGTCGGATCAAGACCCTGCGACCGAGCTGGCAAAACAACGTAAAGAGCTTATCGCAACACTGACCAGCGGCGTCGCTCACGACATCAACAACCCGCTGAGCGTTATTCAACAGAACGTACAAAATATTAATCGCCGTCTAGGTGAGCCGCTGGCCGCTAATCAAACGCTGGCAGCTGAGTTGAATATTGATCTCAACCAACTCAAAAACTACTTAACACAGCGTGATATTTTTGAATTCTTAAACCAGATAGAGCAGTCAGCCCTGCGCGCTTCTGAGCTTAGCCAAAACTTATTGCAGTTCAGCCAAACCAATGCCGCACCACAGCAGGTTTTTACTGTTGCAGAGCTGATCGAGCGCAGCCTAGCAATGACGTACCTGACGCCTCGCTACCAACAACTGTCGGCATGTTTACCGATCAACATTAAAACCGACATCGCCAACCCCAATGAAAAAATCAGCGGTATTTTTATCGAACTGCAACAGGTGCTGATAAATTTAATCGATAATGCTTTAGATGCGATCGAAGAGCGTCGCCAATGCGTACAAGATATCCTGCAAGCAGATATTCTGCTTGAGCAGAAAACAACCAGAGATAAACAATGTTTAATCAGCGTTAGCGACAACGGCATGGGAATGGACGAAGCAACACAACAACGGCTATTTGAACCATCCTTCACCACCAAAGCGAGCGGACACGGCATTGGCTTGGCTTTATGCCAGCAAATTGTCAGTCAACATCATCAAGGCAAGCTAAGCGTTACCTCTAAACAAGGCGTTGGCTCCTGTTTGAGCATTAAGCTGCCGCTAACAAATAACTAAACACAAATCTGTCCAGCCTCTAAGATCGTGCTTAGACAGACTTTAAAATAGCCTTCTAAATTTAACAGTTTAAGGAATAAAAAAATGGGCTTTCGCCTTTCAAAAATTTACACCCGAACCGGTGACAAGGGTGACACTGGACTCGGTACAAACGAACGTATATCTAAAGCAAGCTTACGCATTCATGCCATTGGCGATATCGATGAACTGAATAGTTGTATTGGCGTGATTTGCGAAACCCTAGCCCAAACACATCCTGCTCACTCAGCGCTAATTCAGCGCCAGCATGATCTATTTGATTTGGGTGGCGAACTGGCCATGCCCGGTTATGAGTTACTGACCGAGCAATTAATCACTGATCTAGAACAAGAAATAGACCGACTCAATCAGGATATTCCACCGCTGGAAAATTTCATTTTACCGGGCGGGAATCTAGCCGCCGCTCACACCCATATGGCTCGCTCAATTTGTCGCCGTGCAGAACGATCCATCGTTGCATTCAATCAACAAGAACAGGCGCCGCACCTTATTGCTCAGGGCTATTTAAACCGGCTTTCAGATTACCTGTTCGTCTTAGCACGCTACTTAGTTATCGAAGCTGGCGGTGATGAAGTACTTTGGCAATCACGCCATAAACGCTAATCCAAACAAACCTGCTTTGCTGAACGGTCAAGCGAGCGGCCAACCATCAAGCGGTTTAAGCTAATGGCACTGGATGGCCGCTCAGGCAAACAGGTTTTCTTCATAAACAAAAGAGCAGATAAAACAATCAGCCATTAATTTTTATCAAGAAAAAGGCGTACAGCGCTAAACCAAATCGGTGTCTGGTCGATAACTAAATTGTCACCAACATACATTCATTTAGAAGGGGCAATAGCTCATGACGGCTATTATTCTTGGTAAAAATCTACTCAGCAAAGAAGAACTGATCGAATTTGCATTCAGTGACTTAAACTCACAGTGCTTAAACTTGACTCAGCTGACCAACCTTACCACCGACGTTGCCCAAAAATCGTCGCTGGCACTGATCAAAGCAATGAAGGCTGAACGGATTTATGTTTCAACCAAACCTATAACTTCTGTAGATACCACAAAAATTGGCCAATAGGTCAACAATTGATTCTGCTTGGCTTTCCTGCCATTTCCTACTTGGTAAAACACTCAGAATAAGATAGCCTGCCCTCCTCATTTTTTCGTTCCCTTTGCGACGCGCTGGGAACGGTTCATCCAATTAATGATTCAAGGCTTATGGCTAACAAAACCCCACTTTATGAAGCGCACTTAAAATCTGGCGGCAAAATGGTCGATTTTAGTGGCTGGCAAATGCCGATAAATTATGGCTCGCAAAAAACTGAACACACCTATGTGCGTGAATCCGCAGGTATGTTCGATGTTTCTCATATGACCATCGTTGACGTTGAAGGGCCTCAAGCAAGTGACTTTTTGCGCTACCTGTTAGCTAACGATGTGGCGCGATTAAAAAGCGACGGCAAGGCGCTTTATACCGCTCTACTGAATGAACAGGCAGGCATATTGGACGACCTGATTGTTTATAAGACCGACCTCGGTTATCGCACCGTGGTCAACTGCGCAACACGCGAAAAAGACCTCGCTTGGTTTAATCAGCATGGCGCTAACTTTGATGTTCAGATACAGGAACGCCCAGAGCTTGCCATGATCGCAGTGCAAGGCCCCAACGCTCTTGAACGTAGCCAGCAGGCTTTTAATGACACTCAGTCAGAGCTCATTAGCCAGCTCTCGCCTTTCCAAGGCTTGCCAATAGACGACTGGTTTATTGCTCGCACCGGCTATACCGGTGAAGACGGTTTAGAAATCATGCTGCCAGCAGAACAGGCAACAGCGGCTTGGCAGGCTTTGCTAGACGCAGGTGTTCAGCCTTGCGGCTTAGGCGCACGCGATACCTTGCGTTTAGAAGCCGGCATGAACCTATACGGCAATGACATGACCGAACAGAACCACCCGTTAGAGTCTGCTATGGCCTGGACTGTTGCTTGGCAACCAGAAGAACGTGACTTTATTGGCCGCCAAGCACTGACAGCTATCAAAAACCAAGCGAATCAGCAAAAATTGGTTGGACTAGTGCTTGATGCGAAAGGCGTTATGCGTGCTGAGCAAAAGGTTTACGCCAGTGATGAAACAACACTGGTCGGCGAATTGACCAGCGGTAGCTTTTCACCGACACTTAACCAATCTATTGCGATAGCTCGGGTGGATAACAACATTGACGAACAATGTTGGGTCGATATTCGAGGTAAGAAGTTGCCTGCAACGGTAATTTCACTACCCTTTGTCAGAATGGGTAAAAAGCAGTTTTAATTAACGACTAATCTAATTAACTCTCAAGCATTATTAACAATCTCAATTATTAACAGGTTATCTAAGGATTTTTTCATGAGTAATATTCCAGCCGATCTGAAGTACGCCATCTCTCACGAATGGCTAAGAGAAGAAGCCGGTGACGTGGTCGTGATTGGCATCAGTGATTACGCCCAAGACAAACTGGGCGATGTGGTTTTTGTTGAACTACCGGAAGAAGGTGCTGAATTCAATGCAGGCGACCCTGTTGCTGTGGTTGAGTCTGTAAAAGCCGCCTCTGATATTTACACACCGGTAACCGGTGTTATCACCGAAGTGAATTCTAACCTCGAAGATAATCCTGAGCAGGTTAACGAAGACGCTTACGAAGATGGCTGGCTGTTTAAAATCCAAATGTCTGACCCTGAAGAGGTTAACGACCTAATGGATGCTGACTCTTACGCCGACCAGTGCTCTGAAGAATAAGAGTAACTAGGAAAATAAAAGTAACTAAAAAATAAGAGTAATTAACAGCTAACGCGAACAAAGCAATCTTAAAGTTGTTTCGCGTACGTTGATTTAAGATGGACATCATAAAAGGTCTCAAAGTGCAGGCCTTTTATTTTTGCTAAGCCGTAAAAAATGCCAGCATCAGCTTAGGCTTACTCTGATGCTGACATGCTTTCAAGTTAACACTGAACGAACTGCTAACCCAACGATACTAATTGCTGAGATATACATGACTTCATTATCAAACTATGAAAATTCGAACGCCTTTATCAGCCGCCACATTGGCCCCAACAAACAACAGCAGAAAGAGTTGCTGGCTGCGGTTGACGCCGAAAGCTTAGATCAACTCAGCAATAAGATCGTCCCAGAGAACATTCAATTTAATCAGCCGTTAGCCTTAAACAATGCCACCACTGAAACCGAATCGTTAAGCTATTTAAAAAGCTTGGCGCAGCAAAATATCGTTGCCAAAAGTTATATCGGTATGGGTTATTACGACACCGAAGTGCCGACTGTTATTCAGCGTAATGTGTTAGAAAACCCGGGCTGGTATACCGCCTATACGCCGTACCAGCCAGAGATTGCGCAAGGTCGACTAGAAGCGTTAATGAACTTTCAGCAGGTGATCCTTGATTTAACCGCCATGGATATTGCCAATGCCTCCTTGTTGGATGAAGCCACCGCGGCGGCAGAAGCGATGGCCATGGCAAAGCGATGCGTCAAGCGGAACAAATCAAATCGCTTCTTTGTCGATAAAAACACGCATCCACAAACCATTGATGTATTAAGAACGCGTGCCGAATATTTTGAGTTTGAATTAGTCGTTGATGATCTGGTGAACTTAGCCGCCGACGATGTCTTTGCTGCCTTCATTCAATACCCAGGTTCAAACGGTCAGCTCAGCAACCCGCAGCCCTTTATCGACGCGCTGCACGAACACAATGCACTGGCCATTGTCGCTACCGATCTAATGGCACTTTGCTTACTCAAAGCACCGGGTGAAATGAACGCCGATATCGTGCTTGGTAGCAGTCAACGCTTTGGTATTCCAATGGGCTTTGGCGGACCACACGCGGCCTTCTTTGCTACTCGTGAAGATTACAAACGAGCCATTCCAGGCCGTATTATTGGCTTATCCAAAGACAGTGCCGACAAGCCAGCTTATCGCATGGCGCTACAAACTCGCGAGCAACATATTCGTCGCGAAAAGGCGACATCGAATATCTGTACGTCACAGGTGTTGCTAGCGAACATGGCTGGTTTCTATGCTGTTTATCATGGTGCAGACGGTATTCGTCAGATTGCAAAACGCATCCACCACCTGACAGGCATCTTGGCAGAAGGCTTAGAGTCGCGAGGTGTTTACGTCAGTAATACGCACTTTTTCGACACCATCAGTTTTACTTCACCGCAACTTGAAGACATAAAGCTGCGCGCAACAGCCGCTCAAGTAAACCTTCGCTTTAGCGACAATCTAGTTGGTATTTCTATCAACGAAACCACAACGAGCGCAGACATTGAACAGCTATTTGATGTCATTTTAGGCAGTGATCACGGCTTAAGCTTATCCAGCCTCGACCAACAGATTGGCAGCAAAAACACCACCTTTGTGCCAGAAAATTTAGAACGTAAAAGCGCTTACTTAACGCATCCGGTTTTCAACAGCTACCAAAGCGAAACCAATATGCTGCGCTATCTGAAAAAACTCGAAAATAAAGACTTAGCATTGAACCACAGCATGATCGCTCTAGGTTCGTGCACCATGAAGCTGAACGCTACCGCTCAGATGATGCCCGTTACTTGGGAAACCTTTGGCCGCATCCACCCATTTGCGCCAAGTGAACAAACCCAAGGCTATCAAAAATTACTCGCAGAGCTGCAACAGATGTTAGAAGCCATTACCGGTTTCGATGCGGTGAGCTTGCAGCCTAACTCAGGAGCGCAGGGTGAGTACGCTGGCTTATTAGCTATCCGAAAATACCAAGAAGCTAATGGTGAAGCGAATCGTGATATCTGCCTAATCCCTCAGTCTGCTCACGGCACAAACCCTGCCTCAGCACAGATGATGGGGCTAAAAGTGGTTGTCGTGAATACCGATGAGCAAGGCAATATTGATATTGATGATTTAAAAGCCAAAGCAGAAAAAGCCGGCGATAACCTCAGCTGTATGATGGTGACTTACCCATCGACCTACGGTGTTTATGAAGCCGGTATCAAAGAAGTCTGCCAAGTGATTCATCAACACGGCGGCCAAGTTTATATGGACGGCGCCAACCTTAATGCCCAAGTCGGTTTAAGCCGCCCTGCCGATATCGGTGCCGATGTCGCGCATATGAATCTACACAAAACTTTTGCCATTCCGCACGGCGGTGGTGGTCCTGGTATGGGCCCTATCGGTGTTGTGAGTCACTTAAAGCCTCACTTGCCGAACCATTCGGTTGCGCAAATAAAAGAGGGTAACCCATTAATGGGGGCGGTTTCTGCAGCACCTTACGGCAGCGCATCGATCTTACCAATCTCATGGATGTACATTCGATTACTAGGCGCAAACGGTCTAAAAGAAGCCAGTCAGGTGGCGATTCTAAACGCTAACTATGTGGCGAAAAAACTCGCGCCCTGCTTCCCTATTTTATACACCGATGCCAATGGCTACGTTGCTCATGAATGCATCATTGATTTGCGGCCATTAAAGGCGGCAACCGGCATTAGCGAAGTTGATATTGCCAAACGCTTAATGGACTTTGGCTTCCATGCGCCGACCATGTCATTCCCAGTGCCGGGCACCTTTATGATTGAGCCGACCGAGTCGGAGTCAAAAGAAGAGTTAGATCGATTCATTGAAGCGATGACAACCATTTACCAAGAAATTCAGCAGGTCGAAAACGGCAGCTGGTCATTACAAGATAATCCATTAGTCAATGCGCCGCACAGCCAAGCTGACTTACTCAACGACTGGCAACGCAGTTACAGCCGTGAGCAGGCGGTATTCCCATTAACTTGGGTGGCAGAAAATAAATTCTGGCCAAGCGTGAATCGTATTGATGATGCTTGGGGCGATAGAAATCTATTCTGCTCTTGCCCAGATACCAGCAGCTACCAAGAACAAGAATAAGAGCGACTGACAACCCGTTCGATAACTCATAATGGAGACAATTTCATGGAACTTATTTTAACCATTTTGGCCGATGACAAACCGGGAATTACCGAAAAGTTGGCAGCCGTTATCGAACAACATCAAGGCAATTGGCTAGAAAGCCGTTTGGCGCGCATGGCCGGTAAATTTGCCGGCATCGTTCGTGTTCAGGTGGCAACCAACGAGGCTGCCGCACTGCAAACTGCGTTACTGCCGCTAAAGCAAGAGGGCTTGTCAATACAGGTTGAAGCAGCAGACTCCGTTGCCGATGACACGTTGAGTAACCTAACCATTCAGGTTGTTGAGGTGGTCGGTAACGACCGGCCTGGTATTGTTCGGCAGGTTACCAACGTACTGGCAAGCATTGGCGCAAACCTAATTGATATAAAAACTGAAATCGAACCCGCATCGATGAGTGGCGGTAATCTATTTAAGGCACTGATCAAGTTTACGCTACAGGATGAGCAAAACCTGATACAGATAACAGATGCTTTAGAGGCGTTGTCACCCGACCTAATGGTCGATACTGATCAGCGATAGCGCTGATTAGCTAATCCAATTTTTCGCTAATTCACAGCCAATCAACAAGTCAGCTCCGAGTGCGCCAGTGCATACACTGGCACATTCCGCAGCGGCTGCAACAGCTCATAATTCAACAACATCGCTTTACACTGCTCAGCGGCTGAAGTTGTGTATATCGCTGTTTCAGCGATCCGAGGTTGAATGCCCAACTGCTGATAGCAATGAAAAGCATAATTCGCTACGGCTCGACCGGTATCAACGATAGCCACCGGCTTGCCTAGAGCTGTGAGAATTTGATCTGTAATTAATGGGTAGTGCGTGCAACCTAACACTATGTGATCAACACCTTCAGCGACTAGCGGCTGACAGTATTTTTTTATTAAACGTGGCAGCTGTTCACTAGAATGCTCAATGGCGTCGGCCAAGCCGACACAACGCTGACTAACCACCGTGACACTTGGTAAAAACCGACTCAACAGCTCACTGTATCGTTGCGAACTGACAGTATTCTCTGTCGCCAATACCGCTATTTTTTTACATTGAGAACTTAGCGCCGCAGGCTTAACACCAGGCTCAACGCCAACAATGGGCAGATCAAACTCTTCACGCAATAATTCAATCGCCAATGCCGTTGCGGTATTACAGGCCACCACAATAACGCTGCAACCCTGATCAACTAGCCATTGAGTAATGCTTCTGCAACGTTGAACAATAAGCTCAGCAGGCTTATTGCCGTAAGGCGAATAATGCTGGTCAGCAACATAAAGCAAAGAAAGCTTTGGGTAGTGAATTTTTAATTGCGTCAAGACGGTCAACCCGCCCAGACCAGAATCAAAGACACCGATCATAGAAGTCATTCATAGTTAATGAACCGTTAATCGCAATAAAGAAAAGATGGTTAAAATCAACCCCATAATATCAATCTGTATAGCGCTTTGTAAGTCAGTTAAATCGTTTATGAACGAACATTTTTTGCTAAACTAAGCAAACTATAATAATAAAACAAAGGAACAACGCGATGGTTGCGAGCATTTCTGAACGCGATATTTGCACACTTAACAACGGCCAAACATTAAAAAAATATCAATTAACAAACAGTCTTGGCGCACAAGCCTGCTTCTATAATCTTGGTGCGGCATGGATAGAATTTAAGTTAGCAGCCGATGAACCAAACTTGGTTCTCGGTTGTAACACGGCACAGGCTTTTATAGAGCAATCGGCTTTTTTAGGCGCTACCGTTGGCCGCTACGCGAACCGCATCGCGCATGGGCAATTTATGTTAGATGGTGAATTAGTACAGCTGGAGCGAAACTTAGCTGGCCACCACCTTCACGGTGGCAGCACCAGTTTGGCAAAAAAAATCTGGCAAAGTCATATTGAACTGGACGCACAACAAATACCAACGCTGACCTTTCATTGCCGTAGCCAACACGGTGAATCTGGCTATCCTGGTAATGTCGACTTTGAAGTCAAAATACGGCTAACAGAGTCCAATTGTGTGCAATTCCAATACAGCGCCACGACCGATAGAAAAACAATCGTTAACCTAACCAACCACAGTTACTTTAATTTAGATGGCCACGACTATGGTAATTTGGACCATCACGCATTCCAAATTGAAAGTACCGATGTTTTAAGTACCGATGACCTCTGCATCCCAACCGGCGAAATCGTCAACCGCGCCGAAAGCCTGTTAGACTTTTCTCAATGGCGTAACATTAAACAGCCACTGACCGAGTTAACCGACCCCTTATTAAAACCCTTTCAAGGTTACGATCACTGCTACTGCTTCGACTCAAGCAAAAGACTGATCACCATGGCACGCGCTAAATCGTCACGCTCAAATCGAGAATTGGTCTGCAAATCCGACCTACCAGGAATGCAGTTTTATAGCGCAAATTTTTTACAAGATACTGCTATCGACGCCTCACACCGCTACAACCGCCATGGAGCCTTCTGTTTTGAGCCAGGCTATTGGATTAATTCGCCAAACCATACACACTTTCCCCAATGTATTATTGACGAACGCAACGGCTACTCAGCTATAATTGAATACTCATTTTTATAGATGGATGTATTCCCTAATGAAAAAAACCTTGATGATGGCATTAACAACGCTATTCCTTTCATCACTCAGCTTTGCTGGCGGCAAAGGTGGCCTTGAATTAGCGCTTTCTTCATACGGCGGACTCGGAGTGACTGCCGCTAAAGGTTATCCACTGCATGTAACCTTTTTACGCTCCAAAGGTTTATACACCTATGGCGAGCTAGAAGTTGGCGCAGGCTATAACGATGAATTTGTCGCAGGCGCAGACGCCAGTGCTGGCCTGTTGTTCCCAATCGATAAAGGTATCAGTATCTATGTCAGTGCCGGTCCGGCTATTGGCATTGCAGACGACGCTGTATTTGATATCGGTGCCGAAATCGGTGCCAATGTCGATGTGAATAAAAGCTTAGTTTTTGTTGAAGTTGGGACTCACCCAACCTCAAACTATGTCTCCGTTGGCGTACGTTTTTAAACTTAGTTAGGCCTTTATCTGTTTAGGAACATGTTCGTTAATTTAAAAAATAAAAAAGGAGCCATTGGCTCCTTTTTTGTTGCTGTCTAATCCAGCTCATTTCATTTTTTTGACTTCAGCCTAACTGGCTTTTAATCTTTGACTCTTAATCTTTTATTCCTAAGCTTTAGCTCATAGTGCTTAACCTAAATTACGCATCAACAAGCCATACTGCTCAGCGGATTTTGCCAATGCTTCTGGCACCTGAATTTTTACTTCGTAATCACCGCCGGGCACTTCGGTTAAATCCTGCTGCTTTTTCAAGTTTCGAATATGTTCAATATTAAAAGTCGCATTCCCTTCTGGCGTCATCAGCTCGACTGAGTCACCAACTGAAAATTTATTTTTCGACCTTAAATGTAGCGCGTCACCATCACGGCCAATAACTTCGGCAACAAACTGTTGGTGCACACCCACGGAACGACCAATTTCATAGTTCTGGTATTCATCATGAACATGGCGTCGGTAAAAGCCTTCGGTATAACCGCGGTGAGCTAAATTCTCTAAGGTATTCATTAGGCCTTTATCAAAACTTTTACCGGCGACGGCGTCATCAATTGCTTGGCGATAAGCTTGCGCTGTTCGTGCGACGTAATAATGACTTTTAGTGCGGCCTTCAATTTTTAGGCTATGCACGCCCATTTTTGTCAATGTCTCAACATGCTGAATGGCACGAAGGTCTTTTGAATTCATAATGTAGGTGCCATGCTCGTCTTCATAGGCTGGCATATAGGTTCCTGGTCGACCTTCTTCTTCTAACAAAAAGATTTCGTCGGTTGGCTGGCCTTGACCTAATGTCGGAGCATCACTGGCAATTTTATTTTCTGGCGGTGTCCATATCTTGGCGTCTTTAGGTACAAAATCGCCACTGGCGTCTTCTTCAGCCTCGTGAGCATTGTACTTCCAGCGGCAAGTGTTAGTGCAGGTTCCCTGATTCGGGTCCCGCTTATTAATATAACCACTCAGCAAGCAGCGACCAGAATAGGCAATACACAAAGCACCGTGTACAAAGGTTTCAATCTCTAGGCCTGGGCAGTTTTCACGAATCTCTTGAATTTCTTCCAGCGACAATTCTCGCGATAAAATAATTCGCTTAATACCCTGTTTATACCAAAACTGTGCGGCAGCGTAATTGACGACATTAGCCTGCACAGAAAGATGAATTTCCTGATCTGGAAAGCGCTCGCGCACCAACATAATTAAACCAGGGTCAGACATGATCAACGCATCCGGTTGCATCTCGATCACCGGCTCGATATCACGCATATAGGTTTTTATTTTTGAATTGTGCGGCGCAATGTTGCTGGCAACATAAAGTCGCTTACCCTGCGCTCGGGCTTCATTAATACCGGTTTCTAAATTGGCTAGCGTAAAGTCATTATTACGAACACGTAATGAATAGCGAGGCTGACCGGCATAAACAGCATCGGCACCATAAGCAAAGGCATAACGCATGTTTCTGAGAGTGCCCGCGGGAGACAAGAGTTCTGGTGTAAAAGTCATTTCATTACCTAGGCCAATTGAGATTTTGCTAAATAGCACCGATTAGCCAAGTTATTTGCTTGGCCGACACGGCGGGCGCGGATTTTAACAAAAATAATTAACAGGAAATTGAGCTAGGTCGGGTTTATATAAATAAAAATACTCATAGCGCTCTAGATTTATTCAAGCCGCAACGACTTATTAAATCGACAACGACTTACCCGTGAATAAATCGAAGAATTTCTTCTGTAATACGGTGATTACTTTCTGGCCGTGCGAGATCGCCGACAATGACATGATTGGTCGTTCCCTCAACAGCCTGCTCAGATAAACACCTAATTCGCTTGGAGCCCCAGCGTTTAATCACTTGATCAGTGACACGAGAGTCCACCGTTTTATCATCGTCACAATAAATAAACAGAGTCGGTGTTTGTATTGACGCGACATCAGATTGACACGCCGCTTTAGCCAATGCAGCCACATGGCACAAAGAACTCGTCGGATAAGGTGCCGTCCAATAACGGGCTGCAATTTTATCTTGCGGTGCACGCCCCTTCTTTCGCCCCACTAATAGCGGCAGCCAGAATTTGGCCCATGGCCATAAAAAGACATTCATCGCCCAATGGTTAGGTCGAAAATTAGGCGAAACCAAAATTAGGCTGTGTGATTGTTCCGCAACACTGTGCTGCTGCGCTAACCAAGTCGCTAAACTTGCGCCCGTAGAAGTGGCAATAATCACGACCTTTTGTCCAAGTTGCGTTGCAAGCTGCCAAGCTTCGATTGCATCCTGTAACCAATCATCAGCGGTTGCCTGTGCTAACTGCTCCGCATTCATACCGTGACCGGTGAGCCGAGTGGCAAAAAAATTAGCTTGCAGTTGCGCAGCTATATTTTCAGCCACGGGGGATATTTCTTGCCGACAGGCAGAAAAACCATGCAAATACAAAACAACATGCTCTGTTTTAGTAGGCTTCTCAGGATTGTGGAATTGCACTAGCTTTTCAGTGCCAGAAATGAGCGATGGATATTGCCGCTCTTGGGTCGCAACCTGATCGGCCAGCAGTGCTAGTAAATCAGGTTGGTTTCGTTCTTGGGTATTTAATTTCGTGTCGAGTACTAGCTGGTATCGACCTAAGCGAACATTGGCTCTGGGGCCAAGCAAAAACCCAAATAAAATAACAACGCTAATGATAAACAAAAACAACGCGAGCTCCACACACCTGTTGAAGCTCGAAACGCTAATACATTTTCAATAAAATAGTTAGCGTTTTTTCAGTTAGGTTATAAAACAAACTCCGTTCTATTCGTCATCGTTACTGGTTAAAGCAGCAAATAGAGAGGTAATGTATTGGCCCCAGCTATTTAACTCCGCAATAACTGAATCGTAGTATATAAATTGATCAGATAACCTTGCCGCATAAGTTTCCATTTCATCATCTAGATCATTCATTTCCGTATCAATCTCTGTCGCTTCTTCTTCGAGCACAGTTTCCTTGTAGGTTACTAGACCATTAGAACCTAAGATATCATCAAAATAGCCATCTAAATTAGCAAAAATCCCTTCGACATAAGTGACACTACCATAATACCCAGCTGAAGTAGCGGTTACTTTGAGCATTAGACCTGCCGCGTCATCAACCTCTCCTGAGGCTTCAGAACCATCAACCCCCTGAGTCGATTCAGCCATTCCTAAGATATCAACTAGCCCGCTATTAATATCTGTAATAGATATAGAAGACTCAGAGCCCGTAGATTCTGAAAAAATACCAAAAATTGCATTATCAGCATCGTACTGAAGTTCAACACCGAGGTCTGCTAAGTAAATGTTCGAGTCGCTATTAATTTGTTCCTCTATTTCTGCCATCAAATCATCAGCACTAGCATAAGCACCCGGCGTTATTTCGATTTCATTAGACTCTACACCATCAACTTCAATGGTAAATTTATTATTAGAGCTATCAATAATAACCGCTTCACTAAAATCTGCTGCAGAAAAGCCTAATAAGTAACCATTTGTTGCAGACTCATTACCTTCGGCTGCAGTCAAAAACTGACCATTACCGATAGCCTCCACTCCATTAATAGTACCCGCAACATCCTGACCGATTTGATTTTCAGATCCACTGTAATTAGTAGTAGAAAAGCCCAATAATGCAGTTGCCTCAGTTGATATATTACTGAGGGTTACATCCGTATCATTATCAAAGGAGATTGAAAATCCACCTTCTCCTTCATCATTCTGTTTATAAGTTACCGTAGCACCGGAATCGAATCCGTAATATAAACCCAAGCTCAAGCCAAAGCTGTCATAACCATTAATATTAGGTGAAGCTTCGGCAGTCAATCCTAGTGAATTATTAGTTGCATCAACTGATGTAATTTGAATTGTGGCATCGGCACCGAAGGTTGATTCTGTCTGTTCGCCTTGTTGAGAAATAGTTTCAAAATAAAGATAACCGTTTTCGTCTAACTTAGCCTCAACATCACCAGCACTAAATACTCCGCCACCACCAGCAGAAGCTAGTGCAGAATTTAGTGCATTCTGTATTGCATTAAGATTTGTTTCTTCATCTGTATCACCAGTCAGCCCATTTGAGTCAACTTCAATATCAAAATCATAACCACCGACTTCTATAGAGAACGCTGCAGGATTTGTAGCAAAATCGATAACAGATGACGATAAGTCAATTGATCCAGAACTTGTTGTCGCACCTGCACCGTCAGATAATATCTCCAGTGTTTCACTCGACCCAGTAGAGTCTGTTGTTAGCACTAAACCATTACTGTCTAAGCTTGCACTAACTGTCTCTGAAATGCCTGCAGCCGTTAGAGCAGCATCTATCGCATCTTGAATACTATTAATGTTATCAGCACCATTAGTGTCGACTGTGACGGTTACTTCCTGACCGTTGACTGCCATAACAAACTGGGCTGGATCGGAAGCAAAATCCACTGCAGTATAAAGACTACGCGAGCCTCTCTCTGTCGTTGCTCCATAAGCACTTGAAGAAACATTTGCATCAGCGTTAATTGCATCCTGTATTGCTTGGGCTAGGTCCTCTGCCGTCTCGTAAGTTCCATCTGGAACGACAATACTCGCAGCCGAGTCAACATCACCCACCCGGTTAGAATAAGAAAGATCGAAACTGGCACCAGAAACCGTATAACCGCTCGTGTTAGAACTATCAACCAAGCCTAAGTAATCACTACCGGTGACCGAAATATTCGAAATATCTAGTGTCTGAGTTCCTGCACCTGGCTCTGTATAAAATACCAACCGATCACTATCGTTAAACTCTGCGGTCACAATGCCTGCAAGACCGGCATCATTTAATTCACTTTGTATATAAGTTAGTACATCGTCACGATCACGATCGTTAGTTATTTCACCATTTGAATCGATGTCATCAGCCCAATCTTCATCTAGGTTAATTGTGTATGTGCCATCTGCAGTCGTCCCAGTCAATGCAATATCGAAGCTGACCGGATTTAAATTAAAATCAATACCATCTTCTTCATCTACAGTAAGGACCGCGGCATCACTGATAGCAGAAAAGGAAGTATCCCCCAAGGAACCAAAATAAGCTCCTTGATATTCACCAGACCCTGTCGATGCAATACCAAGCGTACTTGCTAATATAGTATCAACACTATTAATAACGACTTCCGACTCACTACCAAATTTTGTGGATGTTATAGCGAACCTAAGATTATCTTCATCAAACTCAACAGAAACGCTATCACTAGTATATTGAGTGTTAATAGATGTCTGGATCATTTGAGCCAGCTCATCACCACTTGAGTATGACCCCTGCTCAAGACTAATCACTTCTGTATCTCCGTTTAAGGTGATACTAAATTGATCATTAATATCAGAAATTACCACATCCGATGCAAAAGCCAGCGCATCAGTAGACAATCCTTGGTAATAGCCTTGTGTAGCAGGCTGAGTGATATCGACATTGTATGTTCCCGGCTGTGTATCAGTACCCGTTAACAATATACTTACCTGGCTGCTGGTAGCTGTTTCTGCACTGGATAGAAGACCAATAACAGAATCTGAAGCTTCTTCCATAGCCTCATTAAAAGTACTGCTATCAAAAGTTAACATGAAGTCATTATTTTGATCTGTCTCTATGCCTAGTGATACTAAAGAGGTATAGGTAGCACTTTCTAGCCCATCTAAGACAGTACTTAAAATATCTTGTACTGCATCATCAATAGTACGAAGGGTGTTATCACCAATCAAAATACCATTTTCAGAAATAGTCTCGTCATCCTCACTAACAGAATATTCGGTTAGAATGTCGTAAAGACCAGCGTATTCATTATAAGCATCAACGAATGTCTGAATTTTGTCGGCAATCTCATCGGTATCTTGCGAAATTTTCAATGTTACTGCACTGCTTTTAGCATCAATTAGATCAATGGTAACGCCAGTGATCACTTCTGATAATTGATTACTAGCACTGGAAATAGACAACCCGTTAACAGTAAGTAATGCATCTTCCGCAGCCTGAGTCTGCATCATATTGACTGATTCATCATTCTGGGCACTGTTGTAAGCCAGTGCTTGTAATCCAGAATCACCTGAAACAGTGATTTCCATTGAGCTCTCTTCGCCGGTTTCATCACTAGTCATCAAAAGTCGATAACCATTCCCGTCATAAACTATCGATGCCGTTACACCGAATTCTGCATCGTTTATGGCGTCACGAATATCTCCGAGCGTGTTGTTACTAGAGTCAATTGTAATTTGCGTAGAAACCGTATCAGCATCCTGCTCGAAGGCAAGATAGCTATCATCTGTTGCAAAGGTTGTCGTACCAAAGCTAAAAGTTAAAACACCAGTACCAACAACTGCATCAACACTGTCATAGCTTTGGCTAGCTAAGGTATGAGCTGTAGCAACCTGATCTATTTCAAATCGATAGGTTCCTGCTTCGGCTGCGGCCGTTGTTGTTGCTGTAAGGACATCTTCATCCGAAGACGTGGCAGTTGTACTATCAATCGTATTAGAATTTGATAGTGCAGACGCGGCCGACTGTAAGTCTTCAAGGTAGTTTCGCAGTTCAGACCAAGCGGAAATTTCTGCCTCATTTTCCGCTTCATCGGAGGCTAAGCGGAGATCAGCGTCCGCTCGAGTAGCGGAAACTAAGCTCTCCACTAAATCGGACGTTAAGGTCCCAGAACCAATACCAAGCGACGATACACTAGCCATATGCTCACCCTGAACAACTCATCAATTAAAGAAACTTAATACTGCAATAGTCTGTATTAAACAGTTACTTGCTAACACTAATCAAATGCAAAGCTTAAGCCAATAGATACAAAACCGGCTAGTTTCTATAGCGGCCGATATGTCAAAAACTTTAAGTAGATTTCATGGAAGCTTTGTAACGACTTGTTACCAAAATAAAAATACACTTTATTTTTAAAACGCTTCGCTTTTGACAGTAAAAGCCTTAGTTCATACATAGTAAAAATTACAGGCATAAAAAAACCCAGCTAAGCTGGGTTTTGACAGTAAAAGCTTTAAATGCAAGCTTAAACATTAGCACTAAATAGAGTGATCGGCTCTTGCTGATTTAATCGCTGAGCTAACTCCAAAGCCTCTTCGTTTGGTATTTGGCGAATAACCTCTTCTGAGTTTGCGTCATATACCGTGACTACCGTTTCACCTGAATCTTGGTCCATCTGAAAGTCGAGCTTACGTTCATGTGATTGCACGTAATCATTCAACTTTGCAACTGCAGCAGCTAGCTGCTCCTGTTCCTTTTGTTGTGACTCAGGTTTGTTTTGCTCGTTTACTGCTAAGCTTAAACCGTCTTCAACTCCAACTGCGTGGTTATCCGCATTGCTTACTGCTGGAGGTGTGGAACCCCCACTACTCACTCCATCAGCTTGCGTGTTCGGCGCGGATGCTTTCGGCGTACTGCTTTTTATTTGCTGCGGCACACTTATTTCATTCATATCCACCTCCGTTCACTGTTAGGCTTATCAATCAATTCCGTTAACAACAAGCCGCTTGATACCCATACTACTGCTATTAGATAGCCAAACAGGTTGGCATCAAGCTGCTTTAACAGAGTTGCTATTAACCCAATAGTGACAACACTTGCTCGGCACTTGAGTTCGCTTGCGATAGTACCGAAATACCCGCTTGCTGCAGAACCGAAGCACGAGACATCGCTGCTGTTTCTTCTGCAAAGTCAGCATCCTGAATTGCAGATTGCGCAGCCGTCAAGTTCTCTTGCGTTACTTCAAGGTTAGTTACTGTTGATTCAAAACGGTTCTGAATTGCACCAAGTTCTGCCTGCTGCGATGTTACTGTTTCTAATGCATTATCGATGGCAACAATCGCATCTTGAGCACCCTCGAAGGTAGAAATATCAATATCTTCTAGGAAGGTACCATCTTCACCGCCACCAAAACTACCCACTGCAAAACCAGAGTCAGTAACACCATCAATACCGTTAGAGCCATACTCAATATCAATAGCAGAAGCAGCATTTAGTGTAACCGTAGAGTAGGTCGTATTTGCTTCACCAGTTACCTCAGACACACCCGATAGGCCTAACTGAACTCCGGTTGACGTACCAACCAGCTCGGTAGAGATATTACGCCCATCTTCTGCAGTTAACGTAATAGTTTTACCGTTATTCGTTGCTGTGACACCTGTTTGACCAACATATTGATTAATCGCATCAGCTACATTGGTCAAGTTAGTATCGTAATCACCTGAATCGGTTAACGTAATATCAATACCATTAAGAGTAAGCACAGATGTATCACCTGCCGTACCAGCTAGTGCAGTAGTCGCATCATACGCACCAGTAAACTCAGTTGCGTTAACCGTTGCCGTAACACCAGTATCATCTGAAGCATCATTAATAGCTGCCGCGATAGCAATACCTGAAGCTGAGGCATCTGAAGAAGCCGCACCTGTATAGGAAGCGGTATCATCAGTTGCGCTAGAGGCCCTGATAGTTACACCCTCAATGACCAAATCACCATCATCTAACGCCTTCTCTGCTGCCAACGCTTCAGTAGTAGCAATATCTGTATCAAAAGCAACAGCCTGAGATGTCGAGGTGACATAAGCATTTTGAGCTGTGTAGGTACCTTCTGTTAAGCCAGAGTTAGAAAGATCACCACTGCCAGTACCATTACCGCCGGTGATTACAATATCTGTCGAAGCATTTTCAGCAGTCAGCGTGTAACCAGCATAGGAAGCAACACCACTATCATCTACTCCGTCACCATCCGCATCAGCACCTGCGGAAGTAGCTGCTGTATCTCCATCCTGAAGACCATACACAGTCAAATCATTTACGGCGTTACCTGTACCATCTTCCAGTACAATATTACGACCATCGGCTGCAGTTAGCACGATACCACCTTCATCGCCACCGTCTGATGCCGTCACACCTGTTTGTTCAGCAAAGGCATTGATAGATGCAACAACAGAGCTACGCGTCGCCGCTCGGTCCGTTTCATCAGAGTTATCCGTACCTTGAATGGTGATATCCACACCATTAATGGCAATAACAGCAGTAGCATCAGCTCCAGCCGTACCATCAGTCGCTAGGTCAGCCATTCCTGAACCAACCATGACATTTTCATCAACAGTTGCTGTTACGCCGGTCTCTTCTGCATATTCATTGATAGCTGCAGCCTTAGCGATACCACTAGCAGCAGCATTGGCATAAGACAAGTTATCATCAGAACCTGTAGACGAGCGAATCTGTTCACCATTGATGACAAGGTCACCATTAGATAATGCATTTTCATTACCTAACGCTGAAACACCAGCCTGACTAGAGGCGCCTAACTTGCTCGCCGTCAATTCTGAAATGCTAATTTCTACAGTTTGGCCTGCATCAGCACCTATCTGGAAAATACCATTAAAGCTACCGTCTAGTAGGTTTTGACCGTTAAAGTTAGTCTCTTCAGCTGTACGAGTAATTTCCGACATCAACTGCTCAACCTCTGCCTGCAACGCCACTCGGTTTTCTTCTGAGTTGGTTGAGTTAGAAGACTGAACCGCTAGTTCACGGATACGCTGAAGGTTATCGGTCATGGTACCCAAGGCACCTTCTGCTGTTTGCGCTAGCGATACACCGTCGCCTGCGTTACGTACCGCCTGATCAAGACCGGTAATTTGAGATTCAAATTTTGCAGAAATTGCAAGACCTGCTGCATCGTCTTTCGCACTGTTAATACGTAGACCAGAAGACAAACGTTGCAAAGATGTATTGTACTCGCTTTGAGAAGAGCTCAAGTTACGTTGAGCGTTAAGCGAGGCCATATTGGTATTAATAACTAAAGCCATATTCTTTTCTCCTTCGCCTTACAGTGCCACCCTATTGCGACCCGAACCAGCGACGTTATTGATTCACAATATTTATAACGGCCGATATTGAAAAACCTTTTATAGTTTTTTGGAATAAAAAACCAAAAATATATAACCTTCACAGCATGCGGTGGGTGTGCGGTGTGCGGTGTGCGGTGTGCGGTGTGCGGTGTGCGGTGTGCGGTGTGCGGTGTGCGGTGTGCGGTGTGCGGTGTGCGGTGTGCGGTGTGCGGCAGACAATAAGACTTAACTATAAATAGATACAAACAGTTTTGGTGAAGCTAGGCGACTATAATGAATGGCGAAATGGCGAAATGGCGACTTAATTTTACAACTCAGACCAACTAAGCAACCCGGAATGCAATGACTATGACTTAAAAGATTAAGAAGCTTCATAAAACAATTGAGTTTCTGATGCAGTGCTCTGTTTCAACAGTTCCAGTTCATCTCGAACCAGCTGACGAGTATGCATTGCACACTTACCGCACTGAGAGCCGGCGCCAAGCTGTTCACGCACCTGCTTAACCGAACTGGCGCCATCTGCTATCGACTGGCGAATATCTTGGTCGGTGATACCTAAGCATAAACAAACATACATTTTAAGAACGCCCTATTATTCATTTCATTAAAAGCTAACAAAAAGAATAATAGTCATTCTCACAACACATTAAAAGCAATGATTCTCATTTATTGATAAGAATCATTGCTTTTACTTCGATTCGAGCTAAACCCACAAAAAAAGCAGACATCAAGCCTGCTTTAATCGATTTTATGAAACAAACTAATGCGCTTATTGGCTAACACGAGCCGTTAAAGCTGCGACTGAATGTAGTTTTCTAAGCCAATACGCTTGATTAAACCAAGTTGCTGTTCCAGCCACCAGGCGTGATCAACCTCGGTATCTTCCAGTAAGGTTTGCAATATATGCCGTGTATGGAAGTCTTTTTCTTGTTCGCATAGCGCCATTGTTTCTACCAGCACCTTTTGTACTTCATATTCTACCTGCAAATCGGCATCGAGCATGGCTGGAACATCCTTACCAATACGCAATGGCGCTCGCCCTGCCATATCTGGTACGCCTTCCAAAAACAGCATCCGTTCAATCAACGCTTTAGCATGGCTTTTTTCATCGTCAAATTCATGCGCAATGCGTTCATAGAGTTTTGTGATACCCCAATCGGCATACATTTCACTGTGAATAAAGTATTGATCCATCGCTGTAAGTTCTAGTGCTAACAAACTATTTAATGCATCAATGATTTTTTGATTACCCTTCATACTGTGCTCCTATGATTCTTTAACAAAGCGATGTGTAATATTAGAAATATTAGTCATCATCGTGAATTTGTGACTGTAAGTATTTCTCAATGCTTAGCGTTTCAATGAGATGTTGTTGAGTTTCCAACCAATCGAGATAGTCTTCCTCATAGGCTAAAATACTTTTTAACAGCTCACGAGAGGTAAAGTCTTTTAAATCTTCACAAACTTTAATGGAGTCTTTTAACTGAGCAATTTGCGCCAACTGTATTTGGCTATCACACTCGATCATCTCTTCGGTATGCTCGCCAATGTGCAACTTACCTAGGTCTTGTAAATTTGGCAGACCCTCTAAGAACAAAATACGATTAATGATTTCATCAGACTGTTTCATATCTTTAATCGATTTTTTATAAGCCTTTTCATTTAAAACCTCAAAACCCCAGTTGTTATACATGCGTGCGTGTAAAAAAAACTGGTTAATCGACGTCAGCTCATTCTTTAATATTTTATTTAATTCAACCAATACTTGGCGATCACCCTTCATGGCGCATCTCCTTATTTATTTGCATCACAAGGTAGGCGAATAGCTACCGAAAAACAATACAACTTTTGCAGGTTGCTAATAAAAAATACGATAGATGTCAACAATAATTACTCTCACTATCAAGCGATTCTCATTCATATTAAAACTTTGATAGACACTCAATGAACGTTGATCGTCACGACGAAATATAAAGCCAATATCGTAGTAACTTTTAAATAGGATGGTAAACTCAAGTAACAGAATTTATTTACCTATAACTCTTATACCTACAACCATTTTAGCTATATAACTCTAATGTGAGCCATTAATGAAACACGAACTGGATAAACTAGATAAAGAATTTAAAGCACTTTGGCTAAAAACCGAGAGGCTACCCAAGGCACTACAGCAGTGGCAAGAAAAACTACAGGACTTAGTTGAACGTAGCGACGCAAACACAAAAAACGTTAAGGTGTTAAGTCAATATGCTGACAGTTGGCAAGACATAATTGATAAAAATAACGCACTATTTAGTGAGCAAAAAAATAAACTACAACAACAATTAAAGATTGGTGAATTGAGTTATACAAAAGAAAAACAAGCAGGTAAGTTCAAGCAAGAAGGCGACCAGTAGAGCTCTACTCTACTGGGGAAGTAACCGAATCATTAGATGTAATCAAACAGGCTCAATTGAGAAATTGTTGAATAGGTTTGTTGAACTGCCTGCAAAACAAATTCCTGATATTGCAAATTACTCACAGCCTCGGCGTAATCTAAATCCTCAAGATCTGAACGGATTTCTTGTGAGGCTAAAATATTATCCGCCATCTGGTTATCAACATTGTCTGCTGTATTTAAGCGTGAACCAATACTGGCTCTAACCGTTGAAACGTTATCAATAATATAGTCCATATTATCTAAGCCATCTGCAATGGCAGCTGCATACAGCTCAGTGTTATCAGAATAATTTTCAATGGCGTAAATTATTTTTTCGATCGAAACGAACATACTTTGAGTCTGTGATGATTCAACAATAAACTGATCGCCTGCGTAAGGATCACCTGTAATCTCAACACTCATACCACCGACCACGATATCTTGGCCCTCATAATATTCGACGTTCTCAAGACCTTCCATTATTCGACCGTCAGAAACGCGATAAACGGTATAGTTGGTATTAGGCGGATCCAATTCATATTCATTGTTAAATTCAATATAAAAATCATCCGGGTAAAACTCATCAAGCGCTTCTTGATCAACAGTAATACCCTGCGTGATAATTCCACTGCCAGTATTTTGATCGCTGGCAAAAGAATAAAAGGATGTACTGGCAGAATCGATATCCAAAAAAACTTCCGAGCCAGCATCACTAGCATCGAGCGTTACGCTGTCACTGATTTTAATTTCTCGGACACCATCATCTCCTTGATAACTGTAACCACCGCCTGGGGATTCGACAAACGCCATGTCATCACCCTGAAAACCAGAAAACAAATACTCACCACCACCATCCTTACTGTTAGCTAAGTCGACTAACGAATATAGATACTGCTGAATCTCATCGGCTATAGCCTGAAGCTCTGTGTCTTCGTAAACCCCTTCATTACCTGCTTGCACAACCAACTCACGAATACCTTGCAACACATCGGCAACGCCAGACAAGGCTGCGTCTTCAATTTCTAGCCGAGCCTCCAACATATCTATGTTTTCTTGATATTGTTCCATCTGGTTAATGTCTTGATCCAGCTGAAGGATACGCGCCATAGCCACAGGATCATCAGAGGCGGTTTGAACCTCTTTACCAGAACTAATTTTGGAGTAAGTTTCGTTCACCTGTACCTGCAAACTCAACATATCACTAATCGGCTGGCTATAACTCCAGGATGTTGAAATACGATCAGCCATAACGGGCTCCTTATAGAGCGTTTGTTTCTAAGAGCATTAACTATTAAGAATATGTATTACTAAAAACTGTGTTATTAAGAACCTGCGCTACTGAGAACAACACCTAGTTGATAAATATTCTGCTTTAGTAGTTAAAATTAAAATGTTGCTAATAATGTATCAAACAGTTCTTGCGCTACCGAAATAACTTTAGCATTTGCACTGTATAAAGCTTGATACTCAATCAACAGTGCGGCCTCTTCATCAAGGTTAACACCTTGAATACTCTGTACTTCAGCCGCCGTTGTTTCAAGAATCACTTCAGAGGCACTAGCCAATACCTGTACCGAAGATGTTTGCGCACCGACTCGTTCAACCGTCAGGCTATAAAGTTCACCCATGGTGGTGGTGCCATAAACAATTTCTGCAGTTTCTAGATTGACTAAATCTAACGCGTTACGGTTATCTGAGACACCGTCTTCATTCCACTCAATACTAAATTCATCTCCAGCTTCTGGATTACCCGATATTTCAAACTGGAAACCAAAATAAGTTGATTGCGCATCTGGTATGCCATTGAAAATACCACCAATATCAGGGTCAGTTTCTAACGAGATACCATCAGCCATTGTGATATCGACTTGCCCACCAATACTGACCGCTTCAACCTGAGTAGGATCACCTGTTCCAGAAATAGTCATCAATGTTTTATAGCTTAGATTGCCACTGGCATCGATAGAAACTTCAGCAACGGATGTATCATCCAGTAAATCTGTGATTTTATCCTCTATATCCGCAATCATCGTTTCGGCATCAGAGTAGTTTTGATCTAGCGTGATATAACCCGTGCGACCATCCGGCAAATATAGCTCATATTCATAAGGGCCTTCCTCAGTAAAATCATAGCCCGTATTGTTGTTAAGCGAACCATCGGTATTGCCCACAATAGGATCTATCGACCAAGTTTGCCCTGTACTAAGTTGGAAAGAGTCACCTGGATCAATCACGTCCGGCACACCATCAACAAGCACTTCATCTGGCTTGTCACCGGTCATCTCAATAACAATATCTTCACCGCTGGAATCGACAATTGTTAGCGTAGTACCGTCGCTATAAGCAACAATGCCCGAATCAACAAGCTCATAATGGCTATTAATACGATCGGCCAAAAAGTCTGGCGTCATTTCGTCAGGTACTTCTTCTGGATAACCATCCATATAGGTTGTTTGCGAAGATGCAGTCACCTCGCTAGTAATATTGAAGCCGTTTATCCATACCTCGAATTCATTGTCTGGTACATAGGTCGTGCCATTATTGGTGAAGTTGGTCATCTGAACTTCGGTATAGGCGCGAGCCTCAACACCATCAATAAAACTCAACTCATTTGCTATTTCTGCCGCAGAGGCACCGCTTTCAGTCGACAGATCATCCATTAGGGTGACCTCACCAGTTTCGCTATCGGTATAATAGAACTCGAAACGCTCCGGGTTTATGCCGTTATATAAATCTTCAGTATCACCCTGATCGACAGTGGTTGCATCAAAAGGCAAGCGAGCTCGCCAACTGCTGACCTGAGTTTCACCTGGATCATCGGTAAAAATAGTATTGGTAGTACCGGGAACATAGCTTAAGTATTCTAATGGCGGCTCAAGTGAAACCGGATTACCTTCATCGGTATTATCATATACAGAGTAGGTGTATTCATCATGAAAAACGATCACTAACGGTGGCGATAATTCACCGTCGACTGAAAATGTTTCAGTATCGATACTGAGCATAGTACCTTGGTCTATTTCGCCAGAACCGTTATTACTCAGGTTTGTAATGGCACGAATCGGATAAGCCAACGCAACTGCTTCAGGATCACTGATCACTGTTGTCATATTTTCTGCAGCGCCGCTGTAAGGATTGATGGTAAAGCCATCGCCTTCAGCAAAACTTCCATCTTCAATCACTAGCCGCAAGCCATCAAATTCAATTTCTTGAGGGAAGTCATTTTGTAAACCGCCTTCTAATACAACATTACCATCGCCATCGGTTATCTGGTAACGCGTAGTGCCAGGTCCTGGAACAGATAGCGTGTAATCGCTGCCAGTCAGCGCACTGGTGTCTTCAATATAGACACTAAAATAATTATCGTTTGCCGACGTATTGGTGTAAAAGCTGGTGACTCGATTACTAACCAAATCATCGCTATTAATTTCACTAAAGAATTCACCACCCCATTCACCATTCAAGTCGAGACCATAAGTGTGGGTTGAGTTAATCGCCTCAGAAATTGTCAATGCTAGCTGACCGATACTGTTGTAGGTGCTATCTAAAGATTGCTCACGAAAATCGATCATGCCGGCAATCGAGCCACCACTAATGTCATCGGTAATATCAACTCGACTGGTCGCGCCAACGTAAGTAATACCCATCTGAGTTGGATCAGACTCCGAGGCTGTGGCCTCGATAGAATAGGAGGTCACACCGAGTACTAAGGCCTGGCCACTACCAATAGAAATATTGTAACCGCCGTCGACTTCATCAACATCGACATCAATATAACTGCTCAGTTCTAAAACCGCTTGGTCACGCGCATCGAGTAGGTCATTCGCATCTAACCCTGTTGCTGAACCAGCTGAAGACATAATTTGCTGGTTCAACAACGCAATGGTTTCTGCCAGAGAATTTACTTCTTTTGCCGATGCGGCGATTTGGCTATCTAAAGTCGTTTCTATATCGTTGAGATAATCGGCAACCATATTAAATTGAGCCGACAAACTTTCGGCCTCACCGATTAGCACTTCTCTTGATGGAATATAAGCAGGGTTTTCTGCTGCCGTTTGCAAGGCAGCAAAAAACTGATCCATAGAGGATTGTAACCCAGTAGAGTCGGTAGAAATTAGCGTATCAACTTGCTCAATTAATTCGCGGTAGGTTTCAAGATCGAAAAAATCCGAAGTATCCGAGCGTAATTGAACAGTTAAAAATTCATCGGTTATACGAGTAATATCAACAACGTCTGCGCCAGTACCAATGTAACCAGAGCCGGTATAGAGTGAAATGGATGATGAAACCTCAACCACTTGCCTAGAGTAGCCTTCTGTCTCAGCATTAGAAATATTATTTCCGGTTACCTCTAGCGCAGTTTGAGCGACATTAAGGCCCGATATGGCAGTATTTATCAGACTCATCTATACACTCCTAAAACTCATCGAACCAATCGCTTTGGGCGATGGTAATTATTTTTTCTGCGTACTGAGGATCGGTAGCATAGCCAGCATTTTGTAATTCAGTGACGTAACTAGCATCGTCATCTGCATTTTCAACCGCCGAGTTATAGCGGTCATGCTGCGTTATAAATTGAGCATAATCATCGAATGATTGTTGTGGGTCGCTGTAGGCACGAAAAGGCTCATTGATTTTAATAGCATGGCCATCGATATATTCGGTGGTGAGTGTCGAAGCCGATTCGCCCTGCCAATTATGATTGGCTTTAATACCAAAAAAGTTAAAGCTCGAATCACCCGACTCTGTCTTAATTTGCTTATCACCCCAGCCTGTTTCCAGTGCCGCTTGGGCCACCAAAACTTTAGCTGAAACACCAATCGCATCTGCAGCTTTCTCAGCCAGTGGTAACATTTTTTTAATAAAGTCTTTAGGGCCGTCGAAGTTTAAATATTGCGACAGTGGCGTCACCATATTTGATACTTCATCTCCAGCTGACTTGCTCACATCGCTTGCTTGCTTAGGTGATTCAGTTATGTCGTTTTGGCTGCCGTCAAACAACGAGCTATTTAACTGGATACCTAAACTTTCAATAAAGTCAGACTCTGACTGGCCTTCGCTTTCAACAGACTTACGTTGCATTAGGTTTTGTTCAAAGGGTTCTAAGTCGATGTCCGATAGTTTGACGCGTCCGGTATCTGTTAACTGTTTATAGATAACGTCTGCTAGACCAAAACCACCTTGCTGAGAAAGCGTCAGCGATAGCTGCTCATCATGCATTTGACGATAAAAATCGGTTTCGCTGCTATTGAGAAGATCTGATCGAAGGACGTCGTTTGCCTCACGCATACTCTTTAAAACCATGCCCATAAACATTGATTCAAACTGCTGCGCAACAGCCTTTAATGCTTCAGGATCGTCTTTACGAGCGCCCTGTTTTATCGAGTTCAAGCCTGATAAATCGTTGTAATTAAAGGCGGCATCAAATTGTGCTGTCATGAACATCCTCCGGAAATAAATTGCCGCTATTCGTCAAAAATATCGGTCTTATTATTTATATAGCCAGAGCCGTGCCAGTTTTATAAACGCCTGCAAAAAAGACAATGCTACTCACAACCGGTGGGCCAATAAGATGCTATCAACCACCGGCGTAATGGTTGGTTTTATATAATGATCAGTTCTGCTTTTAATGCACCAGCAGACTTTAGCGCTTCGAGAATTGCCATCAAATCACCTGGCGCTGCACCGACTTCATTAACGGCATTAACAATGTCATTCAAGGTAACCGCAGGGCCAAATAAGAACATCGGTTGATCTTCTTCTTCGATGTCAATTTCTGCGTCCGGTACCACGACAGTTTCACCTGCGGTGAAGCCTTCGGGTTGATTCACTTCGAGGTTATTATCGATTGTGACCGTTAAATCTCCGTGCGTAATGGCAACAGGATCAATAGCAACATGCTGACCTACAACAATGGTTCCGGTTCGGGAATTAATAATCACCTTGGCAGATTCTTCACCCGGAGTAACTTCCAGATTTTCAAGCACACTTAAAAAGCTCACTCGTTGGTTAGCATCGCGCGGTGCTGTCACTCGAATCGACGTAGCATCAAGAGCATAAGCAGAATCTGGCCCTAAAAGATCGGTAATGGTTTCAGCCATGCGTTTTGCAGTTGTAAAATCGGCACGGTGTAGGTTAAAGGTTAGATGATCACCTTGAGAAAAGGACGTTGGTACTGACCGCTCAACCGTTGCGCCATTTGGTATTCGACCTGCACTTTGAATATTCACTTTGATCGATGAGCCATCTTCACCTTCAGCACCAAAGCCGCTGACGATGACACTGCCTTGAGCCAAGGCATAAATATTTCCATCGGCACCGCGTAATGGCGCTAACAATAGACTGCCTCCGCGCAACGAATCGGCATTACCGAGACTCGATACAGTAATATCAATTTGCTGACCTGGTTTAGCAAAGGCCGGTAACGTTGCATGAATACTGACGGCAGCAACATTATCGATATCAGGGTCTTCACCTTCAGGAATGGTGATTCCAAACTGTTCCATCATGTTACGGAAGGTCTGCTCAGTAAAATCGGCATTGTCGCCCGTTCCATCTAAGCCAACGACTAAGCCGTAACCAATAAGCTCGTTACTGCGAACACCTTGCACCGAAGCCAGATCTTTAATTCGATCGGCAACGGCCAAATTAGATAGGCCAATTAACATAATGAATAGCAGTTTTTTCATAATAATGATCTCATTTTAGCGCTGCGTCTGAGTGCTGATTCGTGCCTAAAAAGGTACCCATGGTGAATTAAAGAATGCCGATAACCAGCCCTGCTTCGAGGCATTTTGTAAAGCACCTGAACCGCTGTAAGCAATACGGGCATCGGCCAATTTTTGGCTAGAAACTGTATTGTCTAAATTAATATCATCAGGCCTTAACATGCCTTTAATACGAATGAATTCTGCACCGGTATTCAAGGTAATCCACTTTTCGCCTCGCACTCGAAGCACACCGTTAGGCAGCACTTCAGAAACAGTCACCGTGATATTACCCACCAAAGAGTTAGACTGGTCTGCATCACCTGAGCCACTGAAATCTCGACCACCCTCAACTTGCGCACTCAATGAATTAAAGGGCCCAAAACCGGCTACGGTCGGTGCGGTAATTTCTGCACTGGAACTTTTACTCGATGACGCCGCAGAAGACTTAGAACCTTGCGTGCTTTCATCTAAAAGAACGGTGATGATATCGCCAACGCGACGAGCTTTTTTATCACCATACAAACTTAAACCGTAAGCGTCTGAAAATAACGAACCTCCGGCACCTGGCGGTGGCAATAATGAATCAGACGGAACTGGAGCATATTCAGGGTCGCCTGGTTTTTCTGAACTCGGTAGCGATGCAACTTCCATGCTGCCGCAGCCAGTCAGTAACAACGCATACATGACTGAAAATATCACCAAGTTTTTTTTCATTATCTGCTCCCCTTTACTCATTTTTATTATAAGTTCGAGGTAATAAAGCCAAGCATCGAGTCTGCTGAGCTAATCACTTTTGAATTCATTTCGTAAGAACGCTGAGTCGCAATCATGTCAACCATCTCTTCTACGATTGAAATATTTGAAGACTCTAAAGCGCCTTGAATCAACGAACCAAAACCGTCGATGCTCGGATCACCGACAATAGGATCACCACTGGCATCAGTCTCTTGGAACATGTTATTACCAATGGCTTCCAAGCCGGCATAGTTAATAAAATCAGCGATTTCAATATTACCAATCACTTCACCTAGCGTTTCACCTTCAGAAACCGCAGTGACAATACCGTCGACACCAATAGTGATGGTGTCAGTCTGATCCGGCACAACGATGTTAGGCTCTAGCAAATAACCACTGGAGTTCACCAAGTTACCTTCCGAATCAATCTGGAAAGTACCGTCACGGGTATAGGCGAGATCACCTGTCGGTAATGTAATTTGGAACATGCCACGGCCATTAATTGCCAAATCCAACGTTTGGTCAGTAACTTCTAAATCACCCTGAGTAAATTGCTTTTGTGTTGCCACAACACGAGCACCACTACCTAACTGCAAACCACTGGGTAGTTGCGAGTTTTGCGAAGTTTGGCCGCCCGGCTGTCGCTGTACCTGATAGATTAAATCTTCAAAAACCGCACGGTCTTTTTTGAAGCCTGTGGTTGATGCGTTAGCCAGGTTGTTCGAGATCACCGATAGCGATGTATCTTGAGTTTCTAAGCCGGTTTTACCGACCCAAAGTGCTTTCATCATGGCGTAAGCCCTCTTTATTTTTTTAACCGACTGCCTCTTGCAGCCAATTTAAATTCATTCTTTATTCGCTAGATTTTTAGCAAACAAAGCTCTCAAACTATTAACTAATCGGTAAAATACTGGCCGATGATTCCGACATTTCATCTGCGGTCTTCATCATCTTAATTTGCGTTTCGTATTGGCGATTCACCGCCAGCATATTGGTAAGCTCAGCAACAGGGTTAACATTAGAGCCTTCGATGTAGCCTGAAACGACTCTCAGTGTTTCGTCAGCCTCCAAAATCAGTTCACCTTCAACTGGACGAAACAAACCATCGATGCCCTTTTCAAAATTTTGCAAATCTGGGTTCACCATTTTAATTTGATCAACAATCACCATCTGATCAGAAGCAGCACCTGCGGGCTTAATACTGATAACACCATCGTAACCAATTTCTAGACGCTCATATTCTGGCAAAGTAATCGGGCCACCCGTGCCCATTACTAATTGGCCGGAGCCGTTAATGACTTCACCGAGTGGCGTTACCGAAAAGTCACCACGGCGGTTATAAGCTGGCTGACCATTAGCATCGATTACTTCAAAGAAGCCATCACCGGCAATCGCCACATCGAGCGGGTTATCGGTTTGTATTAGATCGCCGTCGTTAAAGTCTGAAGCGGGTCGTTCGGTCATTGCAAAAGCACGCGATGGATGATGTTCACCCCAAACCGGAATCGCTCTGGCTTGCTCATAATCCGACTTAAAACCATAGGTACTTGAGTTGGCAAGGTTGTTTGCATGAGACGCCTGCGAAAACATATTGTTCTTGGCACCGGTCATGGCGATATAGACTGCACGATCCATTTCAAACTCCTGAGTTAGATTGACGGTTTTCGTCATTACAGAGAGTTAAGCGAGAGACGTGCCAGTTTTTAAATTTACTAGGGAATTAATTCAGAGGGCACATAGATAAAGGCCTAGGAGCATCTTTGTAGCAGGAGGTCACAGCTAAACAGCACTCAAACAACCATCAGATCAGGAAAGATGGCAAACGCTTTCCATTCATATGAAAAAAACGGCAACGAGGTTGCCGCTCTTAATTACGTGCCGCTTTTTATTATGTACCACTTTTAATTTTGCCTAAATCGATAAGCCTGATAGAAGCACTTAACAACAAACTAAGATACTAAATAAAGCAAAGCGAATCCGCTGCCTGCAGCGACTCGCTTTGTAGATCAGTCAATCAACTCTTACGATAAACCGTTAGAGGTTAATGATGGTCTGCGTTACTTCGTTAGCTGTTTCAATCGTCTTAGCACTGGCTTGATAATTACGTTGCGCAATAATCAGGTTAACCAGCTCTTCAGATAGCTCAACGGTCGATTCTTCCAATGCCGCCGAAACAAGCGTACCTAATGTTCCTGTACCAGGCACGCCAATCGACGGTTCACCGGAGTCGACACTTTCAACCCATTCAGTATCGCCCGAAGGTGTTAGGCCTTCATTGTTGGTAAAGCTAGCAATGGCAACCTGGCCAATTGGGTCGGTTTCGCCATTGGTGTAGGTAGCGTAAATAGTACCGTCCTCACCAACGTAAAGGTCCGAAAGCTGACCACTCGCATAACCGTCTTGGCCTTCGACTTCTGCGAAAAAGTCTTGATCATACTGGGTGGTACCACCGAATGAGATCGAGAAGTTAGAGTTTGTATCAGTTCTATCAATAATACTTGACGCACCTTCGGCTATATTCACCGAGGTATAGGCACCGGTCGGCTCACCATACTGATCAAGTGGATCCCAGTTGGTAATTAAAAACTCACCGGAATCTTCTTCGTTGACGGTACCATCAGCATTGAAATAAAGCTCAAACGAAGCATAGGTCGGCTCTAAATTCTCTGGATAATCCAGCGATGTATCAGGGTCACCGACATCTTCGCCATCGATACGAACATAGACTGTCCAAGAACTCAGCTCACTAGCATCGGCTGCGTTTTTCACATAATAGAGCTGCATCTCATGGTCGTTACCTAAAGAGTCGTACACTGTCATCGACGAGGTTTCGTTGTAGGTTTCGCTATCATCCGGATCAAATTCATTAATGGTGTAAGGCTCAAAGCTAGCATCGGTTAAGCCATTAAAGAGACCTGTCAAACGTGGGTCCGGCTCAGACATACTGAAGCCTTCGTTGAGAATAATCTCCACCGAGCCACCAACAACGGCATAGGTTTCAGCGTTCTCATCACCACCCAAGGTAACATCGATATAGCCATCCGTGCCTTCTACAGTAATAGAATCGGTTGGGTTATCCGATTCAATGCCGACGTTAAGGTCGATACCGGTCGCCGATGTGATGGTAATATTGCCGGTCTCTTCATCCAGTGCGGCAGTAATACCATTCAGCGTAGTCAAGCTATAGCTGTTAATTTCGTCAACGATATCGTCAAAATCATCGGACTCAATCACTTGGCCATTAACATAAAGATCCATATCGCCGCTGTTAATGTAGCTGCTGGCAACCAAGGTCATATTGGTTTCTGCTGTCGCTGTAACTCCAGCTAAATCGCTCAGCTGACCAGCAATTTCTGCGGCACTCGACGCTTCCGGAATCACAATGGTTTCAGTGGTGCCATCCGCTTCGTTATAAAGCTCAAAAGTCTGTTCTGGGTAGCCATTATCAGTTGCGGCTTCACCGATCTCTAACAGGTCTGAATCATACTCATCAGCCTGCAACAAGCCATAGAGCGCATTGACATCTAAGTCGTCACCCGTTGCAGTAATGTTAGTAAGGGAAATAGTTGACTCTTCACCTTCGACCGTTGCCACTAGAGTTAAATACTCATTACCATCTTCATCAGTTTCGACAACCGCTTGCACACCAATGTATTCAGACTCTTCCACCGAGGCTAACTCACGGTTGATCGAAGCCGCCAACTGATCAATCGAATAGATTACTTCATCTAACGAAATAGTCACCGAACCAGAGCGGCCGTCCTCATCAGGGTCCGGTACATCTAAATTAATCGTAAAGCTATGGCTACGATCAATCGGGTCTTCACCAGCGGTTTCTGTTTGACTATCCAAACCAAAGGCTTCCAGCGCTTCGGTGGTACCAGTAATTTCAAGTTCTAACGGGTAGTCACCAACCTCTGTTCGGGTGAATACAAGTCGACCATTTTCTTCGGTGACCACGACCTCATTAGCGAGCACAGCGTTAGCGTTAATCTGCTCGTTAATTACATCAACAAGGTCATCAATGCTATAGGTATCTTCCGGTATTGAAATACTTTCTGCATTACCACCATCAATAGTAATTTCTAATACATTATTGGCTTCGATATCATTAGTGCCTGGTTGTAAAAAGGCATCAGGATTAGCATCTTCGGTTAACGCCATATTTGTTAGGTGGCCTGAGATATCAGAAATTTCTATATTAACCGGACCTACATTATTAGACGTAATTTCAATAATATCTCCGTCAAACGCAACCGTTATTAAATCAGCACCAAAAGTCGTTTCAATTTGTGCTTCAAGATCCGCTGCAAAAGCCGCCTGTGAGGCGTAAGTACCTGCGCCTGAGTGAGAATAGCTGATACTGTGAGTTGTAGAACCAATAGTAATAGTGAACTCAATAGGGCTGGCATCACCAGCTAATATTGTATCAATGTCGCCTAAGCTATTAGGGTTAGCTGCGCTATAGACGCTATATGTGCCAGCAGAAAAGTTATTATAGCTCGTCCCAGCGGTGGTATTACCTTCTATCGATGTCGCTACTCCATCGAAAGAACTTAAATCTATAAAACCATCGTCAGCAAATAAGTCTGTACCGGCAATAGGGGTTACGCTCGTTGGGGCCGTAATAACTTCAGCACTAGCAGGATCTAAACCAAAATAGCCTGGGTTAGTACTGAGCAGCGTATCTACCGATACAGAAGCGGTAGTATCAGTATCTAGTCGAGTGACATAGAGTACTTCATCAATTGCATAGAACTGAATCTCAGTGGAGCCTAAAGAATTAAGATGTGTAACCAAGTCATCTGCATTTGCGTAGGAGCCAGGAGTAATATTGAATGTATCTGTGCCGGATGTCGTACCGTTATAATCAAGAACCAAAGTATCATTTACATCAATACCTTGCACTGTCGTCGGCGTAAAAGATGAAGAAGTTAAAAAACCTAAATCTTCAGCATCGAAGGCACTTGTTGATGAAGTGTCAGTATAAAAGTAGAGGTCAACGTCACCTGCAACAGTAGAAGTAAAGACCAAGGTATCACCACTGTTAGTAGCAGTAACGTTGGCACCAGCGGCTGTAAACTCAGTGTTTAATGCGGTTACTAAATCAGTTATCGCTGTAAACCCCCCTGGTGGGATGGTTACACTAATATTATCAATGGTCCCACCTACACTGACATTAAAGTCAATGGTTTCACCTATATAAGCGTCTAAATAAGGAGAACTAGTATCAACACCTGAAAGTTCCCGACCACTAGTCAGCGTTGTAAAGGTAGCCGTGCTGACAATTTCTAAACCTGTCTCACTGGAGCCTTGCAAGGTGTAAGAAAAATCAGAAAAATTCAAAAAGTTGCTACTTGAAAGTGTACCGACATTATCGTCCACACTCACAATCGAAGTGCCGTCTGTTGCATAAGTTCCGACGGTTTGAAAGCTGATACCACCAACCTCATTTACTGACGCTTCTATCTTCCCTGCAATCTCGCTACTTCCCTCTATTGCTGAGTTGATCGCAGAAACAATATCATTAACGTCATTGTAAACAGTGTCGTCAGAGAAGGGCTGAATGTTTGCCGTTACTGCAAAGCTATCAGTGTCAATATTGACTCCATATAGACTAACATCGAGAGTCATAGAGGCTTGAGCAGTAGTGGGTTGCCACGGAAAAACAATGCCTGTGATTGGACCGCCCGCCAGTTCAGAAGCCGTTCCTGCTGTTGTTGGGTAACTGATCGAATTCAGCGTCGTTGCGGTATCTTCTTCTGGACCAGCTTGCACAACGCCAACGGCAAGACCATCGGTTGTTGTGATAGAGCCTTCAGAAACTAAGACTTCGGCATTCGATGGGATATCAACCGCCATGTCTACATCGGTCGTACGTTGCGGTGCGATAGGTGTACTGTCGACCTGCAAATCAGTTAATACACCAGTGACGATCTCACCATTGGCAACGCTATAGCCTTGCAGAGTAGCGCCAGAATTAGAGACTACGTAGCCATCTTCATCTAAGCCAAAAATACCAGAGCGGGTATAGGTAATTTCACCGTTATCGTATTCGGTAACAAAAAAGCCGTCGCCATCGATAGCTAAGTCTAACGCCGAATCGGTTTGAGTAATCGAGCCTTGGTTAAACTTTTGACCAATATTGGTCACCGATACACCAGAGCCAACAATATCTTGCCCCATACCCAAGAGCGATGATGTATAGGCATCGCCAAACTCGGTACGACTCGACTTAAAACCGGTCGTACTGGCGTTAGCAATGTTATTACCTGTTACGCTTAAATCTGTATTTGCCGCGGAAACCCCGCTTAATCCAATGCTAAAACTCATAACACGTTCCTCTTTTTAGGCTGTGGCGTGCCACTGATGCCAGTATTCTTAAACGACGACCAAACTCGCCCTATTTAAAAAATAAAATGCTGTCTTGCTGTGCCCTTAGACCATTAATAGTCCTTAGACCATTAATAGTCCTTAGGCCATTAATAGCCCTTAGGCCATTAATAGCCCTTAGGCCGTTTCGTTTATCGATGCTATTTCGGACGATGTTGCCGTCGAACCGTCATCTAAATTCAATTGAATCGTACCGTCGTCTAGAATGGTCACGGACTCAACAAACTGAGATGTATTGACATCCATAGCGGTTGAAGAACCGTTATAACTACCGACGATAGAGAATGTATATTCACCGGCATCGTGCGGAATAATATTGCCGTCTTCATCGGTTTCGAATTGGCTGTAGTCAATATCCATTAACTCGCCATTAACTTCTAAGTTAGCGCCATCCCATTTAAAGCTTAAGGTTCCACTCGACTGGGAACCTAGATCGACGTTTTCAACCATCTCGCCTGCGCTATTGGTGATTTGCAGCGATAAATCGCTGGCACCAGAAACCACATCTGCGGTGCCATAGACAATATCGCCCCAGTAAAGCGTACTGGTCGAATTACCATCGATCGTGACGTTGCCACCGACCAAAGAGCTGGCTTGTAATGCTTGAGATGATTGGAAAGAACTGGACAGCGATTCAATCGATGTTGCTATCTCTTCCAAGTTTTCTACCGTGGTGAACTGAGCCAATTCAGAAATAAATTCCGCACCTTCAGATGGGTCTGTCGGGTCTTGGTTTTCTAGCTGAGTAATCATCAACTGCAAGAACTCATCCTGACCTAACTCGTTACTGTCTTCGCTAGTCGTTGAAACAGCACTTGTCGCAGCACTGTTGCCATAAAGAGCGTAAATACTGCTGTCGGTAATATCAGTCATTTTTCATTGCTCCTTATTATTGACCGAGAGTAAGTGTTTTTTGCATTAAGGTTTTGGCGGTGTTAAACACCTCAACATTAATGGTAAAGCTTCGTTGAGCGGACATCATATCGGCCATTTCTTCAACCACATTGACGTTCGGGTAATAGACATAACCCTCTTCGTTTGCAAACGGATGGGACGGCTCATAACGCATTTCTAATGGCGTATCTTTTTCGACAATGGCGGCAACCTTAACGCCCTTACCTACATCGTGTTCTAAATCCACCGGTACTAGCGAACGATCCAAAATATCGGTATGGATATTTTGAAAAATCGGCTTACGTGCACGATAGGTTTCATCAATACTCGAACTGACACTCTGGGCGTTTGCCAGGTTACTTGCCGTGGTATTTAACCGGATAGATTGGGCATTCATGCCCGAGCCGGAAATATCAAAAATGTTACCTAAGCTCATCGATTATTCTCCTCGAAGCGCGCCGGTTAAGCCTTTGAACTTACCACTTAAAAATTCAAAGCTTGAGTTATAGGACAGAGCGTTAGTGGTGAACTCACTGTTTTCGATGTTTTCATCCACCGTATTGCCATCGATCGACGGCTGCGTTGGGTTACGGTATAGCGCTTCCCAGTTTTCTCGTACTGGCACATCGATATGGCGGTCATGAGTCAAATCTGTACCTAGGCTCTTATGGCGCTTTACTTCGCCACGCAATACACCTAGAAAGTCAATGTCGCGGGCCTTGTATCCCGGCGTATCTGTATTCGCCAGGTTATTAGCTAAGATTGACGAACGATCTGAACGAATCATCAACGCATCGTCGTGAATACCTAGCGAGTTTTGAAAACCTAATGCAGACATAACCTATCCTCTATTTGCCGCTCTGAGTGTCTTTCCATGAATAATGCAATAGCGATGCCAAAAAAATAAAACCTTTAAAATCAAAGACTTATGACGTTTTGGCTTTTAAAATAGCGGCAGCTATCGGCAAAGCGGCAATGCCATTCCTTACCGCCTCGACCAGAGTTTGAGGTTTGAGGTTTGAGGTTTGAGGTTTGAGGTTTGAGGTTTGAGGTTTGAGGTTTGAGGTTTGAGGTTTGAGGTTTGAGGTTTGAGGTTTGAGGTTTGGGGTTTGGAGTTTGGAGTTTGGAGTCTGGGAGTCTGGGAGTCTGGGAGTCTGGGAGTTTGGGAGTTTGGGAGTTTGGGAGTTTGGGAGTTTGGGAGTTTGATCAGCGTGGGCTTAACCCGCGCCGATCAATACTACGAGAGCATTACTTTTTACGGTAAATAATACCTGGACGGCAATGAACCATCTCGTACAAGTCCGAAAGACCATTCACCGCCTCTGATGCGCCGACCATCAGGTAGCCGCCAGGATTCAGCGCAGCATGCATGCGAGTTAAGATGTCTTGCTTAAACTCAGCGGTAAAATAGATCAGCACATTACGGCAAAAAATAATGTCAAACTTACCCATACCAGCATAGTTGTCTTGAAGGTTTAACAATTTAAACTCAACCGGCGCAGCAATTTTAGGATTGACTTTAAAACGACCGTCACTGGTTTCTGCAAAATGCTTCTTCAAGCGAGCGGGATCAAGCCCTCGACCAATCGCCAAACTCGGATACTCACCCTGCTTAGCCTGATCGAGAGCAGTTGGCGAAATATCCGTCGCAATGATCTTTTCACCCATGCCAGCAATACGATGACGCTCTTTATAGTCGTTAATAATCATCGACATTGAGTAAGGCTCTTGTCCGGTCGAACAGGCCGCAGACCAGATTCGCAACTGGCGTAAAGACTTTTCGCCATAAAACTCAGGCAGCAACATTTCCTCTAAAATCCTAAAGGGATGCGTATCCCTAAACCACAGAGTTTCGTTAGTTGTCATTGCATCAATGACTTCTGTTTTCAGGTTTCGATGCTGAAATGAGCTAATTTTGTCTAATAGGCTTTTTAAATCTTCTAGATTATTGTCTGCCATAATACGTCGCAGGCGACTAGTCACCAGATATTGTTTATTTGCGCCAAGACAAATCCCGCTGTGTTTTTCTAAATAGGCGCAAAACTCTTCATAGCCGGCTGTTAAGTCCGTCATTCAGATACTCTCTCCCTGATCGCCAATTGCGCTCGCTGTTTGCTGTGCTGCTTTGGTTATTATCATCTTATTTTATTCTTCTGTTTGTTCTTGAGGTGCTGTCAAACCTAGACTGGTAATGCGATCGATAACCAATTTCCCCAGTTCATCCGGTTGAAACTTCGCTAAAAAGTCATCCGCGCCAACCTTACTCACCATGGCCTTATTAAAGACACCACTTAAAGAGGTATGTAGCACAACATACATATCTTGCAGTTGTGGGTTAGCTCTTATCTCTGCGGTCAGTGTGTATCCATCCATTTCCGGCATTTCAATATCAGATATTAAAATAGGGTATTTTTGCGATGGTTTAATACCTTGAGATACTAACTCTTCAAGGTGATCGTGTGCTTCTTTACCATCATTAAATTGACGTACAACATAGCCCACTTTTTCAAGCGTCCGTGATATCTGCTTACGTGCAATTTTTGAATCGTCGGCAATCATAATTTCAATGTTTTTAGCCGCCGCCGAAACCTCCTCAGTAATAATATCGTCAGATAGGCTGTCGTCTGACGGAGAAACTTCAGCAAGAATCTTCTCAACATCAATAATTTCAACTAGCTCATCTTCGTATTTAGTTACCGCCGTCAAATAATGTTCGTGGCCAGTTCCTTTTGGTGGCGGCTGAATGTCTTCCCAATTCATATTAATGATGCGCTCGACACCGCTTACCAAAAAGCCCTGAACACGAATATTGTATTCCGTAATAATCACAAATCGATTTTCAATGTCCTGGATAGGTTGATTACCCGTCGCCATACTTAAATCAAGAATCGGAATCGTGCCTTCGCGAATATGCGCCACACCGCGAACTACTGAACTGGCCTGTGGCAAGTTAGTCAATTTAGGACACTGCAATACTTCTTTTACTTTAAATACATTAATTCCGTAAATTTGCGGACCTTCCAAACGGAAGAGCAATAACTCTAAACGGTTTTGACCCACCAGCTGAGTTCGCTGGTTTACACTTTCCATTACACCGGCCATAAAAGCACTCCGTAACTCAGGCATGGCATTTGCAACAACCTAGGTAATTACATAGACACGCCAAAAAACTGACTAAATATGAAAATTAAGCATAGACGGCAATTTCACATGAACAACCGTAATAGCCGACATTTTTATTCCTTATCGGCTGCTGTGAGCAAGGGTTTACCTCTGTGTGCAAATATTTTGCGTTGCGCTGCGTTTTTGTCGTTGCTCAGTTTGCCGAGCTGGGCGAACGATACGGCATTAGACGCCAATAAAGCGGCTATCGATAGTTATGTGTTGGAATCACTCTTTGAAAACTTTCCTGATACTGATCATTCTGACCGACAGTATACTATTAACTACCCTCCAGATTCAGTACTTAATAATGGCTGTCCTGCTAAAGTCTATTTTGAATGGCGCGATAAACCCAGTGCTGGCAACAACACGCTATCGATGACGTGTAATGAGCCTCTCTGGAAAGTTTACATTCCAGTCAGTATTGAGATTTTTAAAGACGTCGTTGTCACAGCCAAGCCTCTCAGTCGAGGCCAACCTATGTTGCCGTCAGATTTAACGCTTCAGCGTATGCCGACCAGTAAATTGCGATCAGGCTATTTCACCGACCCGAAAGCCCTAACCGACTACGAAGTCCAAAGAACGGTAAAAATTGGCCAAATTATTACCCCCTATATGGCAAAACCTCCGTTTTTAGTAAATCGCGGTGATTGGGTGACAATTATTTCTGGCAGTGGCGGTTTACGCGTCACCTCGACAGGAGAAGCCTTAAGAGACGGTTCCTATGGCGACCAAATTCTGGTCAAAAACGTCAAGTCGAATACACGCTTAAAAGCTTGGGTGGTGAAAAAAGGCGTTGTCAGCACTCAAAAAGATTTTAATTAAAGCCCCCTATATTTAAGGGCTGTAGCGGAAAACAGAAGCTTTTAAAAAAAAGTTAAAGTAAACTAACAAACTGCCGATATACACCTTAGGTACGTTTATTCTGCATAAAGGAATCATCCACAATGGCAATTAATATCAATAGCACGAACACCACTCAAGTTGGTGCTAACAAAACAGCAAAGCAAAGCGCTCCAGAAGCTGAGCTGACGGCAAAAAGCGGCAATGGCACAAATCCTGCTAGTTCTGGTGACGTAGTAGAACTTTCGGATCGTGGCCGCGTGATGGAATCGCTTGAAAGCAGCATCCAAAGCCTGCCAGATGTTAACCAAGAAAAGGTCGACAACATTCGAAATGCTATTACGAACGGCGAGTATGAAATTAATTATGACAAGCTCGCGTCGGCATTTCGTCAGTTCGAGAATGAGCTTTAACCGCTAACATTCACTGCCGAGGTGCTCCGCGCAGCTCACCAAAAAGGCAGTGGTTATGGTTACTCAAAATTTTACCCAATTGCAGGAAGTACTAAAGGAAACACTCTTAATTGCACGTGAGTTTGGGGAGCTACTCTTCAACGAGAAGAAACAACTGACGTCGAAAGATAGAGAAGAGATCAATGCTCTACTCCCTCAAAAAGAGCTATTAATTAATCAGCTTGCTGGTATGCAAACCACCATTCTTGGTTTTTGTGAAGCCAGCAAGATTGAGCCCAGCTACAGCGCTCTCAGAGCCTACCTCTACCGTCTTGGCGTACCGACGGCAGATGCCATCCTTGAAGACTGGACCCAGTTAAAAAACCAACTCATCAAGAACCAAGCCCTAAACAAAACAAACCAAGCTATACTGAATGAACTTATTCGTAGAAATCAGATAAAGCAGCAGATTGTGCATAATTTAGGCCGGCAAACAGATACCTATTCAGCAAAAGGCCAACAAACGAATTACGCCAATCGCGGCTGGGTTGAACAGGTCTAAACTATGTATATTGATCCGCTCACGCTCTTCATTACTGGCGAGATCTTTGTTGTCTATATCATTATTAATATCTTTTTATTTCATAAAAGCAGGCTGCGCAAAGTATTAACTGCCCTACTGCAAGAAATGCGTTATGAAAAACTGCGACGACAACAAGAAAAACAGAACCTAGCGGCTCTTGAGCGGGCGCAAAATCGAGGCCCACTACCCGATTCAACTGGTGATATCTTTTCTAACGACAGTAGACCGCCGCCAAAAGGTGAAATCGCTCGTCAGTTAGAAAAACATAAACAAGCCTACCCACACGATTTAACTAACGCTATCGAGCTTAATCAACCAGAGCAATGGCTGCGCATTCGCTTACTGGAGCTTGAGCAAGAATTACTCGCCGGTAACATCAGCGATAACATGTGGCAAGAATTTGCCTCCGAGGCCATTGGCCGCATGCATAGCCAAGTTGCAGCATTTGAACAGGCCACTGAAAACCAGAAAACCAACGCTGAAGGTGAGCGCTATACCGGACAACTGGAAAAAGACTTAGGCGAGTCTGAAGCCAAACTCAATGAGGCGATGATTCGAATTCGCCAACTTGAAGGCGAACTCGCCAAACTTACCCCTCCAGAGGCAACGCAAGATGGCTCATCAATGGATGCGGCCTTTACCGACAGTTACGATGAACGTCTGTATGAGCTGAAATATAAGAACAATGACCTGAATGACACCATCAATAATCTAAAATTGGAGCTACAACAGGCCAACGCAGGCGATTCACAAGATGAATATATCGCGCTACTAGAAAAGCAAATCAGCTATTTAGAGCAACAGATCGAAGGCCTTAACGCCACCACCGAGCTACTCGAAGTTCAACTCAGCGCAAACAACAGTTCACCAGCAGCGAATAGTGGCCAGGAGATCGATACCAGCGGCATGCTCGCACCACTACAAGCACAGCAGGCCGCTCAAGCTGAAGCACTCGGTTCAATGAAGGAAAATATAGAAAAGCTCAAATCCGGTGAAGACCTTGACGCCGTTATTAAAGACCAAGAGCAGCAGCTCGCCTCTCTGGAACAGATCATTCGCGAAAGCGAACAATGCGTGGCTATTTTAGAATCCGAACTGGCCAAATCGCTCGCCGATATCAGCCGACTGGAATCCGATTTAGCAAGCAGCAATGCCAGTAACGCTAGCGACAAGATTAGCAGCCTAAACTCAACCCAAGAAGGACAAAAAGACGGCCTCGGCAAACTCAAAGACATCATTGCGGAAATTCAGCGCGGTGACGGCAACAGTGACGAGCTGGTACAGCAACATCAGGAGCAGATTAGCCGTCTAGAAGGCTTCTTAGCCGAATCTGAGACACTTATCGAACAGTTAGAATCGGAAGTCAACAGCCTTGCCGATCAGCTAGAAAATGCCAATCAGGCTGGCGCTGACAGCATGCACAGCGACGACTCGACCAGCTTCCCGAATGAAAGTGTCGAAGAAATGCAATTACTACTACGCCAATACATGAGTGACACGGAAAGCCTGTTAAAAATGACCAGTAAGCTGGAAAAAGAAAATGGCGAATTAAAATCCAAGCTCAGTGCCGAGATAATTTAACGATCCCAGCTCTCTCTTAAACTGCATCACCTCAAGTTCTGACAACCACCTATAAAAACACCGATTCTAAACAAACCGGTGCAACGCAAAGTAAAACTTCCCCTCGCCTTGTAAAGCCTTATACCATGCGCCTCTAGCGGGCTATGCTCAGCAAAAAACAAATCACCTAAAAGGTGGGTGGACAAAGACGCTATCATTCATTAGGCATTTTTGTTTAAATATAAAATCTAACCATAAAACAATGGCTTATAGCCACATTGCAGAGGCAACAAACTGCAATTCACAATTGATTAATTCAGGCTGCAATCTTTATGAACTCAAGTGTATTTTCTAATCAAATTAATATTTTAGTAGCCGATGATCACCCTCTTTTCCGACAAGCCTTATCAGAAGCCCTATCTAAGACCGACTACAAGATTCAAATCTCTGAAGCCCAAACGATGGCAGGTACTCTTGAAGCTGCGGATCAAGGCGATCTCGACCTGATTCTGCTAGACCTAAAAATGCCAGATAGCGTTGGCCTAATGGGTTTAATCGAGCTAAGAGAAAAGCACCCAGAAATCGCAGTTGCCGTAGTAACCGCCAATGAATCCAGCCAAACCATGCGTAAAGTGAAATCGGCCGGAGCCAACGGCTATCTGATCAAATCAATGGAACTGGATAGCCTCGTTGAAGCGCTCAATAGTCTTTTAAAAGGCGAGCAATACTTTGCCCTAGAAGGCGTTATTGATCAGGCCGATGTCGACGATGATATCGAGGCCATGAGCAAGCTTTCATCACTGACACCTCAGCAACAAAATGTCTTAAGCCTGATCAGCCGCGGCTATCTCAATAAGCAGATTGCTTATGAGCTCAGCATTAAAGAAACCACCGTCAAAACACACGTTTCAGAAATTTTCCGTAAGCTTGGCATCTTTAATCGAACTCAGGCCGCCATTTTTAATCAGTACTTAAATGTTCCTGAATAGTTAACGCCAGTAGGCAATCAGTACAGGGTCCAGTAGTCAGAGCAAGGTTTAGCCGCTTATGAACGAGCTCAACAGTCAACAACGCTATAAGATTATTAATCGTGTCAATTGGGTATGTACTCTGGTCGATGCCCTTCTTTCTGCACTGAAGCTATCTGTTGGCGTCATGGCACGCTCTCCTGGTTTAATCGCAGATGGGCTACACAGCTTATCGGACCTTGCAACCGACATATTTGCCTTAATCCTGTCTAAATTCTCACAAAAAGGCCCTGACGACGACCACGCCTATGGTCACGCGCGATACGAAACTATTGGCACGGCAATCATTGGTACTGCTTTAATTGTCGCGGCGCTAAGCATTGGCTTTGAAAACATTGCAGCACTGGCTCACGGCGACACCTTAGAGCCAAGCTTACTGGCATTAATCACCGTAGGCGTCTCTGTCATTATCAAAGAAGTCTTATTTCACTACACCATCCGATGGGCCAAGGCCAGTCGCTCCAGCTTACTGGAGGCTAACGCTTGGCATTCACGTACCGATAGCCTGTCTTCTGTCGCCGTCTTTATTGGTATTGCCTGCTCATTATTTGGCTTTGCGCTAGTGGAATACATCTCAGCTATTTTAGTGGCTATTGTGATTGGCCACATGGGCATCAAGCTGGCATGGAACGCCCTACTCGACCTAACAGACCGAGGCGTACCAACCGATAAAATTGCCTCTTATGCAGCAACGTTAGAATCCATACCTGATATTTTAGACGCTCACCAACTGCGCTCACGGCTGATGGGTTCTGATGTCATTATCGACGCTCATATTCAGGTATTGCCGAAGATATCGATTTCTGAAGCTCATCAGATAAATGATTTTGCGGTTCAGGCGATTCGAGAGAATCACCCAGAAGTGACCGATGTTACTTTACACATCGACTTTGAAAACGACAGCTTGCCGTCAAAAACTCGACTCGAGCCTAAACGCCAAGAAGTTGAAGCCTTACTGAAAGCTTGCGATATCGACCGTTATCAGCAGCTTGGCTTGCATTACGCAAAAAATAAAATTGAAATTGAACTGCAATACGACAGCGACGTCGTACTAACCAGCATCAAATCACGCTGCGAGGCATTAGAAAGCCGGATTGAGTGGATTCGCTCAATCCGAATTTATCAGGCAATGTCCGATTAACCCTGCTGTGGCGCTTGGCCTGCTATAGGCTTGATGGGTGGCTGTACGCCTTGGTTTTGCGCTCGATGACGCATACAGTGATCCATCAATACCAGCGCCAACATCGCCTCAGCGATAGGAACCGCGCGAATACCGACACAGGGGTCATGACGCCCTTTAGTCACAACGTCAATATTTTCTGCTTGGCGATTAATACTGCGGCCAGGTGTGGTAATTGATGATGTTGGCTTCAGCGCAATATTCACCAAGATATCCTGGCCGGTACTGATACCGCCAATAATGCCGCCGGCATGGTTAGTTAAAAAACCAGCACTGGTCATCTCATCACGATGCTCGGTACCCTTTTGTTCAACAACGGCAAAACCATCGCCGATCTCTACACCTTTAACGGCATTAATACTCATCATGGCATGCGCCACTTCAGCATCAAGGCGATCAAAAATAGGTTCACCCCAACCAGGAATCACACCGGTTGCGACTACAGAGACTTGCGCGCCAACCGAATCTTGCTGCTTTCTCAGATTGGTCATGTACTCGTCTAACTGCTGCACCTTATCTGGGTCGGCGCAGAAAAATGCGTTCTGCTCTATCTGGCTCTTATCTTTAAACGCCAAAGGAATCGGCCCTAATTGACTCAAATAGCCAAATATTTCGACGCCAAATTCTTCTTTAAGGTATTTTTTTGCAATCGCACCAGCGGCAACTCGCATCGCCGTTTCACGTGCCGAGCTGCGACCACCGCCACGATAATCACGGAAGCCATATTTTTGGTCGTAGCCATAGTCAGCATGCGCTGGGCGATAGGTATCTTGAATATTGGAGTAATCTTTACTGCGCTGATCGGTATTTTCGATCAATAAACCAATCGGCGTTCCGGTGGTTTTGCCTTCAAAAACACCAGATAAAATTTTGATTGCGTCAGGCTCTTTACGCTGCGTTGTATGCTTACTGGTGCCTGGCTTACGACGATCCAGATCTTGCTGTAAATCGGCTTCGGTTAAGCTCAAGCCCGGCGGGCAACCATCTACAACTGCGCCTAATGCAATACCGTGACTTTCACCAAAGGTTGTCAGGGTAAATAATCGACCGTAGGTATTTCCAGACATTCGCTTAATTCTCTCTATTACTTTTTATATTCTTTTGCTTATGTATATTTTAAAACAGCTAATGCTTTAAAATTTTTGATGTTCTATTTTTAACAGTAAACCACTCAACGTTGTGCCGCGACAAACTGATCATGATGCTTTAAAAGTTCTTCGGCGGAGACAACAAAAACACCTTGGCCGCCAAATTCAAACTCAGGCCACTGAAATTCAACCTCTGGGAATCGATTCATGAGCGCCAGCGCACTGTTACCCACTTCGCCAATCAACCAACCTTGCGAGGTTAAATAGTCTGGCGCTTGCGCAAGAATATCGATAACCAAATCTAGGCCATCCTCACCTGCAGCTAAGCCGAGCATTGGCTCATGAGTAAATTCAGCTGGCATATCTGAAAGATCTTCGGTATCGACATAAGGAGGATTGGTGACAATTAGGTCGTATTTTTTTTCAGGTATCGACTCAAATAGATCGCTCAAATAGGCATCAACCTGAAAACCAAGATCCTTATCACTGATATTTTCAATCGCAATATTTAACGCCGACTCACTGATATCGCTGACATCCACTTGCGCCTCTGGAAAGGCTCTGGCCATGGCAATGCCAATGCAGCCACTACCGGTACACATATCTAACAGTTGGCTAGGCGGCTCTACCAGCCAAGGCGCAAAACCCTGTTGGATTAGCTCGCCAATAGGTGACCGAGGGATTAAAACATCTGGAGTCACTCGAAACGGCTCAGCACAAAACCATGCCTCTTCTAACAGATAGGCGGTTGGGATTTTATCCAAGCAGCGCTTACGAATCAGCGAGTACAGGGTTTCTTGCTCATTCAAAAGCAGCGACGATGACAATGCAACGTCAGGCACATCCCAATCTAAGCTCAGTGTTCGCAACACCAAAAATTGGCTTTCATGCCAAGGCGATTGAAACCCGTGACCATAAAAACAGTCGTGGCGTTCCATTTGGCTGGCTGAAAATCGAGTCCAATCAAGAATAGATTTCAATTCAGCAAGGTCTTTAAATTCGGGGAAAACAGTTAGATTGTGAACGCTCATAGCATGGTTTCTAGCAAAGGTGGCGACATTATACCTGCCTAACGGCTCGCGGAAAACCTAACCACCGACAGCAGCAGATAATGCTATTAGCGCAACCACAGTAAAGACGAACAACCGGGCAGAAAATCGCCAGTCAGACAGGCTAAATCGGCCGTATCAAGTTGTATATTGGCGGCCTGCTCACCACATAATAGATGGATCAAGCGGCTTAATAGCGGGTTATGAGCAACGATTAATTGTACCTCGACATCCGGCAAGATAACTTCATCAATCACTGGTTGCAGGTCGCAATCTGGCGTGACTCGTTCATCGACAATACGTCGCTGCACACTTAAGCCTTCAGCGATTAGGATATCTGAGCTCTGCAGTGCCCTTAAATAGGGGCTGACCACCATGCGATCAACCGGCTCAATAAAGCTGGTTTTACTGGCAACTGCAGCGCGTCCAGTTGCAGTCAATGAGCGTTGTATATCATCGCGTGCATTAAATTCGGCTTCGCCGTGACGCATCAGATAAAGGCGCATTAGTCTGTCTCGCTCGGCCAATCACGAAACGGAAAAACCTTTTCGTCAGATTGGAAACTCAAATACTCTAAAATCGCACGCTGATATTGAATAAGTGCACGAGAAAAGCGAGACAAGCTCAGTACCGGCTCGTCTTGAAACCACAGAATAATCCACTGAATCAATGCGATCATCACCGTCAGTACCAAACTGAGCTTAAACAAGAGGCCAAAAAGAATCATAAAAGCCAATCGGAATAGTAGAAATTCTCGTTTTTCTTTGTGCATTGCCTGCTCACCTGTGCCTTATTTTTAACGTATTGCTGTTTTCAATTTATTATTATTTTTGGTTTGTTATTGCTTGATACGCTCTATTAAACGCCAGCAGACATAAATTCAACATCCTGAGCTAGATCGCCGGACATTAGCATTTTCGCAACCTGCTCAACTGGGCAATCTTGATAGATTATCTTATAAAGACCATTGACCAGCGGCATGTAGATGTCTAATTCTTTCGATTTTTCATAAACCATGCGTAAGGTGTTTATCCCTTCAGCCGTTTCACCAATATGCTTAATCGCCTGCTTTAATGTTTGTCCTTCGCCAATATAATAGCCAACACGGTAATTTCGGCTCAGCTTAGAAGAGCAAGTCACAATAAGGTCACCGACACCGGCTAGACCCAAAAATGTCATCGGGTTGGCACCCAAACGAACAGCAAAGCGCGACATTTCAGCCAAGGACCGAGTAATAATCGCCGCTCGGGTATTTTCTGCCATTCCTAAAGCGACCGCCATACCTGTGACAATCGCATAGATATTCTTTAACGCTCCGGCCATTTCAACACCGTAGATATCGGGATTGCCATAGACACGGAACGAGTGAAAGCTCAGCATTTCTTGCACATCACGGCGCAACTCTTGGCTATAAGAAGCGATTACCGTTGCTGTTATCTGATCGTCAGCAATTTCTTTGGCTAGGTTTGGACCAGAAATGACGCCAACTTCATGACCGACAGCTAGCTCTTGTAATAGCTGACTCATCAGCTTAAAGCTATGCGGTTCAATACCTTTAGTTAAGCTAATCAAACGAGCTTTTTTCGGTAAAAATGGCACCATCTCTTCGACGACTGAGCGAAAAGCCTTACTCGGCACGGCTACGTAGACATAGTCAGCATCACTGACCGCATCTTTTAAATCTAATGATGGCTGTAACTGTTCGTGTAGTTGGTAACCCGGCAAATAACGAGAGTTTTCTCGGTTATCGATAATATCTTGCGCTTGCTTCTCGCTGCGCATCCACAGTTTTACTTGGTGATTATTGATAGCAGCAATATTAGCGATTGCTGTTCCAAAACTACCGCCTCCCAAAACGGTTACTTTGCAGGAAGCCAAAGAGTTGGATTGTGACACGTAAATTCCTTACTTAGGTTGGTTTTCAATACATTCAACAAGCTCGGTAAACGCTATCCGATTTTGCTCGTTCAATGACATCAGAATTTTATGAGCTTCTAATACTTGCTCACGGGCAGAATGTTCGTCTAACTCGCTGAGGTTGGCTTCTTGTAGCGCATACGCATCAACCATGTCAGATTTATTGGCGATTGTATAAACCCGATCACGAAACCCCATCGAATCTATAACTTTTGTGATATCTGTATTTTGGGAAACAAGTACCGGAGGCTGGCCCATAACTGGCGCTGAAACGCGCGAGATTTTAGCTAACATGCCAAGGCTGGTACTGTCTAAACCTTCAGCCTCTGATACATCGACAACAACATGACTGAAGTCGGGATCATCAAGCATGTCGTTTAAGCAGGCGTCTATGGTTGTACAGAGCGTCATTCGGACATCACCAGTCAATTTAATGACATAGTCTCCTTGGTGGTTTGCCACCAACACTCGGCCCTTACTCATACATTGCTACACCCTATTGCTTGATACTTCTTAACCGCAATGATGAATCATTGACCGGCTATATCAATAAACAACCTTATTAAATATAACCTGAATCAGTTGCGGTACTTTTCAACCGTGAGCACGGTAATGTCATCTGGTGCGTGCTTTGTTTTGCCGTTGTTACGCAGCTCAGATAAATAATGATGCATAGTATGATCAGGTTGGCCTGCTATCTCAAGCAACCTCGCTTCTTTTTCTGCCAAACTGGGCTCATCCATAAGTTCAAACATACCATCGGACAACAACACAATGCTCTGAACACCGGTCATATCAAGCGTTTGATTGCTATAGGTTGCGTCTTCAAATAGCCCAACCGCAAGCCCTTCGGGCTCGAGCATTTCACACTTCTGCTCCGTGCAGATAATGGGCCCAGGGAAGCAGGCCGCTGAGGCATAGGTTAAGCTGTGTTTTACGATATCAAACACGGCATAAAACAGTGTTGCATGCTTACTGGTATCCGTTTTCAGCAGTTCTTGATTGATCTGGCTTAGCAGTTCGCTGGGGTTAAGCACCGCCGCACAAGCGCCAGAATTGTAATGCGATAACAATAAACTGATTTGATTTTGAATCAGCAGGGTAATCAGTGCTGAACTGGCTCCGTGGCCGGAAACATCGGCAATGTAGAAAACGAAAACGTCATCCGAGAGCTTAAAATAATCAACCAGATCACCGCTTAAATAGGACGACGGCTCCATATCGAATGAAATGCGGTAGTCGGCAATAAGTAACGGCTCGCTCGGTAATAATTGTTGCTGCACCGCTCGGCCTGCTTGCAAATCGAGCTTTAAGCGATCGACATGCTCTTGCAATTCTTTGTTGCGTTGTTCCAGCTTTTGTCGATATTGAATATTTTCTTGTAACAGGCAGGAGCGGTCTATGGCGCGATCTATGGCGCATTCTAGAACACGTAAATCGACGACTGGCTTGATCAGATAATCTGCTGCGCCTAAGCGCATGGCGTCAACAACATCCTTCATATCACCGACGCCAGAGAGCAGGATAACCGGCGTACAGGCGGAGGCATTCGAAATACGCTTTAACAGCTCTAAGCCATCAATACCTGGCATACGTAAATCGCATATAACAAGATCGGGACGCTTTTGTTCGAACACAGCTAAACCATCGCTGCCGTTTTCTGCCTGTAGAATTCGATAACCACTGTCTTCGAGAAACGCCACCAATGATTGACGTAACGCAGGTTCATCCTCAACGATTAAAAGCGTTGAATCTTTCGTTGTCATTTTATAGTCAAAATACCAAGAATATAGATGCAACTTAGCTATACTCGAAAAAGAACGCAACTATTTGTACTTTGACGCTCTGCTAGTACTATGACTTTGCAATCGGCACTCAGCTGCGTTTATCTATCAAAGGGTTAACATTCAAAACTTGAGGGAGGCTATATGGGCCACACTGACCGAGACTTTGAAGAGAAAAGAGACTTTATTCGGATGCAACTCAATTCCACCGCGAAGCTTCACTCACAAGGCTCGCAACCTATCGATGTGATCTGCCACGATTTAAGCGCCACCGGCATGTCTATTATTGCCACCGAGCCACTCACACTGGGTAGCGAAGTCACCATCGACATCCCCTCCCCCAACGCTCAATTTGAACCCATGAGCAGTAAAGGCCAAGTGGTTCGCTGCGATCCATATGATGATGAAACACGCTTCTTAGTTGGCGTTGAAATCAGCAATATTAGCTAGCACTCTGCGGCTAACGACTATCAGCAACCTAAACCGCTGACACCCAGTTGTTTACTGGGCGTCGGTGAGTTGACGACTGACATCCTAATGTTGCTCAGCAAGTAGCTATGCATTTAATGACAGCCTATTTTATGGTCTTAGCTACTAAGCCATTTTTTGCTCATTCATCCAGCGAGATAAAGACTGCTCAGCAACCGTTTTAAAACGCCGAGTCGGTGCTGCTTTTTGTGCAGTTTGCACAGAGGCTTGCTCTACCGCTTCACTCTCGGCCATCGCTTGTCGACGATAAGCTTCAAACGCCTGCGCCGTCATTTCTGGCTCTTGTGTTTGGGTTGCAGAAACAGGCTCAACCGGTGCTGCAACAGCAGCTGCACGATTTTTCATATTGCTTTCTAAATGAGAAAAACGTCGACCCAAGCCAATAGCGCCCTGATTGACCATTTTGATTTCACGAAAAGCCTCGTCATGCAGATGCGCCAGTTGCGCTTGCAAACGTGAGATACGATGTAAGGAAAAAAGTGTGATTAACGCGAACAGCGCTAAACAAGAAGAAAGTACTAGCTCAATAATTGAAAGTTGAATCCCGCCAAGCATCACCATAATTGTCGTCTCCATAAAATTGACACATCTATGGGTACTTAGCAGGATTCAAGCCAAGATAAATTACAGGTCGGCGATTTCCGCCCATTCTGTTTCAGTCAGCAGGTTTTTGATTTCAATAAGAATCAATAGCTCGTCATTTTTATGGCTCACACCCTGGATATAACGAGAGTTTTCTTCGTTACCCACATTCGGCGCAACCTCGATTTCTGACTGACGTAAATAAACAACCTCTGCGACAGCATCAACCAAAATGCCAACAACCTGACTTTCAGTTTCCAAGATAACGATTCGCGTATTGTCAGTCACATCTGTGGTTTGCAAGCCGAAGCGCTCACGAGTATCAACCACTGTAACAACGTTACCGCGAAGGTTAATAATACCAATCACATAGGATGGCGCACCAGGTACCGGGGCAATCTCACTGTAGCGTAAGACTTCACGAACCTGCATAACATTAATACCGTACGTTTCATTTTCTAAACGAAATGTCACCCACTGAAGAATTGGATCTTCACCGCCTTTAGCTGTCTGAGTGGTCATTTGTTTTCCTCCGCAACTCGAATGTAATTACTATAGCCTAGGTTGGTTTAACCTGCGCTATATCAGTCTAATGATCCTAATATTCACTAACGATAGGACTGATCTCGCTATATAGCAGCACCGGTGGATTGGTAGCCGTATTTACGTCAATCTATTCTTCGTTGGTCAATTCTAAAAATAGCAGCCACTTAACCAAGCAGTTCTGCCTTAACCTTTTAATATCCCGGCAAAGCCGTCGATGTCGATCAATGCACACATCTCTGACGTTACAGTACCTGCAAGCCATGGCCGCGAAGTCCGGTTAGAACGCCATTTAACAATTTCAGGGTCTAACGAAATAGAGCCTTCAATAGAGTCTGCACCCAACGCCCAATCTGAGTTGTGCATACTGACCGCAAACTTCAAATTATCCTTATCGTCTTCCGTGCATTTTTCTGGCATCACCAAAGCCGTTGTATTTACGACTCGAATATTGCGCCCCTGATGGATCGGCAACAAACCCAAAAACCAATCGGGTTGGTCGTAAAGATAGGTCAACTCACGATCCAGCGGGTGAATATTGCCCAGCAATACCAGTGGCACAGCGAGCTTTAGCCCATTCACAGTAAAGACTAGACAATCAAACCGACTTTGTCCCCACTCTGGCTGGCCGTTTTCTTGCCAGCTAGGCACGGCCGAAGCAGCTTGTAAGTCAACTCCAGCAATATCAAAATCTTCTTCTGGGTCGATATAATCGACCGGCTCGGCGACTTCTGGTTCCGTTACTATTGGCTCAGGCGTTACAACGAAGGCTTCAACCTGCGGTGTCTCTATAGCTGCCGGCGTCTCTATAACATCAACCTGCGGCTCAACTACAGGTTGTTCAACAGCAGGCTGCTCAACAACGGCTTCTGGTTCCATCTCAACGGCGGCCAATGGCTCAGCTTGAGGTGTCGCTAACTGGCGATTCGCCTTAGCTTGAACTTCAGGGTCTAACAACCACTCATCTGACAGATCTTGCTCTGCTAGTTCAGCTTCGACAGCCTGTGGTTCTGCTTCTAATGCAGCTTCCGACTCCGGTTCAGGGGCCATGTCAAATTCAGCGACATGCGACTCTTCAATTGACTGCTCTGGCTCTGCCTGTAATTCGACTTCAGGCTCAACTGGCTCTGGTGCTACAAATGTTTCAGGTTCTAGCTCAGCAACAAGTTCTTCAGGCTCGTGTAATGCTTCGAAAGCCTGTGCGCTTAGCTCTTCCACAGGTTCCTGATCAGCTTGCACAGCGGGCTCTTCGACCTGCTCGACTGTTTCTGGCTGCGCCACAGGCGCCGACTCCGGCTTAACAATCGTCAACGCCAGTATAGAATCGTCAACCCATTCCTCTTCTTCTGCCTGGGTCGTCGCTTCATGTAGCATGTCATCCAAATACGACATCACCGCCAGGCGACTGCCTGCGGTTTGTGTCAGTACTTCTGTATCTGGTGTGAGCTTATCTCTGTTCATAACAGCGTCTTACTTTTGAATTCAACCACTCTCAATGTTCCATCTCATGAGAGGCTCAAGTCTTTATGTTTGTTCCGTTTTCGTATTCAACTAACCGGGCGTCGTATGCTCAGTTCGATGTTTCCATTAAATTCTTAACCAATTGAGTATAGGCTCTGGCACTGCGAGAGTCTGGATCTAGCTGGCTAATCGCTTTACCTAATCGGCTGGCATCGCGTAATTTAGTATCGACAGGAATAGCAGACTGCCAAATATTGCCGGCATGCTGCTCGCGTAATGTATGCAAACTTTTCACTGACGCTTGAGTTCGGCGGTCAAACATCGTCGGAATAACCATGTAGTCCATTTCTCGGCGCTGCGATTTCATCACCATCTGAATGGTGTTTACCATTCTTTCTAAACCCTTTATTGCTAGGAATTCAGTTTGTACCGGCACTAATAATTTCTGACAGGCCGCCAATGAATTAATTAACAGAACACCCAGCAACGGTGGCGTATCAATAATGGCAAAATCAAAGTCATCCCACAGGCTAGCCAAGGTTTTAGAAACCACCAAGCCTCGACCATCCTGTTTACTGGCATTTCTTTCTAAGGTTGCCAAAGCAGTAGAGGCTGGAATTATTTTCATCCCCTCAACCGGCGTATCAACCAAGATAGGCTTGACTAAGTCGGCTTTGATATTGCCTTGATGCATAAACAGATCGTAAGCGCTGGGAGATACTTCATCAGGATCTAAACCAAAATAACTCGTTAGCGACCCTTGTGGATCAAGATCAAACAAAAGAACGCGATAGCCCTGCTCCGCGAGAAGCGCGCCAATCGAAACAGTCGAGGTTGTTTTACCGACCCCGCCCTTTTGATTTGCTACAGACCAAATTCTCATACCACACCCATTAACTCGAGACTTCTTTTTAGATACAGAACGACTCTTACCGATCTGCCCATCAATAAAATGCACTAAGTGGTTATTCAGTTTATTAATCTCTATTTTCACAACAACGAGACCATCAATCGACAATGCACAAGCGCATAAAACTGCCGTTACATTGATAATATCGGCAGCTACAAAAAAATATGTAACTAAATATGCAAACTTACTCAGTTTGCAGCCATTTTGACTAAAAAACTTTAATTATCAATAACTTAAACCAGAACCAATAACTTAATACTCATCTAACCTGCGCTGCATCACTATCGGGCTTTCGCCTTCTGCAATCGCGACAAACCCATCCAACACCATACTTTCAAACTGGCGATGAATAAGAGACTCTGAACGAAATTTACCCGCAACAGGTTTTAGAAATACCGTAGACAGTGCAATGCCATAAATAACAGGCGTGAATACAGTGATTAGCGAGTGCAAACTCTGCCAACCTTGGCTTAATGAAGTATCCAGATAAAAAGCACCATCAATCAACGAGCCCAGCACGCCAATACAGATTGCGTAATAGGCCAATGCGTCAAAGAAACTGGCGACCAAAAGCCATTGCGCTTCTCGGGATTGAATACGAGCGTTCAAACTTTGCTTTAGGCTATGAGGCTGAACACCGTCGGCGACCAACTGTAGGCCAAAGCGAAGGAATTCGTCCGTCTGCTGGCTAGATTGCGCATCCAAACTGACATAACCATCACGGCGAACCTGTTGAGCCCACTCTACCAACTGCTGTGCAACAACCTTTTGGTTTCGATCTTGGAACCAAAAAATTGCTGGGAAGAGACGCCAAACGAGTTGCCACGTGGTCAATCTAAAATGGATCAAACCACTGGCGACACAGCCACCGAGAACGAACAAGGCGGCGTTGGAGTCGGACAATACAGCTAATGAATGGCCTTCTAGCATAAGGCTGCCATATAACGCCAGCCAGGCTAAAAGCAATCCGAAAATTGCGATCATTAAATGTCCTTGTTCTGCAATACGTCAAAAATACATCAATCAGATATTGCAGATGGATCAGCCAGCCTTACGGCTAGCATCACTAACGTTCCGGCTAAAAGTTGCCACTAGGACACCACGGTGACCATACGTTGCGGTATATCTTGTAGCGGAACGACTTCATCTGCTAAGTCTGCTTTAACTATTGCAGATGGCATGCCATCAATAACGCAAGTACTGCCTTCTTGAGCCCAAATAACATTATTAGACTGCTTTAACAAACGAGCGCCTTCGCGACCGTCAGCTCCCATGCCCGTCATAACAATGGCAAGTACGTTTTTGCCATAGTATTTGGTGGCACTGCCAAAGGTTAGGTCAACCGAAGGCTTATAGTTTAGTCGCGCATCGCCTTCCAATACCTTCAACTTATTTTTCGCAGTCAGCATCATTTGCATGCCACCGGGTGCCAAATAAGCGGTTCCAGGCTGAATAGTATCGCCATCTTCCGCTTCTTTGACATTAATTTGGCACTGACTATCCAAGCGAGCTGCAAAAGCGCCAGTGAAAGAGCCTGGCATATGTTGAATTAGCAAAATAGGTGTTGGGAAATTAGCAGGCAGCTGCGTAAGTACCTTTTGTAATGCCACAGGACCGCCAGTTGAGGTACCAATCATCACTAATTCAAAACGCTGCGGATACTTTTTAGCACTGCTGCTAGGACGACTTGGCGGCGGCGTAGTGGATGTTGTTAAACCAGAACGAGATGCCGTTGATGGTTTAGCAATGGTAATCAGCTTTTCAATTAAAACTTTCTTTAACGAATCGGTATTACCCGAAACTCGCTCATAACTTTTAGGCAGGAAATCAACTGCACCAGCATCTAATGCATCGAGCGTTACTCGCGCGCCTTGTAGTGTTAGCGAAGAAAACATCAAAATCGGGGTGGGATGCTGCTTCATGATTTCACGAACTGCGGTGATGCCATCCATCATCGGCATTTCGTAATCCATTGTGATTACATCTGGCTTAAGCTTTTCAGCCTTTTCAATTGCCTCTCGCCCATTTGCAGCTTCACCAACAACTCGAAGTCTCGCATCGGAGTTGATTATGGTTTTAATTTGCTGGCGAAAGAAAGATGAATCATCGACGATTAAAACCTTAATCGACATGTGCGTACCTCTTTATTTACTATTATTTTTTTACGTGTGCTTTTAATAGGCTTGGAATATCAAGAATCAAAGCAATACGGCCATCACCAGTAATAGTAGCACCTGCCATACCATCCGTTCCTTGAAGCATTTCACCAAGTGGCTTAATAACTACCTCTTCTTGACCAACTAATTGATCAACCACAAAGCCCACACTTTGAGTACCCACAGAAACAACAACAACGTGACCCTCTATATTTTCAACATTGGCATAGGCTTGATCATTAATTAACCAGCGCTTCAAGTAATACAGAGGGATTGGCTTACCACGAACCAACACAACTTCCTGATTATCAACCACATTGGTTTGCGACAAATCCAAATGGAAAATTTCATTCACACTGACCAACGGCAGCGCGAAGGCTTGATCTTCCAACATCACCATAAGCGTTGGCATAATCGCCAACGTTAACGGCACTTTAATACTGATTGTGGTACCGACATTCATCACCGAGTCGATATCGATGGTGCCGTTCAACTGTGAAATCTTGGTTTTAACAACATCCATACCCACGCCTCGACCAGAGACGTCAGAAATCACATCTTTAGTACTAAAGCCTGGAGCAAAAATTAAGTTAAAACATTCTGAGTTCGATAGTCGATCTGCCGCATCCTGATCCATAACGCCACGTTTAACAGCAATGGCTCGAAGTTTATCCGGATCCATACCACCGCCATCATCTTTGATGGTCAATAGGATGTGATCACCCTCTTGGGCTGCAGAAAGAACAATTTTACCGGTGCGCGGCTTGCCTTTCTCTTCACGGATTTCAGGTAGCTCAACACCGTGGTCAACCGAGTTTCTCACAAGGTGGACAAGCGGATCGGCCAAGGCATCCACTAGGTTTTTATCTAAGTCGGTTTCTTCACCAACCAACTCTAAGTTAATTTCTTTTTTCAGGTTACGCGCTAGATCTCGAACAACACGAGGGAATCGACCAAACACCTTCTTGATCGGCTGCATTCGGGTTTTCATCACCGAAGTTTGCAGATCAGCCGTCACCACATTGAGGTTCGCAACTGCTTTTTGCAGCGTTTCGTTTTCTAGCTCACCGCCCAAGCGCACCAAACGGTTACGCACTAAGACAAGCTCGCCGACCATATTCATAATGTCGTCAAGGCGCTGCGTATCAACACGCACCGTTGTATCTTGACTGGATGGCGCTGGTGCTTTTGCGGCGGCTTTAGCTGGCGCTGGCGCACTCGGTTTAGCATCCGCTGGCTTAGAAGCTGCTGCTGGTGCGGCGGGTTTGGCTGGCGCTGCGGGTGCCGCAGGTTTTGCTGCCGGAGCAGGCGCAGCCGGTGCGTTATTAGTAGGCGCTGGCGTAGGTGCAGCGTCAGCACCAAATTTACCTTTACCGTGTAATTCGTCTAATAAGGCTTCAAATTCGTCTTCAGTAATTTCATCACTGCTGGTTTTTTCTTTCGCTGGTGCAGACTCCGGTGCCGGCGTCGATGCAACGGGCTCACCCATTTGCTCTTTTACTGCCTCAGGCTCTGATGGGTTTTGTGACATCTTACCTTTGCCATGCAACTGATCGAGCAAGGCTTCAAACTCATCATCGGTAATTTCATCATCAGAATCGCTACCAACAGATGGTTCAGCGCTGTTTGCACTACCGTCTGGAGTAATGGCGTTTAATAACTGCTCAAACTCAGTATCAGTAATATCTTCACCAGGCTGGCCCGCTTCTACTGAGGTTTCTGCCGCTGGTTGCTCTGGCTCCGCCTGCTCTGGTTCTGGCGCAGCAGCTTGAGTAGGCTCAGGCGCCGGTGGTGGCGTAGTACCGGTTTCGGATTCTGGCTTAGCGTAGTGATGCAGCTTTTCAAGCAGTTCAGGCTCGGCAGGGGTCAGTGCCTCACCATTTTGCACTTGAGAGAACATGCCATTTACCGAATCCAATGCACTTAATACATAATCCATTAGATCAGCATCTACTGATCTAAGACCATTACGTAAGGTATCAAACACATTCTCCGCAACATGACAGCAATCAACCAACTCTGTCAGCTGTAAGAACCCAGCACCACCTTTAACAGTATGAAAGCCCCTGAATATCGCATTCAACAGATCTTTATCGTCTGGCGTATTCTCAAGGGTTACCAGCTGTTCTGATAACTGCTCAAGAATCTCACCCGCCTCAACGAGAAAGTCCTGAAGGATTTCATCATCTGCTTCGAAGCCCATATCCTATGTCCTTTAAAAACCTAAACTTGATAATAGATCGTCTACATCGTCTTGGTTGGCAACCACATCTTCTTTGTCTTTATCCAGTTGCGGGCCATGACCTTTCATATCCATATCGGCAGCGTCTGGCAAACCTTCACCTTTTGTTACGATACCGGTGATCGCTTCAACTTGGCTGGCCATATAAACAAGATCAACAAGACTTGCCTCGACCTCTTTAACCAACGACGTTACCTTGTTAATGACCTGTCCAGTCAGATCTTGGAAGTCTTGAGCCATCAGTATTTCTGTCATGTTAGACGACAACTGGCGACTGTCAGTGGTTAATTTTTTAAAATATTCATCCAAGCGCCAATAGAGCACACGAAATTCATCGGGTGTCATTTCACGCTGAACAAGCCGCTGCCATTGACCCTGAAGCTCTTCTGCTTCCTGTTGAACAGCATCAGCAATGGGGAGGCTTTCTTCGACTAAGTCTAGGGTTTTATTCGCCGCCTTATCGGTTAGCTCAACGACATAACCTAAGCGATCAGTCGCGTCGGTAATTTCCGAAGTGGCTTCCTCTGAGGCAGCATCTATTTGGAAATTTGTAATAGCACTGTGCAGCGCACGAGTGAGTCTGCCGACTTCTTGATAGAGACCTTTATCCCTGACATCTTGCATTTGCTGCAGGTTTTCCATGGCTTCTTTAAATTCACCATTGGAAATATTGCTGTATAGATCCATAGCCTTACTACGCAGCAATTCCATCAAGTCATCATCGTTAGCGATTTCCGGAGTACGGGCTTGCTGTAACTTGCTTAATACTGTAACTGCAGCTTCTATATTGCCGCCTTCTACATGCTCCAATAAGATTGCAGCCTGATCTTTCAACAGGTCTACAAACTCATTCGAGACTTGAGCGAGCTCACTCATAACGTCCCCCGTAATTCCGTCAAGCTAGCCGTCAACACGCTCGAATATCTTTTCAATTTTTTCTTTTAGCGCGGCGGCAGTAAATGGCTTAACAACGTAACCATTAACCCCAGCCTGAGCTGCAGCCACAATCTGATCGCGTTTTGCCTCTGCAGTCACCATCAAAACAGGCATGCTTTTAAGACGCTCATCCGCACGGATGTGGCCCAATAGCTCAATACCTGTCATGCCTGGCATGTTCCAATCCGTCACAACGAAGTCAAAATCGCCGCTTTGCAACATCGGCCAAGCCGTGGCGCCGTCGTCTGCTTCCTGTGTATTCGTAAACCCTAGGTCACGTAACAAATTTTTAACAATACGACGCATCGTTGAAAAGTCGTCGACAACTAGAATTTTCATATTTTTATCCAAGATGACCTCCTATAGCCTTATCCGGACAACCACTCCACTCTTCATAATAGACCGTGCTACGGTGCTATCCACTAAATCATTCATTTCCCCGTATTTCTTTAACAAGAACGCGAGGAAAAGAAATCGCGAACAAAGGTTACCATTAATCAGCGGATACAGGTGCTACCTATATCGGCTAATTTAATGAGAAGTTTACAATAATGAGTAAAAAAGAAAATTTTGCAGCGATATTATGCCCAGTCGCGCATTTTTGCTCGCAACCGCAAAGTCGCTTGAGAATGTATCTGACTGACTCTCGATTCACTGACATCTAATACTGCACCAATTTCTTTTAAATTCAGCTCTTCATCATAATACAACGACAAGACAAGCTGTTCACGCTCTGGCAGAGCCTTCATGGCATCGACCAACTGAACGTTCATCTGTGTATTTTGATGACCTGAATGAGGTGCAGCCTCATCAGTAATATCGGGGTGGGTAGTATCGTAGGTATCTGAGTGACTGTTTTCTATTAGCTCTTCAAAGCTAAACAGCCGAGAGCCCTGAGTATCTTTTAGCAGGCCGTAATATTCTGGCAGGCTAACCTCAAGCTCATCGGCGACCTCTTGGTCTGTAGCGTCACGGCCTTCGCGCATTTCAATGGTATGAATAGCATCAGAGATACGCCGCGAATTGCGATGCACACTGCGTGGAATCCAATCGCCTTTGCGAATTTCATCCAACATCGAGCCTCGAATTCGAATACCAGCGTAGGTTTCAAAACTCGCGCCCTTTGAATGATCGTAATTGGTCGCCGCTTCAAACAGGCCAATCATGCCGGATTGAATCAAGTCGTCCAGCTGAACACTCTCTGGCAGCCTAGCTAACAGGTGATGTGCAATCCTCTTAACGAGAACGCCATACTGTTCGACGAGCTGCTGGTAATCTACTTTCGTTTTAGCTTCAGTTTCATACATACCATATATCTGTGCAGACATGATCAGGCCGCTCCTGCTCCTTGAATGAGTCGCTCTACAAAGAACTCCAGATTACCTTTCGGTGTGGTTGGCAACGGCCAAGTCACAACCTTTCGGCCTAAAGCTCGATAAGCAGCAGCCGCCTCTGAGCGTGGATACGCCTCAAGAACCGCTTTTTGACGCTGCACAGATTTGCGCACCGCCTCGTCCATCGGAATGGAACCACCATACTGTAGAGATACATCTAAAAAACGATCAGTTACCTTGGCCAGCTTTTCAAACAATAGCTGACCATCTTTGGCTGAGCGAACCATATTAGAGACCATACGGAAACGATCCATACGACAGTCTCGGTTCAATACTTTTATTAAGGCATAGGCATCGGTAATCGAGGTCGGCTCATCGGTAACAACGACGATGGCTTCTTGAGAGGCTCGAACAAAGCTGGTCACGGTTTTCGAGATGCCAGCAGCCGTATCGACAATTAATACATCGATAGAATCCGCTAGCTCACTAAAGGCCGCAATAATGCCCGCATGCTCGATTTCGCCTAGGTTTGCCATCTGCTGCGTACCAGACGACGCCGGAATGATCTTAATACCCAATGGGCCTTCAACCATAATATCAGCAAGCTCAGCATCACCGTTGAGCACATCGCCTAAGTTTTTATTAACTGATAGCCCAAGCAATATATCTAAATTTGCTAAACCTAAGTCGGCATCCAGAATAACAACTCGCTTACCAAGTTCGGCAAGAGAAATGGCGAGATTCACAGAGACGTTGCTTTTACCAACGCCGCCTTTACCACCTGTGACAGCTACAACCTGTACTGGGTTCAAACTACTCATGAATTACCTATATCCTCAATATCACTCAGTATAGATCAGCACTTAAAAAATGCAGATTGCTCGGTCTCAATGCCATGCTGTTCTGAGTGAATTCTCAATATATTTTAACATTGGTGAAAAAACCAATGATATTTTTTGATCAACTACCTGCCAACGCAACCGGATTAACCCGCCGTTGCTAGTGGTGCGGCGTCTTTTTTAAGCGCCTCGACGAGGTAACCAATCAACGCTTTCGAGTCTGCCTTCTCTATATCTTTGGGAATATTTTGCCCGGTAGTGCAAAACCATACCGGCCAGCCATACTTTAGTACTGGCTCAATAACACTACCAAAACTCATCGACTCATCCAGCTTAGACAAGATAACCGCTGCAAAATCTTTTTGTTCGTGTAAATCAACAAACTGATTCACCGAACCCTGATTCATATTTGAAGGCAACACCAAGAGCTTACGAATACGATTGCTCAAGCTTGGCTTTTTCATCAGCTTGTTCCAATGATTAACCGCGACTCGGCTACCACTGGTGTCGATCAACACCAAACGCTTACCGCTTAGTTTCACCAACGCTTCAGACAACGAATCTTTTTCTGATAACGCATGGAACTCAATACCTAAAATTTCAGACACTGAGCTTAAGATTTCTTGACCACCAACCTGATGCCAATCTAACGAAATTAACGCCACCGAATCGATGCCATGATCGCGTACTGCTAATGCCGCAAGCTTAGCAATGGTAGTCGATTTACCCGCCCCCGTTGGGCCGGTCAATGCAAACACACCGCCGTTAGCCATTGGTTCATAAAGCGGTGTTGAAATAGACGAAGACAAACGAAATAGCGTTTTGCGCCAGTTTGTTTCGATCGGCTCTTCTTTATCGAATTGCGATAATAAACGCTTAGTCAGGCGCGAGCTAAAGCCCAATGCCGACAAGCGAGACTCTAAGCGCTCATACTGAGGCGAAAACTGTGTTGGCCCTGCTGGATCTTCAAGCTGCTCAGCTTGGGCTTTTAACATACCCTTTAAGCCGTCAATTTCCTGACGAAGCAAGCTGATATCAGACGACACCAAACCTTGTTCCGGTTCTGGCTCTAAATAGTCTTCGTATTCGGCATAATCTGGCTGAGCGCCATTAGGCTGATAGTCGGCATCGAACTCAACCTTTTGTGGCGCTCGGTGAGCAACCACGTTAGAACGTGATGCTGGTTTTGAACGCTCAAACGAAGGCTCTACTCGCTCTTGGCGACTTACCGTATCGGCTTGCTGTGAAGCTCCCTGATGCGGCGCAAAAATCTGGCTGTTTTTGTCGGCCATCGCTTCGAACAAATGCTTCATGGTATCGCCATCTAACGGCTGACCGGCCAGTGCCGCATCTGCCTTAATGATGTCCGTTGCTTGAGCAGCGTCGGCTTGCTCAGCAGGCTTAGATTCCAGATAGCGCTCATAATCGATCTCTTCAACGCCGGCGACAATTTCTAAACCATTGGCCAATCGGCGATTCGATAAAATCACCGCGTCTGGGCCTAGCGTTTCGCTAATGGTTTTCAAACCCGCCTGCATGCTTCCTGCAGTAAATCGTTTAATTTTCATGAGTAGCTCCTCATTGGCCGCCTACGCTGGCGACAATGGTTATGTGCTTGTTGTCTGGAATCTCTTGGAAACTCAGCACTTTCAAATTTTGTACACCGTGTCTGACAAAACGTGCCAGCAACATTCTTAATTGCGCCGGTACTAATAAAATGGCGGGCTTACCTTCGGCGTCGAGCTTTTGCACCATCTCAGCTAACGATTGCTGCAAACGCTCGGCCATACCAGGTTCCAACGCCACACTGTCAAGATTTCCATCAGCTCCGGCCTGTTGTACAGTCTTGTGCAACAACTGTTCCAAGCTTCGATCTAATGTCACAACAGGGATCTCTTTTTCGTTGCCAACGATGCGCTGAACAATCATACGAGACAATCCCATGCGTGCTGCATTGGTCAAAACCCCAATATCTTGTGTTTTTGGCTGAATATTGGTGATCGACTCTGCAATCGAACGCATGTCTTTAATGGGCACTTCTTCGATCAATAAATTCTGTAATACTTTTAATAGCTGACTGAGCGTCAAAGTATTGGGCACTAACTCTTCAGCTAACTTAGGTGAATGCTTGCTCAACAAATCGAGCATTTGCTGCACTTCTTCATGGCCGAGCAGTTCATAGGCGTGTTGCGCCAAGACATGGTTAACGTGCGTTGCAACCACAGTACTGGTATCGACAACGGTATAGCCCAAAGTCTGCGCCTTATCTTTGTCGGTCGCGCTGATCCAAACAGCCTCCAGACCAAATGCAGGATCAACCGTTTTAATGCCATCCAACGGGCCAAATACCTGACCTGGGTTAATCGCCAACTCTCTGTCGGTATAGACTTCTCCTTCAGCAACGCCGACGCCCATTAACGTCAATTGGTAGCCGTTCGGCATCAAATCCAAGTTATCGCGAATATGAATAGAAGGAATAAGAAAACCTTGGTCTTGCGAAAGCTTTTTACGAATGCCTTTAATACGGCCGAGCAGCTGGCCGCCTTGAGAACGATCAACCAGCGGGATCAATCGATAACCCACTTCAAGGCCGATCATGTCGACTGGCTGAACATCATCCCAGCTTAGCTCTTTGGTTTCGGTCGGTTGTTCAACACGAGCTGGCGGGCCATCGGGCTTAGCACCCTTTTCACCACGCTTGGCAGGGCCAGAGCTAACGTCTGTAGCAGCCGACTTCATCGGCAGCATAGGTTCGCCCGCATCGTGACGATCTCTCATAATAATAAACAGTGCGCCAAAGCCGGTAGCAGCAGCTAGAGACAAAAACACAAAGTGCGGCATGCCCGGAATAATGCCCATGATAAAGAGCACAAAACTGGTAATCGCCAAGGCGCGAGGCGTGGAGAACATCTGGTTGATAATCTGCTCACCCATTTCGCCACTCGATGAGTTACGCGTCACCATAATGGCGGCCGCAACCGACAACAACAACGATGGGATCTGCGCCACCAAACCATCACCAATGGTTAATAGCGCATATTTTTGAACGGCGTCAGCAAATTCCAAATTATGCTGCATCATGCCGATCAACAAACCACCGACAATGTTAATTGCCAAAATCAAAATACCGGCGACTGCATCACCGCGTACAAATTTTGACGCACCGTCCATAGAGCCGTAAAAGTCGGCTTCTTGAGCAATTTCTGAACGACGTAGCTTGGCAGTTTCGGCATCGATCAAACCGGCATTTAAGTCGGCATCAATCGCCATCTGCTTACCCGGCATTGCATCCAAGGTGAAGCGAGCACTAACTTCAGAGACTCGACCAGCACCTTTGGTGACAACCACAAAGTTAATGATCATCAAGATCGCGAAGACCACAAGACCAACCGCATAGTTACCGCCAATCAACACTTCACCGAACGACTCAATCACCTTACCGGCAGCATCGCCACCTTCGTGGCCATACATCAGCACCACTCGGGTCGAGGCAACATTGAGCGACAAACGCATCAGCGTCGCAACCAGCAAAATACTTGGGAACACGGCGAAATCGAGCGGTCTCAACACATAAATAGAAACCAGCAAAACCACGATGGATAGCGCAATGTTAAAGGTAAAGAAGGAGTCCAACAGCAACGTAGGTACTGGCAGAGTCATTAAACCCAACAGCAGCAGCAGCAAAATAGGCACGCCCATCAGCTTCTGGCTGGCCGCCTTTGCACCTTCACCGGTGCCTTTAAGCACGGCTTGGCCGTCTACATTTCTAAGTTGTGCACTTGCGTTACGGAAATTGTCAATGAAAGCCATACGTCAACATTCTGTCAAAATAATATCGTTATAGTGTGTATCGCAAGGATCGGGCCAACAGCCAGAAAGAATTAAATCGGCGTTCAAAAAACCAACTAATCGGCATTTATCGATACTGTTGTTTGCTATCCTCAAGCACATATACTTTGATCAGCCTCAGTAATTAATAGCAGTACCGTTAAACAAGCCAGTACCGTTAAAAACAGATACAGATAGCCGAACAAAGACCGATAACAAAGACTCTATCTTAGAAAAAGACGCAGTCGTAAAAACCAAGACGCAGTCATAGACATAGAGAAAGCAAGATACAGTCGCAGAAACAAAAACAGACATAAGGGATTGCAGCGTGAGCCGTTCTATTCACACCTCGACCAAAACTATTTTTATCGTGATACTGACCATCTCAGTGATCGCCAATATCCTGCTAGTGAAAGGCAACCCAAATGCACTGACCGGCACGGGCGACACCTCGAAACTAGACGCCGTTAAAGCGCAACAGCAAGAGCTGATCGACGTTACTATCGAAATGCAACAACAGCTCGCCAGCCTGACGCAGGCTTACCAAAACAGCCAAGAAACCGCCAACCAAACACAGCGGCAACTCAGTCTTGTAGAACAACAACGCATTGCGTTAGAAGGCCGTTTCAAAGCCCAGCAAAAAGAACTCACCGAAGCGAAAAAAACCATCGCCAACCAACAACGCCTAATGCGCGCCGGAGTGCTTGGCTTAAACCAAGATGTACAGCTGGCCTATCAAGAAGTACTGCAAAACCTCTCAGCACGTTTAGAACAACGCTACCCGAACAGCCTATTCCGCCAAACCAGCGAAGGCCACGGCGTCATCGAATTAACACTGGGCGATCTATTTGAAAAAAACACCGTTACCTTGCGTGACGACGCCGACCAGCTATTGGCACCTATCGGCAAAACCTTAATGGCGTTCCCACAAGCCGAAATCAGCGTCATCGGCCACGCCGACTCGCGCGCCATTGTCTCTGAGTTAAAAAACCTTTACCCAACCAACATCGAGCTCAGCGCGGCACGCGCCAGTAAAGTTGCCCAGCATCTAATCGACTCTGGTATTAACCCAAAACAGATTTCCGTCATTGGTAAATCCGCCACCGACCCTGTGCGCACCGACTACAACTCAGAAGCATGGAACCTCAATCGCCGTATTGAAATCACCTTCCGCTAAAACGGCCCGCTATTTAATGTGAGAGAAAGAAAAGGGTTGCATAACCAAAACGCGATGGTACTATGCGCCCCGCTCTTTTCGAGCAACCTAAGTGTCCCGTTCGTCTAGTGGCCTAGGACACCGCCCTTTCACGGCGGTAACAGGGGTTCGAGTCCCCTACGGGATACCACTTAGTTTTCGTTTTAAATTTAACCTCTTCTCATTCTCGCCTAAGAAAAGCCGGTGTCTCACCGCACTCTTTATTTAGAAAGTCTCTCTACCATCTAATCAATTCCAGATACTCAACAATTCGACTAACGTTTCCGAGGCCGCTAATGCAAGGCAAAACGAAGCGAACAGACGGAGTTTATGTTTATAAATGAGTATTGTGAGCTGAGTTTTAACGCAGCAGAAGCAACGCAGGTAGTTAGACGTTTGTTGAGACGGCGGCTATCAAAGTTCGAGTCCCCTACGGGATACCACTTAGTTTTCGTTTTAAATTCCACTTATATAGCCAATCTATCGCCGTATCAGGCGGTGTCTCACCGCACTCCCCCTTGCTTTACGCCATTTATCCCCTGCGATACCATCGATTTAATCGCCAAAAAATAAATGCACTCTGAGGCAAACCATGAATATCGAACAACAGCTGTACGACTCTGCGCTTGAATTAATGGATAAACGCTACCCAAGCGGTGAAGGCTTTACCGCGGCCATTCGTACCGAATCCGGTAAAATACTCACCAGCGTACCGCCAGACGTTAAAAACGACAGCCTCAATGTTTGCATTGAACTGGGCGCTTATTTAGAAGCCTTTAAAATTGACGAAGCAGTGACTCATTCCCTTTGCATTTACAGAGAACAAGAAGACGGCGAAATTATCATTCTTTCGCCCTGCGGCATCTGCCAAGAGCGGCTCAGTTTTTGGGGTGGCGATGTCAAAGCTGCCGTCAGCAACAAAGAAAACAAACTGATCTTTAAAACCATTCGTGAATTAATGCCGCACCATTGGTCTATCGTAAACGGCGAAACGCTTTAAGTATTAATTAACAACAACCCAAGCTGTGTAAATATTCCTCGCACAGACCAATAAACCGGAGCACCTTTTATGATCGCTTACACCATGGTTGGCACACAGAATTTAGAATTAGCGTTGAAATTTTATAGCGCGATTTTTGCTGAAATGGAGATGGAACTTTGCTGGCGCGATGACTCATCGGCTTCGTTTGGTAAAAAAGACAACCCAGACTTACCGCGTTTTTTTGTCGGCTACCCGTTCGATAAAAAAGCCTACAGCGTTGGCAACGGCGTGATGACCGCATTTGAAATCAGCAACCCAACCGTTGTCGATAAACTCTACCGTATAGCAATGGAACTGGGCGGCAGCTGCGAAGGTAAACCGGGTTACCGGCCTGAATACGACGAAGGCTTTTACGCCGCCTACATTCGTGACCCAGATGGCAATAAACTCGCCTTTGTTGTTCACCCCTAGTAAAAATGAACAGACCTGCCTAAGTGTTCACATAGCGGCGATATGGCAACTGTCATTAGCCGTTATAAATCAACTTAAAAAACATACAATAAGACAGAAATAAAAATAGGAATGACAATAATTATCACTACCCTATTTCTTAAAAAATATATTCTAAGTGAAAAAAATTTAGAAAATTAAATTAGATATTTTTATTTAAATTTTATAAAGACTCACAGACAGATACTCTGCTATATTCATTTTCGGGGACCGGAATAACAACTTCAATGCCAGAAGGAGATTATCCATGGCGACAGTTTATTTTACATCCCCGATCATGAAGAAAAACCTCAAAGTAGAAGCAACCACAGGTGATCGAAAAGCACTTTTAGGTGTTATTAAAAAACACAACGTACCCGTTCCGCATGAATGTGAAGATGGTGAATGCGGCAGCTGCTTAGTAAAGGTCACTCACTTAGATGGCGATCGCATTAAAGGCGTTATGCTAACAGATAAGGAACGCATGGCCTTGAAGTCCTTAGGGAAAATAACCCCGAAAGAAGAAGAAAACGCATCCGTTCATGACCTACCACCCACCTATCGTTTAGCCTGCCAAACCATGTTAACTGACGAAGATATTCTTGTTGAGTTTACCGGCGAGCCAGGAGGCGCTTAACCGTAAGTTTTAGGCCAGTAATTAAGCCGCCAAGCAAGGCGGCTTTATCAAACAGATTAGAAACGCTGTACTTTTAACACTGCAAAGCCATTACCTAAGCAAGCTACTTACATTCTAATTAAGCCTAAGCTAAACCCATGAGGCTGATCGGCTTAACCCATCATTCAAACGTTTAGCAATCCGCTCACGATGCCTATTTATCTATAGCCTCAAGAAACCCTGCGCTGCTTTAAAAACATTGAAAGCTTCAACCACGCGGTAAAACCCCGCAAATACCCATACAATGCCGCTTGCGCGGTAAAACATGGCAAGCGGTATATTTTTATGTGCTATTTAATCAGCCTACCAAAACAACCCTCTGATGTTTAAAGGCCTAGCGGCGTGGTAAAAACAAGGAAATAACCGCGCACGCGGCTTTTTCTGCCGTTTCAAATTGACAGGCTAACCTAAGAGATAGCATATTAGGGCTATTCAGCGGAGTCAGTCGATGTCAGCAACCGTAAAAAGCCGCTCCCATACAATGCCGCTTAAGCGATATAAGAAACCGTTAGCTGTAAGTAGAAATCAGAGATATGAGTTAGATGACGAATACGACAACCAAAACATTATCCCCAGAAGAATATACTCAAGAATTCGAGGGAAAGGAGTTAGAAGCATTTAATCAGGCTGTCGATATTCGTAAATTTGAAATCGAGCTTTACTGGAAAAGGGCCACCTATTTTTGGACATTTATCGGGGCTACCTTTGCTGCGTTCTTAGCGGTGCAAGCTTCTGCCTCACCTTCAAGAACGGATCTTTCAGTCTTTCTCTCTTGTATAGGTATAGTGTTTTCATTTGGTTGGGTGTGTGTAAATAAAGGAAGTAAGTATTGGCAGGAAAACTGGGAAAAACATGTTGATATATTAGAGGACAGTATCACTGGACCTCTCTACAAGATCGAGTTGAAGCGAAATGATGAAATGAATAGGCGTCAACGCGCATCCAATTTCATTACAGGGCCTGCGGAAGTGTCAGTGTCAAAGGTTAATATTCTCATCAGTATATATGTGTTCTTGCTCTGGATTTTCTTTCTTATTTACTCGCTGCCCGAGTTTAGTAAATCCGCCGGTATTAATTGGTACTATGTGGTTTCCATCATCCTATCAGTGATTGTATGTATTTCATTCATTTGGCAGGGTAAATCATATAAAGATGGGCTTTACCATATAGCGAAAAAAAGGCAGTCTAGAGTCAAACCAGCTAACAATTCAATGCAGCCGACCGCTAACGCGTCGGCTGATTGAGGCGTTAGTTGCTTGGCGACTATCAAAATTACATGGAGGTTTTATGTCTAATAAAAGATCTGAAGAAGATAATACGAGAACGACAGGTTCTGCTGTTGGTGGAGCAATATTGGGGGCATCTTTAGGTGGACCTTTTGGAGCAATTATTGGTGGTGTAATTGGCGCTGCTCTTGGTGAATCAGTCAATGATTCCAAACGAGCGGAAAAGAAAAAAACACCATCAAACGATAATAAGCCAAAAGGAGGGAACCGTGGATAAAGTAATGCTTATTCCTTCCGCTATCTTGGGACTACTTCTAGTTTTTTTATATCTATGGCGTTGTTTGAAAACTGGTACGGAGTTTAATCATGCAGTTATGATAAATAGCGTGTTTCAAGCAAGTGGTATCGTATGCGGTGTCTTTTTGATTGCAGGTGTATTTTTCCCCGAAGCCAAGGCTATGATTTCAGGCATAGATATCTATATTTTCGTAAGTGGTCTCGCGGTTTTTGCTGTATCAGCACAAGGCTTCCATCGTGACGCTATTCAGCCAACAAAAGAACGCGAAAGTAGTAATGAGCAAGTGCCCGTAGAAGAAAGCAACTAACAAACTGTTCAAGAGGGATTCGCAACGCGTGGCATTTTTATTATGCGTTGGTTTTAGTGATTAAGGTGGAATGCAGCGGCTTCCGTATTGCGTTGCTCACCCCTTAACAGGGCGTTATGGCTTATCAATGAGGGAAGCATGGCAAAGAAAAAACCATTGAACGTATATGCTTTTATCGACACGAATATATTCTTGGACTTCTACAGGTCACAGAATGAATCATCGTTGTCGCTCCTGAGTAAGTTAGAAACGGTAAAAGAGCACATAATTTGCACTTATCAGGTTGAAATGGAATTTCGGAAGAACCGACAACGAGCGATTATCGATAACTCGAAAGAGACAAAATTAAATATCGATGTTCGACTTCCTGCTGTAATGGAGGATAGTTCTTTAAGTTCCGTATTAAAGCGAACTAAAAGTGATTTAGAAAAGCGCAAAAAAGAACACCAAAAACGCATAGAGAACATTATCTCGAATCCGGGGTTATATGATCCTGTTCATAAATCGTTAGATACAATCTTTCAAAGTCCAAATACACATGTTCTAACAAGAGACATGAAAATTCGCCATCAGATAAAAAGGCTTGCATGGCGTAGGTTTGTAATGGGATACCCGCCTAGAAAAACCAATGACACATCTATCGGAGACGCGTTAAATTGGGAATGGTTTATTCATTGCGCATCAGAATTAAAGGGGAAATTCATTATTGTCTCTAGAGATGGAGACTTTGGATCTTTCTTTAATGACAAGGCCTTTCTCAATGATGCTCTAAAGTCTGAGTTTAGGGACCGGGTAGGCAAGAAGTCGATTCTTTTTACAAATAAGCTGTCTGTTGCACTTAAAGAGTTAGAAGTAAATGTTACTAAGGCAGAGTCAGAAGCCGAAGAAGATGATATTAAGACAATTTCTGAAAGTGAAAAGTTAGATAAGGTCGATGCAGTTGATACAGCAACTGTGATCGAACAATTGCGGGCAATACTGAAAAATGGGTAGTGGCGCCATAACAAGTACGGGCTTGGGACTCGTTCCTCGCCCCAGCGCTTAACGTTATACGCAGGGAGGCCTCAGTGAGAAATACGGTATTGATCGATTTTGACGGTGTAATACGTCACTGGTCGAGTACTGAGCTTGATAATTACGCAGCTTCGCTGGGTCTAGAAAGCAATCCTTTATTTCCGTGCGCCTTTTCTGAACGGCATTTACTACCGGCTATTACGGGGAGGATTTCGCACGAAGAATGGTGTGATAATGTCTGTTTTGATCTATCAAAAGATTACGGACAAAATGTGGCGGAAGAGTTAGTAAAAAAATGGTACTCCTTGGAAGCTGAAATTGACTACGATTTTCTAACCAAAATTCGTAGCCAACCTTCTTTCGGGCAACTTGTTTTAGTGACTAATGCTACAAGCAGACTTAATAACGATCTTCACTCCGTTGGTTTAGAGGGGGAGTTTGATAAAGTCATTAACTCATCTGAAATAGGCATTGCAAAGCCAGCATTGAACTATTTTCACATTGCACTAAAGAAACTCGGTGTAAGTAAGGATAATTGTGTATTCATTGATGATACTCCTAAGAATGTGGAGGCAGCGAGGTCTCTGGGTATTGAAAGTCTATTGCATTCAAATATTCAGGAAACTCTGCAGTTCATTGAGGAAAAATGCGCATAACAAAAACAGGCAAGCGACGCCATAGGCACACTTGCTGTAAGCGTTAGAGATTTAAAATGGAAAGAGTCGGAACTGTTGAAGAAGCTTTTGAAGTGTTTTTAAAAGTACCAGAATTAGACCAGTATTTATCGCTCGAAGATATGAGAAAGCGTGTTATAAAAGGTTCCATAGTTCTGGTAAGTGAACACCAAGGCGAGATAGTTGGATTTAAGATTGGATACCCGCTTAACACCACTGATTTCTACAGTTGGTTGGGTGGCGTTGTACCTAGTAAACGTAAATTAGGAGTAGCGAAAGGCTTGCTTAAGTTGCAAGAAAAATTAGCAGCCGAACATTCATTTAAGAATATCGTAGTAAAGTCTATGAACCGTTTTCGTTCCATGTTGCTGATGTTAGTCGCCAATGGCTATGACATAACTGGAGTAGAAAACTATGGGCATGCTGAGGGTGAAAGAATTTGCTTCAAAAAAGCGATATAGCATAACTGCCAATTAACAAGGCACTGTTGCAAGTTGCCTCGCCAAAAAATCGCTTCGCGACGGGCCAAGGGGCTTTTCCCTTCGTCACTCACCCCAAAGTTTGACGTTATGAGTTTATTAAGGCTGATACTTAAATGGAGAAGATTAGTTTTTTCGAAGACTGGCTCCCTTAATAATCGCCGGAAGAAAGACAGGCACTATTCGTAGTACAGCTGAGAGCACTTTTAAGTTGGGCCAAATACTCTGTGCTGTAACTCATGAAGAAGGTGAGTTCATCTGCAATTTGGAGATTAAGGGGATTGAGAAGGTGAATCTTAAGAATCTCAACCGATCTCATGCAAAAGCAGAAGGGCTTCCGTTTACTTTTCTTTTGAAGCGAATAGCTCGGAAACTTTATCCAGATGAATCAGAATTGATGTTTATTTGTTTCAAGGTAATAAACCAATGATTATAAAGTCTACTCAGAACAAACAGCAACATTGGACTGGCAAAGCTTTGCTAGGCGTTACAAGCAAGGAATATGATGGACTCTATTAAGAATTTTATTAAACTTACAAATGATATTGCTACCGCTGGTCAGCCTAAGGAAATTGAGTTTAAGGACATAGCTGAAGCTGGGTATAAATACGTTATTAATATAGGCATGCTTGATCACCCTCATGCAGTCGCTACAGAAAATAAAGTTGTTGCTGAATTAGGATTGACATATGTCCATATTCCGGTCGCTTTTGACTCACCAACAAAAGAACAGGTTCGATTTTTCTGTAATTTAATGTCTTCGCTTAAAGGTACAAAGATATTTGTACATTGCATTATGAATTTCCGAGTCTCAGCTTTTATGTACCATTATTTGTCGAAGGTTGAAAAACTTCCAGAGTCGGAAGCTAAGTCTTTAATGTTTGAATACTGGGAATTAGACCCCGTTTGGGAAGAACTTATGTCCTGGTCATCCTCGGACATCGGCTTGTAACAAGGCAATGCTCGGTAGTCCCGCCAACCGGTATCGCGGTGGGTGTTGGACTCGCTGATGCTCGCCACAAATTTTGGCATTAGTAGACATTTAGAAATGGCTGATTTGAAAGTAAGCGATATTGTAGAGCTCGATAGAATTAATATGAGTGACATTATTGAAAAGTCTGGTGGAACCTACTCGCCAGAAAAGAGAAGTAATGCACTCAAACAAGAAATTCGCGATGGATCAAAAATCATTACACGATATATTGGGCCGAAATTAGCTGGATACCTGCAATACTCGGTTGATGAATTTGGCAGTTGTTACGTGGTATCTCTACAAGTACATCCTGATCATCGAAATGGCAGTGTTTTGATATGGTTGATTAGAAATTTTAAATCGTGTATTCCTGCGCAACATATAAAAGAACTTAAAAGTTCTGTTCATATTAATAATGCCGTTTCTGTATCCTTGCATAAGCGGTTAGGGTTCAGCTTACGTAATACAGAGAACCATCGTTATAAGTTTTTTCTGGCGACAGGACTATGACTACTAACAATCATAGGCAAGCGACGCGAAAAATCCCGCGCAACTACTAAATGCGTTAAACCTTACAGGAAATATGATGCAACCAAATGAATGCGTCTCTTTTTTAGTTATTTCAGATGGGAAAATTCTTCTAGAGAAGCGCTCAGAGTTGAGGGAGGTTGATCCAGGGACTATTAATATCCCCGGCGGCCATATCGAAAACGATGAAACACAGAGTCAGGCTCTATATCGTGAGCTTTCAGAAGAGTTAGGTATCGTACCCATCACGTACCACTTCCTATGTTCTCTTTATCATCCAACCAGTGAGTTACAGCTAATTCATTACTATGTTGTAACTAGCTGGGAGGGTGAAGCTCAACCATTTGAAGCCGAAGATATATCTTGGTATTCATTAGCAGAAGCTCCAGTTGGCATCAATGTGGATAAAGTTGCATTGTCTGAGTTCAAGAGAGTTTCAGGTAGTTTGGGTATAGCGCTCTAGCAAACAACAGCATAAGGCTAGCAAACCAACTGCTGCACAATTATGTGCCAGCCCTTCCACCGCTGTTCTTAGTGATAACAAGCAAGGAAATACATGAGCTTTCAGCAATACAATAAAGAACTAAAGCCTCAGTGTTTAGAGGTTTTTGATAGCAATGTCGGGAAGTATTTTGACCCGTCTGAGCGAAAGGATTTCTGCGAGTACCTAGATTCAATAGATAGCGAAAGTTGCTATTACGTTTACCGACAGAATGAAAAGGTTCTGGCTTGTGGTGGTTTTAATATTGTTAATGGAAACGCATCTTTAACTTGGGGAATGGTACTGCGTGAGTTCCACAATCAGCGTCTTGGCTCTAAATTGACGGATTTTAGGCTGTCTAAAATTAAGCTTATCGCTGGAGTTGAAAAAGTTAAAATACAAACCTCTCAACACACGTCGGACTTCTACAGCACAAAGGGCTTTGTTATAGCCAAAACAACACCAAATGGATTTGGTGAAGGTATTGATTGCGTAGAAATGGAGTTAGATGTAAAGCGTTTTAAGAGCAGTTAAAAATACAGGCAGATAAAAGCTTCGCTTGTTCTGCCTGTTCTAGTTTCTACACCAATAAAACGTTAAAACACTGTTAACTTTCGGCGCTGTGCTTACGCTCTACATATGCGTGTTTGCTGGCAGAAGTACTCAAGGCTGCACAGGCATCTTTCCAAGCAGTATCACCTTTATATAACGCCGACTTTAAATAAGCCGATGTCATTTTTTGGGTAATGGCGAGGCGGTCGGGATCTTCATCGTCTGTTTCTTTGGCATCATAACCCGCTATGCCACCTAGCCCGTGTTTGCCGCCGATGAGTGTCAGTAAATAATCGCTCGCGGGGCAAAGATGATACGCATCTGCATGCCAGTCGGCACCTCTGTGAGTAAAGTGAGGGCTCAAATCTTGGTCGCCATACACAACTAAATTTTGAATCTTCATTGATGCGTAATCGGGATTAATCTGAGGGAATCGCTCTCTTGCAGATTGAATTAAATCATCGCCGCCTTTACCAACAGCCGCGAGCAGCACGCCAACTTTAATGCGCTCATCTAATGCGCTTTGGTTTTCTGGTAGCAACATGCCCATGAGCATAGCGGCGGTCATCGCACCTGCGGAATGACCAACAATTGCGATGCGTTCTTTATCGAGCCGACCAGAAACAGAACTTATGTCGCGTTCAATGTGCACCAAGTTGTCCAAAATGGTTTTTATTTCGCGCACTCTTTCGTTTAAAAATAACGGCGCATCGGCATGGCTTTCAGCTAAACCGCCAACTCTTGAACTGGCATGAGTCGGTTGAATAACGGCAAACCCCTGCTCGGCATAATAATTGACCAGCGGCGCATAGCCATCTTTAGAAGGTAAATACGACGACGGCCCGTGACCATGCGAAAGCAAGATAATCGGAATGTTATCGCCACTCAATGGCATCGTAATGCGAAGCTCAAGCAGCGTTTCACGCCCCTCAATTGCGAGCCTAACTGGGCTTATCGACTGAGTCAGTTGGCTAGTAGAGTCTGGAATCATTTTAGATTCCGTAACGAGATTATTCATAAAGGTTCCTTTAGCGATTGAGCTACTCACTCTACCGAAACAAACCTGAACGATATATAATGAAAAATCCAAATTACGTTATCAATGGTATTGATATGAGCGATCCTCTTTCGAGTATTGTGAACCTATTACAGCCGAAGGCCGACTTTTCTAAGGTGCTGCATGCCGCCGGCACATGGCGCATTCGGCGCGAAGAAATCGGCAACCCCTTTTATTGTGTTGTGTTAGATGGCCGTTGCGAATTCACATTACAGGGCGATGAGCCGATTGCTTTAACCGCTGGCGATTTTATTCTTGTTCCAGAAGCGCATAATTTTACTGTCAGCAGCAGCCCACCCCCTGCGTTAAACATGCCGGATTCAGTCCCCGTTAAAACTGCAGCTAACCGTTTTTTTGCCGGTGACGAAAGCCGTGAATTAAATGCGCACTTACTCATTGGTCATTGTCAGTTTGCCTCGCCCGACTCCAATCTATTGGTATCGCTGCTGCCAAAGCTGGTGCATATTTGCGCCGCCACAAAACTGACAACACTAGTCGAACTGGTCATTGAAGAGTCTTTAGCGCAACGCCCAGGTCGCGACTCGGTTTTGTCTAGGCTACTAGAAATTCTGTTGATCGAAGCTTTTAGAACTCAGATGAATACGCCCGATGCGCCAGGCTTATTAGTCGGCTTAGCTGATGAACGGCTGGCGGTGGCAATCCGTAAAATACATCAGGATGTTAACCAAGCTTGGACCATAGAACAGCTAGCAAAAGAGGCCTCCTTGTCTCGCTCCGCGTTTTTTCAACGCTTTAGTAAAGCGGTCGGCTGTACGCCAATGGAGTACATTATTCGATGGCGCATGGCGATCGCAAAAGACCTACTCAGGCAGCAAAACTATTCCATGGCCACAATTGCAGAACGGATTGGCTACCAGTCTGCCAGCGCCTTTAGCTCGGCATTTAGTAAATACGTCGGCCAACCACCGTCAAAATATATAGAAGAAACAGCCTCTCAGGCAGCTAACTAATAACGCCAAAAACAACAACAAGCAACGCCCTCACCGCTCCAAGCCACAAGCCACAAGCCACAAGCCACAAGCCACAAACAATGAATGCTCACTCAGTTGAAACACTGTAAGAGTCGGCACCCTGAAAAATCCGCTTTAGTTTAGATAGTGCCTCGAGAGCGGTAAAACAAACGGTTATGAGCTTAACCAGTATCCGCCTCAATAATGAAGTCAAAATCCCGCTTGAAAACCTCTCAAAGAAGCTTGATAGAAGTAAAAATTACCTTATTAATCAAGCAATTAGAGAATTTATTGCACGCCAAGAAATGGTAGAGACTCTCTGGTCAGATACCTTGGAGGCTCTTAATTCTATCAAGTCCGGTAAAGCAGTTAGTGCTCAAGAGGTAGAATCTTGGCTACAGAGCTGGGGAGGCCCAAATGAAAAGACGCCACCTAAACCATGATCTTGCAGTATTCACCGGAGTCTATTGCTGAGAAAAATCCAATTTCAGCACTCTAACAGTTGAGCCTAGGATATTAGTTTTATCTCAAATGGTTCTGAGGCAACTGTGATTGACCAAGAACGGCAACGATCAGAATAAAGCCATCTTCTTTGGTAAAGTAAGCCGTGTGCTTACCAACAGGGAAGTAGAATCCGTTTGGATACAATTCATCACAGCTTCGCCCAACAGCAGGGTTATCAGCAAGCATTTGAAAAGCTGTAAGTAGGTTGCCTTTGTAGTTATTCCACTGTAACTCAGAAAAGTTAGTAACGGTGTAGCTTTTAATTTTGCGTAGATGAATTTGAGCCAATTTACTTAGCTTATATTTCTTCGATTGCATATTTTGGCTACAAGTTCTTTAAGAATGTTTCGCCATCAATAGCATTACCTTGTGCTAGGTCTTCTTTTGCAGACTCAAAACAATATTTAATGTACTCAGCTTTCATTGCTTCAAGCTCTTCAAAGTCTTTAATAGACATAACAACAACAGCATCTTTGCTGTTTTTGCTAATTTTAACGGGCTCTCGTTGAGCACTGAGAAGTAGCTCACCAAAATTACGCTTAGCGTCATTGGCTGTTAATGTATGCATGTACAAACTCCAAATTCGGGTTAACAGTAGGATTATAGGTTTTTGTGCGAAATGTTCAATTTAATTAAATCGTGCGATTTGGGCAAAATATATGGAAGAAACAGCCTCGCAGGCAGCTAACCCATAACGCCAAAAACAACAAAGCAACGCCCTCTCCGCTCCAAACCCATCCACAAAATCTAGCACCCAAACCCTGCACCTAAATCACAAGTAATTAAGCCTACACAGTTGAAACACTGTAAGAATCAGCCAGACGATTTTTTTTCTAACATCTCAAATTGACAGGCTAGTTTAAGAGATAGCATATTAGGGTTATTCAACGGAATCGGTCGGTTTCAGTAACTAGAAAAAGCCGCTTCGGATAATGCCGCGAGAGTGGTGAAATAACCGCTGTTAGATATTCCATGACACTAATAAAGGAGAGCAATATGGCAGTTAAACATACCCCGACTGGTGTAGTTCATAATGGCAGCAAAGGGAGTAAAACGGGTTGTGGTATCGATACAAAAAAACACTCAGATCATTGGGTTAATTCACATCAAAAAATAACCTGTGATAAAAATGGTTGTAAGAATTAGAGAATCTAAACTCATAAACATTGATGTACTTAGTACATCAATTCCTAACAAACTAATTAAACAGAGCTTGAACTTCCCCCGTTTTAGTAGACACCTATAGCTAACTTGACGAGTCAACCACAGTTAACCAGACACCCACTATAAATATTAATTATGAATATTCTAAATAACAAAAACTACAAAGCGATTCTTTGGGATAACGATGGCATTCTTGTTAATACTGAGCAGTGGTACTACAAAGCCACGCTGGAAGCCTTTGCTTCATTTTCAATAAAGCTCAGTTCAGATGATTTTTACACCTATTTCTTAGAAGGCTCTAGCGGTACTTCAGTATATGCATCACTTCATGGCTTATCAGAGTCAAATATTGCTTCTTTAAAGCAGAAACGTAATGAACTCTACAACGAATATTTAAGCAAAGAAGATATTGTCATTGAAGGCGTTAAAGAAACGCTCGAAAAACTAAAGTCTAATTATGTAATGGCCATTGTTACCAGTTCACGCAAGAGCCACTTTGAGACAATCCATAATAGAACAGGATTATTAAAGTATTTTAACTTTGTGATAACACGTGAAGACTATGCCTTTAGTAAACCATCACCAGAACCATATCTTACAGCTGCCAATCGCAGCGGTTTTAATATCGAGGAATGCGTGGCTATTGAAGACTCTCCACGTGGATTACTTGCAGCAAAGGCTGCATCAATTGATTGTATTGTCATACCTAATCAGCTAACCAAGAAAGCCGACTTTAACGGTGCAACCTATAAACTCGAAAATATTACGGACATTCCATCTGTGCTTTTACCTAATAATGAATAACTAAAATTGTAGATAACCAATTAATAAAATTAATCAACTCCCACTTTAAGAAAAAACAACTCCAAACATGAAACTAGCTTACCTCGCCGATCACCCTGACCTTTTACCCACCGTTGCCGAATGGTTTTTTAATCAATGGGGTGCGAGCGAGTTTACACCTACCGTTGAAGCACTGGCTGAAAAACTGAAGCTCAGCGCTAACAAAAACCAATTGCCGATTATGTTTTTGAGCTTTGTAGATGACCAGCTAATTGGCACAGCCGAATTAAAGTTTCGCAACATTGCAGAATACCCAGACTACCGTTACTGGCTCGATGGTGTTTTTATTAGTGAGCAACATCGTAACCTTGGCTATGCCACTGAGTTAATTAACTTTGCGGAAGAAAAAGCCAAAACACTCAACATACCGGCGTTGTATTTACGCTGTACTGAAGCAAACACAGGGCTTTACCAAAAACACGGTTACCGCATTGTTGAGCAAACCGACGATAAATTTATTATGGTGCTTGCCATTTAGGCTGCCCTGCTTTTGCCACTCAAAGCCCATTAGGTTTTTACAGTAAGAGAGTCATTTAAAGCTGTACGCCCCTTCACTAAACCATAAAATGCCAGCGCCGCAAAAAGCATAACCACTGCGGCAATATAAAAACCGTAATGGGTTATTTTTTGTGCGCTTAGCAAGGCGATGACAACATAAGATAAGTTTTGTGTTGCAATGCTAAACAGCGTTAACACACCTTCGCTGCGACCGCGCTTACTTACTTCTATTTGGTGATGCATCCAATTAATACGCGCAATGCGATTAGCGGCATTAAACACGCCGAATAGCGCAGCAAAACCGACTACAAAAATGGGCGTAAGTATATTGGCGACGGTTAACAGTAACAGGCTAATGGCAAATAACGCCGCCAACATTATTTGAGTTTGTTGAAACCGAGCTAACAACTTTTGAATAACAAAACCCACCAATAAAGAACCCAGCCCAAAACTTAAGTAATAGGCCGAAAACCAACTACCAGAAACGCCCTGCTCGGCAAACCAAATAGGCACCAGTTTTGCCAAATAGGTGAGCAATGGGTAAGACAGGGTAGACAGCATAAGCAAGGCAAAAAATCGCGGCTGTGCTTTTACCAAGCTCGCACTTTGCACCAGCTCGGCTTTGAACGATGCTTTGCTTTGAAGCGATCGAGGCTGGCGGTTATAGGGCGTTAACAGAAAAAACAACCAGCCCAAGCTTGAAGCAATGCTGGCAAACAGGGCGAATTCCGTCAGGCTCCAACGTTGCAATAATAAAATACCCAAAGCACCGGCGGCCAATGTGGTGCCTTGCAACACCACCTCTTGCCGCCCTGCCAGTTGCGCATATTCTTCTGGCTGGAAATTTTCTTGCACAAAGGCATTGGAGGCTGTCCAGGCGACGTCGCTACTGACCCAAAAAATTAGTTGCGCTGCGGCTAACCAGATGAGTTGGTTTTCAACATAGATAGAAACCAGCAGCGTGATGACTGCCGTTAACGCTTGCAAGCCTTGCATGCTGAGCAGAATCAGCTTGCGCGAATGCCGATCGATCAACGTGGCAAAAAACGGTGTCACCAAAAAGGAAGCAGCAGTACAGACAATAGCAACCGAGGCGACAAACAGGCCATTGCCCTCGCCCGAAAGCATCAACCAGGGTAATGCCATTAAAAACAAGCCTGTGGAGAGGCCATCGAAAAACAAAGCACACAGGTAATGCCGAGTCTTTTTCGTCATGTGACTTTTTATAGCTTGCATAAAGTTCGTTCTCTTAAATCGCCGTGTAATGGATTGATTGTGGTTATGGATAAGTTGTGACCGTCTTTTTGATTAGTGACTGTCTTTTTTGATGAATCGCTGGCATGCTAAAACCTCAAGTTAACTTTAGGTAAAGCATTTTTTGGTGTTTTGCTGCCGTTTTTTAAGTGAATAGCTATAACGCTGAGCGACGATGGAGAAGAGCCGTTATGGAAATGAGCGTCGGCCAAGTGGCCAAGCGTTCTGGGGTGAGCGTGGCAACGCTGCACTTTTACGAACAAAAGGGTTTAATTAGCAGCACTCGTAATAACGGTAATCAACGCCGTTACAGCCGCCAAATACTGCGCCGCGTTGCAGTCATTAAAGCCGCGCAAAAAGTCGGCTTATCGCTAGAAGAGATCAAACAGTCGCTCGGCTGTTTGCCAACACATGCAGCGCCGAGCAAAGAAGAATGGCAGCAAATGGCAAACCAATGGAATGATTTGCTCGAAGCCAAAATCAACACCCTTAACCAGCTAAAAGACGGCCTAGACAGCTGCATAAACTGCGGCTGTTTATCGCTCGGTGTGTGCCAGCTATTTAACCCAGACGATAGCTTTGGTGAAAATAATCAGGGTTCAAAACTAAACTCAAACACGACTGAATGACTGCACACCGCATTTTGGTTACACTGCTGCGCGTTTACCAACAATATTAGGCAAATAACATTCGTTACTAAAAACAGGTAAAAACTAATGAATTTAAAATGGGCTAAGCGCTTTTTCCAAATGGCACAATTAGTTGCCTCGTGGAGTAAAGACCCTTCTACGCAAGTGGGCGCGGTGATCACCGAAGATAACCGTATTGTATCACTTGGTTTTAATGGTTACCCGCACGGCATATCGGACAGCGCCGATCAAGACGACCGCGACATGAAATTGCTCAAAACACTGCACGCCGAAGAAAACGCCATTCTATTTGCCAAGCGTGACCTAACTGGTTGTGAAATTTGGGTAACGCACTTCCCTTGCCCCAATTGCGCGGCAAAAATTATTCAGACCGGTATTAAAACCGTTAATTGCCCTGAACAGAGCGACGACTTTTTATCTCGCTGGGGCGATAAAATAAAGATCAGCGCAGAAATGTTTGAACAGGCCGGTGTTGGTATTCAATGGTTGCCGCTTGCTGAATTGGCGCGCAATGAACCATAAAAATGCCTTGCTGCTTTCTGGCTACCATGCGTTAAGCCAAAAACATTGGGCTGAGTTTGTGGTGCATAACACCGACTTTAATTGGCAACTGTTAGCCTTACCGGCGCGCTATTTTTCGTGGCGAATGCGCGGCGCACCGCTTTCGTTTGCGGCACTCGATGAACCTGCGCTGGCACAGCCTTACGACTTTTTAGTGGCAACCTCAAGTGTCGACCTTGCCACAGTGCAAAGCCTGTACCCTGCACTGCGTAATATTCCGAGCCTGCTGTACTTCCATGAAAACCAATTCGCCTACCCGAAAACCAACCAACCTAAAGCCATGATTGACTGGCAAATGGTCAACCTCTACTCGGCATTACGCGCCGACTATTTGGTGTTTAACAGCCAGTTTAACCAGCAAAGTTTTTTAACTGGCGTAACCGAGCTCATGCGCAAACTGCCAGATTTAGTGCCTAAAGGCATAACAGAAAAACTGGCGGATAAATCCAGCGTGCTGGCGGTACCCATTGTTGAACCCCGCGCCCTAAAGCCAGACGCTCACGCTGTAACCTCTCAAACATCCAGCCTTCCAGCTACAGACTGTAAAACTATAAGCTCTAAAGCTTTAGAGAAAGCAACCAAAGCATCAACCCAAGATAACGGTATAACTGTTTTATGGAATCACCGCTGGGAATGGGACAAAAACCCAGCCTTGTTGTTGGAAATTATCAAGCAGGTTAACGAGCAAGCATTGCCGATTCGCTTTGTTTTAACCGGCCAACAATTTAGAACGGTGCCAACAGAATTGCAGCAAATTGAACAGCAGTTTGCTCACCTGATTAAGCAAGCTGGCTTTATTGAACAGGATGAAGATTACCGAGCCACGCTACAGCAATGCGATGTGGTGCTTTCTACCGCTGACCATGAATTTCAAGGTATTGCGGTGATGGAAGCGGTCAGCGAAGGTTGCGTGCCGCTGCTGCCAAACCGACTCAGTTACCCAGAATTTTTTGATGCGAATTTTTTATACAACGGCCAAAAAAGCATCCACCAGCAAGCAACCAGCGCGGTTAAAAAACTCAAGCATTGGCTGCAACAGGGTTTACCTTGCAGCCCTGATTTATCGAGTTTTTATCAGCGGAATTTGACCAGCGATTATCAGCAGTTGCTAAACGCTATCGAGTAACACTCACGGTTTTTTATTGCCCGGTGAGTGTTACAAGCGGCGGTTAAATTACCGCCTAGCGTTTTTTACTTGAGCTGGGTTTGCCGGTATAGCGCGCGCCCTTGCGGTTAGCTGGCCGACTGGTAGGTTTGAATTTGTTATTGTTTTTACCCGCCGTATTTTTGCCAACGGCTTTTGTCGATTGCCCGCGCCCTTCTGCTGGTACGAGCTGATGGTCTTTATCACCAATCAACTTTTGTAAGCCCATGCGCACCAACGCTTTGCGAATATCTTTCCAGTGGTTTTTATCGTGGTAACGCAACAAGGCTTTGTGCAATTGGCGTTGTTCTATCTGCTTAACAATGCTGACTCGGCCGCTTTTGTAGTTAACCTTTTTCAGCGGGTTTTTGCCCGAATAGTACATCGCTGTCGCCAAGCTCATCGGCGAAGGATAAAAGGTTTGCACCTGGTCGACTTTCATTTTGCGTTTCTTTAACCACAGCGCAAGGTTAACCATATCTTCATCTTCACAGCCGGGGTGCGCGGCAATAAAGTACGGAATTAAATATTGTTTTTTACCGGCCTGTTTAGAAAATTTATCGAACATATCTTTAAAGCGGTCGTAAGTGCCCATGCCCGGTTTCATCATCATTTTTAATGGTCGGTCTTCGGTATGTTCTGGGGCAATTTTTAAATAGCCGCCAACGTGATGAGTCACCAATTCTTTAACGTATTCTGGGTCTTCTACCGCTAGGTCGTAACGCAAACCCGATGCGATAGATACGGTATGGATACCTTCAGTTTTACGCACCTTGCGGTAAAGCTCAGTGGTTTCAGAATGATCGGTTTTTAGGTTGACGCAAATGGTTGGGTAAACACAACTTAAACGGCGGCAACTGGCTTGGATTTCATCACTGATGCAGTTGAGGTGATACATGTTGGCGGTTGGGCCACCTAAATCGGAAATAGCGCCGCTAAAGCCTGGTACTTTGGCTTTCATCTCTTCGACTTCATGCAATACCGATTCGTGCGAACGCGATTGAATGACTCGGCCTTCATGCTCGGTAATCGAACAAAAAGTACAGCCACCAAAGCAGCCGCGCATAATGTTGATCGAGGTTTTGATCATGTCGTACGCGGGGATTTTGGCATTCCCGTAACTGGGGTGCGGCACACGGGCGTACGGTAAATCAAACACGCCATCCATCTCATGTGTTAACAACGGGATCGGCGGCGGGTTCACCCAAACTTCTTGGTTGCCGTGCTTTTGCACTAACACGTGAGCGTTATGCGGGTTGGCTTCCATGTGCAAAATTCGGCTGGCATGGGCGTAAAGTGCGGGGTCGGCACTGACCTTCTCAAAAGACGGCAAGCGAATGCAGCTGGTGTCTTTTTCGAATTTTTCTTTACGCTGTAACGGCAATGGAATCACTCGTACGGTCTGTACTTCGGTTTCTTCTGCTACCGCCGTGGCTGCCATTGGCTCGGCCATTTGCACTGTTGCAGTTTGATCATTGCCCGCATCTTTACCAGCACTCTTACCCGAGCCTGAGGCACAAGAACTTTGCATGGCTTCTTGGTAGGGGTTTTCGCGCTCAAACTCGGTCAACTCACCAATGTTTGCTGGCCAGTCGATTCGAGTAGAATCAATAACCGTCCAGCCATCTGGTACGGTTTTGCGCAACACAACGGTGCCACGCACGTCGGTAATATCAGAAATAGGAGTGCCATTGGCTAAACGATGCGTCACTTCAACCAATGCGCGCTCGGCATTGCCGTACAGCAGAATGTCGGCGTTAGCATCGAACAACACCGAATGACGAACCTTATCACTCCAGTAATCGTACTGGGCGATACGGCGCAAACTGGCTTCAATACCGCCGATCACCACCGGCGTATCGGCATAGGCTTCTTTGCAGCGCTGGCTGTAAACCAATACCGCACGATCGGGACGCTTACCGCCTTCGTTATTGGGTGTGTAGGCATCGTCGTTACGAACTTTTAAATCCGCCGTGTAACGATTGATCATCGAATCCATGTTGCCCGCGGTGACACCAAAATATAAATTCGGTTTACCGAGTTCTTTAAAGGGTTCGGCACTGCGCCAATCTGGCTGGGAAATAATACCGACGCGATAACCTTGTGCTTCCAATAAACGGCCGATAACCGCCATGCCAAAACTAGGATGATCGATATAGGCATCGCCCGTTACTAGGATAATATCGCAGCTGTCCCAACCGAGCTGGTCCATTTCGGCACGGCTCATCGGTAAAAAAGGTGCGGGGTCGAAGCAGGACGCCCAGTATTTCGGGTATTTGAATAAATCAGGTGCGGTTTTATGCATAAGGCCAGTATCGGTAAAGTTAAGCGCGCATAGTAGCAGAGCCGCCCGAATACGTCGCGTTCTGGCCTATCCGCCTTTGGTTCAAGCACTCTAGAGCGTAATTCAAGCGCAATAAATCGAGCTTCAGTGCTAAATTAGTACTTAAATAGGAATAGCAACACTGTTAGGTTAGATTACACTAGCTATATACATGAATAACAGGCTACAGAAATGACCAAACAACACTATGACGAACGTAATAACACAGTAGAAATGACGGTCCTGATCACGCCGGACATGGCAAACTTTTCCGGCAATATGCACGGTGGTAGCTTGCTTAAATTGATTGACCAAGTCGCTTACACCTGCGCCGCTCGCTATTGCGGCAAATATGCGGTGACGCTATCGGTTGACCACGTTCAATTTAAAGAAGCGATCAAAATTGGCGAACTGGTGACGCTGCTGGCGTCTGTTAACCATGTTGGCAATACCTCGATGGAAGTCGGCGTTAAAATCGTCGCCGAAGATATCCAAACCAACACGCAACGTCACACCAACAGCTGCTATTTAACCATGGTTGCAGTGGACGAAAACGGCAAACCGAGCAAGGTGCCACCGCTTAAGCTGGTCGACAGCACGCAAAAGGCACGTTTCATTGCGGCTAAATTACGCAAAGAACTCAGAGCACGGCACAACGAACACCTTTCTGCACTGCACAGTAAATGGAAAGATAAAATAGAAAACCTAACCAGCGAACAGATCGACGCTGAATTCGATAAATACATGAACACTGATAAAAGCTAACCAATGGCTGATTTTTGCGGCTCATAGCTCAAAAACAGCCTGATAAAAAAGCTCATAAGAAAAGCAGCCTCGCGCTGCTTTTTTTGTTTGCTGAAATAACGACACTAAATTACTGGCTAAACAATAGTGCATATGCCTAATCGCCCCTCACCCCTTCCAACCTGCTCGTCACCTATTTTTTGCATTCTAGTGATCTATTGTATTTTTTAATGCAATTTATTCTCATTTGAAATAGGCTCTACTGAACTATCTCACCTCGACACTCAATAAAAAAAGTCTATGAAAAAATCGTACACGGCCATTCAAGATATCGACCTAAAACAAGATATTATTGATCATGTAAATCAAAACCATCAACATGAAGTGAATATCATCGCGAGCAGTCAAGTCACTCAAGAGCCTGTATCTAGAGCAACTCTCGTCGATATTTTCCATGAAGGAATTATGGTTCAACTGTTCTACAAAGAGATTGAAACAGCTAATACTGTTTTCATTCCATTTGAGGTAGAAGGGTCTATAGAAGAGAAAATTTTTTACCTCGCCTATATTGCAGCCGTCAAGCAGGGAATCGATTTAAATAATACCGGAACCTGCTTTTTTGAGGTTATAAAAAAAGAAAACATTACAAAAAATATAATCAGGCTCACTGTAAAAACGCAAACATCACTACCTGAATACTATGCAGGTTATGCTTATGCCTTTTCGCTAAAATCATTAAAACATCACTCAACTAAACAGCAAAAAAATAAAAAGAGCGATCAATGGTTAAAAGCATTATTGAATCGATTTTTCGTCTGGTTACTCAAACATATTTCAAAAGAATCTCGCAGAAAATTACTGGCAAAAACAAAGAAAAACACTCGGCCTTATACACTTAGGAAGGCGTGGAAAAGTAATGAATCCTCGCTGCACAATGATCTCGCCTATGTAGACATCTATACTCACAATGACACCGCTGGCAGCCTATGGGCTAAAAACTTGATCATTGGCGACATCATTATGAGCCAATCAGAGTCAAAGGATAATCATCCGCACTTAAAGGAAGGACAAGCACTACTCATAGCAGATGAGACTGCCTACCCTGCTATCGCTGGTATTCTTGAGCTTTGGCAAAACCCAACCGCTCCTATCCTCATTACAATCAGTTCAAAAAGTACTGAACAAAGCTACTTTGATTCCATAGTTTTACCGGAAGGAACTCAAATTCATAACATAATATGCACCCCTCAAGATCAGGCAGAAGAAGTCATCTCTACTATCGAAAAAATAAAAAATATCGATGCGGTTTGGGCTGCTTTTGAATCAGTATCCGCAAAAAAAGTACGGCATTATCTGCGTAATAAACGAGCCCTACCAGGGAAAAACAACAATGTAAAAGCTTATTGGAGGATAAAATAAATCAATAAGTAACACTCACTACATACAGCCATTGTCATACGGTTCGAGTTCACCCTAACAAACATTTTAAATGTTGAATTAGTGCTACAACCCACTTACTTATTAGGCTCACACCAGACCTAACCTACCTTTCAATCATTTTTATCCAGAAGCTTGCTATAAAAAACACTCTCGTTGTGATGAGCGTTTTCAAGCTTGCACTCAAGTTTTCATATCAAAGACAAAGATCAAAATCGAAGATTCTCAGCATAAACTGTAAGCAATCCTTTACTTTGAGAATGATTATCAATATTATTTTCACTTGCATTTAAATCATCCTAGATACTCAGCCTTTTTCGAGTGGCGTAAAAGGCCTATACGGAGCTCACGATAAATGATTAGTAAGCCGACGACCTTTACAAAACTCACCCCTCTTGTATTAGCGATAATAACTGCATCTGCAATTAGTACCGCTGAATCACTAGACACAATCATCGTTACCGCAAACAGTAACGACACTTCGATATCTGATGTTGCTGCAACTATGTGGGTTATTGATCAAGAACAGATTGAACGCGAAATTAAAAGTGGTGCCGACTTAAAAGTCGCATTGGGTCGATTGATCCCTGGTTACGATTTTGGTGGCGAAAGCCGAACAAGCTACAACCAGAATTTACGTGGTCGTTCGGCGCTGGTTATGATTGATGGCGTGTCTCTAAATTCAACACGAGCGGTTAGCCGTCAGCTGGAAAGTATTTCTCCTTTTAACATTGCCAGAGTTGAAGTTTTATCGGGTGCGACCTCTATTTATGGTGCTGGCGCTTCAGGCGGCATCATTAATATTATCACCAAAAAAGCAACGGCTAATGAAACGACTGTAGAGTTTGAATCCGGCGTATCAACTGGCTTCAATGGCAGTGAAGATTTAACTAAAAATATTGGCCTTGCTGTCTCTGGTGGTGGTGAGCAACTTCGCGGTCGATTATCTGCCTCCTATGAAACCACTGGTGCAAATTATGACGCCAACGGCGACATGGTTTTACCAGACATCACACAAACAGACCTTCAGTTTAACGACACCCTCGACATTATGGGTAATGTAGATTACCAGCCAACGGATAAGCAGCTCTTATCCATCACGGCCCAATATTATAACAGCGCACAAGACACCGACTATACAGCAGACCTTGGCACGAACTCTCTTGGCGCGCTTGGCTATGTTCCTATCACGATCAGTGATGAATTAGATTTAGATACTCAACCAAGCACTGAGCGTCTAATGCTAAACGCTCAATACAGTAATGAAGATGTACTAGGCCATAACCTTCTTACTCAAGCTTATTATCGAAATGAAGAAATACAATTCTTCCCGTTTCCATCTGCGGTTGGATCTAGCATAGGAGTGTCTGGTTATTACGTCTTCTCAGCCTCCTTACAAAAAACAGAAACCATTGGTGCAAAGACTCTCGCAAGCAAAACATTCAACAACATAAAGCTGAATCACGGCATTGATGCCCAATTGGAATCTTCTACAGCGGTATCAACCTATTACGATGATACCGCAACAAGTTCTGGTGGTATAACCTTTGAAAAAGAGGGAGAAGTTGATAGATACCCCGATGTCGATACCGCCAAAGTAGGTTTATTTACTCAAGCTGACTGGGAAATTAATGATCATGTAAGTATTTCAGGCGGCTTACGTTATCAATATATCTCTCATGAGATTGGTGACTTTGTTGGCACAGAGCAGCAGATATTAATTGATAAAGGCTATCTAACCAGTGCAGATACCATAGAAGGTGGCGAAACTGATTACAATGAGCTCCTAGCCAATATTGGTGCTATTTACACCATAAATAAAAACCAACAACTTTGGGCTAATGTCAGCCAGGGCTTTGAGACACCGGATCCATCAAAATATTACGGCATCGGTACTTATGACAATACAGGAAGCCTAACGAGTAGTGTCAGTGTAGAAAACAATCCGCTGGACGGCGTAAAAACAAACTCAGTTGAGCTTGGCTGGCGTCTAAATAAACAAAAATACAATGCACAGATAGCCGCTTATTATGCTTTGTCAGACAAAACAACGACTATTGATGAAACCACCTTATCTGTTGTGGTAAATGACGATCAAAAACGTATTTACGGTATTGAAGGTGAAACAACTTATCGATTCACTGATGCATTGTATGTAGGTGCACAAGCGCACTTACTTAACAGTGAAACAAAAACAGATGGCAGCTGGTCCGCTTTAGACGCTGAATTAGTCTCTCCTTCTAGCTCAATTATTCGCGCTGGCTTCGATAACTTTGACTACGGTGCAGAACTGCAATGGCAAACGATAGCAAGTTACTCTGACGACAATGATGAAGAACTTGATGGGTTTTCTTTAATGAATTTGAGTTCTTACTACACCTTACCTATAGGTAAGTTGAGCTTTGGTGTACAGAACCTATTAAACGAAGACTACTACACGCTTTGGTCTCAACGAGCACAAATTCTTTATAGCACCCTAGATGAAGACCTGTTCAAGTTCAAAGGCAGTGGTAGAACTTATGCGATAAGCTACAGCGCTGAATTTTAGGAGAATTTATTTGTTTAAATTTAACAACCTTTCCCTCCAAATTGGAGGGAATGAAATTTTACGTCATATGACAGGAGAAATTCCAGAAGGCTCGATCACAGCATTGATCGGGCCTAATGGCTCAGGTAAAAGTAGCTTACTATCCCTGTTATGCGGATTAACCTTACCGACAGAAGGTGAAATTTTATTAAACGAAAAATCGCTTAACAAAATAAAGCGCAGCATTATAGCAAAACAGATAGCTCTATTACCTCAAAGTAACCCTGTCCCGACAACATTAACCGTTTCTGACTTAGTGACCTTTGGTCGCCATCCACATCGACCTTGGTATAAAAAAGTAGCCAAAGAAGATAAGCAAGTGATTGACTGGTCGATGAATGAAGCCGGTGTCACAGCTTACGCTGAGCGCTTACTTACAGATTTATCCGGCGGTGAGTTGCAACGAGCATGGCTTGCCATGGTACTTGCTCAAGATACAAACATTTTAATGTTGGACGAACCGACATCTTGGCTCGATATTGCCCATCAAGTCAGCCTGTTAAAAATCGTTCGCCGCCTAAACAAGCAATATAATAAAACCATTGTTTGGGTATTGCATGATTTAAACCAAGCTCGCCAATTTAGTGATCGAGCCATTTTAATTAACAATGGTGAAATTATTACTCAAGGTGATGTCAACGATGTTATCAATGCTGAAAATATTACTCGCGTCTACCAAACTTCAGTAAAAATGCATTCTCTTGGAAACCGCGATATTTTATGGCCCGAGGAGCAACTATGAAACGTTGCGCCCTGTGCCTAACGCTCCTGTTGGTTTTTGTTAGCAACTCCCAATCCTATGCTCAGGCATCGCCTGTTTCTGTGTGCTTGAGTAGTTGCGTACAACTGGATAAACCAGCCATAAGAGTTGTTGCACTTAATTGGTCTGTAGCAGAAATGCTATTAACACTGGACATAACACCTGTTGGAGTGACTCAGGGAAATGGCTATCGCAAATGGCAAACTAATACACCTGAGTTACCTGAAACCGTAACTGAAGTCGGGACTCGACAAGAGCCTAATCTTGCTGCAATTATGGCCTTAAATCCTGATTTAATTATCGGCTACGAATTTCGTCATCGTAGAATTCTAAGCTCACTGCAAAGCATTGCACCCACACTACTCTACCAACAATTTCCAACACTATCACAATCAGAATTTCGCTATTTTGATGAGTCTCAAAAAATTTTCTTAGCTATAGCAGAAGCAACCGACAAACAACAAAAAGCCTTATCTCAACTAGAAGAAATGCACACCCGACTAGCTGAATTAAAGCAACAATTAGCAGATGCTGGCCTTGCCAATATGGATGTCAGTTACGGTAAATTTGTTGGTATGGGTTATGGTTTAAGAATTTTTACCGACATCAGTCTTGCTGGTTCAATCTCTGAAGAACTGGGATTAAACTACACATGGCGAGATGGGCTACCTGGAAAAGATTTCACTCACTTACAATTAGAGCAGTTGCCCGCACTACAAAATAGCCACTTACTTTTGGCTGGTAACCAGGTAGACGGCGAACGTATGATGCACTCACCTGTTTGGCCACTATTGCCCTTTGTACAAAACAACGACATATCTGAAATACCTCCATTATTCAGTTTTGGTGGACCTTTGTCCGCTATAAAAATGGCTGAAGCATTTACTCAGTCACTTTTAACACGGCAGGAAAATCTACATGATTAAGTCACTTTCAATAGGCGGAGTACTTCTACTTGCACTGCTGTGCGGGTATTTATTCTTTCCTCCTGTGATATCTAATACGTCTTTAGCAACTGCGATGTTCAATAATGTTTGGCTGCCAACAGCGTTAATGGCTTTATTGACAGGCGCTCTGTTAGGCAGTTCTGGCTTGCTCATTCAGACCTCACTAGATAATGACTTCGCTTCACCTTCGACACTAGGCATCGCAGCCGGCTCCTTGCTCGGCGCACTGTTAGTTAGAATCATAATGCCAGAAGCTAGTTTAACTATTGTTTGGACCGGTGCACTTATTGGCGCCCTTTTTCTATCTCTAGCAGTACTAAGTCTGAGTCATTTAATCGGTGGTGGTAAACTGCCTGTTATTCTTATTGGTATGACTTTGGGTCTGAGCGCCGGAGCGTTGTCTTCGTTATTGATTCTTTATTTTGAAAATCAAATTGATGGGTTATTTTTATGGGGCAGCGGTCAAGTATTGCAAACAAGCTTTACGGCCGTTCAACAGTCTTTCACACCTATCATTATTAGCTTGTTGCTAACAGTTTTTATATTTCCAAAGTTAGCCCTCTTTTTGCTTGGCGATACTCACGCAGCTAACTTAGGTTTAGCAGTAAAACCTTGGCGCTGGCTCGTTTTGTTACTTGCTTTAGTACAGGCTGCATTAGCGACATCAATTGTTGGCATGATCGGTTTTGTCGGTTTAATGGCTCCTCATATCACACGTTTATTGTTAAATAAATTTAAAAACGGCGGCGGAAACATGGGGTTTCAGTGGCTACTGACTATCATTGTTGGTGCGATGCTAGTATTGCTCGCAGAATGGTGCTCACGAAGTTTATTATTTTTAGGCTACCGATTACCGACAGGTGCTTTTACTGCTTTACTGGGCGCTCCGTATTTTATCTATCTTTTATTTCAACGCTCTGGGCGACTATTAGCAGCAACGGAACGACAAAATATCTCTCTGCGGCCATTACTGCATATCTCAGCTAATAAAACCTTAATCGCGTTATTTTTATTGCTACTTTTTACTATCTACGTTTGTTCAGAGCCTTTAGGTAATGTTGGATCTACTTGGATTAATAAACGAGTTATTTTAGCAGGGCTTGGTGGTTTGGGCTTAGCCTGTGCGGGTACATTACTACAAACACTATTTAAAAACCCAATGGCCAGCCCAGATATTTCTGGCGTCAGTGCGTTTGCAGTTTTTATTATTGCTTGCGTGCTAGTAATTTTTCCTTCAGCCAATCATTTTATATTAATTATTGCCGCTCTGATCGGTGCTGGCATTGTTATCGGCTTATTAACTTGGGGATTAAACCAACAACTAAGTGTGGCTCAGCTTGCTTTGTTCGGCATCGTGATTACTGCTTTTTCCGGAACAGCAACCCAGATTTTATTAACCTTTGGTACTTCCACCTCATCAGTCACGATGATGTGGATGGCTGGAACAACCTATGGAGCTTCTACCGAACGCATAGTGCCATTAGCCATAGTGCTTATAGTTGCTGGCGCACTGATTATCCCATTCATCAGAAACCTAGATTTAATGCCTCTAGGTGAAATACTACCTCGCACATTAGGCGTTTCACTAAACGGCCAACGAACTCTATTGCTTGCCATAACAGCAGTACTCACTGCCATTTGTATTGCAACTATTGGAGCTATTAGCTTTGTTGGCTTACTAGCACCACACTGTGCTCGCTTATTAGGCCTGTACCGGCATGTGCATTTGCTACCAGCTTCTGCAATGACTGGCGCTATATTGCTAATGTACGCTGATCACCTAAGTCGAACCCTTATGTATCCAAATGAAATACCGGCAGGCTTATTAGTTTCGGTAATTGGTAGCCTTTATTTTCTATTATTGCTATTTGCCGCTTACAGAAAAAGAAAATAATTTTTACTTACACGAACAGCAGCCTCGCGCTGCTTTTTTTGTTTGCTGAATCCATTTGCTATAAAGCCTAGGCTTCAACTTTTGTTAAGTCGGCAAGCTGCGCATTTGTACTGCGGATCAACTCTTGGCTGTTGATGCGAATGCTGTAATCGAAACGGCCGCTGCCGCAAATTACATAGTCGGGAAAATCAACATCCAGCCATAAAGCAATGTCGGCGTTGGTTAAAAATGGGCTGACGCCACCGACCTCGACCTGCAATTCTTGCAGTACTTCTTCAGGCGAAAGGGTTGATAATTTACTGCGTGAAACACCCACAGCTTGGCCAAGTTTTTTATAGTCGATACGTTTGTGGCCGGTTAAGCCAACCAAAATTAAGCCAGCGTTTTTTTGCTTAAAGACAATGGTTTTTAAAATGCTGTTGACGTCGAATTGCAGCTTATCTTGCGCGTCCTGTATGGTTTTACTGGTTTCATGAGCAAGGTACTCATGTTCCACCTGCTCTGCTTGCAGCTGCTGTTTGATGCGCTGAAAAACCAAATCGCTCTGGGCTGTGGTTGGTAACGGTTCGCTCATAACGGTTCTCCACGGGCTAACTCAGTTGGCTGACGATACCATCAAACTCGGCCATGGCGTCAAGCAGTGCATGCCACAAATAGTCCGCCGAAGATTGCGCGCAGAAGAGATAAAAAATCGGTTCAGGGTCAGGCACGCGAACAACAATAGAGTTCACTCGTGCTACGGAGGTTTGCGCAATGCTGCCTAACGGCTGCGCACTTTCACGCAAATCGACACCACAAACCTTGGCTAAACATTCGCTGGCTTGATGCCCTGCTAAGGCAAACCAAGCATAAGCGGCTTGGCAAGGTTGCGGGTAGCAATTTTCGGCCTCGGCTAACGCAACCAAACTGGTTGTGACTTCTGGCGCGCTGAGCAACCAAAATTCATTGGCGCCCAATTGCAAAACCAGATGATCTTTTTGGCTTTTAACTGCCTCGTTCACCGCCTTTGGCAAGCTGTAACCCTGAGCCGTTAATTGCTCTGCCACGCCCGAACCTTTGGCGCTGGCACGTGAGCACAGCGACAGGTCACACAGCGTGAGTTGCTCTGGCGTTAGCGAACGGAAGTCTTGCAGCGGGCCTGCACTTTTTAAGCTGTGATGAATGGGGCTGCGTGCCTTAAGTTGCGTATTTAGCGTCATGGTTACATCTCCTGTCGGCTGTTGTCGGCATCAAAAAATGGCAGGCTGACGACCTTGGCGGTCACCAGCTTGCCACCGTCGACCCGAATGGGCAGGTCACTGCCAATGGCGGCTTGCTCAACACTGGCGTAAGCCAATCCAATAATGCAATCCAGCGTTGGGGAATATTCGCATGAGGTGACGTTACCACTGATGTCTGGCCCTGCTAGCACCAGATGGCCTTCTTCTGGTTTGGCGCTTTTAGCAGCCAGCGTAAATGCCACTAAGCGACGTTTTTGCGTTTGCGCTTGCACGATATCGACTGAGCGACGACCAACAAAAAATGGCTTTTTGCGATTCACCGCCCAATCCAAATGCACTTCGCCGGGGTGACTCATGCCGTCGGTATCTTGACCAACAATGATGTGACCCTTTTCTAAACGCAGCAGCCGTTGTGCTTCGACACCAAAGGGCTGAATACCAAACTCGCTGCCCGCCTCGATAACGGCATCCCACAAAGCTTGACCATAGTTAGCAGGCAAGTGAATTTCATAACCCAATTCACCGACAAAGCCGACGCGCATAAAGCGTGCTTCGACGCCTAACAACTGGCCTTCACGATAGGCAAGATACGGGAAGCCTTCGGCGCTTATGTCGATATCGGTCAATTTAGCCAACACCTCGCGCGCTTTAGGGCCTGCAACATTAACCGCAGCATAGGCTTCGGTGACGTTGCTGATCACGACGTTTAAGCGCCACATGGCGTTCCATTTAAGCATGGCGCGGTAGACGCGATCGACACCAGAAGTGGTGGCGGTCACATAGAAGTAATCGTCCGCAATGCGACAAGCGACGCCGTCATCAATCACCACGCCGTGCTCATTGGTATGAACGGCATAACGGGTTTTACCAATCGGCTGTTTTTTAAAGCCAAAGGTGTAGATGCGCTCCATCATTTCGGCGGCATCTGGGCCACGTAATTCAATGCCACCTAGCGTGCTGACATCAATGACGCCGACACCGTTACGAACCTGATTCACCTCGGCCTGAATACGGTGCTGGCGTTGTTCTGGCGCGCCATAATGTCCGGGCCGCTGCCAAACTCCCGCTGGCATCATCTTAGCGCCCGCTTCGAGGTGGCGATTATGCATAGGAGAATACTTATAGGGCGTAAAAATACGGCCACCGATGTGCGCCAGAGTTTCGGCAGCCAGTGGCGGCCTCGCCGTGGTGACGCCGGTTTCTTGCACACTGCGATCGGTTGCTTTGGCAACTAAACGAGCGGTTGGCGCTGCCGAATGCCGACCTTGCGAAGGCCCCATACCAACGGTAGAAAACCGCTTCACCAGTTGCACATCGCGGTAACCTAACTTGGTGGCATTAATGATGTCTTTGCTTTGCAAGTCTTCATCGAAATCGACAAAGTCTTTGCCGCGCGGATGCGCCACCATCGGCCAAGGGTGATTCACCTGCTGATCACATTGCGCTGGCATCACTGGCGTAGCCACCTCTAAACCAAGATTACCGAGCGCGGTTTGCGCGGCAAAATGGGCATCTTGCAGCACGCTTGTTAATTCATGCATCGAGTTCACTGAACCGGCCATCCGTAAATGCTCAGGTAATTGCGTGATGTGAAAACTGGCACGTTCATCGTTATAACTAAGCTGACCACCGGCTTGGCAAAGCAGCTGGTAACTCGGCATATAACCGACAGCGACACACAATAGATCGCAGCTGATGCGCTGACCTTTTTCGCCAACCTGACCTTCTGCGATCAACGGGCGAACCTCAACGCCTTTAATGTGCTTATGGCCAAATGTCGCTTCGGCTTGATAGACAGCGCTGTGGTAAAGAATTTCGATTCCGTGCGCACTCATCGCCTCGGCAAGTGCTGCGTTTTGCGCCGCTGGCCGCATATCGACCAAAGCAGCCACCTCAACCCCCTGCTCGGCTAAACTCAAGGCGGTTAAATAAGCATCGTCGTTACCGGCCAACACCACCGCTCGCTCGCCTGGTTTAACCGCGTACAGACTCATTAAACGCATCGCTGCCGAGCTGAGCATAATGCCGGGCAGATCATTGTTGTGAAATACCGCGTGCTGCTCCATTGATCCAACCGCCATAATGCATTCTTTGGCACGCACCTTATAAAGCCGGTTGTCTTTCACCACGGGCAAATAGTTGTCTCTAAAATAGCCGCTGCAGGTAGCTTGCAATAATACATTGATGTTGTCGTGCGCTTCGATTTGTTCGATCAGCTGCGCTCTAAGTTGCTCCGCAGCTTGATTATCGATGTCGAAGCGGTGGTAATTAAGCGAGCCACCCATAAGCGGGTTTTCATCCACCAGCAACACCTGTGCACCGGCCTGCGCTGCATCCAGTGCTGCTTGCATACCAGCAGGCCCTGCGCCAACCACCATTAGGTCGTAAAACAAATAGGCTTTGTCGTGATAGCTCGGTTCATGTTCAAGATCGATAACACCCAAGCCGGCTTTGGCGCGTAAAAACTTTTCCCAGCTGTCCCAGACACCCAGCGGCTTATAGAAGGCGCGATAATAAAAACCCACCGGCATAAAGCGGCCAAAGTAGCCTTGCAAGGCATCGAGATCGTGCTTCAGTGAACCGACGTAGTTTTGCCCTTTCACCTCTAAACCCGGCTCAATGGTGCGGCGATCGGCAAGCACATTTGGCTCACCGCGAAGTTGCACCAAGCTGTTGGCGTCGTGCCCGGCCATGGTTAACGGCCCGCGCGGGCGATGGTATTTAAAAGAACGCGACAACACCCACTGCTGCTGCGCGGCCAATGCGCTGGCAATACTGTCGCCTTGATAACCCCAATACTCTCGACCTTCAAAGGAGAATGACACCGGCTTATCACGGTCGATTAAACGGCCCATCGGTGCCGCTAAGCGCTGACTGTTCATGAGGCCTCCTGTGGATCTTGCGGACTAAACTCGACACGCTGATTAAAGATTTCGCTGGCATCATAGCTGCGAATAATTTCATCGCTTTGCGTATGGCGCTCGGCAATAAACCAATAGTTAGAGGGCGCATGCAGCCACCACTCGCGCACTACGCCGATTTGGTTGTCGGAATAAAAAACGTATTCTGCCCATTGCTGATCACTACATTGATTCGGCTCTGGCATATCGGTGACTTCACCACCGTAAACAAATTCGCTGATGTTACGCGGCCCATTTAACGGGCATGGCATTATTTTCATAATAAGAACCTCGCTATTTAATAAGCGCTTAACTAATGACTCGCCGCCGTAGCGCCCATTTCATTAACCTGCTGAAAACGACCGAATCGATCTAATGAGAAGGGTGCGATCAGCTCCGGCACCTTGCCTTGGCTGGCGACTAACTGCGCCATGGTTTTGCCGCAGATCGGTGTCGACTTAAAGCCCCAGGTGCCCCAACCGGCATCGAGATAATAATTTTGCACCGGACTTAAACCCATGATCGGGCTGTAATCGGATGTCATATCGGTTAAGCCAGCCCACTGGCGCATCAGTTTTAAATTCGCCATAAAGGGGAACATTTCAATCGCGTGTGCCAGTAAGCTTTCTTTCAGTTCTAACGTCGACTGGGTGTTGTACAAAGGGTACGGATCGGAGCCGCCACCAAATACAATTTCGCCACGGCCAGTTTGCTGCACATAACAATGCAACGCCGAGGAACTGACCAGTGGATCTAAAAAGGGTTTAAAGGGTTGAGTCACCATGGCTTGCAATGGATAGGTGACAATCGGTAAACGAATACCCGCCATCGCCGCAACCACAGAGCTGTGACCGGCAACCGCCTGAACGACAGAATGGCACTGAACGGTACCGCGATTTGTTTTTACCGCCGTCACCTTACCTTGCTCAACTTCAACGTCTTGAACTTCGGTAAGCTGATGAATTTCGACACCGCGTTTGCTGGCCTCACGAGCGTAACCCCAAGCCACTGCATCGTGCCGTGCTGTTGCGCCATCCATATGCCACAAACCTTTCAGCACCGGCAAACCGGCTGGGTTCATATTTAACGTCGGCACCAGTTCTTTGACTTGCTGCGCGTCGATCAACTCAGTTTTACCGCCAAAGTGTTTGTTTACTTCGGCGCGCTGACGAAAGGCACGTACGGTGGCGTCGGTATGCGCCAAGGTCAGCTGACCGCGACGCGAATACATAATATTAAAATCAAATTCGTTGGATAATTTTTGAAATAGCTTTACCGATTCTGAGTAAAACTTAACGCCTTCAGAGGTCATGTAATTAGAGCGAATCACAGCCGTATTACGCGCCGTATTACCACCGCCTAAATAGCCTTTTTCTAAGATCGCTACATTGGTAATGCCATGGTATTTAGCCAAATAATAAGCCGTTGCCACACCATGACCGCCACCACCAATAATGACCACATCGTAGTGCGGTTTTAGCGCCTTATTGGACGGTAAATCAGCATGATCACTAAACGGGTATTCGTGTTTTAAACCGTACTTCAATAACCCAAAAGGCATCGCTTTACTCCCTTTAAAAACGCAGACTCAAGCTATATAACTTTCTATTCAAAGATATAGTCGGCTACTCAAAAGATATAACCGGCTAAGCAAGCTATATAAACGACTAACAAAAAAGCCGCGCTAAATTAGTTACCTGAAAAACCCAACTGACGTTTCGCTGCAATTAGAGTGTTTTGCATCAGGCAGGCAATCGTCATCGGGCCAACACCGCCGGGCACTGGCGTAATGGCAGAAACTTTAGCTAGGCAGTCGGCAAAATCGACATCGCCCACCAGCTTGCGTTTACCGTCAACTTCTTGAGCGTTAATGCCAACATCAATCACCACTGCGCCCTCTTTTAACCAGCTGGCTTTTACCATTTCTGGCCGGCCAACAGCGGCAACCAAAATGTCTGCTTGGGCACAGAGTTGCTCAATATTTTTAGTGCGAGAATGCACCACTGTGACGGTACAGCTTTGCTGTAGCAACAGAGCCGCCATCGGTTTACCGACAATGTTTGAACGGCCAACAACCACCGCATGTTTGCCAGATAAATCACCCAGCTGCTGTTGCAACATGATCAAACAGCCTTGCGGTGTACAGGGCACCAACGAAGGCAAGCCACTACTCAACGCACCCACATTCATGGGGTGGAATCCATCAACGTCTTTGGCTGGAGAAATTCGCTCTAAGATCAGTTTTTCATCCAAGCCATCCGGCAATGGCAACTGCACTAAAATGCCATTTACCTGATCGCTGGCATTGAGTTCATCGATTAATGTCAGCAGCGTTTGCTGGCTCACATCTGCCGCTAAGCGGTGCTCTATACTGGTAATTCCCGCCTGCTCTGATGTGCGGATTTTATTACGCACATACACTTGGCTGGCGGCATCATCACCGACCAACACCACGGCTAAACCTGGCCGTTGTAAGCCTTGTTCAACTAACGTCGCGACTTCTTTTGCCACCGACGCGACAACCTCAAAGGCGACTGCCTTACCATCAATGATCGTTGCCATCTACTTCACCCTGCTTTGCATTCAGCTCGTTGCTTTAGGCGACTACTCGCCTAATAAAAATAGGCTAAGACGCATATCAACAGCTAGCACCTTAAGAGCTAGCCATTACGAGCAATATTTATTTAAAAATAACCGTCTTATTGCCATCCAAAAAGACCCGGCGTTCGGCGTGTAATTTAACCGCGCGTGCCAAGGCGACCGTTTCGGTATCTCGACCAACAGCCACTAATTGTTCTGGGCTATAGGTGTGATCCACCGGCTGTACAGCCTGATCAATAATCGGGCCTTCGTCTAAGTCGGCGGTGACATAATGCGCTGTGGCACCAATCAATTTTACGCCGCGATCATAGGCTTGGTGGTAAGGTTTAGCGCCTTTAAAGCCGGGCAAAAAGGAGTGATGAATATTGATCGCCTGACCACGCAATTGGGTACACAAATTATTAGACAGCACCTGCATGTAGCGCGCTAACACAACCAGTTCTGAGTCGGTTTCGTTAAAGGCTTCTAACAAGGCCGCCTCCTGCTCTGGTTTGTTTTCTTTGTTTACCGGCAAGTAGATATAGCGATAGCCTTCGCGTTCGGCCATCGGTCTTAAATCTAAATGGTTTGAAACAACGGCGGTAATTTCTAAGTTCAATTCACCCTTACGAATGCGGAATAACAAATCGTCTAGGCAATGATCGAACTTACTGACCATTAAAATAGTTTTTACCGGCGCCGACTCGTCGTGCATATCCCATTTCATCGAGAATTCTTCGGCGACGCTTTTAAAGCCCTCGCGCAATTCATCAATACCCAATGGTTTGACTTGCGGCTGAAAACTGGCACGTAAAAACAACTGACCAGAATCTTGGTCGTCGTAATGCGCCAGCTCACTGATGTAACAACCCTGCTCACTCAAGTAGCTGGACACGGCCGAAACAATGCCTCGGCCAGCTGGGCAATTAATTTTTAAGATAATGCTTTGACTCTCTGCAGCCATGACTGGCTCCTTATTGCTTTAATTTTTTAAATGCTTATGGCTTTTAAATTTGATTATGAATTTTCAATTATTTATCGGTAATACCTGGAATATAGTTGGTACCGGCCAAAGGCACTCGTGCCATTGCAGAGGACTCCATTGTCAGTGCAACTAAATCTTCAGGTTCCAGATGGCGAACATCATTTTTACCGCAAGCTCTGGCAATAACCTGTGCTTCCATAGTCATTACTGACAAGAAGTTAGACAAACGCTTACCAGCTTCTTCTGGATTTAATCGGCTCGACAATTCTGGGTCTTGAGTAGAAATCCCCGCTGGGTCTTTGCCGTCTTGGTAGTCATCGTAATAGCCCGCTTCGGAGCCAATTTTACGAAACTCTTCTGAGTATTTTGGACTGTTACAACCCAATGCCAACAGCGCTGCGGTACCAATAGAAACGCAATCTGCGCCCATAGCTAAACACTTGGCAACATCAGCACCGTTACGGATACCACCAGAAACCACCAGCTGAACTTTACGATGCAAACCCATTTCTTGCAGTGCCTGCACCGCTTGCGGAATAGCTGCCATGGTTGGAATACCGACATGCTCAATAAAGACTTCTTGAGTCGCTGCTGTACCACCTTGCATACCGTCTAAAACAATGACATCGGCACCGGCTTTAACCGCCAGTTTGACATCATAATAGGTGCGGGTTGCACCGATCTTAATAAAGATAGGCACTTGCCAATCGGTAATTTCACGCAGTTCTTCAATCTTAATGGCCAAGTCATCTGGGCCGGTCCAGTCGGGATGACGGCAAGCAGAGCGTTGATCAATACCCACCGGTAGCGTACGCATACCAGCAACACGTTCAGTCACTTTTTGGCCCAGCAACATGCCACCACCACCCGGTTTTGCACCCTGACCCAATACCACTTCAATGGCATCGGCTTTGCGCAAATCATCTGGGTTCATACCGTAGCGCGATGGTAAATATTGATACACCAGCGTTTTAGAATGACCTCGTTCTTCTGGTGTCATGCCGCCATCGCCAGTGGTTGTATAGGTACCGCAGGTACTGGCACCGCGCCCCAATGATTCTTTAGCATTGGCCGATAAAGCGCCAAAGCTCATGCCGGCAATGGCAATCGGAATATCCAGCTGCAATGGTTTTTTGGCAAAGCGCGTTCCTAAAGTAACGCTGGTATTACAGGCTTCGCGATAACCCTCTAATGGATAACGCGACATGCTTGAACCTAAAAATAATAGGTCGTCAAAATGCGGCAACTTGCGCTTGGCACCAAAGCCGCGAATGTCATAAATACCGGTTTCTGCGGCACGACGAATCTGCGATTGGGTAAACAGATCGAACGTTGCGGATTCACGCAAGCCTGCGTGTGGATCGATGGGTTTAGTCATAATAGTATCCCTTAATAAATTCTCAGTGAGTCACTGCACTAATTTTGCTGAGACAAGCTTAATAAGCAGACTGATTCGCGACATTAAAATGATAAAGTGTGCGAGCAGAACCGTAGCGACGAAACTCATTTGGATCGGCATCAATACCAGAACGATTAAGTAAGTCTTTAACGGTTTCTAAATGCTCAGCGCGCATTTCTTTTTCGATGCAATCTGCGCCTAAACCTTCTACTTTGCCACGCACAAAAATTTGCACCTCGTAAAGCGAATCACCCAAGCCATCGCCAGCATCACCACAGACTAAAAGATTGCCAGCCTGACCCAAAAAGCAACTCATATGACCGACGTTGCCTTTGACAACAATGTCGACGCCCTTCATGGCAATACCACAACGAGCACCGGCATTACCTTCAATCACTAACAGGCCGCCGTGCGCTGTTGCACCAGCCGACTGAGAAACATCGCCTTTAATACGTACGCTGCCAGACATCATGTTTTCGGCAACGCCTTGGCCTGCGTGGCCATACACGGTTACGTGCGCTTTTTGGTTCATACCGGCACAGTAATAACCGACCGGCCCTTTAATATCGACGCTGATATTTTGGTCGAGACCGCAGGCTAAATTGTGCTCGCCTTGGGCGTTTTCGATTAACCATTCGCGCTCGGTGCATTCAACCTTTTGCTCATGCAGTCGCTGATTGATCTGGCGCGTTTTGTGTTGTGTTAAATCCAGAGTTTGCATTATTGTCTCCTCAACAAAACGTTCGACTAATGAAAGGCGGCTTGCGACTGCTGCCAAACATAAATTTTTGCCGGTTCCGGCTCCCACAGTTTCGCTTTTTCGATATTTGGTAAGGTGCGCAAGGCTTGATATTCCGACGCCATGGCAACGTAATCATCGGTTTCTGCCAATACCGCTGGCTTACAAGAAATAGGATCACGTAGCACTGCAAAACCATTGGCTGTGCCAATCGCGAAGGTATAGAAACCATCGAGAGCTTTTAATGCAGACTCAAGCGCTTGCTCCAAGGTGTCACCGCAATTAAGCCGCCAGTTCAAATAGCCCGCCGCCACTTCACTGTCGTTTTCTGTGTGAAAAACAATGCCTTCACGTATTAGATCGCGGCGCAAACTGTTGTGGTTCGATAAAGAACCGTTGTGCACCAAACAAAGATCACTGCCGGTCGAAAACGGGTGTGAACCCAAGGTCGTTACCGCTGACTCTGTTGCCATGCGAGTATGACCAATGATGTGAGAACCCTTCATGCCAGAAAGCTTAAAGTGTTGGGCAATGTTTTCTGGCAAGCCAATTTCTTTAAGAATTTCGATCGACTGACCAGAGCTCAGCACGGTCAATTCTGGTGCCGCTTTCGCAACGGCTGCCGTAGCGGTTTTTTGATCGGTCGAACATTTAAAAACACCAACATTGGCGTTGTTAAACCAGTCCACGCTAAAAGACTTTTTCAGTGTTTCGGCCAACGCTTGCCAGTCGGTATCTTGCTCGCCACGAATGGTGAGTTTGCATTGCCCGTCAGTTACCGCATCACCATAAATAGCAAACCCAGCACTGTCTGGACCACGATCGGTCATCGATATCAACATCGGTTCAAACAATTCTCCGAGACGATTCTGCCAATCCGGATTTTTTAAGTACAAGCTCACAATGCCACACATAATTAGCTCCTTTGTAAAAGCGTCCGCTTAGTCTTGTCGGGCCACCCGAAAAGCACCAATAGGAATATAATATTACTCTCAGGAATAGCAGGAGACGTACCAACTTCCACCTAAAATACATAAGTGACTGATTTATAAAGATTTAAAAGAAATTAAACCGTTAAAATCGGTAACGCTGCTTGCTCTAACTGATAAAAAACCGCCTCATCAACGAGCATGCTGTTTTCTCTGAGAGTCAACTTGGCGCATTCACAGCATCTCTGGGAATGCGCCGATGGATCCAACCTTGCTAAACGGCTGTGCTGCAATTAGCGACAGCCGTTTTCATACCATCGACTTAATTAAATACAGACGTTTTAATACCATCGACGTAATTAAATACAGCCGTTATCAGAAAAATTCTAAATAACGTTTCACTTCCCAATCCGAAACGTGACGCATGTATTCAATCCATTCGTTACGTTTTACTTTTAGGAATTCATCGACAATTTCTGCACCCATACGGTCACGCAGAATTGTGTCGGCTTCGAGTGCATCTAACGCCTCGTTAAGGTTTTGCGGCAGCACGCCAATGCCACGCTGTTCACGTTCTGCTGCACTCATGGTGTACAGGTTTTCATTACAGGGCGCACCTGGATCTAGTTTGCGCTCAACGCCATCCATGCCTGCAGCAATTAACGCCGCGTGTACAAGGTAAGGGTTACAACCGGAATCTGGTAAACGGAATTCAAGACGACCATAAGGAATGCGCACCATCGCCGAGCGGTTGTTATCGCCATAACATTTATAAGCCGGTGCCCAAGTTGCACCCGAGGCTGCGCCACCAACGACTAAACGCTTGTAAGAATTGACCGACGGTGCGGCAAAGGCACACAAAGCTTCGGCATGATGCATCAGGCCACCAATAAAGTGATACGCCATTTCAGAAAGGCCTAAACCGTTTTCATCGCTGTCGTCACCAAATAGGTTTTTGCCGTCTTTGTCGCTCAACGATAGGTGAATATGCATGCCATTACCGGTTTTATCTGAAGCCGGTTTTGGCATAAAGGAGCACACCATGCCTAGGTCGTTAGCAATTTCACCACCGGCCATACGAACAAAGGTGTAGCTGTCGCAAGAGTCGAGTGCGTCACTGTAGGTGTAATTAATTTCAAACTGACCGTTAGCATCTTCGTGGTCGATTTGATAAACATCCAAACCGACCTGCTGTAGCGATTCAACAAAGGTTTCTAAAAACTGGCGTGAACGAGACAGGCCTTTATAGTCGTAACAGGGCTTATCCAACACATCGCTGTTATCGACCGTTTCAACCAGTCCGTCTTCGCGACGTTGGAATAAAGAAAATTCTGGCTCCAAACCTGTATTTAATGTCCAACCCTTTTCATCAAATGCTTTTAGCTGATTTTTCAAAACGACTCGACTGTCGTAAGGGTACGGCTCGTTGTTGACATAGCCGTCGCAAACGATGCGAGCATAACCTGGTTGCCAAGGCACCACGGTCATCGACTTTAAATCACCACGCGCCATAAAATCTGGCCCGTGCGGTTCCATACCTAAACCCCAAACTGCAAAGCCGGCAAAGCCTGCTCCGGTGTCGACAACATCTTGTAAACAATGCGCAGGCACCGACTTGGTTTTTGCAACACCGTGGATATCGACAAATTGGGCAAGCACATATTTGATATTATTTTCTTTAATAAACGCTTCTGTATTAACGGTCATGACTACTCTCCTCAGTATGGGCGCGCTTAAAATTTTTTAAGCAATTCGTACGCAAATGAGCGACTACATTGCCTGCTGTTATATCGAACAACCTCAGGAATATAATATTCCCAATAGGAAAGCAGGAGCCGTGCCAGTCATCGGCGAAAAAGGCTAAGCCTTTGATTTATATAAAATAAATTTTTTTCCTACGTCACACGCCAGAGATATGGCAAACTAGTTAAAACAATCTTTTCCATCTGTGCGCAACATTAATGCGTCGCATTTCCAATTTGGGGCAAATCGATGAACCAAAGCAAAGAAGATAAGTCATCCTTAGATCGTCACGTTGGTATTCGACTCAAGCGAGAACGTCTAGCTGAGGCATTAAAAATTACCGACATCGCTGCCATTTCTGGCATTAGCCAAGGCATGATTTCTAAAATCGAAAACGCTCAAGTCTCGCCCAGTTTAGAAACCATCGACAAACTCTGTAACGCCATTGGTATTCCGGTCGCTAAATTATTTAGCGATTACAATTTGCCAGACGGCGGTGCTCTTTTCACCAAAGCAGGAAACGGCATCGAGGTGGTGCGGCGCGGTACAGAAAAAGGCCACACTTACCGACTTTTAGGTTACCAACGCGGTAGTCATCGCCACCTAGAACCCTTTTTAGTCAGCATCGATGATCTCAGCGAAACCTTCCCTACTTTTTCGCATCCAGGTGAAGAATTTATTTATTTACTGAAAGGTAAACTAACCTATCGCGTGGGTAATAAGATGTACGAAATGACCGAAGGTGACAGCCTAGCCTTTAATGGTGAGCTGCCGCACGGGCCAGAAAAACTAACCGATGTACCGATAGAAATTTTATCGTTAATTTATTACTCAGATGATTAATAAAAAAACTAACAAAACCTAATGGGCTAAAAATTTTAGCCCAGCAACACCGCCAATAATCATCAAAATACAGGCAATGCGTAATAGACTTGCCGACTCATTTAAAAATGTAATGCCATAAATAGCTAACAACGCAGCGCCTATACCAGACCAAACTGCATAGGCAGTACCAATCGGTATGGTGCGCATCGCCAGCGACAATAAAAACAAACTAGCGACAATTAAAACCGCTGTAATTACCGACGGCCAAAATTTAGAAAAGCCATCACTTTGCTTTAAACCTATCGCCCAAAAAAACTCAAAAAATCCTGCTATTGCTAAATAAATCCAACCCATAACTACGATTCCTTATTCACTAATACCCAATAACATCTCGTTCTAATCTAGCAACAAGCTTTAATCTAACAACAGGTGTTAATCCAACAAATAACCAGCGTGAAAACGTAAGTGTTCTTCGATAAAGGTCGCAATAAAATAATAACTATGATCGTAGTCTGGCTGCATTCTTACTGTCGCTTTATAGTTTTTTCGGTTTAGCGTATCGAGCAAAAGCTCTGTTTTTAATTGCGCTTCTAAAAAGTCATCAGCACTGCCTTGGTCAATCAGCATTGGCAACTGTTCTGCACCCTGCTCGATCAAAGCGCAACTATCGTAACGCTGCCATACTGTTTGATCGTCACCTAAATATTGGCTCAATGCTTTAACACCCCAAGGGCAATTCATTGGACTAACAATTGGGCTAAAAGCAGAAACAGATTTAAATTTTTTCGGATTTTTTAACGCCAATGTCAACGCGCCATGGCCACCCATCGAGTGACCAGAAATACTGGCTTGCGAAGTCACCGGAAAATTACTTTCGATACAGGCAGGCAACTCTTCAACAATGTAACGCTCTATCTGGTAATGCTGATTCCATGGCGGCTGAGTAGCATTTAAATAAAACCCTGCGCCTAAACCCATGTCGTAAGCTGCGTCAGCATCGTCTGGGACTTGTTCGCCACGTGGTGACGTATCTGGTGCAACTAAGGCGATGCCTAGTTCTGCTGCAATACGTTGCGCCCCTGCTTTCTGCATAAAGTTTTCATCGGTACAGGTTAAGCCAGACAACCAATACAGCACCGGCACACTTTTTCCTGCCAATGCCGCTGGCGGCAAATAGATGGAAAACACCATGTCACACTGTGTTGCCGCTGAAGTGTGTTGATAACGTTGATACTTGCCAGCAAACAAAGCCTGACTACTGATAAGTTGCATGATTTTTTATCCTTACGCTTCGTACCGCTGGCAGCTTTAATCGGTTTTTATCGGCCAAGGCTATGAGCACTCACCAGCTCATAAGCCTTTGCGTTTAATCGATTAAAAGTGCACCACCGTACGAATACTTTTACCTTTGTGCATTAGCTCGAAAGCGTCATTAATATCTTCTAAGCCCATGGTGTGAGTAATGAAGTCGTCTAATTTAAATTCACCTTGCAAGTAGCGCTCAACATAATCTGGTAATTCGCTACGACCCTTTACACCACCAAAAGCCGTGCCACGCCAAACTCGCCCAGTGACTAATTGGAAAGGTCGAGTCGAGATTTCTTGGCCTGCACCAGCAACGCCGATAATCACCGATTCGCCCCAGCCTTTATGACAACACTCCAATGCCGATCGCATAACATTAACATTGCCAATGCATTCAAACGAATAATCGACACCACCATCGGTTAACTCAACAATAACATCCTGAATCGGTTTGTCGTATAGGGTTGGGTTAATGCAATCGGTGGCGCCCAATTTTTTTGCCAGATCAAATTTAGATTCGTTAATATCGATCACAATAATTCGTGACGCTTGCGCCATAGTTGCACCGATTACAGCAGACAAACCAATTCCACCTAAACCAAAAATTGCCACGCTGGCACCGGCTTCTACTTTGGCGGTATTCATCACCGCGCCCATACCGGTAGTCACGCCACAACCTAATAAGCAAACCTCTTCTAATGGCGCTTTAGGATTTACCTTGGCTAATGAAATTTCCGGCAGTACCGTATATTCAGAAAAGGTTGAAGTGCCCATGTAGTGATAGATAGGCTTGCCGTCTTTATAAAAACGCGTGGTGCCATCTGGCATTAAACCTTTGCCTTGGGTTTCTCGAATTTTTTGGCACAGGTTGGTTTTACCTGACGTGCAAAACTTACACTCACCACATTCTGGAGTGTAAAGCGGAATGACATGATCACCGACAGCAACACTGCTAACGCCTTCACCAACAGCGGCAACAACACCGCCGCCTTCATGGCCCAAAATACAAGGGAAAATACCTTCAGGGTCGTCACCAGAAAGCGTGAACGCATCGGTATGGCAAACGCCAGAGGCAACTATTTTTACCAACACCTCGCCTGATTTTGGCGGCATCACTTCCACTGTTTCTATACTCAGCGGTGCCCCCTGACGCCAAGCAACGGCGGCTTTAGATTCGATCATGCCGTTGGCATTTAATTTCATGTCACACTCCTAAAAAGTTGGCTCGTTTAGCGCAATGATTAATTAGCTGGCTAGGTCAAATAACTGGTTTTAGCAATCAGTTGGTTTGATCGAAATGAGCAAGGTAATCCACCACGGTACTGTGGTAACGGGACAAGCCTTTGTAATCAATCAGTGCTGGCGGCAAGGTTTTCATGACGCGATGTAACCGCTGCGCCCACTGTGGGTTAGTCACGATATCTTCTAGACTCATGAGATAGGTTCGGATGCTGAACATCAATGCATTGCTGCGCGGCATACGGTCGATCACTTGTAACTCAACGCGCAGGTAAACTTTTTCGCCGACATTTTCAGGCGTTACACTGGTACGTTCATGGCCCCATTCGTGGTAGTTTTCTGGCGCGGTATCCATGCGGGCATTAACTGTCAACGTCCAATTTAATCGACGCACCGGTTTACCTACTGGAATTGCCGTCAGGTATTTTAGTGCTCGGTCAAAAATACCCTCTTTATGCGCCATCGGCACCGGTCCGTGCCATTGTGAAAAACTCATTCCAGCATCAAACGCTAACGACCAATCGGCAGGGCAAGTAATGATACCGGCGTCCATAAATAGATCGCCGTCACGCTGGTCAAGCAGAGCAAAGTCACCCTGAACTTGTCGGCCGATATACTCTAACGGCGGCATCGGTAGCGAGTCGCTGTCGGCAAAAATAAAATCGTCTTTAATACCAAGCAGTTTGTTTTCCCACGTCCAGTGTTCACCCTCTTTGGTTAGTGAAAAATACTCTGGGTAATCTTCTGCCATCGAGGTCATGCAGCGTTCAATCATGTCCCAGCTGGCCAGTTCCATATGATCCATGGCTAAACAACGATGCGGCATTTCTTTTAACACCAACGAACGCTCGTGCATTTCTGAAAGGTAATGCTCATCAATGTCCAACAAATTTTCATACACCGAACCTTCGCCGTCTTTAGGCTCATGTGGTTCGATGTTTACGCTGTAACGGTATTCGTCTTCAGGAAACGGGAACGGAAATCGACGTATCGCTTCGGCACTGTTGGTATAGGTGAAGTCATCCCGGAAGGTTTGAATTTCTTTTGGTGCTAATCGCATAACATTACTCCACACAATAAAGCTTAAATATCCAAGACCAATCGATCACTCTTGGCACGGGACACACATGGCATCACAGCAGTGCCCGCCTGTTTTTCTGATTCCGATAAAAAGTTGTCGCGATGTTCAATATCGCCGTCGGCAACTTGGCAAACACACTGGCCGCAAACGCCGCCGCGACATAAATTAGGAATATCAACATTCGCCGCCTCTAAGGCTTCTAACATGCTTTCATCAGAACTAACCGAGACAACTTGACCGGTTTTTTTCAATTCCACTTCAAAAGGTTCACCTGGTGCAGGTGCGGCAAACTCTTCGTAATGAATCACACTGGCAGGAATACCAAAGGCTTCTGCTTGCGCCTTGACACTGTCGATCAATACTTCTGGGCCACAAATATAAAAGTGCGTACCTACCGTGCGATCAGACATAATCTGCGCCAGATCACAGCGTTGACTCTGGCTAGAATCGTAATCGAAAAAACGCTCGCCCAATTGCTCGGCCAATTCTTTTCGGTAAGCGCCGGTAAAGTCGCTACGATACAAATAATGTAATTCGTAATCGGCTAGGCGTCGTTCCAGCTCAGGCAAGTAGGACATAAAGGGCGTAATACCGACACCGCCGGCAATCAATATATGTTTTTTAGCTTGCCACTGTGGCGCAAATAAATTGGCTGGCGGTGAGATTTTTAATTGATCACCCGGCGTCACCTGCTGGTGCATATAAACCGAACCACCACGTGACTGTTCTTGCAAACGCACGGCTATTTTATAAACAGCGGTATCCAGTGGGTCGCTCAACAGAGAATAGGCATTCTTGATCGTCTTCTTTGCTGCGGGCATTTCAACAACCACGTGAGAGCCAGGAGAAAACGGATAAAATTCGGCGTTAACCGGGCTTAACGTAAATTCTCGAATCGACGGCGAAACATCGACCACCGAGGTCACTTCAACAAGGATTTGATCAGCACTCATCAGCTTAACTTCTCCGTTTTAGGAATATCCTGCGGATCTTCGGCATTGGCTTGGTAGGCAAAATAAGAAGCATTTTTACGCGAAAAATGATCAGTCACTAATAACAAACGACCACAACCAGCGCACGCCGAAGGGCTGTGTGTTACGCCTTGCGTTACCTGATAACAGTGGCAACAAAAAATGGCGCGGCCTTGGCTAGTCGGTTTAAAAAACTGCAGCTGATCTTCGCGTAAGCCCTCGGCAAAAAACAATTCAGCAACGACCCACATAAAGGATTCTTCACCAGCTAAATAAAGGCAGCTTGCCAGTGGTAATTCGGATACTAATTCAGCAACATTGGCTGCCAAATTTTGACTGTCGGCTACCACAATGAGGCTGCGCTCACCTTCCGCGCAGCTGTTAAAAATCGACTCAGCCGCGCCGGTTAACGGTTCGTTACTGACAAACAGATGATGCTGAGCACGAGGGTGCTTTACCACAGAGCGATAAACTGGCTTGCTGACAACCTCGGGTAAGATGTCTGACTGCATAATGCCCTCCTCTATTTAACGACAGCTCAATTAGGGCGATATGCCCAAACAAAAACTTAAATCACAAAACATAGGTTAAATAGTATTTTTAACAGCCATTTAAACAATCCCTTAGAAGGAGTACCCCGATGGGGGTAAGCATTGAGGTCAAGGTTGGATACAAAAAAAACACGGACTGCTTAGGGCAAAATAAATTTATTTATAAAATGCAGATCCACGCAAAAAGTCAGCATAAAAAAAGCCAGTAATCCAAAGGATTACTGGCTTTTATTTTAACGACTGCCGCAAGCGGCAAAGATGTTACAACGAGTTACCTTGGGGTAACTAACATCTTATTGATAGCCGTCTTATTGATAATCAATATAGGTGTCGTTTTCATGTTTAACCGAGGCAACAATGGCACCAACGGTTACAACAACAGAGAGTACTAAGATAATCCCCATAGCTACAGGACTGTCAGCGAACGTGAAGTAAGCTTCAGCGCCATCCCAGCTGGTAATTGGACTTGCATTCATACTGTTCTCCTTTTACTGCACTTGGCAGTATTGATTGAAATGGTAACTTATTTAGAAGCAGGTACAGATTCTGGGTACGCGACGAGTGGTACTTCGACGATATCCAGACCCATTTCTTCGGCTTTTGGTGGTACGCGTAATGCGCCCGCTTTGGCCATAAAGAAAGACACAACAAAGCCAGGAATAAAGCCCAGTAGCGCCATAACAACAGCACTGGCTAACTGACCGAAGAAGGTAATGTTTGGTGCACCTTCGATAACGTTCGGGAAGCCGCTGAAGATACCAAGACCGACGATACCAATTAGGCCACCGACACCGTGTACTGCGAAAGCACCAACAGCATCGTCCAACTTGAACTTGCTGGTAATGAACTTATCAACCAATGGAGTGACGATACCGCCAGTGATACCCATTAGGAAAGCCAATGGTGGGTAGTAAAGGTCTAAGCCTGGCGCTGCTGAGAAAATACCGGCTAGCGCACCAGACATCATCCAGAATGGCTGACGAGTTACGAAGTAAGCACCGATGATGCCGCCAGAGAATGCCATCAAGGTATTGAAGCTAATAGCAGATAGCGTTACTGGCGTACCGAAGATGGTCGTCCACTGAGCGTTGCCTGCATAAATAATACAGCCGCCTAGGAAGCCGAAGAAACCAACGATAATAAGCATAAGACCGATGATCGTCATTGGCATGCTGTGGCCTTTGATATCCACTGGCGTGCCATCTGGAGCAAAGCGACCTAAACGTGCGCCTAGGTTGATCGTTACACCCAGTGCGAAGAAGCCTGCAACCATGTGTACCGCACCAGCAGCACCAAAGTCATGGAAGCCCCATTTAACGGTTAACCAACCGGTTGGGTGCCAGCCCCAAGATGCGCCAAGAATCCATACAACCGAGCCCAAAAGAATGGCCAGTACAATGAATGAACTCATGCGGATACGTTCGATAACAGCGCCCGAGAAAATCGAAGCGGTTGTTGCTGCAAACAGTACGAATGCACCCCAGAAAATACCGCTGGCATTATCGGTTAGGTTTGGCCCCATATATTGTGACCAAGGCAAACCGGCTGCTGCCGCTGCGAAATCTGGAACAAATCCGTTGTACATCGCAAGGTAAATCCACCAACCAAAAAAGAAGAAGGTAGGAATAATAAAGGCAAAAGCAAGAATGTTTTTAACACCCGATGCCAATGCATTTTTTAGCCGAGATGCACCCATTTCGTAGGCCAAGAAACCTGCGTGAATGATCACCATAAGGCCAGTACACCACCAATAAAAAACTTCCATATTGATAATGCCTGTCATGTCTAACTGAGCCTGTAGGCTCGCTAGTGTTGTTGCAACTTCAGTTTGATCCATTTGACTCTCTCCAACTGCTCTAAAACAGATTTAAGTTATTAATGGCTAATACATGTGATTGCTTTTTTTGTTTCTTAATTAAAAGAAAACTTTGTAGTAATAAGTTTTTACCGGCTTAAATTAGTGAAGCTTAGGCTTCGCCTTCTTTACGCTGGCCACAAAAGAATCCAATACCATAATTCGGCGATTGAAAGGTAATAACACTGCCTTTCGGAAAATAAAATACATCGCCAGCTGTCGCGTGAACTTCATTGCCTGCTGCATCTGAAATAATCATTTCACCTTCAACGATAATTTTCATTTCGTGATAATGATATTCATAAACCAATGGCTCGTCTGATTTTTCCATTCGATAAAAACCAGCAACAATGGTTTTATCCTCATCTTTAGAGACCGCAATGTCACCTAAAAATGCATTAACACCGGGAACTCCCATTGTTGGTAGATCTGTTTTTACTGCTTTCTCATAGTACGTCATTGCTTCAGCCATTGATTTTCCCCTTCTGGTTTATTTGGCTTGTTAACAATTCGCTAAAAAATTCTGTTAATAATTAGGCTAGGTAAATACTAAAAGAATTTTAACGAACGGATCTTTCTCAACTAGGCCAAGGCCTAGTTTTAAGAACGAACTCGGGTTCTGTCTGGGTCGTAAAATGGCAACGTAGTTACCGTTGCTGACAGCCGTTTTTGATGGCCATCTAACTTCCCTACTTCTAGTTCAGTCCCCGCCTGCGCAAATTCAGGGGCGACTCGACATAATGCAATTTGTTTGCCGAGTAATGGCGAAGGCGTTGCACTGGTGATAATTCCAACCGGATAACGGCCCTGAAAAACCTGATCACCATGCTCTGCTGGCTCATCCTGATCTAAAATAAGACCGACTAATTTTTTGCGGCTTTCTGGCGCCTGACGCGCGATTGCCTGACGACCTACAAACTCATCTTCCTTTGTTTTTAACGGCACGGTAAAACCAATTCCAGCTTCAAAAGGATTGGTTTCGGCGCAGAATTCATGCTCAGCAAAAATTAATCCGGCTTCAATTCGCAACATATCGAGTGCATCAAAACCGAGCGGCGCAATGCCATATTTTTCGCCCGCGCTCCAAATTGCAGCCCAAACGAGCTCTGCTTCATCAGGGTGACACCAGACTTCAAACCCCAACTCGCCGGTGTAGCCAGTTCGTGAAACCATAACCGGAATACCTTCTGGACCACCGATTCGGCCAATCAAAAAATGGAACCAGGCTAGGCTGTCCATACTAGGCTGGCATTCTGCCGACCAAATAATTTCGCGCAATAAGTTACGGCTTTCTGGGCCTTGAACGGCTACGTTATGCAGCTGGTCGGTTGAGTTTCGGATATTGACGCGGTAGTTTTTTTCGCGCGCTTTATTGCGCATCCAAATACCGGTGTAAGGGTCGCCACAAACCCAGCGAAAGGCTTGTTCGTTCATACGGAAAACCGTACCGTCATCGATCATGCCGCCGGTATCAAAGCAAATTGCAGAGTAAGCGATTTCACCAATCGCCAACCGCCGCACGTTACGAGTCAGCACATATTGCAAAAAGGCTTCGGCATCTGGCCCAGTTACTTCAAACTTTCTTAGTGGCGAAAGATCAATCATGGCAACGCGTTCACGGCAGGCTAAATATTCTGCTTTTGCGCCCCAGCCTTCGTATTCCGATGCAACCCAGTAGCCTCGATATTCGCTCAACTGCTTAGTCATTTCAGAAATCGGCTTATGGAAACCGGTGGTCTTAGTCATTCGAGGCAACTCCTCAGGTAAAAGTCGATGCGCACTGGCACGAGGAAATTCGTTTTCTGCGTCATAAATACGGACATGAATATCGGTAGGATTCCAACCATTGGCAGGGTCGATATCATCAGGGCAAGCGGACGATGCACAGACAAGATCTCGCGTTGCTCGCAGCAAGACATAGTCGCCAGCACGAGACCAAGGTTCATCCATAAAGACGGTGCCACAAGGCTCTACACCGGTGTTAAAAAAGAAATTAATCGCAGGCCAAGCGGCGCGCGGTGCAATGTCGTAAAAGGACAACACGCGATTAAAATTATCGGTGCAACTCTTGTGGCCAAAATAACCACTGTCTTCGTAATATTTTGGATTGCAGGCCATTAAAAAGCTGTCGTGACGGCCAACGGTATCTTGCACAACCTCAACCATACTCTGCATGTCGCTGGCTAAAAATCGTGAAAACAAGCCAGGCTGTGGCGTTGATCTAGACATAACCGAGCGAGTCGCGGTTGAGTCTAAACCCAGCTCGTTACCGGCAACTAACTCGGCACGATCAAAGGCCAGAAAGTCGGAACACTGCTTACCAGAAACATCGATAATTTGGATCCACTCACCGGCTTTAACTTCGTAGCTGCGTGCGGTTTCGCGCGGAATACGAATTTCTTCTTTAACTTCTGCCAACGGCTCCGGCAGGTATTCACTCCACGGCGACGCATATTGCACGGTAAGATGCACTTCACCGACTGGCGTATGTTGCTCAACCAGCATGTCCTCGCCTGCGGCAATAAAAATAACTCGCACCGGCTCAGCCACTTCTAAAAAAACACTGCCTTCACCGGAAAACTGCAACGCCTTGTTGAGATGAGATTCTTCAATCCCCCAAGCATCAAACTGTTGCTGTAATTGCTTTGCCGAAGCACCCTTGCCTTGCAGCTGTTTTAAGGTTTGCTCTGCCACCGAAACGGCTTGCTGACTCAATGCCTCAGGTACCGACTGGCCCTGCTCATCGAGCACCAAAATTTCACAAATCTGAGCTTGGTCTGGGCTGTCTAGCTTTAACTGATCGCCTTTGTTCAGCGTTAACGCCAATGCCTTTTGCGCATCAATTCTAAACAGCTGCTTGTCTACTGGACGATCAACACTAAAATTATAAAGCTCTGAAACATCGCCATCACTCTGTTGCTCTTCACGCATACTTTCACCCTACGCAATGGAACTCTGTTATTCATAAAATCACGTCTTAACAAAATAAATTGTCGTTGCTGTGCACTGGAAATCAGCCCTACGACTAAAGCCTAACAACATCCAATAATGCGCCTTATGAGTGCGAATAAAGACCTTCGCGTCACCAAAGCTGAGCATCCTTCCACTCCTACTTTGCTGTTGAATGGAGTCCGCTTTTCAGTTAATAAATATTTACCAGTAGGAAAATTCAGGCAATCCTCCAGAGGGAATACCCCTTTTGGGTTAGTAAAATAAAAATTAAATTTATGGCATAGATAGTGCCCTTCAAATGTCCGTACTCAGAACATACGTACCAAGAACATACGAATCAGAACAGCAGTCTCAATCTTGATAATGAGTGATCAGGAAGTTGAGTGATCAGAAAGTAACGTGGGAGCGCGCAATGGCACTAACGATAAGAAAGTGGTTGCAGAGTATCGATCTGCCACTATTGACCTCGCAAACAATGACAGTGCATAAACCAATCAAGGCTCCAGACCTTAATGATTTAGCATTTGAATTAGCCACGGCCGATCAGTTAAGTGAACGCTTACCGCGCATTATCGAAAACTTACAGATGTCACTGAATGATTTATTTACCAGCCGACAGCGGTGCGATCTTTTGGTGATTTTTTCGATGCCAGAAACCTCAGAAACCTATGTACATCATGCGCAACAAAACCAACCGCATCCAAAATTATTGCAGTCGCTGCATCGAGAGTTCACCAAAAACACGCCAGCCGAAAACGAATTACTCACCATTTCGCACCAATCTAAGCATTGGCAATTGCTCGCCAAACGAATCTTAAGGTATGACAAGGTGGTGGTTTGGTTACTGTGCAGTTTCGACGATAAAGTACCGGACAGTAAAAAAATAAACTGGGCCCTTAGCTCCATTGAACAAGGCTTAATGAAAGGTATTTACGCCTGGTATCAACGTGAGCAGCGAGTAAAAAACGCACTGCAAACAGAGCGCTCAATTTACGCGGCAGAATTACATGACTCACTGGCACAGGTGTTGGGCTACTTGCGTATTAAAAGCGCCAAACTCGATAAGCTCTGCCAGCAAGAACCCTATAAAGAATTACAGCCGATCACCGAAGACTTACGCAGTTACACTTTATGCGCCTACCGTCAAACTCGCGAACTGATCACCTCTTCACGCATCACCATGCAAACGGACAACCTGGCTGAAGGCGTTATTAATTCAATCAATGAATTTAAACACCAGTCTGCGATATTTTTTGAATTGGATAATCGTATGCGCATTAACACACTGAGCCCAAAGCAGTCGTTGCAAATCCTGTACATTATTCGAGAGAGCTTGAGCAACATTGTTCGCCACTCGCATGCAACCTATGCCAGCATTTTATTAAACCCTGTTAACAGCAACCAACTGGAAGTGGTTATCGAAGATAACGGCATCGGCATCGAGCCTTCTGCGGCAAGACGCGATAGTTTTGGTATGCAAATTATGCGTGAACGGGCCGAGCGCATTGGCGGCAGCCTATCGATTACCAATCGTGATCAGGGCGGCAGCCAAACTCGGCTATTGTTAAACGTCGAAGACTCTTCTGAGTCTTAAAATCGGAGAGAACTATGAGTGAACAAGCCATTCAAGTCGCTGTTGTCGATGACCACCCACTGTTTAGACGTGGCGTTGTTGAGCTACTGAATGACAGCGAACAGATGCAAGTTATTGCTGAATACAACAATGCCTTTAGCCTGCTGGATAATCTAGAAGCGGCCTATCCAGACATTTTATTGCTCGACCTACAAATGCCCGATAAAGACGGACTGACCTTACTCAAACAGTTAAGGGAATGTAATGAGCAATTAAAAATTGTCATCATGACGGCCTGTACCGAACAGGAAAAAATGCTAGAAGCACTCAAATATGGCGCCAACGGCTACTTGCAAAAAGACACGCCACCGGATGAATTACTCAGCCATTTGCTGTCTGTTATTGATGGCAACATCGCCTTAAACGCCGACGCTGTAACATCCATAGCCAGCCATTTAAGAGAAAGCAGTCAATTGGAGTCAACCAATAATCATGCAACTCTGGCCGATATGACCGAACGCGAGCGCGAGACGTTACTCTACATTGCCAAAGGCCTGAATAATAAACTCATCGCCCGTGAACTGGGTATTAGCGATGGCACTGTAAAAGTCTACGTTAAAAACCTATTGCGAAAACTGGGGATGCATTCTCGCCTAGAGTTAGCCGCATGGGCGCATAAGAATTTGACGGAAGATGAAATGAATTAGGGGTCTATGATGGCACTACTGAAATGGCCGATCAAAAACACAAACAAAGAATTATCTGAACGTCACCTCTGGCAGTTATTCAATAGTTTAAATGACGTTGTACTCGCCTTGGATAAAGATCAGAAAATTTTAACGGTAAATCAATGCTGGCAAAATTTAACAGGTGTCAGCGTCGATCAGAGTTTAGACCTACCACTGAATCATTTTATTCACCCAGAAGATATCAACCAATGGCATCAATTATTGCAGCGACTCAGTCCTGATCAGAGCGAGCTTATTTGGTTTCGCCTATTACACAGCAGCGGTGAATTCCGCTGGTGTGAAATGCGTATTCAATCAATGCGGGAGTCTAGTCTGTACCCCTTATCGGCGACGCTGTGCGATATCACTCCGCAAGTTCGTAACGAACAGATTCGCCAAGCCAGTCACCGCAGCCTGCAAAGTTTGGTTAATCGCCTACCGGCCATGCTGTATCGAACACGCAACAATATTAGCTGGACCATCGATTATGTCAGCGGCGGCTGCCAAGCCTTAACCGGTTACTCCACCGATGAATTATTGAATCAATTGGAAATCAGCATCGGCACCATGATTCATCCCGATTACGCCTCTTATGTTTGGGAAGGTGTACAGGGCGCATTGCAACAATACAGCAGCTTTGACTTGGAATATGTTTTAGTACAAAAAGATGGCAAAGAAATTTGGGTAAGAGACAAGGGTCACGGCCAATATTCTGAAAGCGGTGTTGTGCTCGGTGTTGAAGGATTTATTTTTCAGACGCAACGAAAAAATCACGACTAACATTGCCCAAAATACCCTTGCTTACCCCCTTTGAATTACCCATTCGTAGGAATTTTTTTACCCCAGCTAACGTGATTTATTAGTCGCAATAACGCTGTAATCAATAATGCAGCCTGAACGTTGAGAATTAGCACTAACCGGAGACGATTATGACAGCACGTATTGCGATCATAGGTGCAGGCCCAAGTGGTTTAGCGCAACTGCGAGCCTTTCAGTCAATGCAAGAAAAAGGCGAAGACATTCCAGAATTAGTTTGTTTTGAAAAGCAAGAAGATTGGGGTGGCCTGTGGAATTACACATGGCGCACCGGCTTAGATAAAAATGGTGAGCCAGTGCATTGCAGTATGTATCGCTACCTTTGGTCTAACGGTCCGAAGGAGTGTTTGGAATTTGCTGACTACAGCTTTGATGAGCATTTTGGTAAACCGATTGCCTCCTATCCGCCACGCGAAGTGCTTTGGGATTACATAAAAGGACGCGTAGAGAAGGCTGGTGTTCGTAAGTACATTCGCTTCAACACACCTGTGCGTCATGTTGAGTTTAGTGATGAAAGCCAGCTGTTCACGGTAACCGTTCACGACCACAATACAGACAACGTATACAGCGAAGAGTTTGACTATGTTATCTGTGCCTCGGGCCACTTCTCAACACCAAACGTACCTGAATTTGAAGGCTTCAGTAAGTTTGGAGGCCGCATTCTTCATGCCCACGATTTCCGCGATGCATTAGAGTTTAAAGACAAGACCGTGTTGATTATTGGCAGCAGTTACTCCGCTGAAGATATCGGCTCGCAGTGCTACAAATACGGCGCTAAGCGTTTAATCAACTGTTACCGAACCGCGCCTATGGGTTATAAATGGCCAGACAACTGGGATGAAAAACCCAATCTAATTAAAGTCGATACCGATAAAGCCTACTTCCAAGATGGCACCAGCGAACAGGTCGACGCCATTATTTTATGTACTGGCTACCTGCATCATTTCCCATTCATGGAAGAGTCGCTACGTTTAAAAACCGACAACCGCTTATGGCCGTTGAATCTCTATAAAGGCGTTGCCTGGGAAGCTAACCCAAAACTGTTTTATTTAGGTATGCAGGACCAGTGGTACACCTTCAATATGTTCGACGCCCAAGCTTGGTATGTGCGTGATCTTATTGTTGGAAAAATTCCACTACCAGCAACCACTGAAGAGATGACCGCCGACAGCATGGCTTGGCGTGAGCGTGAATTAACGCTCGAAACCGCCGAAGAAATGTATACCTATCAGGGCGACTATATTCTTGAATTAATTGAGGCGACAGACTACCCCACCTTCGACGTTGCCGGCGTCAATAAAACCTTCTTAGAGTGGAAGCACCATAAGAAAGAAAACATCATGACGTTCCGTGATTATTCTTTCCGCTCGTTGATGACAGGTTCAATGTCGCCGGCACACCACACTCCGTGGATCGATGCTTTAGACGATTCCCTTGAAGCCTATCTGGCAGAGAGCAGCGAGGTGCCAAAAGTCGGTTAAATCCGCCGACTGGCCCAAGCAGAGATCCTTGATAACCGCCAAGGGTCTCGCTCCAATTATTATAGTTTTGTGAAATTTAATGGAATAACCGCTAACAGGCAGGTTTTGCGAGTAAACTTTAGCTTACTGTTCGAACACTGTCTGAATATGGTGGAATGCAATTCTATTCTGCCAGCTCGATAACCATAAGACGGTGCAAAAAACACAGTGCCGACGTTAATTGCGCACTTAAATTTGAAAGTACTTTTAATGTTCTATAAAACCTTTAAGGAATAGATAGCATGAAGAAAGCTTTACTTTTAACGACCGTAGTCCCAGCACTAATAGCAATAGCAACAAGCCAAGCCAGTGCAGAAGATCACACCACCATTAACATGAGCGAGCATGGTCACTTTGTTCGGGCACAGCAGCCGTTCCAACAGGCGACACCTGTACCCTATGTAACCAGTCCTTATGCGCCTCAAGATACTATGCCAGAGCAGTGCTCTAACCCAACGATCGAGGCCTACATTAAAGATTGGGAAGCAGGCAAAGTTAACTTTGAAACCATTAAATCAGACAAAAGCATTCCAAAAGAAAACCAAGGCTGCTTAACAATTGATGACGATGGTAACGTATTAGAAGCGGCTCAATGTAGCCTAGATAACGCTCCTGTTGGTTATCTTTGGAAAGAACTCAGTGATTGGCCTGTCACGATTGGTATTACCAATGGTAAGCCTTCTGACCACGCACCACATTTCCACGGCCAACCTGAGTGTTACTACGCGGTTTCTGGCCGTGCACGTACACTTTCGCAAGGTAAATACCAGTGGATGGAAACGGGGCAGTATTTTTATATTCCTGGCAACACCATCCACAATACGCCAATCGAAGATCCATCTGGCTTCGGCGTATTCTACTGGTACCCTAAAAACGGTAACTTCAGTGGCTTTAAATATTACTGGATCAAAGACGTTCAGTTCTTACGCCCTGCTGAGGAAGCCTTTGCTGAAGTTAACGAATGGCGCAAAGAGTCAATGGGCTTAGGTCCTTACGGCACCAATGTAGAGTACTTCGCTGAAAAACTGAAAGCCTATGAAGGCCAGTAATTAACGCTACCAGTCATCAAGGCTAAGCGAATTAATAGATAACAATCGATAATCCCAATGTTGCATTCGACGTTGGGATTTTTTTTGTCGAGAAAACCTCGATGTTAAAAATAGAGCTTCAGAAACGAAAAAAGCAGCCATAAGGCTGCTTTTTAGAATTTGGAGCGGGAAAGGAGGCTCGAACTCCCGACCCCAACCTTGGCAAGGTTGTGCTCTACCACTGAGCTATTCCCGCAAGACCGAAGCTTTCACTATTCGGTAAATTCTTGAGTTTTAAAATGGTATCCCGTAGGGGACTCGAACCCCTGTTACCGCCGTGAAAGGGCGGTGTCCTAGGCCACTAGACGAACGGGACACTGTGTACCTCAAGAACGAGCGCTATAATACCGAAAAATTTCGGTGATGCAACTTTTTTTCTTATAAAAATCAATGAATTATAGCGATTGTGTCGAACTGCTCGATAATTTCAGTTCATAACTGGAATAGATGGTTTCCCAAGCTTCACACTGAGGGCATTGCCAAAGCAATTTTTCGACTGCTCGACCACACTGAGCGCAAACATAATGCTCTGTCGTCGATAAATCGGCTGACGCCAGTACAGAATCGACCAGCGCCAAGGTTGTTTCTGAACAGTCAGCATTTTGCTCTAGCCAATAACGGCTCACAATGGTTGACCGGCCCAGATGTGCTTGCTGCCGGATCGCCGCTGACCAAGACTCTGATACGGGTTGATGTGACAGTCGGCACAGCTCAATGACCGACTCGACAAAACGAACCGACGGCTGACGCTGATAAAGCTCAGCAAATAACGCCAGTAATTCTGCTTGGCGGCCAAGCTCTAAGGCTAACTGCTGTAGCGGTAATACGACCAGATCTGCTCGCAGTGGGTTATTTTTTAATACCGCAACATAATGCTGAAATGCGAGTACTTGCTTACCATGACGCTCTTGCCACAAACCAGAAAGAAAAAGCGCCCTGCAACCTTCAATGCGCATCGCCTTGGTTAATAAACTGGCCGACTCGGCATAATCGCCGCGCTGTTCAAGCTCAATAGCGTACTGACAATAAAGATTAGCCAAGCGTAAGCTACCCGACCCTGGCGTGCCGTGTTTTTCGATCAATTCAATGGCTCGGTGCCAATCTTGTTCTTTTTCTAAAATCGCCAACCATAAACGAAAGGCTTGTCGAGAAGTATGATCATCGGCCTCATCTAAGGCACCGACCAACATTTCCTCGGCGTGGCTAAGCACCCCTGCCGAGTAATAATCGTGCGCGATTTCAATGGCTAATTTAAAGGGTTCATGACCTTCAAGCTTTGCTAATGAGATGGCCTGATGGATGGATACGGCCTTATCAAACTCACCACGCCGACGAAACAACTCAGCAAGGTTGTAATAAATATCGACATTGGTTTGGCAAACTGGGTAATTTTGTAGCCACTGTTCGATATCGCCTTCAAAGGTAGTTAGTTCAAAGGTGTCATCAGTGACTGGATAACGCCGAGGTCTAAAACGACTGGGCAAGCATTGTTTAATGAGGTCAATCAGCTTATTCATTTTTGCTGGAACGAGAACGACGAGAAAAATAGCCCAACAACACACCTAAAATTAGGCCGATAAAAAAGGTCATCAGTAAGACTAAATAAATTGGAATTTCTGGCGAACGCCAAAAAAGGAACTGCAACTGAATTAGATTGCTATTCGACCAGCCTAACAGCCAGCCCAGTACTAAAACCCCGACAAACAATAACCATTTGGTCAAACGCAAGTTCGGAATCCTCCGGATAGAAAAAAGACCATGACGCTACTCGTCAATACTGTCGTTAACCGACTCTCGCAGCTCTTTACCGGGCTTAAAGTGCGGTACATATTTGCCTTCCAGCTCGACAGACTCACCAGTTTTCGGATTACGACCGACTCTTGGAGAGCGGTAGTGTAGCGAAAAGCTACCAAAACCACGAATTTCGATTCGTTCGCCTTCGGCCAACGCTTGCGCCATATGATCGAGCATTGTTTTTATTGCTAACTCGACATCTCTAACCGATAACTGCCCCTGCCGATCAACAATGCGTTCAATGAGTTCGGACTTAGTCACAAAACCTCCCAAAACAAGGCTATATTAGGTGCTTAATATTTAGACTAATTCAGCCCCAAAAATAACACAAGTATTTATTTTTAAACGACTTTTCATTTAACACGGGCTTTGCTTAAGCGGTGCTGAGCAAGATCATTAATCAAATCAAAAAAAGAGCTAGACAATCGCCGCACCAAAGGCTTTTTTACAGGCAAAAAAAAGCCAGCTAAATGCTGGCTTTTTTCAATAAGAGAGAAACAGGCTTAGCTGTTACCTTCTTCTAGTTTCGCTTTAATAAGGTCACCAATGTTGGTTGGACCTGCAGCTTCTACAGCTTTTTCTTTCAATTCTTTAACAGCTGTCTTCTCATCGTCGACATCTTTAGACTTGATAGATAGGCTGATAACGCGGTTCTTACGGTCGATGCTAACGATCTTAGCTTCAACTTCGTCACCAACGTTAAGAACGTTACGAGCATCTTCAACGCGGTCTTGAGAGATTTCAGACGCTTTCAAAGTGCCTTCAATTTCATCTTCAAGCGTTACGATAACAGCTTTCGCGTCTACTTCTTTAACGATACCTTTAACGATAGTGCCCTTGTCATTCTCAGCGGCATAGGCTGCGAATGGGTCCATATCAAGCTGTTTGATACCTAGAGAAATACGCTCACGCTCAGGATCGATAGAAAGGATAGTCGTTTCTAGCTCATCACCTTTCTTGTACTTACGTACCGCTTCTTCGCCTGACTCGTTCCAGCTGATGTCAGATAGGTGAACAAGACCGTCAATACCGCCTTCTAAACCAATGAAGATACCGAAGTCAGTGATCGATTTGATCTTGCCTGAAATCTTGTCGTTCTTGTTGAAACGAGTACCGAAGTCTTCCCATGGGTTAACAACAGTCTGTTTAATACCAAGAGAAATACGACGACGCTCTTCATCGATATCAAGAACCATAACGTCGATGTCATCACCCACTTGAACAACTTTAGATGGGTGGATGTTTTTGTTAGTCCAGTCCATTTCTGAAACGTGAACAAGACCTTCAACGCCTTCTTCTAGCTCAGCGAAACAACCGTAGTCTGTTAGGTTAGTTACCTTCGCAGTTACTTTTGCATCTTCTGGGTAACGAGCTTTGATGTCGATCCATGGATCTTCACCCAACTGCTTAAGACCTAGAGAAACACGGTTACGCTCACGATCGAACTTCAATACTTTAACGTCGATTTCGTCACCAACCTGTACGATTTCGCTTGGGTGCTTAATGCGCTTCCAAGCCATATCAGTGATGTGCAATAGACCGTCTACACCACCTAAGTCAACGAAAGCACCGTAGTCGGTTAGGTTCTTAACGATACCTTTAACTTCTTGACCTTCTTGTAGGTTAGCTAATAGCTCATCACGCTCAGCGCTGTTAGACGCTTCTAGAACCGCACGACGAGAAACAACAACGTTGTTACGACGCTGATCAAGCTTAATCACTTTAAATTCTAGCTCTTTACCTTCTAGGTGAAGCGTGTCACGTACCGGACGGATATCAACCAATGAACCCGGTAGGAAAGCACGTACAGAGCTAACATCAACAGTGAAGCCGCCTTTGACTTTACCGTTAATAACACCAATAACCACTTCTTTCGCTTCGTAAGCTTTTTCAAGTTCTGCCCAAGCTTCAGCACGTTTTGCTTTTTCACGTGAAAGACGTGTTTCACCGAAACCATCTTCAACGGCTTCAAGCGCGACCTTAACTTCGTCACCCACTGCAATCTCAATTTCACCTGAATCATTCAAGAATTGAGCGCGTGGAATAACACCTTCAGATTTAAGGCCAGCGTGGACTGTTACCCAGTCAGAATCGATGTCAACAATAACACCGGTAACAATGGAGCCTGGCTCCATTTCGATTGTTTGTAAGCTTTCTTCAAATAAATCAGCGAAAGATTCAGTCATTTAATTAAATTTCCTAAGCGATTAGCGTCGTAAAATAATCTTTTACAACAAGGCCGTGATCCAGCTTTCACGGGTCTGTCTAAATTCCCTAAAACCTCGACGCTGCTGGTCCAAGTGAGGCTCTAGAGCACAGTTCGAAACATACACAGCAATGCAGTTTCGTCTGAAATTGGGTGGCGTATTATACGGATAGCAGACTAAAACCCAAGTACTTACGAGGCTTTTTTGGCGAAAAAACCGCCAAAAAACTCGAAAACCAGGGAAAATCCAAATCTAACGCCACTTAGCACCAAATTCGATACAGATGTCTTAAACCAAAGCTCGCTGCTGCGCCGCTTCTAAAACAGCGTCCAAAACTTGCTCGATAGACAGCTCTGTTGTGTCAATTAAGATGGCATCGTCAGCAGGTTTTAAAGGCGCTGCACTGCGGCTTTGGTCACGTTCATCACGAGCAGTAATGTCTGCCAAAACGGTATCGTAATCGGGCAATAAACCCTTTTGCTGTAATTGCTTAACGCGGCGTTTTGCACGCTCTTGCGCCGACGCATTCATAAATATTTTTAGCGGCGCATCAGGGAACACAACCGTGCCCATATCTCGACCGTCAGCCACTAGACCTGGCATTACCGCGAACGCTCGTTGACGCTTTAATAATGCATCACGTACACGGCCGTAAGCCGCCACAATAGAGGCGCTGGTGCCGATTTCTTCGGTACGGATGGCTTCGGTCACCTTCTCGTTTTCTAGCACGATATGAGTCACTGTGTCGTTCTGAACAAACTGGACATCCAAGTGCTCAGCGATCAAGGCAACCGCCTGCTCATCTTTGAGTGACACGCCATGATTGATTGCTGCAAGAGCGGTGAGTCGATACAACGCACCAGAATCTAGAAAGTGCCAACCGAGTTTTTCCGCCAGTAATGCACTGATTGTTCCCTTGCCAACACCACCTGGTCCATCAAGAGTTATAATTGGAGCTTGGCTGCTCATGTCCATTCCTACTTATTTAATTAGGGGTTACTTTAAATTTCCGGCGACGTCATCTTTCCGGTACTTCACATTTCCGGTGACGTCACTACTTACTTCACAAAATTTCCGGCGACGTAAAAACACCGACACCGATCAAGACAGATTGCTGATCAATAAAAGCTGTGTGTCATATTTCACGTTGAGACAACGAATTTTGGCGCGCATTCTTGCATCTTGTCAGCGAATAGCAACCGCCTAGCGAAATATTCTTTATGACAATGATGAAAAATGGGCGCTAACGCCCATTAACAAAGGCGGCACTGGTTATTGAGATTTTTTTTTGCGCGCCGCCAATAGGTCAGAAAAGTGGTCTCGCGACTGCTTAGCTTGCGTAAACACCTGTTTGAGGTAGGCACCATCGCCCTGCTCGACAGCCTGTTCTAATTGACTTAAATCGGCCTGAAAGCGCCGAAGTACCGCTAACAATGCCGACTGATTGGTTAAAAAGATGTCGTGCCACATGGTTGGGTCGGAAGCCGCAATGCGGGAAAAATCCCGAAAGCCGCCAGCGGCGTATTTGAAAATCTCGCTGTTTTCAGATTCACGAGACAGGGTATCAACCAATGAAAAAGCCAACAGATGAGGTAAGTGACTGGTTGCCGCTAGCACTTCATCATGTTTTTCTACCGACATAGAGATAACATCGGCACCACAGGCTTGCCAAAGCTGTGTTACCAGCTCAATCGCTGCAGCTGAGCTCGATGCTAACGGCGTTATGATATGCATGTGATCGTCAAACAACGTCTCATTGGCCGCCGCTAAACCGCTTTTCTCAGCCCCAGCAATAGGATGACCGGGTACAAAACAGGCCGGTAATTCACCTAAGGTTTGCTGCACAATGGTGACAACTTCACCCTTAACGCTGCCAACATCGGTCAATAGCGTCAAACCGGATAAGGCTGGCTTAATTTGCTCAAGCACTGGTGCGATAGCCAACACAGGCACACCAAGCACGATGCAATCAAGCGGCGGTAATGACTGTAAATCGTCAACCACCTCATCGATTACCGCCAATTCTTTAGCTTGCTGAGCAACGCCAGCACCTCGGTTATAGCCATAAACATAGGCGGCGTGTCGGGATTTTAGAGCCTTAGCAAAGGATGCTCCGATTAAACCAAGCCCGATAACGAGCACTTTAGGCTGTTGATTCATAATATTAAATAACGCCCTTTGGATAAGAACCCAGCACTTTCACATCGGCAGCGGTCTGCTTTAGCGAGGCCAATGTTTTTTGAACATTTTCTTCGCTGGTGTGACCCACAAAGTCGATAAAGAACACATACGTCCAGTTACCTGTCAGCGATGGACGAGACTCAAGCCGTGTCATATCAACACCAAACTCTTTAAAAGGCTTTAATAGGTTATAGAGTGCGCCAGGCTCGTTGCGCATTGACACCACCAGCGAGGTTTTATCATCACCTGAAGGGCCAACTTCTTCACGGCCAATAATTAGGAATCGAGTTGAATTATCTGGGCTATCTTCGACATTCGACTCAATGATGTCTAAATCGTACAGTTCACTGGCCAACTCACCGGCAATGGCCGCAGAATTCCACTCGCCCTGCACTCGTTTAGCCGCCTCAGCGTTGCTGTTTACAGCAATACGTTCGGCATGCGGCATATGCGCATCGAGCCATTTACGACATTGCGCCAACGACTGTTGGTGGCTGTAAATTCGAGTGATTTTATCGCGTTTGGTATTTGGGCCAGCCATTAGATGCTGATGAATACGCAACTCTACTTCACCGCAAATATGAATATTCGATGTAATAAAGGTGTCGAGCGTATGGTTAACCACGCCTTCGGTCGAATTTTCGATTGGCACTACGCCGTACTGAACAGCACCGGCTTCAACTTCGCGGAAAACCTCATCAATGGCAGGCATCGGTCGGCTTTTTACCCACTGACCAAAATGCTTTTTCGTCGCTTGCTGAGTAAAGGTGCCTTCAGGCCCAAGGTAGGCTACTTCAATCGGTTTTTCGTGAGCCAAACAGGCAGACATAATTTCACGAAACAAACGCGCCATATCTTCATTAGCAAGCGGCCCAGGGTTGGCAGCCATAATGCGATTCAAGACTTGAGCTTCACGTTCTGGTCGATAAAAAACAGCGTGCTCTGGGTCGGCTTTTAATTTTACTTCGGCAACGCGTTCGGCGCATTTTGCACGTTGCGAAATAAGCTGCAGAATATCGCCGTCGATGCGGTCAATCTCGTCACGCAAGCCTAATAATTCGCTTTCGTCTTTAGCGTCGGTTGTTTTTTTTTGATCAGACATATTGGTTCTCAAAACTCTTCATGAATTGCACCAACGCCTCAACTCCTTGATAAGGCATTGCGTTATAAATACTGGCACGTAAACCACCTTTACTGCGGTGACCTTGCAAACTAATCAGGCCTTGTTGCTGTGCTTGTTCGGCAAATTTTGCGTCTAATTCTGCATTTTGGCTACTAAAAGGCACATTCATTTTAGAACGGTGGTTTTTTTCAACATTGTTGACAAACAACCGGCTGCTATCAATAGCTTGATAAAGCAGCTCTGCTTTTGCCTGATTACGCTGCTGAATCACCTCTAAACCGCCCTGCTGCTGCAACCACTGAAACACCAAATTCGCCATATAGATGGCAAAGGTCGGCGGCGTATTAGCCATTGAATTTTGCTCAACCACCGTGGCGTAGTTTAATAATCGCGGCATAGCCTGCTGGTTTTGCTGCGAACGCGCTAATAAGTCTTCACGCACTATAACAATCGCCAAACCAGCTGGGCCGATATTCTTTTGCGCACCGGCGTAAATAACTCCAAAACGCGAAACATCGATCGGTTCAGACAAAATACAGGAGGACATATCTGCCACCAGCGGTACTTCTTGGCCATTCGGCAACTGGTTGTTTGGAATACAATAAAACGCATTGCCATCGATGGTTTCGTTTGGCGTGTAATGCAAATAAGACAGTGGCTTAGAAAGCTGATAATCAGCTTGCTCGATCGCCTTTAGATAGCCGGACGACTGAGAGCTCGCGATGACATCAACCTCGGCGTATTTTTGAGCTTCTTCGAGAGCTTTTTGCGACCAATAACCACTGTCTAAAAAACCAATCGGCAAGTTGTTCTGCCTAAGATTCAACGGCACAGCAGAAAACTGCGCACTGGCACCGCCTTGCATAAATAAGATTCGATAGTGATCGGGTAAATCCAGCAACGCCGCTAAGCGCTGCTGCGCTTGGGCTAGGATCTCGAGAAAGGCATCAGAGCGGTGAGACAGTGCCATCACTGAATCACCCTGATTTTGATAATTTAACAGTTCGGCTTGCGCCTTAAGTAGAACATCTTCCGGAAGCATGGCCGGGCCAGAACAAAAATTATATGTCTTCTTTGCGCCGACCATCGCCACCTTTACCTACTTGATTTTAACGCCTACTTAGTTAGTACCTAGTTCTGATTAAGCTTCAGGTTCCTGAGTCTCAGAATCGTCAGCAGCAGGCAAATCGACTGCGCTTTCAGATTCTGGTGCTGCAGTGCCGTCCGCTTCGATCTGAAGTACTTCTTCAGGCTCTTGGATACGCTCAATGCTCACTAAGGTTTCATCCTCAGCAATACGAATCAGCGTAACGCCTTGGGTGTTACGACCCAGAGTCGAAATCTCTTCAACGCGAGTCCGTACCAAGGTGCCCTTGTCAGAAATCAACATCACTTCATCGTTATTGAACACCTGCTTAGCGCCTACCAACTTACCATTACGATCATTACACACCATGGCAATAACGCCTTTAGTGCCACGACCTTTGGTTGGGAATTCGCTCATCGCAGTACGCTTACCGTAACCACGCTCAGAAGCCGTCAATACGGTGCCTTCTTCAGTTGGTACCATCAAAGAGATAACCGCTTGGCCAGACTCCAATTGAATACCACGAACACCACGAGCAGTACGGCCCATTGCACGCACATGCTCTTCTTTAAAGCGTACAACCTTACCGGCATCAGAAAGCAACATCACTTCACGCTCACCGTCGGTCAGCGCTACGCCGACTAGGTGATCGCCTTCATCCAGTGACAAGGCAATCAAGCCGCTGCTGCGTGGACGTGAGAAGGAATCAAGCGAGGTTTTCTTCACGGTACCGTTAGCGGTTGCCATGAAGATAAAGTGATCGGCATCGTATTCACGAATCGGCAAAATAGCCGTGACTCGCTCTTCTGCATCCAGTGGTAATAGGTTGACCATTGGACGACCTTTGGCGGCGCGGCTGGCTTGCGGTATTTCGAACACTCGCAACCAATACACCTTGCCAAAGTTAGAGAAACACAACACGGTGTCGTGCGTGTTCGCCACTAATAGATGCTCAATAAAGTCTTCATCTTTTAAGCTTGAAGCAGAACGGCCTTTACCACCGCGCTTTTGTGCTTCGTAATCGGTTAGCGGCTGAGTCTTGGCGTAACCAGCATGAGAGATGGTCACCACCATATCTTCTTCGGTAATCAAATCTTCCATAGAAAGATCTAAGCGGCTGGAAAGAATTTCCGTTTTACGCTCGTCACCAAACTCTTCTTTAACTTGCTCAAGTTCTTCACGAATCACTTCCATCAAGCGCTCGAAGCTGTTCAAGATATGCAACAACTCACTGATGTCAGAAATAATTTGTTTGTATTCGCCGATCAGTTTTTCGTGTTCTAAACCCGTCAGCTTTTGTAAACGCATATCAAGAATCTGCTGCGCTTGCTCTGGCGATAAGAAATAACGCTCATCTCGAACACCAAACTGCTCATCCAAGTTTTCTGGACGGCAAACGTCGGCACCAGCGCGCTCCAACATGCTTGAAACATCGCCCAACGCCCAACTGCGATCCAAAATACGCTCTTTGGCTTCGGCGCCTGTTGCAGAAGAACGGATCAATTCGATCATTTCATCGATATTCGCTAGCGCAACAGCCAGACCTTCGAGGATATGTCCACGCTGACGAGCTTTACGTAATTCAAAAACAGTTCGACGCGTCACAACTTCGCGACGGTGACGAATAAAGGCATCAAGCAGTTCTTTAAGGTTTAACACCTTAGGCTGACCGTCGACCAAGGCAACGGTATTAATACCAAAGACAGTTTCTAGCTGAGTTTGAGCATAAAGATTGTTTAACAGTACATCGCCAGACTCGCCACGCTTAAGATCAATCGCAATACGCAGGCCATCTTTGTCAGACTCGTCACGAAGTTCAGAAATACCTTCGATCTTCTTCTCTTTAACCAGCTCGGCAATTTTTTCAATGAGTCGTGCTTTGTTCACCTGATACGGAATTTCGTGAACAATAATGCTTTCACGGCCTGTCTTTTCATCGACAACAACATCGGCCTTACCGCGCATGTAAATACGGCCACGACCGGTGCGATAGGCTTCTACAATGCCTTTACGGCCATTAATGTAGGCGCCCGTTGGGAAATCGGGGCCCGGGATGTATTCCATTAACGCATCGATATCCAAATCGGGGTTATCGATAAGCGCCAATACGCCATTAACAACCTCATTAAGGTTGTGCGGCGGAATGTTAGTCGCCATACCCACAGCAATACCGGATGAGCCATTGACCAATAAATTAGGCACACGAGTCGGTAGGACTTCTGGGATCAGCTCAGAGCCGTCGTAATTTTCGACGTAATCGACGGTTTCTTTTTCAAGGTCAGCTAACAGCGAATGTGCCAGCTTTTCCATGCGAATTTCGGTATAACGCATCGCCGCGGCAGAGTCACCATCGATCGAACCGAAGTTACCCTGACCATCGACCAGGGTATAACGCATAGCAAACGGCTGAGCCATACGAACAATGGTGTCGTAAACAGCTGAGTCGCCGTGCGGGTGATATTTACCAATCACATCACCGACCACACGGGCAGATTTTTTATAGGCTTTATTCCAATCGTTGCCTAATACATTCATGGCAAAGAGGACGCGTCGGTGCACTGGTTTTAATCCATCGCGTACATCTGGTAACGCTCGACCAACAATCACGCTCATTGCGTAATCTAAGTAAGACTGTTTCAGTTCTTCTTCAATATTGACCTGAGAAATCTCTTTGGCTAATTCACCCATGAGGTATCACTATCCTTTCTAATTGGCACTGCCAGCCTAACTGGCTCACCGTGTTACCGGGCATCAGTATTCGAGCCCAACAAAGCTAGAAATAATACCACAAATCAATGAGATAGACAGGAAATTGGCGATCTATTCGCTGACAAACTGGAGATTAGCCGACGTTTTGACTAGCATACGCGCTTTAGACAATTTAACTTCCCTTCAACGCTAGCAGGATAAAACCTATGCAAACGATCGACACTCTTATTAACGCCCGCTGGGTTATTCCGGTTAACAAGCAAAGAGATGTACTAGAACACCACAGCGTCGCCATCTTGGACGGCAAAATTATCGACATTCTGCCAAGTGATCAAGCCAGCAGCCAGTACAGCGCCGCAAACACTCTAAACCTAGAAGGCCAAGCGCTGATTCCTGGTTTTGTAAATACTCACGGCCACTGCGCGATGTCACTATTCCGTGGCATGGCTGACGATCTTGAGCTGATGACTTGGCTAAACGACCACATGTGGCCTGCCGAAGGCAAATGGGTCAGCGACGAATTTGTTAAGGACGGCACCCTACTTGCCGCTGCCGAAATGATTCGTTCCGGTACCACGACATTCTCTGACAACTACTTCTTTGCCGATGCTGCCGCACGCGCTGCCATCGAAAGCGGCATGCGAGCACAATTGTGCCCACCGATTCTGGACTTCCCAACCAACTGGGCACAAACGCCAGACGAGCATATTGATCTAATTGCGGAATTAATCGGTAAATATAAAGACAACGACAAAATTAAAGTAATTTTTGGTCCTCATGCGCCGTACACCTGCTCTGACGAGCCGTTAATTCGCATTAAAGAATTATCTGAGCAACTTGGCGTACCGGTACAGATGCACGTACATGAGACCGAAGTTGAAGTACAAGGCCAATTGGATGAGCGCGGCAACCGCCCGATTCGTCGCCTTAAAAACATTGGCTTGTTAAACGACAAGTTCCAAGCTGTACACATGACGGCCTTAAGCGATGAAGATATCGATGACATCGCCGAAGCTGGCGCTCACGTTCTGCATTGCCCTGAGTCCAACCTAAAGCTGGCCAGTGGTTTTTGCCCTGTCGACAAGCTGCAAAAACGCGGCATTAACGTCGCCCTAGGAACCGATGGCGCAGCCAGTAATAACGACCTAGACATGCTAGGCGAAATGCGTACCGCAGCGATGATCGCCAAGCCAGTGGCTCAAAGTGCTGTTGCATTGCCAGCCTATGAAGCGCTTGCAATGGCAACGATTAACGGCGCTATCGCCTTAGATTGGGATAAAGAAATTGGCAGCCTAGAAGTCGGCAAACGCGCAGATATAGCCTCTATCGCATTGGACGACTTAGAGTCACAGCCAATTTACGACCCGGTATCGCACATTGTTTACGCTTCAACACGTGACCAAATCAAGCACGTCTGGGTTGATGGCAAGCAGTTGCTCAACGACCGTGAACTGACCACCATTGATAAGGCCGCGGTAATTGAAAACGCGCAGCAATGGCAAAAGAAAATTCGCGGCTAAGATCGTCGATAAGCAATATTGCCAACATAAGCAAAACCCGCCGGCCAACAGGCCGGCTTTGATTTAAAACGGAGATTCACAGTGGCAAAGCTAGGTGCAACTAATAACGTAGATCCAGAAGAAATTGCGAAGTTTGAAGCGCTTGCCAGCCGTTGGTGGGATCCGGATTCCGACTTTAAACCGCTACACGACCTTAACCCGCTGCGCATGAGTTACATCGACAGCTACATCAATGTCGCTGGCCTCAAGGTGCTCGACATCGGTTGCGGTGGCGGCATTTTAAGCGAAACCCTAGCCAAACGAGGCGCACAGGTCTTGGGTATCGATATGACCGATACGCCATTACAGGTCGCCAAACTGCACGCCCTAGACGAGGGTGTGGAAAACATTGAATACCGACAAATGACCGCCGAACAGCTGGCAGATGAAGCACCCGGCCAATTCGATGTTATTACCTGCATGGAAATGCTGGAGCACGTACCCGAGCCGCAGCAAATTGTGCACGCCTGTGAGCGCTTGCTAAAACCCGGTGGTAAAGCATTTTTCTCGACTATTAATCGCAACCCTAAATCCTGGTTGTTTGCCATTGCAGGGGCAGAATATGTATTAAAGCTGTTACCGAAAGGCACGCATGAGTTTAAAAAGTTTATTAAGCCCTCGGAACTCACCCAATTCGCCAGAAACGCTAGCTTAAAAACACTCAACCTAGCGGGCATGCAATACAACCCCATTAGCAAAGGCTTTAAACTAACCGATGATGTTTCGGTGAATTACCTGATGGCAACTGAGAAACAAGCGAGCAGCAACGAAGCGACGGCATCATGAGCGCACCGAGCAAAGCTCAAGTTAATGCCGTCAACGCAAACCTGTTAACCGACAAAGTAATTTTAATTACCGGTGCCAGCGACGGCATTGGTAAAGAGGCAGCGTTAGAATTTGCACGCCAAGGCGCGCACGTGGTGCTTATTGCTCGTTCGCAAGACAAGCTCGAAGCCATCTACGACGAGATAGAAGCGACTACAGATACTCGACCAACGCTGTTCCCATACGATCTGAATACTCTCAACCCAGATATCGCACTAGAAATGGCACAGGCCATTCAACAGGAATATGGCCGGCTCGATGGCGTGCTATTTAACGCCTCGATTCTTGGCAGCAAAACCACCATTGCAGATTACCCCGCGCAACAGTGGCTCGATGTCATCAACACCAATCTCAACAGCTGCTTTTACCTCACTCAAGCGCTCTTACCATTACTCGAAACCGCCGATGCGGGTCGCATTGTTTTTACCAGCTCTGGTGTCGGTCGTAAGGGTCGGGCAACTTGGGGCGCCTATGCTGTGTCTAAATTCGCCACCGAAGGCTTGATGCAAACGCTGGCAGATGAAGTTAAAGACAGCTCAAGCGTTAAAGTATTTGCCGTCAATCCCGGCGGTACTCGCACTCAGATGCGCGCCAGCGCCTTCCCACAAGAAGCCCCCGAAACACTGCCCAGCGCTAAACAGCACATGCCGCTGTACCGCTATTTAATGTCCGAACAGTCTGATCACTGCCATGGCTTATCGCTAGACGCTTACGACTATCTTTAAACTGTTCACCTGTCAGACTTAGCCGCCAAGAATAAGTCACCCACCTTGTAGACTCGCAACATATGACGGAATTCCGGCATATGATTGCCGCTAAGCGGAAAAAACCTTCGCCTTAAAGCCCTTAAAGCCCTTAAAATCTCCGTAAGTCATTGATATTAAAAGGACTTACCGTCATTGGCACAGTTATCGCTTAATTAGCGTTCATTAATATTAAATAACTGGTAACTCCATGGCTAACGGATTCACTCAAATCAATTTTGGTACCTCAAAATCGGGCTCTTCGACTCCGAAGATGGCAGAGGTGCAACCAATATCACTTGAATCGTTAACGGCTGAAGATCTAAAAGATTTTAGATTCCAGCTTTCTAGCCAATTGCAGACAACTTTAGAAGTCGATCAGCTGATCAACATCCTTTACCGACATCTCAATAAGATCGTCAATGTTTCAGGGATCAATTACCGTTGCAAGCAACCTAGCATTGAAACTGCCGCAGGCCGTAGCCAAAAACACCGCTGCAGTTACCAGCTCAGCATGAGCAAAATTAACTACGGTGAAATCATCTTTACCCGCAGCCGTCGTTTTAGCGAAAAAGAGCTTTCCACCATTGAATCGATCATGGATGTGGTGATTTTCCCGATTAAAAACGCACTCAAATACCAAGAAGCCATGACCACGGCAATGATTGACCCGCTAACTGGGCTTAGTAATCGTGGTGCCATGTCGGTTGCTTTAACGCGAGAAATTGAACGTGCCCGCCGTCATAGCGACCAGTCGATGAGTATTGTGGTTGTCGACATCGATCATTTTAAAGCCATTAACGACCGTTACGGCCACCTAGTTGGTGACTCTGTATTAAGAACCGTGGCGCAAATTATTCAAACCACTATTCGTGGTTGTGATGCTTGTTTCCGTTGGGGCGGTGAAGAATTTTTAATCTGCCTATCAAACTCTACCGCATCGCTAGCGCAGGTCGTTTCTGAACGTATCCGTGTGGCAATTGCTAAAACAGCATTTCTGCCTGACAAAGAGCGCCGCATAACCGCAAGTTTTGGCATCGCCCATTACGATGGTGAATCTGATTGGCCTGAATTGGTTGAGCGCGCCGACGACGCCATGTATCAAGCCAAGACTCAAGGCCGTAACCAGACTGTGACCTCACTCGTTGGTAACGTTCATTCAGATCTGGCCTAAGCTAAACGAAACCCTCATTGTATTAAACCGAAAGCAGCTCCTAACGAGCATTAAAAAACCGGACAGTCGAAACGGCTGTCCGGTTTATTTTTTTGCGCCTCAGTAATTAGCTGGCGACTTGGTTGCTTAGCCAAACGGTTTGATAGGGGCTGAGCAAAATTTCACCGGCAATATCATCTACCGCTGTACCGCTGATAAGATCGGCCCAATCGTTGGTGCTAATCAAATTAATGGCACTGAGCATCAGGCTCACCGGCTCATCCGTCACATTACTGATGCAAAAAATACTCTGCTTGCGATCAATACTCTGCCGCCAAACACCAAACAGCTGAGAACCTAACTGCAAGGTAAACTGAGTAGCATTGGGATGAAAAGCTTTTTGCTCCTTACGGATAACCAACAGCTCCGTTAAGCGCTTATAAACACGAGCATGGTGTGATTTTTCTTCGGCCAGTTCAGCCTGCAAAGCATTTAAATCCCAACGATGGCGATTAATATGGCGATTATGATTGGTGTGCTCAAGGCGCGCGTAATCGTTTTGCGTGCCTAACATGCTATGGATGTAGACACCCGGAATGCCCTCTAGCGAGAACATAATTTCATGTGCACAGGTAAAGCGTTCAAAATTCCATTTATCGGGGCCGTTCTCGGTACCTTGCAAAGCATCGTAAAGCGCTATGTTAATTTCATAAGGCTTTGAAGAACCATCATCCAGTGTACGCATCGAAACACGCCCACCAAAGTTCATCATGGTATTGACCAGATTATTAATTTCTTTTTCGTCCAGTAAACCTTCAGCTGGGCGCAAGCCTATGCCATCGTGCGAGGCAATGAAATTAAAATAGGCAGTACCGTCTTGGCAAGGTGGCATGGTCATTAACCATTGTTTTAAATGCGTACAATCACCTGTCACCAATGTATTGACCAACAGCGGCGGCAAAGAAAAGTTATAGATCGCATGCGCTTCGTTGACGTTACCAAAATAAGTCAGGTTTTCTTTATTTGGGATATTGGTTTCGGTAATGATAATGCAGTCCGAACAGGCATATTCTATTAGAGTTCGTAACAGACGAATGACTTCATGTGTTTGCGGTAAATTTATGCATGAAGTGCCCAGCTGTTTCCATAAAAACGCTACCGCATCGAGCCGGAAAATACGCACGCCTTCATCTAAATACAAACGAATAATACGTACAAATTCGAGCAACACATCAGGATTACCAAAGTCGAAATCGACCTGATCATGGCTAAAGGTACACCAAACATATTTAGTGCCGTCAGCGGTTTGAGTTTCTCTCAATAGCGGTGATACACGTGGCCGAACAACAGCGCTAACATCCGCGTCTGGGTCGGCAGTTTTAAAAAACTGGTTACCCGGCGCTTCGTTATGAATAAACTGATCAAACCACATACTGCGGCTGGAGCAATGGTTAATAACCAGGTCTGACATCAGTCTGAAATCGTAGGCAATGGCGTTGATGTCTTTCCAATCACCCAACGATTCATTAACTTGCGAATAGTTAATAACGGCAAAGCCATCGTCCGAGCTATAAGGATAAAAAGGCAAAATATGCACCGAGTTAAAGGCCTCTTTTAACGGCCCAGCCAAAAATTGATGCAAGGTTTTTAATGGCGGCTCGACAACCTTTTGGCCATCCTTTAACTCAATGCTGTCACCATAGGTGATCAGGATAGAATCCTTTTCGCTCCAGTGGTTAGTAAAGGGTTTAGGCTCATGAGCAAACTCGTTGAGGCGCATAATTTCTAACAACTGGCTAACGATAGTTTCATAGCTAGTGGTTAGTTCGACATCCTTATAAATCACATCCAACTGGTTCTGTAAAGTTACCGATAACTTTTCAATGACATCGTTCATAAATATTCACTCTTTAAAGAAGCGCCTTAACGCAACGTCGCTTTATATTGCCGAATGTATTTTCCCTGTACGGCGGTTAACCTTTTTGCGATAAAAACTCAGCTCTATCATCTTCTACCGCCTGTATTAACCGGTCAAATACATCTGGCATAGCACTGACCACTCGGTTCCAACTCGGAATAAATGGACGCTCCATTGGTGCTTCTAAGAAGCGTTGCCCTGCTGTCATTATATTTTGAGCAAACATTTCAATGGCTTTTTCTTCACTGTGAGTGTCCAGAACCAGACCGTTCATTTTTGCATCGTTGTTATAGGTTTCAACAAAGTCTAACGCGATACGGAAGTACGTTGCTTTAAGTGAGCGGAAGGTTTCACTGGTAAAGGTTTGTCCGTAAGTCGCCAGCTTTCTAAACAATGCTTTGTTGATATCGATCGACATTTTAGACAGACCCGCTTCGGCATCGTTTAAGCTTAAATCCTGATGTTTATGATCGTAGGTGTCGGCAATATCTACTTGGCACAATCGGTTATTGGCGTAGTTACGATAAACTTCCGAAAGCACACCAATCTCTAAACCCCAGTCACTCGGAATACGAATATCAGTTAGCACGTCTTTACGGAATGAAAATTCACCCGCCAACGGATAACGGAAACTGTCCATAAAATCCAAATATTCATTCGGCCCTAAAGTACGCTTTAACGCTCGGATCAACGGCGTCACCAATAGACGCGAAACACGGCCATTCATTTTCCCGTCGGCAACTCGGGCGTAATAGCCTTTACAGAATTCATAGTTAAATTGCGGATGCGCTACCGGGTAAAGCAGGCGCGCTAACAGGCCTCTGTCGTAAGTGACAATATCGCAGTCGTGTAATGCAATAGACTCCGAACGCCCAGTCGCCAATGTGTAGCCCATGCAATACCAAACATTACGGCCTTTGCCTAACTCTTTTGGTGAAACACCAAGCTCTCCGAGTTCTTTGTCGAGCGCTTGCAGCCTTGGACCTTCATTCCAAAGAATGCGGTGATGCTGTGGCAACTCCGAAAAGAATTCGCAGGCGTGAAAGTATTGCTCGCGATCGGCTCGATCAAGGCCAATGACGATTTCTGAAAGGTAAGAAACCTCTTTCAGTTGATTAACAATTTTAGGTAACGCATCGCCTTCTAGTTCTGAAAACAGCGACGGTAAAATAAGACCCATAGGACGAAAATGAGAAAAATGCTGTAGGTCATACTCCAAATCTTCGATGCTGCGATGAGACAAATTATGCAGCGTGGTAATAATTCCATTTTGATGAAAGTCCGCCATGATAGCCCTCGGTCAACGGTAAAGTTTTTCTATTAATCGTTTTAATAGGTCGTTTTAATAGTTCAGCTATAAGACTGCTTAGCTGATGAGTTTAAAATTTTTGTTATTGCTTCAGCCCAGCCTTCCGGACCAAACCTTTCAGTTCGATAGAGTGCTGTTTTTTCTAATTCTGGAAATTCATGCACCGGCGACCTTACTTGCACCGCAATGTCGGCTTGGCGCAACATCGACAGATCGTTTTCACCGTCACCTAAGGCAATACTTTCTAGGTCGGCCTGTTGCATAAATTCAGATAAATAATCATTTAACCAGCGCAATGCCATGCCTTTATCGGTGTCTTTTAGTAGATGCACAAAGCGCCCGCCTTTAACCACCTGCACATCCTGTTGAGCGCAGTAATCGCTCAACTGCTGTAACTGTTCATCATTACCGAACCAATGCAATGGGTCGCTGTATTCGCGTGTTAATGCTCGCTCAGCTGCAACGGTAGAAAGAGAAGTCAGTTCTACCATTTCTGCCACACTCATACTGTGCATGGCAACAAAAGTATTCGGCTGTAACTGCTGTAGTTGTTCAATCAACTGCAACCAATAAGGCATACTCGGCGCAAATGCCTTTACCCAATAGCAGCCACAAGACGATAGTTCAACACCGGCCTCAGATTGTTGCTCTTCTGTTTCAACCGCATAGTTTTTTGGCAAAAAAACGGCAGCGCCATTTTCAACAATAAAAGGAGTTTGCAGCTTTAGTTCTGTACACAAGGGTTCCAGCTCAGCTCTTGTTTTACTGGTAACCGGCACTACTGGAATATCAAGATCAACCAATCGAGCCAGCGCTGGTAAAGCCGCCTGATAAGAATAGCTATCGTGGTCTAGCAACGTACCGTCAAGGTCGGTATAGACAACATAATTCATAAGGTTGTTCTCATATTATGCGCCATTTATCATCGTTATTATTTAAACACCCTGCTGCAATAGTGAATGAGTCGTTGCCTATTAAGTATTAGCATCATCGACAAACACTTTGCTGAATTTGTCGTTGTTCATCCATTAAAAATAATTCGTCTGCTTTTTCCGGCAACTGATTAAAACAGTTCTGCGTTACTCGCTGATAATGCTGAATAAAACGCTCAACCTGTTCATCGCTCATCACCGCACTGCTGTCGCCCTTTTCTTTTGTCACTCGGTCACGCAATTTATGTTCTTGCTGTAAGCGCCAAGCCTGCACGGTGTGAAAACCCGGTGCCTTCAACATAACAATTCGATCGATTAAAGAAAACAGCTGTTGATATTCTTCAGCTAATTTTTTATTAGCATAGCCGCGCCAAATGGCTTTTGGATCTTCTTCACGTTCAAGCTTATTAACCGGCTCAACCAGCTCGGAGTCTGCTTGTGGCATGGCTGCAACACACCAGCCTTCGAACAAAATCACCTTAACGGGTTGTTCAACTAACGGCCACTGCGCTTGAGGATAAGGATTATCAATCGCTTTATTAAATTTAGGAATTTGCACTGGAAGCTGACTGTTTTTTAATCGATTCAGCGTTTCGTGCATCAACTCAGTATTGTGCGTACCGGGTACGCCTCGAGTCGCAAACAAGGGATGTACTTGCTCAGCCAGCTGGTTTCGTTGTTGTTGGGTGAGATAGAAATCGTCGATCGACATACCCATGGCTGGGCAAGCGTGGTATTCGTTTAGTAGCAGCGTTAATAAGTCGGTGACCGTCGATTTACCCGAACCTTGGCAACCATTAATGCCGACAATAATCGGCTGCTCGGAAGCCATCGCCTGTTCATAAATGCGTTGTGCCAGCGGAATAAAGTGCTGCTCCGCTATCTTTTTATAGCTGCTTGGCAGCGCCTGTTGTGTCAAAAAATTTTCAAATAGTGAATCTAGCGTCACGTTGGTTCCCTTTTCATCAACATAGATGATTAGCACAATATGTACCAGCCACTCACAGATGCAGAACTGCCGATTATTTACTCAATACTGTCGATTTTTTATGCAGCGCTGCCGATTATTTGTGCAACATTGTCGCGCCGATCACAATCGCCCAGCGTCATAACCAGTAAACATCACTGGTTACAACATAGCCGATGCCGCCAACAAAACCAACTGCCATTCTGCCTAGCGCACTGTGCTAGACCATGCACAACGGAAAAGTGCGATGTTAGTGCTTGTAAAAATAATAGATGCTTGCAGAACTGATCAGCGCTAGCAGAACTAATAAACGCTTGGCGTGAAGTTATGATAATTAGCGTTCGGTACGATGGACTCACAACCCTCGACAAATAAAGGGCAAAAAAAAGCGCCCCTATTGGAGCGCTTTTTAGATTCTTACTACTGGAGCACTAAGGCTTAAGCCAGAGTAGATAATTGTTTGAGTCGGCTTTAGCAACACTGCCTAAGTCGACATTCCATTGCGCCAACAGATCAGTTTTAAGGGCGCTGCGGCAAGTCATTTTTAATACGCCTTTATGCATACCAAACTCTTGCTCAACCGCTTCTTTGTAAGGCAATGACGGGTGCGCCACCAAGTGCAGCTCTTCAATTTTGTTCCAACCGTCATCAGCGCCACGAGTCTCGTCAACTAGTGGCGCCACATCTGGGCCATGCACGGCTTTAATACGGTTAATGACATAGTTATTGAACTCTCGGCTTTGACGATCGTAAGCACGAACCGCCCAACGTATGCCGGTATTGATCAGTGCGTGCGGTACCAAGGTCATCGACTTTTCGCCTTCGTTCTCATCCAAATAGCTGATGCGAACCGACTGCTGCTTATGAATAGCTCGAGTCACTGCCGCCAATGTAGGAATATAAGGCAATGGTGTTTGGCAAGGGCACTCGGTGGCAATTTCTGGGTACTTCGGCCCAGAGTAATCATCACCAAAGCCGTGTGATAATGCTGTTAGTACTTGCGTTGCCGTGTACGAAAACAACGGCTTAAAGTGTTCCTGAGGGATATAGGATTTAATGCCGTAATCGTAAACAACATTATCAGGAACCAACTTTTTATAGAGCGCTATATCACGCGATGCCGACGACTCTTTTAGGCCAAATCGGCTCTGCAAGTCACTGCGATTAGCATGACCCAAAAAATACAGGCGAAACTCTAAATAAAACAATCGCTCCTGTTGCGGCTGCGACTGTTCTTTTAGGGTCGGTTGATCGTTCTCTGTCATAAATTCTTCTACTTATTATCTAATTTAAAAAATTAAGTGTTGGATAATTGAATCGCTGCACTCTAGATACAGCTACCTAGGCTGTCAATTTACCAAATTGGTATTATAAAACGCTTCATTTCTGCACATTTGAACAAATAGTGTACAGCCTTTGATCTGACTTTCGCACCCCATCGTTCACTTTTTAGCAACGCTGGAATCTGCGTTATAAGCTGCTCAACATCATGACAAGCGCATCTAATGACTATAGCAGCTTGAAATTATGTTAGTATTTTCTAATATAAGCCTTTCTACACTTTGAGCCACTTCTCGTAGGACCTCGCCATGACGCTGTCTTTAAAATCTTTAAAAGCTAAACCGACCTTTTTCATTGCGACTATTCTGTTCGCAATCATCATTGCAGTACTACCCAACACTGCGCAGTCCGAGCAATTTAGCCACCATGCTGCGGTCATTTTAATTACATTAGTGGGTTGGAGTACGGGCGTATTACCACCCTTTTTAATTGCTCTTGGCTTTTTTGCCATGGTCAGCATTCTGGATTTAATGCCAACCAGTCTACTGTTTTCTGGCTTTGGCTCTACGGCTGTCTGGTTAATCATTTCTGGTTTTGTGATCGGGTCGGCTATTTCCAGTTCAGGTCTAGGTAAAAAGCTAGCCTCCGTCATTGCACCGCACATTACTGCCAGTTACTCAGCGCTCATCTTCGGGCTCATATTTATTGCCTCAGCACTGGGCTTTATTATGCCCTCCTCGGTTGGCCGCGCCGTGGTGTTGGTGCCTATTGCGATGGCACTGGCTGACAAAGTCGGCTTTAAAGGCGGCAGCAACGGTCGCTTAGGCATTGCAACCTCGTTGGCTATTGCCTGTAACATGCCAAGCTTTGCCGTATTGCCTGCCAATATTCCAAACATGATTTTTGCAGGCGCTAGCGAAACCATTTATAGCGTTCAGTTCAGCTACCTTGAATACCTAGTACTGCACTTCCCGGTACTGGGCATTTTAAAAATGTTATTACTGGGAGCGTTGGTATTGCGAATGTTCCCAGACCAAATAAACCTGCAACCAGAAACGCCATCCTCTGTAGAAGAGCAAACGCATCATATCAGTCAACAAATTAAAACCACACTACTGTTATCGATAACATTATTACTTTGGATCACCGATTCACTGCACGGTATTAATCCAGCTTGGGTTGGCTTGGCAACAGCGGTCATTTTGTTGCTACCTAAGATCGGTGTCGTCGAAACCAAAAGCTTTAACAGCTCAGTCGATTTTGGCACCTTGGTCTTTGTTTCGGCTGCACTCGGGCTCGGTGCATTGGTGAATTATTCTGGTTTAGGCTCGGCCGCTGCGAGCTTGCTCAGCCATGTTTTGATAGGCCCAGGTCACGACTTTATAAACTTTATGCTGCTTTCAATCACCTCAACTTTGGCAGGCCTTATTGCTACAACTCCGGGCGCACCGACAGTATTAACGCCAATGGCAGCGGACTTTGCCCAAGCCACTGGGCTTTCGTTAAATGCCGTGCTGATGACTCAGGTGATTGGCTTTTCTACCGTGATATTTCCATATCAGGTGGCGCCGTTAATTATCGCCATGCAGCTGTCGAAAGAACCACTCAACCAGCTTATGCGAGTCACCTTACGTTTAGCGTTGATTACATTGGTGGTGTTAATGCCGCTGGACTATTTGTGGTGGCAACTGTTAGGCATGTTTGCTTAGCGGTTAGACAAATTAGGGTTAATCGTAAAGCAGGCAGCGTCAGCGCTTAATTACAAGCGCTGCCAGACCAATAAGAAGTTATTCGCAGGCATCGCAATTTGATCGACCAAGGTCAGGCCTGTGCCCCACTCTTTTAACTCATCGATATCACGAATACCGCCACACCCAGATTGCGCCAAGTGCAGATCGAACTCTCGATTCCCCTCACTGGTGTATTCGCCATTCACATTCATTGGCCCGTACTGACAAAACACCCCGCCCAGAGGTAACTGCTGCGCCACCGTTTGCATCATTAACTTCGCCGCACTCGGTGGCATAATGTGTGTGGTATTCGCCGTGAATACAGCATCGACTTCCAATGCTGGCCAATCGTTTTTACCAAAGTGAAATGCAAAGGGAGCCACTGCATTAGCTAAATTCGCCTCAGCCAACCAAGCATTGATGCTCGCATGATTATCCGGCGCATCACTGCAATACCAAGTAAGGTGCGGCAGCCGCTCAGCAAAGTAAACCGCGTGCTGACCAGTACCGGAACCAATTTCCAATAGCCGTTTGCTGTCTTTTAGATGCTCTGCTAGCTGTTCTAAAATAGGCTGCTGGTTACGCTCGCATGAAGGCGAAAATGCTTTGCTCATATAAATCCTAAATAAACATAATTGTTTTATTAGAGGGCAAAGCCACCGCTAAGTTCACTACTGACATAACGAAAAATCTACCTAACTCTGAGTTAGTTGAGTGATATTTTGAATTGCATATTCCACTGCTTTTTCTGCGTGGATGTAAGTTGTGTCTAAAAGTTCAATTGCGGTATCTGCTTGCTCTACAAGCATCCCTATTTCTGTACAGCCAAGGATGACAGCTTCTGCTCCCTGATCAGCAAGTGATTCAATAATTCGTAAATATTCGACTTTAGAAGATGGTAGTAACTTTCCTAAGCAAAGTTCTTTATAAATAATGTCATGAACAACTTTTCTATCTTCTGAATTAGGTGTTAAAACAGTTAAACCGTAATTTTCACTTAACCTACCCTTATAGAAATTTTGTTCCATTGTGAAAGCCGTTCCTAATAGCCCTACTTTTTTGATTCCTTTTTTCACAAGAACTTCTGCTGTTGCATCGGCTATGTGCAGTAAAGGAATATCAATGGACTCTTCTATCTGTGGAGCAACCTTATGCATTGTATTTGTACAGATAAGTAAAAAGTCCGCTCCAGCAGATTGCACATTTTTAGCCGCTGCACTCAATATTTTTGCAGTACCTTGCCAATCGCCCTCATGTTGTAGCTTTTCAATAGGGTCAAAGTCGACACTGTACATCGCAATTTTTGCTGAATGCAGCCCACCCAAAGAATGCTTAATGCCCTCATTAATTGCCTTATAGTACCCAACAGAACTTTCCCAGCTCATACCACCTAACAGACCAATTGTTTTCATATCACCCTCAGCTCTAGGTACTTATCCAACACATTTAGCATTGTTTCATCAATGGAGTTATTTACCAATGCGGCATAATTTGAATAGCAAGCACGTTCATTATCACAGCGTAACATATGAATTATAATCTTAATCCATGGGCTGACATCAAATAGGCTTTCAATTGCATACTCCGTTTCATGGCCTTACATGTTAATAATAATTTAACTCTATCTCTTGCTTATAAATTAAATTTATAGTCTTTTAATTCGATTATCAGCACCGATACTCTCAAGGCGTTTAAGATAAAATTTAGCCTTTCTAGAGTTCGGCCTTATACCGAGAGTCTCATCGCCATATTTATAAAACCTTGCCATTTGGTAAACCGCAAAGTCATTACCTAAGTCAGCAGATTTTTCAAAATATTTCAGCGCTTCTTTTGGATCACCAAGGCGTTTATTTAAAAAATATTGAGATTTGTAATGCATTAATGCGAAATCGTGTATCACACGAAGGTTGTCTGCTTCCACCAGCTCTTGGTAGAGATCTTCTACATACGCGGTGTATTCTTGTTTTAAAATATCATCGTATGAATCATATTGAGAAACAAAGTTAGATATGGACTCCGCATCACCGGCTTCGATTAGCTGACGCATGGAGTCAATAGCGTAAGCCTCGTCCTCGTTATAAAAAGCGAAATAGCTATCACGCAGATAATAGATATAGCCGTTCGAAATAGTTTGATCGTATATAGCTTTCAACAAGCCCTTTTCATAATAATGATGCCCTTCAGACACCTCTAACATAAGCTTGGGATTGTTGCTGTCTAAGATGTGTTTTAGCCATTTATCAGAAATAGCTTTATCGTTGGTTTTTTTAGCAAGCGAAACAATCGCCTCATCATCACCTTGGTTTGCCAGCTCTTCTAACATGCTAACGCCGACAGACCTTAACCCTGACTTATAAAGATAATCCGCTAAGGCTCTTTTTGCGTTAGGATCTTTCAAGATATAGGGTTCGATTCTATTAAAATTATCTTCATACTTTTGTTTAGATTCTGCATCTTTTTGGTAGATTTCTAACAAATCAGAAGTCGCATTATAGCCACCGATATCTTCAATTTCTTTTTCTGTAAAATAAACCAATGATGCTTCGTCTTTTGCTTTTTTGTAGATGTGCGTTATAACCGAGTAAGATATGAGACGCTCTCGTTCTGTTAGATCTAAGCTTAATGATTTCTCATAAAACTCTATCGACTTATCTGGATTGGAATATCGCAATCTTCCCGCAGCAAAAAGAATCACCTTTTTGTTATCAGAAAGTAAAAGATCGTCTATTAATTTGGCTTTTTTCTGCTCAGAAATTCGTTTATCAAAAAAAGCTTCATAGGCAGGTTCGAGAGTAAGGCTAAAACCCTCGTCCTTCAGTTTATCTTTAATATCCTCAGCCAATTTTTTCGCAAGCTCTTTGGAACCATTATTTGTTCTATAGTACTCATACAAATCATCCAGCCTTTCTACAGAACTGGTTTCAATCAGATCTATATGTAAATCTTCTAGTGAGTAATCGTCATTAAATACCTTACGGTTATTATAAAAATAGACCTCATCAGAGCCTGGGTAACCTGTGCCAAATACGCCGACAGTGTGAACAGACTCATACATATTTACTAATTGATAAAAGGCTTCATTACTACCCAACTGTTGCGCGCGATCTAATAAATCAAGATATTTGATCATGCCATCGAAATACATATCTTGGTATTTAATATACATGCTGGCATATAAATAAATAGCGTCAGCATCGGTACTTTCTAAAACAATGTCGTACCACTCTTTATATAAAATTAAGCCGGGAAGGTATTGGTGAAACAAAAACCGTTCATCAAGCTCAATCATGGCTTCTACATCGCCACTGTTGGCTCTTTCAATTAATACTTCTTTAGGATCCTGTTGTGTTAAAACTGAATCGCCTTGATTCGATGCAGATGAAAAACCACTTAACGCGAGAACACTAACAAAGAACATCGTCATCATTATTTTCATAAAATAACCTTTCATTATATGAGCACTTAAAATCTAAGATAAAAAACTAAAAGTACAAAACTAAAAGTACAAAACTAAAAATATAAAACCTAAAACGCATGCTTAACTATTTATCAGAAGTCGGCAGAAATTTTGCCAAAGTAGACTTCTTTGCTATCCAATAGATTCAACTCTTTAGTTTCCAGATTAAACGAGTGAACCTCATCTGAATAAAACCAACGATCTCCGTCTGGGCAGGTATGACCATCGTAAGCAATTCTTATTAACGACTCATCGCCAGCCATATATACAGATAGGCTTTGCTCATTAATACTGCAACACTTGCCCGAGTACAAAATATTATTCTCCGGCTCTGGGCCTCCTGGCCCCGCAGCAAAAACAATATCCACAGGTTCTATCAACCCCTGTTGCGACCAATATAGCCTTGGGCAACTGGCGGACTTTTCTTGACTGTTAGAAGGTTCAAAAAGAAGGCAACCCGATTTAGCACCCTGAATAATCGACACACCCTTTAGGTTGTCAACAGAACATCCCGCCTGTATGTAACCAAATCGGCTAGCTATTATTTTTTGTTTAAACGAATTTTTAAGCGCTTGGCAAAATTCACCAGGCACAGAACAGGGTGGCGAGTAGTTTTGCAAGCCACCTAATTTTGAATCTAAGCAATTAACTGAATTCGCGAGGGTTTCTTTGGCAATATCACTGTTTGCTAAGCCGCCAAGGTCATTAACTAGCTTGGCTATTTTTTCAAAATAATAGCTGCAACTGTACGTACGCTGGCCACCAGAACCGCTGACCTGTTCTTGATAAGCAGCAATGACTTCTGCGTTATAGCCAACCAACTCTTGTTCAATGTACCTATTCAGAGTATTCGCTTGGCTAGTATGGATACACAATAACAAAGACACACCCAGCAAGCCGAAAGCCTTAACAGGTGAACATACAGAGTGACTGCGCACTCTATTAGAAAAAAACATCTGACTCCCCGCCCTAGTTAAACCTAAAAATAACAACGGCCTGATAACTCATCAGGCCCTGCTCATAGAGACTAGCTAAGTACAGATAGCAACTCAGCCTAAATAAACAACCATAGGAAAGAACAGCTTAACAATACCCAAAAGCCTATTTTTACCTATAAAGCCTAGCCAACATAACCAACTAGCATAAAAATAGCCAATGTCGGCCTTTAAAAAGGCGCGGCTAATTGAACATCCATTTCGCTACCGCTGACAGGATGACTAAAGATCAACCGGCTGGCATGCAGCATCAGCCTTGGCGCTTTAAAGTAAGATTGGCCTGCATCGTAGAGGTCGCAGCCGATTATCGGGTGGCCTATTTCGCGGCTGTGAATACGTAGCTGATGAGTCCGGCCAGTAAGCGGCTTAAACAAGACTTTTGTGGTAATGCTGTCAGAATTAAAGGAAAGCTCAGAACTGAGAAAGCAGGATGCATCATAAGCATCATAAGCATCATAACTGATCACCTGATACTGACTTATTGCGGTTTTACCCGTTTGCTGACACACCTTTTGTAGCGGGAAGTTATCGGCATCTTTAATAATTGGAATATTAATTTCACCGCCCTGCCCAACCTGCTGTTGGCCGTTTATGAGCAGCGCACCATCTAAAATGGCCTGATAATATTTAGTCACGCTACGTTGACTAAACTGCTCACAGAGCTGCTTATTAACTGCTTTGTTTAACGCAACAATCATTAAACCCGAAGTGCCGAAGTCTAACCGGTGAATAAGAGTTGCCGTAGGGAAGTCTTGTACCAAGCGCCAATGCACAGAGTCTTTATTAAGCGGATGTTTGCCAGACAAACTTAATAGGCCAGACGGTTTATTGATAACCAGTAAGTGCTCATCTTGATAAACAATCGATATTTGTTCAACGCACGGAGGCGCAATAAATGGGTCAACTTGTGGCTGCATAATGATCAGGTACTGCTTACTTACTGTCGTTAAGGCAGAACTTAACACCCTTTCTGCAATGCCGCGAGCAATACTGATAACAGCAGCGCAAAAGCGAGATGTAGACCTCAGCACCGCGAGTAAAACCTTAATTCTAGCAACAACCAAACAGACTAATAAAAGTAGGCTCTAATAAAAATAAAACGACTCAACACACAGCTGGTTGCTATCAATGCCTTGCGGTAACTGCATAACCGTTTTCGCAATCGCGCGATCTTTAATGCCCTCTTCTACTCTTAAGCCTGCGCCTTCATCCCAATCGAGCGAGTTAACGCCATCAGAGAAGAATACAAAGAGCCACAAAAAGCCATAAAACTTATGGATTCTGCTTTCGTCTGTGCGGCTGTAAACGACCTCGTTACCCTGTGTTATTTCAACTTGGCTGCTTTCAGACGAGAGCCAATAGGTTGGGATTAAACCAAACGAATAGGACGATATTTTGCCCGATAGATTATCACTACCATAATCATTTTCTGCTTCTGTACTGACACTTAGGTGATATTCAAAAGCACTCTCGTCACAGTAGTTAACATCGATGTCGGTATTTATGTTTTTAAGATCACCACCCACAAAGCCAGCACAGCCGCTAAGGGTGAATAAAATAACTAAAATGAGAATGGCTTGCCGAGTGTTAATCATAGTTACCTAACTTTTTTCCTGCCGTTTAAGCGGCATCGCTAATAATCGCGATGCCTCGTCTTGGCGTTTATTGTTTCTGAGCGTCGATTAGCTGAGCTTTAAATGGGTAGTCTAATCTCACAATAAGGTTATCGGTATAGCTGGCTGAACCTCCATTACAGGGAGAAGACGTTCCCGCTAGGTAGATCATGCCGGCCTGCTGACCAAACTTAGGCGTTAGCGAGTAACAATAACCCGCGCCCCAGAGGCTGCCTTCAAGAGACGAAAAATACACTTCGTTAACCTTATAAAACGACACCCATTCGCCGTTATAAAATTCATTCCACCAGTTTTCTTCGTCGCTTCTAAGCCAGTCAGTCAAGGTAGAACCGTCGGCTCTTTCAACCCGTTCAACATACAGAACTTCTAACCTTGGCCTTACCGATAAACCTTCACTGCCACCTTTAGGCCCGTCTCGTTCTACACCACGCATTGAAGCATAATTACCGACAAAACCAATGCAGGCAATTTCAAAATAGAGTTCATCCTGTTCTTGCCAACCAGAAGGCACGGCAAACATATCTTCATAACCAACAATCGGGCAGGATTCTGCTTCTGGATACAGGGCAGCTAGCGAACTCTTACATTTTTCATAATTTGCCTTCATAGCCGAGTCGACACGGCTTTGATAACGATGTGGCTCGCTTACTCTCCAAGTAAAAAACACCTCGTTAGATAACGCCAAGCAACCTAAATAATCGCCGACTTTTTCACGATAAAACATTAAGTCACTCACCAGCCACAAAGCTTTATTAAAGTCAGCATCAGATTCTTGACTCATTTCATAATAGCCACATTGGCTTTCGTAATAACTGGCTAGTTTTTGCTCGGCCAGTGCATGACTTCCAGCGTTATAATCGGCTAACGCACTGTTTCTTAGTGTCACAATGTCATCCGGTAAACAATTGGCGAGGCTCTGCCCTGCGGTGAACAATAACAGGCTAACAAACAGTGCTTTCATTAGATTAAACATCGAACTCTTACCTCTTTAACGCTCACGCTTGGGATAGCTCTAGTGCGCTGGCACTCTAAAATTTTTTGAAATAATGAGACTCAGAGTAAAATTAAGCAACAATGGCCCAAGCCAAGACCAAGCCGCTCCTTTGGTTACTCAAATTTATTTATTCAAACCTACTTACGTTGGCTACTTGGCCGAGAACCAAACCACCATGTTACAGCGGTGGTTAACAGAAACATCACCTGATTAATGGTTTCTTTGTACATTTTAATCATTTCATCTGCATCCATAGCGCCTTCGATACCGCCGACATAGCCGCCGATTTTAATAGTGACATAAGTACCGATAACCAACAGATACACCGTGATAAGCGGGCGCATCAGGCCGCGAATGGCATCGACAAAGCTGATTTTATACATCTGCTGCTGTTCTTTGAGGCTTTCGGTAAAAGCACTCATTTCATCGATATCGCGCTGAATGTCGCCTTCGACTTGCGCGCGTTCTATGTGCTTATCGGCCAGCGCCAGCTCGTGATTAAATTCCAGCTCCGCTTCGGATTTACGAATCTGCGCCATCTGCACTTCGTAATCGTATTTAAGGTTTAGGTTTTTGCGCTCTTCACGTTTGGTTAACCAACTGCCAAACAGCCCAACAATGGCCCCTAACCCAGAAGAAGAAAAAATACCTGCGATGACTTCTAACATTGCTGATCTCCATAAATATGAATAACAAACGATTCTTTCGCCATTAAATCCACCAACTCGTATAACGCAGTTTTAGAATTTAACACCGCCCTTTTTGCAGCAAGCACGCCTCGGCGCTTACCAATAATTAAGCAACCCTTAGAATGGTTAACGGTATTACCACTGTGAATAAGAATGCCAGAACGGCCGGGAACGGAGCGCAAACAAAATACATTACGGTATTTGCCACTGCTCGATCTTGGTAAAAAATCGACATCGTAAGTGCCTGCACTTATGCAGCTTTGGTTGACTCTATTATTTAACCACGGCCTTTCTAAGGTGTGGAAGATTTCACCTTCGGCATAGAGCACGCCGCGAATGCACTCACTACTGATATCGTTACGAATTAAAAGTGCTGACTTCACTGCTATTCCCTCCTTGGATATAACAACTTCTATTAATGACGTTAATATGAATGACGTTAATATGAATGCTTAAGCGCCATCCATCAACAGGCTAAAAACTATACAACCAAACACAATAATTAAAAACAAACTCACGTAATAAATTGCACCGGCCAAAGTGCCTCGGCCTATGGTGCCAAATGCCGATAAACGCTTAACTTCGTCCGAATAGTTTTTGCACAGTTGCCAATACATAATGGCGTAATAAATGGAGTAAGCAGGCATAAGGCTTGCCAGCAACCAAAAGCCGACGTCTTTGCCGAATATAAACGAGCTAACCAGCAGCAAGGCTATGCAAGCTAAAAAACCGTAAGCGCTTATGCGCACAATGGCATCGCGAGTTTGATCGTTCATTTAAAATTCCAAAGGATCTTAGCCTTTTTATTGCTAAATTCTTTAGTCAACCTCTCTAACTTCAGATTCTTCAATTGTTGAAAGAATTTTATTGGCTATTTTTATTCTATTTTTTTTATTTGTTGAATTAATATACTTATTTAGTTGTGAGATAATTTCAAATCTAACCCCTATAAGCCGATCTTTTTCCCCACCAAGAAAATCCGTGAATAATTGAATACCAGCTCTTTCAAGCCAACTATCAAGCAACTCTTCATCATATTCAAACATAGTAACAATTAATTCCGGATTGGAAGTGAGCGCGACTTCAAAGAAGTCACTCATATGTAACCAAGCAGCTCCATCGCGATTCTTCCAGGCTTCCTTGAGCATGCTTAATGCATGACGACTCTTTTGAAGATCGCCCTCTTTAAACTGCTGTATTACCTTCTCTCTATTGTTCTTTAGCCATTCGTAACCAGATGATTGTGTAACTTCATCAAGTTTGGAAATTAACTCCCGTGAAATTTGTAAAACTCTATCTGCCGAAGTTTTATCTACAGCATGAATTGAATGAACAGATTCATTTCTCTTTCGCCTTATCTCGTTTATAAATTTAATTTCTTCACTGCTAAGTATTCTATGCTTTTCTGATAGATGTACCAGATCAATCATACTGCCTTTTTTTATTGATATACCTCTTACTACTAATAATCTCCTTAACGCAGATTCAACAATTTTGCTCGATTCTAAAAAAGATAAATCATACATACCGATGTTAATGAGTTCCTTTGCTTTAGCAAGACTCTCAATATCCTCTTTTCTCTCTTGTTGCTTCTCTGTTTTCAAAAAATTTGTCTTTATGGATTTTTGTAGTAATGAGTAGATCACACCAGCCAAAATGCTAGAGAGTACACCAGCAAGAAAGTTAACTACGTAAACAGATATTTGACTTACATACGACCCAATATAGCTAAAAGTTATTGTGATCAACCAAAATGCTAGAAATACCGGAGGAGTTGCAAGTGCAATTGAATAACAAGTATCGCTAATTGCATCAAAGGTTTTAACATGCTTAGATGATGCAAACTGAAGCGATATAAAGTAAACGGCCAACCCTAAAGATGCAGTTAAAAACACATATGCATATCCAATTGTGATTTTTATATTAAATACGCTAAAGCCAGCACCAGAATTGGAATCGACTAACGGCTTGAACGCAAATACTGCTGCGAGAAGCCCTATAGTGAACCCTACCTTGGTTTTAAAAAATTCGTCCATATTAGGTCACTACTCCTTGTAAGCTTAACGCTCAGATTTTTGACTGGTCAACCAGTCCGAAAGCATACGCTTGTTATATTCAGTTTTCTTTTATTTGTTTCGCTAAATTAGCTAATTGCGACAGTATGTTACCTGTTTCATTGTCTTTAGACTCCCCCGTAGGAAGACTCTCAGAAAATATAGTTTTCGCCACATGAACCCTAAGGTCTTCCGCGTTTTCTGGCTTCATCAATTCAATGTAAGGGTCTAAAGTTGTGAGGATATGCTGGCGGCGTCTATTGGTTATTTCATTAGACCGATGCTTGCCTGATTCTCTAGCAAAATAAAATGCAGGAACAAAAACCACAAGAGATAGCGGAATTCTACCTATTACTTTTACCCACTCAAAGTTGTAGTTACCATTTTCCAATATAAGCTTTACCTCAGGTAGAATCAAAAATCCGACACCCAACAACATTAAAAAAGATGCGTAAAGTCGATACCTATTCGCTACTTTTTCCTCATTATTTGCATAAGATGAATATGCGCCAGCTTGTAGCGTATTAATGGTGACTCCATATACCTTAGAAGCATCATCTTGAAGATTAGTTAACACCTCAATTATCTTCCCTGCTTTTACAGAAAGACTTTTGAACTCCTCATCTGTTTTATTGGTATACTTCTCGATGTTATCTTCTGATTGAGTTGAATAATCAGCTAATTCCTTTTCGAATTTATCTGCTCTTACTTTTTCGCTTGCTTGATATTGGGTGTTAAATTCGGTGGTTTGCTGTTGAATCGTTTGCTCTACACTCTTGATTTGAGAGGTCAAGTCAATGAGTTTTTTTTCTTTAATGAGAATTTCACCATTAAGGTCTTCAATTCGTTTGAATAGATTCTCAACTGATTCTTTAGTCTCGTTTTTATATTTTGATATGTATGAACCAATTGTTTCCGAGTATGCACTTACAGATTTTTTTATATTCTCAGTGCTCGCTGCATTTACTGATGCTGGAATCTGCTGAAACTGTATCACAATAGAGTCGGCATAATTGTTTGCATTTGTTAGATGCCCTGGATTTTTATTGCCTTTATATGCATTAATTTCGTTTATACAATTCTGTGAATTCTTCTGGAGGTTTGTTAAATGATTAAAAGGAGTTACTTCCGGATCGATACTTTCATATATCCCATTGAGATAATAAATTACCTTTCTAAGCCTAGCAATGTCTTCGACAGCATCCTCAGTAACACCTTCATCAAGACTTTTATCTTGAATCAACTGGATCAAATTAGCCCATACCCCTGTAAGAGCATGTGAATTAAATCTATCTATCCATTTTGACATTATCGACTCCAGTGAGAATTTAACAGTTTCTTATACAACTTAAGTGGCATTTAGAAGGATCAGTTTTAAATAACCGCCCATCTCAACTCCCCTAATATCCTATTTCTTAATTTAACCTGTCAAATTGATTATTAATAATAATTCGGCATATAGGTACTTTCTCTGTTTTTGAACAGAGTTAGGTTATTGGATATTTGAGTTGGCTTAAGGGATTGTTTAAAAATTAAACAGCTGGAGTGACGAGTTTGCTTTATTTTTATTTTGCGTTAGCAACGGAGAAAGCACTCAAGAACTGAGTGCTTTAAGTACCAGTGCTGGCTCTTTTGCGACGACATTCAGTAGAACAAGAGCTGGGCCTTGTGGCGTTCGGTCGCCTCTTTCCCAATGCCTTAGTGTGCTGACGCTAATGCCAAAAGCCGATGCGAATTCATTTTGGGACATGCCTATTTTTGCGCGGATATTTTTTACATCAACGGGACTGAACTCATGCACAACAGCTTGGTTTGGTTTGCCTTCTGAAAACTCAATGGCTTCGGTTAGGCCCTGTTTGATACTTAAAAATGATTCAGTCATTGTTTTCACCATAATGCTTAAGCAATAGTTTTGTGAGCTGAGCAAGTTCATTACGTTCTGCTTTACTCAGGTTTGCTTTTTCTCCTTTTCCAAAAACCGTTAGAAGAAACAACGGTACAGTTCCATTGTGGTAGTAATAAATGACTCTTGCCCCGCCACTTTTACCCTTTCCTTGCGCCGACCAGCGTAGTTTTCGTATTCCACCTGTCCCTTGCATTAGATCCCCTGACTGAGGATGGCTTGCTAAGTAATTGATAATACTCACCTTCTCTTCTATGGAGAGGATATTCAGCGCTTTCCTTTGAAATTCCGGTAGTTCTACGATTGTCTGCATTATCATGGTAATCCATTGGATTATAGGCGACAAGCTAAAATAGGTGCTAACTCTTTGTTGCGTCAATGAGGGACTATGGAGTATTACCGAGCGGTACGTTCAGTGAACCGATTCTGTTCGCTTCGTTTTGCCTTGCATTAGCATCTAAGAGAATACGGGGAAACATTAGTCGAATTGTTGAGTATCTGAAGGTGATATAGATGTTTTGAAAAGAAGATGGTATCCCGTAGGGGACTCGAACTTTGATAGTCGCCGTGCTTGAGTTTGAACAGAGAGTGCGGTGAGACACCGGCTTTTCTAAGGCGAAGGGTGATTTTGCAGATTAGATTTTCTAAGAAAGATGGTATCCCGTAGGGGACTCGAACCCCTGTTACCGCCGTGAAAGGGCGGTGTCCTAGGCCACTAGACGAACGGGACATTAGGCTTGCGAACGGCGGCTATATTAATGATTGGTCGCTAAAGATCAACCATTTTTATTATTAAAATCAACAACTTATCATATCGGTTAGGTGCGGCTTTCGGGCTCTGGTTTTTGGGCTGCTTTCTTGTTTGGTTAGGCACTCTATTTAACGTCCTATTCAACGTCCTATTCAACGTCCTATTCAACGTCCTATTCAACGTCCTATTCAGCGCCCTGCTCAGGCGCTGTGTTTATGGTTGGGCTGTTCGGCTTCGTCGAGCTGGTGCGGGTGCAAAAAGCGTTCGGCGTATTGGCGATAGACGCCGCTTTCTACCAGCAGTTGTACTAGGTCTATATCCAGATGCTGGCGTTCTGCCATGCGGTATAAAATATCGAGTGATTCGCTCAGCGTTTTGGCTTTTTTGTACGGCCGGTCGTCAGCGGTGAGTGCTTCGAATACGTCGGCAATGGCGATGATGCGTGCGGCTGTGGGTAATTCTTTGCCTTTAAGTTTGCATGGATAGCCGGTGCCGATCAGCGTTTCGTGGTGGCCGCCTGCGTATTCGGGCACGTGCGATAAGTCTTCTGGTAAGGCCAGTTCGTTGAGGATTTGTATGGTGGACATAATGTGTTCGTTAATACGGTAGCGATCTTCTTTGCTGAGTGTGCCGCTGCGTATCGATAAATTATACAGTTCGCCCAAGTTAGCTTGGTAGTCTGGCACGTCCATTTGGAAACCGTATTTTTTATCGTACTCGGGCTTTTTAGGCCACGGCACTAAATGCTTGGGTAAGTCTGCCAGTAGCGTTTCGACTGCGGGCAAGCTTGCTGGCGGTGTGTTTAGCCTGCGTTGCTCTACTGGTGAAAGGCCGAGTTGATCATCAAAGTGGCGCAGCCAAGTTTGGCCTGCAATGCTGCTGAGCCGGTTGAGGTGTTCTTCGGGCATTTGTTCTTCGCCAATATTGCATTGGGCGATAAATTCAAATTCATCCTGTAGGCGTTGTTGTTCGGCGGTTAGCTGCTGCGCCAGTTCGGTTGGGTTTTTACCGGCAGCGATGCCTTGCCAATAGTTTAGCTCGGCGTCGCGCCATAAAACTTCAAAGCGAGTGCGCACCTCGTGAATGCGGTTGTAGACGGTTTCTAATTTACTGCCTTTGTCGACTATGTGTTCTGGTGTGGTGACTTTGCCGCAGTCGTGCAGCCAAGCGGCCATTTCAAATTCGCGCCATTGGTCTGGGTTTTCTAATTTAAAATCTTTAAAGGCGGCGTCGTTTGAATTTGCCGCTTGCTCGGCGAGCATCATTGCCAAGGCTGGCACGCGCTCGCAATGGCCGCCGGTGTAAGGCGATTTTTGGTCAATAGCCTGCGCTAAGGCGCGAGTGAAGGAGTCCAACAGTTCTTGTTGCGAGGCTTGGTGTTGTTCGATAGCGCTCGACATAGCGACGATAGACTCTGAAAGCTCGGCAATTTCTTTAATATTTGAATGGATTTTGCGTACCGATTTAAAATCGCGGCGCTTTATTTTTTCGTTCTCTTGGGCCAGCTGATTAACTGGTTTAACAATAAACTGGGTTAGGTAAATAACAATAAGCGACAGCAACGCCATAAAGGCTGCCGAAACAATCACTGTGGTTCGCAAGCGTTTTACGTACGGGCCAAGCACTGTTTTTAGCGGTACAACAATGGCTAGGTTTTGCTGCTGACCAAATTGTGAGTCGATCGGCTGGGCGTAAGCTAGGTAAGCTTCTCGGTCGATCTCGAACGAGTAATTGTAGCGTTCTTTGCTTTGCTCTGGCTGAGCGTTGTTATTGGTAAACAGGCTGTCGCTGCTGGTATTGATGTTATTGCCGTTACTGTTATTGACGTTACTGTTATTAACGTTAGCGTTATTAACATTGCTGCTCGTCGTGAAAGGTTGAATGCCTTCGATGATCGACTCGCCAATTGCCTCGTCAGTGCTTTGCCAATTTTGCGGCAGTAAACTTGGGTGCGGTACAACGCTGGCGTTGATCGAATGCAACAGCTGGTTGGAATTATCATCGCCGAGCCAGCGCTGTTCTATGGCTTGGTATTCTTGCGGCGTTATCGCACTGATGGCGCGATTTAAAATGCTTTGCAATTGCTGTTGCTGGTGCCCAAGCAGCAGAGTTTGCTCGCGCTGAATAGCATTTAACCCTTGCGGTGCGGCAAGCACTTGCAGCTGTTGTAAAAAGTTGGCGCGCTGTAAAAAGCTCAGGCTTTGTTTGCTGTCGATCGCGGCATCGGCCAAGCCTTGATCGACTGCTTTGAGCGCGGCTAAATTGTCGCTCACCAATAGAACTTTTATTTCTGGGAAGCTGTTCTGTACTTGGCTAGTCCACGCTCGCCCTTCTGTCATGGCGACTATTTTGCCGTTTAATTCGGCCATGCTTTTTAACGCTGCGCTGTCTTTTTTAACCACAACGCCAAGCTCGGTTTTGCTGTAGGGCTGAGAATACAAACCCCAGCTGGCGCTGTTGTCGGCTTTAAAAACAGACTGTACCAAGTCTATTTTTCCTTGCTCGAACAGTTCCATAATTTCGAGCCAGCTGTAGCCGTTAATGTATTCAATATTAAGCCCTATTTTCGCCGCGATTAGGTTTACTATATCGACCGAATAACCATAAGGCTGGCCGCCGTCGGCGTAATCGAATGGCGGCCAGTTGGCCTGATTAGAAACACGCAATGCAGGCAGCGCGGCAATAAAGGCTTGCTCCTGTTCGCTAAGCGTGAGCGGTTCGGTTTGCCATTCGAGTTGTTTTTTATCCAGCTCATAAGAGTGCGCCGAAATACGCCCTTGCTGGTCGAAGATCATCACTTCACTTTCCGGCAGGGTTCGTTGTTGTTTTAAAAATTCGGATAAGATCGATAACGACACATCAACGGCAATAACGCTGTCGGTACCGGCAATCTGTTTTGAATAGGTGACACCAGGCTCTCCTAGCAGGCTGAACATATAGGGTTTGGTTTTGGTGACTTGGTTGGCGAGTATGGCATCGCGATACCACGGGCGGTCGTAACTTAAATAGTTACTGGCCTGCTGTTCGCTGCTGCGTAAATTCAGTTGCGCATCGTAATAAAAAGACTCGCGAACTTGCTCGCCCGCCTGATTAAAAATATGGATAAGCACCCAGCGGTCTTGCGCGTTGGCATTAAAGTGCTGGTGTAAATGGCTGTCGCTTTCTAGGTTGATTAGGCCATAAAAATCGCCGTTGGCGTGGCCTAAGTAAATGCTATAAACATAAGGGTGTAACTCCATCGAACGAGCCAGCACCGGCAACAGATCGTACTCGACTTGGCGCGAAACCGAGTTATGAATAACGGGGTATTCTGAAAGGATATTCACCAGCACGGAGCTTTGCTCATCCATGTTGTGGATACGTTCGCTCACCTGTTCGGCTATTTGGCTAAACACTCGCTGCGCAGCTTCTTTTGCTAACGAAACGCCAAAGCTGTATTGCAACGCCAGCGCCAAACCCGTGCCAGTAAAGGCAATAATTAAAAAGCAGCTTAGCACCATTGCTTTCATGCTGAAGTGTCGCTGTGGTTTTTGAGTGTCCATAAAAACACCTCACCGCATTGGTTGCGGCTATTCATTATTATTTTTATTGAGTGTTTGATGACGGCTTTTACAGCTTAAAAATTAACCGACGCAGCAGACTACCGAAGAAAGCGACAATAACAATTGTCGATGATTTTGCTCGCTACCTTTTAAGACTAGCACGGCAAAAATAATTGAACGGATTTTTTTTAACGAATTTATTTTAAATTATGCAGAGCATTGAGCGGCGACAACTTAGCCGCCGCTCAATAAAAGATGTGACGATTAGGCTTTGACTTTCCAGTTGACCGTTTGGCCAGCATAAAACGGTACAATTGGGTTACCGTTTGGCAAGGTGATTTCTTCTGGTAATTGCCACGACTCCTTTACCAAGGTGATGGTTTCGTTATTACGCGGCAAGCCGTAAAAGTCTGGCCCGTAGTGTGAGGCAAAGCCTTCGAGCTTATCCAAAATACCCAGCTGTTCAAAAATTTGCGCGTACAGTTCAATAGCACTCCAAGCGCTGTAACAGCCAGCGCAACCGCAGGCGCTTTCTTTGGCTCCCTTTTCGTGTGGCGCTGAGTCGGTGCCTAAAAATATTTTTTTAGTGCCGGTTGCAACGGCTTCCTGCAAGGCTTTTTGGTGGGTGTTACGTTTTAAGATCGGCAAGCAATAGTTGTGCGGACGAATGCCACCAGCAAGCAGGTCGTTACGGTTGTACATTAGATGCTGCGGTGTCAGTGTGGCGGCAATGTTATCTGCTGCATTCATCACAAATTCGGCGGCGTTGGCGGTTGTGATGTGTTCTAGCACAATCTTAAGTGTTGGGTTATTGGCAACAATGGTTTTTAAGTGGGTGTCGATAAACACCTGTTCACGGTCGAAAATATCGATTTCTTTATCGGTCACTTCACCATGAATTAACAGCAGCATGCCCTGCTCTGCCATGGTTTCTAAAACCGGCTGCAAGTTTGCAATGGAAGTAACAGCCAAGGCTGAGTTAGTGGTTGCGCCAGCTGGGTAAAGTTTGGCGGCAACAACACCGGCTTGCTTGGCAGCAATGATCATCTCTGGTGTGGTGTTATCGGTTAGGTATAAAACCATCAACGGCATAAAGCTATTACCCAGCGGCCGAGCGGCAAGAATGCGCTCTTTATAACTTAGGGCTAGATCGGCACTGGTAACAGGCGGCACCAAATTTGGCATAACAATGGCACGAGAAAAACAGCGCGCCGTGGCAGCGACGGTTTCTTGTAAAATATCGCCATCGCGAAAGTGTAAGTGCCAGTCATCCGGTTTTGTTAGGGTGATCTCTTGTGTCATGCGCCGTCCCGTTGTTAACAATTTATCGTTTAAAGTTGCTGGTTTTAATTTCTCTTTAACTTTTTCAAAAAACACTTATCTCTAAAAATACTTCTCTCTAAAAGTATTTACTTTCTAAAAAACTTTTACTTTCTAAAAAGTATTTTTTTTGCGCCTGTGTTTATGTTTATTACTTGCTGTAGCTAATCTAGCTAACGGCTTTTGAGTAGGTCTTTCAGTTCAACTAATTGGTCTCGCATTGCGGCGGCCTCTTCAAATTTTAAGTCGCGCGCGGCCTTGTGCATGCTGTCTTCAATTTTAACAATTTCTTTGCCGAGTTCTGCCACAGTCATTTGCATGTAGCTCTTGGCTTCTTCGCCATTAATATGCTCAACCTTTTTCTTGTTCTTGGCCATTTTACCTTTACGGCCCGGCGCTTGTGGTGCGCCATCGATAATATCGGTAATCGATTTATTCAACGCTTGCGGCGTAATGCCTTGTTCTTCGTTGTGCGCAATCTGCTTGGCACGGCGGCGTTCGGTTTCGCCAATGGCGCGCTCCATAGAGCCGGTCATTCTGTCGGCGTATAAAATGGCTTTACCGTTTAGGTTACGAGCAGCACGACCGATGGTTTGGATCAATGAGCGATCGCTGCGCAAAAAGCCTTCTTTGTCGGCATCAAGTATCGCCACCAGCGACACCTCTGGCATATCCAAACCTTCTCGCAGCAAGTTAATGCCCACCAAGACATCGAACTCGCCTAGACGTAAATCGCGAATAATTTCGACTCGTTCTACGGTGTCGATATCAGAATGCAAATAGCGCACACGAATGCCGTTGTCGTGTAGGTAATCGGTTAAATCTTCGGCCATGCGTTTGGTTAAAGTGGTGATCAACACTCGCTCGTTAACAGCAATACGCAGGCGAATTTCTTCCAGTACATCGTCGACTTGGCTTTGCGCTGGCCGCACTTCGATAATGGGGTCGAGTAAGCCGGTTGGCCGCACCACCTGTTCGGCGGTTTGTTGCGAGTGTTCTTTTTCATATTTGCCCGGTGTTGCCGAAACATAAATCGCTTGCGGCGCGGCTTGCTCCCATTCTTCAAAACGCAGCGGGCGGTTATCTAACGCCGAAGGTAAACGGAAACCGTATTCGACTAAGGTTTCTTTACGCGAACGGTCACCTTTGTACATGGCGCCAATCTGTGGAATGGAAACATGCGACTCATCGATCAGCATGAGTGCATCGTCGGGCAAATATTCGTAAAGCGTTGGCGGTGGGTCGCCCGGGTTCGCGCCAGATAAATAACGTGAATAGTTTTCGATGCCAGTGCAAAAACCCAGCTCGCGCATCATTTCTAAATCGTACTTGGTGCGCTGTTCTAAACGTTGCGCTTCAACTAAACGGTTGTCTGTTTCAAAAACCTTGAGCCGTTCTTTGAGTTCTTTTTCGATATTTTCGGCAGCGTCTAAAATGGTTTGGCGTGGTGTCACGTAATGCGTTTTTGGATAAATAGTATAGCGATGTAACTTTTGCAGCACTTCGCCTGTGAGTGGATCAAACAGGCTGATGTTTTCGATTTCTTCATCGAACAGTTCAACACGAATGGCTTCTAATTCGGATTCTGCTGGGAAGATATCGATAATATCGCCGCGAACTCGGTAATTACCACGACCAAATTCAACATCGTTACGGGCATATTGCAGCTCGGCTAAACGGCGCAATAATTCTCGTTGATCGACGCTATCACCGCGGCGCAAATGCAGCACCATTTTTAAATAGCTGTCTGGTGAGCCAAGACCATAAATCGCAGAAACGGTGGCGACAATAATGGTGTCTTTACGCTCTAACAACGCTTTGGTAGCCGAAAGCCGCATCTGTTCGATGTGTTCGTTTACCGATGAATCTTTATCGATAAAGGTATCCGAAGAAGGCACGTAAGCTTCGGGCTGATAATAGTCGTAGTAAGAAACAAAATATTCGACCGCATTGGAGGGAAAGAATTCACGGAATTCTGAATAGAGCTGAGCCGCCAGTGTTTTGTTATGCACCATAACAATGGTAGGACGCTGCACCGCTTCGATCACTTTCGCCATGGTGTAGGTTTTACCAGAACCCGTCACACCTAATAGTGTTTGCGCTGCAAGGCCCTGATTAATACCACTGACTAACGTCGCAATGGCTTTGGGCTGATCGCCCGCTGGCTGATACTTAGACTCGACCTTAAAAGGCTTCATAACCGCTCCAATAAAAAGGGCTTGGTTTTTAACCAAAGCCCTTCTTGTCAACTCTCTTGCTTTTAATTTCTACTGGCTTTTACTTTTAGCAAGGCCGTTTCATCGATGAAAAATCTATAAAACAATGCACTTACCGCAATTTCTTACAGTACCGCTGCAATCGCCTTACAAACATAAGCCATGTTTTTAGATGACAAGCCCGCTACGTTAATACGGCCACTGTCGACCATGTAGATGGCGTAATCTTGCTTCAGTGTTGCCACCTGCTCTTTACTTAAACCGGTAAAGGAGAACATGCCGTTTTGCTGTTCAATAAAGCTGAAATCTTGCTTAACGCCCTGCTCTGCCAATGCCTTAACAAAGAGTTCGCGCAAGTTACGAATATGCACGCGCATGGCTTTTAGCTCTTCTAGCCATTCTGCTCGTAATTCATCGTCCGCCAAAATAACCGCTGCTACTTTAGCACCGTGTGCTGGCGGGTTTGAGTAGTTGGCGCGAATGACTGTTTTGACTTGGCTGAAAGCATCGGCTGCAACTTCGGCTGTTTTGGCAACTAAAGTAAAGGCACCGACACGCTCGTTATACAAACCAAAGTTTTTTGAGAACGAACTGGCGATGAGTATTTCTGGGATTTTATCCGCCAAAATACGCAGGCCTTCGGCATCTTCTACCACGCCTTTGGCAAAGCCTTGGTAGGCAAAATCGAACAGTACAACAAAGCCGTTTTCGGCAGCAACCTGTGCAATGGCTTGCCACTGCTCCGCCGTTGGGTCGATACCGGTTGGGTTATGGCAGCAACCATGCAGCAACACTGCATCGCCTTTAGGTACCTGTTTTAAATCTTGCAGCATGCCTTCAAAATCTAAGCCTTGCGTGGCTTTGTCGTAATAACGGTAGCTCTTTACCTCAAGCTTGGCCGCCGTAAAAACGCTGCCGTGGTTGGCCCACGTTGGGTTGCTAACCCAAATATTGTTAACGCCAAGCTTGCTTGCCATAAATTCACCAGCGACTCGCAATGCACCTGTACCGCCGGGTGTTTGTGCGGTTTGCGCAAGCTGGCTGGTAATAATGTTATGCCCTTCACCAAACAACAGACGCTGTACCTGATAGCCATAGTCGGCAAAGCCGCTGATTGCTAGGTAACTTTTGGTGGCTTCATCATGCAGTAAACGCTGCTCGGCTTTTTTAACTGTATTTAAAATAGGGGTAATGCCGTCTTCGTTTTTAAATACACCGACACCTAGATTGACCTTTTCGGCACGCGGTTCGGCGTTAAATGCTTCAGTTAAACCCAAGATTGGGTCTGCAGGCGCTTTTGACACTTGTTCAAACATGATTAAACCCTATTAGCCTCTGTTGTGAATTTTTCAGTTTTGGTTGTACTTTTTTGCTGCTTTGTTTCTTTACTGCTCGAGCACGGCTGTGCACTAAATCAACGAATAGTTTTTCGCTTCACCCGTTACCGGACAAAGGAACGACATTTCAACCAAGCGTAAGCGTAAACCTTCGTGACTTTCTAAGTCGTGAGCATAGCGCTCATCGCCAATAATTGGAAAACCCTTAGCATTGAGATGACGCACTAATTGATCTTTCACACCAGTTTTAGGCCAAAGGTCGACAACACTGCGATTAGGCCGCTCGTCGTAACGCACTTTTGCCAGCTGAGTGGTGGCGGCTTGCTGGTCGAGTTCTAAGTCAATTTCGGTGAGTTGGCCAATATCGCCAGCAACATCGGCGCGATAATGCAGTTGCGCGTCGGTAAACTTTTCGCTGGCAAAGGTTTCAGAAAACGCCAAGGCGGTTTTACGGCTGTGGGCTAACACCAATAGGCCTGCAGCTTGGTAGTCTAATGCGGTCAGCCAAAAGCATTCGCGTGGCGGTGAAAACTCTAGTTCGACGGCGCGGGCAAAGCTATTAAAGTCGCCCCAGTCGCTGCCTTCTAATGGCATATCGGCAGGTTTATTCCAGACTGAGTACTGGCCTAGATCTTCGATCAGTTCGGCACGCTGCGGCTTTAGTGCCAGCAGCTCGTCGTTGTAAAAAATTTCGATCTGCTCGCCAACCAAAACATCGGTCATGGCGCGACGAATGCGTTCACGCTGACCACGTTGATCGACTCGCCAAACGCCGCCCTTATTCATCAAGTCTTTTAAACGCGATTTAGATAGGTTGACGTTAGCCACCAAAAAATCGATAGCGATTTGCGGGTCGCCGGCTTCAACTTCTAAAACTGCATCAATTTCCATGCGTTTAAACTTTCCTCTGTGTTCTTTTATCGCGCCGCTTGCGCGCGCGTTGGGGTAAATTTTCGCTTTCGGCTCTGTTTTAAACATAAGCCTGCTTTCACTAAAAGCCGTTAAAAAGATCTTTGGCCTTGTCTTTGGCTTCGTCCTTTAACTTATCTTCTAGGGCTTTTTGCTCTGCCTTGGCTTTATCTTCTAAGGCTTTTTTCTCAGCTTTAATTTTATCTTCTATTGCTTTGCGCTTGGCCGCGACCTCATCTTCTAGCCGGTCTAATGGCTCAGTAACCTGCTGCTGGAATTGTTCGATGCGCTGCTCGATGTTTTTCTCGACATCGTTTAGTTGATCCAGTTGCGAGCGGGCAGGCTCGGTCAGCTGAGCCACCTGCTGGTCAAACTGATTGCGTACGTCACTCAACCAAGCTTGATACTCTTCTTCGGCGACCTGCTGTAATACCGAGCTTAGTTGGTTATCCAGTGTTGAGCTGATGGCAAACTTTGGTCGCGTGGCTTCACCCGATAACGCAATGTCGATACTGAATTGGTCAATCCGCGACAAGGCATCTTGCAAAAAGCGCGCGGTAACGCCGTCACCGATCACCGAGAATTGATTGCTGGCAAAGTTTATTGCGACCTTGCCATCTAATTCGCCATCGATAATCACTAGAGTGCCATTAACATCGGCTTTGTTCGGTTGCCAATTAAGCTCGCTGCCAGCAATGCTGAGCCGACGACTGGCGACTTCGATAGCATTGCCTTGCAAATTAAAGGTATCGATAGAGCGGTCATCGTTTCGCTCTAATAAACCAGTCACTAGAAAGCGAGCATTGCCCTGCTCGCCGCGGCGTAATTCTAGCGTTACCGGTGCAACCGCACCTTTGAGTGTAGAACGAACATTGTCGAGGCTAAAATGCCACGGCCAACCGTCGGAATAGAACGACAGCAATGCATGGTCGAGCTGGAATTTAGCGCTTGGGTCAGGATGCTCAAACTGTACAAAGCGGCCCTCGCTGCGCGTGCGCTGATCATCGTCTTCTTGTTTATCGGAACGAAGCTTTGCTAACCAAGGCTTAGCCTTGTTGTACCAATTAACAGCGGTTTCTATTTTTTGCCACAGCCCGTCACCTAATAAACGCTCGGAGACTTTAATTGCACTCTGTTTATTCAGTGGGTAGTTCTGTTGAATGTTTGCCCAATCTTGGCTTGGTGCAGAGACTAATGCTTTAAACGCCGCCTGGTTCGCCTCGGTTAGGTTTTTTACATCCTTAGTGGCTTGGTTTGCCTTGGCCGTGTCGCTCTTAATGCTGTCTGCTAAGTCCGATAGCGCATCTTGATATTTTTCTAGGTCGTCCAGTGAGTCGACCTTGCTGATATCTAACGCCGCCAACTGCGCGTTGTAACGTTCAATGGTGCTCGAAGAAGGGAGCACTGCCTGAATAGCGTCGAGCTGATCGGCTGACTGTGACAGCGTTTGCTCTGTCAACGTTAACGCCGCTTGCGTGCTGGCAGTTGCTGAGTCGACCACCGAATCTGCCGACGGCAATCGGTCTGCTAACTGCTCGGTAATAGAACTGCCTTGCTCTGAGCTTTCGCTATCGCTTGGCGCAGAGGAATCTGAGTCATCAGTTTGTGTTGCATCGTCCGCGCTTTGCTCTTTTAACTTAGCCACCTGGCTGCGTTCGGTATTGGTATCGACGTTACTGACGATCAATTCTTCGATGCGCACATTGCCTAAAAACAATTCAGCTAGGCTGATCTGCAAACTGATTTCAGTAAGTGCCGCGGCGTTATGGCTTGGCTTATCGGCATCGGCAATCTGCACACCACGAATATTGAAACCAATTGGGTTCAACGACAGCGAAACGCCACTGACGTTCACTTCGGCACCATTGGCCTGCATACCCGCAACCTCAATGCCTTTTTTTACCCAGCCAGATAAAAAGAAATAACCGATAACGACCAGCAGCGTGAGCGTTACCACAAAACCAATCAAACCACTCCAACGAAATATCTTCATAGCCTACTTTTAACCGCCTATTCGTTTAATCGCCAATCGTTAACCGTCAAGCCGCTGATACAGCTCATAGAGTTTACTGCCTTTAAGTAACTGCACCACCTTAAGCTTTTCGACCCAAGGCATCACCGCACCGCGGTAACGAATAATCGACAGGCGCAAGATGACCGCCAGCGGCAGAAAAGCAATCACCGAAACCACAAAGCTGCCGAGTGTAATGGTGTGATTAAAACGCAGTACCCGCCAAAAATCGTTTTGGTAAAGCGTGGTCCAAAAATCGGTGAGTTGAACTTGAGTGAGCAGGCTGTAGCCGATCTGATCAAACCAAGGGTCGAGCAAATAAGCCAAGGCCGAAAAAAGCAGCCAAAAGACAAAGAAGCTGGCCAGATGCACGCGAAAAATAAAGGCTAACAGCAACACCAGTAAATTATGCGGCGACCATAGCGGTGTGAAGCCAATAACCAAACCAAAGGCGGCAGCGAAGGCCATTTGCCAAGGGTTGGCGTCGGAATTCAATGCTTTAAAGAGTTTTAAAAATTGATCAATCATTCAGCTGTCCTTTATTGCGGGCATCGTAAGCTGCTTTTGTATGGTTTATGCCGCAAGCCTGTGTGCCCCTAACCTTTGATATCTCTAACTTAATGCTTCTATAAATACTTCTAATTAAATGCGTCTAATTAAGTACTTCTAACTCAATACCTTTAACCAGATTTTCTAACAGTGAGCCTTTAATACTTTGTTCACTAGATGCGCGGTTGCGATCAAACCAAAACTGGCGGTGACCATCATCGAGGCACCAAAGCCACCGGCGCAATCGAGTCTCGATGCTTGGTTTTGCGCTGGCTTAGCATGCGCGACGCTGCCATCCGGCTGAGGGTAAAGCAACTGCTCAGAAGAATACACACAATCGATGGAGAATTTACCCTTATCTGCCGCAGGAAAACCATACTCGCGTCGCAGACTGTTACGTAACTTGGCCGCCAATGGATCGTGAACCGTGCGGCTTAAGTCATCGACTGTAATTTTGCTTGGGTCGATTTGACCGCCGGCACCGCCAGTTGTAATCAGTCGGCGTTTATTGCGCTTACAGTAATTCACCAAGGCGGCCTTTGGTTTGAGGCTGTCGATGGCGTCGATAATACCAATGGCTTGACTAGGGATGAGTTCGTCTAGGTTGTTTGGCGTTATAAACGAAGTGACTGCGTTGACTTGGCAGTCTGGGTTGATCTGGCTTATACGCTCAGCCATGGCTTCGACTTTAAACTGCCCAACAGTGCTGGTTAGTGCGTGAATCTGGCGATTAGTGTTGCTGATGCAAATGTCGTCTAGATCGATCAGGGTGATCTCACCGACAGCGGTTCGGGCCAACGCTTCGGCAGCCCAGCTGCCAACGCCGCCGATACCAACAACAACAAAATGCGACTGCGCTAAAAACTCGGTTTGCTTAACGCCATAAAGACGCTGAGTGCCAGCAAAACGCTCGGCTACGGCACTGCTCATACTCAAAGCCATTCATACCTCAAACTAAAAACAACAGCACGACCACTGCAATCAAAAAAATCGGTGCAACAGTATAACAGCCATCGCAACAGATGAGGCCTATTTGTTGATGCTGTCTTTTGTTATTTTACCGAGACTGTCATTTATTATTTTATCAGCAGTTTACTTAGTTATTCTGTAAATTCGTTATTCTGTTACTCAACTATAGATTCAAAAGGAAGCGCTCATGTTCAATACGGTCAACCGAGATAACACCCACGCCATCAAATGGGAACTATACCGCGACAAGAACCTGCTACCGATGTGGGTTGCCGACATGGACATCGCCTCACCCAGCGCCATTACCGATGCATTAGTTAAACGAGTCTCTCACCCTATTTACGGCTACACCCATCCTTGGCCTTCACTTAACCAGTCGGTAGTGAACTGGTGCAAAAGCCAGTACGACTGGTCAATTGAAGCGGACTGGATTGTCTGGATGCCGGGCGTGGTGCCAAGTTTTAATCTGGCTTGCTTACTCTATGGCAAAGGCGGTCGTGTCATTGTACAAACGCCAAACTACCCGCCGTTGCTTGCTGCAGCCGAGCGCCAAGGCTGCACGGCGGTCAACATTCCTTCACTGTTTGATCAAAACCGTTGGCAGCTGGATTGGGCGACGCTAGAGCAAGAACTCGCTCACCCAGATTGCCACCTATTAATACTGTGCAACCCGATGAACCCATTGGGCGCTTTGCTTTCTGCTGACGATTTAGAAAAAATCGCTCAGCTGTGCCAAGCACACGAGGTGATCTATTGCTCTGATGAAATTCATTGCGACCTCATTTTAGATGGCAGCCAACACGTTCCTGCTGGTTCCATCGAGGCGTTGGCTGAACGCAGCATTACGCTGATGGCCGCCAGTAAAACCTTTAACATTGCAGGTTTGGGCTGCTCATTTGCCATTATCCCAGATAAAAAGCTGCGCAGCGCTTGGCAACAACGCATGACCGACCTCATCCCGCACCCTAACTTTTTAGGCTACATCGGTGCCGAAATCGCCTTTAGTGAATGCCAACAATGGCACCAAGATTTATTAGTGCATCTAAAACAAAATCAGCAACGTATTGAGCAGGCATTGCAACCGCTCGACGGTTTAATTTACCGACCTCAGTCTGCAACCTTTTTAGCTTGGATTGAAAGTACCGCAGATGATCAACCGATTGCTCAACACTTTATTAAGGCAGGCATTATGCCCAGCGAAGGCAAGTTTTTTGGCAACTCGAATCATGCACGGCTGAACTTTGGCACCGGAGCAGAAACCTTAGATAAAGCTCTTGGCTTGCTCACGGACTACTGGCCTGAGCGTCATGGCAACTAATCTAATTAGGTATTGAACGTTCTGAGAACTCCGGTGTAATAGATTTTTGCATCGGTTTTCTGACAAAATAGACTCACTGTAAGCGACTGGCCTTTTTTATGGATTTAAACTCAGATGTGCTCCTTGAACTGGCACACACCACCATGCCTTTTGGTAAATACGCCGGTCGTGCACTGATTAAACTGCCTGAGCCCTATTTATTGTGGTTTGCCAACAAGGGCTTTCCTAATGGCCGACTCGGCCAATTATTGGAGCTGGCGCTGCTGATCCGAACCGAAGGTCTTGAACATTTGCTAGAGCCAATCAGCAAACCGACCGCGCCCAGCAGCCAACAGATCCAGTGAAGCATACCTCATTATTTATGACGCCTAGCCTGCCATCTATGACTTCCTCTGCCAAAAAAAACTCACACTTCGATAAATTATCTTGGCGTGAGCAGTCAGTAAAGCTGACGTTCAGTCGACGTAAAACCATGGCACTGCATGTTAAGCCCGAGCTGATTGAAGTTCGCGCACCTTACCGCACACCGATAAAGTTGGCGCAAACCTTTGTTAATGAACACGACCATTGGATCCGCCAAAAGCTTTTTGATATTGAACAACGTCAACTGCAAAAGCCAGATCTACTCAACGCGCGACACATTCCATTTATGGGTTTTAACGTCGCACTGCACGTTGAAGTTGCCGATAAAAACCAATGGCAATTGGTCGAACAGGGCCTTCACTGCCAGCTGGTCAATAAGAACCAGTACCTACTGACAACTCTTGCCGATTTTTATAAACAGCAAGCGCAATTCTGGTTAGATAAAAAAACTCGTGAACTGGTTATTAAATTTAACCTACAACACCGTTATACTGGCTTGAAATTGCGCAAGACCAAAACAAAGTGGGGGCATTGCTCATCTGAAGGCGTTATTCAATACAATTGGCTGATTATGATGGCACCAGAGCCAGTTATTGACTATCTTGTCGCTCATGAGGTCGCGCATCTGGTGCACATGAATCATTCCGCTCAGTTTTGGCAACTGGTAGAAGAATTTAATCCAACATACAAAGCACAACGAAATTGGCTGAATGAAAATGGCCATCGACTAACCATTGAATAGGTAGAGATTGTGGAAGAAAGACGTGAACGCCGTAAAAGGCGACCAGACCCCTTAACTCGCATGCTGCAAGTATCGGCACTGGCTGGCTGGTCAATTATTTTTATTGTACAGATTTTAGTTTGGGTTGCTGCGCCTGAGTTTGATAACGCATTGGTTCGCTACAACGACATCTACATTCGTCGTACTTGGCAAGCTCAATGGGTACAGTGGCTACCGTACTTACTCGGTATTTGCGCGCTGATCAGCCTATTTGCATTGGGCGTACGGCCGTTGCGATCGCGCCGCCGAACCGACCCAAAACGATCTCACCTAGTCATTTTACTGGCTTTAACGCTAGTCGGTTATGCGGTTTATTGGTTCCAAATTTTAGGCAACACGGCCTAATTAATCATTAAGTCGCGGCATACGAACCGCAAAGCGAGCCCCGCCAAAGGGGCTTGCGCCAACCGACAATTCAATGCGGTAACTGGCTAAAATATCCTTCACCATCGACAAACCAATCCCCTGACCAGGCGTTAAAGTATCTAACCGCTGACCGCGAGCAAATATCTTCCGATGCAGTTCTGCATCGATACCTGGACCATCATCATCGACGCAGACTTCGACACTGGTATCGTCGAGCTGAAAACTCACCACGACTAAACTACGACCATATTTCAGTGCGTTATCGATAAGATTGCCAAATATCTCGAAGACATCGTTAGAATCCATCGCCACGGTAATTGCCTGCTCTGGCCCTTCAACCTCTAATGCTTTGTCGTCGTCTTGATAAGCCTTGGTTAAGGCTTTAGCGATACGCAGGATCACTTCATCCAGCTGACAATGCTGACCGATGGTCGAGCCGGTGCGTGAATCCGTGACGGCGCGATGCAGTTGATAACGCACAATCTGATCCATACGATCGATTTGTTCATTGATCAACGGTTCGGCCGGCGATTCATTGCGTAAAATGGCCAACGGTGTTTTTAGGCTGTGCGCTAAATCGCCCATCGCTTGGCGATAACGCTCTCGCTGAGTGCGCTCGGCAACCAGCAATTGATTTAGGCTATTGGTAAGAGGCGTTAATTCTTGCGGGTAATCGCCGGTTAGGCTTTCTGCTTTACCAATGCGAATACGATGTAAGCGACTGGCCAGCAAGCGTAATGGCTTTAAGCCCCACAGTGTGACAAACAGCATCGACACCATCAAACAAACCGACAACGCAATAAAGCTGCCCCATAACTGCCGCCGAAAGGTTTGCAACGATGAGCGAAAGGGCTCTGCTGACTCTAACACCCAAAACTCAAAGTACTGCTCTTGTCCGTTGCTATCTTCCCAAACAAAACCATTACGTTGATAAACATAGTCGGCGTGGACACCAAATTGCTCATCGCCAGCCGATAAGGCCGGCTGCCTTTTTAGCCACTCTTCTTCGGTGAACCACTCGCTGGATAGACTGCGCCAAATCGGTTGTCGATCGGCATCTAACACCATACCGATTAACCCAGACTCTGGTGAATTAAAACGCTGCTCGCGTAATGCCCGTGGTAGATCAAGTTGATTGTCGTCGAAGCTGGCAACAGAGATTAGATTGAAGATGCGGATAAACAGCTGTTCGCCTTGACCGGCAAGCTGGCTTTTCTCATAGGCTCTATCCAACGCATAGCCAGTAACGCCTAAAAACAACACCAATTGAAGCGCAACGGCCAAGAGCAGCCGTGCGGTTAACGAGTGCAAAGAGAATGTCATTCGTTCGCAGCTGCCGATACGTTAAAGCGGTAACCCTGACCACGCTGAGTGATGATCGGGTTTCGGGTATTTTCTGGGTCGAGTTTTTTACGTAACCGACGTACGAATACTTCGATAACATTGCTGTCGCGATCGTAATCCTGTTCGTAGAGATGTTCGGTCAACTCGGTTTTAGAGACCACCTTGTCGCGGTGGGTCATTAAATATTCCAACGTATTGTATTCGTAACTGGTTAATTCAACGCTGACACCAGCAACGGATACTGTTTTGGTCGAGGTGTTTAAACTGTAATCGCCCAACTCTAATGTGGCACTGCTCATGCCAACACTGCGGCGCATTAATGCTTTAACCCGAGCGTGTAGTTCATCGAATACAAAAGGCTTGGCTAGGTAATCGTCGGCACCACTTTCTAAACCATCGACCTTATCTTTCCAGTGTCCGCGTGCTGTGAGCAAAATAATAGGAAAGCTTTTTCCTGCTTGTCGTAAACTGCGCACGACTTCTAAACCATCGATCTCAGGTAGACCAATATCGATAATGGCAGCGTCGTAATCGGTTTCCATCGCAAAGAACAAACCCTCCTTGCCGTTATCGCTGACATCGACAGCAAAACCTTCCTTTTTAAAGGCTGCGAGCAAATGATCTCGTAACCCCTGCTCGTCTTCGACTATTAGCAATCTCATGCGCTGTATCCAATTCTGTGCTGTTATAAAAAGCCATAAAAACGACCGAATTGCCTTACTTCAGTGGCTGGCCTGTTTTTGGGTCCACATCGACATTGCGAATGCGGCCATCGGGCGTTACCACTCGTAACCGATAATAACCGTCTTTACGTTCAACCTTAGCCACTCGGCCCTGATAAATGCATTCTATTGCCTTAACCACTGATTTCTCAGAAGTCAGCGGCAAAGCCTCTTTTGTACAGGGGTGCACGGCGGCATTCGCCATTGGTATTGCGCTAAGCCATAGCGCACTGATTAGTAACATTGATGCCATTCGTGACATTCATTCCCCCTCACTGCATTTAACGCCGATTAGGCTGCACCTCCACACGAATGCGAACGGTACGACCTGGATGTTCATGCGTCGTCATCGAAAATTCGCGACCATTGTAGCGGTAGCGAACCTTATAGCCAATCAACTCGCGATATTCTCGATAAGGTTTTTCATAACCTTGGCTATGATGTGTTGGACGCTGATAACAATCCTGTCCGACTCGATAATGCACCGAACTGCTTTGTTGCTGACCCACGGCACCGCCTAATACGCTACCCGCAATAGCACCAACCGCTGTAGCTTCGCGAGAATCACCAATACTAGAACCGATATGAGCACCAATAGCGCCGCCAATAATCGCCCCGACGGCACCTGAATCTCTATGTGTATTATGCACTTCAACATGCTTAATTTTGCAGCGCTGATCATTACCGTAATGCGGCTGGTGAGACGAGTGCGATGGATAAGTACGGTGGTATTCATACATTGGAGTCACATCGACTACCCGAGCAGTGGTATAAAAATACTCTCCAGAGTGACCACCGGCATTGGCTAAAGACGCGCAAAGCAGTGCGACTGCAGTAATAACGGGCGTTGTTAGTACATTCAAGTTAAGCGACCGAGTCATTCGATGTGCCGTAGCTGATGTAAATGGCTTAAATCGAGCAAGTATTGTTTTCATCTGTAGCTCCACAGGGTTATCTGAACAATGAACACAGATTAATCCAGCGAGACTGAATACGGCCTGAATTGAATACCGCTTTTAGAACATAAAAAAAGCCGCCCAACCGGCGGCTTTAGCAAATATATATCGCTGACTTAACAGTTCTGCTGTTCAGTGTTCAGATCTTCCTTCACCGACTCGCACAGATCTTCAACTTCATTACCGGCATCGCCTAACGCATCTTTAGCGCCATCGACGCCATCGGAAACTGCATCGCCAACATCTTCTGAGACATCATTAACATCCTGTTTCAGTTCTTCCTGTCGACTTGCATCCGAACAGGCAACCATCATTAACGACAATAAAACGGCAGATAATGTCATAACTATATTTTTCATCTTCTCACTCTCTCTTATAAATTTTATTTAAAATTGAAATCCACGAAAAAAACAAACATCAGAGATCAGATTTAGGTCTGCTTAAGAGACGTTGAATAACGACAATTAAAAATAAAACTAAAAAGATGAAAAATATAATCTTAGCGATGCTGGCAGCAGCACCTGCAATACCAGAAAAACCAAGCACACCTGCAACAATTGCAACCAGCAAAAAGGTGAGCACCCAAGTAAGCATTTTATTCCTCCTAAAAACTTAATTATTTTTTAACAAGTTATGATCTTGATAACGAGATCGCTAAAAACCATAACAAACAGACTTTCTTTTACAACCGAAAGCCACGTCAACTTGCTGTAAACTAAACATTATTCACATTTCAATAAATTAAATTACCGATTCGACTTGAATAAACAGAATCAGCCTCAAGGTCTATTAGGCTGCCGACTATTTTTTTAACTATTTAATAAATTCATGACATTTAAATTTAGTTAGCCTGTTTATAGATCTAAAAAAATAAAATTTATAAACAGTAAAATCTATAAACAACCAGACTAAAAATATAAAAAACAGAAACATCTCGCTTATAGCCAGAACCAGAATAAGTAAGCGAAAAAAGTTTAAATATTAATTAAGAGAAAATTTATGAGTGCAAAATTAATTTACTGCTACGACCCAATGTGTAGCTGGTGCTGGGGGTTCAAACCCACTTGGAATGCACTTAAAACCGAGCTGCAACCGCTGCTCGACAATGGCAAGTTAGAAATCGTTTATCTGCTTGGCGGCCTTGCTGCAGATTCCGATGAACCGATGACGGCGCAAATGCAAACCAACCTCCAAGGTATTTGGCGTCACATTAATCAGCAACTAGGTACAGAATTTAATTTCGATTTTTGGCGAGATTGCAAACCGCGGCGTTCCACCTATCCTGCTTGTCGAGCTTGCCTAGTGGCCAGAAAATTTAATCTAGAAAGTGACATGCTTAGCCAAATTCAGCAGGCTTACTACCTAAATGCACAGAACCCTTCAGACCTAGAAACGCTCCAACAGTGCGCAGAAGCGATCGGATTAGATAAACAAGAATTTATTAAAGCGATGCAAGAATTAAAACAAGCGAACAGTTTAGAAAAAGAGATCGACCAAGCCCGGCAGCTGCAACTGAATTCTTTTCCTTCCCTCGCTTTACTCAACAATAACCAGTTGACGCATATACCGATTGATTATCAACATACTCAATCAATGAAAGAGACAATTGATCAACTGATTGGCTAAATTTTTAAGAGCTGAGTTAATTGTTCAGCCAAATAAAAACGGATTGAAACCTAAACTCAGGTCGCAATCCGTTCATTTGGCTTATTAGTTATATCGCGCCGTGCAACTCTCGCTTTGACTCTGTTGCCGTGGCTAAAACCTCATTAAATGGAATAAACGGGTTTTTCGGCTTATAGGTTACAGCTTCGCTGTACAGCGTCTCCACCTTCTCTGCGGATGACTGACCTTTGAAGTCACTCTTTTCCAATCTCATTTCTTCTGAAACCTGACTCCAGACCATCGCATCCCAACGCAATAATTCGCACCTAATGCCCTCTATCTCACTTTGGCAATCGCAAGCTAGGTTAGGCGCTAACAGAATAACTGGCGCACCGTCAGCAATATTGCTGCCATAACGCTGCATCAACTTTTCGGCATCGGCTATATCATCTAACCCGCCGACCATCATCGAAAGCTTATTGTCGTCGGATAAAAGAATCGCATCGCGCAACACCGAAACCGGCGGTTTACGACGACCAGAGTCATCAGCAACATCGCCTTCTTTAATAATAAGCTCACCGCGATAAGCATAGCTTTGCGCCTTACTGGCGGGCTCTAAAAAGTTAGGAGTAAAAAACAGCTCTTGCTCTTGATAAGTTTTTAACGGCATAAAAAGTTCCTGGTAAGTGAATTCCCAGTAACCCAATTGCAATTTTTAATCCGAGTATGCAATGCCGTTAACAGGCTTGAAACGCCCATTGATTCACCAGTTTGCACTGTATAGCGAAAACTAAATATTGTTTGAAAGGTAACATTGTCGGGGATTGAGCAAGAGCATCTTTGTTTAGTTTTAGCACCTAACCTTAATAAGCCCAAAATAAACTCAGATGCTTCATTTATAGTGGATAGAGCTCTAATAGCATATCAACGATATTTCTTCAGAAGGCGCCTGATATTGTCTGTCCAATTGCATTCTAAGTAGTAATTTTTCGACTAAACACTGATCCAAAAAAAGCGTTTATTATTTGACTCTTTGTTCGTTTCCCGACAACTCCGCACGATGTCTGGGCTAGAGAAAACTGTCCACAGAATCTGTGGATATCTCTGTGAACAAGCAGGCGATTATGTCATCAAACAGCCAAATTAAGCGGCTGCAACAATTTGTTCATTTTTTAACCAGCAAATAAAATATCCTTATTTTTCAGTAACTTAGAATGCCAGCAATAATTAATTTAGCTAACGCTAAAGTTATTTGATCAACAACGGCTATCGCGATTAGGGCATTCTTTACTTGGGGATAGATGCTTAGCCTGTTTGCCAAATCAGAGCAATTCCATTCCTGATTCGATTTGTATTTTTTTGTAATCACTGCGGTTTTCTGAATAAAAAAAAGCACCTGATCGGTGCTTTTTTAATCAATTCAATGCCCTTGTTTTAAACCATGCACTGATATTGAAAGTTTAGCCATCGATGATGGCCAAACTTAGTCGTTGCTTTAGGCTTTGGGCTTCATATGCGGGAACAGGATAACGTCTTTAATCGAAGGTGAATCGGTTAAAAACATCACCAATCGGTCAATACCGATACCTTCACCAGCAGTTGGTGGCATGCCGTATTCCAGTGCATTGATGTAGTCGGCGTCGTAAAACATGGCTTCATCATCACCGGCATCTTTCTCTGCGACCTGTGCTTGGAAACGCTCAGCCTGATCGATCGGGTCGTTCAACTCCGAGAAACCGTTAGCCACTTCACGGCCACCTAAGAAGAATTCAAAGCGGTCGGTCACTTCTGGGTTATTATCGTTACGACGCGCTAACGGTGAGATTTCCGCTGGGTACTCGGTGATAAAGGTCGGATCGAACAGTTTTTCTTCAACCGTTTCTTCAAAGATTTCGGTCTGTACTTTACCTAAACCCCAACTCGCCTTCACCTGCACACCTAAGCCAGTAGCAACTTTGGTTGCAGACTCTAGGTTGTTGATGTCTTCAGACTTAAGTTCTGGGTTGAACTTAAGAATGGAGTCAAACATCGAAATACGTTCAAAGGGTTGTGCCAAGTCGTAATCGCGGCCTTGGTAATGCAGTGCTGTGCTACCCAAAACATCGGTGGCGACTGTGCGCAACATGTCTTCGGTTAAATCCATCAGATCGTTATAATCGGCGTACGCCTGATACCATTCAAGCATGGTGAACTCAGGGTTATGACGCGTCGATACACCTTCATTACGGAAGTTACGGTTAATTTCGAACACTCGCTCAAAACCGCCGACAACCAAACGCTTCAAATAAAGCTCAGGAGCGATGCGCAAGTACAGGTCACGATCCATCGCATTGTGATGAGTAATGAACGGACGCGCCGTTGCGCCACCTGGAATAACTTGCAACATCGGAGTTTCAACTTCCATGAAGTCGCGCTCAGCCAAATAATTACGAATGCCGTTAACCACTTTTGAACGCACTTCAAACACGGTACGCGTTTGTTCAGAAACCATAAGATCAACATAACGCTGACGGTACTTGGCTTCTTGATCGGCTAGGCCGTGGAATTTATCGGGTAACGGTCGTAGTGATTTAGTCAGAATGGTGAGATCTTCAATACGCTCAACATTAACATACAGCTCACCTTTACCGGATTTTGCCAAGGTACCACGCGCGCCGACGATATCGCCGATATCGAGTAACTTCCAATCATCACTTTCTTTTTGCAGTGGTTTACCCATGTAAAACTGAATGCTGCCAGACACATCTCGTACGCCAACAAATGGCCCGCCGCGACGCATAACTCGGCCTGCAATCGCCACTTGAATGTTTCGTTCTGCCAACACTTCTTTTTCTAACTCGCCGTATTCGGCTTGCAATTGACCGGCTTGATCATCGCGCTGAAAGTCATTAGGAAAGGCGATACCACGTGTCTCTTGCAGTTGAGCCAGCTTTTGCTTGCGCTCCGCTATGATGTGGTTTTCTTCCGTTTGGCTGATTTGATTGTCTGTTGTGTTATCGCTCATCGTCTCTTCCAAATACCGCTCGTTCGAGTCACGGTTGCATTAAAAGTGTTAGGTTTCATTCAGTGCTCGTTGAGCACCGGCTCATTACAGGCCTTTTTTCAAAGAAGCCTCAATAAATGGATCTAAGTTGCCATCAAGTACCGATTGGGTATTTCGGTTTTCAACACCGGTACGTAAATCTTTGATTCTGGAGTCGTCCAATACATAAGAACGAATCTGGCTGCCCCAGCCAATGTCAGACTTGCTGTCTTCAACCACTTGCGCCGCCTCTTGTCGTAACATCATTTCACGCTCGTAAAGCTTGGCTTTTAGCTGCTTCATGGCTTGGTCTTTGTTTTTATGCTGGGAACGGTCATTCTGACACTGAGTCACAATGCCAGTCGGTTCGTGAGTAATACGCACCGCAGATTCGGTTCGGTTAACGTGCTGACCACCGGCACCAGAGGCACGGTAAACGTCGATTCGTAAATCGGCTGGGTTGATTTCGATATCGACATTATCGTCGATTTCTGGCGAGACAAACACCGACGAAAACGAGGTATGGCGGCGATTACCCGAATCAAATGGCGATTTACGCACTAAACGATGCACGCCCGTTTCGGTACGTAACCAACCAAAGGCGTATTCACCTTCAAAGCGAATAGTGGCCGACTTGATGCCTGCAACTTCACCGGCCGAGGCTTCCATTAATTCGGTTTTAAAGCCCTTCTCTTCACCCCAACGCAAGTACATGCGCAGCAGCATTTCGGCCCAATCTTGCGCTTCGGTACCGCCGGAGCCGGCTTGGATATCTAAATAGGCGTTGTTTGGGTCCATCTCGCCGCTGAACATGCGACGAAATTCAAGTACTTCAAGCTGTGCTTGTAAGCCATCCAACTCCGCTTGCACATCGGCAACGGAATCGGCGTCGTTTTCTTCAACCGCCATATCGAGTAAATCGGTTGCATCGGCTAAGCCGTTATCGAGATTTTCAATGGTTTGTACCACACGTTCTAACGATGAACGTTGCTGGCCAAGGCTTTGCGCTCGCTCTGGATCGTTCCAGATCTCTGGCTGCGCTAGCTCACGTTCAACTTCGTCTAACTGCTCTTTTTTATGAGCGAAGTCAAAGGTACCCCCTAAGCACGTCGGTACGGGCGCTTAAGTCTTTTATCTGTTCTCGAATCGGATTAACTTCCACTTTTACTCCTAACGTTTCAATCGCTTAGCCCTATGGCTCAGGACCCTCAAAAGGCACCGGATTCTACAGTAATTGCCGCCAATTCGGTAGCCAATGCAGTGCAATTGCAGTAATAAAAAATAACCATTTTTAGCAAAAAAAAATTGCAGCACGGAGCAATGGTAAATATGATGCAGGTCAAATATTGGCCAAGCCAATCGACGTATTTTTGTTCTCGACTTTCCTAATGACATCACGACATTTAAGGGGGCTACAATGAAAACAACGATAGAAACCATCAGCCAAAAGCTTCACCCTGCACTTCTGCAAGACCTTATCCACCTCAGCGAACAAAGCCAGCTAAGCATCGAAGAAACCCTGTCTATGGTATTTGAAAAGAGCCATTACAGCTTATGGAGCTTGCAACGCATGAGCCTAGAGCGTTTAGACTCTGTGTTGAAATCGCCAGACCTACAGGCTGAGCTACGACGCCTTATTTGGAAACAAAGCCAAGTACATCAGTATACAACTGAACTCAGCGCTTAAGCCTAATGAGCCCGCTATCTGTATCGCGGGCTAGTCAATTTCTATGTTTGAAAACACCAATTGCAGTGTTGTTGCACCACGAAAACGGTTGCAGCTGAGCTGATAGACTCCCCGCACCTGATTAACCGTCTGAGCTAAATGTTCTTGCGGCACATTAAAGGCTATCGCCGCCAGAGAATTCTGACCATTCACTAAGGTTAACTTTAGGTGTTTACCAGCCAACACCCGACTGTCACTAACAGCAAACTCACCATAAAAACTCGGCGCAGGAAAAGACTGGCCCCAAGGCCCTGCTTGCTCCAGTGTTAATGCATTGGCTAAGTTTAATTCTTGCGCGCCAAGTTCACCGTCGACCCAAAGCTGCTGAGTTAATGCTTCAGCTTCTGCCAATTGCTGTACTGCCTGCTCAAAACCTTGAGTAAAAGCAGCCAAATCGGCTTCTCGTATCGTCAAACCGGCAGCCATGGCGTGGCCACCAAATTTTAAGATCAGTTCGGGCTGTTGCTTACTCAACCAATCCAAGCAATCACGTAAATGAATACCTTTGATCGAACGCGCTGAGCCTTTTAGTTCGCCATTGTCATCTCGAGCAAAAGCAACCACAGGTCGATAAATACGATCTTTAATACGTGAGGCTAAAATACCAATGACACCTTCATGCCAGCTGTCACCGAAAACAACCTGGCTGTAGGCGGCCGTATTCTCTGTTAAGTCACCCATAATTCGCTCAACCTCATGCAGCATAGAGGCTTCTATTTGTCGCCGTTCGCTGTTTAGATTTTGCAAATCTGTCGCCAATTGGTGCGCATGAGCGGGCTGTTCGGTCAGTAGTAACTGTACACCCACCGACATATCACCCAATCGACCAGCAGCATTTAAGCGCGGCCCCAAGCTAAAGCCAAAATCTTCAGAGCTGGCAAACTGCCAGTCACGGCCTGAGACTTCAAATAAGGCTTTCATTCCCGGTCGCATTCGACCTTGGCGGATACGCTGCAAGCCATTACTGACCAACATTCGATTATTTTTATCCAGCGGTACAACATCGGCGATGGTTGCTAGCGCTACTAAATCGAGCCACTGCGCCAAGTTAGGCAGCGCTTGCTCACCCTGCTCTCTTAGCGCTGCGCGCAACGCAATCAGCACATAAAACATAACCGTACAACCACAGGCGGCTTTACTGGCAAAGGCGCAACCTGGTTGATTCGGGTTAACAATGGCATCGGCATTAGGCAGCGTATCCGCCGGTAAATGATGGTCGGTCACTAGCACCTTGACGCCATGCTGTTTGGCAAGAGCGATGCCGTCAAAGCTGGAGATACCATTATCGACCGTTAAGATTAAATCCGGTTGCTGCTGTAACACCAATTCGACAATGGCTGGCGACAAGCCATAACCGTATTCAAAACGGTTGGGCAATTGATACTGAACATTCAAGCCCATTGCCGACAGACCAAGCATGGCTAATGCCGTTGAGGTTGCGCCATCGGCATCGTAGTCGCCAACAATCATCACTCGCTGCTGTTGCTGTCGAGCTGCCAGTAGTAATTCGACCGCTTGATCAATCCCTTTTAGGCTCTGCCAGTCCAGCAAGGCTTGCATGCTGGTTTCTAATTCATCGGCATGGCGAATACCGCGCGCCAAGTAAAGTCGATTAAGCAGTGGATCGGGATGCACTGAACGTGCGTGATGATCAGTTGGTGAGTTAGCCTCACCAACTGATTGGTCTGCTGCCTGTTGCCGCCGAGTTTGTACTTTAACTCCAGCAACAGAAATTCCGACAACAGGCTGCGACGTTTGAGATTGAGCTGGTTTAGACTGAGTCAAATCAGGCTTAACCGACGAGCTTACGAGCGGCGTGCTGCTCACGCAAAAATAGTTTTTGCGACAAAGCTTTTGAGCTCATCAAGATCATTTTGCATGACTGTAAAACGCTCTTCACGCTCAAATAGATCTTGCAGATGGTGCGGTAATTTAGGTGCTTCTAGGCCAGCTTTTTCGATCGCCTGAGTAAACTTAACCGGATGCGCGGTACCTAAAGTAATCATCGGCGTTTTGGCATCTCGGCGACATTCACGTGCGGCTTTTACGCCAATGGCTGTATGCGGATCAAGCAAATAGCCTGTTTCACCGTACAGCTGCTTAATGGTTTCGCAGGTAACATCATCATCAACCGAGTAGCTATCGAACAGCTGACGTACTGCGGCCATACCTTGGGCATCGAACTCGACCGTTTCTGTGTTCATCTTCTGCATCAACTGCGACAACGCAGCACCATCACGACCGTAAACATCGAACAATAGACGCTCAAAATTAGACGAAACCACAATATCCATAGAAGGCGATAATGTTTGTGCCAGTGGGTGCTTCTCATATTTATTCTGGCTAATGGCGCGGTGCAGAATATCGTTTTTGTTGGTCGCAACAATAAGCTGCTTAACCGGCAAGCCCATCTTATGCGCTAAGTAACCGGCAAAAATATCACCAAAATTACCGGTGGGCACTGAAAACGCCATGTCGCGATCAGGGCCACCTAAATTTAATGAGGCGTAAAAATAGTAAACCACCTGCGCCATAATACGCGCCCAGTTAATGGAGTTAACCGCGATTAATCGACGCTCGCCTTTTAAGAAACTCTGATCGGCAAAGCAGGCTTTCAACATGCCTTGGCAATCGTCAAAGTTACCTTCAACGGCTAGGTTATAAACATTATCGCCCTTAATGGTGGTCATCTGGCGGCGCTGCACTTCCGATACTCGGTTATGCGGATACATGATAAAAATATCCAACCGATCACTGTGCTTACAGCCTTCAATAGCTGCTGAGCCAGTGTCGCCAGAAGTTGCGCCGATGATAACCCCGCGTTCATTTCGTTTGGTCAATACATGATCTAACAGACGGCCTAACAGCTGTAAGGCGAAATCTTTAAACGCCAGCGTTGGCCCTTGGAATAATTCTAAAACGTATTCGTTGTTATCGATCTGAGCCAGGGGTGCGACGGCGTTATGCGCGAAGCCGGCATAGGTGTCGTTAATCATGCTCTGTAACGCACTGTCTTCAATGGCACCGCCAACAAACGGCTTAATCACCTTAAAGGCAAGCTCGGCATAAGGCAGATCACGCCAGCTACGAATTTCATCTAGGCTGTAGTGCGGCAGTTCTTTCGGCACATAAAGGCCGCCATCACTGGCTAGGCCAGTTAATAAAACGTCTTCAAATTCTAATTCTGGTGCGTTACCACGCGTACTTATGTATTTCACTGTGTTATCTCTTTATAGCATTGAGCAGATTCTAGTTATTTGGTTTAAAGGCTTTTGCGCTTAACCGTCTAACCGCTCTGTTCGAATACGAACAATTTTATTAGGAATTGACGGTAACGCTTCGAGCGCGCCAATCGCCAAATTCATCGCTCGTTCTTTAACCGGTTGCGTCAGAATAATTAACGGTACCAGTGTTTCGCTTTCTGGCCCTTCTTTTTGAATGATGGCTTCCATATTAATGCCATGATCACTCAGAGTTTGTGCGATTTTTGCCATTTGGCCGACTTCGTCTTTCACTGAAATACGCAAATAATAAGAGGTAGTCATCTCTTCTGCACTAAGTACCGGCAAATCTTCGGTCTCAATGCTAAAGCCTAAATGCGGCACTAGCCCTGGGCTGTCGATATCACGGGCCATATCGACGATGTCTGCAATAACCGAAGAAGCAGTTGCCTCAGCACCAGCACCAGCACCGTAATACATGGTTGGACCGACAGCATCGCCCTGTACTAAGACAGCGTTTAACACGCCATCAACATTGGCGATCAATCGTTTTTCTGGGATCAGCGTCGGGTGTACTCGCATTTCAACACCGCTTTCGGTACGGCGAGCAATACCTAAATGCTTAACTCGATAACCCAGCTCACTTGCGTACTGAACATCCTCTGTAGTGATCTCAGTAATGCCTTCGGTAAATACCTTATCGAATTGCAGTGCAATACCAAAGGCGTTTGCCGCTAAGATCGATAGCTTATGCGCAGCATCGATGCCTTCGACGTCGAAGGTTGGGTCGGCCTCGGCATAACCCAGCGCTTGGGCTTCGGCGAGTACATCGTCAAAGTCACGGCCTTTTTCAGACATTTCCGTCAAAATAAAGTTGGTGGTGCCATTGATAATGCCAGCAACACTGGTGATCTTATTGGCAACCAAACCTTCACGGATGGCTTTAATAATCGGTATACCACCGGCAACGCCGGCTTCATAAGCAACCACAACGCCTTTGGCTTCTGCAGCTGCGAAAATTTCATTACCGTGTAATGCGATTAACGCTTTGTTGGCGGTAACGACACCCTTGCCATGTTCAATCGCCATTAAAACCAAATCTTTGGCGACCGTTGTACCACCGATCAACTCAACCAAAATATGTACGTTTGGATCTTTAGCGACAGCAAAAATATCAGTCGAATGGGTAATTCCAGCAAGGTTTACATCGGGCTTACGTCGAGCACCGACGTGCGTAATCTGCACTGAGCGACCGGCACGACGTGCGATATCTTTTAAATTACGTTGTAACACATTAAAGGTTCCGGTACCGACTGTACCGAGCCCACATATACCGACATTGACTGGTTTCAAAATATGCCTCTTTTTTTGCTTTTATGCTGGATTGCTTCTTGTGCTGGATTGCTTGTTATACTGGATTTGCAAAGTGGAACATTACTGAACGCCGCAAGTTAGGTCAACGTATCAAGCGGCCTTGCAGGTTGAATAGTTGTTAATGACAATGACTTTTTTGCAATGAGTTATTGCGCAGCCACTTTAAAGATAAAAAATAAAAAACTGAAACACAAAAAAGGCAGCCGAAGCTGCCTTTTTTAGTCTGTACAAATCGGGCCTATTAGCCTTTCTTTGCAGCAATCTTCTCTTTAATACGAGCAGATTTACCTGAACGCTCACGTAGGTAGTAAAGCTTCGCTTGACGAACGTCACCACGACGCTTGACTTCGATGCTATCTACTAACGGAGAGTAGGTTTGGAAAGCACGCTCAACACCAACACCGTTCGAGATTTTACGAACTGTGAATGCTGAGTTTAGGCCGCGGTTACGTTTACCGATAACCACACCTTCGAACGCCTGTAGACGCTCGCGCTCACCTTCTTTTACTTTAACCTGTACAACCACAGTATCACCTGGGCCAAAAGCAGGAATTTCTTTTGTCATCTGTTCAGCTTCTAACTGCTGAATAATCAGATTCTTGTTGCTCATGATTCAGCTCCTGATCAGTCGCGTGAGCTTAGCTCACTAATATATTTGTCTAAAAGAGTTTGCTGATGTTTAGTCAGCTCACGACCCTCTAATAAATCAGGTCGTCTTTGCCAAGTTCGTCCCAGAGATTGCTGCTCACGCCATACCCGAATATTTTCGTGATGACCGCTGAGTAGCACCTCTGGCACCGATAAGCCTTCTAAAACGTCCGGTCGAGTATAGTGCGGACAATCCAATAAGCCGTTAAAGAAAGAGTCTTCAACTGATGATTGCTCATGACCCAACACCCCAGGAACAAGCCTTGAGATGGCGTCCATAAAGGACATTGCCGCCAATTCGCCGCCACTTAAGACGATATCGCCCAGTGACCATTCTTCATCAATATCGGTTTCAATCAGTCGTTCATCGATACCTTCATAACGTCCGCAAACAAAAATTAAGCGTTCGTTAGTCGATAATTCGACAACTCCTTGCTGATCCAGCTTTCGCCCCTGTGGTGATAAATAAATCACCTTGCTTTGCCGTTCGCTTGCTGCTTTTGCAGCGCTGATTGCATCGCGTAAAGGCTGAACCTTCATCAACATGCCAGGTCCGCCACCAAATGGACGGTCATCGACGGTTCGGTGGCGATCGTGAGTAAAGTCTCTTGGGTTCCAATAATCTACAGAAACCAAGCCATCCTTTACTGCCCGACCTGTCACTCCGTAATCCGAAAAAGATGTAAACATCTCAGGAAAAAGAGTGACCAACCCAAACGACAATGCTGGCTGATCGATACCTTCTTTCATTAAAACTCTGGGTCCCAGTCGACCACAATACGGCCAGCTTCTAAGCTGACATCGTGAACAAACTGCTCAACGTATGGAATTAAACGCTCACGCCGATCAATACTGTGCGCATCGCCTTTAACTACCAACACGTCGTTCCCAGCGCCGGTACTCATCATATAATCCACAACTCCGAGTGACTCATTATTTAATGTCACTACGGATAATCCTTCTAGCTCATACCAATAGTATTCACCGTCGGATAACTCCGGGAGGCGGTTTTTAGGTACACAGATTTCAAAACCTGAATACTGTTTAGCAACTTCGCGATCATCAATACCGCGTAGATGCGCCACCATTCCCTTGCCATGACTTCTGCCTTTATCGACTTCCACCAAGGTCAGGTTATTACCCTGACGTAAAGTCCAATTACCATATTCGAGAATACGATCCAATGGTTCAGTGTAAGAGTAAACCTTCACCCAACCTTGAACCCCGTAAACCGAGGAAATCTTACCTAGTACTATATAATCTTGCGGAGTCTTAAGAGTCATGGCTCAACCTTATGCCTTAGTTCAAACTTATCAGGCTTGGGCTTTCTTGTACTCTTTAAGCAATTGGGCGACACGATCAGAAGTCTGTGCACCCTTGCTTACCCAATAGTCGACACGGTCTTGAGCAACGCGAAGGCGCTCTTCCTGTCCACGGGCTATTGGGTTAAAGAAACCAACTCGCTCGATAAAACGTCCATCACGGGCGTTACGGCTGTCAGCTACAGTTAGATGATAAAACGGGCGTTTCTTAGAACCGCCACGTGAAAGTCGAATGACTACCATCGCGTTCTCCTAGTTAGGGCAAGCTTTAAAATCACCTGCCGTTTTGGAATGCTAAAGGGGTTACCTTTAAACAGACTCCAAAGTTTAAATTACCCGAGCATGCTCGGAAATTAAGGCCGCGAAATTATAGGGATTTGAGGGGGAAATGCAAGGATTTAGTCACTAAGTCGCCAGCAAGACGACTTAGTCGGGATTAATCGCAGATATAAAAATCTTTAAAGGTTAACGGTATATCTTTTTCGTCACAGCCTTCGGTGCACTCAAAAACACGCAATGTTACTTCCACGGGCTCAAAACCGGGGAGCTCGCAATGCTTTTGTTCGTCGGCAGCGCGTTGATACCTTGTGCCTGCTAATGCAGAGCCGCCGCCCGCGTGACAGGCAAAACCCGAAATGCCGTTAAAGGTACGGCAGTTACCTTCTGAATAGCAGACAGTTTCCGTTGCTCGCTCTAGCGTGCACTCATTCCCAAATAAAAACTGATTTTTAGTTGAGGATAACTTGTCGTTTTCATAGATTTGCAGATCAAGCTCTAAGCAACCGCCATCCGATATATCGATAGAGTACTGCTCACTTTCACCCTCAACAAAATAGTTACAGGCAGAATAAGAATAACCTGATGCGAGAACACAAACGATTAAAGCCAGCCACTTCATATTCTTACCTACCCTTTTATGTTACTCAAAACTCGATGCAATACTGATTAGCGTGAGCGCTATTAAATAACACTGAACGTTAATGAGCCCTGAACGCTAATAATGCCGAGCTATCGCTAAGTATCGAATGTATTAAGAGCATCGAACTTATTAATAGCACCGAACTTATTAATAGGTTTCGAGCTTGCTGTTGCGATCTACGATCTAAGCTATTGCTGCCTAAAATGGCAGTTTGCCGCCACCGATACCCGGCGGTAAGCCACCTGCGCCGCCGCCAGGCATGCCCGGCATTCCGCCACCTGCACCACCCATGCCGCGCATCATCTTTTGCATGCCGCCTTTTTTCCCAACCTTCTTCATCATTTTTGCCATCTGCTTATGCTGTTTTAGCACGCTGTTGACATCCTGAATGCTGGTACCAGAACCCATGGCGATACGTTTTTTGCGCGAGCCTAAAATTTTATCGGGGTAACGGCGTTCAAATAATGTCATCGAATCAATAATGACACCCATCTTTTTGAACTTATTCTCAGCGCCTTGCAGTTGCCCAGCTGCCTGCTGCATTTGCCCCATGCCAGGCATTTTATCCATCATGCCCATAAGCCCGCCCATATTGTTCATCTGCTCGAGCTGCTCACGGAAATCTTCTAAATCGAATGACTGGCCTTTTTTGATTTTTTTAGCAAGTCGCTCAGCTTTTTGCTTATCGACCTTACGCTCAACCTCTTCGATCAACGAAAGGACATCACCCATATCCAAGATACGTGAGGCTATACGGTCAGGGTGGAACGGCTCTAAGGCATCGGTTTTTTCACCCATACCGATAAACTTAATCGGTTTACCAGTAATGTGGCGCACAGATAACGCCGCACCGCCGCGTGAATCGCCATCGGCTTTAGATAGCACCACACCGGTTAACGGTAGAACATCGCTGAACGCCTTAGCTGTATTAGCAGCGTCCTGACCTGTCATGGCGTCGACGACAAACAGCGTCTCAATCGGATTAATCGCCTTATGCAGGGTTTTAATCTCAGCCATCATCTCATCGTCAACCGCCAGACGACCGGCGGTATCGACCAAGAGAACATCAACGGCTTGTTTTTTAGCAGCCGATAATGCCGAGTTCACAATCGCCTTTGGCTTTTGCTTAACGTCACTAGGATGGAACAGTGCACCGACTTCTGTCGCCAATGTTTCCAACTGTTTGATCGCCGCAGGACGATAAACGTCAGCCGAGACCACCATGACTTTTTTCTTTTCGCGTTCCTTTAAAAAACGCGCTAACTTGGCTGTGGTGGTGGTTTTACCAGCACCCTGCAAGCCCGCCATGAGCACAACAGCAGGCGGCTGAGCTTTGAGGTTGAGCGCTTCATTTGTCTCACCCATCACCTGCTCTAGTTCTGCCTGAACTATTTTTAAGAACTGCTGACCAGGGTTCAGCGCCTGCGCCACCTCTTGACCAACTGCCCGCTCTCGAACATTATCAATAAAGGCCTTAACGACTGGCAAGGCAACATCGGCCTCTAACAACGCCATACGGACTTCGCGCAGCGAATCTTTGATGTTGTCTTCGGTCAGTTTTGCCTGACCGGTAATTTGCTTGAGAGTCTGGCTTAAGCGTTCAGATAAACTATTAAACATGTTCTATTCACACTACCGAGAAAATGACCGCAGTATAACAGCGAACAGGAATCACTGGCTATGGCAGTCAATGCGTGAAAAGCGCGCATTGCTATGGCAAACTGATAACCATACTCATTTAGCTCGATAAATATTTCACCGAAACAGGTCCGCTCTGGTTATGATTTTGCTTTTATGGATTGCAATCCTCACATACTCTGCCTGTGGTATCACCACCATCGACAGCGTTTGGCGCGCCAATAACCGCCCTAAATGGCAAATTTATCTACCCGCTTATATTGGGTTAGCGGCCCATAGTGCGCACATTCTGCTAACGGTACATGTTGATGGCCTATTGCAATTGAGCCTGCTCAACAGCGTCTCTATCTGTATTTGGCTAATGATCTCAGTGATTTTAATTTCCTCTTTAACCAAGCCACTGCACAACCTGTTTACTTTTTTGATGCCCATCTGTGCATTGCTGCTCGTTATTGCCGCCTATATTCCGCAACATGCCGCACCTAAGCTTTATTCGACAGGTATGCTATTTCATATATTTATTGCCTTGCTGTCTGCCAGCATTATGACTATTACTACACTGCAAGCAGCGCTGGTAGATATTCAGTCTTCCGGCTTACACAAACATCACACCAGCAGTCGTATCATGAAAGCATTGCCGCCACTGCTCTCCATGGAGCGGCTTATGTTTGAATGGCTGATCGTTGGCTTTTGCTTGCTGACTATCGCCATTGTGACTGGCGCCACCTTCATCGAAAATATTTTTGCTCAACATCTGATTCATAAAACTGTACTCACCGTCATCGCTTGGTTTTTTTACGGCGCTCTAATTTTTGGCCATTTACAACTCGGTTGGCGTGGCCAACGTGCCAGTCGAATGATCTATACCGGCTCGGTTTTTTTGGTATTAGCCTTTATTGGTTCGAAATTTGTTCTCGAATACCTGTTAAATATCAGCTAAATGGCGACTAACGTACTGAATATTGCTTAAATCAACAAAAATACGGATTATCCGAATGCAACGCCTTGACACTGAATCCAGAGATCGTAAAAATCGTCTTTCCTTAGCAAATGAGGCTGTCCTCAGTTGAACGAATTTCCCTTGGGCCTACTATTTATAATTTTAGGTCTACTCCTATTACTGTCTGCTTTTTTCTCTAGCTCAGAAACTGGCATGCTGTCGCTTAACCGCTACCGCCTTAAGCACCTAACTAATGAAGGCCATCGCTCCGCAAAGATGGCGTCAAAGCTGCTGGATGAACCCGACAGACTGATCAGCGTGATTCTTATTGGCAATAACATCGTCAATATTGCAGCAGCTTCCTTAGCAACCGTTATTGCACAACGCCTGCTTGTTGATAACATCGATTTAGCACCGCTGGCGGCGACGGTCTTTTTAACGCCTTTGGTGTTAATTTTTGCAGAGGTGACACCAAAAACTCTGGCACAGCGTTACCCTGAACGCATTTCCTTTCCGGCATCCTATATTTTGCGTGGCCTTTCAACTCTGTTGGCACCTGCAGTCTGGCTAGTCAACATCATTGTTAAAGCCATCTTTTGGTTACTTCGTATTGGCAAGTACGCGCCTAGCGAAGAAGCATTATCACCAGAAGAACTCAAAACTATTGTTAACGAGTCCAGCAGCACCATGCCTGAAGATCGGCACTCGATGCTGGTCGGCATTTTAGAGCTGGAGAACGTTACCGTTGACGACATCATGGTACCGAGAAACGAAGTCAACGGTATCGACCTAGACGACAGCGTTGAAGAAATTAGCGAACAAATTCGAGCACTGGAATACACCCGTTTCCCGCTTTACAAAGGCGATTTGGATAAGGTGATTGGTATCATGCATGTGCGTGACGCTGCACAGTTTTTGTATTCTGATGAGCCGTCTAAAGTCATGCTGACTAAGGCTGCCAAAGATCCTTATTTTGTTCCTGAGGGCACACCGTTGCACACCCAGTTGATTAACTTTCAGAATCAACAATTGCGTATGGCGTTCGTGGTTGACGAATACGGTGACATTCAAGGCTTGGTAACGCTGGAAGACTTGCTTGAAGAAATTGTTGGTGAGTTCACAACCGACCTTGCTAACAGCAGCAAAGAAATTCACCCTCAGCGCGACGGCAGTTATGTTGTCGATGGCACGGCATCGATCCGCGATATCAACCGAGCATTGGATTGGGATTTACCAACCGACGGACCAAAAACGCTGAATGGTTTGATTCTTGAACACATAGAAGACATCCCTGATGCCAACGTCAGCCTTAAACTAGAAGGCTATCTTGTAGAGATTCTACAGATCAAAGATAACGCCGTAACGGCGGCTCGCATCCGCGTGATTGGATCTAAAACAGAGTCAGCCGACTGACCTAGATTCTAAAACGCAGCCTCAAGTGGGCGACTTTAAAACTCGCCCACAATCACCGACTCAACATAGCCGATAAAAAAGCAACCAAATTATTATGCAACCAAATATTAGAATTGTTCTTGTAAAAACCTGGCACCCAGGAAATATCGGTGCGGTCGCGCGCGCCATGAAAAACATGGGTCTGTACCAGCTTTACTTGGTTGACCCTGTCGACTTTCCAAGCGAAGAAGCCAGCAACCGTTCAGGCAAAGCCTTGGACGTACTCGAACAAGCGACAGTCGTAACCAGCCTAAGCGAGGCGATTGCAGATTGCGCCTTAGTCATTGGCACCAGCGCTCGCGACCGTTCTATTAAGCTACCAGCATTAAGCCCTGAGCAATGTGCGCAAAAATCAATGACTGAACAACAGCAAGCACCTGTCGCCATTGTGTTTGGTCGTGAGCGTACCGGCTTACTTAATGATGAGATCCAGCAGTGTCATTTTCAGGTGAATATTGATACCAGCCCTGAATACCCAGTGCTTAACCTCAGCCAAGCAGTACAAATTATCTGTTATGAAATATTTAAAGTCTTTCAGGCTGATAAACCAAACGATAGCCAATTAACAGAAGATGATGCATACCCTCTGCAAAAAGAATTGATCGCCTTCCAGCAGCATTTAAGTGACGCGAGCCAAGCAACCGGCTTTATTAACGATCGTCATCCAGGACAAACTCTTGAACATTTACAAGCCTTGTTTCGTCGTGCCCGGCCAAGCAAAAAAGAGCTCAGCATTTTGCGCGGCTTCTTGTCTTCGGTCGAAGAGCAGGCCATAAAAAAGCGCTAATGCCTTAGGAGAAACCCTAGGCACCAGCGCTGTTTATTCTGCGACCCTTAATCTAGTTTTCGCCCTGCATCGATTGCTTTAACTGCAATAGCACCTTAGAGACTTGCGTGCGCCCTTCGGCTTCGATCATCAACACCTTAGGCACGTCGCCGTTTAATATCGGCTGTGGTTGATTCAACCATGTATGCGCCAATTCTGGCTCTTGAAACAGCTGGCAGGCTTGGATAACCACCTTGGTGATATCATCGACAATGCCGGCCATAGGCAATTCGTTAGTCATATCCATGGCGATCAATTCAGCATCGGGAACAAGGTTAAGTACTTGTTCTTTAGCCGAATTGAGTAATTCCACCGAGCAGTCTCCATCGCGCTGAAAATGGATACAAAACTTGGCGTTATCCAGCGGGTCGGCTTCAACTTGAAAATCTTGGCCTGGCATGCCACCGGCTAAGGTAGCGACGTTAACCGCTTGCGAGCGATTCAGCTGAAAAGTCAGTGAGAAATGATGCTTCATAGAACCACGATCCTTGCTGTTATTTTTATTCAGAATAGCGAATCGATCAGCTGGCTACCAGCTAACATTCGCACTATGAGGTCGTTATTTGGACTAACTAGATTCTATTTCGGGATTGCTAGCTTAGCGGCTTTTGTTGCGCTCAGCGGCTTTGGCTTGATCCCAAAATTCATCCAACTGTTGCAGTTGAAAGGCAGACCAGTCGTTACCGCTAGCAGCCACTTGCTGTTCAACATAACCAAAACGCCGCTCAAATTTTTGGTTGGTATTTCGGATGGCCTGTTCTGGGTCAATATTCAAATGACGACAAACATTCGCCATCACGAATAATAGATCACCTATTTCAGATTCTATGTGTGCGTTATCGCCCAACTCAATGGCTTCTTCGAGTTCTGCCAGCTCTTCGTGAGCCTTGTCGATCACCTGCGCAACATTGGGCCAATCAAAGCCCACTTTGGCGGCCTTTTTTTGTAACTTTTTCGCCCGTAATAAGCCCGGCATTGCCTTAGGCACATCATCCAAAATTCGGCTGTGCTCTGGCTTTTGTTGTTGCTTCAAAGCCTCCCATTGGCGGCCAATATCAGTATTGACGTCGCCACTGCGCTTGCCGTCTAAATCGCCGTTTATAAAAACATGAGGGTGACGATAGAGCATTTTTTCGACCAGCTGATGAATCACATCGTCCAGCGCAAAACGCTCCTCTTCTGCGGCTATTTGCGCATAAAACACCACTTGGAATAGTAAATCACCCAACTCTTCGGCTAGGTGATCGTAATCTTGCCGCTCGATGGCATCGATCACTTCATACACCTCTTCAAGGGTGTGAGGCACAATGGTTCGGTAGCTTTGCTCAACGTCCCACGGGCAACCAGAGTCTTTATCTCGTAGTCGCGCCATGAGTGTTTTTAAGTCTTGATAGTTATACCGCCGAGACATCGAAGACTCCATTAATCATGACGCGTATCGTATATGCGTCGAACATCGGAGACATTAGACACCTTAGAAAGCATCGAGATAGCTCGACTCAGCGCCGTCAGATTCGCCACCTCAAGAGTAATGCGCATTTCGGCAAGGTTCTGGTCTTTATTCGACAGCGTATTCATTGAAGTAACATTGACGCCATTGTTGGCCAACACCGTCATCACGTCTTTTAATAAGCCGGTGCGATCATAAGCGGTTAACGACAGTTCTGCCGGGTAAGTGGTTTGTGCTTCACCACCCCATGAAACGTCGATAGTTCGCTCCGGCTCTTTGGATTTTAGCTGCAACATGTTAACGCAGTCATCGCGATGAATAGAGACGCCACGGCCGATGGTGATATAGCCGGTAACGGGATCACCAGGCACAGGCTTACAGCAATTGGCAATACTGGTGAGCATATTACCAACGCCTTGAATGACAAGATCGCCACTGTGATTCTGTTCTTTATGCTCGGTAATCGCTAAGGTTTTTTTCTTGGCTGGGTGCAGAATATCTTCGGCGTAGTGAACAATATGCATCACACGTACATCACCGGCACCAATGGCAGCGTGTAGGCCGTCAGCATCCAAAAAGTTAGAGCGCTCCAACAGTAGATTCATATCGACCTTGTCGAGGTTCAATCGGCGTAATTCACGCTGTAACAGCTCTTTGCCATCGCGAATGTTTACATCTCGATCTTGCGATTTAAACCATTGCTTAATTTTTGCCCGCGCACGCCCAGAACGTACATAGCCTAAATCCTGATTCAGCCAATCGCGGCTCGGGCTGGATTCATTGCCGGTTAAAATTTCGACCTGATCACCGATTTTGAGCGATGTATTAAGAGGGACAATCCGGCCATTTACCTTAGCGCCACGACAACGATGACCAACATCGGTGTGAACCTTGTAAGCAAAATCTACCGGTGTCGCACTGGCGGCTAGATCAACCACGTGGCCACCAGGGGTAAGCACGTAAATTCGGTCAACAGTGACATCGGCGCCGAGCTCTTCGACCATTTCGTCGATACCGCCCAGCTCGTCATGCCATTCTAAAACTTGACGTAACCAAGAGACCTTCTCTTCATAACCTTTTGATTGGCTGGCTTTTTTGGCGTCGGTGCCTTTATAAAGCCAGTGTGCGCAAACACCCAGCTCGGCATCGCTGTGCATATCGGAGGTGCGGATTTGAATTTCCACCACCTTACCTTCTGGACCAATTACCGCAGTATGTAATGAGCGATAACCATTAGGTTTCGGCGAGGCAATGTAGTCATCAAATTCACGTGGAATATGACGCCACAATGAATGCACGATACCAAGCACGGCATAACAATCCTGAACTCGGGGCACCATAATACGGAACGCACGAATATCGTAGACCTGACTGAAGCCAATATTTTTGCGCTTCATTTTGCGCCAAATAGAATAGATGTGCTTTGCTCGCCCCTGTATCTCGGCTTTGATGTCGGCCTGTTCGAGCTCGGAACAAATAATATCTTGGACTTTTTGAATGTAGCTCTCGCGGTCGATGCGCTTTTCATCGATCAGCTTGGCAATTTTTTTATAGTCTTGCGGCTCAATGTAGCGAAAAGCGAGGTCTTCTAGCTCCCATTTTAAATAGCCAACACCGAGGCGATGCGCCAGCGGCGCATAAATATCGAACACCTCACGTGCGACTTTATAGCGACGAGACACTGGCCCGGTTTTCACCGCACGAATGGCGCAGGTACGCTCTGCTAATTTGATTAGCGCGACGCGTACATCATCGATCATCGCGACCAGCATTTTACGCACCGCCTCGCCTTGGGTTTCATTTTGCCCCAATACAGCGGTTCGAGTGGATCGTTGCGGGTGGTGAATGGCGGCCATACGAGTAACGCCGCGAATCAGGTTGGCGATTTTTGGGCCAAATTGGTCTTTTACCGTAGCCAGCTCTAGCTCGCCTTCTCGCACGGTGCGATACAGCACTGCGGCAACTAGGGCATCTTGATCCAGCCCCAAGTCGGATAAAATCTCAGCCATTTCCAAGCCGGTTTTAAAGGCTGAACTGTCTTCGCCCCAATCGTTTTCGCGATGGTCGGCTTCTTCTTCGGCGGTACGGGCAATACGACAAGCACGAATCAGCTGTTCACTGTCAACAACAGGGGCTTTTTCTTCAATTCGTGCTAACCAGGCTTCTAAGTCGACAGTGCCGTCCTTAAAAACTGGTTGATCTTCGCGTACTTTCAAAACAAAACTCTCTTTTATCGGCTTGCCAGCGTATAACAATAAACACAAGCAGCTAAGCTTACAGGGGAAATTACCCTAATAGATGTGCTAGCAGGTCGTCAAATTATTCAACGGACGTTGAGTGCGCTATTAGGCCGTTTTAACCAGCAACTAGCTCGCTTTAGCCAATAACTAGGTCGTTTTAGCCAATAACACCATGGTTTCAATATGCTTGGTCTGAGGAAACATATCGATCAATGCGACTTTTCTCAAGTGCCAACCGGCTTGGTGCAACAACTTTACATCGCGCGCCAAGGTAGCTGGATCACAAGAGATATACAGAATCTTATTAAGGCTCGTTAGCTGGTTGATTGTGGCACAAATTTGTTCCGCACCGGCCCGAGGTGGATCAAGTACCGCCACTGTCGGGTTCAAGTTTTGCACCAACGGCATTTGGCTAACATCAGCCTGAAATAGATCGGCAACTGCAAAATCGACCCGATCATCAGGTTTTTTAACTAAATTAGCCTGCCGGATCGCCGATTCACTGGCTTCTAAGCCCAACGTTTGGGCAACCTTTTGCTGAAAGTAGTAAGCAAGGTTGCCACTGCCACAAAACAGATCCAGCACGCGGTCGTCATCGCTAAGCGCTAACCAATCGCTCGCCCGCTGCTGCATTTGCTGGTTAGCCAATCGATTCACTTGGGTAAACTCACCAGGCAAGGCCGTGACAACAGTCTGACCGGCTTGATAACTCAGCGCCTGCTGCCAATGCCAGCCTTGCTCTGCGACCCAACCATGAAAAGCATCGATCGCTTGACGCTGGCCTTTTAGTGCCACCGCGCCGATATTGGAATAATCATCAACCGCTATTTCTAATTGGCTTAAACCAACCAAAGGTGCGTTAGAGCGCACCTGCTCAAACACCTGACTCAACGCTTCGGTAAACACCGCACAGCCGTCTATCGCGACAACCTCATTACCCTGTTGGTTATGAAAGCCCAGTGCACCCTTTTTAGAAACATGTAATCGCGCTCGATGACGATAACCAAAATCCGCCACTGAGATGACATCTAATGATTGAGCTGGCGATTCCAGAGTCAGATCATTACGCCGAAAATGATCGGCAACTGCCTGCTGCTTTAATTCGTGCTGTAGCGCGATTGGCATGTGCTGTAACTGGCAGCCACCGCAACGGCCGACATAACCACAGACAGGTTGAATTCGATGCTCACTGGCAGTCTCGACATCAATGGCTCGCCCTTGCCAAAGTTTGGCATTGGCTTTTTCGATTTTTGCCACAACCTGCTCGCCCGGCAACGCATTAGCCAGCATGACGACTCGACCTTTGTGCTGGGCAATACCTCGGCCGTCGTGGCTGAATCGTAAAACCGACAGAGTTAAGTTTTCTGGAAGTACTTGTTTGGTCGCTGGACGACGCGATCGATTCGGCCTGTTCACGTTAGGAGAACACACCTGTGGATAGGTAGCGGTCGCCACGGTCGCAAATAATGGCCACAATCACCGCGTTATTAACCTGCTCAGATAAACGCAAGGCACCCGCCACCGAACCACCAGAGCTGACACCAGCAAAGATGCCCTCTTCGGCAGCCAAACGACGCATGGTGGTTTCTGCGGTTTTTTGATCCATATCGATCACCTGATCAACCCGTTGCTGTTCATAAATAGCCGGTCGATAAGCCTCAGGCCAACGGCGAATACCCGGTATTTGCGAACCCTCTTCTGGCTGCAAACCAACAATTTGAATAGCTGGGTTTTGCTCTTTTAAATAGCGTGAGCAACCCATGATTGTGCCTGTTGTGCCCATTGCAGAGACAAAATGGGTTATTAGTCCACGGCTGTCCTGCCAAATTTCAGGCCCTGTTGTTAGGTAATGCGCATTCGGATTATCGCTATTACTGAATTGGTTCAGCAGCTTGGCTTTACCTTCAGCTTCCATTTGCACCGCCAAATCACGGGCATATTCCATCCCCTGCTCTGGCGTTACCGAGATAATGTCAGCGCCATAGGCACGCATACTGGCACGTCGTTCTTCCGATAAGTTAGACGGCATAATCAGGGTTAATCGATAACCTTTAATGGCCGCAGCCATTGCCAATGCGATCCCTGTATTGCCACTGGTGGCTTCTACCAACGCATCACCGGGCTTAATTAAACCCTTTTGCTCTGCTGCACTGATCATATTTAATGCTGGGCGGTCTTTGACTGAGCCGGCTGGATTATTGCCTTCGAGTTTAACCAAAATCTGGTTGCTGGGATTCGGGTTAAGTCGCTGTAAGCGAACCAAGGGCGTTTTGCCAACAAATTGCTCAATGGTTGGGAACGGCTCGTTATTAGAAAACTGACTCATCACTACTCCAGTCGGTGGGCTGTAAGGTATCAACAACCGCTCTTAAAAGGATTCATAATTATGCCGACAACGCTTGTGGCGTATCAGCGAAATGCAAGGTTACTATACAATTAATCTGTTTTATCCGATCAACTGAACTTTTGTTATCAGGCCAAACCCAGTTGATTTTAGCACCCTCAAGTGCGGCTTCGGAGCTATTTATAGACAGGTTGCAAAGGCAACGCAATAAGCCTTTTCATCACTGAGCGAGACCAACACATGTTCTGCTTGTAGGCTGTCGAGTTGCAGCTTTGCTTGATTATAAAGGCTGACGCATGGCATGCCCTGCGCATTAGGAATCACTTCGATATCAGTAAAGCGAATGCCACCAGAAATACCGGTGCCTAGAGCTTTCGAAATTGCCTCTTTGGCGGCAAAGCGATTGGCTAAAAATCGAATAGACTGATGACGCTGATGATACAAGGCTTGCTCAGGCTCGGTTAAAATACGGCGAATAAAACGCTCACCCTGCTTTGCCAAGGTTTGCTCTATACGCTCAATTTGAACGATGTCCGTTCCGATACCTTTCATCTACGAAATCACTTCTTTGTTATTAAAAAATCCATCGGCCATGCTCGGGATTCTAACCTAGTGTTATTAGCGAGCAACAGCTGATCAATAATCTGCCGCTGACACTCACGCGCCAAGCTCAAAGCCCCAGCAAACGAATAATCCTGTTGGCTGATCGCTAAAATCATAGCACCACTGTAGCGACCTTGAGAGTCGGCAATAAAGCCTCGTTGCGGATCAAAACGGTAATTTCGCTGTGCTTCAATTAATTGGCTATCGGCACTGCGCTGATAATCTAACGCCTGGCCTAATGTGGCCAGCACAGCCTGCTCGAAAAATCTCAGTGAGGCTTGAATAAAGAGCGACTCATTCAAGTGCAACAGTGTGCTGATATAGGTACCAAACAGTTGCCGATCTGCCTGCCCTAACGGCAACAGCCGGTAGAGCAACTCATTGACATAAAAGGCCAATATACGTGCCTGATTGGTATCGACCAGCAGCGCGCCGGTATAGCGAAAATTAGACGCATTCGCCAAGCTGTGCTTGGTATTCATTTTAATGTCGATTTCGCGATAAGGTTCTGGCGGCTCGCAGCTTAATTTACATCGCACACGGCCTTCAGTTTCGGTCCAAAAATCGCATAAATAATCGGACTCTTTATAAGGCCGAGCCACTAATAAAAACGCCCGTGTAACAATGCTGCGCTTCATTAACGTTAGCCATTCAAAGAGCGATTAGTCATCAAAATAGCCAAGACTTTTCAGTGCTCGGTCATCATCGGCCCAACCACCTTTCACTTTCACCCAAAGGTTAAGCATGATCTTAGCTTCGAACAGCTGCTCCATGTCCAAGCGAGCTTCTTGGCCGATCTTTTTAATTCGAGCACCCTTATCGCCAATGACGATTCGTTTTTGACCATTGCGCTCAACCAAGATCAAACCGTGGATGTGTAATACACGATCTTCGAATGAAAATTGCTCAATCTCTACGGCAGTCGAATAGGGTAATTCTTCACCCAGCTGACGCATGATTTTTTCGCGAATAATCTCTGCAGCCATAAAACGCTGACTGCGATCGGTAATCTGATCATCAGGGAAATGAAATAAACCTGCCGGCATATTTTTAACCAGATCATCGGTCAGGTGTTTTAAGTTATGGCCGTGCAAAGCAGACACAGGGATAACACCGGCAAAGTCGTACTTTTTGCTCAGTTCATCGATATGTGGCAGTAAGGTTTGTTTGTTATCCAGCTGATCAACCTTGTTAATCACCAAGAAAACAGGCGCTTTAACGCGTGTTAGTTTGTCTAAAACCCACTGATCTTCATCGGTCCAAACGGTGCGATCAACCACCATCAAGACGACATCGATATCGGTCAAGGCGGTATCGGCAGCCTTATTCATAACGCGATTAATGGCCTTTTCTTGACCACGGTGCATACCCGGCGTATCGACAAAAACCATCTGCGTTTTTTCTTCACTCCAAATGCCTAAAATTTGATGGCGAGTGGTTTGAGGTTTACGCGAGGTAATGGATATTTTTTGCCCCAACAGATGATTCATCAGCGTCGACTTACCGACATTGGGTCGGCCGACAATAGCCACGAAGCCACATTTGGTATCTAACGTAAATTGATCGGTCATGTTACTTTTCACCTAATATTTTCAGCATGCCAGCAGCCGATTCTTGTTCTGCAATACGACGACTGCTACCCACGCCTACCACCGGCTCGTCGATCGACTCGACTGAGCAATGAACGGTAAACTCTTGTTTGTGTGCTTCGCCTTCTATTTTTACCACCTGATATTCAGGCAGTGCGATGCGACGCGCTTGCAAATATTCCTGCAATTTTGTTTTCGAATCTTTAATGTTTTCTTTCAAGCTTAAGCCAGCCAAGCGCTCGGTGTACCAAGCCAATAAAACCTGCTGAGAGGTTTGTAAATCGGTATCTAACGAAATAGCACCGATAATGGCCTCAACCGCATCGGCAAGAATACTGTCGCGGCGGAAACCACCACTTTTCAGCTCTCCACTGCCCAGCTTAATAAAGTCCCCTAAGTTAAATTCACGACCTAACTCAGCCAGGGTTTCACCCTTCACTAGATGAGCACGCAAACGCGATAGCTGCCCTTCTTTCGCTTTAGGAAACTGGTCATATAATGCTTTGGCTATGGTGACACTTAAAATAGCGTCGCCCAAAAATTCTAACCGCTCGTTATTTTTACGAGAGTAGCTGCGATGCGATAACGCCTGCTCGAGCAAGGCTTGGTCAGAAAAGGTATAGCCTATTGATTTTGCTAAACGAAAATAATCAGAATTCAAATCTAAACTCGTTTGGTTTAATTAAAAAATAACGCCAACCTAATCATTAAGTAAGCGTCGACTAAAACAAAAGGCCGTGCGACAGTCGATTACTACGAACATCACACAGCCAAACTTTGCTTCAACAAATTTCATATCAAAACTAAGCAGCAGCTAAGCTCAATTAGCCGAGCTCTGCTGTTACAACGACAACCTATTCAATAAGGCCGGCGCGTCCAAAACTTGGATAAAAACCCTGCCAATGCATCCAGATAAAAAACGCCTTGCCTAGAATGGCATCTTCATCGACAAAGCCCCAAGCGTTATCGCCAGAATTAGCCAAGTCATTCTGTACAACTCGACGAATGCCTTCCCAATAACGTGCATCTTGGCTGTTATCTCGGTTATCACCCATAACAAAGTACTTACCTTCCGGTACGACAACCCCTGCCGCCGGCAGCCACTCGTATGAGCTACGTAACGCAGGCCCCTGATTGGTATAAATAAGGTGTTCACTGCCGTTTAGGGTTTCTTTATACAAATTATAGTCAGCAACCTCATCGGAAGTTTTACCCATGAATTCTTTATTCACCACAGCGCCATTAACGCGCAAAATTTTACGTGCGTAATCATATTGCACAAGATCACCCGGCACTGCGACCACACGTTTAATAAAGCTCTTTTCTGGTTCATGCGGTGGCTTAAAGACAATCACGTCGCCCTGCTCAGGTTCTGCCACTGGAAATATCACCTCATTGGTGACCGGCATGCGCACGCCATAAGCAAAACGATTCACCAAGATAAAGTCGCGAATTTCCAATGTAGGTTTCATTGAACCAGACGGAATTTGAAACGGTTCAAACAAAAAACTGCGCAACAAAAAGACCGCAACCAAAATAGGTAAAAACGCTCGGCTATTCTCGATCAGGCCAGGTTCCAACGCGGTTTTATCGGTTTTCTCTTTAAAGTTATCAATACGACCTTCTGCTGTTTTCAGCAAGCGGGCTCGATGTTTACGCGTTAGCAATAAATCGACTATAAAAATCACGCCAGTAAAGCCAATTGCACTGATCATCAGTAACGAGAAATCAAAACCCTGGCGAATGGTTTGTAAAATTAAATAACCAATCGTCACCGATAATAAATAGCCTAAAAAGCGTTCAACCGGCGAAGATTGAAAGGTATCGCTGATCTGTTCCAGCGATAATTTGCTATCGGACTCCATCGCCTTTAAGCGTTTTCGATAGCTGACAAATACCAACACGGAAAGCACAATCGCAAGCGCCAACACGACAATAGATAACACCAACAAGCTCATTGTTGCTCCTTTATGATTAATTTCGGCCTAGCATGCAACGCAAAACCGCTGCCGACAGCTTAACTTAGCTGTCGGCATCTTTACTTAGCTATCAACCTTCAGTACCGCTAAAAATGCTTCTTGAGGTATCGAAACGGAGCCTACTTGCTTCATCCGCTTTTTACCCTCTTTCTGTTTCTGCAACAGTTTCTTCTTACGCGATACGTCACCGCCATAACACTTCGCAGTCACGTTTTTACGCAGCGCTTTTACTGTTGTACGAGCCACAACGTTGTTACCCACTGCCGCCTGAATGGCAACATCAAACATCTGACGCGGAATTAGCTCTTTCATCTTATCGCACAAGGAACGACCACGACGCTGAATTGCGTCACTGTGCATAATAACCGCCAAGGCATCAACTCGATCGCCATTAACTAAAACGTCTAAACGAGTCAGCTTGGCAGCTTCAAAATGGTCAAAGGCAAAATCCAACGACGCAAAGCCGCGGCTGACCGACTTGAGCCGATCAAAAAAGTCCATCACAACCTCTGCCATCGGCAAGTCATAGCTGAGTGAAACCTGACCACCTAAATACTGCATATCTTTTTGAATGCCGCGTTTTTCAACACAGAGGGTAATTACGTTACCGACATATTCCTGTGGCACCAAGATATTGGCTTTAACAATCGGCTCACGGAACTCTTCTATGTTATTGACCGCTGGTAACTTCGATGGGTTATCAACGTAAACCGTTTCACCATCGGTTTTAACAATTTCATAAACCACTGTCGGCGCTGTCGTAATGAGATCAAGATCGTACTCACGCTCAAGCCGCTCTTGGATAATTTCCATGTGTAGCATACCGAGGAAGCCACAACGGAAACCAAAACCCAAAGCATCGGAGCTTTCCGGTTCAAAAAACAAAGAAGCATCGTTCAGTGATAGCTTTTCTAAGGCTTCACGGAATGCTTCGTAATCATCAGAACTGACCGGGAATAGACCGGCATAAACCTGCGGTTTTACCTTTTGGAAACCAGGCAGCTGCGGTACATCTGGCGTGCTGGTTAGAGTAATGGTATCGCCCACCGGCGCTCCGGTAATTTCTTTAATAGAGGCGCAAATAAAGCCCACTTCACCGGCTTTTAACACACCAGTATCGGTCATTTTTGGCGTGAAAATACCGACGCGGTCAACAACATGTGAACGCTTGGTACTCAAGACGGTAATTTTATCGCCTTTTTTCAGCGTACCGTGCTTTACACGAACCAACGAAACAATGCCTAAATAGTTATCGAACCAAGAATCAATAATCAGCGCCTGTAGATCGCCATTAACGTCTCCTTCAGGAGCTGGCACGGCCTTAACAATTTCTTCCAGTGTCTCGCGAATACCGATGCCGCTTTTGGCAGAGGCGCGCACAGCATCTTGCGCTTCAATGCCGATAATCTCTTCAATTTCGGCGGCAACGCGCTCTGGTTCGGCTTGCGGCAAGTCCATCTTGTTTAGAATAGGTACCACTTCGAGCCCTTGCTCGATCGCGGTATAGCAGTTTGCTACCGATTGAGCCTCGACACCTTGCGCCGCATCAACCACCAATAAGGCACCTTCACATGCCGAAAGTGAACGGGAAACCTCGTACGAGAAGTCTACGTGTCCGGGCGTATCAATGAAGTTCAGCTGATAAGTATTGCCGTCGTCGGCCTTATAATTCAGGGTGACACTCTGCGCTTTAATAGTAATGCCGCGCTCACGCTCAATATCCATGGAATCCAATACTTGGGCTTCCATTTCGCGGTCTTCTAGACCACCACAATATTGAATAAACCGATCGGCTAGCGTGGATTTACCATGATCGATATGGGCAATAATTGAGAAATTACGGATATGAGATAGATCGCTGCTCACAAAAAGTCATCACTTACTAAAAAGGGGACGCGAGTTTAAACCAAAACGCGCCCTAACTCTACGGTATTGCTGTCTAACTCTCGCTGCTAAGCTAGACATCAACAGAATATTAAAAAGGAGCCTTTCGGCTCCTTTAAATCGAAGGCTGAAGCAGCGTTATAGCACGCTTACAGCCGAGTCTTTTAGTGGGTAGGTATCGCTAAATAAACGATGTTATTACCTCGCAGTATTCTTACCGCAACCGCGCCATTCTCGGGTAGATTGGAGACAATCTTGTCGAAATCGGCCTTGCTGGCAATAAAGCGATTACGCAACATGGTAATGATGTCGCCCTTACGCATGCCGGCACGCTGCGCTGGACCTGAAAAGACTTCTTCAACTCGAACACCATTGTCGTTGTCGATATCGGTAACAACGATGTTAAACGGATTATCAGACTGATTCTGTGGTGCCTGCACTTGCGCGACCTGAGTCTCTTCTAGTGCGCCAATCTCAACCGTCAGTTTTCGCTCTTTACCGTCACGAATCACCGTAACAGCGGTTTTATCACCCGGACTGAAAGCGCCAATCAACGGTGGCACATCCGCATAGCGACGAACCTTATGACCATCGATGGCGATAATGACATCATCCGCTTGCAAACCTGCATCCGCCGCAGGGCTGTTTGGGAACACCCGTGCAACCAAAGCGCCTTCGGCTCGCTCTAAGCCCAATGAACGGGCCAGTGCAGGATCTTGGTTAAACGGAGGATACATCTCAACACCTAACCAGCCGCGCTGTACCGTACCGGTTTCTTGCAGTTGCTTGGCGACCTTCATAGCGATGTTAATCGGAATGGCAAAGGAGACGCCCATAAAGCCGCCCGAGCGAGTATAGATTTGCGAGTTAATACCAACGACTTCGCCATCCATATTAAACAGAGGGCCACCAGAGTTACCTGGGTTAATAGCTACATCGGTTTGGATAAAGGGCACATAACGATCCGAACCGCCTAATGCTCGACCTTTAGCACTAACAATGCCTGCGGTGACGCTGTATTCAAAATCAAAGGGTGAGCCAATAGCTAGCACCCACTCACCAACTTTCAGCGCGTCACTGTCGCCAAACGAAACAACCGGCAAACCCTTAGCATCGACTTTGAGTACAGCGATATCGGAGCCTGGGTCGGTACCAATAATCTCGGCGTCGTAGACATCACCATTGGTCATTCGCACCGAAACGCTGTCGGCACCGTTAACCACATGATTGTTGGTCAAAACATAACCATCTGAAGAAATAATAAAGCCAGAGCCTAAGCCTTGACTGGGTTGAGGGCTGCGAAACTCGAAATCTTCAGGCAATTCGTCGCCAAAAAAATAACGGAACAATTCAGGTAGCTGTTCAGACTCTGCTGAACTGACCGAACTGGCTTTAGATTCGGTGACAATTTTAACCACCGAACCCGAGTTGTCCTCAACTAACTCGGTAAAATCAGGCAAGCTAATACTTGCCGCATTGGCGACCGTAGTGGTTACAAAAGCCAAACAAATCGCCCAAGATAATAAAAAATACTTTCTCATCCGACTCTTCTCTCCAACGCAATGAGCATTTCACGGCTACAGACTACGGCGCATTTCGCCCAGAAGCTCGCCATTTACGACGGTTTTACAAGGATTACAGAGATGTTGACTCGATGACATCAACGCCTTTACTGGCGGGGTACGTTCGTATAATTTGCGGTACAAGCTGATGACTGTTTGTTAACGTTAGCCGAGATAAAAAGACATAACCTAAGCCCATCGCAGAGACAAAAAACAGCAATTGCAGCAGTTCGTGTTGACCAAATAAATAGCCCATCACCAAGCCAAACAAACCAAATAACAATGGCAACAGATACACCAATAACGCAACTCGGCTGACCGTATCTGGGTGCATTTCTAGCTCAACAACATCGCCAACCATGGCACTGAAACCCTTGGTAGGAACCTTGAAGTGATTTTTAGCTTGCTGTGTCTGGGCATCGCCCCATTCAGACAATACCGCCTGACCACAACCCTGGCGCGCTTGGCAGCTTTTACAGGCAGAAGTACGCACTACTGCGACAATAAAATTATCTGCTTCAACCGAGACGACGGTGCCTTGTTCTTTGATCATAACTATTGAGACTCAATGAATTAGAAATGACTTACGGTCTAATGTAGAAATTACTTTGTTAGCCCTATAAAAGACTAATGAGAGCAGTTAGATCTACGACTCACCGTATAATTCAACTGCTAATGATAGGGGCTGTTGTTACAGTTTCAACAAATTATCACCGCGCAACAGCCCTATTGTGGTTTGGTTTATAGATCCCAAGCCTCGATGTGTATGTTACTGGCAACTTGCCGAGCCGTGGCTTCCGGGACTTCTCCTAACACGGTAATGGCATAGCCAGCTTTATCCAGCATGACGGCAGTGGTTGCGCCCATTTTAGCGATCGCACTTTCACCCTTCATCGCTACGCCCTTTTCGACAAACACGGAGAAGCTGGTAAAGCCATCCGAATAATTACGCATTTCAGTCCATTTTTCTGCCTGCATACCAGCATGAGCACGTGCTAGCTCAAAGCCTTCTGGCAGCCAAGACAGGGTAGAACTAAAGTCGTTATCGGTATCACCCTTTGGTTTTTTATTGAGCGATATCACCTGTTGACGATCTGAAACTAACGCTAAGGTAGAACGCAGCTCTTGATCTGCAATATCGACATCGATTTCTATGCGAGTAAAGCGAAATTGTTCAACGACCTGACCCTTTTGGTCGATCATTTCTGACTGCAACAACAGACCGGTTTTTTGTTCTAACCAAAGCTTATGGCTAAAGCGCCAGTCATCGCCGGTTAACACAACCACTCGCGTAATGTAGCCCGCCACTCGCTCTTCGTTTTGTACCGAAGCGCTGTAATTACCACTAATCCGTTCAACATCGAGCTTGGCAACCTTTGAAAACGGCGCTGCCGGTATGGCATGACTGACAGCTGAGCTACTGCCTTCTGGGTAGTAGCAAATCAGCTCGTCACCTGTACGTAGCACTTCTATCATGTCGCCATCGAGCTGCTGCAATAGCTCAGTCATCGAGCCATCTTTATAACGATGCACAACACTGTAGGCGCTCAATTCATCACCGCGACGATGCACAAACTCACCGCGGTAATCGGTAAACTGCACCGCCTGTCGCATCTGCTCCAGCCATTGCCACTGCATAGCGCCAGCCCATGATGCAAGCAGACTTAACGCTACACTAACGCAGGCCGCTCGGCACATCGCTAAGCTCATTCTGCGTCAGTCTCCTGCCAATTCATCTGCGATGGCACAATCACATGACCTGTCGTAAAGGACGCCTGCTCGGCATGTTCACGTAAATAAAGCTCCAATCGTTGCTGTGCTTCTAAAGTCTGTTCTGCCAACTGAGTCGAGTTGGTATCAACCGGTGCGTCTATTTGCACTAACGGTAACTCTGTTGTCTGCTGTGTTTGCATGACACCAAAAGCCGCCACAACAACGCTAGCAACCGCAGCGGCAACCGCGCCTTGGAATAAACGCTGCGACCATGGCTTAGCAGTTTCTGTGACTGTTTCGTTAGGCTGCTCGACATCACTCAAGGCTAATGCCGCATCAACCAACGTCTCGCCCTGTGCTACGGCTTGGGTTTTAGATAACTCATGCCACTGCTGCAGTTTTTCTGGGTGTTCATCCAACTCGTTTAACATTCGTTGAATGTCTAATTCACTGGCTTCTCCATCGAGAAACGCAGAAAAAGATTCATTTGCTTTCATATTCATAAGCACCTCAAATCGCATGTGATGATTCTGTGCGATCAGAATCTGTTAATAAATGTTTTAATTCTGTTTCGATAACTTCTCTGGCTCGGAAGATTCGCGACCGCACCGTACCAATCGGCGTATCCATAATGTCGGAAATTTCTTGGTAACTGCGATCTTCAAACTCACGCAAAGTAATGGCAACACGCAAGTCATCCGGCAAGTCGGCAATGGTTTTTTGCAATTGACGATCCAGCTGATTTTTTGCAAGCAAGTTGTCGGGCGTATCGTAATCGCGCAAATGCTCAGGCGTATCGATCTTCACCACCTCATCGATGTCTTTACCGCGATAACTCGGCTTACGACCCATCGACTCCAAATGATTTTTGGCCGTATTAGTCGCAATGCGATACATCCAGGTAAAAAAACCAGCATCACCGCGAAAACCGCCAATGGCTCGGTAGGCTTTAATGAACGAATCCTGCACCAGATCTTCAATAATATCTTGCTCGCTGACATACTTTGCCACGACCGAAGCCACCTTGTGCTGATACTTCAGCACCAATAGGTCAAACGCTCGTGAATCGCCGCCTTGGGCACGCTGCACCAAGAGCAGGTCGGCATCCGCTGTTCGTTCCATAAACCCTCCTAAGCCTTATGGTCGTTAAATTCTAATCGACTAGATTTGTTACTAGCTCAGATTAAAGATGTCGATAAAAGTTCCCTAAACTCACCGAAATAGCCGATTTATCCCACCATTATACGGATTCTATCGCCAGACTCATCTTCTGACATGGTTAGAACCAGCAAAACACCTAAGCAAAAACGACGCGATAACAGAAAACCAATCAAGTAAGCTAAAAAACCGCAAATATAAAAACCGGTAAACCTTAATTGACCTGCGTTGCTCTTCAGCGTTGGTTAGTGGTTTGGGAATCAGGTTTCACTCGAGTCAACGAGCATTAGCAGTTACCATATTGGCTTAACTGTATTTTTTGATTCAATCTCGACCAAAAGGGTTTTCTATGTCCGTTCGCCTTTCAACCGATGTTTTGATTATTGGCACAGGCGCAGCCGGTTTAACCGCTGCTCTGAGTTTACCCAAAACAATGCATGTTTTAGTTTTGTGCAAGGGTGAATTAGGCGGCGGCTCGACCGCTTGGGCACAAGGCGGTGTCGCTGGCGTGTTAGACGAAGTCGACTCGGTCGATCAGCATGTCCAAGATACCCTTACCGCGGGTGCAGGCCTGTGTGACCCAAAAGCTGTGCGCTACACCATTGAACGCTCGACCGATGCGCTACATTGGCTTATTGACCAAGGCGTACCCTTTACTCGTGCCGACGGCTCAGGCATTGAGTTCCACCTCACTCGAGAAGGTGGCCACAGCCAGCGACGTATTATTCATGCTGCCGATGCCACCGGGCTTGCTATTTCTAACACCTTGATCGAAAAAGTTCGCCAAGCGCCGAACATCCAGCTGCTAGAAAACCACATTGCTATTGACCTCATTACCACCGAAAAACTGGAAGGCGATGCCCAACCGAATCGTTGTGTTGGTGCTTATGTGCTGAACAGCAAGAGCGACGAAGCTGTAACGATTGGCAGTAAATTCACCATGCTCGCCACTGGCGGCGCCAGCAAAGCTTACCTATTTACCTCCAACCCAGATGGCGCGACCGGTGATGGTATTGCTATGGCTTGGCGTGCAGGCTGTCGTGTGGTGAATATGGAATTCAACCAATTTCACCCGACCTGCCTGTTCCACCCAAAGGCCAAATCCTTTTTGATTTCTGAAGCATTGCGCGGCGAAGGCGGCCTGCTGAAATTACCAAACGGCGAACGCTTTATGCACAAGTTTGATGAGCGCGCTGAATTAGCGCCACGCGATATTGTTGCTCGCGCCATCGACCACGAAATGAAGCGCCTCGGTGCCGATAATCTATTTTTAGATATCTCTCATAAGTCACCGGAATTTATCAAAGAACACTTCCCAACCATTTATCAGCGCTGCCTAAGTTACGGTTACGACATCACCAAAGAGCCGATTCCGATTGTTCCGGCAGCTCATTACACCTGCGGCGGTTTACGCATCGATGAAAACGGCGCTACCGACATTGCCGGACTGTACGCTGCAGGCGAATGCACTTATACCGGCTTACACGGCGCTAATCGCCTCGCCTCTAATTCATTATTAGAGTGCATTGTTTACGCCCAAGCCGTGGCTCGACACATCACTCAAAGTGATGAACCTCAATATGCGCCAGATAAACTGCCGCTGTGGGATGAGTCGCGTGTTTCAGATTCGGACGAAAAGGTGGTCATTACCCATAACTGGGATGAGCTGCGCCGCTTTATGTGGGACTACGTCGGCATTGTGCGTACCGACAAACGCCTAGAGCGCGCCAAACGTCGCGTGCAGCTGCTTAAGCAAGAAATCAGCGAGTACTATTCCAACTTTAAAATCACCGCCGACTTACTGGAGCTGCGCAATCTGGTGGCAGTCGCCGAACTGATCATTGAGTCTGCGATGGCACGCAAAGAAAGCCGAGGTTTGCACTATACCCGCAGCCATCCGGTGACCAGTGATCGCGTTGAAATCACCGTACTGTCGCCTAAAAAAGCTGAATCCTAAGGTTTAGGTTTTGCACTTTAGCGCCGAGCAACAAAACGCTAAAGGCTTTTGGTTGAGTTACCTTGATTAATCACGACTATCGAACGGTTGAGACGACGCATCATCCGCTGACTGCCGCAGTGAATGGCTGGCAACCAGATAGGCCATGTTCAGTGCACGCCAACTCGAATCACTGACGCTATCACGCCAAATAATAAGATCCAGCCGTTCGTTAGCCTCTTGCTGACTGAGCAATTGAAAATAGACAAAAAAGCTAGAACGACGCCCTTCGCCTTGCCATTCATAGCTGTGCCGTTGGTTGTCGACATCCCAAACAACCAAAGTCTCAGCTTCAAACAATAGCCTGCGAACATCAACGTGCGCCAACATATGCCAAGCGCCAAGCCAACCGACGAGTGGCGCTATCACCACAAACCAACGCTGCTGAAAGACGAATACCAGTACCGTAGCCACCAATAGGCTGATCAGCGCAAGTAACCACCAGCGCCAGCGCGAAGGCGTAACGCTCAGCTCAACCCTGACGGGCATGCGCCAAAATGACCTCAACCATGCGTTGGATCTCATCGTCCGGCGAACGTGACTTCTCCATGAACCAATTGAATAGATCCTGATCTTCACAATCGATGAGTCGTCGATAGACCGCCTTATCGGTTTCATTCAGTTGCATAAAATGATTTTCAGTAAAAGGCAGCAATAGAACATCCAGCTCCAACATGCCTCGTCGGCTATGCCAAGTCAGCCGACGTAACTCCTGCTGAGCTAATTCTTGTGCACTCATGGCAGCTTGATTATCCGATGAAAGCTGTGCACTGTCGTTTTGGTTTTTATTTTGTTCCACTTTTAATTACTCTTTTCAGTCTTATTATGAGTTGATCGTTTAATGCTGACTGTTGCAATCTATCTGTTTTGTTGCAACCTATTTTAACTATGAACAGATGTCCAAACTCTAACGCTTGAACAGCGTTACAGTAAACATTGCCGCACCTTACGCGCAGCCGACTAGGTAAATACATTCAATTAGGTAACTACATCCAATGACGCTTTATGATCTCAACACTCTTGGTTTTTTAACCGTACAGGGCAAAGATGCTGTTAAGTTTTTGCAAGGTCAATGCACGCAGGATATCAGCCAGCTAAAACAAGGCATAGCCACCGCAGGTGCTTTCTGTACCGCAAAAGGGCGAGCTATCACCAATGTTTGGCTGGTTAAACCAGAACAGGATGATTGTATCCATATGCTTTGCGCTGCAAACAGTGCTGAGCCATTACTTAACCATTTAAAAAAATACATTCCTTTTTTTCGCGGCACCACCATGACCGACAACAGCGAGCAATTCAAACTTATTGGTCACGCCAGTACTGATGACTCTAGTCTTGGTGAAATAAAAGCTCTCTTCCAAGCTCAACTACCCGATGAACGTATCATCATTGCTGTCGAAAACCATAGCGAGCAGCTCGCAACGCTCAATTTACAAGCCAGCCTTTGGTGGCAACAACAAGACATTTATCAGCAGGTTTTATGGCTGAACAGTGATCAGGTTGAGCGATTTATTCCTCAAAACTTTAGCCTCGACGACTTAGACGGTATCTCCTACAAAAAGGGCTGCTATACCGGTCAAGAAGTGGTGGCGCGATTACATTTTAAAGGTCAATCCAGAAAACATCTGTACCGAATTAGCTGGCCGACTATAGAAAATAAAACAGATGCCGATATTTATACTGAAGCAGGCGTCGCTGGCACTATTGTTCAAGAAACGATCGACGCTGATCAAACTATCGCCTTAGCCGTATTATCCGATAGAAATCTAGAGCAACTCTATGCCGATAATGAACGACGAGTTGCCGTAACATTGCTAGACTAAAAACCATAACTTAAATTTCAGGCAGCAACATGAGCGATATAGTAGACACAGTTTTAGATGATCTCGTTAAATTATTAAAAAAAGATCAGATTAAATTACCTAGCCTGCCTGAAGTTGCCATGCAAGTTAAAGAGATCGCGGAAAACAAAACCTCAACTGTGTTCCAGCTCAATGAAGCCATTAGTGGTGACCCCGCCTTATCTGCTCGTCTTATTCAGATCGTCAACAGCCCGCTGTTTAGAGCGGCTCAAGATGTCAAAGACTTACCGATGGCGATCAGCCGATTAGGCATTACTTATTCATCTAACCTGGCTATTGGTTTGGCAATGGAGCAGATGTTCAAGGCCAATAACAAGATGGTAGAAATGCGCATGCGCGAACTCTGGCTGCTCATCACACAGGTATCTTCATGGGCATCAGTTTTGGCGATTCATACCAAGTCTATTCCGCCTGATGAAGCCATGCTGGCAGGCTTAGTCCATCGTATTGGTGCCCTACCGGTATTGACCTATGCTGAAATGAAATCAGAACTCATCGATCACAATGGCGTACTCGGTCGAGTTATTGACCGCATTCACGGCCCATTAGGGACTGCTATTTTAGAGCGCTGGGATTTTACTGAGAACCTAACTCAAGTGCCAAAGCTGTACCGAAAAATCGACCGTAAAATCGAAAAGCCGGATTACGCTGGCATCATTACACTGGCGAACCTAGTTAACGCTCGACACAAAAATATGGGCTGGGGTAATGTCGATTGGCAAACCGTACCGATGTTTAAAACTTTCGGTTTACCTGACGATAAAGAAGATATTTTGTGGGAAGAGTTGGCCGATAAAGTGAATGAGCAAAGCTCTTGGCGAATGTAAGTTTCATTTCGCCGACCATCTTTTATTTAAATGATTCAGCCTCGATGCCTTCCATTGTTAGCATAATAACTAACGCCTGCTCTTTTGATTCACCACAAAAATCAACTTCTGGCACAAATTGCGCGCAGACTTTTGGCCGCCTTGGATCTGCAAACAACTGACACCTCATTTGACGATCTAAATGAATACAGGCAACACCTGCGGGCTTGCCGTGCGGCATTCCATAAAAGGGTTTATTGATTGACGGTGCTATACAGCAAGCGCCACATTGTTCGCGACATTCCATCTTTTAGACTCTGTTTATCAGGCTGGCGTTCTCAAGGCTGATTGACTAATGGTTGGTAAAATAACCGGCTGATTGACTGGCAGCCATTATAGCCCAGTCTGGCCAAGGGGTGTTACGAGTGACAATCGTTATGCTAGATTTTGTCAAACTGGCTCGTTAAACTGCGCCGCTCACTCTGTTGGATTCGATACCCATGTTACATACAGAAACGCTCGGCAATGGCCCGGATATTATTTTTTTACACGGTTTATTTGGTGCAGGTGATAATTGGCGCACCGTCGGCCGTGCCTTAAGTGAACAGTATCGAGTCCACCTTATCGACCTCCCTAATCATGGCCGATCGGACTGGTTAGAAGAACCTGAACTTGAAAATCTCGCCAGCATTATTAATCAGTGGATTAGCGACAATAACATCCAACATTACAACCTACTCGGCCATTCGATGGGCGGTAAGGTAGCAATGCAGATGGCGCTCAATGCTCATCCTGGTGTGATGGAAAAACTGGTCGTAGTCGACATCTCACCAAAAGAGTATCCAAAACACCATCAGGCAATTTTTAAAGCGCTTCACGAGACCGACCTGTCGCAAATGAAAGATCGTAAGTCCGTCGATGATGCTATTGCGCATCTCGTTACAGATACAGGTGTTAGGCAGTTTTTATTAAAAAGCCTCTACAAAAAAGAAGGGCAACTCGCTTGGCGATTTAATTTCAAAACCCTAGAAGAGAAATATCAAGCCGTCGCCGATGCACCAACCAGCAGCCAAACCTACGACCAGCCAACGCTATTTATTAAAGGTATGAACAGCCATTATATTAGCGAACAAGACCGAGAATTAATTCTCAGTCTATTTCCAAACGCTCAAGCTAAAATTATCGAAGGTGCGGGCCATTGGCCGCATGCCGAAAAACCCGCTGCTTTCTTAAAAATATTAAGCGACTTTTTAGCACAGAGCACCTAAGCGCGCTCACGTTTAATAATTGAACGGTTAAACCTTGGCTGTCTTTTCGGCGGCCTGATGAAAACAAGTCACCAACTCGGTAATCTGCTCGGATGTCGAGTTGAACGAACAAACAAAACGCACCGCCTCTTCCTCTTCACTCAGCTGAAATGTCTCAGGCAATAAATTTGTTGGCCAGCCATAAAAAACAGCACCCATTATTCGCGCCTGTTGCGCTAATTTTTTTGGCATCACCATAAACAACTCGTTTCCTTGCACCGGCCAAATGGTTCTCAGCGATGGTAACTTAGCCAATGCTTGCTCAAGCTCTGCGGCCATCGCATTGGCATGCTGAGCCAGCTCCAGCCAGTGATTATTTTCTAACCATGCACAAAATTGAACGCCCAAAAATCGACTTTTCGAAATCAAATGTCCTGAACGTTTTCGTTGAGCAACAAAATTTTTCGCCAATTCTTTATTGAAAAACACCACCGCTTCTGCTGCTAAGGCACCGTTTTTAGTCGCGCCTAAACATAAAACATCGACTCCGGCCTTCCAACTGATGTCGGCAGGTTTACAGCCTAGCGACGCCACTGCATTAGCAAACCGAGCGCCGTCCATATGAACAGTCAAGCCATGCTGATGAGCCAATTCAGTCAGCGCTTTAATCTCATCAATCGAATAAATTTGCCCCGATTCGTTCTGTTGGGTCAACGACAGCACCCCTGGCTCAGCATTGTGAGGAGGATGAGCGGCGCCCTGCTGCAAGTGATTTGCTAGCGAAGCTGCCGACAGTTTAGCCTGTTTCGCATCTAGGCCGATAAGGCGAGCACCCTGAGTAAAAAATTCTGGAGCAGTCAATTCATCATTAATGATATGCGCTTGTCCATGACACAAAATAGTTTGCCAAGGTGATGCCATGCAGGCTAACGCTAAACAGTTTGCTGCTGTGCCGGTTGAGACAAAAAACACCTCTGCTTCTATTTCAAAAATCTGCTGAATAAGCTGCGTTGCTTTTAGGCTCCAGTCATCATCGCCATAAGCGGCGCTATTGCCCTGATTCGCTGCAACCAGCGCCTGTAAAATAACCTCTGAAGCGCCTGCCTGATTGTCACTGCCAAAATACACGTTCAATGCTCCCTTAAGTTACGGTGATCTAAGTTACTGCGGTCTAAGTTACTGTGATTAGGTTAAGAATTGCTTTAAGGGTTACTTTAAGTTGCACGGCTTTAAACTGCCACCCTAAGCCAACCTCAATCGATCACCGATTGAGCGGCACCAATTACGATCATCATCACAAATCATCGCGCATAACTGGTGCGAAGAACGTGACCTTGCATTCAAGATTTGCAACACCTAAAGCTAAAACTCTTTTAAATCAGTAGCTTAGAATAATTGGCATAGCCTTCGCTATAAAGAATTATCGCAAAGCGAATTACCCCTCGTAATTAGCTTTGCGATGAACACTGTGATTTGCGTATCGAGCATTCGCGCTCTCAGGATATTCCTGAGAGCGCTTTTTTTTGCCTGCAATATTTGAATCGCTGGCGACTTAGTTAAGAGTTTAAGTTGCTTCGAAGTGCCAACTCAAACATAGGTGCCGCGTATTGGGTAATTGCTTTCTGGTTTACGAATAAAGGCAATGCCTGCAGCCAAGCCTGCCAAATCAGGGCGTAAAAACGGCGCATTAGAAATATCCACCAGCTGTACTTGGCCATCAGCATTAATCACAAATAAACCTGGCTCGGCAAACGGCGCATCGGTTTCTGCCGCTGAGCGTGGGTTAGAAATATACAAACCTAAACTCTGCATTTGCTCAATGGTTAAGCCATACGCCACTGGGAATGTTGGTTCAATTACCTCCATGTGCGCTGCTGCTTTTTCCTGCGTATCGGAAGAGACGGCAATGACATCAACATTCTGAGCATGAAATTCAGGCAATAGTTCATTTAGCGTTTTAAGATAACCCGTACATTTTGGGCAATGCTTACCACGATAAACAACCACCAAACGCCAATCGTAAGGCTTTGTTGCCTGCGCAAGCGAAGTATGACCGCCGCCTAACAAAGCGACCTCTATATTTGGAAAAACCGCACCAGCGGCAAGTTTCTGTTGCATTACATGTCCTCGTTCAATAAATCGATGTCAGCTTCGGACAAAACAAAACCCAATAAAGTTCCTAGCTCCACTTAATGGTTGGGGGTTGATAAGCCTTAAGCTCTGTCACCAAGGTTTGGGCGTCGTTGGTTTTAATCAACATCTGTTCATAGATTGGTTTTGTAAAACCGGCGCTGACCATTTGCTCGATCATTCGAAACAACGGTTCGTAATAGTTATTGATATTAAAAAATGCGCAGGGCTTTTTATGTAACCCTAACTGCGCCCAGGTCCAAACTTCAAAAATTTCTTCCAGCGTGCCCGCCCCTCCAGGCAACGCAATGAAGGCATCAGCCATATCAGCCATCGCCGCTTTTCGCTCGTGCATATCTGCCACAACGGTAAGTTCAGTTAAGCCTTTATGTGCTAATTCTTTTTCTGCTAGGTGCTCAGGCATCACGCCATAAACATTTGCGTCACTGGCTAAAAATGCATCAGCGATGGTACCCATTAGACCAACATCGCCACCACCGTAAACTAGATCGAACCCTTGCTTGGCCAAAAATGTCCCAAGCGCCGTCGTTTGTTGCTGGTAACTCACGTCCTCACCAGAGGCCGAACCACAGTAAATAGCGACTTTCATCATTCACTCACTCTCAATGTCTGTTAATAGAATGCTCACCAAGGCTATTAAATCATTTAACTTGCGTCAGGATAACCGCTTTTGTATTGCGTTAACCAAGCTGCCACTTAGCTTCCGTGCAGACAAATACAGCCTGTACAGCGAGGCTAAATCAGCGCTTGATGGTGTAACGACTGCAAGATAAGATGCGCGTCTTTTTTGACGCGATTACAAGGAACAGCCATGCCATTCGCGGAACTCTCTGGCTTAGGTGCCGCCATCTGCTGGACGCTGTCGAGCTTGCTCGCGCCACGCATTATTGGCCGCTTTGGTACCATTCGCTTCAATACCTTTAGGATCACCATTGCCGGGGTTATTTTAGTCGCCATCTGCCTTGCCAGTAATCGCTTCGATGCCCTACTTTGGCAACACAGCAGCGCCATTATTCTTTCCGGTATTGTGGGGATTTTTCTTGGCGATACCTTTTTATTTAGCGCAGTGCATCGTTTAGGGCCAAGACGTGCGGGTGTGCTGTTCACCATGAACGCGCCAATGTCGATCTTACTAGGCTGGCTTTTTCTCAACGAACAACTTTCTTTATTGCAGCTGTTTGCATGCAGCCTAGTACTTAGCGGTGTCATCATTGCCATCCTATTTGGCAAACAGGATAACCCTCATCATTGGGAACAAACCAAAGGTCGGCTCAGCGTTGGTATTATGCTGGCGTTAGGTGGCGCACTCGGGCAAGCCGTTGGTGCTCTGCTAAGTAAGCCAGCATTACTGGCTGGTGTTGATGCCATTGCAGTTGCGACTCTAAGGGTTGCAACCGCATCTGTTGCTCTGCTCGTGGCTTATGTGCTGTTTTATCTGCCAGCTATAAAACGCCGCAAAGAGACAACACCTCGACCAGCCTTTTGGCAAATCCCACTGATCGATTACCTAGGTTTGGCTCTCATGGCGACGTTAGGTATGGTGATTGGCATGAGCCTGTTAGTTTGGGGAATAGGCAACGCTCATATCGGCATTGTCACAACCCTTTCGGCAGTGGTGCCGGTACTCGTCTTGCCAGCCTTATGGCTAACCACAGGACAGCGCCCTGCCCTTGGCGCTTGGCTTGGCGCAACTCTTTTGGTCATTGGTGCGGCGTTAATTATCTGGCACTAATGTAGGCTCGTCGGCGTAGCTATTTAGCCGACGCTCTAAGGTCATGCGGAACGAGTAAAGCTTGATCATTTCGTCGAACAGAATCACACCAAAAACCAAAAACAACGGTGCTTGCAAATACACCAGCAAAGCACAGAGTGGAATGCAGATCACCCACTGAGTTAATAGGTTGATGCGCACAATCATGTAGCTATCGCCCATCGCTCGGATCATATTGCCACAAAACATATTATTGGTTCTAAACAGCGGCAACAAAATATAGATCGGCGCGATAATCGCCAACGCCGATAAGGTTTGTGGCGATAAGTTGGGGTAAATCATCGGCATCGAGACACTCAAGAAAAAGAATCCCAATGCTATAAATAATGAAATCACCCGAGTGACAAACAACGACTGATAAACAAACGGCGGAATCGATAGATAATCCTTTTTGCCTAACGATTGACTCACCATAATGGTACTGGCCTGCGCCCAAGTATTGGCAAACATAGAACCAATTTTAATCCACGGCAGCACTAATGTGATCGCTGCATAAGAAGGCAAAGGCAGCTGGGCAAAAATCACCTGAAACAGCAATAAGCCAACCAACAAAACAATAAAGTTAGACACAATAGGTACAACTTCTTTAACGTGCTCCACCACCGCCAAACGATTCACCACACTAAAGCCACTCACAAAGCCCTGCCGTTTTTCTCGGTAAAGCCGATAAGCCAAGTAGACAAACCGAATCACGATAGCGATGACACTGCCTAAGGCGGCTCCAGCTAAGCCAAGCTTTGGCATGCCCAATAAGCCATTAATAAACACAAAGCTTGCTAACACATTGGTGGGGATTTCAATCATAAAGCCGTACATCGGAATGCGCGTTTTTTTGTTGGCGTTAAAATAAGACACCATGACGCTCGAAGCCGAAGCAAAAAGCAGCAGAATAAGCGACACCAAAATATAGGCTAACGCTTCGTCTGCCACGGCATCGTTGCCTGCAATGCGCGCAACCACAGCCGAGCCACCCGTTAATAGCGCCAACAACGCCGTACTGGAAAAACTTAAATTACAAATCCAGCCTGCGGCAACGGCCAAGCCAACTTTACGTTGGTCACCTGCACCGGCAGCCCGCGACAAGACCAACTGAGAGCCATTAGCAATAGCCGCCTGAATGCCGATAACAAAAGAAATAATCGCGCCTGCAATACCAAAGGCGGCAATCGATACTTCGCCCAGCGGCGCGATCAATAATAGGTCGATAATCGTGACTGACTGCATCAATAAAGAGTTGCATGTCATCGGCCATGCCAACGACGCATTTTGCAGAAAGCTGGTTCTGGAAAAATAGAGTTTAGGTTTTGCCATGCTCATTCTTATTGTTGTACTCAGTGGCACTTGGCGAGCGAATAAAAATACACTGCAACAGAGATTATATTGCTCATAGGCCGCAGCCAGCTGATGTTACTTTGATTATTGGTTTTACAACTTTGCTGGTTTTATCGTTTTGTTGTTTTTATATTTTTTATGCAACGACTGGCTGATTCAGCTATTAGTAAAAATCGTTATGTCTATGGATCGAAACCGCACTTCAGCGTTCAGCCAAGCATTCATTAGTTATTGCTACTCACTCGGTAATATTACCGCTAAATGAGTAATTTCACTAGTGAATACAACCGCATTACTTTTGTTAGTAACCCAACAAAAACCCACATTAACAGCAGACAATCGCCTTTTTTAAAACCAGAAAACAACCACAAGTCACCGCCGTTATTGGGCTGACAGCCTATTTGAAGCTTGGCTCAATATTCGCAATAGAGCTATAGGGAACCGTCATTCGAACAATCGGAGACAAAATATTATGGCTATTCGTCAATGTGCAATTTACGGCAAAGGTGGTATCGGTAAGTCAACCACGACGCAAAACTTAGTAGCAGCGCTGGCTGAAGCAGGCAAGAACGTCATGATTATCGGCTGCGACCCAAAAGCCGACTCAACACGTTTGATCCTACACGCAAAAGCGCAAAACTCCATTATGGAAATGGCTGCAGAAGCAGGCTCAGTTGAAGACATCGAATTAGAAGATGTACTCAAAGTCGGTTACGGCGGCGTTCGTTGTGTAGAGTCTGGTGGTCCTGAGCCAGGTGTTGGCTGTGCTGGTCGTGGTGTTATTACCGCCATTAACTTTTTAGAAGAAGAAGGTGCTTACGAAGAAGATTTAGACTTCGTTTTCTATGACGTATTAGGTGACGTTGTGTGTGGTGGTTTCGCTATGCCTATTCGTGAAAACAAAGCACAAGAAATCTACATCGTGGTATCCGGTGAAATGATGGCAATGTATGCGGCGAACAACATCTCGAAAGGGATTTGTAAGTACGCAGCAACCGGCAGCGTTCGCCTAGCTGGGCTTATTTGTAACTCACGTAAGTGTGACCGTGAAGATGAATTGATTGAAGCCTTAGCGGCAAAAATCGGTACACAGATGATTCACTTTGTGCCACGCGACAACGTTGTACAGCAGGCCGAAATTCGTCGCATGACGGTTATTGAGTACAACCCTAAATGTAACCAAGCAGACGAGTATCGTGCATTGGCGCAAAAAGTTATGGCCAACGAACTGTTTGTGGTTCCTAACCCTTGCACCATGGATGAACTCGAAGACCTATTGATGGAATTCGGCATCATGGATGTTGAAGACGAATCCATTATTGGTCAGGTTGCAGAAGAAGCAACGGCTTAATTTTCGATCAACTTAATTTAACAGGAGTCTGTTATGACAATAGACAAATCCGTCACCGATTCGTTGATCGAAGAAGTGCTTGAGGTCTATCCCGCTAAAGCGAAAAAAGACCGCACCAAGCACCTGGCATCTAACGATACGGAAGCAACTAAAAGTTGTGTTACGTCAAACCGAAAATCATTGCCTGGTGTAATGACTGCTCGTGGCTGTGCCTACGCCGGTTCTAAAGGTGTGGTTTGGGGCCCGATTAAAGACATGATTCATATTTCTCATGGACCTGTCGGTTGTGGCCAATATTCACGCGCCGGACGCCGTAACTACTATACCGGAACCACTGGTGTAAACGCCTTTGGCACCATGAACTTCACCTCGGACTTTCAAGAACGAGACATTGTTTTTGGCGGTGATAAAAAGCTGTCAACTATGATCGATGAAATTGAAACCCTATTCCCGCTAGCACAGGGCATCAGTATTCAATCGGAATGCCCAGTCGGTTTGATTGGTGATGACATCGAAGCGGTTGCAAAAACCAAAGGCAAAGAAATTGGCAAAACCATTGTGCCGGTTCGTTGTGAAGGTTTCCGTGGTGTATCGCAATCACTCGGCCATCACATTGCCAACGATACGTTGCGTGACTATGTACTCGATGGCAGCGCCGATAAAGAACAACAGCGTGAAGTTGGACCTTACGACGTAGCAATTATCGGTGACTACAACATTGGTGGTGATGCTTGGTCTTCGCGGATTTTACTCGAAGAAATTGGCCTAAACGTTGTCGCGCAATGGTCTGGGGATGGCACCCTGCCTGAGTTAGAAAATACGCCGAGCGTAAAACTCAACCTCATCCACTGCTACCGTTCGATGAACTACATTTCTCGTCATATGGAAGAGAAGTACGGCATTCCTTGGATGGAGTACAACCTCTTTGGCCCGACTAAGTGTGAAGAATCACTACGCAAAATTGCAGCATTCTTTGATGAGTCGATTCAGGCAAAAGCGGAAGAAGTTATCGCTAAATACAAAGAGCAGTGGCAGCCCATTATCGACAAATACAAACCTCGCTTGGAAGGTAAAAAAGTCATGCTTTATGTCGGTGGCCTGCGCCCTCGTCACGTGATTGGAGCCTATGAAGACTTAGGTATGGAAATTGTCGGTACCGGTTATGAATTTGCCCACAACGATGATTACGTAAAAACAGCAAACGAAGTCAAAGACGCCACCCTTATCTACGATGATGTGACTGGCTTTGAGCTTGAAAAATTTGCTGAAAAAATCAAACCCGACCTAATCGGTGCCGGTGTTAAAGAGAAGTACATCTTCCAGAAGATGGGTATTCCTTTCCGCCAAATGCACAGCTGGGATTACTCAGGTCCTTATCACGGCTTTGATGGCTTTGCTATTTTTGCCCGCGACATGGACATGACCATCAATAACCCATGCTGGAATAAGTTGACCGCACCTTGGAAAGAAACGGAACAAGAAAGCTTGGCAGAAACTGCCTAACAACGAATACCGGACGCCTGTCATCAGACCGAAGGTTTAACCAATAACGCAACAACACGATCACCCCGGAAGTTCACGTTTGAGTGGCACGGGAAGGAGATGTTATGAGTCAGACTGTTGATAAAATAGCGCCTGGATATTCGTTATTTAAGCAAGACGAATATCAGGACATGATGGCCAATAAACGGGCCAAATACGAAGAGGGCTTTGATGACGCTAAAATCAAAGAAGTCTTCGACTGGACAACGACCGAAGAATACAAAGAGCTTAACTTCGAACGTAAAACTCTAACCATTAACCCAGCAAAAGCTTGCCAACCCTTAGGTTCGGTACTGTGCGCACTGGGTTTTGAAAATACGCTGCCTTATGTGCACGGTTCTCAAGGTTGTGTGGCTTACTTCCGCACTTACTTTAACCGTCACTTTAAAGAACCGGTTGCCTGTGTTTCTGACTCCATGACAGAAGACGCAGCGGTATTCGGCGGGCAAAAAAATATTTTCGACGGTCTGGAAAATGCTACCGCGTTATACAAACCTGACGTCATTGCGGTGTCGACCACCTGCATGGCCGAAGTTATCGGTGATGACCTCAACGCCTTTATTGGCAACGCCAAAAAAGAAGGCCATATCCCAGAAGATATGCCAGTTCCTTTTGCGCATACGCCAAGCTTTGTTGGCAGCCACACCACAGGCTGGGACAACATGTTTGAAGGCATTGCACGCTACTTCACCATTAATGAAATGGACAATAAAGAAGTAGGCAGTAACGGTAAAATCAACCTAGTTCCGGGTTTTGAAACCTACCTAGGTAACTACCGAGTTTTGCATCGCGTGATGCAAGAATTCGACACCGGCTACAGCCTATTGTGTGACCCAACGGAAGTGCTCGACACGCCAGCCGATGGTGAATACCGCATGTACGCTGGCGGCACGCCAATTTCTGAAGTAAAAGACGCGCCCAATGCAAAAACCACTATTTTGTTGCAACCTGATCAATTGGTGAAAACAAAAAAATATGTGGAAGGCACATGGCAACATGAAGTCCCTGCGCTAAATATCCCAATGGGTTTAGATTGGACGGATGATTTTGTTATGAAAATCGCCGAAATTTCTGGCAAAGAGATTCCTGCGTCGTTAGAAAAAGAGCGTGGTCGTTTAGTCGATATGATGACCGACTCACACACTTGGCTACACGATACCAGCTTCTCCATCTATGGCGATCCTGACTATCTCATGGGCCTAACTAAGTTCTTGCAAGAGCTTGGCTGTGAGGTGAAACATATTCTTTGTCACAATGCCAATAAGCGTTGGAAGAAGAAAATGGAAGCACTTATTGCGCAAGCTCCAGGTACCGCCAATGCAGAAATTCACTTTGGTAAAGACCTGTGGCATTTCCGCTCTTTAGTGTTCACCAACAAACCAGACTTTATGATTGGCAACTCTTACGCCAAGTTCATTCAGGCGGACACCAAAGCCAAAGGCGATGAATTTGAAGTGCCATTGATTCGCTTAGGTTTCCCTATTTTTGACCGCCACCATCTACATCGCAACACCACTCTTTGTTACGAAGGTGCCATGATGATGTTAACAACGCTGGTCAATGCGGTATTAGAAAAACTCGATACCGACGCCATGCTGCTGGGTAAAACAGACTTGTCATTCGACTTGGTCCGTTAATCGTTCGGCACTGATCGATGAGAGAGAGGCTCACTCTCTCTCTCATCTTTACCGAAGACACACTAAGGAATCCTCATGCCAAATGTCATGATTCGAAAAGAAGCCGAGAGCGGTAACCTAACGCTATACATCGCAAAAAAAGATTTAGAAGAAACCGTCACCGCCATTGAATTTAACGAAGCCGATCGTTGGGGCGGAGAATTCGAACTGGCCGATGGCAGTCGTTATTACATTGAACCCCTGTCTGAGCAACCCAAGTTGCCGATCACTCTGCGGGCGCGACGAGCTTAACGACACAATAATCGCAACTTCTTATAGGAGGGCATTTAATGACTCAAACCATTCAAAATTCGCTAGCCTTACGTCTTGGCCTTGCTGCTAAAGCGCTGCCTCAACTTTCGTTACAGACTTTTGTTAACAGCCTAATCGCAGAAGTTGGCGAGCCTTTGAGTGAAAAAAAGTTACGCACCTTTAGTCCAAAAAACTTTTACCACTTTGTCTCTGGTATTAATGCAGAGATTGAGCGCAGCCAATCCAATCATGCGTTTGCGGTGCTAACCAGCGAGTCATTATCGGCCATGCAAGCTCCCACCATTGACGATACCACGCCATTAAGCGGGCCAGTATTACGTATAGCCGTCACCTCAAATAATGACCAAATGATCGACGGACATTTTGGTTCGTGCTTACGAATTTTAGTTTATGAAGCAAACGCCGAGCACTTTCGGCTCAGTGAAGTTAGAGCGGTAGACACTCAAGAAAGCGGTATGAACCGAACCGATTACATCACCGGTTTACTGCACGACTGCCAAATTTTAACCACCTTATCGATCGGCGGCCCTGCGGCGGCAAAAGTCACTAACGCTGATGTCCACCCAATTAAACAATCAACGCCTGTCGCTGCCGAAGAATTTTTAAACCGTATCTGCCAAATGTTGGCAGGCTCACCACCACCCTGGATTAAAAAAATACTCGACGCCCAAAGCGAAAATAGATCAACCGCTAAATAGATGAAAAAAGCGCTAACCGCGACGACTGAAAGGAAAACACTATGCAAGCTGAAGCTATTGTGACTCAAACGCTCACCAGCGACGCCATCAACGATATTGTTAACCAACTCAATGAGTATGGCGCAAATGATGAAAGTCTGCGCCAACTGAAACAAGACTGGCCGCAATTCCGTTTTATTTTATGCAGCGAAGATGACATGGGCGCAAAAGAACCCTACATGGAAACCGACTCGGTTCAACTGCACCTAATCGCTGCCAGTCTAGGCTGCGCCAGCCTGACTCGCGAGCCAGAAAATGCTGTTGGTTTAGTCATCGCAGTCATTGAACCTGAAGATTAAGAAACCGAAAGATTAAACACACCTGAAAGTTAAATGAATCAAATAGCTAGTTTGATTCTGCTCAGGCTGAGCATAGGCATGTTTAGTTATCAATTCCTCCGTTTGCCACTGACCATCGACAGCATTGTGATACTAACGCAGCAATGATGCAGTGGCCTTTTTATTCATCTTCTTTTTATTATTCACTTTCTTTTTAGCCATACCTCTATATCCAGCACTAAGCCGCTATCACCTTGCCGCAACACAGCACCAACAAAAGTATCCCATTGTCGCATACCCAACAATAAACAACCCTTAAATATCAATGACTTAGATATGGCAGGCAGTTTGCAGTTCAGATAATTGACTGTCCTTTATGTGAGTAAACCGCGATGAAGCAAAGTGAAATAAGAGAATTAATGGACGAACCCGCCTGTGATCATAACAGTGGCGAAAAATCGGGTTGCGCACGGCCTACTCCTGGGAATACCGCAGGCGGTTGCAGCTTTGATGGTGCGCAAATTTCATTACTGCCGATCGCCAATGTCGCTCACATCGTACACGGCCCTATCGCTTGCGCTGGCAACAGCTGGAACAATCGCGGTACTCGTGCACACGGCGAAAATTTGTTTCGCCACGGCTTTACTACCGATCTGAACGAACAGGATGTCATTATGGGGCGAGCCGAAAAACGGCTTTTGCATTCCATCAAACAAGTCATTGAGCAATACAATCCACCAGCAGTTTTTGTTTATTTAACCTGTGTCCCTGCGTTGGAAGGTAACGATGTCGAAGCGATCTGCACCTTGGCGAGTGAAACCTGGCACCGCCCTGTTATCTGTATCGACGCGGCCGGTTTTTATGGCAGTAAAAATCTTGGTAATCGAATTGCCGGTGAAGTTATGGTCGAAAAAGTGGTCGGCACCGGCGAGCCTCCTGCCAAACCTGCAATGCTGCATCGCCCTGAACAACGCGTTCACGACATTGTACTGATTGGCGAATACAACATCGCCGGTGAGTATTGGCACGTTGCGCCACTGTTTGCCGAACTTGGCTACCGCTTGCTTTGCTGTTTAGCAGGCGATACACAATTTCACGAAATCCAAACCATGCATCGTGCCGATGCCGCCATGGTGGTGTGCTCACGAGCGCAAATCAATGTTGCTCGCAAGCTTAATGAAGGCTGGAATATTCCGTGGTTCGAAGGCAGCTTTTATGGCATTGAAGACACCAGCAACGCGCTGCGTCAATTTGCGACACTGATGCACGATGACACCCTAAGCGAGCAAACAGAACAACTTATCGAACGCGAAGAAACCAGCATTCGCCAACAACTTCAGCCTTACAAAGAACGGCTACAAGGTAAAAAGGCGCTGCTTTATACCGGCGGTGTTAAATCATGGTCGGTGGTCAGCGCACTAACCGAGCTGGGCATTGAAGTCATTGCAACTGGCACTAAAAAATCAACCGAAGCCGACAAGGCTCGCATCAAAAGTTTAATGGGTGATGACGCTCACATGCTCGAAAACGGTGGCGCAACCAACTTGCTCAACGTAGCGCGCAGTAACAACGCTGACATTCTTATTGCTGGCGGGCGCAACATGTATACCGCTGTAAAAGCCAAATTGCCGTTCCTAGATATTAACCAAGAGCGTCACCACGCCTATGCCGGTTATCGGGGCATGTTGACCTTAGCGCAAGAGCTGTGCCGGACGTTAGAAAGCCCAGTCTGGTCGTTAGCGAAAAAGAGCCCACCTTGGCAAGCCGCTGCACTGAACAGTTCACTGAAAAAAACATCTGATATAGGAGCGCGCTAGCATGAGCCAACTAACTCGCAATAAGAGCCCCTTAACGGATCGACCACTCAAAACCAGCCAAGCAACCGGTGCTAGCTTAGCTAGCATGGGCATTGCTAACTGTATTCCGTTGATGCACGGCTCCCAAGGTTGCGGCGCCTTTGCCAAGGTGTTTTTAATTCAACATTTTCGTGAACCGATGCCGATTCAAAACACCGCGGTTGACCAAATCGCAGCCGTCATGGGGGCTGACGATAACGTTATCGAGGCTCTCGCCTTACTGTGTGAAAAACACCAGCCAGAGGCCATTACCCTGATGTCTACCGGATTAACCGAACTGCAAGGCTGCGACTTAGAGCGTAACGTGCAAGAGTTTTATCAACGCTATCCTGACTTTAAAGAAACTAAGGTCATACCGGTTTCAACACCTGATTTCATTGGCTCATTGCAATCTGGCTTTTCCGAAACTGTCGATGCCTATGTCAAAGAACTCAATAAATCAGCTACGCGAGATGAAGTGATCGACAAACAAATTAATGTGCTTTGCAGCAGCGCCATGACCTGTGCCGATATTGAACTGGTTAAAGACTATGTCGAAAGCTTTGGGCTAAGCGGTATTTTTGTACCCGATCTTGCAACCTCGCTCGACGGCCACCTAGAAACCGAAGACTACAGCGCAACCAGTACCGGCGGTTGTAGTATTGCCGACATTGCCAGCATGCATAAAAGTGCCGCCACCTTTGTCATCGGCGAAAGCCTGTTTAAAACCGGCACTTGGCTAGAACACAACTTTGCCATTCCCTGCTTTAAATTTGGCCACCTAATGGGGCTTGATGCGACCGATGCGTTTATCGAGCAACTGAGTTTAGTCGCTAACAGAGAGGTACCACCGCGCCTTTATCGCGCACGTCAGCGCTTGCAAGATAGCCTGCTGGATACTCACTTCGTACTTTCTTCTAGCCATGCAGCGGCAGCGTTAGAGTCGGATTTACTACTCGGCTTCGATGCGCTACTGCATGAAGCAGGTTTAAAGCTGACGATCGGTGTTACTGCGACGGCCAGCGCGTTACTGCAATCGAGCTTTGCAGAACAGATTATCGTTGGTGACCATTCCGATTTAGACAGCACCATCGAACAATGCCAACTGATTATTGGCAACAGCCACTGCGCCGAGTTTTTTGAACAACAACGGCCTGTGCTGCGTGCCGGCTTGCCTAGCCACGACCGCTTTGGTAGCAACCAGCAATTACAAATGGGTTATCAGGGTGCTTGCTCGCTGCTCAACCAACTGGGCAACCTGTTGCTGGCCAGCCATCAACCTGAAGTAGCGGCATTTTACAGCCCTTACCGCTTTGGGCCAGAACAGGTGACGCTGAACGAGCCGGAAAACTGCCGCTATATCGCAACCCAGCGCGCCTAATAGAATGATGAGGTAATCCATGGAAATACAGCAACCCGACCGAGCTTTGCAACTGGTTCAGCCGATTGATGAGTCCAGTATTTCTGCCAAAGTTGCAATGGCGACTAGCGATCGTTTAACTGTCGACGAACATTTTGGCACCGCTAGCCACTTTTTAATTTTTGCTTTGCTTGATCAACAGTGGCAACTACAAAAAATTATTGAATACGGCGCAACACAAAGAAAGCATGACCAAAACAAACTGCTTTCTAGGATCGAATCGTTAGCCGATTGCAACGCCGTTTATGCCAATGCTATCGGTCCATCGGCAGTAAAAAAATTATTGAAGCTGCAAGTACAGCCAGTCATCGTCGCCGAGAAAAGTCCGATAAAATCCTTACTCACACAATTAATCAGCGATGAAAAAAACGGTCAAGCCCCTTGGTTAAAACCAAACCTCAGCAAAACCGCCAACGTTAAAGCTCAACCATTGACACGAGAAAAGATGCTCGACCTACTCGATGAAGAGTGGGATTAAAAGTTAAACCCTTAATAGAAATAGAAAATTAAGAATTAAGAATTAAAAGTTAATAGTTAAGAGCTTAAGGTTAAAAAGTTAAAACTTGCAGTTAAGGAACCCTGATGGCAACGATCAAAGCACGAATAAATGCACAGAGCGCCAACCAGATTGAACTCACCGCCACTCGTTCTGGCGGCTGTGCTAACTGCGCACAAAAACAAGGCTGCGCAATTTTATGGCAACCCATGGAACCGAAACAGGCCATTCAACTGCCACGCAACGAACACCTTCAAGCGAATCAAAATACACCAACAGACGTTGAACAAAGTTGCGATAATATTGGTAACGAAGTAAACCTACACTGCGAAGATCAAGCCTTGCTGCGATACATCGCACTGTTATTTTTACCGACACTATCGTTGCTACTGAGCGCAACGCTGATCACCGATGTACTCACCCCAAACAGCGGTATTTTTTATCGCCTAATTTTTAATGGCCTAATACCGCTGGCTCTAGGCTTTAGCATTAGCCGCCATTACCTTGCAAAGCACACACATAAACTCTTGGCTGCAACAACCATACAACCGCATTAGCTAACAACAATGGATTAAAAAATAAAAATAACGGCAACAAAAAAAGAGCGTTCTATCAAAGAACGCCCTTTTGCTACTAGCCAGTTTTTTATCAGCTAACTTACTTGCAAACCAAACAGTGCAGTAGCTTAAGCTTGATCTAAACGGATGTGACCATTTTTAAGGTCATCGCGTTGAATGCCTTTGCCGTCGTTCAAGCCATTGAAGTGTCGTAGCAAACCCGCCAAGGCGTGAATAGAAGCAATTAAATCGCCTGTGTGCGCCGACTCTGATGCGGTGTGCATATTACGAATAGGATATCCGACAGTAATTGCAGCGCTGTCCACTGCAGCCAATACGCCAGCCATACCATCGGTACCCATATCGCGGCCCGAGAAATCCAACTGATATGGAATCTCTTGCGCGTTACAAACTTTTTCTAATGCTTGTACCAAATATTCAGAAACAACTGAGCCTCGACCAATGGTAAAACCTGCACCCATTTTTAACGGGTTCATGTTGCGACTACCAATACCTGGCGCAGCTTCATAATCGTGATTAACATCGGTTGCGATCAGTACGTCTGGCTTGAGCTCGCCAACCAATTGTGTTGAACCAAAGCGGCCAATCTCTTCATGCGTAGCAATGGTGTACAAAACGCGGACGTTTTCTAACGACTCTTTCGCCAATAGACGCGCCACTTCGATCACCGAAAAACAGCCTAAGCCGTTATCTAAGTAAGCGCCGTAAAACGTATCTGGGCTGACGCCCGGTTTAATCGGACGGTCTAAAATAATTGGGTCACCCGCGCGTAAACCTAACGCTTCGACCTGTGCTTGGCGGTCTTCACCATGCGTATGCAATTCTAGATAAATTTGCTCAGCCTTAATGCCTTGGTCGCCAGCACGTTGCGCTGGTGTTGAAAAATGAATCGCGCCAAGAGCTTCTACCGTTGCGCCTTCGATCACTTTATAGGCACCGACCTTATCTGGGTCGTGACAAAAAACTTTAACTTCATGACCAATCAGTGTTGTTGGTAAAAACGAGTCGGTATTAATCCAGACCTTACCGTCTTTATCAATTTTACGAACCTGCATACGGATTTTATCGGCATGGCCGACAATCATCACGCTAACCAGATCGTCACGACCTGGGTGAGAGTCGAATACTAAGCCAGCATTGGCTTTAAACTGATGTACAGCCCAGCCCTTAGGCATAAAGCTTTCGAATTCTGGTTTAATCACACCGTAGCTCATTGCGGCTTCAAAACTCACTGGAGAAGGCGCTGCCAATACTTTTTTCATTAGCTCGAACTGGCTTTCAGGCATTGGCTGTTGCCAAGGCTGATCTTGCTTGCTGTCTTTATCTAGACTCATGTGTACATCTCTTTATATTTTTAACGGATTCTTGGGTGAAGGCTCCGACCAATAGGTAATTGGGTTGGCCAATTGACCTGCAGTATAAGCATTTTAAAGACGGGCATAAATGCCCTTTACTGAATACTAAAGCTATTGGGTTATCAATCATCTCTTTACTGAGCCTAGCCATAAAAAATGCCGAGCTAAGCTCGGCATTATAAGAAATATAAAAACGCTTAAAACAGTAACAGGCTTAACTGGCCGCCAATGACATATAATGCTCTATTAACGATTTTTGATCCTCTTCTGAGAATATTTTAATCGGTATTTTACGTACTACGGCTTTATCGCCCTGAGCAACCGTTAATATTAATAACTTAGGTGTTTCTTTCACACCAGTAATACTGCTGTCTTTAATAAACCAACGAGCACCTACCGGGGCTATTTTAATTTCACTATGGGAGTCATATAGCCTTACTACTTCCAATCGGCCCCTTAATAGACCGAGAGCTATAATCAAAATACCAAAACCCAGACTCGTCGCCTCAACAAAAAACCCTATAACAACAAACCCCAAGCCGATAATCATCGAGCTAGTAAGGTGCGACTTTGCATACAAATATACTTTTTTCGGCTCTATCGCTTTTTTTGCATCATTCATTCTCAAGACTCTCCAGAAAGGCTTCTTTTTCATACTTATCTATTTTATTTCGCATGGCAATCATACCAAGCAGACCGACAGGCACAAAAAACGCAAAACCAACCATAGCGATATAGGCCCATAGTTTGTTCTGAGTTTTTGGGTATAAAAACCCCGCTAATGACAGCAGAATCCCCAAATGAAGAAAAATGATTAAGCCTATATATTCAACACCGTAACCAAACTCAAAACACAATAGCACGAGTAATTCAACAACCAACGCCGTATAGTACATGGCCCCCATAAATACCTCTCCTTGTTAGTGAGGATATTATAAGTAGCCTCTCTATGGATAAATGTGAACTACGTTAAAACACACCCGATAACAGCGGTTCATTTTAAGCAACCCATGATTTCCGATAGCAACGATTGCATTGCCGCCGAAAAACGATCATTTTTTAACCACCACCTATCGATTTTATATTTGTCACCTGACAAAAGGCTTTACTGATCATGACTCAATCGCTTTATTTAGAGCCTTCACTGGTCTTTTTGGTTATAAAATTACAGCTTTATTGACCCTACTCTTTAGTAGGATGGGCCCTTTATTGTATTATCTGCGCGTTTTTAGTTAATCATCAATCAACAATAACCCATCAACCGAGGCCTTAAATGTCTAATGACAAGTCTTTTGACGCGATAAAAAAGATCAAGCTCGAAAACGATAAGTCTGCCGGTAACCTTTTGGATGTTATGCCAGTTAAGGTACAACAAACCGAAGTCGACCTGTCTTTCCTAGATAACCTAAGCACTGCGCACCCTCGCCTTTTGGTACAGAACAAAGACCTTGAGGATTTCCGCGCGGCGGTTAAAAAAGACCCATCGCACTGTAAGTTCGATGCGTTTATGAGCAATTCGACCAATAAGTTTTTAGATACTGAGCCTTACGACGAGCCAGAAGCTTACCCAGAAGAAACGGTTGGCAAGGCTTCGTTGTGGCGTCCTTACTGGCGTAAAATGTACGTTCAGTGCCAAATGGCGTTTAACGCGACTCGCAACCTGTCTATTGCTGGTATTTTGCTAGACGATGCTGAAATTATTGCTAAGGCTAAAGCTTGGACATTAAAGCTTGCCTCTTACGACCCTGAAGGTGTGACCTCTCGTGCCTATAACGATGAGGCGGCGTTCCGTGTAATTGCTGCTATGGCTTGGGGTTACGACTGGCTATACGAGCACCTAAACGATGCTGAGCGCAAAACAATCAAAGACGCATTGGTTGTTCGTTTAGAAGAGATCATGCACCACCTAGAAGTCACCGTTGACTTACTGGCTAACCCGCTTAACAGCCATGGCGTACGCTCTATTTCTTCGGCGGTTGTGCCTACCTGTATTGCACTTTACAACGAGTACCCGAAAGCTCGTCAATACATGGAATACTCTATTGAATACTACGCGGTGCATTACCCACCTTGGGGCGGTACCGATGGCGCTTGGGCGGAAGGTCCAGATTACTGGAACACCCAAATGGCGTTTTTAGGTGAAGCCTTCGACCTGATCAAAAGCTACACCAGCATTAACATGTTTAATAAAGAGTTTTACAAAAACACTGGCGACTTCCCGCTTTACTGCATGCCGGTTCACTCTAAACGTGCGAGCTTCTGTGACCAATCTTCTATTGGTGACTTCCCTGGTTTAAAACTGGCGTACAACATTAAGCATTACGCCGGTGTTAATAATAAGCCAGAATACATTTGGTACTACAACCAATTGAAAAACCGCGATACCGAAGCACACACCAAGTTCTACAACTACGGTTGGTGGGATTTTGGTTACGACGATTTGCGTTTTGATTATCTATGGAACGACATGGCCGAAGTTGCACCTTCAGACGAGCCATTATTGAAAGTGTTCCCAATTACCGGTTGGGCGGCGTTCCACAGCAACATGACTAAACGTGATGAGCACGTGCACATGGTTTACAAGTGCAGCCCATTTGGTTCTATCAGCCACTCGCATGGTGACCAAAACGCCTTTACGCTACACGCGTTCGGCGATACATTGGCTTCTATTACTGGCTATTACGGCGGCTTTGGTGTTGATATGCACCTAAAATGGCGTCGTCAAACCTTTGCTAAAAACCTGCCGTTATTTGATGGCAAAGGTCAGTACGCTGAGAATACTTCGTCTAAATTTGAAGGCCACCAAGACCGTTACTGTGTTGAAGCTGGCGGTAAAATTACCGACTACGAAACCGATGCCGATGTGAAATTTGTTGAAGGTGATGCCACCACTTCGTATCAGTTCTTCAACCCAGAGCTAGAAAGCTACAAGCGTAAAATCTGGTTTGCTAAGGGCAAGGTGTTTGTAATTCGCGATACGGCAAGCATGAAAACCGAGCAAGATTTAACTTGGAACATGCACACCACCTTTGCGACGAAAACAGCGGATGCTGGCTTCGAAATTGTCGGCGAAAAAGCAACCTTAGACGTTCAGTTCATTAACGACTGCACCAACAACCTAAGCTCAATTGAAAACGTTGAAGGCTTTGGCGAAGTGGATCCTGCAGAATATGAAGGTTTAGAAATTCACCGTCATGTTGAAGCGAAGTTCAAGCCCGCTAAAGAGCACAATGTACTGACGCTATTAGTACCAAGCAAAATTGATGGTGCTAAAACGGAAGTGAGCCACACCTTAGCAGGCAACACTTTAACGCTTGTCATCGATGGCGAAACTGTCAACATCGAACTTTAATTTTAACGCCGCTTAGTCTTGGTATTAACTTAGGCTAAGCCGTTTTAATGAATCAAAAAGGCCGCATTTTTGCGGCCTTTTTTATAGAGTCTTTTTTTACACGCCAATACAGATGAATAGGTTCAACTAGCCAACAGCCCATTCTGCAAAATGATCAAAACCCGCTTTAAGCTTTAGCAATTGAAGAGTTGAAAGTTGAAAGCTAAATCCTAACCTTGCCAAAAAATTTCAGCCGCGAGGCTTTGCGCCAACTCGGAGTTCAAAGCGTCCCCCTGCAATAAGGCGTACCAAAAAGCGCCGTGCACAAAAGCAGAAAGAATACTGACATCACGATGCTTTGAAAGCTCACCACGTTGCTGCGCTCGGTTTAAAATATCGATCAGCATCGCTTCTCGTGGTTTTACAAAGCCTTTTTTAAAAGCTTCTCGGAAGGCTTCATCCTTTTGCGCTGCGGCGATCAAAGCAGCCAACACTCTTGCATCGTAAGATAAGTGCTCAAAGACATTGCACAAAAATAGAGACAGCTGCTGCTGACAAGAGGTTTGTTCATCATCTGGCACAGCCGCAGCAATTCGCCCGGTTTCTTTAAATACCGCCTCAAGCACTAAATCGGCCTTGGTCGACCAACGGTTATAGATGGTTTGCTTGGCAACACCAGCCTGCTTGGCAATGGCGGTGATCGATACCGCTTCATAGCCATGTAGCCGCACCAACTGCAATGTTGCGGCTAAAATATCCACACTGGTTTTTTCATCCTTAGGGCGCCCTAGCGTCACTGGCTGCTCTGACATGCACGGTTCTCCATGATATTTGTTTAAAATGTTAACTCTTTTATAGACTCGGGTCTAATTATTATCTAGACTGCGCAACTTATTAGACTCAGTACTAATAAATCGCAACAAGTCTAAATACTCATCAATATCCGTAATAACCGGTTAAACGAAAGCATCGCTCTAGGAACGACCTTATGACTCGCCACCAACTCTCATCGTCTCGCACTACCGCAATGATCCTAGTGCTTGGCTTACTCACTATTTTTCCGCCTCTGGCAACCGATATGTATTTATCGGCCATCGGTCATGTTGCCTCATCGCTCAACAGCAGCCGTGCAGCGGCTGAGCTATCGTTGTCGCTATTCTTTTTAGGGCTCTGTATTGGTCAGTTAATCATGGGACCATTAATCGATGCCTACGGTCGAAAGCGCCCTCTGATGTTAGGCATCGCTATTTTCTGCCTTAGTTCGCTCGCCTTGATTCAGGTCGAAAATATTTGGTTGTTTAACGCTCTGCGTCTTATTCAGGCCATTGGCGCCTGTACCGGCATGGTTGTCAGCCGAGCGATTGTCAACGACCTGTACGAAGGCCAAGAGGCTGCCAAGGTGATGACATTATTAGTCATGTTATTAACCGTAGGTCCAATTATTTCGCCGACTCTCGGTAGCCTACTGTTAGAAGCCTTTGGCTGGCGCTCAATTTTTATCTGCATGCTCAGCGTTGGCGTGGTTGCCTTTATTTTGGGTTACTTTATTTTGCCGGAAACTCTGGCGAAAGATCTGCGTGTACAACGCCCTTTTGTCAACGGTGCACAAGCAGCAAAACGCTTGCTCAACCAGGCTAGCTTTTTAAAACCAACACTGATCGCAGGGCTTATCCAAGGCGGTATGTTTTCCTTCATTACCGGCTCTTCTGGTGTGTTCCAAACCAAGTTTGGTTTATCGGCTCTGCAATACGGTTTCACCTTTGCAGGTATTGCGTTGGCGCTCTTTGTATTTGGGCGTATCAATACACTACTGCTAAATAAATTTTTACCATTAGCTATTTTAAAGCGCGCGTTAGTCGGCCAACTGGTTATCGCCAGCCTTCTGCTTGCCGCCTCATTCATTGATTCATTAGTGTTGTTGGTTATTCCATTGTGGTTTGCCATTGGCTTTGTTGCCTTAATTAGTGCTAACGCTATGGCACTGGCAATGTCGGCAGCCAAAAGCAGCTCTGGTATTGGTTCGGCGTTACTCGGAGCGATTCAGTTTTCTATCGCCTTTATCGTTTCAACTTCTGTTGCCGTGGCCGGAAGTGGTAGTGCAACACCCATGGCGTTGGGCTTTGTTATTCCTTGCATCATCGCACTGGGGTTGGCAAAAACAGTTCGCCCTAGCCCGCCAGTGGCAGCCTAAGAGTGAGGTCGTTAATAAATTAGATAGTCAAAAAGTTAAAGAGTTAAGATCGAAAGCAAATAAAAAAGGCCGCTACTGCGGCCTTTTTTGTGACAAGTGTTTTACGCTAAACAGCAATAATTAGTCTTGTGCACTTAAATTATCAGGAATCTTACCTTCAGCTGTCGCTTGTGCTGACTCACGCAACGACTCCAAAGTCTTGCGAATTTCTTCTTCTTGTTGCAACAGGTCCAAACGCTTCTGCTTACCTTTATCGAGCGTTTTTACTAGCTCAAGTGCGTCACTGAAGTTATCCGCTTCAATCGCAGCAATTGCAGATTTTTTCTGCTCTTCTAGGTTTTCGAATTCGACCAGCTTTTCTAAAACCTGATCTAATTTATTATTGGCTTTGGTGATTTCTTTTCCGATTGTAGTCAATGCGTCACCTATTGCTTTGTAATCCATGGTTTCTCCATGTTGGTTAGTTTAATTACGAAATTAAGCAGTCATCGCTCAACCAATAGCCGAGCCGCCCTGACCGCCGAAACGGGGTTGAAATTAAAAAAACTCATCAGCCTAAATGCAGTGCAACAGTTAATATCAACGGTAGCGTCAATACAGTAAAGAGGTTACTAATGAGCACCATAGAAGCCACTTTATCTGGCTCAATATTAAAGCGCTCAGCAAACATATAGTTCATCACCGCAGGCGGCAATAACGTAAACAGTACTATCATTTGTAGCTGCAATGTTGGCAACGGGATGAGCCAATATATAATAAACAGGGCAACTGAACCTGTAAATATAGACAGTAGTGTGCCATATAAACCAACTTTTATCCCCTTAATTTGAATATTACACATTTGTCGGCCTAGTGCGATCAGCATAATAGGCACGGCGGCTTGACCCAAGAGGCTGGTTGCATCCATTAACGGCTGCCAAACGCTGATATGCGCAAGGTTTAAAGTCATCGCCAGTACCGACGCTAAGAACACCGGCATTTTCAATAGCTGCTTGATAGGATTACCGCGACTTAGAATCGCAAGCCCAACACTGGCATGCAGCACCGTAGAAACAACAAACAATAAAATAGCTGGCGCCAATGCACTTTCGCCGAAAGTGTAGGTAAACAATGGGATTGCCAGGTTGCCACTGTTACGAAACATATTAGGTGGCGCCCAAGTTCTAAAACTTAAACCAAAAAGCTTACTCAGCGGAATCATCAATAAACCAGGTAACAATACCGCTACCAACGCAGCACTGAGCAACGGTAACTGGTTTGTATTCAGCGGCATGGCAACTAAGGATGAAAATACCAAGGCGGGACAGAAAACATCCATATTAATGCGATTGGTTACAGCAAGATCCGGCTTTAACCACCGGCCAAGAATAAAACCGACCAGCACTATTGCAAAGATCGGAAATAAAATATCGACGACTTGATAAAGCATAAAATACAACTCAACTTACATTTTGATTTAGCGGAACCAACCTTCAGCGGTACTTAACTGCTCTGCAAGCGCTGACCCTAATTTCGAACTAAACTAAGCGACTACATAAATAAGCTAAATTACTCTTCAACCTCTTGAGTAATGGTTTCGATTTTAGCGACATTTTGTGACAAAGTAAGGAGGATCGACGTAGCCAAACTCATTTCACCGTCATCCTGTTCTGCGCCTTTAATTCGTCGACTGACAATATCCAGTGCCAGCGGGCTTTCAGCGTATTTAGTATGATCAAATGCATCATAACCGGTCGCTATTTCAGAAAGATCGAGGATCATCAAGTTCGAGGCATAATCTTGCATTCCTTGGCGATATTTTTCGTTATTAATATCAATCGCACCTAAGCGATCAACATCGCCAGCTAAAATACGAGAAAATTTCAACGCCTTATCGTCTTGCGAAGTAATGAGCGTAAAGAATGGTCGAGTACCGGTTGCTGCATTTATTTGAGATTGAAATACATCAACATCAATATCTGGTGCGGCGAATATAACGTTGCTGATTTTTTCATGCACGTTACCGTCGTTACGAATGGCCATCTGCCTTAATGCTTCGGAAGTGACCCAACAACCCATCGAATGCGCCAGAATAGTAATTTCCTCGACCTGATCACTTTCGATTGCTAGCTGTAATAATTCCTCTAGCCGGTCTCGATTAAGGGTGGCGCTTTCTTTATCGTACAAATAGGAATCGAGCCGACCGCGAGATGGCCAGCTAAATAGAATCGGTGTCGCATCGACGTCTAAATCGTAACTGAGTTGCGCCAGTGTATAGAGCGCAATGCCGTAACTCATGTTGTAGCCGTGAACAAAAATAAACAGTCGTTTAGTGTGCTCTCGTTTTTTAAACCAATCCTCAACATTACCAGGCTGTAAATCTTCTATGCTAGTGACGGCAAAATCAGTACTCAGATCAGGCTTGGCATCAAACGAAAACCTCAGTTCACCTGCTTTATGATCGGTTGGCACCGCCACACGGACTGACTGGATGTGTACGTCTTTTGACCGCTCACCGCTGTATATAATGCCGGGAACATCAGACTTTTGCCGAGTCGATACCGATAACAATTCAACTGACTCTTGATTTTCACTAACCGGCTCCACCGGCGTTAATACCACTGGCCGAGTAACACAGCCACTGATTAATACGACCAGCGCCAGCCAGCGCCAGCGACCTATTGCGAGTTTCATACCTCAATCCCTTCAGATCCGATGAACTGTCAATTCTCGATGCTTGCGTTAGTAAACGCTCACCGGTACTTACAGTCTTGTGAATTAAGCTGACTGTAGTATACATTTACTGCCTTGCTATTGCTTTAGTACATTTGTCATGACACGTTCGGAGCCTCGTTATGAGTATCAGTCACACCCTCAGATCCCGTTATTCCACCAAGCTGTTCGACGCCAGCAAACAGATCACTGAACAGGACTTCCGCGCCATTAAAGATGCTCTACGCTTCTCGCCTTCCAGTGTTAATAGTCAGCCTTGGCACTTTGTTATTGCCAACACCGAAGCAGGCAAGGCACGCATCGCCAAATCGGCAGTCGGCAACTTTGCCTACAACAAACCGAAAATCGAAAACGCCTCGCATGTTGTGGTTTTTGCTGTCCGTACTGAGCTCAGCGAAGACTACTTAGCACACCTATTGGCAGTTGAAGATGCCGATGGCCGTTATGCTAGCGCTGACTTTAAACAGTCGGTCAGCAACGGACGAGGTGGCTTTGTCACTATCCACCGAGAGCTCGGCGACACCCAACAATGGATGCAAAAGCAGCTCTATCTAAATATGGGCAGCACTTTACTGGCCGCCGCTGCAGCGGGTATTGATGCCGTGCCGATGGAGGGTGTTGACGTCGATGTTTTAAATCAAGAATTTGACCTACCCGCACAAGGCTTCAATGCCGTTGCTGTCGTATCGTTTGGCTACCGTGCCGAAGACGACTTTAACGCCGCACTGCCAAAGTCACGCCTACCTGAAGATGAAATTTTCAGCCTAATTTAGTCGGCTTCAGTAAGGCCTTCACTTTGTTATAAAACTCACATCAAGACAGCGCCGGTTTGTCATCTTTAGGCCAACTGAAGCGCTGTTCATTCACAGCTACCCTCTCTAAGCCGCTGTTTATCGGCGGCTCAGCCAGTCTGACACAAAAGCGCTGCACGGCACTCTATTTGCACCAAGACTCTTAGCGAAGCCAGTTGAGAGCAGACCTCACTAAACCGGTTCCCTCCGAGAGACTGCTCAGGTACTGGGTTACTGCAACTGGTCTTCGCCCCCTTTTTATAGGCAGGTGTCAATAAGTACATCTGTTAAGCGATCAACTGATGCAACAAACAACTGTACGGCTGGAGACTTCTATGTGGGACTATTCGGAAAAAGTAAAAGATCATTTTTTTTCACCTCGCAACGCCAAGGCGGTTGAAAATGCTAACGCCACTGGCGATGTCGGATCCTTGTCCTGTGGTGACGCGCTACGGCTGACACTTAAGATTAATGAGCAAACCGATGTTATTGAAGATGCAGGGTTCCAAACATTTGGCTGTGGCAGTGCCATTGCATCCTCTTCGGCATTAACAGAAATCATCATTGGTAAAACCGTGACGCAGGCTGGTGCGGTCACCAACCAACAGATCGCCGACTACCTCGACGGCTTACCGCCTGAAAAAATGCACTGTTCAGTCATGGGAATGGAAGCACTGCAAGCAGCGATTGCCGATTACAAAGGTGAAAAACGCGCAGAGGATCACGAAGAAGGTGAACTCATTTGTCGCTGCTATGCAATCGACAGTGAACTGATTAAACGCGTCGTCCTACAAAACAATCTAACCACCTTAGGCGATGTGATTCGCTACACCAAAGCCGGTGGTGCCTGTGGCGCTTGCCACGAAAAAATTGAGTGGGCATTAGAGGATATCTTAAAAGCCGAAGGCAAAACGCTTGGCAGTGCAGTACCTGCACACTTACCACTAACGGCGGAACGAACTAAGCCATCGTCGATCATCGCTAGCAGCCAAGCCAACGATACTGGGGGAAAAACCAACACCACTAAGCATTCGATTCTCACCACCGTGCAACGCATTCAAAAAATTGAAGAGGTGTTGGATAGCATTCGCCCAGGCATTCAAGCCGATGGCGGCGATATCCAGTTAAACGATGTTGAAGACGACATGGTTTTTGTTGAAATGACCGGCGCATGCAGTGGTTGTGGTCTAGCTGGAACAACATTAGCAATGGTAGAAGAACAAATTACCGCCGCACTCGGTGAAGAAGTCACTGTATATCCGGTTGCTGCCAGTTCTGCAAAAGTCGGAGGTATGGCATGAACAAGATGACCTGTTACCTCGACAACAACGCAACCACTCAGGTTGACCCGAAAGTGATTGAAACCATGCTGCCGTACTTAACCGACTACTATGGCAACCCCTCTTCTATTCATAGTTTTGGCCAGCCGGTTGGCAAGGCTTTAGCGCACGCCCGTGAGCAGGTAAAAAACTTTATTGGCGCTGAACACGGCAGTGAAGTGATTTTCACTTCCTGTGCCACCGAGGCAACGGCAACGGCTATTTTATCAGCTGTTGAAAGCTTCCCAGATAAAAAACAAATCATTACCTCTGTGGTTGAACATCCAGCCACCATAGAGCTATGCAAAATGCTTGAGCGAAAGGGTTACACCATTCACTGGATTGGTGTCGATGCTCAGGGTCGCTTAGATGTCGAGGCTTACAAACAGGCGTTAAGCAGAGACGTTGCTGTGGTCAGCTTGATGTGGGCCAATAACGAAACCGGCACCCTATTCCCGATCCAAAAATTAGCCATGCAGGCAAAACAGCTAGGCGTGCTATTCCATTGCGATGCTGTACAGGCCGCAGGAAAAATCCCTGTTAATGTCGACTTTATCGATGTCGATATGCTATCGATTTCTGGTCATAAATTTCATGCACCCAAAGGAGTTGGCGTACTTTATTTACGTCGTGGTACTAAATTCCGGCCGATGATTCGCGGCGGTCACCAAGAGCGCGGCAGGCGTGCTGGCACCGAAAATGTTACTGGCATTATTGCCTTAGGCAAAGCCTGTGAACTGGCAGCCCAATCAATTTTTGAAGATACCGCACGCATAGAACTCATGCGCTCTCGCTTGGAGCAAGGCTTAAGAGCACGAATCCCTAATAGCTTTGTCACCGGCGATAGCAAAAACCGAGTGCCAAATACTACTAACATTGCGTTTGAGTTTGTTGAAGGCGAAGCCATTTTATTAATGCTTAATCAAGCTGGCATTGCGGCTTCTAGCGGTTCGGCCTGTACCTCGGGGGCGCTTGAGCCATCCCATGTTATGAAAGCAATGGGTATTCCCTATACGGCTGCACACGGTGCCATTCGTTTTTCTCTGAGCCGCTTTACTACCGAAGATATGATCGATCACGTGCTAGTAACTCTGCCGCCGATCATCGAAAAGCTCCGCGCTTTATCGCCTTATTGGAATTCTGATGAACGTAGCGCCAATAATTTTATTCCAATGTTCGGCTGATGTTTAACAGCAAGAGGGTGTAACTATGTCGATTATTATCAACGATACAACTCTGCGAGATGGCGAACAAACGCCCGGTGTGGCCTTTAATAGCGAAGAAAAATTGGCCATTGCACTAGCGTTAGAGCTGGCCGGTGTCGATGAATTAGAGATTGGCATTCCAGCGATGGGGGAACAAGAGCGAGCGACCATCAAACAGCTGACAACAACTCTTAGTCGGGCAAAAACTATGGCTTGGTGCCGCCTAATGCCAAAAGATATTGTGCTATGCAAAGAGCTTGGCTTGGATTGGGTTGACTTATCGATACCGATTTCCGATCAACAGCGTATCAGCAAATTAAACATCAGCGAACGCGAGCTGCTCGACCGAATTAATTACGGCGTCCAACAGGCACGCGATTTAGGCTTAAAGGTTTGCATTGGCTTAGAGGATGCCTCGCGTGCACACCCAGATAGTTTAAAACGTGCCGCTGCTGCTGCTGAGAAGGCCGGTGCTGAACGGCTTCGCTTTGCAGATACTTTAGGTTTGTTAGATCCATTCCAAACCTATGACCGCATTAGCCAATTAGTGAGCGCCTGCTCACTAAGCATTGAAATGCATGCACATAATGATTTGGGTCTAGCAACTGCCAATAGCTTGGCAGCTATCCGCGCCGGTGCAACATCTGTCAATACTACGGTTAATGGTTTAGGTGAACGCGCTGGCAATGCCGCGCTGGAAGAAATTGTGCTGGCACTGAATGTTCATCGACAACTCTACCCAGCTGGAAGTCAGGTTAACCTTAAGGCATTAAAAAATATTGCAGAGTTGGTATCAGCCGCTTCTGGCCGTGCACTGTCACCACAAAAATGCGCTGTCGGCGACGCTATTTTTACCCACGAGTCCGGCTTGCACATCGACGGACTCAAAAAAGATGTACGCAATTATCAGGCTTTTCGCCCCAGTTTATTAGGTCGAGAACATCGTTTAGTACTCGGCAAACACAGCGGCGTTAAAGCCATTACTCAGCATTATCAGACACTGGGTTTTGAATTACCGATCGAGCAAGTGCTACTGATCAAGCAACGGTTAACTCAGTTTTCGGAGCAGAAAAAACGTACGCCAACCGATGCCGAGTTAATCCAGCTTATGAACAACAGCGCTCAAATCCAACAGCCACTGGCGACAGTAGGAGCTTGTCTATGAACCTAATGCAAGAACTAGAAGAGTTAGACTGCGCTGAAGAGTTTTTTGAATTATTACAGGTGCCGTACGAAGCCGATGTCATCAACAATAAACGAGTGCCACTGTTGCAGCTGTTTCACCAACTGCTGGAGCAATACAACGCGCCTAACTTAGCAGATTACCAAGCAGCCTTAACAAAAGCCTATTGTTTATTAAAACATGGCGTTCGTGTTGAGCTAGCAGCCAGCACCTGTGCCAGCTGTGCATCGGAGTGCCAAGTATGAGCCAACAACGCCCTCTATTTGATTACGGTGACGAGGTACGTGTGATCAAAAACATTCGTAACGATGGCACATTACAAGGTGGCCGCGGCCAACTTTTAGTGCGGCGCGGTACAACTGGTTTTATTCGCCAGGCCGGTTATTTTCAACAGGATCAAATTGTTTACCAAGTGCACTTTTTAGACAGCAACCAGCTTGTCGGTTGCCGAGAAAGTGAACTCGCCACGGCCAGTGAAGACTGGATTTACAACGAATTTGAATACGGCGATAAGGCCCAGTTAACGCTGGCGTTAAGTGTCGCTGGTGAACGCATTGCCAACAGAGGCGACACCGTTTCTGTATTGGCAGTAGACAGATCGAAGCAACAAATTCATTACCGTATTCAGCTCATTGAACACGATATTGACGTCCCAGCACGTGCACTGACGGCCGTTTCACCGCCTTCATTGCCCGAGTCAAATAACGCTTAACATTAGGAGGCCGCATGTCGACTCAGGCCAATTTAGAAATTTTTCAAGCCAACGCCAGCAGTGCGCTTGCACCCTATTTAACCATGAAGACCAGCCTTGACCTATTTGGCCGTATTGCATCGGAACTCGACAGTCAGGAAAAATCCAAGCTGCAAAGCCTAGTAGCAAAACAACTACTATTAATTAAACAGATTGTTGCCTCACAAGAAGCCGACGCGGTAACACTCAGTGAAATTGAAATCGCAAGAGCGATGAAGGAGTTAGAATCTCGCTTCCCTGACAGCAATGCTTTTCAACAAACCTTGCTCGCCAATAAGCTAACCAAAGAAGACATGCGTAAGGCGCTAACGATTGAGCTGCTCAGTGAAGCGGTACTCGATACTATTGCCGATGATTACCCGCGTTTTAGTGAAGCAGAGGCAAAAATTTATTACCAAAATAACATCGAAAAATTTGAACAGCCTGAGCGCCGAGAAGCCAGCCATATACTGATCACCATTAATGACCAGTTCGCTGAAAACAAACGCGAAGCGGCACACAAGCGGATGCAGGATATTCTTTATAAACTCACGCCAGATAATTTTGCACAGATGGCAGAACGCCATTCTGAATGCCCAACAGCGATGAACCAAGGCCACTTAGGGTTAGTCAGTAAAGGGCTGCTACATACCGAGCTCGATTGTGCTTTATTTGCGATGAACGCAAACAGCCTTTCTTACATTATTGAAACGGAAGCAGGTTTTCACATTTTATTTTGCCAAAAAATACAGCCGGCACACCGCGTTGAATTTGAGCAGGCTAAAGAAAAAATTATTAAGCAGCATAATTTATTAGCAAAAAAGAGAGCCCAAAAAAACTGGATGGCTAATTTAATGAGCCAACTTTAGAGACTCAAAATAGGCAAAAAAAAATGGCAAGCCATCTGGCTTGCCATTTAACAACCTGACAAACAATAATTAGGCGCGCTTAAAAGTCACCTGGTATTGCGCTAAGCCTTCATAAGCAATGGTGGTTTCAACATCAAACGCCATGTTTACAATGCCTTTGAATGAGCCAGTAATGATCGCGGCACCAGCTTTTAGGCTAACATCGCGTTTGCCCATGTAGTTGACCAACCAAACAAGACCATCAATAGCACGCTCATTTGGATGCTTACCATCGAGTTCACGCACTTCATCGCCCTGAGTCACGGTGATTTTAACCGTGCTTAATTCAGCTGCCGCTGCTTTGTCGATTTCTGGGCCGACAAACATACCTTGGTTGACCATGCAGTCAGCAAGGCTTTCAAAATAACTTTGCTCTGCACCCTCTTCAAAGCGGCTTTGCATCAACTCCAGCGCCATGTGTGCACTGCCTACTGCATCAAGCACTTCTGCTTCGGTGTAATCTTCTGCTTTAGCAGGTAAATCTTTCGCTAAAACAAACGCCACTTCAGGCTCAACGCGTGCAACGCCTTTATCTTCAAATAATTCAACAACATCAGTGTCTTGCTGCAAATTAAAAATAGGTGCTGCAATAATTTTATCTGCCGCCAATGGAAATAAACACTTCCAACCCGTCACTGGCTCGATAGTGGCCATTTCAGCATGAATAGCAAATGCATCTTCTAGGCTGGCAGGACGAATAGACTCTTCTAAGCGAGGTGCTTTAACACCCGGCTTGCGACGATTAAGCAGTTCTTGTGCGGCTTGTTTAAAGACAGACATATGAGCTCCATATAATAAAAGGCATTGGCGTCGAGGCCTTGTAGCCTAATTAGTCAATGTAATGATTAAACCTAATACCTGTTCCCCTTCTCTCAAGAAAAAGAAACCAAGCATCAGGCTGCGCCGATAGCGTTCGGCAACTAGATTACAGTTGGCGGCAGATATTAGCGCTATTTGAAAGCTGCAACCAGCGCTTATATCAAGCTATTGATAACCGTAAGCAACTATTTTTTACGGGCAAAAAAAAAGCAAACCCGAAGGTTTGCTTTTTCAACATCATTAGCCTTATAGGGCAACAATGTTCTCAGCTTGAGGGCCTTTTTGACCTTGAGTTACAGTGAACTCAACTTTTTGGCCTTCAGCTAATGTTTTGAAGCCTGAACCAGTGATTGCACTGAAGTGTGCGAAAACATCAGGGCCAGATTCTTGTTCGATAAAACCGAAGCCTTTAGACTCGTTGAACCATTTTACTGTACCAGTAGTAGTAGACATATTAGATATCCTGTAATGAATTATAAAACTGCCTCCGCGAGGCATTATTAGCAATAAAAACAAACGAAATTTCAAACTACAGGACGATGTACTACGCAGAATGCAACGAAATGAGGTGTTAAAAATAGGCTTACTTTTTAGCTGCGGGCAATGTATAAGCTCCAGCTTTTGATGTCAATCAGTTTCATCATCAATTCGCTATCAAATTGACAGGGGCTGTATTTTAAAGCTCATTTATCTGACCGTTAGTGCAACATCACCAATATTGCAGCGATACCAACCATAAATAAGGCGATAACGTCCTTACTTTTAATCGACTCTTTTAACCAAAAATACGAAATCAACATCGTAAATAACACCTCTATTTGCCCTAGCGTTTTCACATAAGGCACAGCCTGTAACGACATAGCACTGAACCAACCAAACGAGCCAATAAAACTAGCTAGGCTGGTCAACACAACGTAAGTCGGTTTTTTAAACATCATCACAAGGCTGCGTCTGTCGTTACATACTAAATAACCGACTAATAGCAATGTTTGTACAGCGATCACCAACAACAGCACCCAGGCCGCGCTGTACGGAAAGGGTAGCGCCAAACTTAGGCTGGCTTCACGAATCCAAAGGGAGGTTAAGGCAAAGGCCGTGCTGCACGCTAAACCCAACAGGACGGTTTTTAGCGACAGCTGCTTAATACCTTGAGCGGTACTTAGCACAAAGACCGCTAAGCCACCAATAAGCACGCCCAGCCAGCCAATTAAGCTTAAGCTGGTACCAAAAAACAGCACGCCTAAAAAAGCAGACATCGGCGCTTCACTTTTTGCCAGACCTGCACCAATGGCATAGTTTTTTTGCTTAAAAAGAACAACCATTAATGCAGTGGCAACAATTTGCATCAGTGCAGCGGCGACAATAAAAAACGCCGACACCAATGAAAATTGCGGTAAAGCCACCGGCCGCCATTGATAAAGCCCAATTAGATAGAGCAGCGCTAGAGGCCCTGCCCATAAAAAACGCGCCAAGGTTACAGCAACGGTGCTGAATGTTTGAGACAGCCGACTTTGAAAAGCATTACGCCAGCTTTGGCTAAAAGCCGCCAGCAGGGTTAATAAAATCCAACTCATCGGCAAATAACCTTTTAATTGATTTAATTTAATTGATTTAAAAAATTGAATCGACAGTCAACAGACTAAACCAACGGTGCATCTTTCATTAACGGTACCAATACCACTGCGATATAAACAATCCAAATCACCAGCGCGACATGCAGCACATCATTTTCGGTAAACCATTGGCCCTTGGCCCATAATTTTTCACTGATGCCAGCATTGTAATAACGCCAATAAAGAAAGTCGGTCAAAATTAAGCCAAACCAAACCCCAAGTAGCGCAGCATCAATCGCCATGCCCTGCTGGTAAAACCGCCAGCCATTTAACGCGATGAAAAAATAGATAAAGGGCGTACAAACCTTGACCATCAGTTCGTAGGTGATTAACTGTTTTTGCGGCTTAAAGGCACCATAAAGAACCATGACGCAATAAAGTACTGAGACTGCTAACGCAACCGCCTTAGCAACACCAACAGCTGCAGGCAAAGAGCTATACACGACAGCCACCAGCATTAGGTTGACACTTAATTGCTGGAAAATCAGATACACCACTTCCCACCAGCTGGTCCAAGCACAGACTTCTCGCCCTTGGCATTTCAACTGGAAACCAAACGCCTGATAACTGGTGCCGGCAATGAGCGCACCGACGCCCCACAAGATAAGCGACCAGCCCCAGTAAAAGCGAGTCTGTTCAACACCTTGCATCAGTAAACAATAGATGCCGACGGCTGTCGTGATCACGCCAAGCAAATATACCCAAAAACTGGAACTTGGCTGAGTAATCACCACCGAACGCCCAAACAGCTGGTAGGTCTTACAAGGCTGAACATCGAACCAAGTCGATTCGTTCATTGCTGGATTATCGTGCGGAATGGTTGCCAAGCGAGCAAAGATGGATCGCTCAGCACTGCTAGAATTAGACATGAAACTCTCGAATTAAAATCTGTTGGGTTCGGCTCACAGCGATAACATAAATAGAGCTAGCACTGTGAGCCAACAATTAGCTTTAGCCGTTCACCTTATCGATGTATTGCTGCTGAGCCTCAGTTAACTCTGGCGGCAGCAAAACAAATTTACCGACGTGTTTTTTCTCAGTAAAGGCTTTTTGGGCATTGACGATATCAGCCAATGGATAGGTTTTCGCTAACAAAGGCTTTATTTCACCACGCTCAATATAGGAAACCAAATTAGGAAAAACGGGTTCGTCCCAAGCGGTACAACCAATAAAGGTCAGGTCTTTTAAATAAAAGTTCCGCATATCTAATGTCACCAAAGGCCCAGCAATCGCACCAGAAGATGCATATCGACCGCCGCGCTTCATCACCACGGACATTTGTGTAAAGGCTTCACCGGCGACATTGTCGATGACCACGTCAACAGATTTGTCGCCCAATACTTCAACCAAGTCTGCATTGCGCTCTATCACTTGGTCTACGCCCAGTTCTTTCAGCATGTCCATCTTATCTTTACCGACAATGGCGGTGACTTTAGCGCCACGTCGTTTGGCCAATTGCACTACCGCAGAGCCGACGCCACCCGAAGCGCCTGCAACTAATACGTGCTCACCTTTAGCCACTCCAGCACGGTGGACCATATTTTCAGCCGTACCGTAAGCACAAGGAATGGTGCCTAATTCGGCATCGGACCAGTCGCACTCAACCGCGAATGCTTCACTTGCAGTGATTTTCACAAACTGCGCGAAGGCACCGTCAAAGTCTGATGCCATCCAGATATTTTCTAGCGACTGCCAATTATCACGACGAATACAGGCACGAATCAAAATTCGTTCACCGATACGAGTAGGGTCAACCCCCTCACCCACGGCGACAATACGACCACAGCAGTCGGTACCTTGAATGAACGGGAACGGTGTCTGCTCATTCCAGCCACCATCAAGCTCTTCTGCTGCGCTGGATTTTTCATCGTCATTAGCGTTCAGTGCATCGGTACCTTGCGTCACCTTAGAGGAGTACCAGCCTAAACGAGTGTTAATCTCGGTATTATTGACACCGGCTGCCAACACTTGGACAAGCACCTCGCCTGCTAATGGTTTCGGCATAGGAACATCGGTGTAATTTAGCTGCTCATAGCCGCCGTTTGCCATGGTCACAACCGCTTTCATGGTAGTGTCTTCAGGTTTTACATCGAATCGCTGCTTGTCGCCCAACAGGCTGGTAATACTCATAAATCCTCTTTGCGTTAGGTTCGCTTAAAATTAGGCGGCCTAAAGTAACGTATGCCGTCGGCACACGCAAAAACTGCAGTCCCTTTCGATGTAACAGCTAGGTAAAAAGTCACAATTTTGTCATTTTAGGGCCATATTAATACGAGTCAGCTGTCTTACAACTGTTATTACTAATATAATCTGACACCAGTACTGAATAACTAGCACCCAACAACAAATATCTCGTTCTAAGGCTCTTACCTTGTATCATAGCTACCTAAAACTGAATGAACTGACGCCAATTGCGATCAGTCGAACCCGCTACATTTATGAACACCCAGATAACCCTGAGTTGCTGGTAAAGGTTCATCGCCGTATAGAAATATCTGGGCCTATGAGCCGACTACAACATTGGTATCGCAATATTGAAGATCGTTTTATCTTTCTTTCTGGCAATTTACGCGAGTTAAATATCTATTTTCAGTCTCGCTACAATCGAGCAGATACTCTGGTGCGCTATATCGCCCCGATAGAAGGGATTGTCGACACAGACTTAGGGCTTGGTTTGGTGGTATCGGCAGTTCGCGATAAGAAGGGAAATCTAGCACCAACTATCGGTAAGTTATTCCGCGAAAACCGAATGAATACCAGCCGCGCTAAAAAGCTTAGGGCGTTGCTTGAGCAAATTGAAAAAACAGATTTAGTCATTGGCGACCTAAATTTTGGCAACATTGTTTTGGAACAACCAGCAGACGGCGAAGAAGATTTCTACCTAATCGACGGCCTTGGCGAGAAAACCCTGTTTCCGATTCAAACCATTTCAAGATACGCGCGACGAAAAAACAAACAAACATTTATTACCGCTGTTGAGAAACGCCTTGCCGAGGCTGGTTTTTAACGCTCGTTATAAATAATAAATACAGCTATCACTGAATAACTATCACATTGAGTTGTTGCCTAACAGTAACATCGCTAAGAGCTAACAGCATTCTTGCTCAATTTGATACAGAAGTTCTACCGCCTGTTCATCTTCAACCTCATTGAAAAATTCATAAAGCGGGTTAATCTGATTGCCAATCAGATGCAAGTTATCGTGTTCTCGCGCCAGCTGCTCTTCACGCTTTTGACGAAAATAATGCCGCCATTGTTCAGAGCCACGACCTTCAGCAATCAATCGATCCAGCTTTGCAATCAGCTCATTTGCGTTACGATCGCATTCAATATCACAAAAGGTGACATAACGATCTTTTGTCGTACCTGTTGTCATAAATTCCTCATCTATTTCACACGGCTTAGCAGCGCAGCTTGCTACAACAAAAGCGGCTACGAGCTAAGCACTGATGATCCTGTTTATATTTTTATTGCAGTGAAACCAACACTGCTGAATAGGCACTAAAAACTAAGCTATGGCGGCTTCGGTAATACCCATTTCTTGTTTCACTTTATCCAGCCACTGGCTAATACGATTAGCATGCAGGTTTGATTGATTGTCGTTATCCAACACCAAACCAAAAAACTCGCCGCCATCATCCGCAGCTGAAGCTTCAAAGCTATAGCCTTCGGTAGGCCAACGTCCTACCAGTGTTGCACCTGTTTCCACAACGGCTTCATACAACTCTGCTAAACCATCAACAAACTCTTCACTGTAATTAACCTGATCACCCAAGCCAAACAGGGCAACCTTTTTGCCGCTCAAATCAATATCATCGAAATTAGGCATAAACTCCTCCCAGCTTTCTTCTTGACAGTCGGCACTCAGACCTGGGAGTTCTCCGTGACCATAGGTCGGCGTCCCTAAAATTAGAAAGTCGTAACCGGACAGGGTTTCTGCATCAACACGGTTAATGTTTAACGGTTTGTCGGCTAAATCCTCGCCTAATTCTTTGTACATTGTTTTTGCCATTTTGCGAGTGGTGCCAGTATCGGTACCAAAAAAAATGCCTATCTTAGTCATAGTATTTGTATCCTTATAGCGATTAATAAAACCACGATGCGATGCTTAGTCACACTCAGTGATTGCCCTGTAAAAGCTTCATTGCAAAGTCACTGCCAAATAATCTGTTTGCTAAAGCATTGATTTTACTGGCGCTAAAAACCAAGCTTCAGGCTTTGAGGCAAACAATGTCGCATACCTAACAATCTCTACTTAGGCTTAGTGGTACGTTTAAACTTGGCGGTCAACTTAAACTTGCTAGCACGCTCAATCGTCATCATCGTCGTCACCTTGCCAAGTGATAGGCCGATAAATTTCAACTCGATCACCTTCTGCCAACGCTGTTTCTAAACTGACTAACCGACCAAAAATACCAACCTTTTGATGTTCTAAATTGATGTCTTTATTAAGCTCGAGTAAGCCGCTTTTATGAATAGCCGCCATCACAGTGGCGCCCTCGGCAATATCAACATTCAACCACCATTGCTGCTCCGGCAAGGCATATGCAACACTCACTTGCATTAGGAACCCTCCATCGCTAACGGATTTTCTGAAGGCGCGAGCGCTTTTTTACGATCACTTCGTTGCGCAGACAGCCGCTGAATTTTTTTCTGCGCCGCCAAAATAAAGCTCAACACAAGAAACCCGCCCGGCGGTAAAATAGCCAGCAAGAAACCACGATACTCTGGTATCAGCGTGACTTCTAAAAACTCAAAACCTGGTCCTAACAACAAACTGGCATTAGCAAACAGAGTACCGCTACCTAAAATTTCACGTACAGCTCCCATGCCTGTTAGCACCAAAGTAAAGCCTAACCCCATCGCAAAACCATCGGCCATAGACGGTAGTAAAGCACTGCGACTGGCGAAGGATTCGACTCGGCCTAAAATGGCGCAATTGGTGACAATTAGCGGGATAAACAAACCCAAAACTTTATGTAAGTCATGCAAGTAAGCATTGAGCAATAAATCGGTCACCGTCACCAGTGTCGCGATTAATAAAATATTTATCGGAATGCGAATGGCACGAGTCACCCAACCTTTCATCAATGACGTCATTAGGTTGGCAAACACCATGACAAATAACGTCGCCAAGCCTAAACCTAAGCCGTTGGTCGCGCTGGATGTCACCGCCAGTAAAGGGCAGAGTGCCAAACTTTGCCCCAAGACAACGTTGTTGCGCCACAAGCCATCGGCAAAAATCGATTTGTAATCACTCATCTGAATCTCCCTTTGCTAGCTCATAACCTTCGCTTAACAGCGTCGGTAAAATTTCTTGCTGCACCGCCAGCAGCGTTTGCTGTACCTGACCAACAACGGCTCTTGGCGTAATGGTGGCTCCAGTAAATTGGTCGAACACGCCACCGTCTTTTTTGACCGCCCATTGTTTCATCGACAAACGCTGTAACGACTGTTGATAAAAGCTATCGACCCAATCGCTTTTAGCTCGTTCAATTTTGTCGCCTAAACCTGGCGTTTCGGTATGGGATAACACACGAACAGCAATAATTTGCTGCTGCGCGTCAAGCCCAACCAACAGTTGAATATCGCCTGAATAGCCTTTTGCTACACTTTGAATGGCCAAGCCGGTGATCGCTTCCGATGCGTTCTTAGCAATGAATACGCGATAGCTTGCATCCGAAATTAACCAACCTCTTTCTGTCGCTAACAAGTCATTGCTGTATAACGACGGAGGTAAAACCTGATTTAAACCATCCATTTTATCTTGCGCATTCTGTTGTTGAATGGCACTGGCAGTTAGATTGGCAACCAGAAATAAAATTGCCGTGGCCAAGGCGGTTACACCACCCAATAAAAGACTTTGATAACTGACGGTTTCTTTAAATTGTTTCAATGCCAGACTGCTCATGCACGCTCCTCCTTGAACCATTTAGGCCGGCTACCAAATACCGCAGGTCTGAGGTAGTGATCAATCAGCGGTGTCGTGGCATTCATAATCAATACAGAAAAGGCGACGCCTTCTGGATAGTTGCCAAAAGTACGGATTAAAAATATCAACAGGCCGCAACCCAGACCAAACACCCACTGGCCCTTAACACTGACCGGAGACGTCACCATATCGGTGGCAATGAAAAACGCCGCTAAAAAAACCGCACCACTAAAAAGATGCGTACTGGCAGATAAAAACTGATCGGGCTTGATGGCGTGCAACAGTAAGGCCGGCAACGCTAATCCCAGCAAAACAGCCGTTGGAATAACCCAATTGATCACCTTTCGCCACAACAAAAACAAACCGCCCAATAAAATAAACAACGCGCTGGTTTCACCTAAGCTGCCAGCATGGTGACCAAACCATAGACTGCGCACTGCAAGCATAGGCGCTTCTGCAGCTAAAGGTGTTGCTGATGAGATCGCATCGATGCCAAGCCAATATGGGTTTAAATCCAAACCGGTTTCAGTCAATACCGGCGGTGTCGCCGCATGCCAATCCGTTAACTCAACCGGAAAGCAAATCAACAACATTACGCGCGCCAGCATGGCTGGGTTAAATAGATTTTGGCCGAGGCCGCCATAGGCGTGTTTGCCAATGGCGATAGCAAAAAAAGAACCCAGAGCGACAATCCAGAGTGGCGTTGCTGGCGGTAAACTCAGCGCCAATAACCAACCGGTTAACAACGCAGAGCCATCAAACAAACTGCTTTGGTTGACGCCGCGCCAATAAAGCATGATCGACTCTGCCAGTAGCGCACTGATGCTTGCTGTTAATAAAACCAACAGGGCTGAAACGCCGAACACATAAAGCCCAAATAAGCTGGTCGGTAGCAAGGCTAAAATTACCTGATACATCAACGAAGAACTGGAGTCTCCGCCGTGTGTATGAGGGCCGGATGCTATGTTGTATTTCATAATCGCTACTCTCCTGATTCCGAGGCTTGCTGCGCTTTTCTCTGCGCCGCTTTCTTTTTCCGCTCTGCTGCTTTAGCGGCTTTTTCAGCTTTGCGCTGTGCGGCTTCCTTGGCTAACCGCTCTGCTCTTGCGTTAGTCAGCAGGCGAGCCAAGGCAGACTTTTGAGCCATACTGCGCTGAGCATTAATTTCGCCTCGGGCATGAGAAAAATGCTGTACTAAAGGAATTCGTGACGGACAAACATATGAGCAAGCACCACAAAGTAAGCAGTGGTTGAGTCCGTAATCTTGCGCGCCGTCGTAATCCGAAACGCGAGAATGGGCTGCCATTTGAAAAGGCATTAAACCCATTGGGCAGGCTGCAACACAGCGACCACAACGCACGCAATCGTGACTTTGTTCATCGCGCACTTCTTGATCCGTCAGCGCCAGCAGGCCGCCAATGCTTTTGTCGATCGGTGTGTAAGGAGAAGGAATCACTTGCCCCATCATCGGCCCACCGGCAACCAAACGTTGCGCACTCATGGTTAGACCACCACAAGCAGATAACAGGTCAGCCACTGAGGTTCCTATGGGCACCAACAGGTTTTTCGGCTGCTCGATGCCAGCGCCAGAAACCGTCAACACTCGATCAATTAACGGCCGATTAAAACGTAAGGCGTGATACACCGCGCGCGCGGTTGCAACGTTATGCACCAAGATGCCTAACTCAACACTGAGCGTCCCCGGAGCCACCGTTTTGCCGGTTACAGCTTTAATTAGGTGGCGTTCACTGCCCATCGGATAAAGGCTCGGTACCACTTGAATTTCAATGTCATGCAGCTCGGCAGCGGCGATTTTTAATGCCTGAATACTGGCCGGTTTATTATCTTCAACAGCGATAATGGCTTTGCGCGCACCAATGGCTTTTGCCATCAACTGACTGCCTAACACCACATCGACCGCGTACTCCTGCATTAGGCGATCATCGCAAGTTAAGTAGGGTTCACACTCGCCACCATTAATAATCAAGGTATGCACCTGCTTATCACGCGCCAAACGCAACTTAATGCCGGTCGGAAAACCTGCACCGCCTAAGCCGACAATGCCTGCATCTAAAATGCGTTGCAGCATTTCATCAGACGCTAAACTTAGTGGGTGAATCGAGCCGTGCTGTTGTGACCAGCTGCTATCGCCATTGTTTTTAATGACGAGTGTTTTTATTTTTATGCCTGAAGGATGAGCACTTACATAATCACGAATATCCTCAACGGTTCCGTTAATTGGTGAATGCAACGGCACTGCCATATCATTTGCGCCCTTTGCCACCAGTTGACCCTTACCAACCGAATCGCCAACCGACACCAGTGCAGAAAGTAAAGTGCCGTTTCGTTGTTGCAAACCTAGATAGACTCGCTTTGGCGCGGGTAATTTTTCGATGGCGCAGTCTTGGCTAAACTCTTTATAACCTACAGGGTGAATGCCACCACGAAACGGCTTTGCAAACGCTCTCATGTTTTTCTCCTTAAGCGGTTTGTGGTTTAGGCCATTGCCAAGTATTGATTTGTTCTGTCACTGGCAGCATTTCGATGCAGTCCTGACTGCAAGCTTTTTCGCACAGCTGGCAGCCGGTACAGATAGCGTTCATCACGGTATGCATTTGTCGATTCGCACCGACGATGGCATCAAACGGACAGGCTTTAAAACAACGACCGCAGCCGCTGCAGTTGGCTTCATCGATATAAGCTACCACTGGGCCTTGGTTGTTATCTGAGGCACCCAATTCAATGCCTAAAAAACTGGCAATAGAAGCGGCTAACGCTCGTCCGCCGGGTGGACAGCAGTTTGGTGACAACAACCCTTGCGCCATTTTTTCTGCGGCTTGCCGACAACCGACCTCGCCACATTGGCCGCATTGACCACCGGGCAACATGGCTTCTAACTCATCCACGGTAGAATCACTTTCTGGTGTCAGTGCTTTCTGCGCCCAACCGAGAATGGCACCTAAGGCGGCACCTAACAGTAAAAAAACGATAATCGAGAAGGTAATGTTCATGCGATCCCCTTATGCAACAATGCCAGCGAAACCCATAAACGCCATCGACATTAATCCTGCCGTTAAAAAAGCAATCGGCGCTCCCTGAAAAGACTCAGGCACATTGGCAACCTTTAGGCGTTGACGCAGACCTGCAAACAGCACAATCACCAACGTGAACCCTAAAGCCGAACCAAAAGAATAAAAAAGTGTTTGCGAAAAACTCATTTGGTTTTGCACCACTAAAATGGCAACACCCAAAACAGCGCAATTGGTGGTAATAAGTGGTAGGAAAATACCCAAGGATTGATACAGCACTGGTGACAGTTTTTGGATAAACATTTCGGTAAATTGAACGACGCAAGCAATCACCAAAATGAAACTGAGAATACGCATCATTTGCAAATTCAATGGCACTAAAATAATACGCTCAACCAACCACGCAGAAATTGAAGCGAGACATAAAACAAAGGTCGTTGCGATACCCATGCCCAATGCGCTGTCTATTTTGTTTGACACGCCCATAAAAGGGCAAAGACCTAAAAACTTAGCCAGCACGACATTATTAACAATGGCGGTACTCACAATAATTAAAATATGCTCTAACATTTTTGTCTTCCTAGTGGATCACTAACAGCCTTATTGCATCGCTCATGCCAGCGCACCAAAAAAAACTAAAAATGTTTTAACTCCCCTTATCAGTGCGTGCCTGACGCGCAAGCCTGCAAACTCTTGGTATTTTTTTAACGCAACGGTGACATAAATTTTTTCATATTTGTCGTAAATCAAACAAAGCTTTAACGCCAAAGCCGACTCAATGCATTGGGAATACATATTGCAATTAGCCTATAAGAATTATTTTTTAAGCCAACACAGAAAAACAGAACCATAACGATGCACACGGGGTTCGCTGTTGATGTTCAATAGACTAACGAATAGAGCAGCCCACAAAAATTATTGAGGCAACTTATGATCGACTTATTTAACGAAGCCAAATCACAACCAGAAGGGGCTGCTCACAAGGATGATCTATTTACCCTTGAGCAGGTGAAAAAAATAGTCAACCTAACACCGATGGCCGTTTCCATTACGGATGACAAAGGTGTGATTCTGTACATCAATCCATTTTTTAGCCAAACCACCGGCTACACCGAACAGGATCTCATTGGTAAAAACCATTCTATTTTAAGCGACCGAAAAACACCTCGACCGGTGTATCAAGAATTATGGCAACGAATCACCGCGGGGAAATCTTGGCGTGGTCAATTACTCAATCGAAAAAAAACCGGTGAAAGCTATTTGGCTGAAGTGCAAATATCGCCGCTAAATGACAGCAACGCCGAAGCCACACTGTACTTTTTAGGTGTGCATCGCGACATTAGCGCTGACCACGCATTAGAGATGCAACAGTCTAATAATGAGCGCGTCTTCAGTTCGATTCTCAACAGTGTGCCGACTGCCGTTGCACTGCTGAATGAACACGACGAGGTTATTCTAGATAACCTAGCCTACAAAGCCTTAGCCTCCGACATTCGTCAAGAACCAGCGAAATTAGTCATTGGCAAGATAAAACAACAACTCAATGTTGAGTCATTACATTCATCGACCGTTGAAGGCCAGTTAGAAAAAAACGTCATCATTGAATTCAACCAGTCAGGACACACACGTCATTTTGTTTGCCGACTGTCTGGCTTAGACATGCAAGAAGAAAACGTCACCAGTTATTTTTCACCGATCCGAAACCCGCATTTGGTTCTCGCGTTAACAGAATTCACTCGCGAACAAAAACGCATCGAACAACAACGCTTAGCTGAATTACAACGTTCGACTGTCGAAACTGAAATGATGCATGCCATGCAAGAAACCATGCATGCTGTACTGCACCAACTGCAAGAGCCAGTCAACATGATTGAGTCGGCTGTGGCTTTATTACAAAAACGCCACGCCAGCTGCACAGGTATCGACCCGATGATAATGGCACTCGACGCTGGCAAAGAGGCGGTAAAACAGCTGCACCAAGCACTGCCTGAACGTGCTTTTGAAGCCAAACAATCGGTCAATGTCAATCAGTTAGTGCATGAGGTATCACAAATGAAAAGTGAACAGCTGATGCGCCGATCAATCGAATTACGACTGTCGTTGTTAACCAATTTACCCGCCATCATTGCACAGCCTTCACGCTTACGAGTGGCGCTTAAACAGCTGCTCGAAAATGCCATCGAAGCAATCGATTACGCTAAATGTGAGCGGCGCGAAATTCTCATTAGCACCAGCCAAGTAGACGGCGATCTGGTGGTTTGTTTTGACGACTCCGGCCCAGGCATTAAAAAGTCTGACGCGTTATTAGTGTTTCAACCCTTCTACTCGACCAAACCTGTCAGCAGTGAGGGATCTCGCGGTATTGGTTTGAGCATCGTGCAACAGGTTATTAACGAACACTGTGGCACGGTGCGTTTTGTTTCCAGTTCACTGGGCGGCTGCTGTGCACGAATGAGCCTACCTCGACGTCAGGAGGTCTAATAATGATTACAAATCAGGACTACCGCCACGAAACAATGGCTCAACAACAACTCTGTGCACTTTATGAAGTCAGCAGTATTTTAAGTAATGGCTTAGATTACACCGAAGCGGTGCGCTCCATTTTAAAAATTCTTCACGAGCAAGCGATGTTAGAGCACCCAATGATTACACTGCTGGATGAAGCTGGCGAACAGCTAGAGCTCGACAGCGTCCACACCAGCGGTGAGGCCAATGTGCGCTCGCATGTTGCTTATAAGATTGGCGAAGGCGTCATCGGCATGGTGCTGAGCGAAAGCCAGTCCATCGTTATTCCGATGATCTCCGAAGATTTCCGCTTTGCCGACAAATTAGATTTGTACGATTGGGGCAAACCCTTTATTGCGGTTCCGATCAAAGCCAGTAGCAACCATATTCTTGGCGTATTAGCAGCGCAGCCTTCATTGGCCAACCCAGAATTACTGGCTCAGTTCAATCGTTTTATGGAGATGTGTGCAAACCTGATTGCCCGTACGGTGGTGTTATCTCGTAACATTCATGAGCAAACATCCTCTCTCGAACAAGAACGTGACCGGCTGCAACGCAAAGTTCGCAGTAACTATGGTTTGGAAAATATGGTCGGCCATTCACCTGCCATGCAACGCGTTTTCGAGCAGATACGTATGGTGTCGAAATGGAACAGTACGGTGCTTATACGCGGTGAATCGGGCACCGGTAAAGAGCTGATTGCCAACGCCATTCATTACAACTCACCCAGAGCATCCGGGCCTTTTATTAAACTCAACTGTGCTGCCCTGCCCGACAATTTACTAGAGTCGGAACTGTTTGGGCACGAAAAAGGCGCCTTTACCGGTGCGATTAAACAACGCAAAGGACGCTTTGAACAGGCCGACTGCGGTACGCTTTTTTTAGATGAAATTGGCGAAATATCACCCGCTTTTCAAGCCAAGTTACTCCGAGTCTTACAGGAGGGAGAATTTGAACGTGTTGGCGGCACGCGCACGCAAACGGTCGATGTTCGCATTATCGCAGCCACTAATCGAAACCTAGAAGATGAAGTTCAACAGGGTAAATTTCGTGAAGATCTTTACTACCGATTAAACGTGATGCCGATATTCCCTGCCGCTCTAAAAGAACGCCTAGAAGATTTACCTGAACTGTCGCAATTTTTGTTGGATAAATTATCCAAGCAACAGGGGCGAACCTTGACACTAACCGACGGTGCCATTCGCCGCATGATGAGCTACGACTGGCCAGGCAATATCCGCCAACTGGAAAACCTACTCGAACGTGCCTCAGTAATGAGTGCCGACGGCACCATCGATCAAGACCTGATCATTCTAGATGGCAATGCCATGCCCACTCGAATTGGCAAAAGTGCTTCCGTTTGCAGTGTTGAAACAAGCCTGATCGATTCGGACATGGACGATCGTGAACGGGTGATTGCAGCGCTAGAACAGGCCGGTTGGGTACAGGCAAAAGCGGCGCGCCTATTAAATATGACGCCTCGACAAATTGCCTATCGCATACAAACCATGAACATTCATATGAAGCAAATTTAGTTAACTCATTTTCAACGCTAACAGCAGGCGTTACCGCCTGCTAAAGCCGACACTCGCATTGTCATAAAGCCAACAAGCGGCTGCTTCCATACAGACAGATAAACCACCTCAATAGCCGATAGCCCACGGATTTAGGGCATTTCAATAACACACTCTGTTGGCTTGAGCTATGCAGGAGCTTATTAATACAAAGAACAAATCAGGACTTAAAAAATGATCAGTGAACTGGCTAAAAAATCGCATGAAATACGTTTGCAAGACAGCAAAGTTCAAACCCACCCATGTTATTCCAAGGACGCGCATAAGTACGCGCGCATCCATTTACCTGTTGCACCGGCGTGCAATATTCAGTGCAACTACTGCAACCGAAAATTCGATTGCAGTAACGAAACCCGTCCAGGTGTGGTGTCTAAACTCTTGTCGCCGGCCGAAGCCATACATCGCTTTCAGGCAGTAAAAAAACGCATGCCAGAACTTAAGGTCGCTGGCATCGCAGGCCCTGGCGATCCGCTGGCAAACCCGGCGGCAACCTTGGCGACACTCAAAGGTATTCAACAAATCGACGACGATGTTCATCTGTGTGTTTCCACCAACGGCCTAAATTTACCAGAGCATGTTGATGCACTAGCAGAACTTGGCGTTCATCACCTTACTATTACCATCAATACATTAAGCACTAGCATCGCCAGCCAACTTTATGCTTGGGCTTACTTTGATCAACAACGCCTAAGAGGTTTAGACGCGGCCGAAGCCATCATTGAGCAACAGCTCAAGGGTTTATCGATGGCAGCCAAAGCAGGGATTTTAATTAAGGTAAATACCGTGTTAGTGCCGGGTATTAATGATGCGTCGCTGCCTGAATTAGCCAAAGAAATTCAACAACGCGGCGCCTTTTTACACAACATTATGCCGCTGATTTCTGACCCAGCACACGGCACTTTTTTTGGCTTAGAAGGCATTCAAGGCCCAGATGAAACGCAACTGAATGCTGCCCGTAAAATCGCTGGAGTGGACATGCATCAGATGACTCATTGCCAGCAATGTCGCGCCGACGCGGTCGGAAAACTGAGTCATGATCAAAGCTGCGCCTCACAACAGTTAGATGCCTCCATTGCTACAGTGCGTATTGCCGTTGCCAGTTCCAGCGGCGAACTTATCGATACCCATTTCGGCCATGCGACTGAATTTCGTATCTTTGATGTATCAGAAAACAACGTCACTCTGGTCGAAACCCGCGACGTCGAACAATATTGTCACGGCATGTCTCATTGCGACGACCAGCCGCTGGCCAAACACATCCAATCGCTAAACGATTGCCAACAGGTTTTATGCGCTCGCATTGGTATTGAACCGTGGCAACAGTTGGAAAAAGCAGGCATCTCGCCAAGTGTTGAGTTTGCGCTGATGAATGTTACCGACACATTAAAAATGCTGGCACCAAAAAGCCCAGAAATGGAAAAAAACGTTATACAGGAGGTCTGCTAATGGCGCTGTCAATTTCAGAAGCCTGTATTGCATGTAACGCCTGCAAATTAGTTTGCCCGTCGAATGCAATCCTAACAAAAAGCCCTCATTTTCAAATTGCAGCCCACCGTTGCGATGAATGCCAATCAACGGCAGCCGTTGCGCAATGCGCCAGCATTTGCCCAGTTGAAAATGCCATTTTAGATGCCAACGGCATTGCTCTAAACCCGACGGGTTCGTTGGCACCCATTAGCTTTAATTTTAATCAGCCTCAATTTTTATAAGCCTGAAAATGGATGGAGACAACACAATGACCACGCACGCTGTTACCCTAAATTATTACGACCAATTTTTACAAACCTTAGGCGCTGATGAAGTGCCGACTAAAAAAATAAGCAACATGACTTCCGAAAATCGAGCAATTTTCGCAAAGGTGATACGCGCTCAACTGAGAGGTCTGGCAAATTTACCCTACGGTTTGGGGTTAGATAAACACGTCTATCAAGAGTTAATGCAGGCGATTGATATTGAGCCATTAACGTTGATGGACATGCGCTGGAATACAACCAACAGTCAGGCTAAACAGATGCGTTCGGAGGTCATTAATCAACTGATCGAGCTGCGTATGGCTGAACGCAACCAACTCGTCGAACTGTTAACTAAACACAGCAGCAATGCACCCTACAGCGCCGTAGCCGCCATTGTGGTTGCCACGGCATGCTTAAGTCCTGCCCATCTTTGGAAAACATTAGGATTGGATTCACGCGACGAACTGAAAGAATGGCTTACACATAACTTTCCATCATTGACGGCAGCCAATGCCGACAATATGCGCTGGAAACGATTTTTTTATTTACAGCTGTGTCAGTCTGAAGGTGATTATGTTTGCCTGTCACCCACCTGCGATGAATGCTCAACCTACAGCGAATGCTACGTCAGCGGCGACGAATGACGATTAACCAAAGAAATAGAAAAAATTAAACCAATAAGAAATATAAAAAAGAAAATCAGGTAGGGCTTGATATGTCACAGATACAAAAAAACGTTGCTTAGTGTTTCATTCAACACCAAGCAACGTTCCGCTATCGATGACTAATAACCATCAATGACTAATAACCATCAATGACTAATAACTATCGATGGCTACTAATTATCGATTAAAACTAAACCGTTCTAATTACTTTTCTAACTTCATGAAGTAATCAAAAATAACCGGCACATCGTTTTGTGCAAGGCCACTATCAACAGCTGCTTGCAAGCTCTTAGAAGTACCTTCTGCAATTAGAGATTCAGTACCTAACTCTTTAACTAACTCTAAGAAGTAGCCCAAATCTTTGTTTGCGTTTGCAACAGAGAAACCTAATTTCTCTTCACCATCTACAGCGTAGAACTTACAGAACTGCATGAATGGAGAGTTAGAAGGACCTGCAGACATGATGTCGAATAATTGCTGACCATCAACACCGGCACGTTTTGCAACAGCAAATGCCTGAGACATCGTTGCAACGGTTGTCATACCCATGAAGTTGTTAACAAGCTTAGTCACGTGGCCTGAACCTAGGGCACCTAGGTAGAATACGTTTTCACCCTGATCTTCTAGAACCGGCTTCACTTTTTCGAACGTTTCTTTATCGCCAGCGGCCATAATGTTCAATAGACCGTCTTTCGCGTGCGCAGGTGTACGACCTAGAGGTGCGTCAACCATGCCAGCACCGATTGCGGCTAAGTCTGCACCGATCTTCTTAGTAGAAGCAGGGATAGACGTACCGAAATCAATAAGCGTTTTACCAGCAGACATACCCGCTAGAATACCGCTATCGCCGTAAACAACCTTTTCAACCACTTCAGAGGTGGTTAGGCAAAGCATGACGATATCGCTTTTTTCAGCAAGCTCTTTACCAGAAGACGCTTCGCTCGCATTACCACGTGCAAGTACAGCAGCAACGGCATCTTTATTAAGGTCCATAACGTTAACTTGGTAACCACGTGTTTGCAGGTTTTCGACCATGTTGCCGCCCATAAGGCCAAGGCCGATAAAACCGATAACTGGTTTTGACATATCTAACTCCTAGAGAGGTTCGTGTGTTTAACTACTTTATTATGCGGTTATGCGTGACGCATCAATACCTAACTGCCTAAACAACCAGTTAGCCGCCGCCATTAAATAGGTGGGTGAAGGATAAAGACCTGAAAGGGGTTAGGCAATAAATGAATGCATAAAGGCAGCCTGACTGTTGTTTAATATCAAATGCTTACTAGCAAACCAGACGTCAATGCTGTCTGAATAGCCCAGCCTTGCCTTATTGCATCGATTTTCTAGCAAAATGCGCCAACCCCTAGACTTTTTGCACTCAATCGTTGATGCGCGGCAGTATTCATCAATTTTACTGATACTACAATCAGGGCGAATCAATAACCCTCAGGTGAACGCTTATGATGAAGTATTCATTGAAGCAGCTATCAGTGTTTGATGCTGTCGCCAGTTTAGAGAGTGTGAGCGGTGCAGCCCGTAAGTTATCACTTACCCAGTCGGCGGTGAGTATGTCGTTATCGCAGCTCGAAAGCTTACTCGGGCGGCCGCTGTTTATTCGCCAAGGCAATCGGCTCGTGCTCAGCCACTGGGGCGAGTGGCTAAGGCCCAGGGCTCGCCGGCTATTGCAGGATGCGCAGCAGATAGAATTGGGTCTGCACGACCACCATATTATTAGCGGTCAATTCCAAATTGGCTCCAGCCAAACGGCAGGCCAACACCTGCTACCTGAGCTTATCACTAAAATTGATACCGATTTCCCGCAACTGCGAATCGATGTCAACATTCGTAATACCAACAGTGTGATTGATAGCGTCATCAATTATGAATTTCAGCTGGGCATTATTGAAGGCCGCTGCGATGACTCTCGGTTGCACCAAGAGCGTTGGATTGACGATTATCTGGTTGTTGTTGCCGCGCCGACACACCCCTTTGCCAAATACGACAATGTCAGCCTAGCCCAGCTCGAACAAGCTAAGTGGGTGCTTAGAGAAAGCGGTGCTGGTACTCGCCGGATCTTTAATTCTGCCATTCATGGCTTAATCGACCACATTGACGTTTGGAAAGAATTCGAGCAGGTCGGCATATTGAAAGCGATGGCCGAAAAAGGCCCTTACCTAACCTGCCTACCCTATTTAGACGTTGAGCCAGAAGTCGTTGAAGGTAAGTTAGTCATACTCAGCACTCCACAGCTCAACATGGAGCGATCACTGTCCTTCATTTGGCGTAATGATGAAATTGACAACCCGCTACGAGACTGCGTGCTTTCCGAAGCTCATCGAATGGCTAAGAAACGCCTTCGAGATCAAAACAACCGTTTAGCTAACCAGATCCCAGCCGTCTAAATCACAAACAGGGTGGTTTAAATACCATAATCTGCGCTCTGGCTTGAGGTTTTATTTGCTCTATTTATAGGAACATAAGTACCATCCAGATAAACAAGAACTATCCAGATCAACAAGAGCTATTAACATAAACAAAAGTGCTATTCATACGAGCAGAAAAAAGGCCTGTCTTAGCAGGCCGTTGCATTAGAACTTAACAATCCAAGTGAGCGCCTAGCAGGTGCTCAACTTTGGGTCGACACGCTGTACGCTTGTTGGCGCTGCATCATTACCAGCGGCAGCTTTCGCTAAAAACGCCACTATATCTGTACGGCGAACCACGCCACACAATGTATCGTTACAAACCACCGGATAAACGCTAGGACGCTGTGCCCGTGCCATCTTTAAACGCTCTTCATAGCTTTGGTAGACGTTAGCAGTCAGAAAACCAGAGTCGTTCACCGGGAATAGCTGCTCACGATCAACAGTCATAAATTCAATCAGATCGACCAGTGAGTTATCCGGTTCAACGGTTAAAACATCGGTTTGCATAATGTCTTTAATGCGCCATGCGGTTTGGTCAGAAAACTCCTCAGCCCATAAGTAGCGCAACACATCGTGCTCTGACACGACACCCAATAAACGCTGCTGGCTGTCGGCAACGGGCAGTACCCGCAGCTGATTTTCAGCCATAGTACGTAAGGCATCGGTTAGGGTCGCTTCTGAAGCCAGAACAATGGCATTGGCGATCATTAAATCTCTCACTTTGGCTTTTTTAATTACTGAGTTCATCATCGTATCCTCTTGAATTGCTTTCGCTTGAATCGTTGCTGTTGTTTTTTCTGCAGTGCCGCCAGTTCTCAGGCTAGGCAGTGGCTGGTTTGAAACCAACGTTAATGCCGAAACCTGGCGCACCTGTGGTTTTGTTTTGTCGTTTGTTTTTCGGGTCGTTTTTTGCGGTATCTCAGTTAACCAATAACCCAAACCGACAATCAGGCCACCGCCGACAATATTGCCGAGCGTCACTGGGATAAGGTTCTTGGTAATAAAATGGGCAACCGTCAGGTCGGAAAATTCCTGTACCGATATACCTAAGGATGTATAAAAATCGACGGGAGCCATGGTTTTTATGGCTAGGCCAAGCGGCACCATAAATAAGTTGGCAATGCTGTGCTCGAAACCTGTTGAAACAAACATCGCCACCGGCAAAACGAGCAAGAGCGATTTGGTCAATGCGTCCTTGCTGGCAAAGGTCATCCACACCCCTAAACACACCATCAAATTACAAAGAATGCCGAGTGAAAACGCCTGCAACCAACTGTGCTGTAATTTATGATCAGCAATGTGTAGAGCGTTTAAGCCCCAAGCTCCGCTATCGAGCATAAAAAGCCCTGCGCCACTGACGAGAGAAAGCATGAGCATCGCGCCAATAAAATTGCCGCCGTAAACTCGAGCCCAGCAGCGCAACATCTGCCCTGTGGTGATCTGTCGCTGCGCCCAGGCAATAGTGGTGAGTACCGTGCTGGTAAAAAGCTCTCCCCCTGCAATAACCACCAGTATCAAACCTAAGCTAAAGGCGATGCCACCAACTAAGCGCACCAAGCCCCAACTGGCATTCGCCGAAGCACCCGTGGTAACGGTGATATAAAAAACAAAGGCAATAGCGATAAAAGCCCCAGCAAAAACCGCTAATCCAAACGAGGTTGCAAAGGCTTTTTGTGCCTTAGCCTTGCCGTACTTAGCAGCCTCTTGCACCAACGAGGTATGCGCTTGAGCGGCATGACTAACCGACTTTTCAGCTATCGGCATCGCTGTACTGAGCTGATTAAGACTCATGATGCCTCCTTTTGACGAATGCGCAGTACGCCCACGCTAAGCAGTGAATGACCCATAGATCCTCCTTCGATGAAAAACAGATACGCCGAAGCGCTTGTCACCTAATGTTCAGGTATCTTCACCATAGCGGGACGAATGAGATAAAAAAATTTGATAATTTTTAAGGTGGGTATCAATTTTTAATAAGGTCAATCCAAACGACACTTCACTGCGGCCAACGCGAGTCTAAACAGCACTCGCCCTGCCTCAATACAGCTAATGACCAATAGAAAGGCGCACAATGGGCGCAAAAAGAGAGGGATTAAGCAAAGTTAAGCCGAGCTGTCGTCACCCTTATCATAAGGCTCCGGCTCGCCGCAGAATGCGCATCAAAAAAAATGATACTTAGATTCAACACCGATAAAACAGCCTGGGTTCAGGTTCATCGAAAACGCCCTGCCGCCAGCCATACAGCCTCAGCTAACGGATCAGGCTCTAAACCGACTGATCAAGCCACGATTGCAGCAGTGCGATAAATTCTGGATGCACCAAATAACCAATCGATGAATGAGGATTAGCAACGCCTTGGCGAACCGTCATGTTGTGGATAGGATAAATATCTTTGATATCTTCGCTGAGCATCTTTAACGACATCATTTGCCGAAAGTCGTTATGCAATCGGCCATCGTGACAAATGTAGTCACCTTCAGCAGAAAGGTTGTACCAGCGGCGTACGTTTGTTGGGTATCTTTTAAAGCCTTTGCAGTCTGCACCTTTAACCTTGGCTTTGACGTTTTCATCACCCAGTGGTGAACCTAAGGTCAAAAACAGATTCACCTTTTTGTGAACACCGTACTGATGTCGATATTCACTGTAATGAGACAACTTCCACAGGCTATCGTAAGCCACTACCGAGCCTAAACTGTGCGCTATGACGATAACATCGTCCGCACTGTCCAAGGCGAATGTTAACGCCTGAGTCATTCGCGCCCGAATGTCGTTACCATAATAGGTTTCGCCACCCCAATATTCGGCCATATCAGGAGCCACGGCATTGATAAGAAAGTCAGCCAAATGCAGCTTGCCCAACACCGCAGAGAAGGTATCCGCTAGGGCATCTTTAAAATAACCCGCATTGGCAACCTGCAGGTACGTCTGCCGATTAAATTGCGCTTTACTGTAACCTTTGAGCGTGGCTAATGCTTCGAAACGGGAATCTATATTTTCTGGTGGCAAATTAAGCACCTGATTAGACAGATCGCCATAGTAAACAAAGTCTTTGTCGATGCTGTCGAATTGTCTCACCGACGATTGAGAAAAATCCCGCGCAAGGCCATGACGTATAGCGCTATACCACAATTCAATCAACTCGGTTTCGGTCGGTTTTTGCGAACGGCCATGTACAAAAATTAGCTTTTTGGTCATCAATTAGCTTCCTATCAGCTGATCGCCCTGCAATAGCGGTCACTATTGAATAGCTTACAAAACCGGCTCGGTAAACAGGTCATTGTTTTACCCTCTTAAATGGACGCCAAAACAGCCAAAACGCCGCGCGATAAAGCGCACAAATAAGACTCAGTAGTGAGTTTAGCCTCATAATCATGTTAAACTTGCATGAAAACCGCATGACACGGGTCATTGCAACCTGCACACTTTTTGAGGTCACCCTTCTTGTTCGAATCACTCAATTTGCACCCAAAACTAATCCAAGCGATTAATGCCCTTCAATGGACACAAGCCACCGAGGTGCAAACGCAAAGCCTTCCCTTTGCTCTTCAAGGTCAAGATTTAATTATCAGCGCCGAAACTGGCAGCGGCAAAACCGCAGCCTATCTGATCCCTGTATTGCACAAGCTGATCAGCCAGCCGAATAACCAAGCAGGCAGCCAAATATTAATTATGGTTCCAACACGCGAACTGGCTCAGCAGGTCAAAAAAGACTGCGATGCACTCAGTCAATTTTCGGCTATTCAATCGGTCATTATTCGTGGCGGCCAAGAATTTCAATACCAGGCGTCGTTATTGCGACGTAACCCGCACATCATCATTGCAACACCAGGACGCCTAACTGAGCACCTGAACAGCAAAACCGTCGATTTATCAGACATTGAAACTGTAGTTTTAGATGAATGCGACCGCATGCTCGACATGGGTTTTAGAGACGAAGTACTGGCGATCACTGAACATTGCACAACTAAGCACCAAAGCCTGCTACTTTCAGCAACGTTACGACATCGCGGTGTTAAAGCCATTGCCGGCACGCTATTAAACGACGCCAAGTTGGTGAAGGTTGAAACAGACAGCTTGCAACCTAACATCACTCAGCAAGTGATTCTCAGTGATGACGATAAGCATAAAGAAAAGCTAACCCACTGGCTGCTAACGAACGAAAAATATGAAAAAGCCATCGTTTTCACGAAAACACGTGCCGCTGCTCAACAATTAAACAATCTGCTGCGTTATCATAAGCTGCGCGTCGAAAGCCTTCATGGTGAAATCGCTCAGGATGATCGCAACAAAGTCATGGCTAAATTCCGTGAAGGCGTGGTCGATATTATCGTCGCTACAGACTTAGCCGCTCGTGGTTTAGATGTTCAGGGTGTCGATTTGGTTATCAATTACCATATGGCACAAAGTGGCGACGAACATGTTCACCGTGTCGGCCGCACCGGCCGTGCTGGCGAGTCCGGCTTGGCGATATGCTTAGTAAATTCGTTCGACTATTCGTTAATGTCGAGTATTGAGCGCTACCTTAAAATTCGCTTTGAGCGACGCCAAATTGAGCCTTTAAAAGCTAAATACACGGGCCCTAAAAATGTTAAAGCCAACGGCAAGCCTGTCGGCGTTAAAAAAGCCAATACAAAAAAACGGAACTCTGATAAGAAAAACGAATCGAAAGTAAAAGCCGAAAAACACGCAGCACGTAAACGCAAAAATATCGGCAAACGTCGGCAGGCGACAAACCAACCAGAAACAGGTGGTTTTGCCCCGATCAAAAAGAAAAAAACAATAATAGAAGAACAGTAGCCTGCGGCCTAATCACTCGCGATACGACGATTCGACGATTTATATAAAAGCTAAAATAATGATACTTACTGGGCTAACACTGGTAATTTTTTCACTGTTAGCCTTAGATTAAGTAACAACACGACATAAGTTGTAACTATGCCCATACTCAATAAGAAAAACACATCTGCCAATATGAGCCTTGAGCTAAAGGTCAGTCAGGATCTCGGTGTTGCACACGCAGCACTGACGCCCTCAGATTCGCCTTTAGAACTCTCAATGGACATTCTAACGCGCATGATTTCTGAGCATGGCATTGCCGATTGGGATATTGACTTCACGGCACTGGAAAAGCTACTTGCTGACTTCGCAAAAGGAATACCAACTGAAACACTGTTCGCAACACGCTTAGACGCCGAATGGGATTTTAAAGTCTCGAATGACAAGATGGTCGTTCAAATTAAAGTCAAACCCGCGAAAGGCGGCACTCCGATTCAGGCCAAGACCTTACTGCAACAACTTATCGGCCTTAAAATCGACCAAAAACGCATCAATGGTCGCGCACTAAAAGCACTGGAAACACTGACAAAACCTGCCAAAACCGTCGTTGCGACAGGTAAAAAGGCTGTAATGGGCCGTAATAGTCGCTTTGAATCATTGATCGGCGACGAACCAGAAGCTCAAAACGGCCCCAAAGAAGACGCTTCCGGTCGCGTCGATTTTCTAGCAGGTAAAGACTATTTAACTGTTGAAGAAGGTACGCCACTGGTACGCCGACACCCTCCGACCAATGGCCAAGTTGGCATGGACGTTTATGGCAAAATAATTCAGCCAACACCTGGTAAGTCGATTCCTTTTGCCGAAGATATGCAAGGTGTTGCAATGTCCGACGCCGACTCAGAAGTACTAGTGTCCACCACTGCTGGCCACCCAATTATTTTAAGCGATGGCGCAAAAGTAGACCCAACGCTTAAATTCGACAATGTCGGACTCAATACCGGACACATCACCTTTGACGGCTCGCTCGATATTCGAGGCGATGTCATGAGCGGCATTAATATTGATGTCACCGGCGATGTGTTTATTAAAGGTTCAGTTGAATCTGCGACAATTAGTGCAGGCAATGACATCCATATCGGCGGTGGCGCATTAGGAAATATTGATTTACGCGAACAAGAAGGCGGCCAGTCGGAATGCCGACTCACGGCTCAGGGCTCCGTTGAAGTCCGCTACGCCAACCTTGCCGCTATTGAAGCAAAGAAAGACATCATCATTCGAGAGTACTCATTCAATTCAGACTTGGACGCTGGCAACATTATTCAGCTGGGCCAAACAGGTGGTAAAGGCAACCTTGTTGGCGGCAACATTGTCGCGGGTCAGGCGGTCACGGCAAAGGTGCTCGGCAGCCAAGCCTATGTTCATACTCGAATTCAGGTAGGCGCATCCCGTAATGATCTCGAACAGGCTTTACATCTTAAACGCCTGCACACCGAGCGAGTTAAAAAAATGGCCCAAATGAAGGCCTACTACATGTTGGTAAAAACAAAAATAGAAAACAACAGCGCCACCGCAGATGAAAAACACAAGGCGCGACAGGCACAAGAAAGCATGAAACAAATGCAAGAAATTTTGCTCGATATTGAAGGCAAGATGAACAGCATCAAGTTTGCCAAGTTCATTACCGATGCACCCAATATTACGGCGAATCAAGAATGCTTTCCGAACTGTTTTTTAACTATTAATGGTTCATCATTTAAGACCGACAGAGAATACCGAGCCGTCTCGTTTATCCGCAAAGGCGGACGTATCACAACTCGATAATCTCTGCGTTAATCAGCCAGAAATTGAATGAAACCTAAGGCCGATAGTCTTCAATAGCCAGTTCAATTAATTCACTGATTAAGTCGGTATAACTTAAGCCGCTGGCCGCCCACAAATTAGGGTACATACTAATTTTAGTAAAGCCGGGCAAGGTGTTCACTTCGTTAATAATAATCTGCTCATCATCAGTAACAAACATATCGACTCGCGCCATACCGCGGCACTCTAGGGCTTTAAATACCGCCAACGAGGTTTGTTGAATACGTTCACTTAACTGCTCAGATATATCTGCTGGCAAGCTTAACTTAGCGGCATTGGCGTCGATGTACTTGGACTCGTAATCATAAAAGCCATCACTTGCTATAATTTCACCGACAACAGAAGCACGAGGGTGATCATTACCTAACACGGCGCATTCTAGTTCGCGCCCTTTGATCGCTTGTTCTACCAAAAGTTTTTTGTCGTACTTAAACGCAGATTGAATTGCATCTAACAACTGCTCACGATTATGAGCACAGCTTACGCCGATCGACGATCCCATATTGGCCGGCTTAATAAAAACTGGATAATTAAATGTCGCCTCAATGCGCTGAACATCATCCTCAGTGAAATAAGCCGATTTCAATGTCATAAAATCAGCAACAGCAATACCCGCTTGTATCAGAATTCGCTTAGTGAAGTCCTTATCCATTCCAACCGACGAACTCAAAATACCACTACCGACACAAGCAATATTAGCTAACTTAGCTAAACCTTGAATGGAGCCATCTTCGCCATAAGGACCATGTAAAATGGGGAACAGTACATCCAGCGATGTCGAGTTGTTTACAGTGGTTTCTGTCAGTGGTTTTAGTGCCCCATTGGATTCACCTGCAACAAGAGCAACAGGCTTAGCCGTTTCTGCTAATGCTATGTTTTCTGGATCATCACCATTTAAAAAGACATCCGCAGAATCATTTAATAGCCAAGTCCCTTCTGCCGAAATACCGATTTTAACAACCTCGAATTTATCGCTATCAATAGCCGACAAAATACTTTGCGCAGACTGCAACGAAACCTGATGCTCCGCAGAGCGACCACCAAAGACCAAGCCAACTTTTATTTTCTTGCTCACACGTAAAACCCTAACTCTGTTATCTACTCTATTGTTTCAAATTTTACGCTGTTGGGCGAGCTTCGCGATACCCTTCTTTCGGCAAACAGATAAAAGCTCAAACGACATGATTAAAAAACGAACAGCAACGAAACATAGGCGACACAGTTAATCCCATCTAACGGGATTAACTGCGCTTAACCGATATAGCTGTGTTTTATAAGCTAAAGAAAGCTTAATTAAGAAAGGTTTAATGAACTAAAGAACGTAAAAGAGAATGGCGAAGTAATGTAAAAATGCACCCGCCATGACAAATAAGTGCCAGATGGCATGATTGAATGGAATTTTTTTATTAACGTAAAACACAACGCCACCACTGTAGGCTAAGCCGCCGCCAACAATCAGTGCTAGCCCTGTTGCATCCATATTGGCGATTAAAGGTCTGGCTGCAATTACGGCGACCCAACCCATGATCAAATACAGCGTTACCATAAGCGCTTTAACATGGCGCGCTGGTGATAGCTGCAACACAGTACCAATAAGAGTTAAGCCCCAAATAACACCAAATAATGACCAACCCCAAGCACCACTCAAGGTCACCAGCGTTAATGGCGTGTAGGTACCGGCAATTAAATATAGTATCGCTAAGTGATCGGCCTGCCGTAGAACCCGACGTGCGCCTTCAGCCTGAACGGAATGATACAGCGTTGACGCTAAAAACATCGCAATGAGTGCAGCGCCGTAAATAGAAGCAGACACAACCTTCCAAACACTGCCATCACCGACTGATACCAATAGCATTGCTACCAAACCAATAATCGCTAAAAAAGCCCCTAGTCCATGGGTAAGGCTGTTAGCCAACTCTTCTCTAAAACCGTATCTCGGCATTGTCTCTGCCACAATAAACTCCTAACCTAAAAGCATATCTATCAAAATAGATGGAAAACCAATTAATATACAACTGTATATTTCTGAGCTAAGTATGATCTAAGATGACTCTAAATGATAGATGTGACACCTTCTTTACACGCCAATTTACACCACAAAGCAAACAACACAAACAACACAAACAACACAAACAACACAAACAACACAAACAACACAAACAACACAAACAACACAAACAACACAAACAACACAAACAACACAAACAACACAAACAATAGTAATCAAGGACTTGAAAAAGAGAAGGAAGATTATTAAAAGTTGCCGATGGCAAAAAGGATAGATAATAGGAACAAAAAGAGCGGCATCAGCCCCACTTCAAGTGGCCATTGAAAGTAGCCTGAAATTCGCCGCTAATCGACTTTGGGAAACCTAAGAAGCAAAGCGTTAAACTTCTCAGTGTGTCACTCCGGCCACCGGAGCAACCATTTGCCAGCTCAACCAGGCCGACAAATAACACAGAGCACCAGGTTGAAAGAAAGCTGTAGGCACTCTAGAAATTAGGTTTGTATCTAAAAATTCTAGTTTAAGCGGTAAACGCTCAATAATGGGTTAACCACTATTATCCGTGCCGGATAGGCGACCTTTGCGATAGATAGCAAAGGTCGCTTTATCAATCACAGCAAGGCCGAAGCCTGGCTGTTAAAGGTATAACTTAGAAGTCGACAGATAAGCCAACAACGAAGCCTAGCTGAGTATCAACGTCATCGTTGCTTTCACCAAACAGTTCAGCATAAGTATCTACATCTTTATGTAAATCGTAATCTAAGTTTACATAATAGTATGTAGTTTCAGCACTTTCATCTCCCGGAATAAGGTACCCTAAACCACCACCAATATCGAAGGTTGAAGAAAAGTCATACTCAAAAGAGAAGTCTGTACCTATATTTTCACTATCTTGGTTATAGGTAGTTTGGTTTGCAAGCTTAAGACTATCAATGCCTTTCCACTCGATGCTACCGCCCATTGACGTTAGCGGATCATCACCGTCTTCTCCATCTTGATCCTGAACCGCAAAAACTGCTCCAAGAGTAATATCTGCAACTTTATACTTACCAAAAACATCATAAGCAGTAGCATCACTTGGATCACCTTCAGGTAAATCTGTAGAGGCTGCAATATAAAAGCTATCACCGCTATATTCAACGACCAATACTTCAGCAGAACCACCATCAATGTCATCTGCACCAAGTACAGATTCATAAGCTAAGTCTGAATCTTTTTCCTCAGTGATTCCAAATTGATCAACAGCTAAATCTTGGTCGCCATAACGTACATGCAGGCCGCCAACTTTTACACCGATGTAATGATCAATTAGGGCATCCTTCAATTCATCTTCTGGAACACCGTCATCACTAGAGACATTTTCTTCCGTCCAGCTAGCAAATTCAAATGCATAGAAGCCATAAACTTGGACACCATTTTCTAGGTCGTAAGCAGCCTTTACTTCAAGGTCGACATTATCAGTTTTATAGTCAACTGTTGACTCATCTTTCTCATCACGAACAACTTCAAATGCAACTTCACCGGTAAGGTCTAAGCTCATACCGTCTTCTTCATAAACAGTTTTTGCTTGAGCAGCAGTCGCAGCAATGGCAGCAACAGCAATAGTCAGTGCTAATTTTTTCATTATGATCAATTCCTAACAATTAAGGTTGAATTTTTTATTATATATAAAAACCGCCACGCCATAATCAGCAGGCGATGAGGCCCAACTGCAACGTATTTTGTATTATCAAAATACGTAATAAGCCGTTGCGGTTAAACTAACACCCTCGGATGCCATTTACAAATAGCTGAAACTATTTTCTTTGTTTTACATCATTGTAGCCAAAAATAACTATTTAACTGACGCAACGCGTAGCAGCAAACCCGTCATTATTCCAGTAGGGTTATAAAAAAATGACCAAATTAAGGCTTATAAAACGCCGACAAACGCGGACTCGACACTCAAATAATTGCACGACAATAAAATAGTGGTTTCTCTGCCAAAAGCTCGCTTTAAAAAGCAGTTGTGCCTAGGGCTGAGAAAGAGAAAGAGCAGAAAGCTAGGGAGCAAATAAATAAGTGAATGTTTAACAAAAAAAAATGGCCCAGTAATAAATACTGAGCCACCTTTGTGTTAATTAACCAGCTTAATTAAAAGCATTAAGTGGTTAGATTAACTATTCGACTTAGAAGTCTAGATCAACACCGAAAACGTAACCGATTTCAGAATCGTCAGCATCGTTACCATAAACTTCACCGTAGAAGTCTAAAGCACCTAGGTCATACCAAGTGTTAACGTAGTATGTATTTACTTCATCAGCCATACCGTAACCACCAGCTACTGATAGCTCAGAAGATATGCTATAGCTTGCAGTTAGATCGATACCAGAAGTTTCACCTTCAGTTTCAGCAGAGTATTGAGCAGCAACACCGATTGCGTCCATGCTGTAAGCAACAGCAACACCGTAAGCAGTTTCTGCGTCTTCGATAGACTCATAAGTACCAGCAATGGTAGCGCCAGCAACGTCATAAGAAGCGAATACAGCGTAAGCTGTTGCATCTTCAGCGTCAGAGAAATCGTAAGAACCGATTACTGTGAATGCATCAGCAGCGTAAGAAACTTTCAACGTTTCGTCAGAAATGTTGTCAGGAATTTGAATAGCAACATCTGAATCTAATTCGTTAGTGAACCAGAAATCATCAGAAGCAGCATAAACATTACCGAACTTAACAGTTAAAGCACCAGTTTGGTAACCTAGGTAGTATTCATCATCTAATTGAAGAAGGTTTGCAGAGGTCTCTACCGTATCACCACTATCTTCATCAATAGTATTAAACTCAGTAGGTGAAGCCGCTTCAATATCGAAGTAACCGAATACAGTACCACTCTCTAGAGCAAGGCTTGGTTCAATGAAAAGGTTAAGATCGTCAGTTTTGAATGCGTTAACATCAGTACTTGTATTACTAACTGCTTCAAAAGCAATCTGACCAGAAATATCTAAAGACAAGCCATCTTTTTCATAAACAGTACCTGCTTGAGCAGCTACAGCAGCAAGTGCGATAGAAGATACCGCAACAGAAAGTGCTAGTTTTTTCATAGTGATTTCACCATTTTTTGGTTGATAGTAAGTATCTAACTCTTATACGGCTTCCCAAAAAGTTGTAGCCGAGTTAAATCGAAAGCGAAGCCAATCTACCACCACAAAACTTTTGCAACAATGCTTTTCAACTTTCGTTTTACTTCAAACTGTAATCTTAAGGTAAAGAAAGAACCTTTTTGTCGTTATTTTGAGGCGATCACTTGATTTTTTTTAGAAAAAAAAAGCCCTAATATGTCAGTTTTAAGACGATAAAGCGGATAATTGTCTAAAAAATCAACAACATAGGGCTTTTTTTCAATACCGTTTTATATTTATTCGTCAGTTTGTCAATTTATTGTAAACGAGGTAAGAAAACGGGAACTATTGACAATTTTTCTCAGAATCATTAGCTATTACGACTATTACCAAAGCCAAAAACGCACCGCAAAGGCGCTTGTTTACTGGGCTCAGCACCAATAACTGGCGCTTTTTAATAAAACCGTCATAGCAAGCTGATAAGGGATTTTTTTACGTAAAAGCTAGCAGACTTCTGCTAAAAAACTCTGGCTGGGTAATATTTTTGATTTGCTACTAACTTTAGCTTCAAAGTATAGACATACCGTTGACGGTATTTAGAGGTGACACGTCACTGTCACCTAATCGAATGTGACTATTCAATGACAATTCAAATAGCTCAATGACAATTCAAATAGCAGGAGCTCACAGAGGGCTAAAGCCACCTAACTACGGCAACGTTGGTAGTAGAACTAGACATAGACTGGTTAATAGGCAATAAACCAATTCGGTTTTAGCCGTCTGCGCCAACAGCGCATTCAACTCCTGACCTTGAGATTGATACGACAGCTGAAACAGCCGACGAAACAACGGCGCGCACAAGAGCAACGGCAATATAAGGACAATGCCTAATAAGGAGACAAGCGCTAAATGTAGGCCAATCACAAACCAGAGCAAATATCGATAAAGCATACGCGCACGAGCTTCGCTAAGCATCACTGCCAAAGTGTATTTGCCTGCCACCTTATCGGTTGGAATATCACGTATATTATTGACCAGCATAATGGCAGCACTGATCAGCCCGGCTACCGAGGCAAAGCCTAAAACAAGGCTACCTATCGCTTGGCTGTGTGCAAAGTAACTACCGCCAACCGCAAGCCAACCAAAAAATAAAAAAACAGTCACCTCTCCTAAACCATGAGACGCCAATGGCCAAGGCCCGCCACTGTATATAAAGACGGCGACCATCGCTGCAATACCAAACCACACTAACGCCCAAGACGATAACCAGCAAAGCGCTAAGCCCGAGAGCAACGCAATACTACAAACCAACGCCAGCGCCCTTTTCATTGCGGCGGCAGAAACCATCCCGCTCTGACTGGCGCGCACAGGGCCCAGCCGATGTTCGGTATCGACCCCAGAGGCGTGATCAAAATAATCGTTGGCAAAATTCACCGCCACCTGCAACGCCACAGCGCAAATCAACGCCAGCAATAATAGCCATACGTCAAACTGGCCATGAAAATACGCCAGCGCAGAACCTAAAATGACCGGGCTAACCGAGGCGGGCAGAGTTTTAGGGCGAGCGGCAAGCCACCAAGCATGAGTCGAATTCATAAAGGAGTATTTGTCGGTCAGAAAAAAGTGCGCCAAATGTAAAGAAATTACGAGTAAAGCACCAGTGCAAAAGTGGATCTAGTTAGATACTTATCAATACGCAAAGCCAAATCAATCGTTAGCCTTGATTTATGCGTTAAGCTCGCTCATGCATCTAATCTTAAATTCATTGCATCGACAGTAAGGAAGTACGTATGTCGCTATTCGTTTCTCAAATTTTACTGCCCGTGGTTCTCGCTGCCATCATGCTTGCGATGGGCCTTGGCCTAAGCGTAAAAGATTTTCAACGCATTATTCTACAGCCTAGAGCCGTGCTGTTAGGTTTGCTTTTGCAGATCGCCTTTCTACCGTTACTGGCTCTAGCCATCATCACACTTGTGCCACTATCACCTATGGCAGCAGCAGGATTATTTTTAGTCTCACTTTGCCCTGGCGGTGCAACATCGAATCTGTTTTCTTTTTTAGCGCGCGGTGACATTGCCTTAAGCGTGACACTCACAGGCTTAACCAGCTTACTTTCGCCAATAATTTTACCCTTAGCATTTTACAGCTACCTTGCTGTAACAGCGGATAGCGCAACGACCTTTGCGGTACCTTTAATAACTCTAATGAAACAACTGGCGTTAGTAACCCTTGTACCGGTATCAACCGGCATGATCATTCGGCGCATGGCGCCTTCTTGGTCAAACAGCGTCCAACCGATAGTTCGACGCATCGCAACGGGCGCAATGATCGCCATTGTATTTGCATTAATGGCAACGAATCTGAACGTAGTACAGGCGCTATTCAGTCTAAACAGCTTGGCCGTATTACTGCTCGCCACTGGCTCGCTGATCATTGCTTTTGGCATTGCCGCACGCGCTAATCTTAACCAACAACAACGACGCACCATTGCGATTGAGGTCGGCGTACAAAATGCTGGCACCGCCATGATGGTGGCACTGGCAATATTACATACACCTGAGTTGGCGTTTGTACCACTCATGTACGGCCTATTTATGAACCTTCCAGCCTTTGGCTTTTTGGCATGGCTGGCTAAAAGAGATGCTCGGCAGTTGGTGGCAAGCCGTTAACGACTGGTTAAATTTAAATCAAAAAAAACCGCGACGGCCTTTAATGCCTCGCGGTCTATCTACTTTAGTTAGTTATTTCGTTACTTTATCATTTCGTTATTTATTTATTTAGTTAGTTAGTTAGTTAGCTATTTATAAGGCTATTAACTATTAACTAGTTAAAAAACGATAAGCATTTAAGCATTATTGTGAGAGCAGTTGCTCATACTCCGTAATAGACACGGCTTCACTGTAATGAAAACCTTGAAAATACTGGCAACCTAATTGAATTAGCTGATTTCGCTGCTCTAGATTTTCAACACCTTCTGCAATAACGGTCAATTGGAAATTCTGCCCCAAGTGTAACGCAGACTTAATCAGTGCCACCGACTTCTCGGAATAATACAGTTGCTCAATAATGCTGCGATCAATTTTGATTTCATCAACTGGTAGCTCTTTTAAATAATTCAATGACGCATAACCCGCACCGAAATCATCTAAACATAGACGAACACCCTGCTGTTTGAGGCGATGAAGCTTTTCAACGATCGATTCAATGTCATCACTTAACCCGATCTCTGAAACTTCTAATGTTAATAATGAAGGATCAATACTATAAGCACCAATCGTTGCGGCAAAATGATCGACAAAGTCTTTTTGCCGAAGCTGCTTAGCACTGACGTTAACCGACAAGCTTAAGTGCTTAGTATGACTTTGTTGTTGCCAACGTTGTAATTGCTCACAAACCTGCTTCAACATGATGTCACCAACGGCGGCAATTAAATTGGTCTGCTCAGCCACCTTCATAAACACTTCTGGTAACACCACACCTCTGTTCGGATGCAGCCAACGCGCTAGTGCTTCGGCTCCGACAATATTTTGGTCGCTGTCGTGCTTAGGTTGATAATAAGCAATAAATCGATTGTCAATAATCGAACTGCGCAGTTCGCGCTTCATATCCTGTTCAAAGTTAAGCGACTGTTGAATTTCTGCACCCACAATGACGCTGCTGTCCATTTCGTGTTGCTGTGCTTTTGTTAACGCTACATCAGCCATCTGCACTAAGCTGTTAACACTAAACTGTTTAGAGTTATAAACCACACCACCAATGCTGTTGGAGATAAAGTGCTCGACATGAGTTTTACCTTCTTCATAAGGCAAATAGTACACTTCCGTTAAGGCGTCATTTATAACCTCGGCCATTGCAAGTGCTTGCGCTTTGGCAGTTTTTTCGTCGGCACTTAAATGCTGCAAGACAACCGCAAATTCATCACCACCAAAACGAGCGACAGTATCTTCAGCTCGTAATTGTCGCTTAATTCGCTGTGCAACTTCGATCAAGAGTTCATCACCCACCTGATGATCGTATGTGTCGTTCACTAATTTAAAGCGATCTAGATTGATAAGCAGTACTGCGCCGTAGTGGTGTTTTTGAGCATGCAATTCAATCGACTGATTTAAGCGCTGCTTAAATAATGCTCGATTAGGCAACTCGGTTAGTGGATCAAAAAACGCCAAACGCTCTATTTTATCTTGGTTAATTTTCTCTTGGGTGATGTCCTGCATAATGCCGACAACCAGCAGAGGTTTATTGTTTTCATCAAACTCGGCTATCTTTCCGCGATCCCAGATCCAAATCATTTCGCCATCTGATCGATGAACTCGATACTTTAAATTGAATGGTTCATTACGTTCGAGTAACGCCGCTAATTGAGCGTGAACCTTTTCTCGATCTTCGTCATGAATGCATCGATCAAATGCCTCAAAGTGATTTTCAGAGGCAAAAACGCCAGTGATTTTTTCCCACTGAGCGTCATAGCCGACTTCATTCGTCCGAACGTTCCACTCCCACAAGCCTTCATTCGATACTTCAAAAATACTTTCTAGACGACGAGCATTACGTTCTGTTTCATTCTTCAGCGATACGACATCAGTGACATTCTGATAAATGGTCGTCAAGTATAAGTAGTTATCTGAGCCTCGAAACGGAATGCGAGTCAGCAAGGAATGGCTTACCTTACCGGTTTTATCATCAACACAATCTTCATAATTTTGCTCGGGTTCTTGCTGACGCATAATCTGCTGTTCTTTGTCGAAATTGCCAGCCTCGGTTTTACGTTGCTGACGTAACCAACATTGATAATCGGCCTGCTCACTGACCGTTGTTGCGCCTTGTATCGCCTTACGACCATGATGATTTGAGTATACGGTGCGACCGCTATAGTTTTTAACACTGATATAATCTGGATGAGATTTAAGAATGGACTCAAGTAATTGACTGCGCGACTGAATAGAACGATAGATAAACAGCACCAATAAGCAGGTTATAACAAACAGGCTAATCAGAAACACCGTGATCTTTTGTTGGTGGTTGGCTAGCCAGGTTTCAATCGCAGTTGGGCGACTAATAAGATCCTGTTCTAAGGCTGTTATCAGCTGTGTTTGAGCAACAAAATAAGCGACTAAATAATCCGGCCGTATCAGCACGCGACCATTGATCTCGGACAATTGCCATTCATCAACAAGATTTTGTACCGAGTCAGAGAAGTTTACAAATAGGGTGCTCGGAACTTTAGACTCGAGCTCCATACGCTGAATGTCTGCGAGTAACCGCTCAACCTCTGCAAATCGGTCGATTTCCTCAGAATCTGTTACTGACGTAGGTACCGACTGCAATAATCCAAGACGCATAAATTGATGATCTAGCTGGATGAACGGGTTATGAGTAGAGCTGCTCTGTGCTGGCGCGCTGGCGCCACGAGAACCCATAAACAACAGCCCCATAATTATGACTGCAATAAACAGATAGATCAGGAATTTAACAAGATTTGCTAGATTGAGATATTTTTGAATCATTCTGGACATCGGGTTACCAAGGATCTTCAAAGTCAAATAAGTTTAGTCGACATTTCGCAGATAAGTAGTCAGATTGATCGCTATTGGTCGATATTTTTTGCCCAATGTCTAACACTGGAAGTTCTGTCAATGACATTGCCGGACTCGATGATGAAACCTTCGAATCAGACAATGCTTGACTGGTTTGCGTCGGTGATGCTCTGACAGATGTGGCACGGCACTTAGCAGTAACGTGCCTCTAGCGCATTAAAAACCGCCCTAACACCCATGGCTTCACCACCTTTTGGACGACCTGGTCGGGCACGATCATTCCATGCGCCAACATCAAAATGCACCCAATTATCGCTGGCAACAAAATGCTGTAAAAACAAAGCCGCGGTAATCGAGCCGCCGTAAGGTGTAGGAGAAGCATTCACCAGATCAGAGATCGAACCTTTCATGTAGTCGGCGTAGCCCTGATGTAACGGCAATTGCCAAATACTGTCTTCTGCCTGAATCGCGCCAACACGTAACTGCTCAGAGAAGGCATCATCCGTTGAGTAAAAACCAGGAACCTCTAAGCCTAAAGCAACGCGGGCGGCACCGGTTAAGGTAGCGAAATCGATGATCAAGTCTGGGTTCTCATCGCTGGCTTCGGCTAAAGCGTCGCACAACACTAAACGCCCTTCTGCATCGGTGTTGTCAATTTCGACCGTCAAACCCTTGCGTGTTTTTACGATATCACCAGGGCGAAAAGCATTGCCGCTCACCGCATTTTCAGCCGCTGCGACGATCACTCTGAGCCGAACCGGTAACTCAGCGGCCATAATTAACTTTGCTAAGCCTAAAACATGCGCGGCACCGCCCATATCTTTTTTCATTAAACGCATGCCCGAGGCTGGTTTAAGATCTAAGCCGCCACTGTCAAAACAAATACCCTTGCCAACAAGCGTTAGCTTAGGAGCATCTTCATCGCCCCAATGCAATTGCAATAATCGAGGATCGTGAACAGAAGCACGACCGACCATATGAATTGTTGGGTAATTTTGCTCCAGTAATTGCTCTCCAACCAGCTCGTCAAATTCTGCATCGTATTGTTCGGCCAGCGTTTGCATCTGTTGCGATAAATGTTCGGGCATCATATCCGCAGCTGGCGTATTGATAAGATTTCGGGTTAAAAACACCGCTTCGGCTTGATCTTGCACTTGCTGATAAGAGGATTGATTTTCAATGTACAGTACGGCTTGCTCGTTATCAGATTTCAGATAACGGTCGAACTGATATTGCGCTAATGCCCAACCGAGAGCAAAGTTTGCCTGTTGCGATGGCGAGCCAGAGAAACAATAATCGCCGGCAGGCAATGCAACCGCCAAGTTCGCAAAGTTCCAAATCGACGCTTCTTGTGTATCTTTAACAACCACCAAAACAAAGGACGACTCACCTTCACTATTCGGTATCAGGCTGTATCCTGGTGTTTTAAAACCACTGAAGGTTAGCCAGTTTTTAGTTTGTAGTTGCTGATCATCGAGCCAATCGTCATAGTGACGTTCGGTCACAACCTGAATAGCAATCCCTTGGTTACCGTGCTGTACATTAATCATAAAATCGCCTTAAAAATTAATACGCCTAGCAAGAGAGCTAGTCGCGAAACCTGTTAACTGATACATCATGATAAGTTAGCAGAGTCTTGTAAATAGCCATGAATCAGCACTGTGTCCATGCAAAACTGCCGAGACTTTATGCTCTATCTCTGAGAGGTGGTGCGTCACCAGTATCACAGCTGAATTTTGCTCTTTGCGCATATCTTGCACCCAGCCCATACCCTCTTCACGCAACGACGGATCTAGAGAAGAAAACGGTTCATCCAATAATAGAATGGGTTTGTTCTGCAAAAACACACGAGCCAAGGCAACTCTTTGTTGTTCTCCGCCAGATAAATCACTGGCCCGTTTTTTAAGTAACGAACTTAGGTTGAAACGTTCGGCAGCTGACAACAGCTGTTGCTTTTCAACAGCGTTTAGTTTGCCATGCGTTTGCAAGCCAAAGGCGATATTCTGATAAACACTTAAATGCTCAAAGATATTATCTTGCTGAAACAAAACGCCAAACGGCCTTTGTGCAACGGATAATTGAGTCAAGGGTTGACCATGCCAACTTAGATCACCAGAAGACGGCAACTGAAAGCCGAGCAATGCCGAAATTAAGGTACTTTTACCGACGCCACTTTGACCGACTACCGCCAATAATTCACCTTCGGCTAATTGGAAATCCCAACAAAACGATTGAGCATCTCGTTGGATTGTCAGTTTATCGACCTTTAACATGCGCTTTTCTCTCTCCAAGCCATTCAGCGGCTAATAAAATCAGCGCACAGATAACCAATAACAACAACGTCAGCTGTGACGCCAAGATCATTTGGTAACTTCCCATCGCCTGATAAATCAAAATAGGTAATGTGACAAAATTCACCGAGCCAACCATAGCGCTAACGCCCAAGTCGCCCACCGACAACACCATGGCTAGTGCAACGCTCCAAGGTATCTGGCCGCGAATGGCAGGCCAATATATATACTTAAATTGGGTGGCTAACGGCATGCCAATAGCTGTGGCAATAACGGCATAACGCTGCTGATACACATTGACTCGATTACGCAACATCGGAACGAGCAACGGCATGGTCATCAGCGCGTTGACCCAAATAATCAACAGGTGCGTCACTTTAAAAGCAATGCCTAACTTTAAAACCAATAAGAACAACCCTGTGGTAATCACCATAACGGGCAAAATGTTCAAGCCATAATCTAACAGTAAATTAAGCCGACGCTGCTGACTAAAAGCTCGGCCTAAAGACAACAGAATACTGAGCATGGCGCTGAATAATGCGATCACAAAACTGGTAGTCAACGCAGCTAACAACCGAGAGGAACCAATCCACGGCTCAGAAAATGCTTGAGCAACTAGAGAGGTCACAGGATACAACAAGACCAATAACAGCACGCCGATGATCAGCCGCTGCATATGGTTTGAACTTGGCTTTATATGCTTAACAAGCCGTTCATACTCCATTTTAAATGACGCTCTTTTACCGAGTAATAAGATGATCGATGCTGTCGACAAAAAATGAATCAACGCATAAAGAACCGCTGCTTTTGGGTCGAAATCAAGTTTTAGCGCCTGATAAACCGCAACCTCTAAATTGGTATTTGCAGGGCCGCCGCCAAGTGTTAAAACAATGGTAAAACTACTAAAGCAAAAAATGAAAATTAGCAGAAATACAGGTTTTATAGCCTGTAACAAAACAGGTAACTCAATCCAATAAAATTGTTGCTTTTGATTAAAGCCAATCGACCGTCCGAGCTGGTATTTTTCTTGAGAAATATTTTCAAGTGATTGCCAAATTAACCGGATAGCAAAGGGGCCGTTAATATAAAGATGAGCGATTAAAATGCCTTTTAAGCTAAAAACATTAATCCAATCAGAGTAGGCAGCGACAACAGCTAAAATAATAATCAGTGTCGGCATGATAAAAAATAAATTGAACAGACTCTTTAACACCCACTGAAAGCGAAAAGCCTGCCGAGAAAGAAACCATGCAATAGGAGTCGCAATCAACACAGAAAAAAATGCAGATAAAAAAGCCTGCCAGATAGAAAATTGGACGATCGAGACTAGCCATGAATCAAAATACTGCAGCCACGGGCTGCCAATGCCTGGGTGCAGGTAAAGACCAGCACCACAAAGCATTAACGTTAGGCATAAAAAACCCGTGGTCAATCTTGCTAACAAAGTCATGACTTAGCTAGCCGATGAACGCCATTCCCGTAGCCACTGCTTACGATTTTTATAAACCGTACTGCTTGGCGTATAGATTGTTTTTGGTGTGATTAGCTTGTCAAACGCGGCCGGTGTTTCTGCATCTTTAAGTACAGGCTGCATCCAGTTTGTGCTGGCTAAAACAGCTTGTGCTTCTGTACTGATCAAAAATTGTAAAAATGATTTCGCAAGTTCTGGCTCTTTACTGGTTTTAAGTGCTGCAGCCATTTCGATTTGTACGTAATGCCCTTCTGAGAATTCAGCCGCTTTATATTGTTCGGTTTCATCCCAAGTCATGTGATACGCAGGCGATGTCACATAACTTAAAACTAAATCACTTTTACCTTCTAAGAACAGGCTATATGCTTCGCTCCAACCTGGAGTGACTGTGACGGTTTTTTCTTTAAGTTGCTGCCATGCTTGTGCACTTTCATCACCATAAACAGCTTTAACCCAAAGCATTAAACCTTGGCCTGGTGTACTGGTACGAGGATCCTGATAAATAATGCTTAGCTCAGAGTCTTCAACTAATTCTTTTAGTGAGCTGGGTACGTCAGTAACTTTTTGGTCATCATAAATAAAAGCAAAATGGCCGTAATCGTATGGAACAAATTGGTCGTCATTAAATGCATACGGAAGGTCTAAGTTTTCAAAGGTCATGCCGTGCGCTTGTAACAAATTTAATGCTTTTGTCTCTTCAATAAGTGCATCGTCTAAACCCAATACAATATCGGCGCTGGTCTGCTGGCCTTCTAAACGTAATCGATTTAACAGTGATACCCCATCTTCTAAACCAATAAATTCGACATCACAATCACACTGAGCTTCAAATAGAGTCTCAATTTGTGGGCCTGGACCCCATTCGCTAGTAAAAGATTGATAAGTATAAACGGTTAGAGTTTGTGCTTGGCTAAACGATGCCAGTAGCAAAGACAATAAGAAAGGTTTAAATAACAGCTTCATAATATTTCCTGTATCAATTAGATTATTGATACCGGCGTTTTTATTCATCCAATATAATGAATAAAAAAGAGAGGGGCTGGAAAATACAGCCTGTCTGCTCCCTACGCCAGTATTAACTGGGTCAGGTTCAACGGGTCAGTCTCAGCCACACGTCTAATAATAAAAACGTTGCTTGGCACCCCGGCAAGAACGAGTCATAGTTTACCTACGTTTCAAGGAACAAAAAAGATTTATATGACACTTAGAAAACACCTAGAGTCGATCGCCTGCTTCACCGGTGTAAACCTTAAAATTCATCGAATCAGTCATAGTCTAACAAATAGCGTGTATCGATTAGACAGCGAACTGAAATCTTGGGCGTTACGCATCAACAATCCCTACTCGGCAGCCTTAGGGATTAATCGTCAAAAAGAATGCGACATTTTAATGGCTATTCAAAATTATTCGTGGAGCCCTAACATTGTTTATATCGACAATGACCTCTGTTTAAGCAAATGGATTCAAGGAGATCGATTCAATCTTGAAAAAGACCAAAATTTGGAGCGACTCATTCAACTAGTCAAAGAACTCCATACGGTGCCCTGCTCGCAAATCCAACAACACGCCGCGATGGATATCCGACAAGAAATTCGACATTTACAGGCACCGTCTTTTTATGCCAATCAAGATTGGAGACAACTGCTAGAGCAACAGTTCGAACGTTATCGCCTTCCGGCAAATCCAGTGCTTTGTCACTTTGACCTTCACCCCGATAACATTATCGAAACAGAACAATCGTTAAACTTACTGGATTGGGAATACGCAGCTCTTGGCGACCCGTTAATTGATCTTGCCTTTATTTCGCAAGGGTTTTCACTAGATGAACCCCAATGGCAACAATTAATAGCAACCTTCAAACCAGATGAAGATGAATTAGATTTAGCTCGCTGCTTAGCGAAAATCACCGAATTACTCTGGCATGAGCAACGCTTCCCTGAACAAAGCCAACTCGATAATTATCAACACTGGTATGACACCTGGAAGTAAGAACCTAACCCAAACCCTTTTTCTTGATACCTTTCCTGTTCTACCGCCGCGTCTTGGTTTCCCTAAACGCACTCGAAAACTCGCTGCGCTCAGACACCCTCGCGCATTGAGACAAACCAAAGACGGGCGTTAGGCTAACGATAACCAGCATATTTGGTATGAGATTCTTCGTTATACATTATTTTGATATTAGTCCTTCTTAGCCCCTTTATTTAACAAGTTTCCTTTTCATTGGTCTTGGTAAAAATATTCACTGCAAAGACGGGCCTGCAATGCGTGTTTATCGGCGAGTGTGTCTGAGCGCAGCGAGTTCTCGAGCCGGTAAAGGGGCATTGCGGGCTGTCCATCACTACAACACTACAAACACGTTGCTTTCATTTGCCCTTATACCTT